>NZ_JAIBHJ010000045.1 GCF_021278025.1 Motilimonas sp. E26
CCAGTTGGCCTTGTTGAAATTCATAGTCAACCTGCTGGCCATCCGGTAATTGCCAGCGTTTAACGCGACCAAGGGGGCCGAAGTCATAATACTGGCGCGATTATTTGGGTGGGCCTTCATTTGTCACCGGTATTTCTACGAAAGTTATTTACAAGCTCTAACTTTCGCCGCCTTGCCATTTAGGGATCAAGTTTTGTTCCATAAATGACCATGATAGGAAATTGGGATTGCCTTGCCATCCATTATCTTGATCAAATATATATCCAGTGTTTCGATGTTGGTACGCAAAATATGTGGTGCAATTTTCACCTATTATTAACCAGCAACGTTTGTCCGTAAAACAAGTTGCGTCAATAAACTCTTCTAGGTTCTCACCTAAATAGCTAAGTTCATCTCCAGCGTGATAGAAGCGGCCATTCTTATCTATTACTATTGTTCCTGGGTATTCACTCATATGCCCAATCGGATAAAGCTTCAGCGTTAATCCTGTATCTTCGAGATGCTCAGCAATATTTTCTTCGAAGTCAATCAAGTATTTCGAATGAACATGAAATCTTCTATCATATTTTTGGTCTTGGGTTTTTATTGTCAGCTCTCCTATATTTTCTGCAATATCCTTAACTTTACTCGGTATATCATCACCTTTTAGATGTTCTGGGAGTGTGAATTTTCTTTTTTTTGTCCAGCCAGAAAGATATAAAATATCTTTGGCGTCACTTATTTCCTTATTTCTATTGTTTGGCATATCTATATTCCTTATTGATTCTGGGCGCCATCTTTAACGCCTAGTACAAGGGAGTTATGGGGATACCCATCACTGTTAATAAACCACTTAATGAGCAGGATGTGGCTATGCCTTTATCTCGCAAGCAGCTGATTTGCCCTGAATCAACGCCTTATTACCATGTCACTGGCTACGTTTGATTTCTTGACCATGACGAAATAGGTGTTGTTGCTGGCCATCCGGTAATTGCCAGCGTTTAACGCGACCAAGGGGGTCGTAGTCATAATGCTGGCTGGCCCAGCTTTGATGGTTTTAGGTGGCTGTCCGGTATTTTTGTCATATTGATAGGTATTTTTTTCAGTATAGGTTAAGCTGCTTGCAGCCTTATTTATGCGCCGACTCTTTCGATGACAGATTCGACTTCTATCCTCCATGCATCGAAGTATTCAGTCGCTCTCCATATATCTGAAAGCTCAGATTGATCACCCAAGATTGCTTTTGCTGCTTTGACGGCATTTTCGATTAATTCTTTAGGTGGCTCGAAGTTATATTTCGATACCCACTCATCAACATTCTCGGTATAGCTATCTTTTTTACCGAAATTCCCTTTAACTCTGGCTAATGTATCAATTGCAGCTAATGCTTCACACCCGATATCCGAATCAATGTAGTCATCTTCAAAGACGGCATTAATAGCATTTTCAATCACTGTCAAATCTGAACTTTCTCCAAGTTCATAAGTCCAGTCACCTGCAGAGTCATTATCAAAATTTCCGATTCCCCATGCACCCATGGTCACGTCCTATTCTCGTTTAATGTTTGGGCATGACGCTTAAATCTACCCAACGTAATACCGCATACTTAACTAACCCCTAGCCGATCTAGGGGCATTGAACTTGTTGCCAAATTAAAACTAATGAGTTTATTTTTTTGGCCTAACTTTATCTCGTGATTAGTTGATTTGAAATGAAGTAATCTATCAAGTTTTCAACAGCTTTATCACCAGAGACTCTGACAGTATGGAATGCACTAAGTGGGACAGCTGTATCTGTGCAAGGCGTGTCTCCAATATAAGGGGTTCCACCTATCATGTGATGTATCAATTGTTGATCTTTTTCAGTAAAGTCGCAATAGCCCACAACAGGCCAGATACCATTATTAACATTTTTAATATCGGCATATATGACTCTAACCGTTCGCTTTGGTAGTTCGATTTCATTGTAAGGAGCGTTGCAGTTTACTTCATCTGAATTAAGGAGTGTAAAAGCAAAGACATCTTTGAGGCTGGTTGAAATCCATACTATCTTTGCAAGTTTAAAGCCTTTACTGACGTTTATTCGTATTATATCACCAATTTTTGCTCTACTCATTGCTGTAACCCTAATTTGATTTTCGTTTCGAGAAGAATTTTTTTTGCATACTCAGCATCTATACCCGCAACATCATACTTTACTGCATTAGGGTTGTCTGGAGAATATGAACGATTTTTATTTAAAAGGTTTGTGTTTTGGTTAGTAGATAATGGGCCTCCTAGTACAGGGGCATTCATTATGCTATTTTCAAGAAATTTTGCTTCCGCTTTCGTTAGGTTGTTGTTATATATGATTTCTTGGTCGAGATGACTTTTATCAGGGGATGATTTATGCGCTGCGCCCCTAGTTGGAGCGTCTCCTCTACCAACATATTTTATCTCATCCGTGAATGGATCTCTGAGTACATATAAGCCTTGCCCATTATCTTTATCGTACTCTTTACCTGTACCTCTTGTAGGCCTTTCGCCTAAAGTTACATCACTACCTGAGCAACAATCCCCATCCCCTTTTCTCACCGCCAACCCCAACGGATCTACCCATCCAGTTGGATTTGGTACATATTGGTAGTTGTTTAAGCCACCTGCAAGTCCTATCGGGTCGAGGGTTAAAAACGCGGCGGTGTTGGGGTTGTAGTAACGGTGGCGGTTGTAGTGCAGGCCGGTTTCTGCATCATAATATTGTCCTTGAAATCTAAGTGGGCTGTGCACTTGTTCGATTTCATGTTTCAGTACATTACCGTAGGCGCGATAGTGGACGCTCCAAACAGTGTTGCCTTGTTGGTCGGTGATTTCTTGTGGCGTGCCCCTCTGGCTGGGTAGTGGTCAAGTTGGTAATAGTAAACTTGTACTGGGTCTGCACTGACATTGGCTTCGCCTTTTATTAGCGCCAATGGCTTAAAGCTGCCGGGCTCGTAGAGGTCGCTTTGGTAATGCTGTTGATTATCGGTTTCGGCAATTAAGCGGTCGGCTTGCCAAATAAACTCGGTGGCGGTGGTTTGTTGCGTTTGGTCTGTGACCGATTTTTTAACGCGCCGCCCAAAGGCATCGTATTGATAATGGGCCGTGGTGCCATTGGCCATCTCGGCTTTAATTAAGCGATGCTGACAGTCGTAATGATAGTGGGTGACAAGCTGTTGGCCTTTACCGCGTTTTTCTTTTTCTAGGTTACCAAACTCATCGTATTCAAAATGGCAGTCGCCTTGAAAGGCCAAACGGTTATGTTTAACTTGTGCGCTAGCTGGGGCAGCACCACTGCTTTTGCCTAAGGTTTGCGACAATAAGTGACCAGCGGGGTCGTGCTGAAAATGCTCATCGATGTTGCCGCGCACATGGGATAAGCGGGCAAGGGGGTCGTAATGGTATTGCCTGTCGCCTTTTAAGCTGTCGTTTAGCTGGGTAAGGTTACCGGCGGCATCATATTGATACTGGCGCTGCTGTTTGATGCGGGCTCGAGTGCCTTGATGGAACTTATGCTGTAGATGTTGTTGCAACTGAGCATGTTGGGTTAAGCGGCCTTGTTCGTCGTATTGGTATTCACTGGTCAGGCCACCTTGGCTACGCTGGATTTCTTGGCCATGTTGAAACAGGTGTTGGGTGAGCACTTCACCGTTAAGGTTAATGCCAGCCAATTGGCCCTGTTGAAATCCTGCTGGCCATCAGGCAATTGCCAGCGTTTAACGCGACCAAGGGGGTCGTAGTCATAATACTGGATCGTTTGTTTGGATGGCTGTCCTTTAATTTCTGAAGAAGTTAATCACTCTTAACTTTCTTATCATAGAAATGTTGGCCATTTATATCTTGCCATATCTCTATGAGACGATCTTGAACCTCTTCTTGCGAGTCAAAGTCTTCATCCGTAAGCTGTTCGTAAAGATTTGGTGTAATTTTTTTGAACTCAATTGCATGCTCTAATTGGCCATTACATATATCTTTGTCAAATGGACCATTTTCTTTATCCATTACTTCTCTAAGAATAACTGGGTCATATGTTTCTACATGACAATAGTAACGAAGAACGTCTTTTAGTGGATTTTCAATCTCGTACATAATTTTTCTCTATTTGGGTTCAGGATATTGAGTGTGCAACATAGGGTTGCCTTCATCATCTAGCCTGTAGATACTTTTTACCGCACCATCAGTAAAGTCGATGACCTCATGTCCTGTCGGACTCTTTTTCGGGCCTGTTCGTGTAACTCCTCTAACCTTTGCCTTATAGTCATCTCCGAATATAGATTTAAGCTCTAAGACCACTGGCTTAACAAATATAGCACCTTGTTCTCTCGCTTCTAAAACATTAAGTTTAAATTGTTGTGATTCTCTTGCGGCTTTGTCGGCTTGTACAAGAGCATCGTCACTAGTAAATGCAGTGGCATTTTTACCTACTCTATGGTCTTTAGGTGTTCCGTCAGCGTGTTTATTGAATGCGTCTTTAGTGGTTCCTGAGGCAGGATCAATTCCATTCACTGCCCTATCAATAAGTTGCTGATCTGTGACTCTATTTGGACCTCCATGCCTAATTGGTGCATGCCCCTCATTATTTAATCTTTCAATAGCATTTTTACTACTTCCACAACAATCCCCATCCCCCTTTCTCACCGCCAACCCCAACGGATCTATCCATCCAGTTGGATTCGGTACATATTGGTAGTTGTTTAAGCCGCCGGCTAAGCCAATTGGGTCTAGGGTTAAAAACGCGGCGGTGTTGGGGTTGTAGTAACGGTGGCGGTTGTAGTGCAGGCCGGTTTCTGCATCATAATATTGCCCTTGAAATCTAAGTGGGCTGTGCACTTGCTCGATTTCTTGTTTCAGTACGTTACCGTAGGCGCGGTAGTGGACGCTCCAAACGGTGTTGCCCTGTTGGTCGGTGATTTCTTGTGGCGTGCCCCTCTGGGTGGGTAGTGGTCAAGTTGGTAATAGTAAACCTGCACTTGGCTATCACTGACATTGGCTTCGCCTTTAATTAGCGCCAATGGCTTAAAGCTGCCGGGCTCGTAAAGGTAGCTTTGGTAATGCTGTTGATTATCGGTTTCGGCAATTAAACGGTCGGCTTGCCGAATAAACTCGGCGGTGGTTTGTTGTGTTTGGTCTGTGACCGATTTTTAACGCGCTGCCCAAAGGCATCGTATTGATAATGGGCCGTGGTGCCATTGGCCATCTCGGCTTTAATTAAGCGATGCTGACAGTCGTAATGATAGTGGGTGACAAGCTGTTGGCCTTTACCGCGTTTTTCTTTGACTAGGTTACCAAACTCATCGTATTCAAAATGGCAGTCGCCTTGAAAGGTTAAGCGGTTATGTTTAACTTGTGCGCTAGCTGGGGCAGCACCACTGCTTTTGCCCAAGGTTTGTGACAATAGGTGACCAGCGGGGCCATACTGAAAATGCTCGTCGATATTGCCGCGCACATGAGACAAGCGGGCGAGGGGGTCGTAATGGTATTGTTTATCGCCTTTTAGGCTACAAGCAAGATTGACTATACCTAAAAATTACACATCCAGTCAGAGCTACGGATTTCTAATAGCATTTTAGCCAAACCTTCCATCCATTGATAAATAAGCAGCGAACCTTGTCAGTAAGTTCTCGTCTTTTGCGTTGGCTTTTGTCATCAAATAGCTTGGTTATTTAAATGACTGCTCTATATTTCAATATTTCAATTGTGTTCGCTTAAACAATTCACCGATTCGCCCCATACCTTTCGTTTTTGCTGTTAACGATGAATGCGCGCTGGCACTTCTTTATAGTTACCTTGCTCATCAAACTCCAAGCCCAGATGGTGGGGCATGATTAAGCTGTTGGGAATAAAGTAGTTCACTTCATAATTGCGCAGGCCCCAAGAAGGTAACAGTTTGGCCAGCTCTGCAGTTTGTGCACGGACTTGGTCGTAGTATTGCGGGGCTTCTTCGCGGCTGTAGCCCGCTACAAGTAAGCGAAGAAACAAGGATTCTTCTTCAGGACTGGAGCCTACTCGGCCATTGAGTGAGTCGGCTGCCACGCTAAGTAATGGGTCTTTTTCTTCAAGGTACCAACCACTGAAGTCTGTATCTTCTGCCGTTATTACCTCATGATTGAGGTTGTGTTGGACTATGAGTGATTGAGTGGCATTCATCAGTGCGTACTTATCCCCCTGTTTTATGCAGTTCTTAACCATTTGCTTGGTTTGCGCTGTGGTGGGCTTTGGTAAAAAAGGGATGGTGTAACCGCGCCGAAAGTACCTATTAGCACCGCGCTCACAGTTAATGCCATTATCAAAGGCTCGTTGAAACCAAGTGCTGGCTAATTGGGTTAGCTCGGCAAGGGTGCGCCCGTCAATATCAACCTGATTCTCCGGATGGGCCGCCATGTAATCTTGCCGTGCTCGGTAGTAGGTGGCTATCATAGGCACGCAGGTAAAGCATGTGCCATGAGCGCCTTCTTCAAATAATGCAAAAGCCTCCATGATATCGGGGATTTGCTGCAGTTGCTGCGGTGACAAGGTATGAATAAAGTTATACACCATGCCCGTAATGGTGCCATAAACATTTGATTCGTTACGAGTGTTGAACTGCTCTGCTAGTGGTGAGTTTAAGTTCAAATCATCCCAAAAACGCACACCTTGGAGAAAATAGGCCTCGGGGTCGCCGGTGGCCTTGGCCCAATTGATATAGGCTTGACGTCTTACCTGCCAAGTAGGATAGCTTCGACAGGCTTCGTAATAGCGTGGCAGGTGACAAAACTGCAGGCCATTAAGGGAAAAATGGGGATAACCCTTGGCGGCGATTTTATATTGAATGGTGACGGCTTGTTCGAGGGAAACGCCGCCTCGTCCCCAATGGCCGTAGCTAGCATGCACTGCTTTAAGGGTGAAGTTATCAATGTCTTGTACCGACCTAACAACGTCTGAACGATAAGGCTCACCAATGTAATAATTAAAGTGATGACCGTTAACGTTAGTGGTGTCTAAGGTGCCGTTATGCTCGTTTTGGCTATCGATAACGGGGGGCGGCAATATTACCTGCGATTGCGGCACAGGTTTTAGCGAATCATACAGCGCTATATCTTCAGCGTATGGGGCTAACGGGTCTGGCGGCGGCTTTGAGCCGTCTTTGCTCAGCGCCCATATACACAGGCCGATAAAGGCAGCGCCAAGGGCAAGGTGTTTTTTATTGTATTTTTTCATTCGCTGCTGTATTCGCTTGTTTGCTTAAACAATTTCACCGATTCGCCCCATACCTTTCGTTTTTGCTGTTAACGGTGAATGCGCGCTGGCACTTCTTTATAGTTACCTTGCTCATCAAACTCCAAGCCCAGATGGTGGGGCATGATTAAGCTGTTGGGAATAAAGTAGTTCACTTCATAATTGCGCAGGCCCCAAGAAGGTAACAGTTTGGCCAGCTCTGCCGTTTGAGCACGGACTTGGTCGTAGTATTGCGGGGCTTCTTCGCGACTATAGCCCGAGGTGCGTAACCTAACGCCAAGAGAAGCCTCTTCATCACGACTGCCCAGTGTGCCATTTAATGAATCGGCAGCGACACTAAATAGCGGGTCTTTTTCTTCGAGATACCAACCAATGAAGCCTGTATCATCTGGAGTCTTTATCTCATTGTTTAAAGTATATTGGACCACCAGAGATTGAGTTGCTTGCATCAACCCATGCTGATCTCCTTGTTTTATGCAGTTCTTAACCATTTGTTTGGTTTGTGCTGTAGTGGGCTGAGGTAAAAAGGGAATGGTGTAACCGCGACGAAAATAGTTATTTGCGCCGCGCTCACAGTTGATGCCATTATCAAAGGCGCGCTGAAACCAAGTGCTGGCTAATTGGGTTAGCTCGGCAAGGGTGCGCCCATCAATATCAACCTGATGCTCCGGATGGGCCGCCATGTAATCTTGCCGAGCACGGTAGTAGCTGGCAACCAGCGGTACGCAGGTAAAACAGGCGCCGTTAGCGCCTTCCTCTAATAGTGCAATGGCTTCTAGTGTGTCGGGAATTTGCTGCAGTTGCTGCGGTGACAGGGTATGAATAAAGTTATACACCATGCCCGTAATGGTGCCATAAACATTTGATTCGTTACGAGTGTTGAACTGTTCTGCTAGTGGTGAGTTTAAGTTCAAATCATCCCAAAAACGCACACCTTGGAGAAAATAGGCCTCGGGGTCGCCGGTGGCTTTGGCCCAATTGATATAGGCTTGACGTCTTACCTGCCAAGTAGGATAGCTTCGACAGGCTTCGTAATAGCGTGGCAGGTGACAAAACTGCAGGCCATTAAGGGAAAAATGGGGATAACCCTTGGCGGCGATTTTATATTGAATGGTGACGGCTTGTTCGAGGGAAACGCCGCCTCGTCCCCAATGGCCGTAGCTAGCATGCACTGCTTTAAGGGTGAAGTTATCAATGTCTTGTACCGACCTAACAACGTCTGAACGATAAGGCTCACCAATGTAATAATTAAAGTGATGACCATTAACGTTAGTGATGTCTAAGGTGCCGTTATGTTCGTTTTGGCTGTCGATAACGGGCGGTGGTAATATTACCTGCGATTGCGGTACGGGTTTTAGCGAATCATACAGCGCAATTTCATCGGCGTATGGCGCCAGCGGGTCTGGTGGCGGCTGCGAGCCGTCTTTGCTCAGTGCCCATATACACAGGCCGATAAAGGCCGCACCAAGGGCAAGGTGTTTTTTTTTGTATTGGTTTAATTTTTTCATTAAGCCGGTGCCATTAAAGGGGTTGAGTGGGTTAATGGTTGCAAGGGAACCATGGTGGATTGTGTTAGGTCATCTAGGCTAAGATCTAAATGGCGCACCACGGCCAGCCATTCTACCATGGCTTGTTCGGCGCTGATGTTGCGCTCGGCAAGGTAGTAGTAATAATAGGTTTTTTGTTTGGCCGTTTTATCCTCAAAGGCGAGGTTGATCTGATCGATCAATAAGTCTTTCGCGCTGTTACTGTTACTAAACTGATCGGTGATGGTTTTGTCGACCATTTCGGCACATTGATACAACAGGGTCTGGGTAAAGGCGCCCTTTTTAAAGCGCTTCATAAAAAAGGGGACGAATGTATCTTTGGCGCTGTTCAGTTTTGTTTCCGCTTTATCTCTTTGTTCAAGGGCTTTATGGATATAGTCAATATCTTCGCCTTGGTTATCTGACCTAAATAGTCTGAAAATTTTGCTCTCATCATCTTCTTGATCGCCAATCGGATGTTTAATATTAAAAAAGCTATTGATCTTTAACCACACGCCGATGGGAATCAACTGGTTTAGGGGCGCTAAGCCGGGGAAGGGTTTTTCACCGTTGATATCAAAACGGGTGAACGACTCCTCAATTTGACGCTCGATAGGAACGCCCGCGCGGTTATGGTTGGTTTGGTTGGTCCATACATCCAGTAACATGGCAATGGCGTAGCGTTGCCAATAATCACTGGCAGCGGCGCGGATTGCTTTTTCTTTCTGCACGTCGGTAAGGGTGGACCAGCGCGAGCGTTTGGGGAATTTAAAGCGCGAGTTTGCGGTTAGATCAGGTAATCTGACTTTAATTTTCTTTTTGTCTTCGAGTCGCTGGCTTTGTAATAGGACAAAAAATAGTCGCCCCTTTACCTCGGGGAGTAGGTTTTCAAACCAAATTTCATTTTCTAATGCGAGCTCAGCTTTACTGATGTAAGCCGCAATGCTGAATGCATTTTCACGACAAAGCTGCACCTTGTTTAACTGCAGTAATTCATCCCAGCGCATTAACAAGGCTTTACTGACATCGATGCCGTTAGTTAGTGCGGCGGTAAAGGCCATGTTTAAATAGGTATAGGCGCCTTGGTCTTGGTCATTTTCGGCAAATACGTTTAGGCGGGCGAAGCCTTCGCTGGATAGCAAGGTTGAAAAGGCGTTGACGATATCCAGCAGTACTGAAGGGTTAATCATGGCCGCTAAGCTACCTGATGCACCTACGCCGCAGACTAGGCGGGCTGAAAATGCGGCCACTAATCTGCCATCGACAATGCCAAGGGCAAAGGAGGCTTTTAAGCCAAGGCCCCAGTTGATGGCCACGGCTTGATTTAAGTTACATAACTCAACAAAGCCATTGTCTAAGGTAACGGCGGGCTTGCTATTTTTTAGTAATTTATTGGCAATCTTTGCGCGCACGGTGGCGTCATTTTGTTGTTCAGCACTGAGTAGCTGTTGCTGCTCGCTGGGTGTCATAACGAGTACGCTGGCTTTGTTTTCTTTTTTATAGGGCTTCCACATTAGGGAACCCGAGGTGCAAAGCCCAGCTTCAACCCCGGCAAAGGCGTCGAAGGTAAATTGAGCATTTTCTTTGTTGATGTTATAACCGCGCATTAACATACCGCCATCGCCACTGAGAATGCTTAAGCTTGCCGATAATGCGACACTGGCACCGGCCCACCCATAGAGAGACATACTGGCACTTAGGCGTACCATGCCCAACAAGGCGGTTTTTTCTTGGTCTTGCTTATCAATGTAATCGAGCGACAAAGGAAAACCGTATTGGTGCGGAATGTAAAAGGTGCCGCCAATTTGGCCTTGGGCTATGTCCATGGTTAGGCTCGCTTTACAGCTGGCCAATGATTTTAAGGCTTCGCCAATATCCCCATCAACGAGTTTATCGAGTGCGTTCTTACCTGATACGCCAGCGCTAAAGCGGAAAAATTCGGCTTGGGCGCTGGTTCTAAATAAGACTAAGCCAGAGGCATTGGTGTATAGCCAGTTGTGGTAGATCCCCCCGGTGCGCTCGGAGAATGGTTCAATATTGGACTTTTTACCTTTAAATTCCCATTTTAGATTTTCATCTAAGGCCTTGCTAAATTGCTTGGCAAATTCCGACATGCTGGAGCGGTATAATAGGTTTTCAGACTTGTTGTGCTCGATAGTCGTGGCTTTGCCAATATTTTGGATGGGGGGAGTAATTTGTAGTTTGGTGGCGCTTTTTTTTATTTTTTCCCACTCGACGGACGTAATGTAACTGGCATCGGTACGTCTTGACATTAGGAAACATTCAATTAATTCGTTGCCCCCTTGCAACTTGGTGAAAACGACGGGGGTTTCAAATTTAAAATTGGAGATGTCCCAATATAATTTTGGATGTTTGCCCAAGTAGTTGGCAAGATAGGTTCCATCGACTAACTGGATCTGGTTATTCCCGCCCGCTGCGCTATAGATATTGCTGTCAGCTCGTGTTTGAGCAAGCTGGCGAATGGCGGTGACCTCGTTATAGGCGATGGCCAGCGCGTCAAGACCTGCAGCTAAGTACTGCTCTGTGGGCGGTATTGATAAGATAGCCTTAAAGTCGTTAGCCCGTTTTTTGACTAAGGTTTCGGCACGTTTAATTAACGCTGACCAATGATTTAGGCCCCAATTATTAATTTGGAAAATGACCCTAGGTGTTTCAGCTTTTTGTGTAATGTAAGCACTTATTTTTGACAAGGTGACATCTAAAGGCTGATCGAATAGATCAAGCACACCGCTTTCTTGAACCACCTTCGTCAATGTAGATTGCCGTGGATTAGCCTTAGCGTCAGCCGAGCTGATGATTTGTTCCAACGCTTCCCAATTACAACTTTCTATGATTTTTATTTCTGCCCAACTTTCTGGGTAGGTATTAAATTGACCACAGATTTTTTCAATGGGTAACACTTGTTCTGGCAAGATAGCACTGGCTTGGTTGGCTAAAAGCAGGGCTTCTATCGTGAGAGAATTCCTTAATATGTTTTTGGGGTTTGTTTCTTTGTTTTGTACCGCTTCGAGTTGTTTTCTTAGGCTGATATTGGCCGGACCAGTATCGCTGGTTACATGGCTTTGATTCAGAAAGATAAGATATTGCAATTCTTGGCGTAAAGATGGCCTCAACACTCTGGATAGCACTTTAAATTGTTCATATTGCGCGGTAGTCACAAAGTTTTGTTGGTGGTAGGTCAAATCATAGTTTTTTTGTGCCTCGCTAACGGCTTTTGCCTCAAGCGCTTTGATCTCTTGTTGTAAATTTTCAATTGCATCATTGAATGCGGTATATATGGATGAGTCAAAATGTAACTGTAGGTAGTTATCTTGGCTGAAATACTTATCTATGATGGCGATGTGCGTGGGCGAAATGATGGTTTTTGTGCCTGCTGCATCGAGTTTAAGGTTTTTAATGGTGTCCCAATTTTCTTTGGTGGTGTTCACCCCATAGCCATAGATATGCATGATATCTGACATAAAGTAGAGTTTCATACGATAGGCTAGGTATTTGTCTTTGTCAGGGCGTGATAAAAACGTAGCGTATGTGCCCCCCTTGAATTGGTCTAATAATTTATGCTGCTCTAGTAAGTTTAATGCGGCTTTTTGCTTTGCTTGGATCTCATCGACGGTCGCTGTTTCAGGTTGCGAATATAACTCGGCAAGTTGTTGGCTAATAACCTCTAGTTGGCAGATTTTTTCTGTTACTTCAGTTTTTAGCTCTTGTTCTAACAGATACCAAGATTTATAACGAGGCACATAGATAATATCTTGAATTTCGGGTCTGTTACATACTGACGGGACGACTGTGACGGGTTTTGTTTTTTCAGGCGATACTTCTACATCTATGGTTGCAATGGGGGCACCAGGATGACGCTTAAGTATTTCGGCATCGATTAAGACGCATTCGGTGTTTGCTGCGTAAACTAACATATCACGTTCAATGGCTGGAAAATCCAATAAGGTGTCCAGATCGGTTCCATAAGCCACCGCTACATGAGAGCTGGTATCGCCATCTGCAATTCTGATTTGTTTAGATGGGGTTGAACTAGATGGTTTAGTGTCCATGTCGTCTCTCTTGATTAATGTTACTTAATAAGCGTCCAACCTCGTCGGTTGTGATTGTGAAATCCTGTAATACGTGACTGCTTGAAACGGTACTTAGCTGTTGCCAATTATCATTGCTGTAAACAAGCCAGGTAGATATGGCATCACTGAATTGTGAAAAACGCGATGAAGTTAGTGTGTTGAAAATAGAAGGCAAAACCCCAGAGGAAAAATAACGGAAAAATAATGGTTTACCTTGCTCTTGTTGGAGAACAAGTCGATTACGCAATAACTGAAATAGATAGGGTCTAGTGTGTGATGTAGCAATTATAATGGTGCTTTTTTGCCAATCAGACTGAAGGCTTAACGGTTCGATTAAAGGGGAGTCACAGCCTAAGTTTAAGATGATAGGTGAAAGCTCACGCAGCTCATTAAAACTGGTGTCGGCATATAAGTATTCAATCTCTGCTTTGGGGTCAAGCTCATAAAGTTGGGTCAACAATGAGTTAGATTTGGCTTGATCCATGATCAAGTAAGAGCTGAATTTTTCTTCTTCTTCGAGATTCTGTAATTTTTGTTGTAAATTCATGGCGCTATTTCCGACATGGGCAGTCTGTTAATGGGCATGAACCATCGGTTTGACGCTGACATACTTCCATTAAAGGCAAGTCTGCTTCGACCATATTTAACATGGCTGGACGCCAAGCGACTGGGTCGATAGCCAACCCCACTGCTTGCTCTATCCCTTTTGGCATGGCGGGCATTTGGCCACCGTAACCACTGCCTGAGCCGGCACTTGGGCCCACTTTTATATTGATGGTGGGGCCGCTTAGGTGTACGCCGCCGCCGTCTATTTTGACAAAGCTGCCACCGGCTTTTAGGGTGATTTCGGCGCCGGCTTCGATGACCATTTTTACGCCGGATTTGTGGTGTATTTCACTGCCTGCTTTAACCAGTTGGGCGTTGCCGATTTTGTGGTGTAGCTTGGTATCGGTTATTTGGCTTTGATCGCCTTTGCTGTGTAGGCGGCTTTCGCCATCGACGGTACTGTGTTGATTGCCTTTAATCAGTTTAAAGCTGTCGCGGTCGACTTCGCTGTGTTGGTCGCGTTTGATTTGCTCGGCTTGGTCGTTTTCAATCAAGCTGTTGAAGTCTTTTTGGGCGTGGATGTAAATTTCTTCTTGGCCCATTTCGTCTTCAAAACGCAGCTCGTTGTAACCGTCGCCTTTGTGGGTTTCGGTGCGAATAACGGTGCGGGTTTTATGCTCGGGCAGGGCATAAGGCGGTTTGTTGGTGGCATGATAAGTGCGACCTGTGATGATCGGTTGGTCGGGATCGCCTTCTAAAAAGCTAACAATCACTTCGTGGCCAATACGTGGGATGGCCATCATGCCGTATTGGGTGCCGGCCCAACCTTGAGACACGCGTAC
>NZ_JAIBHJ010000046.1 GCF_021278025.1 Motilimonas sp. E26
ATTTTGAGCTGTCTCACCCCACGGGACAGCTATCCGCATTATTACAAGGCATATGGTCAGCCTCTGTCTCTGAGTTGCAATCTGAACCAATAACAAAGTCTCTGTATACCGATGCCAGCAGTGGCATACTTTTCCACCTTGGCGGAGACATCAAGATAGGAAGCAAATTGCTGCCACCAGGCGTTATTTTTCAACCTGTCAGCAAGGTCTCCGAGCAAATTAGTCTTTTCCCCGGCACACAACTGGCAGGTTTACGTTTTCATCCTGCCATTGGCTATGGCGTCTTAGGTCAGCATTTCGATCATCCAACACCACTAACTGCGAATATTGACTATTTTGACGACCTTAAAGCGCTTTATTCACACTTACAGCTTATAAATAATAACCAAAGCCGAATCGACACTCTTTGCTGCTGGGCGAGAGAGCACATGACGCTTAAGCAAGTCATTCCTGAATCATTGCAACTCGCTTTAAAACATATTGCTCTTGATGCAACATTAGCAGACTTAGATAGTCAGGTCTCCTTGAGCCAAAGACAAATTGAGCGCCTGTTTAAACGTTGGCTGGAAATATCACCGAAACAGTACCAGCGCATTTTACGAGTCCAAAAAACCATTAACTATTTGCGTGAACATAAAGCAGTCACGTTAGTTGATGTTTCGCAGCAATTTGGCTTTAGTGATCAAGCTCATATGACAAGAGAATTTCGCTCAATCGCCAGTATTACCCCAAGTAAATTGTAGGTAGAGTTGATGCTCTATACCTAAGCAACCTAGAGATGCTTGATTTCAGCAAGATTTTACACGCACTTTGGCAAGACATTGAATTAATTGCAGGTAATACCTTGCCCTTATCAAAAATCACGTAGCATAAACGCATGTAACTGCACTTTGAGGGCTTCGCCCTTTTCCACTACGCTGTTACGCTCATTTGAAGGTGTCTACATTCCTGCATTAGCGTCCTAGTATTGAAAATACGGCGGAGCTCTGAAACATGCACCTTCAAGTTGATTGGGTATAGACTATTAGCTTATCCATCATTCGAGTTGCGTTATATACCAACAATAAGGGGGTTTGATGAATAATCAACATTTTGGTTCATGTCTTTGCGGTAGCACTAAATATACGCTTTCAGGTGACTTTCAGTCATTTTTCTTATGTCATTGCACTCGATGTCAAAAAGGTACGGGCTCTGCACATGCCGCTAATTTGTTTGCAACCGACAGCTCGTTAACTTGGTTGCAGGGAGAGTCTAATGTCAAGATCTATCAATATCCTAACTCATTACATAGAAAAAGCTTTTGTCAAAATTGTGGATCTGCATTACCCACATATATAAAAAACATAAATTGCGTGGTTGTACCCGCTGGCAGCTTGGATAGTCCGGTTCCCATTTCGCCAACCGCGAAAATATTTGTATCTAACAGTGCAAGTTGGCTTAAAAATACAGGCTATGTACCTTGCTTTGATGGGTTACCAACGTAATCAGAGGAAGCTCTGGGCGCATCTAATGCACAATTAGGGGTAGGAAGGCCATATTTACTGAATAATGTTGCCAGTACACCAGACCGATATAACTTGGCTAATAGTTGGTCAAGTTTGTCACTATCAATTGGTGAGTTTTGAAATAACAGGTAACGTCTCTGGTTATGGCGATCTACTCGCTCTGAAATAAGCAGCTTGTTATAGGCCTGAGGATTGGTCACAGCTAAATAGGCTAAACTTGCGCTAGAGGTGATGCCAATATCCCCTCTTCCTCTTAAAATACCTTGTATTACAACATACTGGTTGCTTGAAAAGGCGATATCAAACTGCCCTTTTAGCCACTCCTCATCATTAATGTTATTGGCAAAATTGTAGTGGAATCCCGCCACTGCTAGGATTTTTTTAGTTGTAATGCTATCAAAGTAGGTTTGATCTTTGGCTTTAGTTTTTAAGGCAATAAAACGCTCTTTAGATTCATACAGCACACAGGCACTTGATCGTAAAGACAAGCCTGGGAACCAAATCTCATCTTGAAGAGCGACGATATGCAGGCTTTTTCCTTGTACTTTACTGTGCAGTCTTTTTATTGGGTAAAGCTTACTCACAAACAAATAATCTTGCTGAATGTCATTAAGCGCATGAGTGATATCTAACGCTAGCCCTTGAGAAGCATCAATGAAAAATGGCGGTTGTTGAGTGTCAGGTAAGCCAACCTCAACCATCACCCTACTGTAAATAGGCAGGCTTACCAGCAGTAAAAATGATGCTAAGTACTTGTTCATTAGTTTATTCACCTACAAACTGTTATTGTTTAGTCTAGTCGGTTTAAACTGGTTGACGCTTCTTTTAGCATGCGTAAGTTGACAAGGGCAAGGCTCATGCGCGGCTTAACTTAAAGTGTGCTCTTGCTTGCCTGAACGAGTGCCATCTATGAGTTTATGGCAACATTAGGTTCGGGTTTTATACGAATCTTTCTCAATACCATGCTTCTTCATCCTGAGGTAAAGTTTTTTTCTTGGGATCTGCAAATAACTGGCAGCATCCGCGACACGCCCTGCATGCAAAAATAACGCATCTTCGATCACTTGTTTCTCATAGTCATCCACTAATTCATCAAGAGGTGACTGAATTTCTGCTTGGTTATATAACCTTTCCTTATTGATTAATTTGACGATACCGATAGCATACAGCTCCGCAATATTACGCAACTCGCGTACATTACCCGGCCAATCATGAGCACGCAGTAACGCTAAGTAACTTTTCTCTACTTGCGGCAAACTTTTGCCTAATTTTTTGCAGCTTTGTTTTAAAAAATAATGAAACAACACCGCAATATCATCTGGCCGTTGCTGTA
Organism: Motilimonas sp. E26; assembly: GCF_021278025.1. Taxonomy (GTDB): domain Bacteria; phylum Pseudomonadota; class Gammaproteobacteria; order Enterobacterales; family CBDFNC01; genus Motilimonas. Next base: position 2,839 of record NZ_JAIBHJ010000046.1, read on the forward strand.
ATGGTGGAACATCAATCACGCCTTGATTTAATAAATAATACAACTCAGGTTGTAATTGATTAGCTTGGATTAACGCTTCTGGCTGACAATTAAAAATAGTCACGACACGTGGTTTTGATTGATTCAAACGTTCCAAATGCAGTAACTGCTGCGCTAAATGCCGCTGCATTGTTTCAGGTAATTGCTCTATCGCTTCAATTAACAGTACACCGCCGCGGGCTTGCGCTATTTTTTGATCTATTTCCTCTAAGGTGCAGTCAGGCGTTGCTCTTAACTCAATAAAGGGGCTATTTTTACCACCTTGACTGACATGATGAATTAAATAGGCGATGGTGTGACGACCTACCCCCGATTCACCACTTATAACCACATGGCTATTCAGCATCGCGTATTGGGCAACATGCTGTCGGATCTGCTCCATATGTGCCGATTTACCAATCAACTCATGTTTGATTGAGCGCACCACTGATGTTTTATGTTCAATATAGTGACGGCGCAATTCAAGATGCTTTTTCACTAAGCGGAGTAATTCAGGAGGATCGATGGGCTTTTCCAAAAAATCTACCGCGCCCAGCTTAACTGCTTCAACCGCCATTGGAATGTCGCCATGACCGGTGATCACTATCACTGGAATGTTGTCATCGAGCTCTTTTATTTGTTTCAGCAAATCCATGCCATTCATTTGCGGCATATACATATCAAGCAACACCACGCCAATCCAATCAGGTTGTAACCAGAGTAAGGCTCTCGTTGGGTCGTTGGCCATTTTTGTCGTGAGGCTGATAATCGACATTAAATGAGCATACGCTTCCAACACATCCTGATCATCGTCAACCAAAAGCACTGAAAATGAATTATTCATAAGGCAACTCCAAAATGACCATCGCGCCCCCAGCTAACGTGGAGCCAAGATAAATTTGACCATGCATTTTTTCAATTAATGATTTACAAATACTTAAGCCCAGACCTAATCCAACCGCTTTTGTCGTGGTAAAGGGAATAAATAGCTGTGTCACTACTTCATGGTCAAAGCCAATGCCTGAATCGCAAATCGCAATGCGATGACAAGTTGGATCAGAGCCTAAATAGATCACCTGCACTTGCTTGTCCGCTGTTCCTGATACCGCTTCACAAGCATTGACAATAAGATTAATGAGTACCTGCTCCAAACCAAGGTTGTCAGCAATGACATTCAGTGGCACCTGAATATGATTTGTAAGGCGCACTTGTAAACGTTTGGCTTGCACCTGAGTTAATAGCAATACTTGCTCTAACACGCTGGCTAGGCTCACCGAAGCTAACGGCTCATCTTGGTTGGTTTTGCGAGCAAAATTGCGTAGCCCATTGACCATTTTCCCCATCCGCTCAGCTAAGTTTTCAACTTGTTGCAAACTAGGTATAACTTGATCGACTTGTTTATGCTCTGCGGCCAACTTAGCACTGTATAAATAGGCCGACATGGCATTCAGAGGTTGATTTAGTTCATGAGCCAAGCTGGTCATGGTTTGACCAACCACGGCCATCTTAGCGGCTTGCAATAACTCGTTTTGTGTGGCTTTTAGGTGTGCCTCGGTGCGCTCTCGCTCTTCTATTTCCGCCACCAGCTGCTGATTTTTTTCGCGTAATGATTGTGTTTTCTCTTTAACTCGCTGCTCTAAAATGCGCTGCGCTATTTCTTGCTCGGTCACGTCGGTAATCGTGATGATCAGCTTATCCTGTAAACCTTGGGTATATTGTCTCAAATACAAGCGAATATAATAGGGATTATCAAAGTCTCCTAAACAAAGCGTGATCATATCTGCCCCTGTAGTCAACAAAACAGAGTCTGGTAAAAATAAACGTTTCACTTGTGGTTGCACCGACGCAGAAAAACACTGCCAAAAAGCATGATGACGACTGTCTTGAACAATATTCAAACTCTCGTGTGCGTTAGCATTGGCGGATTCAATGATGCCGTTAAGATCGCAGGTAATCAGACTCGCTTGGGTATTATTAATCAAGCTTAGCGCGTTAGTTCGTTCCATTTCGGCCGTTTTCTCACCATATTGGATCAGCTTTTCACTGATCTGGCCGATTTCATCTTTACCATCCACCACAATCGGATGGGATAGGTCATTCTTAATTATGGCGTCTAAACTGCGGCTTAAATTATTCAAACGACCAATAATGCGACGATGAATAAAGTAGTAGGTGATAAACAAACTAATGACTATCGACAAACTAAAACAAGCCAGCAAAATGCGATTGCCATAGGACACCAATTCAGTGGTTTGTAGTTTAATCTGCACAAAGACCTCGTCCGCATTATCCACCAGCGAAGCGATACCGTGATGCAGTTGCGCCACTTGCCCTTTAATCTCCTGCTCCGTGGTGGTTAATTGACTATTTAAGGCCACCATATTGGTTAAATGACGATGCAAAGGCCCCTCTAGCTTTAATACATCGACAAGTTCACTTAATAACTGCTGATAAGCAATAGATGCCGGTTGGCTAAAGAGCGGCACACTTAAAGTGTAGAGTTCATCCAGACGAAACTGCAGGATCTTAAGTCCATTATCAACCTGACTATGATTATTAACTGATAGTAGCTCACTAAAAAAGCTGAATATTTGCGCCTCACTGTCCAATATAGATTGTAACGAACGTAATTCTGCGACCAACGCGACGGTTTTATCTCGCGAGATTTCACGCTCTAATTGCCATTGGATCTCTTGTCGTAAGGGCACTAACTCAGAACTAATATCTTGATGTACCCATTGCACTTGCTCTTGTAATAATGCCACCTCACGCCTTTGGTCTATCCCCTGCGATACTAATAAGCTAAACCGTTCACTCATGGCATGCAGCTGCGCATAACCGGATTTTAGCTTTTGCTGTTCGGTATTCACTTCTAAGTCATCAAGTACTTGATTGATAGCCGTTAGATCTTGATCTAACCGCATCACATATTGCTCTAAAGCGACTTTATTTTCTGCATGCGATATCGAATCAATGTGACGACGGATCTCAGCACTACGACTCTCTAATAAATAACTGGCATTGTATTTGGGCACACTTTTACCCAGTAACACCCCCACTTGTCCTTCTAAACGACTCCAAGTCGTCCACGCCACTAAACTTACTACCAGCAATAGTAGAGTGCTTAGGGCAAAGGCAATCCCTAAACGGGCACCAATGGTTTGATGTTTAGGCATGGTCATGGCGTCGCCACTTGATTGAGTTGCTTGAGCTCGTCGCCAGCTTGCAGCAAAATCTGCGCAAGTGCTTTTTTCCAGTGGTGAGAAGCCTCTGTAATGGCCATAGTTTGCGCGGCTTGCTGACTTTCGTTTTGCCCCGAAGTCGTTCTGGGAAAAGTTTGCTTAAGGATGGCTAAATCTACTTCACTTACAGGAATGCTGAACACCTTAGCTTCAATCTCATTTAATTTGGCCAGCATCGCAGGCTTATCGGCAAATTTAGTCCGTGCATGGTTAATCGCCAACCAGGTATCCTTTAGCTGTGGTAGCCGCTTAGTAATAGCAAGTTCAAACAGTAGATTGACCCAGGTTTCCCTTTCCGAGATCACCTTCATCGTGAGCTGCGTATGCCGCTCATTGAACACAGAGCGTTCATTAACAGCATGCTTAGCAAACGCGCTATTATCCATATTAGCTTGCACTGATTTTGACAGTAAAAACTCAATAAACGCTTGGGTGTATTGATCCTGCGGAGCACGCTGAATTTGCGCAATATAGGTTGGCATCAAAGTAAAGGCGTCATCGTATTTGAAACGAATAAAGTCCAAGTTTTTTTCTAGGGTCATAGCATAGCTGTCAATGGTTGGACCGATGCCAAATTGCCCTTTAGCCACGTAGTCACTGACGCTAAAGCTACGCGATGAAATGGTGGCTAAATTGGCACCTACATTAAGCAAAATACGCCAACCTTGTTGCCATCCATATTTCGCCAAAATGCTTTCGATCATTAATTGCGTGGTGCCTGATCGACTAGGTGTACTCATAGTAATGTGGCCAAAATAGCGAAAGTCTGCCAAATCAGTAAAGGCGCTCGGCGCCGGTAATTGATGGGTGGCTAAATAGTCAGTATTCCAAATTAATCCCGCTCCGGAATAACCTATCGTCACCACTTGATCATTAGGCGGTAAAATATACGGCGCTAGCCAAGCGGGTGTTTGCGCTTGATTATCAAAATGGGCGAGCTTACTGCTATCCGTCAGATGCTGCATGAGAAAGGGCGATGAGCTCAATACTAAATCTATGTTTTTATTGTAACTTTTATTAATTAATTGAATGCTTGATTGAGTACGACGATGGACAATTTGGATATCCACATTCTTATGTTGCGCTGAAAATTCGTTGATTAATGGCAATAACGGCTCTCTTGAGAAGGTGGTTAAAATCACCAACTCATTACTGTTAGCACCAGCGTAATTAGCCCCTATACCTTGGCCAATAATCATCATAAAGCATGTTAAATAACGCCACCGAACTCTCATAAGCTGAAACGCCTTTTGCTAATAACCACGAAAAATGTGCGTTCAATCAAAACTCTGCCACTTGACTAAAAAACAGCCAAATAGCCGTTGAGTCATAATTGACGCAAGACTACTCAATCAAAACCTATTTTATCAGTGAACCGATCACACTCCTTTTGCAAATGTCCCTATTTTGACTCTAGCACACCCTTCATTTGAGTCACTTTTATCCCAAAACAAGGGTTTTGTTCTTACTAGTCCTTTTCTAAATACTGCCCTTCGACAAAACAAATCACATTATTTGTACTAGGAGAGCATCATGCTTAATTTTTTTAAAACCCGTCCAGATCTGCCGCTTTCGGATAGCTCTAAAGGGGAAATGCAATCGCGTTTTAAACGCTACCAATGGCAAGTCTTTATCGGCTTAGTTTTTGGATACGCTGTTTTTTATGTTGTTAGAATGAGCTTAGGTTTAGTTAAAAAACCCATGCTGGACGCAGGTATCGTCTCCATTGAAGAGCTGGGTATTATGGGCTCTGCTTTCTTCTTCACTTACGCGATAGGTAAATTTTCCAACGGCTTTTTGTCGGACTACGCCAACATTGGCCGGTTTATGTCAACAGCCTTATTCTTATCCGGTTTAACTGCTGTAGCCATGGGCCTCAGCACCACTGCGTTTTTCTTCATTTTACTATGGGGTATTAACGGCTGGTTCCAATCGGTTGGCTCTGCGCCCTCTTGTGTATCCCTGTTTCAATGGTTCTCACCAAAGCAACGTGGTAGCCGTTACTCAATTTGGGGTGGTTCGAGAAACATTGGTGAAGGTATCACTTGGATCTTAACTGCCTCCCTAGTGAGCTATTTTGGCTGGCAAGCGGGTTTCATTGGCGCCGGTATCGCAGCTGTATTCGCTTCAGGTATCATGTACCTACTACTTAAAGATCGCCCTCGCACTTATGGTTTACCTGATGCAGCAACGGCGTTTGATGAAGAAACGGAGATCAAAAAAGCGCACGATCCTAAAGAAACACGTCGCGCACAAATCTTCATCCTTACCCAACCGACAGTTTGGTTAATTGCACTCGCTTGTGCTTTTATGTATATCTCTCGCTACGCTATGTCTTCTTGGGCGGTATTATTCCTCCAAGAAACAAAAGGTTATTCATTAATGGATGCGGGCTTTGCGATGTCTACCTACCCTATCGCAGGCCTCGCCGGAGCTATCCTCTCGGGTATCATTTCTGACAAACTATTTAACGCTAATCGCCATATTCCAACTTTGTTATATGGACTCGCAAACATAGCGGGTATGTGTTTGATGTTCTTTGGTCCTGATAACCGTGTAATAGACGCTGTAGCCCTCGGCCTTATCGGTTTTGCTATTGGTGGCTTAGTGGTGTTTTTAGCAGGCCTTACCGCTTGTGACTTAATGCCAAAGAATGCCGTTGGTGCGGTGAAAGGCTTTATCGGCTTGTTCTCATACCTTGCGGTATCAGCTCAAGAAATCATCTCTTCAAACCTCATTGAAATCACGCAAGTAAATGGCGCAAACAGTTACGACTTCTCACATGCGCAATACTTCTGGTTGGCGTCAGGTGTCGTGTCGTTAATCCTCGCTCTAACCGTTTGGAATGCGAAGAAAATAACCGACATTGACGAGCATAAACAAGCCTAAATCAACACACGTTAAGCTGAAATGCTAAACCCAATCCGCAGGGGGCTTGCCCCCTGTATTTCCCTTTTCAATCTATCCCATTCTCCCGTTTATTAAGGATCTTCCTATGCGTAAAACTAAAATTGTGGCCACACTTGGTCCTGCTAGTCAAAGCCGCGAAACATTAACCCAACTGATCCAAGCCGGTGTTAACGTGGTGCGTCTCAACTTTTCACATGGTAGCTCGGAAGAGCATATTGCTCGCGCCAACTTGGTTCGCGAAATCGCGCAGCAGCTCAATGTTCATGTTGGCGTACTGGTTGACCTGCAAGGACCGAAAATTCGCATCGCAGGCTTTAAAGACGGACCAATCAAACTTGCCGCAAACGACGAGTTCACCTTAAATGGTCAATTAGACCCACAACAAGGTGATCAAACGCAGGTAGGACTCGATTACCCTCAGCTAATTCAAGATTTGGCAGTGGGTGATACCCTGTTACTGGATGATGGTAGAGTGCAACTACAAGTCGAAGCGGTAAATAAAAGTCAGCAGTGGGTTAAAACGCGCGTACTTAATAGCGGCGTTTTGTCTGATCGTAAAGGAATCAATTTGTTAGGGGGCGGTTTATCGGCGCCAGCATTAACCGAAAAAGACCAACGAGATATCCTCACCGCAGCTAAATTACAAGCCGACTTTTTGGCTATTTCTTTCCCAAGAAACGCACAGGATATCCATCACGCGCGCAATCTCGCCCAACAAGCAGGCTGTCGTGCTCACCTTGTTGCTAAAATCGAACGCGCTGAAGTGGTTGCCAATCAGCAAAGCATGGATGAAGTGATCCAAGCATCTGACGTGATCATGGTGGCCCGTGGCGATCTGGGCGTAGAAATTGGCGATGCTCGCCTAAGCAAAGTACAAAAACAACTGATTTCACGAGCCAAAGCATTAGCTAAGCCAGTGATCACGGCCACTCAAATGCTGGAATCAATGATAGACAACCCACTTCCCACCCGCGCCGAAGTAATGGACATAGCCAATGCGGTGCTTGATGGCACAGATGCCATTATGTTATCGGCCGAATCCGCAGCAGGCCAATACCCAGTAGAAGCGGTTGCGGCCATGGTTCGCATCACCCAAGGTGTCGAAGCAGATATCACCCTGTCATCTGATTGCTGGCAAAATTTACTACATCAATGTGACGATATCGGCAAAAGCTTTGCCCTTTCCACCATGCTTTGTGCAACACAAGTCGACCACAAGCTCGGTATAGCAATATTAACGAAACAAGGGAAAACGCCATTATTGATGTCGCGCTGTCAAAGTCAAACCCCCATTTGGGCATTATCGGACGACCCAGCGTTATTGCGTAAACTTGCCATTTTACGTGGCGTCAGCCCCATACTCTTTGCAGCCAAAGAAAATGCGATAGCTCCCTTATCACAACAGGTCGCCAACCTACTCTACAAGAATGCAAAGAGCGACGATATTTCTTCCCTATTAATGGCACAGTTCGACTCAGTGGAGGCGGCAGGTAATATCAATATGTGCGAACTTATAGCGTTGCCCGTTACAGCAACGGTAGCGGCTTAATAACCCCAGATGTTTAGCCCCGCACTGGGCTGAACTTATCAACAAACTCGTATCGGGAATAAAACTCAAGCAGTGATTGTATTCCCGATAAAATCAAACCTTATTTTTCTTAACATATAACCAAATTCTCACTATAGAAATGAATTTACCCATCTCAGCACAGATAGCTGAACCTAGCGAACAAAGTCGTTAGGTTATGGCTATTGCTCATTTTATTGTTTATAACATTTAATTTACATCCATCTTCAATAGCTTATAATTTTCCGATGCGTAAATTCTTAACAATACTTCTCATCATACTGCTCCCCCATACTGCTTTTGCATCAGAAAAGCTGGTCGTTGGTCAGTTTTTTGGCTGGAATGGCCAAGTGAGTGATCTGCAAGTAGAGCCCCTTACCCATCTGGTATATAACCATCTCGACTTGACTGAAACAGCGAGCATTAATGTATTACTTCCAAAACAAGAGCTTAAACACCTCACAGCTTTACACAAACTAAAGCAACGTAAGCCGAGTTTAAAATTGCTCGCGAGCATTGGTGGCTGGGCATTATCTAAAAATTACCCCCTTGTCACATCCAATGAGAAGCTATCCCAACAATTTATAGACAACATAGGGACATTGTTATCAGAAGGCGTCTTCGACGGCGTTAGTATTGATTGGCGTTACCCCGGTGTCAGTCGTGAAAGTACGGTAGGCAATAGAGATTCTGATGGCGGCAATTTACTGGCTTTAATCATCCGTATCAGAGAAACCTACCCAAACATACCTCTTTTTATGACGGTTTCTGTTTTAACTGACGACCTCATTTATCTCCCTATCAAACAAATAAGCCAATATGTTGATGCTATTGAAATTTTATCGCTAGACTTGGCCGGACACTGGCAAAATAAAAGCGGGCATTCGTCGCCTTTATTCACGCCAAAAGACAGCCCTGCCATTTTTACCGGCAGTCTTGATGAAGCAGTTCAACACCTATTAAACCAACAAGTACCCAGTGATAAACTCATTGTCAGCATTCCTGCTTTTGGTCATGGCTGGCTTGGCGTTAAAAACAACAATCAAGGGCTTTTCCAGCCATCAGAGTCGATCCCTAAAGGTGACTATACGCCAAAGGGGCAGCCTAATACTGGCTTATACAGCCAACAAAGCATTCAAGATCTTTATTTTGCTGAAAATTATCAGTCTTACTGGGATGATCAAGCCAAAGCATCATACCTTTTCAATATGCAGACAGGACATTTTATTAGTTTTGAAAGCACTCGCTCGCTGAAAGAAAAAGTTGCTTACATTAACCACTATCAGCTTGCTGGCATGAGCATTCAAGACTTAGGCGCAGATGTTAGCTTAGTTACACAAGCGGCTAATTTGCTTAACACCAATAAACTGCCTGCTATCGATACCCACCAGATAAATTTAAAGTTAATTTCACTCACTTTGCTATTGCTATTAAGTGCCGGTTTTTTGGGGTTTTACTGGTATCGACGCGCGATTAATCACAACCAGCAACAGCAAGAGATGGCCAAAGAGTTATTGCATTTACAACTACAACAAGCATCCTTACCGACGACCTCCAACGAAGACATTACTGAACTAAAGAAAGAATTAGAACAGCAACAACAAAAATACAATTTAACCTTAGAAGACCAGTCCATCACCGCTCAGCTGCAACAAATGATGGGTCACTTAAGCTCTCACCTCCAACAAGTGACCAATGATCCTACATTACTTTCCGAACTGCATAAAATCAGCAGTAACAAAAATAGATTACTTTATATCCAAGCTGAAAAAGGATACACCGGCTTATATCTCCATAATCAAGATAAACCAGAGTACATTTATACACGATTGAAGCAACTTAAACGCTACTATGACGATGAATTTTTAGTCCAAATTCATCGTTCATACCTCGTCAGTGCGCAAAAAGTAGAAGGTGTTTTTGAGAATAATGAAGGCAAGCTGATGATTCAAATTGGCAATAAAACGTTACCCATTGGCGGCAGCTATATTGCAAAGCTACAACAAAATTTCAACCATTGGTTCAACTAATTCACCTAGCTTAATCATAAAAACCAGATCACGAGGGTACATTAAATTATTAAGGTGCCCTCTTGCTTATCCCTACACTTTACCTCCCTTGTTCTTCAGCAAAGCTTTGCGACTTCGGCCGTTAATAACGCACATAAATACGACTGCTTTTTTGTCTATACAAAAATGCCTCAAAACGCTCACTCAGATATTAAATCTGACTACGAATGACCAAAAAACAAGCTTAACAATTCACAAAAAATAAATATTTATACATTTAATTCAAAGCCTTACAAGCATTCATCTTTCAATAATTTTTCACGAAATTCAATTTTTCAACAATGCAGAAAATCAAGCTGCAACCCCTGTAAATACTCAGTGCTATTTAAATTCATGAAAAAACCGAGCCTCCACTCTAGCCAGAAAGCCTTAAATCCATCCATCATGATGGCGGACCTAAACAAATGAAAAGGAAATCAAATGAAATGTTTTAAGGTAAAACCTCTCGCATTAGCATTCACTAGCATTGCTACTTTGGTATTTAGTCATGCCAGCTTTGCTGAAAATACAGAGGCTGAGAAATACAAGACCATAAAGGTAAACTGCCAAAAATCCCCCCTAGCCCTGCAAAAAGCACTGGCTAAAAAACATAATAAATCGCTCAAATTAGTTATCGCGGGGACATGCTCTGGGCCTATTGAAATAAATCGAACGGGTAAAACAATACTTCAAAGTTCGAGCAGAGAAAAAGCAGTGATCACTATGACAGATGATTTAAATTCTCCATATGCCATCACGGTGAACAGTAGCAATGTTACTTTAGCTAATCTCCATTTTAACTTGCCTAACCATAACCGTATGCTCTCGATTAATCACAATGGCGTAGTTCACGCAGAAAGACTCACAAGTGGTTTTCACCAAGGCGATACTCAACAAAAACCCCATATCCATCTACTTGGTAATAGCAGCCTGATCGCCGAATATTTGCAAGGTGTGGACATTCGGGTTAGAGGTAACTCTTATGCTCAATTTGATAAAGGCAACCAACTCTTATCACTGATTATTAGTGACACATCTGCAACGTTGGCGAAAAATGCCAGTGAATTTGAACAAATACAGGTGTGGGGTAATGGCCATTTAGAAAGTAATGACGGAGTATCGATATCTAACCTTGCCTTGTATGGCCAATCCAGCGCAGAAGTGCTCAACAGCCAAGTTGACACTCTTACCTTAGGCGGTAGAACCATGTTTGCGGCTTACGAAAACTCCACAGTTACAGGCCCGTATAGCTTTTACACTAACAACTATATTTTCGAGATAGTCAGTTCAAGTTTAAATAACTGGACCAGCCAATCTCACCCTAATGCACTTATCTCTGGGTTCAATGCAACGGTCAATGGCACAACCTATCCTGACTGGAGTTGGTCTGGCGAGGATGGCTCGTTGAACAACCACTAATAGCGATGAAGGTTGGCTCTATTTAATTGAGCCAGCCTTAAAGAGTCTCTGTTGAGCTTAAAACCTATCGCTACCTAGGGTCTGTTGATCTTTGCTGTATAGATTTTGTTCAGCAGTACATAGGCAGCCACATTATAGCAAACGCCAGT
>NZ_JAIBHJ010000047.1 GCF_021278025.1 Motilimonas sp. E26
TTACTTTTGGCGAAGCAAATTATAACCCTTTACCATGCTGCTCAAAAATCCATCGCGAAAGATCAACACGCCCTAGCGAATATGAGTAAAACCAAGCTAATTTTTCCGGCTTTGCTCATATTTTAATTCAGCTTGAAGTAACAAACAGCCAGGTAAGCAGCCTAATACCCTTCTCACAGCAGACAATAATCATCAACAAGACGATCTTTTCCACATCATTTTATGTGTATAAGTATAGATCTAAGCTCTTATTAACCATTAGTTATCCTCTATATAGTTTACAATCAATTACCATCTGTGGATAAACCATCAAGTTAAGCTCAGCATATACGGAGGCAGATCCCACCCTGTCCACATGAGATGATCAAGGTTAAGATCTTGATCTCATGATCATAAAGGGGGTTATCCACGGATCACGTGAGATCTAATATTAAGATCTAATAAGAAAGATCTTTAAAGATCTATATATATTTATTTAGATCCAAAGGGATTTTTTTAATGATCATTTGATCCTTCTCCCCAGCGCGATTAAGGGTTAGAATGCGCGGCTGTTTTTTAGATCTATGCTGTTTTGAGGATATATGAATTACCACGAGTATTTTGATGTGATCGTTGTTGGTGGTGGCCATGCTGGTACAGAAGCCGCTGCTGCTGCTGCTCGAATGGGACAAAACACGTTACTGTTAACTCATAACGTTGATACCCTTGGCCAAATGTCATGTAATCCAGCAATTGGCGGCATTGGCAAAGGGCATTTGGTAAAAGAGATCGATGCACTGGGTGGGATCATGGCGCAAGCCACGGATCTTGCAGGCATTCAATTTCGAACCCTTAATTCAAGCAAAGGCCCAGCCGTTCGTGCCACACGAGCACAAGCAGACCGAGCGCTGTACAAAGCCGCTGTCCGTAGCAAACTAGAAAACCAAGAAAATTTAAAAATCTTCCAGCAAGCTTGTGATGATTTGATTGTTGAAAACGATCGTGTTGTTGGTGTAGTAACCCAAATGGGTCTGAAGATCGGAGCTAAGTCTGTGGTATTAACCGTAGGTACTTTTCTAAATGGCCTAATCCACATTGGTATGGTTAATCACAGTGGTGGCCGAGCTGGCGATCCACCATCGATCTCATTGGCTCATCGTTTACGCGAATTACCACTGCGCATAGATCGCTTAAAAACAGGTACACCACCCCGTATTGATGCTAGAACTGTTGATTTCTCTGAGTTACAAGTGCAAGCGGGTGATAATCCAACACCGGTATTTTCATTTTTAGGATCTCGTCGTGATCACCCGACTCAGATCCCGTGTTTTATTACTCATACCAATGATCGTACTCATGAAGTGATCCGCAACAATTTAGATCGCAGCCCCATGTATTCAGGTGTGATTGAGGGGATCGGGCCAAGGTACTGCCCTTCCATTGAAGACAAAGTGATGCGCTTTGCGGATAAATCATCCCATCAGATCTTTATTGAGCCGGAAGGACTAACCACTCATGAGTTGTATCCTAATGGCATATCAACAAGTCTACCGTTTGATGTTCAAGTTCAAATTGTTCGCTCAATGAAAGGTTTTGAAAACGCACATATCACACGCCCTGGATATGCTATTGAGTATGACTACTTCGATCCACGTGACTTAAAACAAACTTTTGAAAATAAGTTTATTCAAGGTTTATTCTTTGCGGGTCAAATCAACGGCACTACCGGTTATGAAGAAGCTGGTGCACAAGGTTTGATAGCTGGTATGAACGCAGCATTAAGCGCACAAGGCAAAGAGGGCTGGAGTCCAGAGCGGGATCAAGCTTACATTGGCGTACTGATTGACGATCTTTCAACCTTAGGTACCAAAGAACCTTATCGTATGTTTACTAGTCGCGCCGAGTATCGTTTGCTACTACGTGAAGATAACGCTGATATTCGTTTAACCGCCAAAGGTCGTGAACTTGGTTTAGTGGATGATGTTCGTTGGCAAGCATTTAATGAAAAATTGGAACTCATTGAGACAGAGCGACAACGCTTAAAAGCAACTTGGGCGCATATGGGCTCACCTTATCTTGACCAATTGAATACTAAGTTAAAAAATCCATTAACCCGTGAGCACTCACTAGAAGAGTTATTGCGTCGTCCCGAGTTGACTTACGATTCTTTAATGGAAATTGAAGCATTAGGGCCTAAACTTGAGCACGCACAAGCCGCCGAGCAAGTTGAAATACAAATTAAATACCAAGGCTATATCGAGCGCCAGCAAGAAGAAATTAATCGTCAAAAACGTAACGAGCATACCGCTCTGCCAACTGACTTTGATTATTCAACTATTTCAGGCTTGTCTAATGAAGTGAAAGCTAAGTTAGCAGATGCACGTCCAGAAACAGTCGGTAAGGCCTCTCGTATTTCTGGTATTACCCCTGCTGCAGTTTCTATTTTATTAATTCATTTAAAAAAATTAGGCTTATTACGTAAAGCTGGTTAAGGGTTTACTCGTGCTAGAACAAAAACTGGACAATTTGATAAAAAAGACTGATTTATCGGTGTCCGATCAACAAAAATCACAGCTGATTGCCTTGGTCAACTTGCTGCATAAGTGGAACAAGGCGTACAATCTGACTTCAGTGCGTAACCCTGAAGACATGTTAGTAAAACATATTCTTGATAGCATCGTGGTTAGCCCTTATTTACAAGGACAACGCTTTATCGATGTTGGTACCGGACCTGGTTTACCAGGCCTACCTTTAGCCATTATGAATCCCGATAAAGAATTTGTTTTACTTGATAGCTTAGGTAAACGAATTCGCTTTATTCGCCAAGTGCTGTTAGAACTAGGCATTAAAAATGTCACGCCAGTACAAAGCCGTGTCGAGGAGTTTCATGATGAGGCAGGATTTGATGGGGTTTTAAGTCGTGCGTTTGCATCCTTACACGACATGTTGAAATGGTGTCCTCATCTACCTGCGAAACAGGGCGTTTTTATCGCCTTAAAGGGGCTATTACCTGATGAGGAAATAGCAAACTTACCAGATGGTTTTGAATTAGTGGCTACGCACAAGTTAACCGTTCCAGAGTTAGAAGGCCAACGCCATCTGGTTTTGATTAAAAAAGTGTAACGCCTGCTCCGGCAAGCTGTTCTATAGGGAACATCGTGGGAAAAATAATAGCGATTGCCAACCAAAAAGGCGGTGTTGGAAAAACCACCACTTGTGTCAACCTCGCCGCTTCACTAGCCGCTACTAAGCGCAAAATACTGGTTATAGATCTCGATCCTCAAGGTAACGCCACTATGGGTAGTGGTGTTGATAAGTACAATGTGGGGGCGACAGCTTACGATGTATTAATTGATGAAAAACCGATTTCTGAGGCGGTAGTGAAGGAAACTTCTGGTGGTTATCACCTCATTGCTGCCAATGGTGATGTTACCGCTGCCGAAATAAGGCTGATGGATTGCTTTGCCAGAGAGACTCGTTTGCGCTCTATGCTTGAAGCCGAAGCGAATAATTACGATTATGTGTTTATCGATTGTCCACCTTCATTGAATATGTTGACGGTCAATGCTTTATCTGCGGCTAACTCAGTATTAGTACCGATGCAGTGTGAATATTATGCGTTAGAAGGCTTAACGGCATTAGTTGATACCATTAGCAAGCTGGCTGCCGTCATTAATAGCGATTTAAAAATCGAAGGTATCTTGCGCACTATGTACGATCCTCGTAACCGCTTATCGTCAGACGTATCGGATCAACTGAAACTTCATTTTGGTGAAAAAGTGTACCGCACTGTGATCCCACGTAATGTCCGTCTAGCTGAAGCCCCTAGTTTTGGTGCGCCGGCAATGTATTACGATAAAGGTTCAAATGGTGCTAAAGCATATTTAGCATTAGCGGGTGAGATATTACGCCGCGAAGAACAACAACAAACTCAACTCGTTCATGCTTAGAGGCTGGTTATGACACTTCCTAAAAAACGCGGCTTAGGTAAAGGTTTAGATGCTTTACTAGGAACCAGTACAGCTGCTCGTCATGCTCAAGTTCAAGCTGATATTAGTCGAGATAATGCACAGCAGCGAGCCAATGAAACACAAGGCCGTTTATGCGATTTACCGGTGGCTGCGCTTCATTCGGGTAAATATCAGCCACGTAAAGACATGTCACCCGATGCCCTTGAAGAGCTTGCTAACTCGATTCGAGTGCAAGGGGTTATTCAGCCAATCATTGTTCGTGAAATGGGTGATGAGCAATATGAAATCATTGCCGGTGAACGTCGCTGGCGTGCAGCTAAACAAGTGGGCCTTACATCTGTGCCTTGTGTGGTGAAAGATGCTAGCGATGAAGCTGCTGTCGCAATTGCGTTGATCGAAAATATTCAGCGTGAAGATTTAAATGCCATGGAAGAAGCGGTGGCATTACAGCGTTTGATGCAAGAGTTTGAATTGACCCATCAAGAAGTGGCGACGGCGGTTGGTAAGTCACGTACCACTGTAACAAATTTACTTAGACTTAACAGTTTGAATGATGATGTTAAAATCTTGTTAGAGCATGGTGACTTAGATATGGGGCATGCGCGAGCGCTTTTAGGTTTGACTGGTGAACTACAATCGGAAATAGCACAGCAAGTTGTTGCTAAGGGGTTGACGGTTCGTGAAACGGAAAAATTAATTAAGCAACAACAAGCTCCAGTTTCGGAAAAACCGAAAAAAGAAGCGGATCCAGCCCTTATTTCTATCGAATCTAAGGTTTCGGCCTTTTTAGGTTCGCAAGTATCTATAAAACAAGGAAAAAAAGGCTCTGGCAAGTTAGTTATTGATTATCAATCTGTGACTGAGTTGGACGATATTTTAGGTAAATTTATGCCAGAAAACGGCTGAAAGTCGTGTAAAACGGGGCTTTTGCAAAGCAATTAGCTTTTTGTGAAGTCCCGCGTATCTCAAATTCCCGCAAAACCCCTGTAATCAATGCTTTCCCGAGTTGCATTCAATCACTTTCCAAGTATAATTTGTGGCGTTTTTTGTACAGTTGAATGATTGTATTATCCAAGTGTTAATAATTCATTCACAAACATTAAACTAAGCTGGGAGAACTGAGTGTCTGGGAAGTTAGTGGATCAAAGCCGTCAGGCTGCACTGAAACATGTTGGCTTTCAGGCATTATTGGTGTTAGCGGTAACACTTATCTGTGGATTGGCATCAGGACTGCATGCAGGTTTATCTGCATTAGTCGGCGGTGCTATTTACATTGTTCCGAACCTAGTTTTTGTTTGGCTCGCTTTTGCTTATGCAGGTGCAAGACAATCAAAAAGTGTGGTCATGAGCTTGTACCTCGGAGAGGTGGTGAAGTTAATACTAACTATTGTGATGCTGGCCATCGCATTAGCATGGATGGAGTTAGATATTTTTTCGCTTTATTTGGCTTTTGCTGTGGCGTTGGTTGCGCAATGGAGTATTCCTTTCTTTTTTAACCATAACAGCGGGATGAAAAATGGCTGCTCAAGGTGAAGCATTAACAGCTTCCGGTTATATCCAACACCATCTGACCAATTTGGCAGTGGGTGAAGGGTTCTGGACTTGGCACATTGACTCACTCCTGTTTTCAGTAGGCTTAGGTGCTCTGTTCTTGTGGGTTTTCTACAAGGTTGGGCAAAAAGCAACGGTTGGTGTCCCTGGTAAACTTCAATGTTTTATTGAAATGCTAGTGGAGTTTGTAGACGGTGTGGTGAAAGAATCATTCCATGGTCGCAATCCGGTTATCGCACCACTAGGTTTAACCATATTCGTCTGGGTTTTCCTGATGAATACAATGGACTTAATACCGGTTGACTTTATACCTCATGCCGCCGCACAGATGGGTGTTCCTTACCTAAAAATTGTACCGACAACTGACTTGAACATTACACTAGGTTTATCCCTAAGTGTGTTCTTCTTGATTGTTTACTACAGCATTAAGGTTAAGGGAATAAAAGGGTTTACGAAAGAATTAACCCTACAACCTTTCAATCACTGGGCGCTTATTCCAATTAACTTTGTATTGGAATCAGTCACCTTGATTGCGAAGCCTATATCGTTAGCGCTTCGTTTGTTCGGTAACCTGTACGCAGGTGAGTTGATCTTTATTCTGATTGCATTACTACCATGGTGGAGCCAATTCGTACTTTCTGTACCTTGGGCTATTTTCCATATTTTAGTAATTGTACTACAGGCCTTTATTTTCATGATGCTGACGATTGTATATCTCAGTATGGCTCATGAAGATCACTAAATTTTTTAATTAATTTTTTTACAAAAAAGTTTTATTCAAACGGAGAGAAAAATGGAAACTGTAATCGGCTTTACTGCTATCGCTGTTGCAATCATGATCGGTCTGGCTGCACTAGGTACTGCAATCGGCTTCGCAATCTTAGGTGGTAAGTTCCTAGAAGCTTCTGCTCGTCAACCTGAGCTAGCGCCTGCACTACAAACTAAAATGTTCATCGTTGCTGGTCTACTTGATGCGATCTCTATGATTGCTGTGGGTGTTGCACTGTTCTTCGTATTTGCAAACCCATTCCTAAGTCAACTTGGCTAATATTAGTTTCCTTAATTAAGGAGGTGTGTCGTTATGAGTATTAACGCTACCCTACTAGGCCAAGCGATCTCATTCGCATTATTTGTATGGTTCTGCATGAAGTTCGTGTGGCCACCACTGATGAATGCGATTGAAGAGCGTCAGAAGAAAATTGCTGATGGTCTAGCCGACGCAAGTCGTGCAGAAAAAGATCTTGTACTAGCGCAAGCTAAAGCTGGCGAACAGCTTAAAGAAGCGAAAGCACAAGCAGCAGATATAATTGATGCAGCGAGCAAGCGTAGAAACCAAATTATCGATGAAGCTAAAAATGAAGCGGAAGCTGAGCGCGCCAAGATTATCGCGCAAGGCCAAGCTGAAATTGAAGCTGAACGTCACCGTGTAAAAGAAGAGCTTCGCAAACAACTTGCGGTTCTAGCTATTGCGGGTGCTGAGAAAATCATCGAGCGTTCTGTTGATGCTAAGGCAAGTGCTGACATCATTGACAAACTTGTAGCTGAACTTTAAGGGAGCGGGGCTTATGTCTGAATTGACTACAATCGCTCGCCCCTATGCTAAAGCAGCTTTCGATTTTGCCGTTGAAAAAGGTAACACCGAAACTTGGGCTGAGATGCTGTTTTTTGCTGCACAAGTAGCAGAAAACGAAAGCGTAGCTCAGCTGCTAAAAGGTGATAGAGCCGGCGCAGAGTTGACTGAGATGTTTTTAACAATCTGTGAAGGTCAACTCGATGAGAACGGTCAGAACCTAATTAAGGTGATGGCTGAAAATGGACGCTTGAGCGTTTTACCTTTGGTAAGTGAGCTTTACCTTGGCCTAGTGGCTGAGTTTAAGCAAGAAGTTGAAGCTGTTGTAGTTTCGGCGACTGAACTAACCAAGGGCCAAGAGGCTGATATTATTGCTTCTTTGGAAAAACGTCTCGCACGCAAAGTGAAGCTGAATTGTAGTGTCGATAAGTCGCTTATTGCGGGTTTAGTAATCACCGCAGGTGATTTAGTTATTGATGGTTCTGTTCGCGGTAAAATTGACCGCCTAGCAGACTCACTGCAATCCTAACGGGGAATGAGCATGCAACTGAATTCCACAGAAATCAGTGATCTGATCAAACAACGAATTGAAAACTTCAACGTTGTGAGTGAAGCTCGAAATGAAGGTACTATCGTATCTGTAAGTGACGGTATCCTTCGTATAAATGGCCTTGCTGACTGTATGCAAGGTGAAATGATCGAATTACCTAACGGTAACTATGCAATTGCATTAAACCTTGAGCGAGACTCAGTTGGTGCGGTTGTAATGGGTCCTTACCAGGATCTAGCCGAAGGTCAAAAAGTTAAATCTACTGGTCGTATCCTTGAGGTTCCAGTAGGTAAAGGTCTATTAGGTCGTGTGGTTAACACCCTAGGTCAACCTATCGATGGTAAAGGTCCAATTGAAAATGACGGCTTTTCACCAATCGAAGTGATTGCACCGGGTGTAATCGAGCGTAAATCGGTAGACCAACCTGTTCAAACAGGTATGAAAGCAATCGATGCGATGATTCCAGTGGGTCGTGGTCAGCGTGAGCTGATTATCGGTGACCGTCAAACAGGTAAAACCGCTATCGCAATCGATGCGATCATTAACCAGAAAAATTCAGGTATTTACTCTATCTATGTTGCAATCGGCCAGAAAGCGTCGACTATTGCCAACGTGGTTCGTAAGCTTGAAGAGCACGGCGCGCTAGCTAACACTATCGTTGTTGTTGCCTCTGCTTCTGAAGCAGCTGCACTACAATACCTAGCGCCTTACTCTGGTTGTACCATGGGTGAGTACTTCCGTGACCGTGGTGAAGACGCGTTGATCGTATATGATGATCTATCTAAGCAAGCTGTTGCTTACCGTCAGATCTCACTATTGCTTAAGCGTCCACCAGGCCGTGAAGCATACCCAGGTGATGTATTCTACCTTCACTCTCGTCTACTTGAGCGTGCTGCTCGTGTTAACGAAAACTATGTAGAAAAATTCACTAACGGTGAAGTGAAAGGTAAAACCGGTTCTTTGACTGCGTTACCTATCATTGAAACTCAAGCGGGTGACGTATCTGCGTTCGTACCAACAAACGTAATCTCTATTACTGACGGCCAAATCTTCTTAACGACTGAACTGTTTAACAACGGTATTCGTCCAGCGGTAGATCCAGGTATCTCAGTATCTCGTGTAGGTGGTAGCGCTCAGACTAAGCTGGTTAAAAAGCTGTCTGGTGGTATCCGTACTGCACTTGCACAGTACCGTGAACTAGCAGCCTTTGCTCAGTTTGCTTCTGACCTTGATGAAGCGACGCGTAAGCAGCTTGACCACGGTCAAAAAGTAACCGAGTTGATGAAGCAACACCAATACGCACCGATGTCAATTGTTGAACAAGGTCTGTCATTGTTTGCTGCTGAGAAAGGTTTCTTACGCGACGTTGAGCTAAGCAAAGTATTAGATTTCGAATCTGCATTACAAGCTTATGCGAAGAACGAGCACGGCGATTTCATTGCAGCTCTTAATGAATCAGGTGATTACAGCGGTGAGATTGAAGCTAAGCTAACAAGTATCTTAGAAAGCTTTAAATCAACTCAAACCTGGTAAAGCTGAACTGCATTAGCAGTCAGTATTTAATCATATAGGAGTTACAAAATGGCCGGCGCTAAAGAAATACGTAACAAGATCGCGAGTATTAAAAACACTCAAAAGATCACTGGCGCCATGGAGATGGTTGCAGCATCTAAGATGCGACGTGCGCAAGAGCGTATGTCAAGCAGCCGTCCCTATGCCGAAACAATGCGCAAAGTGATCGGTCACATCGCACTTGGTAAGCTGGAATATCAGCACCCTTACTTAGAAGAAAGGGAAGCTAAGCGCGTTGGCTACATTATCGTTTCTACTGATCGTGGCTTATGTGGTGGTTTAAACATTAACTTGTTTAAGCAGGCCCTTAAAGGCATGAAAGATTGGCAGGACAAAAATGCAGAAGTGGATATTGCTGTTATCGGTAATAAAGCAACTGCATTTTTTAATAGCCATGGCGGTAAGGTAGTAGCACAAGCAGGCGGTTTGGGCGATAGCCCATCAGTGAATGACCTGATTGGTTCGGTTCAAGTAATGTTGAATGCGTACAATGAAGGTAAGCTTGACCGTTTGTTTGTGGTGTATAACAAGTTTGTTAACACCATGGTGCAAAAGCCAACTATCGATCAGTTACTGCCTTTGCCAAAAGCTGAAGATGACGAAGAGTTAAGTAAGCACAGTTGGGATTACATCTACGAGCCAGCACCTAAGTCTATTTTAGACACGTTGCTGAATCGTTTTGTTGAATCTCAGGTTTATCAAGGTGTGGTTGAAAACCTAGCCTGTGAACAAGCGGCACGTATGGTGGCAATGAAAGCTGCAACCGACAACGCTGGTAACCTGATAGATGATCTACAACTAGTTGCGAACAAAGCTCGTCAAGCAGCCATTACTCAGGAACTATCTGAGATTTGTGGCGGCGCTGCAGCAGTTTAAGCAAGGTTTAATGAAGGTTTTAGAGGAATTGACATGAGTACTGGTAAAATCGTCCAGATTATCGGTGCAGTTGTGGACATCGAGTTTCCACAAGACAGCGTACCAAAAGTGTACGACGCACTGAAAGTCACAAGCGAAAGTCAAAACCAAGGCCTTGTGATGGAAGTTCAACAGCAAATTGGTGGCGGCGTTGTTCGTGCCATTGCGATGGGTTCTTCAGAGGGTCTACAACGTGGTCTAGAAGTGGTAAATACAGAAGCGCCTATCGCGGTTCCTGTAGGTACAGCCACCCTAGGTCGCATCATGAACGTATTAGGTGAGCCAATCGATGAAGCTGGTCCTATTGCGACAGATGAAAAATATGAAATTCACCGCGCTGCGCCTTCTTATGAAGACCAGTCAAGCAGCACTGAGCTACTCGAAGTAGGCATCAAGGTTATCGACCTAATTTGTCCATTCGCTAAAGGTGGTAAAGTTGGTCTGTTTGGTGGTGCTGGTGTTGGTAAGACCGTTAACATGATGGAACTTATCAACAACATCGCAAAAGAGCACTCGGGTCTTTCTGTATTTGCTGGTGTAGGTGAGCGTACTCGTGAGGGTAATGACTTCTACTACGAGATGGAAGAATCTGGCGTACTTGATAAAGTAGCCATGGTTTACGGCCAGATGAACGAGCCTCCAGGAAACCGTTTACGTGTAGCACTAACGGGCCTAACAATGGCTGAGAAGTTCCGTGACGAAGGTCGTGACGTACTACTTTTCGTAGATAACATCTACCGTTACACACTAGCGGGTACGGAAGTATCAGCACTACTAGGTCGTATGCCATCTGCGGTAGGTTACCAGCCAACTCTTGCTGAAGAGATGGGTGTACTACAAGAGCGTATCACTTCGACTAAGACGGGCTCTATCACGTCTATTCAAGCGGTATATGTACCTGCGGATGACTTAACGGATCCATCTCCAGCAACAACGTTTGCTCACTTGGATGCAACAGTTGTATTGTCTCGTAACATCGCATCGCTAGGTCTATACCCAGCAATCGATCCACTAGACTCTACTTCTCGTCAGCTAGACCCGCTAGTAGTTGGTCAAGAGCACTATGACACAGCACGTGGTGTGCAAGGTATTCTTCAGCGCTATAAAGAGCTGAAAGACATCATTGCTATCCTAGGTATGGACGAGCTATCTGAAGAAGATAAGCTAATCGTAGCCCGTGCACGTAAAATCGAGAAGTTCCTAACGCAAGAGTACCATGTAGCAGAAGTATTCACTGGCAACCCTGGTTGTTACGTACCTCTGAAAGAAACGCTACGTGGCTTTAAAGGTCTATTAGCTGGGGACTACGATGATGTTCCTGAGCAAGCATTCCTTTACGCAAGTGACATCGATTCTGTGCTGGAAAAAGCTAAGAACCTGTAATTAGGCAGGAGAGTGTTATGAGTAATCAAATGACTACGCATTTAGACGTCGTAAGCGCTGAAAAGCAAATATTCAGCGGTCGAGTAGAGTCTATCCAGGTTTCAGGTGCGGAAGGTGAGCTAGGGATTTTACCTGGCCATACGCCTTTATTAACGCCTATTAAGCCTGGTATGGTGCGTCTGGTTAAACAACACGGTCACGAAGAAGTGTTTTACGTGTCCGGTGGTATCCTTGAGGTACAACCTGGCGGTGTAACCGTTCTGGCTGATACTGCTATCCGAGGCGAAGACTTGGATCAAGCAAAAGCAGAAGAAGCGAAACGTGCTGCAGAAGACAAGATCAAAACATCACATGGTGATGTTGATTTTGCTCGCGCATCAGCTGAGCTACAAAAAGCGATTGCTAAGCTTCGTGTTATCGAACTAACAAAACACGTTAGACGTTAATACTCTGCAAATGAATAAAAGGCGACCTCAGGGTCGCCTTTTTTATGTCTAAAAAGCGCAATCTTGAGCGTTAAGTAGTCATATAGTTCTATATTTATACGATTATGACGAAAGTGTGAAAAACTTCAAAAAAAGCCTTGCACCAGAATCGAATCTCCCTATAATGCGCAACCACTGAGACGGCACAGCGCAAGG
>NZ_JAIBHJ010000048.1 GCF_021278025.1 Motilimonas sp. E26
AAGTGCGGATGCAGATTACGCTGTCGGCTGTGGGTGTGCAGCACCGAGGTAAAGCCGAGCTCGCCTTGGTTTTGTTTGGCGGCGAAGTCTTTAAGGATTTGGGCGCTCACTTTAAACATCAGCGGATACAGATGACGCGGGTGTGAGGCGGCTAAGGGGCGCAGTTCATAAGGCAGGGTGAAGGTGACCATAAAGTAAGTGGTGGGCAGTAGCTTGCTTTGTTGTCGCCATAACCATTGGGACGCGGTGCGCTGTTGGCACTGCGGACAAAACCGATGGCCACAGGATAACGGCGTCACTTCCTGATGCGGGCAGTGGCGACATTGCCACTTTGAGGAGCCTTGTTGCTCGGTTTGGCATTGTAATAAAGCATGAATGGCGCGGCGCATGTCGTTGTTGAGGTTGTATTGCTGGCGCAGCACATCCTGATTTGCTCGCAACAGTTCAATGAAGGCACTCATGACTGAGCCCACATCAACACCAGTTTATCGGCGAGTTGGTTCACCGCTAACACACTGTCTGCTTGTTTCACGCGGGTCAGGTGGGTGTAGCGCGCGGTGGTATTGAGGCTGGCATGACCGAGCAACGCTTGCAGCGAGCGCAAATCTAAGCCTTGCTCCAGTAAATGGGTGGCATAACAATGGCGCAGCGAATGGGGGCTAATGTGTTGATGGATATTGCAATCAGCTAACACTTGCTTGAGGGCTTTTTGCACGCTGCCTTTGTCCATGGGGCTGTCACTGTCGGGCCCCATCTTCGGGAACAATAATCGAGGATGGCGATGCGTGGCCCAATAGCCACGCAATGCGACAAGCGTGCGCGAAGGCAGCGGCACGAGTCGGTCTTTACCGCCTTTACCGTCACGCACATGCACCTGCATTGATGCGCTGTCGATATCCGATATGGTCAAATTAAGCCCTTCGCTCAAGCGCAAACCCAAGGTATAGAGCACCAAAAAGAACACTTGGTAACGACATTTAACCGTCATGGAAATCAGCAAGCCGACTTGGGCTGACGTCAACACATCCGGCAAGCGCTTCACCTGCGGCGGTTTAACAATGTTAAGCCACTCCCACTGGCGGTTGAGGGTGTAGCGATAGAAAAACTGCAAGCCATTGCGGTCAATTTTAACCGTGCTCCAAGAGTGAGTGGCAATCAGGCTGGCAAAGTAGGTCTTCAAATCCGCCGCGGTCATGGCATCGGGCGCACGGTCAAAAAACGCAGAAAGGCGACGCACAGCACGAGAATAGGCATCAATCGTTGCGGGACGTTTTCCTTGCAAGGTTAAGTTGGTAAGATGTTGTTCATAAAGAAACTCAAAGCGTTGTTGGTCGGTGGTATTCATGGGTTTACTCCAGCAAGCCCCATCAAAATGAGGGGATAACTTGAGTATGAAATATCAGCCACACTCTGCCGCGCAGCGGCTTCGTTCAACAAGGCGCTCAAGCTTTGGACGCAATAAATTGCGCCGCTTAGCTTGGCGTTATAAGGCATAGTCGAAGAATGTTGAAAACGGATAGATTACTGCTTCGTCAATGGACAGAGGATGACTTTCTTCCTTTTGCTGAAATGTGCAGTGATAAAGAGGTAATGGAATATTTTCCAAAGGCCCAGACTAAAGAAGAAAGCTATGAAATGGGGAAAAAGATTTTATCCCTCATAAATGAGCGTGGTTGGGGCTTTTGGGCCGTCGAAATACTGAGCCAGCATAAATTCATTGGCTTTGTTGGTTTGCATACTCCAACTGATAAAATGCCGTTTTCGCCTTGTGTAGAGATTGGCTGGCGATTGTCAAAGCAACACTGGGGTAAGGGTTATGCAACCGAAGCAGCCAAAGAAGCATTAAGATTTGCATTCACTCAGCTAAATCTAAATGAGGTTGTTTCATTTACAACTCTCACCAATGAGCGCTCTAAAACAGTTATGCAAAAAATCGGCATGCAAAACAGTCATCAGAATTTTATGCACCCCGATATTGATAAATCACACCCGCTATGCGAGCACGTATTGTACAAAATCAATAGATCAGAGTGGCAGCAAAATGCCTTATAACAAGTTGCTCAAATTCGTTCCGGGCGCAAAAAGCGCGCCCTCCACCGGACAGCCTACGCTGCGCTTCGGCTGCCGTTTAGCAAGGCGTTACGTTGCAAATATATGAAGATTTATGAGCTGCAAGTAAAGGTCAAGAAAGAGATAGCGTTGCTCTTAGGCACCACGTCGGACTTAGATTTAGTTATTTCTAAGCTGAATTTGATTTACGCCCAGATCATTTCTTTATTTCCCTTAGCTAAACCTATTGAAATAGAAACGATTAATTCGAATAGATTAACTAGTTTGGGATTTTATCAGCTTGATCCAAATATCTCGGATAAAGTGTTACATATAAAGCAGAAAGGATTTGGTGCTTATTTATGGTATGAAACACCTGGGTGGTGTATAGATGACGAATCTAACGATATTGAATTTATTTCTGAACAGTTGGTAAGTACACCATTCTTAGAGAATGAACCTAGAAGCGTCAAAGAACTACGTGACCTAATTAAGGGTGGCATATGGACTTTTAATAAGGACTTACTCCCAAACTTTGGTGGTAGTAGCCCAAAAGATAACCATGAAGTCTTATCATGGGATTTAAAAAATCTGCTAGTTGGAACGCATATAGATAACATTACAGTCATTAGTAGAGATGAATGGGATAAGCTTTGCGAAAGAGAAAAGGGATGGCTGAAATAGTTTCGGTCTCACAACGTAACAAAAATATTAAATTCGCGTCCTGCGGCCGCCCGACGCTTCGCGCGGTTTATATAGGGCGTTATGTGCCAGTGTGAATGGTAACGAATTTCCAAATATTAGGAAATCTAGAAAAGGGAAGCAAAGTCAGTTATGCAACAAATAGAAAAAAATTCACCGCTTGTGAACCTTTCACTTCTAGAAAGTTTGCAAGGCAAGAAAAAATCAGATGAGCTAGATCTTTTTATTCCTTTTTTAGCTGATATATTGGAAGAGCTTAACACTGAAACAATTGATAAATCTGAACTTCAAAATGCATTCAATGATCGGTTTAAAATAGTCACGCCATTAGGGGCATTAAACTCGCTACTTATTAGAGCAAAAAATTTAGGGTTGTTAATCAAAGATAACAAGCAGTTTTTTGTTCAATTTTCAAAAGTACATGAATTAACGAAGCAATCAAAATCAAAAAAAAGTGAAATTAAAAACTCTATAAATAGCGTCGTAGAATGTCTAATAACCTATGCAAAAGAAGAGTTTGGAGAAGAATTAACCTATGAATTTAGTGAAGAATCACTTTATAACTTCATAAGGGCTAATATATCAATATTTACTGAGAATATAGATGGAAGTATTCCAGAAACAAATACAAAGATTAAGAATAAACAATATCTATTAGCAAGCTTTATAAAACACATCCATCAACAGAAGAAGTCGTTAATCCCAGATATCACTCGAATAGTAAAAGGTACTTTATTAGCTAATTACTTAACTTTTGCAGATAAAACTTCTCAAAAAACAAAATTCAATAATATTACAATATATTTAGATACCCCGATCATTATGGGATTACTTGGCTGGGATGGTCCAACACGAAAAAAATCTTTACATGAATTTTTAGAACTAATTATCGATCTCAACGCAAATATAAAAATATTTGACGTTACTGCCAGAGAAATTAGAGGCGTTTTCTCGTTCTGGATGGAGACATTACAAAATAAAAGGTACTACTTGTTACATGAAATGACTCGGCAATTATTTAATTCCAGAGGGGTTACGCCTGAACAAATTAATACTGAATCAGTATTACTTGAATCGAATTTGAATGAAATTGGAATTAAAGTTGATAATGATTTTGTTTTGAAAGAGCAATTTTGTTGTGACGAGAATAGGTTAAAAAAATTACTTAAGCGAGTTGGGTTTAAAAGAACCTCTCATGATATTACATGTGTATCTAGAGTATTTAATTCTAGAGAAGGAAAATCAATAAACTCATTAAATGAAAAATTCTCAACATTCATCACTCCCAATAAATCAATTGAAAATGTTACTAACCATTTTTTTAAAAAAGAGATAGAGAAAAATTCAATCCAAGTTGTTGCGTCTGAAAAATGGCTAGCAACATTTTTATGGCTGAAACATCCTGAGCATTTTGCTTCGTTACCTTTCGATATGTTATTGACTGATGCTTATACTGCGTTAAATTCTGATGATAAATTTTGGGATAGTTTTTTAAATCGTTTTAAAGACCTAAAAAAGAAAGGCAACATTACCGAAGATGATTTCAATTTAGTAAGGTGGAACAGTTCATTATTTAATATGGTTCAGCATGCGTCAGTTCTTTCTGGTGATGATATTGCAGAAGATGATATTTATGCAATTGTAGAAGAAATAAAGTCAAAACAATTAGCTGAAAAAAATGCTGAAATAACAGTAAAAACTAATGAACTTGGTTCTGTGAAAACAGAATTCAATCATACAAGCCAAAAAATAAAAAAGGCAATTAATATATTTTCTCACAGTATATCTGCAATAATTGCAATCACTTATGCTTGGTTATGGTCAGTTGGAATGTATTATTTTGGACCAAGTATAACTGTTCTGGACAAGCAAAATATCAGTAATGGTCTTGTTGAAACGTCTGTCTATCTTGGTTTTTTTGTTCTTTTAATTCTAGCTTTAATCGGTGCGTTGGGTGGTGGATTATATATCTATAACAAGATACATAATTCACTTTCTAGTCGAATTACAAAACAATTTTTTTTGAATAATTAGCCTAAAAATTCAATCGTGAACACCACATAACATACAAGAATAGGTGTCGCGAAGCCGACACCCCATATTCAGGTGTTGGACAAGCCCGGAGCCTCGATAAGCTCGACTTCCTTCCTTATTAAGCAAATTACGCTGTGGTGCCTTGGCCGCGCTTAGCCTGTGTCCCTTTCTCAAGGCGAGCGGGATTGATGCAAGGGGCGTCATGTTGTAAACGCTAACCTTATCAGTTTGTTACTTCTTGCCTGTGTGTTGTTTCTGTCTGTTTATTCCTCTTGTTGTCGCCTTCGGCGTGGTGAAGGCCATTATCCTTATTGCGTCCTTGCGGTGTTTTTATCTCGGTCGGCTGATACCAATGCAGTGCATGCTGTGCTGGCAACAAGGGCAAGTGCGCTCGGGTTTGGTCGGTGGCGCTATTCCCAGCAATAGTTGCAGTAACGGCAGCAATAAGCACTGTATTTGATGCAAGATGGCTTTGGCATTGCCGCGTAAAAAGCCGTAATCACGGGCGCGTTGTAATCCCTTGGGCAGTACGTGTTGCAACATCAGCATCAAGAACTTCAGTGTTGGCAGCGTGCGCTGCTTCCAGTGTTTGGTTTGCCCATCGCGATAACGAAAGGTGACGTTATCCTTGGTGATGTTAATGATGTCTTTGTCGGGCAGCACGCCGCGATATAAGTAGCGCGACAGATACTTCAGCGTTGGCAGTCCTTCCCCCACGGCGCGGCAATCCACCACCCATTTTGACGGAAGGTGATTAGGCAGGCTCAAACTCGGGTGTTGATTGATGGCGTCGAGCATTCTGGCGCGCCACACTTTCGCCAGTGCAAAGGCGTTAAACAAGTAATCTTTTTTACCTTTGTGCCACTGTTTTTTACTGGCGTCATAGCGCCCGCCAGCCACTAAAATGTGCAAATGCGGATGCAGATTACGCTGTCGGCTGTGGGTGTGCAGCACCGAGGTAAAGCCGAGCTCGCCTTTGTTTTTTTGCTTGGCGGCGAAGTCTTTGAGGATGCTGGCGGTCACCTTAAACATAATGGGATATAAATGGCGTGGATGATGGGCCGCGAGTGCCCTTAGCTCATAAGGCAAGGTGAAGGTCACCATAAAGTAAGTGGTGGGTAATAGCTTGCTTTGTTGTCGCCATAACCAGTTGGACGCGGTGCGCTGTTGGCACTGCGGACAAAACCGATGCCCACACGATAACGGCGTCACTTCCTGATGCGGGCAGTGACGACATTGCCACTTTGAGCTGCCTTGTTGCTGGGTTTGACAGCGGAGCATGGCATGAATGGCGCGGCGTATGTCATTGTTGAGGTTGTATTGCTGGCGCAGCGCATCCTGATGCTCACGCAATATTTCAATAAAGGCGCTCATGACTGAGCCCACATCAACACCAATCTATCAGCGAGATGGTTCACCGCTAACACACTGTCGGCTTGTTTCACGCGGGTCAGGTGGGTATAACGCGCGGTGGTATTGAGACTGGCATGACCAAGCAAGGCTTGCAGCGAGCGCAAATCCAAGCCTTGCTCCAGTAAATGAGTGGCATAACAATGGCGCAGCGAATGGGGACTAATGTGTTGATGAATATCGCAATCTGCCATTACCCGCTTGAGGGCTTTTTGCACGCTGCCTTTATCCATGGGGCTGTCACTATCGGGCCCCATCTTCGGAAACAACAAGCGAGGATGGCGATGAGTGGCCCAATATCCGCGCAGTGCCACCAAGGTGCGATCAGGCAACGGCACGAGTCGGTCTTTACCGCCTTTACCGTCACGCACATGCACCTGCATTGATGCGCTGTCGATATCCGAGATGGTCAAATTAAGCCCTTCGCTTAAGCGCAAGCCCAAGGTGTACAACACCAAAAAGAACACCTGATAGCGACACTTAACCGTCATGGAAATCAGCAAGCCGACTTGGGCTGAGGTCAACACATCCGGCAAGCGCTTCACCTGCGGCGGTTTGACAATGTTAAGCCACTCCCACTGGCGGTCTAGGGTGTAGCGATAGAAAAACTGCAAGCCATTGCGGTCAATTTTCACCGTGCTCCAAGAATGAGTGGCAATCAGGCTGGCAAAGTAGGTCTTCAAATCCGCCGCGGTCATGGCATCGGGTGCGCGGTCAAAAAACGCAGAAAGGCGACGCACCGCACGAGAATACGCATCAATGGTTGCCGGGCGTTTTCCTTGCAAGGTTAAGTTGGTAAGATGTTGTTGGTAAAGAAATTCAAAGCGTTGTTGGTCGGTGGTATTCATGGTTTTTACTCCAGCATGCCCCATCAAATTGAGGGGATTACTTGAGTATGAAATATCAGCCACACTCTGCCGCGCAGCGGCTTCGTTCAACAAGGCATTTAAACGGAACTAAAACAGTGGGTTACGTTCCGCTTCGCTCCACAGTATAACCCACAATTTTAGTCCGCTTAATGCGGCGTTAGTGCGTCAAGCGAAGCTTGATGCATCTTGCAGGGTGCAAGTCCCTGTCGGGTAAGGTTTAACTCACCACCCGTATCGAGTGTTGCGCCTATGGCGGAGCTGGTTTTTTTTTCAGCGAACAAGATAGGTGAAGCGTACACAGAGAATTAAGTAGGCCATAGGGGATGCGTGTCCCTGAAGTGCTGAGATCGCTCCGATAAGTACAGTCTGACTGACGAGGTTTGTAACGCCACTGAAGTCCAAGCAAAGCAACCGTAATGAGTGAGGTTGTGGCGAGTCAGCGGAGTTATTAAGCCGTGGCATGTTTAAAGAGATGCATCAGGAACTTGAGAGAGCCAAGGGCGTTCCGCAAGGAAGCGGTAGGGAAGCTAAGCCAAAAGCAAGGCCAACGATGACCCTTTGGCAGCGGAGCGCCCCCCGGTCAAATTAACCCATAGTAGTTCGAGACGGGAAAGCCGATCACATGGCGAAGGGGTTAACAGTACTTCTTATAAATAAAGAGTCACGTGTTTAGCAGACACATAGGCCGGACAATGTAGGGCTGGATTCACTATGACAACCGAACTAAACGCGATCATATTTAAATCACAGCGCCACCCCAAACACAGGTTTCAGAACTTATACGGATTACTAAGGGAAGATTGTCTGTATCAGAGTTGGGGTCAGCTCAATAAACAAGCAGCCGCCGGTATTGATGGCATCACCATGCCCGCTTATCAACAGCAACTTGTTGGCAACATAACTCGACTGAGCGATGCCCTTAAGCATAAGCGCTTTCGAGCCAATGACATCAAACGTGTCTTTATTCTCAAAAGCAATGGTAAACAACGACCGCTGGGCTTGCCCACGGTGGATGATAAGTTGGTGCAACAAGGCGTGAGCCAGATATTACAAAGCATCTGGGAAGCGGACTTTTTGCCCAATAGCTATGGCTACCGACCGAATAAAAGCGCCCATCAGGCGGTGCACAGTTTAGCACTGAATCTCCAGTTTAAAGGTTACGGTTACATTGTGGAGGCTGATATCAAAGGCTTCTTCAATAACCTTGATCACGACTGGCTGATGAGGATGCTCAAACAACGCATTGATGACAACGCCATGCTGAGTTTAATCAGCCAATGGCTTAAAGCCCGCATAAAATCACCTGAAGGTGGTTTTGAACACCCGAAAAGCGGTACGCCGCAAGGGGGGATCATTAGCCCAGTACTGGCGAACATCTACCTGCATTACGCACTCGACTTATGGTTTGAAAAGAAAGTAAAACCTCGAATGCGTGGCCGCGCGATGCTCATCCGGTACGCCGATGATTTTGTGTGTGCGTTTCAATACGCCAACGATGCTGAGCGATTTTATGAGGTACTGCCAAAACGACTCAAGACTTTTATTTAAACATAAGCAACTTAGAAGTAGCAGAAGAGAAAACGTCGCTGCTGCGCTTCAGTCGATTTCACCCGAGTCGAAAACGGCAATTTGTGTTTCTCGGCTTTGCCTTTTACTGGTCAAAGGATGCTAAAGGTAAGCCTCGACTTAGGCGGCGCACAGGGGGGGAAAAGCACCGCGCCAGCATGAGCGAGTTTTACCAATACATCAAAGCCAAGCGGTCAAACAAGCTGAACACTTGGATGCCACAACTGAAACGCAAACTGATGGGATACCGAAATTACTTTGGCTTGCCAGACAACAGCCACAGCCTAGATAAACTGTACAGTTATGTGCTGCACAGTTTATACAAATGGCTGAATAGGCGCAGTGGCAGGCGCAGTTACAATTGGATTAATTTCAAGAAGATGCTAATGTATTACGCCATAGAGCGACCAAGAGTGAGTAAGCGATTTATTCATGTTGACTGGTACTAGGAGCGTGGTGGTTTACACGCGTGAATATATAACTGAAGAGCCGGATGCGGTAATTCCGCACGTCCGGATCTGTGTGGGGTCGGCCCAGTAATGGGCCGCTCTACCACGATGGGCAATCAACATATGCACCCAGTATTTAAAGAGTATATTGATTCGTTGGAGCCCTCTTTTCAAAGGCTCCTCAATATGGATCCTGTTACAGTCGCAACATTGCCGAGAGAAATGCCTTTATCTGGTATATACCTTTTCTCAGAAAACGGAGACCATCTATACGTTGGCAGGACAAACACAATTCGAAAAAGGTTACAAAATCATTGTCGCCCAAGTTCTGGCCACAATTCAGCGACATTTGCATTTAGGCTTACCAGAGCAATAACAGGTATCACACAGGCAACATATGTTGCCGAGGGTTCGCGTTCTAGTTTAGAGAAGCACCCTAAGTTTGGGCCTGAGTTTATTAGACAAAAGCAAAGAGTAAGGGAAATGCAGGTGCGCTTTGTATCTGAGCCTGATCCTATGCGGCAGGCACTCCTGGAAATGTATGTTTCAGTCAGTTTGGGTACGCCTCATAATGACTTCGATAATCACTAAGGGCCCTAACAATGCCCATCAGTTCGCAGCCTTTGGCTGCCGGACTCGCTACGCTCGCCGCTGTGGGCGGCGTTATGTTTTCTGGAGTCAGACTTGGAAATTGCAAAATTAATTGAAACTGGATTTTCTACTGCTGATGCTGAATATCCTGAAATTCTTCAGATAGAAGGTGATGTGATCTTAAAATTTCGTGATTGGCGAGAGGAAAAGGTAGTAGTATTCTTTGCAGACCCAATTGCTATGAAGTGGCAAATGGCTAAGTCTTTCTTAAACGGAGAACGCTACGATAGTTGCTATGAAATTGAACAGTCTAATTGGTTGAAGTTGCATATCGATCAAGATGAAGTATCTGAATCCGAAGGCTACAAACACTTTAAGTTTAATTTTAATGAGATTGGACAGTTTGAGATTTTAGCCCTCAGTTATCAATTAAAAACATAACATACAAGAATAGGTGTCGCGAAGGCGACACCCCATATTCAGGTGTTGGACAAGCCCGGAGCCTCGATGAGCTCGATTCCTTCCTTATTAAGTAAATTGCTGCATTGAGCTTTAACCGCGCTTAGCCTGAGTACCTTTCTCAAGACGAGCGGGAGGGAT
>NZ_JAIBHJ010000049.1 GCF_021278025.1 Motilimonas sp. E26
TAGTGAGCAGTAGAAAGCCCGATTCGAAAGAGTCGGGCTTTTTTACGTTTGAAGAAAAAACTCACATCAAACAAAAAACCACTTGAAAGTGGTTCATTATCTACCTTGCTATCACATATTAAGCTTGGCGTTGATAAACCTGATAGATCACCTGACCAGCAACTTTGTCTTTAATAAGTTGCCAGTTTGTAGGTAGTCTCGGATTGGTTAACTCTTTTTCGCGCTCAATGTAGATCAGCGCATTTGTACTTAGCCAGTTATTAGATTCTAATTGTTCGCAGCAAGGTTCGAGTAAGCCTTTTCTGAACGGTGGGTCGACAAATACAATGTCGAATTGCTGGCTAGCTGGTTTACTAAGGTGCGTGATGCTGTCTGTACACACCACTTTGCCATTACTGGCTTTTACTGCAGCTAAATTATTTGCTAATTG
This sequence comes from Motilimonas sp. E26, assembly GCF_021278025.1. Lineage (GTDB taxonomy): Bacteria > Pseudomonadota > Gammaproteobacteria > Enterobacterales > CBDFNC01 > Motilimonas. The sequence continues at coordinate 431 of NZ_JAIBHJ010000049.1, forward strand.
CTTTGCTGCAAGCTTGTCTTTTTCAATAAGTATTGCCGCTGACGCGTAACGAGATAAAGCTTCGAAGGCTAAACTGCCACTACCACTGAAGCAATCTAAACAATTTGCATCACGAACGTCCATTGCGAGCCAGTTAAAAACCGTCTCTTTTACGCGATCTGTTGTGGGTCTGAGACCTTCCAAATCTTTAACCGGAAACTTGCGGCCGCGCCATTGCCCGGCAATAATCCGAATTTGCCCGTCTTTCGTAGGATTTATTGCTTTTTGTTTCGATCTAAGCCTTTGATTTGTGCCCATTGTAATTTTTAGTCCGGCCATTAGGTGTTAAAATACACGCAATATAATGGTCTGTATTTTAACAGGCATTCTCATATCGGGTAAGGTTTTACACAAATGGCGAAGAAAAAAGGTTTATTTTCCTGGTTAGGATTTGGCAAAAAAGAGGCTGAGCAAGAGCCAGAAGTAGTAGATTCCTCCTCTACTACACCCGACGAATCAGATGCTAAAGCACAAGCGGCTGAAGAAGCGCGTTTAGCGGCGGAAGTACAGGCTGCAGAAGAAGCACGTTTAGCGGCGGAAGCACAGGCTGCCGAAGAAGCACGTTTAGCGGCGGAAGCACAGGCTGCAGAAGAAGCGCGTTTAGCGGCGGAAGCACAGGCTGCAGAAGAAGCACGTTTAGCGGCGCAAGCACAAGCGGCTGAAGAAGCGCGTTTAGCGGCGGAAGCACAAGCGGCTGAAGAAGCGCGTTTAGCGGCGCAAGCACAGGCTGCAGAAGAAGCGCGTTTAGCGGCGGAAGCACAAGCGGCTGAAGAAGCGCGTTTAGCAGCGGAAGCACAAGCGGCTGAAGAAGCACGTTTAGCGGCGGAAGCACAAGCGGCTGAAGAAGCACGTTTAGCGGCGGAAGCACAAGCGGCTGAAGAAGCGCGTTTAGTGGCGGAAGCACAGGCTGCTGAAGAGGAGCGTTTAGCGGCGGAAGCACAGGCTGCTGAAGAAGCACGTTTAGCGGCGGAAGCACAAGCGGCTGAAGAAGCGCGTTTAGTGGCGGAAGCACAGGCTGCTGAAGAGGAGCGTTTAGCGGCGGAAGCACAAGCGGCTGAAGAAGCACGTTTAGCCGCAGAGCCAAGTAAAGAGAATAAAAAGGAGAAAAAGCCTAGTTTTTTCTCTCGTTTGAAAAATAGCTTAAGTCGCACTAAACAAAATATTGGTAGTGGTTTTTTTGGTCTATTCAGCGGTAAAAAGATAGATGATGATCTTTTTGACGAATTAGAAGAGCAGTTGTTGGTTGCAGATCTTGGGGTTGAAACGACGACGGGCATCATCAAGAAGCTAACTTCCCATGCTAGCCGTAAACAACTTAAAGATGCTGAAGCTTTATATGATTTACTTAAGCAAGATATGTCTGATATGTTGCTTAAGGTAAATAAACCTCTTGAAATTGATAAAGAAAAATCGCCTTATGTGATCTTAATGGTCGGAGTTAATGGTGTAGGTAAAACAACGACTATCGGTAAACTTGCGAAGCAATACCAGCGTGAAGGTAAATCAGTCATGCTTGCAGCTGGTGATACATTCCGCGCAGCTGCTGTAGAGCAATTACAAGTTTGGGGTGAGCGTAATGACATACCTGTAATCGCCCAACATACCGGGGCTGATAGTGCTTCGGTCTTATTTGATGCTTTAGAGGCTGCAAAAGCCCGTAATATTGATGTGCTGATAGCTGACACAGCAGGTCGTCTACAAAACAAAAATCACCTAATGGAAGAGCTGAAAAAAGTTGTTCGCGTGATGAAGAAAAAAGACGAAACTGCACCACATGAAATTATGTTGACGATTGACGCTGGCACCGGCCAGAACGCTATCAGCCAAGCACAATTATTCAATGATGCTGTTGGTGTGACGGGTATTACTCTAACGAAACTAGATGGTACTGCAAAAGGTGGGATTATTTTTGCCGTAGCAGATAAATTCGGAATTCCTATTCGCTATATAGGTGTAGGGGAAGGAATTGATGATCTGCGCCAATTTGATGCTGAAGAGTTTATAGAAGCATTATTTAGCCGTGAACAAAAGGATTGATGGCGCGACTTGGATCATCACTGATAGCTAAGGATAGAAAACCGACATGATAAAATTTGAGCAAGTTAGTAAAGTATATTCCGGTAGTCACCAAGCGCTCCAGAAGGTTGATTTTCACTTAAAGCAAGGTGAAATGGCTTTTTTAACGGGGCATTCCGGTGCTGGGAAAAGTACCTTGCTCAAACTTATTAGTCTATTAGAGCGCCCTTCAGATGGTAAGATTTTCCTTAATGGTAATGACATTAGTCGGGTCTCTCGTCGTCATGTCCCTTACTTGCGTCGCCATATAGGCATTATTTTTCAAGATCATCGCTTGTTAATGGATAAAACGGTATTTGAAAACGTAGCACTTCCATTAGTTATTGAAGGGTATGGCCGTAATGAAATAGAGCGTCGCGTGATGGCTGCATTAGACAAAGTAGGGCTCTCCGATAAAGCTTTTTGTATTCCTGTTCACCTTTCTGGTGGTGAGCAGCAACGCGTCGGTATCGCAAGGGCGGTAGTGAACAAGCCGCCATTGTTATTAGCTGACGAGCCAACAGGTAACTTAGATCCAAAGCTATCAACTGAGATATTAAAACTATTTGAAGCGTTTAATAGCGTTGGTGTTTCTGTGTTGATTGCGACTCATGATTTGGGCCTTATAGCTAAAATGCGCTACCGAACTTTAACCCTTAAAAACGGTAAAATGAGTAGTGATGGTTTGCTGGGGGAAGGTCATGCGTAATATTTTAAATCCTTCTCCTCGTATTGCTAAGGTACCATTACACAAACGATTTTTGATGTATTGGGTGAATCACTTTCAACAAGCCATAGGCAGCTTGGGTGAGTTGTGGCGTACGCCAATGGCATCATTGATGACGATGGCCGTTTTGGGAATAAGTTTGGCATTGCCAGCAAGTTTTCATCTACTTCTTAAAAATGCAGAGCGAGTGACTGCAAGCTGGGATAATGCGGCTGAAGTGAGCTTGTTTTTGCAGCCAGGTTTATCTGATAAAACCACGCAAAACTTTATTCAACGGATCAGTTTATATGATGAAGTTGATGCCGTGACTTATATATCTAAAGAGCAGGCTGTGGCTGAGTTTAGAGAAATGTCTGGCTTTGGTAATGCACTCGATTATCTTGATTCCAACCCGCTCCCAGCTGTGGTCCAGGTCACACCCAAGCCACAACATGCCTCACCGGCAGGGGCAAAATTGTTGCTCGCTAAGCTCCAGCAGGAAAAAGAAGTTGAGCAAGGAAAACTAGATATAGAATGGCTTGAGCGTTTACATAGTATTATTAACCTTGCGGTAGATTCAGTTGTTGCTATCGCCTTCTTATTACTTGCCTCTGTTCTCCTCATTGTTGGTAATACTATCCGCCTTAATATACTTAATCGCCGCAGTGAGATAGAGGTCATGAAACTGGTTGGTGCCACTGACTCCTTTATCCATCGCCCTTTTTTATACACTGGCCTTTGGTATGGTTTGATTGGCGGGTTGATCGCTTGGGTGTTAACGAGTTCGCTGGTTTTGTGGATGGAATCTGCGGTAATTAAAGTCGCTGGATTGTATCAAAGTGACTTTAGGTTGTTAGGTTTATCTTTTAGCGAGTTTTTATTTATGGTTGGTCTTGCATCCTTGCTTGGACTTATTTCTTCCTTTGTAACCGTGAAGCGCCACATTCATCTGATTGAGCCATAATTTGTTAAATCGACTTCTATCGTGATTTAGCATCTTAGCTGGTGCTATCTTTTTACCTGAGTATTATGTTATTAATTTCGGTTGAAATTATTTTGTGACTTGTATCACCTTTTTTTATCGGTTACCCTTAAGGTGCTTTACACTTCATCATAGGGAATAATCATGTCGTTATCGCTTTCATTTGAAGATGCTTCTCTCTTTTCTCCTGTTGCGCAATTGTTATTGAATGAGCTAGATTCAGAAGCAAGCAATTCTCAGTCAGTGCTTGATGACTTTTTACTTGGTGATTACCAATTGCTAATTGCGCGCAGCAATGGTGATGCAATAGGCTGTACTTTGTATCGACTTGATGGCCTAAATGAACTTGATATTCGTTGTTTATATGTTCGCTCCGGCTACAGGGAGCAAGGCGTAGGAAAATCTTTGCTTAAGCAACTAACGGCACAAGTGCAATTAACAACCGATAAAGTTTTAGTCATTAGAAGCCAACATTTAATGGTCGAAAGCCTTATCCTTTCACTCGGTTTACGATCCAATTCTGCTCCAAGATCGTACCCTTCCCACTTAAAAGCAAGCTTGTCGCCCACACCAAAGGTTGGAAACTTGCATATTCTTTGACGATTCCCTATATTCTGTCAACTTGCTACGTTTTAGCTGGCTTATAGGCTTTAGCAAGTGTTATCCATATTCATAAAAGAAAGGTTACTAATGAGTACAGATTATTCAATGGCATTGGTTCCTCAAGGAAGCATTGAAGGTTATGTTCAGTCAGTTAATCAATTTTCTGTTCTGAGTGCTGAAGAAGAGAAGCGTTATGCGGAAGAATTATTCTATGAAGGTAATTTAGAGTCTGCACGTAAGCTCGTTATGTCTCACCTACGTTTTGTGGTACATATTGCAAAAAGCTACTCAGGTTATGGTTTGCCTCAAGCTGATTTAATTCAAGAAGGTAATATTGGCTTAATGAAAGCAGTGAAGCGTTTTGATCCTACTGTGGGTGTACGCTTGGTTTCTTTTGCAGTGCATTGGATTAAAGCTGAAATACACGAATATGTGTTACGCAATTGGCGTGTAGTAAAAGTGGCAACGACCAAAGCCCAGCGAAAACTTTTCTTCAATTTACGTAAGTCGAAGAAGCGTATTGGCTGGTTTAACCAGGAAGAAGTACGTAATGTAGCTGAATCTTTAGGTGTTTCAGAAAAAGAAGTGATGGAGATGGAGTCGCGTCTTAGCGCTCAGGATCAAGCTTTTGATTTAGGTAATGATGACGATGATGATAATTTTGCGCCAATGCATTATCTCGAAGATAAGTCTTCTAATCTAGCGGCACAATTTGAGCATGATGATTATGAAAGCCATGCCTCAGCCAAATTAACAGCGGCGATGTCGCAATTGGATGACCGTAGTCAGCATATTTTACAATCTCGCTGGTTAACCGAAGATAAAGCCACATTACAAGAACTTGCAAATTTATATCAAGTATCGGCTGAGCGTATTCGCCAGCTAGAAAACAATGCGTTGAAAAAGTTAAAAGATGTAATGGATATTTAAGTTTAAGCTTACATCTAATAGCAAAAGCCTGATTTATTCAGGCTTTTTTATTGCCGTAAATCACCCGATGACACTAGAGTAGGTGACGCTTCAGTCAAGATAATGTAAATTCCCTGCTCAGTATTTTAAAGCGAGATTTTGCATGAGTGTAGTTGCGACCCTAGGCCCAAAAGATACCTTTTCCGATATGGCAACTCAGCGTTACTTGCTAGCGCAGGGACTAAGTAGCAAAGTCGCTTATTTTCCGACGTTAAAAACTGCATTTAATGCCATTGGCAATGAAGCTGATTGGGGAGTACTACCTATTGAGAACTTGTCTGAAGGTTATGTTCAAGTTGTTCTTGATGGCTTGATGGCAACGGATCTGTTTATTCGTGATGAAATACTGTTACCTATTAAGTTTGCTTTAGTAACTAACTGTCAAAGTCTCGCTGAAGTACGTTCCTTATACGTTCAATTTGTTGCTCATGGTCAGTGCTCTGAGTTTATTGAAAGTTTACAGGGCATTGCGATCCACAATACGCAAAGTAATATGGAATCTCTTAATGCTTTGGAAGGCGCTACTGAGCCAGCCGCTGCGGTTATTCCACATCATGTGCTAAAAGAGTGGAACAAAGACTGCTTTAAAATCGATAACGTAACCGACTTCGCACATAATCAAACGCGTTTTTTAGTGTTAGGCAAGCAACCGCAAAAAATTGATCCCGCACTGGCCTATAAAACGACGTTAGTTGTAAGAGATGATCATGATAAACCGGGTGTGTTAGGCAGCATTGTTACTGCATTATCTGACCGCCGTATCAATATGACTTCCATTATGTCACGCCCAACTAAGTCGCAATTGGGTAAGTATCATTTCTTTATCGATATTGAAGGTCATTGTGAGCAAGATAATATTGCCGCGGCGATCGCTCAAATTAACCTTTCTTACCAAGTTAAAGTACTGGGCTCTTATCAAGCCGCTGTTGTTTAGTCATATTGTTATCATTTTTGATTTGTTGTAATGACTTAGCTAGTGAAAACCTTTGCGCTTTTCGTTGTTGGTTGACAAATAATAGGGCTTAATTTCTTATTTTAGTTATTAGTTTTTTTGCAACTCAAACAAAGCAAATCTTGGTAATTGAATCACCTTTTTTCATCTTGTTAGTTAGCTATTCTGAGATACACTCAAAATAGTACATGAGCTAACTTGCTGAAAATTAGGAGGCTAATATGCCACACTTAGTGATGGAGTATTCACAAGATCTAGAATCTTCCCATAATATCCCTACAGTATTGAATGCAGTACATAATGCGGCTAAGGACTGTGGTTATTTTACCGCGAGTGCCATTAAAAGCCGTGCACATCCCTTCCCTTATTATCGTGTCGGCGATTTAGATAATGGCCAATTTATTCATTTGACAGTGTCGTTACTCAAAGGACGAACATCTAGGGAAAAGTATCAACTCAGCCAGTTGCTATGCCGGACGCTTACAGAGTCGGTTGAGTTTACTGGGAGTGTGTCGGTAGACGTTCAAGATGTGGATGAAGAAGTATACAGTAAGCGCTTATAAATGGGCTTTCATATGCCAGCCGCGGTGATGGCGGCTGGCTTCGCTATGACTAGATGCGCTGTAAATAAACACCTGATTCCATGTGGTGGGTATAGGGAAATTGGTCAAATAGCGCAAAACGTGTGATTTTATGTGTTTGGCTAAGCACTTTAAGGTTATCTGCTAAGGTATCAGGGTTGCAGCTAATATAAAGAATGTTGTCATACCCTTGTACCATTTTTACTGTTTCGTCGTCGAGGCCTGAGCGTGGCGGATCTACGAAGATGGTATTACATTGGTAACTGGCTAAATCGATCCCCTTTAATCGAGAAAACTCACGTTCACCTTGCATCGCTTGGGTAAATTCTTCTGCTGACATACGAATAATAGTGACGTTATCAATATTGTTGGCTGCAATATTAAATTGCGCCGACTCTACCGAAGGCTTAGCTATTTCAGTTGCAAGTACACGATTGAAGTTTTCTGCTAAAGCAAGGGAGAAATTACCATTACCACAGTAAAGTTCGAGTAGATCCCCTTCATTGCCACGAGTACACTCCACTGCCCATTCCAACATTTTTTCAGCTACTTTTGCATTAGGTTGGGTAAAGCTATTTTCTACTTGTTTATAGGTTAGAGTTCGTTGATGCACCGTGAGCTTTTCAATCACATACTCTTTATCTAGGCAGACTTTCTGTTTGCGTGCTCGACCGATTATATTGAGCTGGTAGCTTTCGTTCAGGCGTTGTTTGAGTTGTTTTGCTTGCGTTTGCCATTCGTCATCAAGTTGCTTGTGGTATAGCAAGCTGACGAGTACTTCACCGCTTAGGGTTGACAGAAAATCAATTTGAAATAGCTTGTAACGCAGTACGGTGCTGCCTTTTATCAGTGCTATTAACTCTGGCATCAACCGATTAATCAGCTCACTTCCTGGACCAAATTGATCAACACGGATTTTAGCTTTGGTCGCTTGGTCAAACATTATGTAATAAAGGTCATCGCCTTCATGCCATACCCGAAACTCACAGCGACTTCGATAGTGTTGTGCTGGAGAGTCAAACACCTCTAATGATGGCGGATTAAACGAAGCAAACTGCGCTGTAAGTTGGGATGCTTTTGATTCCAGCTGCTGTTGGTAAAGTTCAGGTTGGATAAATGGACAAGACATAGCGACCTCAATAGTGCAGCGTAGAAAAAGGCAAATTCTAACGAGCGTGTCATGTTTGTCCAGTAAAGCCGTGACTAATTTAGTTCGGGGCTTGCAGGTTAATAGCAAAAACAGTGACAATTAGCTTAATTCTAGTGAGTGGTTTATATCAGTGAGTATTTTAATTTTTGATTCAGGTGTGGGTGGCTTATCGATATTTGCTGAACTGCAAAAGCAATTGCCGACTGTTTCTATGACCTACTTATTCGATAATCAGTATTTTCCGTACGGCGAGTTAGATGACCAAGTACTGATAGAGCGGGTTTGTTCTCTTTTGACTAAAGCGGTCAATGAGTTTGGCTCTGAATTGGTGGTCATTGCATGTAATACTGCTAGCACCTTGGTGCTCGAACCGTTGCGACAAATTTTGTCTATTCCGGTGGTTGGCGTTGTTCCTGCTATCAAGCCTGCGGCGATGACGACAAAGAATAACTGCATAGGTTTATTGGCTACGCCCGGTACCGTTGCTCGTTCTTATACTGACACTTTAGTTCGCAATTTTGCTGCAGATAAAACCGTATTACGGATCGGTTCAAGTGAGTTGGTCAAGCTAGCAGAACAAAAGTTACGCATGAAGCCTGTTGACTTAGATTCACTTGCGGCAATTTTAGCCCCTTGGCTACTAGCGGAAGTTAAACCCGATCGAGTGGTGTTGGGTTGTACGCATTTTCCACTACTCGAAGAAGAACTAAAGCGAGTGCTAGGGGACGATGTTGAGTTGGTTGATTCTGGCGTGGCAATAGCCAAACGAGTGACTTCATTGATTAACATTACAGCGAGTAATGCTGAGTTGAATATATATTGCAGTTTACTAAATCAAGAAACTAACGAACTAAACCCCACTTTAAAGAAATTGGGCTTTAGTTCGTTACAGTTATTTACGGTATAATATAGATAGAGCTATTCGCCAGACTCATTTTCGTTGTCACGGCTAGTACGTTCATTTGCTTCGCGTACCTTAAGGGTGCGCTGCTGAAACTCTTTTTCATTTAGCGCATCGATTGCGGCATCTGCATCGCTATCTGGCATTTCGACAAAACCAAAACCGCGACGTTTGCCGGTTTGCTTATCTTTCATTAGCCTTACTGATACGACTCGGCCATGTTCAGAAAATAATTGACGGACGGATGCTTCGTTTGCGCGATAAGGCAAATTGCCAACGTAAAGTGTTTTAGTGGTAAAGCTATCTTCGGTTGAAGCGACTTTTTTTGGTAAAAAGGTAACTGCTAGGCCACCAATAGCTATACCAATTGCGAGCGTTAATGCAGAGTCGAGTTGTAAAAAGTAGGCAATAACAAAACCTACGCCTGCTAATGCAAGAGAAAACAACACAGACAAACCCAGTGTGTTGGACGATTTCATGTTTAATTGAACCCCTGATAATAAAATATAATTGTAATTAGATGTTTCAAATTGTGCTTGAGGCAGTTAACGCTCAAAAAAAGAAAGCGAGAACGGTTAAGTGCCTTATGTAATTTAGCAATTAAATGAAGCATAAGCTTGAAGCTGTTTCCAATTTTTTAACAATAGTCTGAATATTGTGTTGAAAATGTCGGGGAAGAGCACAAAAAACAAACGTTGAGCACATTATTTAAGCAAACGGATCTAAAAGTTAAGGTTTTACCGAAAAAGCCTTGCACCGAAATCGAATCTCCCTATAATGCGCAACCACTGAGACGGCACAGCGCAAGGCGCAACGCAACATCAGGTGGTTAAAAAG
>NZ_JAIBHJ010000005.1 GCF_021278025.1 Motilimonas sp. E26
CGCTCGACTTGCATGTGTTAAGCCTGCCGCCAGCGTTCAATCTGAGCCATGATCAAACTCTTCAATTAAAGTTTTTTTGGTCCGAAGACCTGCTCAATGAATTCTGTTTTGAACATCACCTAAGTGATATTCGATTTGTTCTGTATGAACACTCAGAAATTACATTGATAAATAAATCGTTTTGGCGATTCGTTACCATTGCGTTGTTAGCCGTGGCTTTCAACATGAGTATTCACACAGATTGCATGATTAAATTGTTAAAGAGCGTTGACTGGGTTGCTTTCGCTTTACCTCGTCAGGGCTGCGCATTCTACGCTAGCCGATTTGAAAGTCAATCGTTAATTTCGAGAAATTTTCGATTTATCTTTCTGGTTAGAAACCGCAGCTTCTTAACCACCTGATGTTGCGTTGCGCCTTGCGCTGTGCCGTCTCAGTGGTTGCGCATTATAGGGAGATTCGATTCTGGCGCAAGGCTTTTTTTAAGAAAAGTTACAGTTTTCACTATTTCGAGGTAATTTGCTCATAAAACACACATAAATAGCACTTAAGGCTACAAGGCAGCCTATTTTTTATACACAGTTATAAGCAATTAAAATCTTTACCGAACGTTTCCACACGCTGCCAATCAGTAAACTCTAGGTCTTTGGTTTTATCCGTACTACCGCCAGTCATCTTCATGATTAGCTGGATAATCAATGTTTGCCACCAGTTATACTTCGAGTAGGTTAGTGCACCAGCAAACACCCCTTTCATTTTTGGTTGCCATTCACATAAGCGATCAAACTTCATCATATAAGCACTTGTTGCGGGGCTGGCCTTTTCAGGTTTCCGCGCAGTTAAACAAACAACAAAAAAAGCATTTGGTTTTTTGTGTAGCTCATCTTTGTGTTTATTCAAAAAAGGGATAACACTTGATTCAAAATTACCGTAACGTATCGATGCTCCTACCAGCACTTTTGTGTACTGGGTAAAATCAATTGTAGCCGCCTCATTGATATTGACCAAATCGGAGTCTTGATCTAATTCAGACTGGATCTTCTTGATTATTTTTAATGTTTGGCCGTCACGGCTTGAAAACAAGATTAATACTTTTGACATTTGCTTCCTTAAAATACATTTAAGCTGCAATCAGCTTTTCCAATAAACAGGCGTGAACAAGACCAGTAGCGTAAATATTTCTAAACGGCCAAATAACATAGCTAAAACTAAAATCCATTTACTCGCATCAGATGTTTCACCAAAGTGCACAGCTACCTCACCCAAGCCCGGCCCCAAGTTATTGAGAGTCGCCACAACAGCAGAAAACGCAGAAAGCTCCTCCATACCCGTTGCAATTAACGCTAACATACAAATAACAAACACCAAGGCATAAGCCGAGAAAAACCCCCATACCGCTTCCACAACCTTATCTGGAACTGCTTTTTTGCCAAGTTTAATTTTGTAGATAGCACGAGGGTGCACCAATCGCTTCAATTCGCGAAACCCCTGCAAATTTAAAAGTAATACCCTAATCACCTTCATTCCACCGCCAGTAGAGCCCGCGCAGCCACCGATAAAAGACGAGAAGACCAAGAGCACAGGTAAAAACAGGGGCCAATCGGCGAAGCTTGTGGTGCTAAAGCCAGCGGTTGTTGATATTGATACCGCTTGAAATAATGCTTGATCTAAACTCTGCTCAAGAGTGTCATATGTCTGATGTACAGCCAGCACAGTAAAGCAAACCAGCGTCAGCCCCAGTTGTATGAAAAGAAACGCGCGCACTTCGGGATCTTTCAAATACACCTTCAAGCGCATACCATGATTACCAAAAGCAGCGAAGTGTAAAGCAAAATTAAAACCTGAAATAATCAGGAAAACCACAGTAATAAGGTTGATAAGCGGGCTATTGAAAAAACCCATACTGGCATCGTGAGTGGAAAAACCGCCAATTGCCACCGTCGCAAACGAATGACAGATCGCGTCAAACAAGGTCATACCAGCCAGCCAAAACGCCAACATACAGGCAATGGTCAAACACAAATAGATATACCAAAGCGCTTTAGCCGTCTCGGCTATCCTCGGCGTCATTTTAGAATCTTTAACAGGCCCAGGTGTTTCTGCGCGATAAAGCTGCATCCCACCAATTCCTAGAATAGGGAGCACAGCAACGGCAAGTACGATGATCCCCATCCCGCCCAACCATTGCAGCATTTGTCGGTAAAATAGAATAGCCTTGGGCAAGTTATCTAGCCCAGTGATCACCGTTGCTCCAGTAGTTGTTAAACCCGAGAATGATTCAAAAAAAGATTCGGCTACATTCATTTGCGGCTGTTCACTGATTAAGAAAGGCAATGAACCCACACTGCCCAGTACAGTCCAAAACAACACCACAATCAAAAAGCCATCTTTTGCTTTTAATTCACTTTTGTAATATCGATTAGGGAACCATAATGAAAGACCGGAAAATAGAGCAATCAAAAATGCACTAATAAAATCACGACCGGCACCATCTTTGTAGATTACCGCGACTAACGCTGGCGCCAACATAGTGACGCTAAACAAGGCAACCAATAAACCAACAATACGTAAAATAGCCCTAAACTGCATTTAATGTGTCACCTGTGTTTGTTCCAACATAACTTATCCATATCATTCGATGAGAGCAAACTGCAGTTCACCTTGGCTTTTATCTTTTAAACTCTGTTTTAATATACTCACATTACGGCTATCAATACTTACCTTTAACCCCACCATTTCACCATAATCACTGCTGACAACTGCACCACCTAACTGAGCTAATAAAATCTCAATCCAACTAATTTGCGGATAATGGCAAAAAATATACCCTAAAGCCTGAGGAACTTTCTCAGTCACTTCAATTTGTTTCAGAGCAGCCTGTACCCCTCCACCATAGGCCCGTACTAACCCCCCTGTCCCAAGCTTTATCCCTCCTGAATAGCGAACGACTACAGCAGTAACCTCTCCCAAGCCACTTCCTTGTAACGCCGCTAAAATAGGTTTACCAGCTGTGCCGCTGGGCTCACCATCATCACTAAATCCAAGCTCAACACTATTATTTGGCGCAGCAGCCACAAATGCCCAACAGTGATGTCTAGCACTTGGGTGCTGCTTTTTCACCATTTGAATGAAAGCTGTTGCTTGCTCTCGCCCGTTGGTATGAGCAAGCATAGTAATAAAACGGCTTTTCTTGATTTCCTCTACAAACTCAACTTGTTCGACAATGATAGGGTAAGGCTGAAGCATTAACTTAAACCCAAATCGCGCGTCATGTTTTCTATATTGTGCTGATGAATAATAATATTATCTTCAATTCGAATACCACCAAAGGGCAATAACTCAGCGACTTTTTGCCAATTAACTTGGCCTTGTTGAGGGGTTTGCTGCAGGTGTTTCAGTAGTTCCGGAATAAAATACAAACCAGGCTCAATAGTATAAACCTGCTGAGGCTCAATAATGCGGGTGCAGCGTAAAAAGCTATGCTCTTGAGGCGGGGCCAAAGGAGTACCGCGTTCATCTTGCATAAAACCAGCAACATCATGAACTTGTAAACCTAATAAATGCCCTAAGCCGTGTGGGAAGAAAGCGGAAGTCACACCACCAGCGACCAAACTTTCAACGCTTCCCTGGGCAAGTTTAAAATCTAACAAAATTTGAGCTATTTTACTGTGCATTTGTAAATGAAGATCGCTATAACGCATGCCAACCTTAATTTCACCGATCGACGCCAGCTGGGCTTGCTCAACAGCAACAATAAGCTCGGCAAACAGATCATCACGTGCGCTGTAAGTTCGCGTTATATCAGCCGCATAGCCCGCATAGTTAGCACCAGCATCGATTAAAAATGAGCGCTGTTCACTCGTCGATAAACGACGTAGCTCGGGATGACTGTAATGTAAAATGGCGGCATGCTCATTGAGTGCAACAATGTTGCCATAAGGAACTTCATTGTCGTCTTGGCCAATGGCATTTAAATAATGTTGATTAATTTCAAACTCTGACAAACCATCGAAAAATGCCGCCTTTGCCGCTAAGTGCCCTGAAACAGCTATCTCATTAGCTTGTCGTAAACAGGCCATTTCATAGTCGGTTTTATAACTACGATGAAAGTGTAAATAATTAAGCACATGCTCGGGATTACACTGACCAATGCCTAATGCATCAGCAACTTCAATATGTTCACCAATATAAGCCATATTGGCGCGATCGTAAGGCAGCAAATCGGCCACCTGCTCAGGCCGAGCAAGTAATTCAATATCAAAAAATGCAGCCCAAAAATCATCTGGCTCATTGGGTACTTTATGCCAAAAATCGACTGGGCGATAAAAAATCAATTTCGGCTTATCTTGGCCATTCACCACTAACCAGCAATTGGGGTTATCATACACAGGTAACCAATGTTTAAAATGCGGGTTAGCCTTAAACGGGTAGGTTTGGTCATCGAGGAATGCTTTTTTTAGCTGACCAGAATGGATGATCAGTGCGTCAAATGCCTGCAGCTTTAACGCCTCAGCAATACGAGATTGAAGTGCGGCAATATGCGCAGCAAAAAGTGTTACAACATTATTCATATAAAACCCTGCTAAATGAGCCAAATCAGATATTAATATCTTAACACACAAGATAATGAAGGCAGCCAACACTGTTTGACCGAAATGCGACTTGTTGCAACCAAGTCACAGTAAACCATCATTTGCTAGTAATAACTCAGGGCTGCAACTAATATCTAATCAATCAGGTATTAGAACTTAGGTCGCTTTTTTAATTTTCCTAAGCTAGGAGTGGTTAGATTAAAGGCATAGTCCTGCCTATCGACATTACCCAAATACAGGAGGGATTGATGACGAAGCCAACCGACACCTTACGAAAACATCGCAAGTACATAGCTGTACACATCCTGATTTGGGTAATCGGTTGCTTTATCTTAATCAGCTTAACTCGTGTTTCCGCCCCATTTCAGCTCATTGACTTTTACATGGAAGGACTTTTTTTCTTTGCCTGCTTAAGCACATTTATTGAGATCATGCGTTTACGCCTTGGCTGGTTAATGAGTGTAGGATGGGGCACTTTTACTTCTGCTCTCGCACTAGATGTGCTCGATGAATTCTCACCAGAATCCCAATATATGACGCTTCACGATATACTGGAGCACTTTTTACAGTTTGGCCTCATTCTGATATGTATCGCCTTCCTTCAAGCTATTGTTACCAAAAGGCGATTAATCAAAGCGTTTGAACGTGAAATAGAGTTTAGGCGTCAGCTAGAAATTCGGCTGAAAAAAATAGCTCATCAAGATGCGTTAACTGAGTTATTTAATCGCCGTGCTTTTTTTGAGAAATATGCAAACTTATTGATCCGCTATAAACAACCCACTCTTATCTATATTGATTTGGATAATTTCAAGCAGCTAAATGATAGCCAAGGTCACGAAGCAGGCGACGAGTACCTCGTCAACTTTGCTAGTAGACTAAAGCGAATTTTAGCTAGTCAGGGCGCCGCATTCCGATTCGGTGGCGACGAGTTCGTGGTTATTTTTGGCGGTGCCAGCGCAGAGCACTTTATAATAGAGTTGCGTAAACAACTAACACCGATAAATAAAGAATCGGGAGTAGATCTCAGCTATGGACTCATTAACATCAGTGGAAACATTGCCGCAGACCAATTAATAAAAGAAGCCGATGAGCTAATGTATCGCAACAAACAAGAAAAAAAACAAAGACAAGCTAGGGCCAAGCAACCTAGACCAAGGCCAATACCAGACCAAGCTAAAGACTAACGCAATTTTGCATTCGCTTGCTCATTAGGTGCTGAAAAGCGAGGGTTTTGTATGAACTTGCTATCCGTTAAAGCGGCTAAAAAAGCGATCAATTGGTTTTTTTCTTGTTCCGTCAACCCAAAACCAGAGACTAACTCACTTTTGTTAGGGTTGAGCCTACCATCGCCTTGCACACCTTTTAAATTTAAACTGCCGCCACGGCTGTAATGGCCTATCACTTGCGCCAAGTGAGCCATGCTTCCGTCATGCATATAAGGAGCGGTTAAGGTTACATTTCGCAAAGAAGGTGCCCTGAACTTACCATTATCCGATTGTTCAAACGAGACTTCATAAAGACCTAAGTCCGATTCGGGATAGCCCATATCACTGTAATACAAGCCGGTATTGTGAAACTCATTTAGCTGCACTCGCCCTTGTGCATCCAAGGTTTGATTAAAATTCATCCCGCCGTGACAACGACGACAACCTAATCGCTCGGATTCAAAAAGCACCATCCCAGCGATAGCCTCATCACTGAGCGCCTGTTTATTACCTGCTAAATATTGATCATAAGGACTATTGTAAGACTGCAACGTCATTTGAAAAGCCGCTAATGCAGCAGTAATCCGAGTAAGCGAAATCTCAGTATCGCCAAAAGCAGCATTAAACAATGGAGCATAATCATACTGCGATAAAGTTAAATTTTGCGCCAACACATCAATTTCAGAAGCCGCCATTTCAACGGGATCATCGCTAAACAATGGTATCAACGCTTGAAAGGCAAGCTCAGTCTGTAACGGGTTCGCCCAAGTAAAGCTGTCGTAACTGGCCAAATTGAACAGCGCCAAACTGTTGCGTCGACCCGCTTTACCATGAGTGTTAAAAGATAAGCGTCGACTGTCGGCAAAAGCATAAGCTTGTTGATGACAGTCACTGCAGGCTAAGTTGTTATTGGCTGATAAACGTTTGTCATAAAATAAATGACGCCCCAACTCGGCCAAAGCTTGCTGCTCTTGCCCACTTTGCTGTTTATTCCAACTCCAAACACTTAAAGCCAACAAACCTAAGCATAGAGCGAAGCTCAAGGCAAAACGCCTCATCAAGCCCCCAGTCTAAATATACGCTGCGGCGCATCTTGTAAACCAAGTAAATTAAATAACGTATCACATCCCTTGTCTTGCGGCTTACCAAAGCAACGGGCGTGAGGAAGCTCGGTAAAAAACTGGCGTAACTCTAATTTAATTGGTTGGCCTAACTGATAACTCGGCAACACAATCTCAGGCCGATTTTGATACTTACATTGGATATCATCACCGATATTGCCAACACAGCCGCTGCTACCTAGGTGATGCTTTACTGTTTGCTCCCGCCAAGCAAGATCAAAGTAGGCAAACTTATAGCCTACCGTCCAATGCCATTGTAGCTGGTTGATATCCAAAGGCGCTCTGGCAAGTTGAGGGTCTTGATGGTTGAGCGCTTCCGGCACACCTATTCTAAAGCGTACCCCTCGATATTGTCCGGGCTTAACCTTCATTACAACAGAGGTTAAACCCATTTGATTGGTTTGACAGGGCGCCAAGTCCAACAGCGCAATTGACTCATTTTGCCAAGGGCTATTTAGAGCGTTATCTAACTCAACTTTTTGCCACTGACCCGACAACTCTTGTAGCGCCAAATCGTGAATATACAACGTCAGCGCATTTACTTGTAAAGCGCTACTACATGTCACCTCTTGCCCTTCAAAGTTGAGAGAGAATGGCAAAATGACCGTTTCTGTTTTAGATTCAGCGCAGCCAAACAACCACAAGCAGGCAATTACCAGCATCATCTGTTTCATTGTTACCATCCATAGTAAACTCCATTAGCGCTGAGCATAAAGCCAAAGCTACCCTATGGTAAAGCCTGTCAGCTTATTGCAAAATTCCCTATTCTTTAAAGATGAGAAAACTCATGACTTATTCCAGCAAAGATGTTGCACTATATCACTTCACCGCTTGCCCCTATTGCCGCAAAGTGCGTGATAGCCTAAACGAACAAAAACTTAACATTGAACTCAGAGATGTCCGCAAACACACCCATTACCACCAAGAATTAATCAGCAAAGGCGGCAAGGCAACTGTACCTTGTTTACGCATCAAAGAAGCCGATGGTTATCGTTGGCTATATGAGTCCAACGACATCATTAAGTTTCTAAAGCAACAGGTAAAATAATTATTATAAAACGCTGAAAATTGATCTTGCTCAATTTTTGGTTCAACTTAACTCCCCAACACGGTATCATTAATTGGAAATGCGCCTAAAAATGATACCAACATGAATAGCTTACCAACCAATTACATTGCTACCTTTATAATCCCACCGCCAGGTATCGCTAACATGTTATCATTTTTAAAAAGTGACGATTATAATCAAAGAGTTAAAGAACTTGCTTACCAAGAATTAGCCAATAAATACGGTATTAGCCGCCAACAAGCCGACCAACTTTGCCAACAAAACAATGAGCTGTAAAAACGTTATTACTGGTTAGTGAGTATTTATAATTCGCGTTTGAGTTAACTCAGGTGCAGCCTAACCCTTAACATCAAATTAATGTAATATACAGTTATCAACCTATAACGAGATAAAGGACATTTATGAATAAGGTTTTCTGGTTCGCAGCCATCGTATTATTAATCGATATCATTGACGTGGCACTGTCCGATGCCCCCGCCCCAATCACACATGGCCAGTCACAATCAGCCACGCAACACGAAAAAACTCACTCTTGGGGTTATACCGGTGAAACAGGGCCTGACGCTTGGGGAGACATTTCAAAAACCTGTGAAAACGGCAAACAACAATCACCCATTGATATTGTCAGTGCGCACCCCAGCCAACTAGAAGAAATTGAGTGGGACTATGAGCCCAAATTCCAAAACATCGTTCACAATGGTCATACAATACAAGTCAATCTACAACCTGGCAGTGAAATAGAGGTTAATGATACAGATTACCAATTGAAACAATTCCACTTTCATACCCCCAGTGAAAACCATTTAAATGGTAAGAGTTACCCGTTAGAAGCACATTTTGTTCATGCCGACAAAAAAGGCAATTTAGCCGTGGTTGGCGTATTCTTTGAACACGGCCCAGCTAATCCAGCCTTAACGGCTTTATGGCAACAAATGCCAACGCAAGCAGGGACCAAGCAATCATTAAAGAAAGCAAAATTAAACCTTAATGAATTATTGCCTGCAGATAGAGGCTATTACAGCTTTAAGGGATCATTAACCACTCCACCTTGCAGTGAAGGCGTGCAATGGTTAGTCATGCAGCAAGCAATTACAGCCTCTCCTGAGCAAATAGCAGCATTCAAAGCGGTATTGCCTAGCCACAACAACCGCCCAATTCAAGCACAGAACCAACGCAAAATTAGTGTGAGTAAATAACCGAGAATAAAATAAAAACGGGAGCCAATGGCTCCCGATTTCTACTTGCTTGTAAGGTATTAATAGCCTTGGTCGGTATAAGCTGTTACTTGTGCATCAGCCACTAAACCATCTTCATCCACCACGTGTTGCTGGAAGAAATCTTGAATTTCTTTACGCTCACCGTGAGCCGTCCAGCTAGCAGCATCTGCCCACACTTCATTAAACAAAATACTGTAATCAGAACGCGTGGCGCTTGGGTGATCTATTTGACGCGTTAAAATATATTGTAAACAGCCTTCCTCTTCACGCGAGCTGGGCTCTAACGCCTTCAGTACTTCAAACAACTCCTGCTCTTTACCTTCTTTAGCGCGAAACTGGGCAATTACATACACCTTAGACATTATCTTTCCTTACTTTAGACATAATAAAAACGAGTATATCGCTAACCATCAGCAATTAAAGGGTAGCAACAAAAAAGGGAGCCGCAGCTCCCAGTTTAATCCAGTAAAAAAGCCAAAGGATTACTTCTTAATTCGAGTATTAAAAATCAGCTCTAATGCCACTTCATCACACGAATGTTGACGGAAGCAATCATCACAATCTTTTAACACTTTTTCTGGCAACATCGCTTTACTGGTTGGACTAAAACCAAGCTGCATAAAGAATTCAGATGCACGGGTCAGCACAAATAAACGTTGGATCGCCATCTTCTGTGCTTTCTTAATTAAGAACTCAACCAAGGCTTGATCTTGACCTTGGTCTGCAAACTCAACATCGACACCGAGTGAGCGTACTTCAGCTAAACCCGTATCGTAAACATAAAGAGAAGCGCAACCCGTTACTTTACCATTCACTTCGGTAACAGCAAATTCACCCACAGCTGACACTAATTCAGAGCGAGAGCGTGGTAGGTTTTCGCCCGCATTTGACCAGTAATTGACCAAACGTTCAATATCGTCTAAATCCGTTAAACGCGCCGCACGTGCATACACGCCAGAGGTATCACGCTTATTTAAACGTTTTTCGGCAGAGCTTAAGGCAAATTCAACCTGCTCAGGAGCTACACCGCCCAACGCTTGACGCGCGGCTAATGTAGCTTCTAAGGTCAACACTGGGTAAACATCCGCTTCAATCACGTTAGAGAACACTTTAAATTCTTCAACCGTTAAGTCTTCTAGTGGTACGCCCTTTTCAATGGCACCTACCACAGCAGCTCCCACAATATGGTGCGCTTCACGAAATGGAATGCCTTTAGCCACTAAGTAATCAGCTAACTCGGTGGCATTAGCATAACCGCCTTGCGCCGCTTCTTTAGTACGCTCTTCGTTTACTTTCAGGTCGGTTAGGGCCATTTCCGCCATTTCTAAACAGTCGCCCCACGTATCAAGCGCATCAAATAAGCCTTCTTTATCTTCTTGCATATCTTTGTTATAGGCCAAAGGCAAGGCTTTTAGGGTCATCATCATCCCCGACAGAGAGCCGTAAACACGACCCGCTTTACCACGGATCAGCTCCATCGCATCAGGGTTTTTCTTTTGCGGCATTAATGACGAACCAGATGTCACTTGGTCTGACATTTCAATAAAGCCAGACTCACCTGAGTTGTAAAAAATCAAATCTTCAGCCATACGAGAAAGGTGCAGCATAGAAAGAGATGCGGTACTCATTAACTCAACCACGTGATCACGATCAGATACACTGTCTAAGCTGTTACGAGTGGCACGGCGAAACCCTAAGTTGTGCGCCAATATAGTACGGTCCATCGGGTAACCGGTCCCCGCTAATGCGCCACTGCCTAATGGGCTAGTATCAAGACGCTTTAAACAATCTTTCATACGGCCATAGTCACGCTCAAACATTTCAACATAAGCTAGACACCAATGAGAGAAAGTCACCGGCTGAGCACGTTGCAAGTGGGTATAACCCGGTAATACCACTTGCTGGTGAATGCGCGCTAGCTCAACCAATTTCTGTTGTAGGCGATCCAATAACACGATCAACTCTTGGGCGCGCTCTTTACACCAGAGCTTTAAATCTGTTGCTACTTGGTCATTTCGGCTACGACCTGTGTGCAGCTTTTTACCTAAGTCGCCCACTTTTTGAATCAGCTGCGTTTCAACCCACGAGTGAATATCTTCGGCATCAGACTCCAAAATTTGCTCAGGGTTTGCCACCACTGACTCTTTTAATTCGTTCAGCGCCACTTCCAAACGCTGCTGCTCATCAGCGGTCAGTACGTTCACTTCTAACAGTGATTTTGACCAGGCAATCGAGCCAACTATATCCTGCTTAGCCAGACGATAGTCAAACCGCAAGGAATCATTAAATAACTTAAATTTTGCGTCTGCTGCTTGGCTAAAACGCCCGCCCCAAAGTGCCATGAGCTTTTCTCTCCTGAAATATTTTTACAATCGGTCTTTTTTGTCAGAGTAAGTGACCAATCAAGTCTTTAAAACGACAAAATAGCCACTCAAGAGCAGCTATTTTGTTTGATGCTAATTAAAACAAAACTTACTTGTTTTTAGCATTTAACGAACGAATACGACTCGCTAAAGAATACAGACGAATAAAACCTTCTGCATGCTTTTGGTTGTAAACATCGTCAGCACCAAAAGTCGCAAACTCTTCAGAGTATAAGCTGTTTGGTGATTTTTTCTTCACTGCAACCGCTTGGCCTTTGTAAAGACGTACAACCACTTCACCATTGGCATCTTTTGCTAACGACTCAGAAGCAGAAAGTAACGACTCACAAAGCGGTGTAAACCAACGACCGTCATAGACTAAGTGAGCAAATTCTTGACCCACTTGATCACGCCAGCGACGTGATGGTTTGTCATGCACTAGTTCATCGATACCACGCAGCGCAGTAACCATTACTGTACCACCTGGAGTTTCGTAACAACCACGAGACTTCATACCCACAGTACGGTTTTCAGTGATATCAACACGGCCCACGCCATGTTTAGCTGCTTTTTCATTTAACAGCATAAGCGCTTGATAAGGTGATAACTCAACACCATCAACTGCAGTAACACGTGCATTTTCAACGGTTAGCGTCACGTATTCAGGCTCGTTTGGTGCATCTAATGGATCAACCGTCATGGTCCAAACACCCTTGCTTGGCTCATTGTACGGGTCTTCTAACTCGCCACCTTCGTGAGAAATATGCCATGCGTTAGCATCGCGGCTGTAAATTTTAGTCGCTGAAGCACTGGTTTTGATGTTACGTTCTGCCAAGTAATCAAGCAGGTCTTCACGAGAAACCATGTCCCACTCACGCCAAGGTGCAATTACTTTAAGCTCAGGCGCTAACGCCGCAAAACAGCTTTCAAAACGGATTTGGTCATTACCTTTACCCGTACAACCGTGACATACTGCATCCGCACCAACTTTCAATGCTACTTCAACCTGCGCTTTAGCGATGATTGGACGCGCCATTGAGGTACCTAATAGATACGTGCCTTCATATACCGCACCCGTTGCAATGGTTGGGTAGATGTAGTCTTTTACAAATTCTTCTTTCAGGTCAACAATGTGACACTCTGAAGCACCTGACGCCAAGGCTTTCTCTTCTAAGCCGACTAGCTCTTCTGCGCCTTGACCTACGTCAGCACAGAACGCAACAATTTCACAATCATCATAGGTTTCTTTCAACCATGGAATGATCGCCGAAGTATCTAAACCACCTGAATAAGCCAGTACTACTTTTTTTACCTTGCTCATTAAAAATCTCCTTTCATCAATGTCAGCATGATGGCATTTTGGATATGCATTCTGTTTTCTGCTTGTTGGAATATTAGTGAAACATTCTCGTCGTCCATCACTTCTGATGTGATATCCAACTCACGATGTGCCGGCTGACAATGTAACACATGTTTAATGCCGGTATTATCCAGCAATGCCCTATTTATTTGATAAGGCATAAATTTATCTTTTACTGCTTGTAATGGTGTGTCGTCACCCATGGATACCCAAGTATCACCGTAAACGACATCGTATCCCTTGATATCATCCATTGAGTTAGTCACGCGAATGGTCGCACCTGACTTTTCAGCAATGTCTTCAACCTGTTTTAAAATTTGCGCATCTGGGCTTGAGCCAATCGGACATACCGCTGTCACTTCCGCTCCCACAATCGCACCAACAATAAATAAAGAGTGGGTAACATTATTGCCATCACCGACGTAAGCCAATTTTACTTTGGAAAGATCATCATAGTGTTCAGCAATGGTCATAAAGTCGGCTAAACCTTGGCATGGGTGATACAAATCACAAAGGGAATTAATCACAGGTACATTAGAGTACTCAGCCAACTCTTCCAGTGTTTTATGGGACATGACTCGCGCCACAATACAATCGGCCCAACGCGTTAAATTCGATGCAAAATCTTTCACCGTTTCACGCTCACCAATCGCACCATTTTGTGAATCAAGGTAGACCGCATGACCGCCCATTTTATGAATACCAATATCAAAGGTCACGCGAGTACGCAGCGATTGCTTTTCAAAAATGGTAACGATGCTTTTCCCTTTTAGGGCATCAGCATATTTTTTCGGGTTCGCTTTTAAGTCCTTACCCAAGTTAATGAGATCAATGACCTGCTGCTTACTGGCTTCTTTACCTGTTAATAAATGTTCCATGCTCCCTCCCTCTTGCTGGCAGCTTTTAGCCACCAGCGTAAATGCGTTATTTAAGTACCTTAGTACCTTTATTGTCACCTTTTAATAAGGCAATTAAATTTTCCGGTTGTTTCCAACTTGCTAACATAACGTGACCTAGGGTTTCAGCCGCTTCTAATGCTGCTTGTACTTTCACCGTCATGCCATCACGGATCACGCCAGCTGCAATCAATTCATTGGCGAGCGTGGTATTAAGTTCAGGAATAAGCTGTTGATTACCATCAAGCACACCATCAACATCAGACAGGAACACTAACTCGGCGCCTACTAACTCACAAATCGCGATAGCCGCTTGGTCAGCATTAACATTATACAAACGGCCGTCTTCACCAATGCCAATAGATGAAATAACCGGTAATTGGTTCGCCGCTAATAACACCTTAAGCAAGGTTGGATCATTTGGCTCACATTGACCAACAGCACCAAGCTCAGGATCAAGTTGAGTCACCTTAGTACTAAAGCCATCGGCTAAAGAAAGGCCAACAGCACTCAGGCCTGCTTGCAGCGCTTTCGCCATTAATAGCTTATTTGAGGTGCCCGCCAATGCCCCTGCCACGTAAGGAATTTGCTCAAATGGGGTAATACGTAAGCCGTTTTTCTTTTCGCTTTTGATGCCCATTTTACTCAGCACATCTTCTACCACTATTCCGCCGCCATGCACCAAAATCAATGGACGTTGGTTATCTGTTAAATAGCGCGTTAACGCATCAAATAAGTTTGCAAGGGCAGTGTTATTCTCAAGTACTGCACCGCCAAGTTTAATTAACAGTGGTTTATTCATGCTGTTGTTATTTCCTTACGGCCAATGGCCAACAAAACTCGCTATTCTATGTGTTTTTCAGCATCACTTAAAAGTCACGCTTCACAGAACCGAGGGTTTAAATCAACGAGGTGGTCATTGGGAAACCAAATTTGATATTAATGCACTGCATAGCTTGTGATGATGCGCCTTTCAACAAGTTATCTGTTGCACTAAAAATCACTAAGTCTTCACCATCTTGTGCCCAAGCAATATCACAGAAAGGCGTACCTTCAACATTTTTAATTGCTGGGTATGAACCTTTAAGTAAACGAACAATAGGCTCGTCTTGATAAGCTTGTTCATACACCTCTTGCACTTGCTCGGGTGTCACGCCTTCTTTTAGTACCACATTAATGGTGGCTAAAATACCACGCTTATAGCTACCTAAGTGCGGCGTAAATACCACTGGCGTACCAAGATGACTATCAATTTCAGGCTTGTGTCTGTGGGTAAACACACCATAAGGTTGTAAGCTCACCTCGCAAAAGCTCGAAGTGGTTGACGCTTTGCGCCCTGCACCACTGACACCACTCGTCGCGTTAATGGTTGGCTTAACACCAGCCTTAATCAAACCTGCTACTTGTAATGGTTTAAGCGCCAGCAAAGAAGTAGTGGTATAACAACCAGGAACGGCAATCAAATCAGTATCTTTTACCGCTTCGGCATTCCATTCGGCTAAGCCATACACCGCTTTTTCTAGTAGCGCTGAGTGTTGATGAGTAAAGCCGTAGAATTTTTCATAGAAGGCTGAGTCTTTAACACGAAATGCACCAGATAAATCAAACACTGTGGTATTGGCCGCTAAAAAATGTGGCGCTAAGTCATGGCTTACTTCGTGCGCCGTGGCTAACACTACAATATCAATGCCGTCGCAAGTAGCGGGAATATCTGCAATCGCTAATGGCTGTATGGTTTGATCAACCACCCCTAGCAGTTTACCGTATAGATCAGAAATAGGCTTTCCTTGATCTTGGCTGTTCTCTGATACGTACAAGCCCGCTAATTCAAGACCAGGATGTTTAGCAATATAAAGGGCTAATTCGGCACCAGTATAACCACTGGCCCCCACTATAATTGTTTTCAACATATCGAATTCCGTTTGATTTCAGCTGTTTAAATGAGATTAAGACTAACAAAATGCGCGCCTAAAAGCGCCTTGATTAAAGGTGAGATCGTCGTCGCGAATTGTGGGAAAAATTAGTCTTCATTATCGGGCATAATTTGTTATGTTAATTCAGGCTGAAATGCTAGCCGAATCTAACTTTTTATGCAATATTTCTGCATTAATATTTATTTTTAATTTTGAGGCCCTATGTCATTACCTGGATTTATTGAAACATATCGCGAATTGATCGCCACGCCTTCTATTAGTTCTACTGATTCCGCTTGGGATCAGAGTAATCAACAGGTAATCACAAAACTGGCTAGTTGGTTTGAAACCGCTGGTTTTCAAGTTGAAGTGACACCGCTACCTGGCCTAGCAGGCAAGTACAATATGGTTGCCACAATAGGCCAAGGTGAAGGCGGTCTACTGCTTGCAGGCCATACAGATACCGTACCTTTTGACGATGGCCAGTGGAGCAAAGATCCCTTTAAACTCACTGAAGATGGTAATCGCTTATATGGCCTTGGTACCATCGATATGAAAGGCTTCTTTGCATTTATTCTTGAAGCCGTAAAAGGCTTAGATTTAACAAAAATGAACAAGCCACTACGCATCCTAGCCACTGCCGATGAAGAAACCACCATGGCTGGCGCTCGCGACATTGCTAGTCGTCAACATATCAAGCCAGACTATGCTGTCATTGGCGAGCCGACGGGATTGGTTCCTGTATTTATGCACAAAGGCCATATGTCGGAAGCCATTCGTATTACCGGGCGCAGTGGCCATAGTTCAGATCCCAGTAAAGGACTAAACGCGATAGAGGTTATGCACAAGGTACTGGCCGAGTTATTAAAAGTGCAGCAGCTGTTTAAAGAAAAGTACAATTGCCCACATTTTGAAGTGCCAGCCCCCACCCTAAACTTTGGTCATATTCATGGTGGCGACAGCCCAAATCGTATTTGTGGTTGTTGCGAGCTGCATATTGATATGCGCCCCATTCCGGGGGTCAGC
Organism: Motilimonas sp. E26; assembly: GCF_021278025.1. GTDB lineage: Bacteria > Pseudomonadota > Gammaproteobacteria > Enterobacterales > CBDFNC01 > Motilimonas. Next base: position 16,760 of record NZ_JAIBHJ010000005.1, read on the forward strand.
CCTAACGAACTATTCATTACCTTGAAATCGGCATTAGCGGGCATTGAGCAACAATACCCTGGCGCTGTAGATGTATTTCATTTACACGAGCCGATCCCTGCTTATTCATGTAGTGAAACCTCTGATTTAGTACAAACCGCCGAGCAGTTAAGCGGGAATAAAGCTGAAGCGGTTAACTACTGCACTGAGGCGCCTTTTATTCAACAACTTGGCTGTGACACCATCGTCATGGGCCCAGGCCATATTGGCCAAGCACACCAGCCTGATGAATATTTGGATCTTTCTTTTGTTAAGCCGACCAGTGAACTGCTTAGCTCACTGATAAAGCGCTTTTGCTTAGCCTAATCTGCCGTAAAAGTTAAGCTTAGAGCTGACAACAGCTAGATGTAGTTGCTAATTAGAGGCTTGCTTGAATTTGGTTATTGAAGCACAGATTGGTGACTAATTGTGGTATGAATATACAACAATCTAACAGCAGCGCTGCGGGCTAATTGATTGAATCAGCAGTTGGTTTTATGTCCAGCCTTAACAAAAATGTAAGAAAGTTACACAAAAAACCATGAATTACTCATGGGTTATTGGTCAAATAAATCGACTGAGTAAATTTGACCCAATGCCCATTTTGCGTATAGATTAGACACAAGTTAACGATAAGTTTAGCGTTATTAGGTTTTAAATGGGTTTTATTGAACTGATTCGAAACACGAACAGAAAAATAAAAAAGTTGTAAAAACACAACAAATGTAAGGACAACAGCGATGAACGACAAGTATGCTGCTCTACGCAGTAACGTAGGCTTACTAGGTCAGCTATTAGGGCAAACTATCTCCAACCATCTAGGTGAAGAGTTTCTAGAAAAAATTGAAACCATTAGACAATTGTCTAAATCATCTCGTGCGGGTAATGATGCTGATGGAGAACTACTCGTAGCTATGCTTGCAGGCCTGTCGGACGATGAACTGTTACCTGTAGCTCGTGCCTTCACCCACTTTTTAAACCTCGCTAATATTGCAGAGCAGTTTCATACCACTTCACGCCACTGTGAAGAGCAAGTTTGCGCACCAGATCCAATTGATGAGTTGTTCGGCAAATTAAAAGCGTCAGATGCGAGCCCAGAGGCGATTAAAGCCGCCATTGAAGAAATGAAAATGGACTTGGTACTGACTGCGCATCCAACAGAAATTACCCGCCGAACCCTGATCCATAAGCACGTTGCCATCAACAGTTGCTTAGCTTCATTAGAGCTAAGTGATATCTCTGAGCGCGAAAAAGAAAAATTACTTTACCGCTTGGAAGAGCTAATCACCCAAGCTTGGCACACTGATGAAATTCGTAAGCAACGTCCAACTCCAGTTGATGAAGCAAAATGGGGCTTCGCCGTGGTTGAAAACAGCCTATGGCAAGCGGTACCAGATTATATTCGTAATCTCGATGAACGCGTGCAAAAGAACTTTGGCTTTGCCCTACCTATTGATGCTGCGCCAATCACTTTTACTTCATGGATGGGGGGCGACCGTGATGGCAACCCATTTGTGACCAGTAAAGTAACGGAAGAAGTATTACTATCAAGCCGTTGGGTGGGTGTTAGCTTGTTCCTTAAAGACATCAAGCAGCTGACTAGCGAACTATCAATGATGGACTGTAACGACGCGCTACGCGAAGTGGCAGGCGACGTGCATGAACCTTATCGTGAATTACTAAAAGGCCTGCGTGGTGATCTCAAAGAGACGCTAAACTACCTTAGCGCAACGCTGCAAGGCGAATATACCGAAGCACGCGACCTTATCAATCGCACCGAACAACTGACCCAGCCACTAACCCTATGTTATGAATCACTACATGACTGCGGCATGGGCATTATTGCAGATGGCTTGTTGTTAGACGTGCTGCGCCGCGTAGCTTGTTTTGGTATCAACCTTGTTAAACTCGATATCCGCCAAGACGGCGAACGTCACGGCGATGTGATCGCTGAACTAACTCGTTACCTCGGTATTGGTGACTACGCCAGCTGGAACGAAGAAGAAAAACAAACCTTCTTATTACAAGAACTGAACAGCAAGCGTCCGCTGATCCCACAAGATTGGCAACCAATGCCTGACAACCAAGAAGTTCTAGACACTTGCCGTGTGGTGGCAAAAACCGATCCACAAGCCTTAGGTATCTATATTATCTCCATGGCGCGCCAAGCGTCAGACGTGCTAGCAGTGCAACTATTGTTAAAAGAATGTGGTTGCCCATTCCGCATTGCTGTCGCACCTTTGTTTGAAACCTTAGACGATTTAAACAACGCAGAACAAGTGATCAAACGCTTATTCGCTGTCGATTGGTACCGAGGTTATATCAACGGCCAACAACACGTGATGATCGGCTACTCTGACTCAGCCAAAGATGCCGGCGTATTGGCTGCTAACTGGGCACAATATCGCGCGCAAGAGGCATTGGTCGCCCTTTGTGAAGCAAACAATGTGTGCTTAACCTTATTCCACGGCCGTGGTGGTACCATAGGTCGCGGTGGTGCACCAGCACACGCAGCCTTGTTATCACAACCACCAGGTTCACTCAAAGGTGGCCTACGGGTAACTGAGCAAGGCGAAATGATCCGCTTTAAGTTCGGCTTATCAAGCATTGCTCAGCAATCACTGAACCTTTACACCGCGGCCATTTTAGAAGCTAACTTATTACCACCACCGGCGCCAAAACAAGAATGGCGCGACATGATGGATCAATTATCGGAAGATTCATGTACTGAGTACCGTGGCATGGTGCAACACGAGCCAGACTTTGTACCTTATTTCCGCAGTGTAACGCCTGAACTTGAGCTTGGTAAACTGCCATTAGGTAGCCGCCCTGCAAAACGTAAACCAAACGGCGGCGTTGAAAGCCTACGTGCTATTCCATGGATTTTTGCTTGGTCACAAAACCGCTTCATGCTACCAGCATGGCTCGGTGCCGGCGATGCCATGGGCCGAGCCCTAGAGCAAGGCAAACAAGAACTGCTAACAGAAATGTACCAAAGCTGGCCTTTCTTTCATACCCGTCTAGAAATGTTCGAAATGGTATTTATGAAAGCCGATGAAGCATTGGCTAAGTTCTATGAAGAGCGTCTTGTACCAGAAGAGCTACACAGCCTAGGTTTAAGCTTACGCAACAAGCTAAAACAAACCCGTGATTGTGTACTACAAACCATTCCTAAGCATAAGCTAATGGAAGACCAGCCTTGGATCAAAGAGTCGATTAATCTACGTAACCCGTACATTGATCCCCTTAACTTGTTACAAGCCGAGCTACTAAGCCGCTCACGTGCTAATGGTGAAGAGATTTGCCCAACTATTGACCAAGCATTAATGGTGACCATTGCCGGTATCGCAGCAGGTTTACGCAATACAGGCTAATGTGAACAAGCTTAAAAACGGCTAATATAAAGCGGACAGATTGATTGTCCGCTTTTTTATACCTGCTAGTTAGCGCTTTTATTGAAAACAAATTTACCTCATATCTGAGCTTTTACGCTTACTACCGCCAAGATTTTGCCTAGTGTTAAAGCTGGGGGATAAATAAATGAAAAAATGGCTTACCTTACTATGGCTATTGTGTCCTTTTGCTTATGCGGCAGAGTCAATCGAGTTAATTCTACCTGCTAGTAAAGATGGTAGTCATGAGTATTTTCATGAGTTACTTCTGCGTTCATTATCAGCTCAGGGTATCGAAGTCACAATTATCGCGCCATATAGTCACTTGCCACAAAAGCGCGCAGTGCGCTTATTGGAAAGCCAAGCGATCTCATTATTTTGGATGATTGAAACGCCAAGGCGTAACCAAAAGTTCACTAAAGTAAATATGGGCCTGACCAAAGGTTTAATTGGCAAACGCATTCTACTGGTACCGAAAGAAGACAAAATGCGCTATGCCAAAGTCACCAACTTAGACGATTTTCGCCAGCTAAATGTCACGGGGGGCTTTGGTGCAAATTGGTTTGACATCGAAGTCTGGCAAGCAAACCAACTACGCTATATCGTCAGAGATGGAGAATGGCGTGCGCTATACGATATGTTATCAAGCAACGGTGGAGTAAATTACTTTTCTCGCGGGGTTAACGAAATCCTATCAGAGCAACAGCAGCATCCCTACCTAGTGGTAGAGCCCCATTTATTGTTTGAATATCAACGAGACTTCGTCTTCTACCTAAGTAGCCAAAATGCTTACCATAAAACGATGATCGAATCAGCCCTGATCAAAGCAAACAAATCCGGGCTAATGGATCAGTTGATAAAAGAGTATTGGAGCCAATACTTTGACTCACTAGGGTTAGAGCAGCGAGTCAAGCTTAAATTACTTACTCCCTAAAGCATTAAGCTAAGAGGCACATAAATTCGCGAGCGCAGCCAAACGTTCTCTTGGCTTTGCCACATAAGGGTTTTGCTTATCCCATGCATACCCAGCCAAAATAGAGCACACCATTTGTTTAATTTTAGGCTCTGGATTTGGATAAAAAATCACGTCTTGTAACTCACCGCTATACCAAGCTTCGACATAACAGCGAAAAGTATTAACCCCTAGCATTAATGGCTCAGCGTAATCCTGTTGCCAGTCCATTGGCTCGCCAGCAAATTTTTTCACTAGTGCTGCACAGGCTAATTGTGCCGAGCGCAATGCAATGGTGACACCCGATGAAAATACAGGGTCGAGAAACTCCCCAGCGTTACCAAGTAATGCAAACTGCTCACTGCATAGTTGGCTCACATTCGCCGAATAACCGCCAATCTCACCGACCTCTTGCTGGTATTGTGCGTTGCGCAGCAATCTGCCTAATGACGGCTCTTGCTCTATCAATTGTTGCAATACCGCCAATTTATCACCTGAGCATTGCGCTAAAAAACTAGGCTTAGCAACCACCCCCACAGAACTGGTGCCATTGCTAAAAGGGATCAGCCAATACCACACTTCAGGGCATTCTGGGTGCACGGATATGAGAATTTTATTGCGATCATAATTCGCATCGTCAATACCATCAACAATATGGGTAAATAAAGCATGACGGGCAGGCAAACAAGACGGCTGCTCTAAATCTAGCAATCTTGGTAATACGCGACCAAAACCACTGGCATCTAATACAAAATCGGCATTGATTTGATATTCACCTTGCGCATTAGCGATAGTTAGCTGCGCCACAGACTCGCTCAAATCCACCGCCAACACGGTTTCTTGATAACGAATATCCACGCCTTGTGCCGCTGCCCCATCGGCAAGAATTTGATCAAAACAAGCCCGCTGTACTTGAAAGGTTGTACCAGCGCCAACGCTGAATTTATCGGTAAAATCAAACTGGGTATATTGCTGCTGATATTGAAAAGCTGCACCATTTTTAAATTGAAAGCCCGCTTGCTCTACCAAGTGATCTAACTTGGCCAACTTCAGCACTTCCATACAGGCAGGCAATAAACTTTCACCAATGGAAAAACGTGGAAAAGTCGATTTTTCTATGATCACCGACTTTATTCCTTGTTGCTTTAGCAATGCACCAGCGACAGCACCTGAAGGCCCGGCGCCAATAATTACGACTTGAACATGCTGGATATCAGCCACTATGTATTCCTAACTTAACCTGAAATGGGTTTTAAGCGACAACACAGTAAGGTATGACCCAGCCCTAACTCATCACGGCTTTCATCAACATACAATCCGGCTTGTTGCAGTAAATCCAGCATATCCCTGGAGTGATACATGCGGCTGTTGCCATTGGCAATCGCCGTAAAATAAATAGAAGTCGCATTAACACAATAGGCTCCGGCAGCAAACGGCTGACGATCCCAAAATGTTTCTAATATATATAAACGACAATCAAAACTCATTACCTTGGCTGCGCGCTTTAAAATACTCAAAATTTGTGGAGGGCTAAAGCAATCTAAAAATTGGCTCATCCAAATAGTGTCAGCACCTTGATAAAACCCTCGGTCCTCATCCAACAAATCGGTGGCAAAGCCAAACACACGATCACTAACCTGTGCCTGCTCAGCATTGTCCATCGCAATTTTTAGTTGGCCAGGTAAGTCCATAATAGTCACTTTTACGGTGGCATCATAGCCAGTACAAGCAAGCGCCCACTTACCCGTATTCCCTCCAACATCTAGAATATGTTGCGGTTTATGAGCAAATAATAATGGCAAAACTTCCGGAAAAGCGCGATCAGAATAAAAATGGTCAAATTCAAACCAGCTGGCTTTTATCTGCTCAGGCAACTGACTCAAACCGGGGTATATGGTGTCCCAGTCACCGAGTGCTTTTAGCCCCGCGGGCTTACCAGTTTCAATCGCTTTATCTAAATCGAATAGACCTTGATAACAAACATCATGACTAAAATTGAGGTTCTTTTGTGCCATTTCATCATGCAACAAAAAATGACCAATTTTGTCCAAGTAGAAACGCCCATCCTGTTGCCACACCAGGCCCATACTTAATCCCATATCAAGTAGGACGCTCACACCATATTCACTGACCTCCGTTTGTGAAGCTAATTCAGTTAAACTACATCCTTGCCCATCCGCACTGTCTACCAGCGCAAGAATATTAAATTTCAGCAAACAACGCGCTACTTGAAAAGTAATAGGTGCAAATGCAATTTTCTGCGCCTCAAACTTGGCATCAAATGCAGATATCGGCATGGGTTTTTCGTAAAAAGCCATTAAGAAACCTCAATTTAAACTACTGACTTACTGATAAATTCTTATTTATCTCACGGTCTAGCAACGTCACCCATTTATTGTAATTACGATGAATTTGGTCACCGCTTTGTTGCAAGTTAACGCTGTTACGTAAGGAAATGCTATAACGAGTAGCAGAGTAACGCACATCAATACTTGCTTGGTGTGAGCGCACTGTAATATTGCCTTGAATCAAGCCCGGCTCGACAACCTTCATGGTCCATTTTTTATACTCACCGGCCCGTACAATCGCCGTTTCAACCTGACTTAGTGTTAAGTTTTGCTGAGATATGTCTTGTTCGATATTATTAATTCTTTGGCTTGAGCTGCATCCAGAAATAACCAAAGTACTTAATACAGTAATCAATAACCAACCAAAAACTTTTAACATAATCATTAATTCCTTTTAACAAAAAACACTTAAAACAAACAGTTAAGCTGATATATTTAATCAGAAAGGATACCTTTACCTTGCGCCCTTGCAAAGTTAAAATATCGCTCTCATTTTTGACCCAAAGCGAGCAACGTGCTAACTATCATCATTGATAATTGGATTGCATTAGCCCCCAGCCTGCAAACACAAGCAGATTGGCGCAGCTGGTTACACCGCCCCTATACGTTAGCAAATGACTGGCAAGCCCCCGCGACTAAGGTACCCACAATGCAGCGCCGCCGATTCAGCAACCTAAGCCGATTGGTGCTCAGCTGTGTGCAAGAATTACCGCAAGCAAGTCAAGCGGACTTCAGTGTGTTTGCTAGCCGTCATGGCGAAATTGTCACCACTTATTCCTTGCTCGAAAATTTAGTGCAACAACAACCCATTTCTCCAATTGGCTTTTCACAATCGGTACATAATACTTCGGCGGGATTATTTACTTTAATTGAAAAGATCCAGCAAGCTTCAACGACCATCGCCGCACAGCAAGATACCTTTGCGGTAGGCTTAATTGAAGCGGCTTGCTATCTCAACGCACACCCAGAGCAAAAAGTCTTATTGGTGTGTTTTGACTCTACCTTGGTTGCTCCCTACCAAACATTTTTGCCGCAAACTCCATTTGACTATTGCGTGGCTTTTTTACTGTCACGGCCACAACAAGAAGTTGGCAACCATGTCTTGTCGCTCACGTTAACGCCTAACGGCAAAACAACGGAATCGCCTCACTTAGCCAAATACCCTGCTGTTTGCCATTTTTTACAATGGTGGTTAGCAGAATCGGACACATCATTAGACCAAGCCAATTTTAGCTTACCTTGCAGTGGGCAAATGTTGCATGTTACGCGCTAAACTCAACCAAGCTTGGCGCTTATTCGGCACCGCGGTTAGCTTTGCCTTTTTTGGCGTAGGTGGTTTAATCCTGTCGCTGTTATTACTGCTGATCACATTCATAATAAAGCCATCCGCTAAACGGATTTATATTAGTCGTTACTTGATTCAGCGAACTTTTCGTTTCTTCGTTTTTTTAATGAAAAGCTTAGGTGTATTACGTTGCCATATTGATTTGCCCTTGGTTGCCCCTAAACGCGGCGTACTCATCACCCCAAATCATCCTAGTTTAATTGATGTAGTACTACTCATTGCCCATATTGAACAGGTAAACTGCGTCGTTAAAGCAAGTTTATGGCGCAGTCCCTTTGTCGGCCTGATTGTCCGCTCAGCTGGATATATACCTAACTCAGCAGGTGAAGAAGTGTTATCTCTTTGCCGCCAGAGCTTTGCGGCCGGGCAATCTGTGATTGTCTTTCCTGAAGGAACGCGTACTGAGCCAAATTCGCCATTGAAATTACAGCGCGGCGCCGCCAACATCGCATTGCGCGCCGAAGCCGACATTGTATTAGTTCACATTAGCGTTAGCCCAAGAACCCTAGCCAAGGCGGACGCTTGGTATCAAATACCAATACAACAGCCTTGTTTTAAGGTTGTCCTAGGCGCCACGGTAGACGCCAAGCAGGTAACCAAAGATTGCTCCAGCATTAGCTTGGCAGCGCGAGTGTTAACACGCTATTTAACAAAGGCGTTAAGCCAATAATTAGATTTTACATTTACTGAAATATGCAGGAAAAGTTTGTTATGACAGAGCTAGCGCTTGAAATAAAAGAGTTAATTATTGAGGCCCTCAACCTTGAAGATATCACCCCTGACGATATCGTTGCCGATGAACCTTTGTTCGGCGACGGCCTTGGTCTAGATTCTATCGATGCGTTAGAGCTAGGTATGGCATTAGCTAAAAAGTACCAAGTTAAACTGAATGCGGATTCAAAAGAAAACAAAGCACATTTTTATAGCGTTAATACTATCGCAGCCTTTATTCAAGCTAATCAAGAGTAATTTCCATGTCTGACAAACAAGCCTTATTTGAAAAAATCAGTGAAACCATGCAAGAAATGTTTGAGCTGACACCTGAGCAAGTTACTCCAGAGGCGCACTTATTTCACGATCTGGATTTAGACAGTATCGATGCGGTGGATTTAATTGTGACATTACAAGACATCACAGGCTACAAGCTCAAGCCAGATCAATTTAAAACCGTGCGCACCGTCAATGATGTGGTTAATGCGGTAGACGAGCTATTAAAAGAACAACAAGGCGAATAGCGACTTGTTCAATATCTTTGTGGCCGCTGCCCTAGTACTCTACCCCGTGCTGGTATTTTTTGGTTTAGGTTATTTCAGCATCCAAACCTTAGTGATGGTGTTAGCGGCGCTCTTACTGCTGCGCCATTGGCACGCCAAAAAAACGCAGCAAGCCAGCTTACCTGGCATATTTCCCTTAGTCATGCTAGGCGGCAGCTTATTGCTGCTAAGCCTCAGCGCTATCACAGATAACTTAATCGGTATGCGTTTATATCCAGTCTGGATCAACCTCAGTCTACTGGCAGTGTTCGCATTTAGTTTAATACATCCACCAACAATCATAGAGCGCTTTGCCCGTCTGACCGAGCCCAATCTGACCCCCTTTGCTTTAACCTATATTCGCCGAGTAACTCAAATGTGGTGCGGCTTTTTTTTCATCAATGCCAGTATCGCTTTTTATACTGCTGTATTTTGCAGCCTAGCTACGTGGACTTGGTATAACGGCATGGCCAGCTATCTAGCAATCGGCCTCTTATTTGCGATTGAGTTCATCGTCCGTCAATGGCTTAAAAAGCGCGACCCCGGCCATGTTTAAACTAAACCTACCTTTAACAGCCTCTCAGATCATTGCCTTTAACGCAGATGGTTCCCAGATCACCGTGGGCGAGTGGCAACCAAAGTTACAAGCGCTAGTGGTACAATTACAAGCTCATCGCGCGCAGCGATGGTTGCTTAACGTACAACAGCCATTAGACTTTTTGACAGCCTTGCTCGCGCTGTGGCATACAGGTAAAACGCCGGTTTTATTACCCAATAATGCAGCAGGTACAGTGGCGCAAATGAGCGCTCATTTTGACGTGGTACTAAGTGCACCGGAGTGCTCGCTGACTGGTAAATATCAGCAGCTGATATTACCAATGACACCAACTGCCAATATCGAATTGCCCTTACCAGCCATTAGCGAAAATGTTGGAGTTTATTTCTACACCTCTGGCTCGACTGGTACGCCCAAAAAAGAGCATAAGACGTGGCCGCAGTTACTGGCCGAGATATCCCAATTAGAGCGCACCTTTGGCACTAACATGGCATCGCAACCTGTCTACGCCAGTGTTCCTTGCCAACATATTTATGGTTTTTTATTTCGTTTGCTATGGCCTTGGCTAAGCCTGCGACCCTTCGCGAACTTTGAACTAGAATATCCTGAGCAATTGACGCACATCAGCCAGCCTTATATTTTCATCACTAGCCCAGCACTGCTCAAGCGTTTGGCACAAATAGAACCCTGTCAAACCACACCAAGTCATGTGTTTAGCTCAGGAGGAGCATTAAGTCTTGCAGGCGCACACTTATGTCAGCAACAGCTACAGCAAGACGCAATAGAAGTTTTAGGCAGCACTGAAACCGGTGGTGTGGCATGGCGACAACAACGTAGAAATAGCCTGTGGCGACGCTTTGATAACGTCGACATCAGCCTAAATTGCGACGGTTTTTTACAGGTAAGATCCCCATATTTTAGTGCTAACAGCGTTACCATGGGCGATACCGCTAAGCTTATCGACCAAGATCATTTTGAACTACTCGGCCGCGGTGATCGCATTGTCAAAGTGGAAGAAAAGCGCATTTCTTTAGTCGCTATCGAACAACATTTAATGACCCACCCTTGGATTGAAGAAGCCTGCGCCTGCGCCCTTGAACTGACCCATCGCCAAGCTATTGGCTGCGCTTTAGTACTCACCGCTAGCGGTCAACAAGCTCTGAAAACTCAAGGCAAACGCGCTCTCAGTCAAATTTTTAATCACAGCATCAGCCCCTATATTGAAGCTATTGCACGACCAAAAAAATACCGCTACCTGGCCAGCTTGCCTTACAATAGCCAAGGCAAATTAACCCATGCAGCCTTGCAAGAAGTATTTCATGACTGATTATCCAGAACTTATTCACACTAAAATTATCAATGAGCACCAAGCGGAGCTTAGTTTAACTATGCCCACTAGCTTACGTTATTTTGACGGACACTTTGCAGCAAGCCCCATCCTACCCGGCGTAGCACAAATTGAGTTTGTGATGTTTTATGGCCGTACTGTATTGCTTTTGGACCGAACCTTTGCCGGTATGGAAGTGATCAAATTTCAACAACTGATTAAGCCAGACACACAGATCCAGCTGGATTTAAAGTTTGATCCACGCAAAAGTAAGTTGTACTTCTGTTATCACTCTGATCAGGGGCTACATGCTTCGGGTCGAATCTTATTAAGTTAACTCAGCATGATGTCGACGGTGCCATTTAAGCCTTGTTTTATTGTGCCCTTGTATAATCATGGTGCAACCTTAACGGCGACCTTAAACGCACTGAGCCAATTCAATTTACCAATCTTGGTGGTCGATGACGGCAGTAATGACGAAACCAAAGCTATCTTAGCCAAACAGGTGGCTGCTCATCCACTATGCCAAAGCTTGACTCTTGCGCAAAACCTCGGCAAAGGCGGTGCAGTAATGGCTGGTATGCGCCACCAATTTAAAGCAGGTTTTAGCCATGCACTGCAAATAGATGCCGATGGCCAACATAATTTAGCTGATATTCCAGCAATGTTAGCCAGTGCCGAACTTAATCCCTGCGACCTTATTGCTGGCGTGCCTGTGTATGATAATTCCATCCCAAAGGGACGCTTATATGGCCGCTATGTCACACATGTTTGGGTTTGGATTGAAACGCTTTCGCTAGAGCTAAAAGATACCATGTGTGGTTTTCGCGTTTACCCCCTTGCTCCTTGCTGTCAATTATTGACGCAACAAAAGTTAGGCCAACGAATGGACTTCGATATTGAAATTATGGTGCGTTTATATTGGCAAGGGATTGCTTTTAAACAGCTTCCCACACAGGTCATCTACCCTAAAGATGGCATTTCACACTTTCGAGGCTGGGCCGACAACGTATTGATCAGCAAAATGCACACTAAATTGTTCTTTGGTATGTTGATACGAATCCCTAAATTACTCGCGATGAAATGGCAACGTTACCAGCAGCCTCAAGGAATAGACTAGTAATGAGCAAAAGTCATTGGTCAAAACGCAAAGAGCGCGGCGCCAGTTGGGGCTTAAGCTTTATGCTAACGATGTATAAATTAGTGGGGCCAAGAGTCACCGCTTGGTTTTTATACCCTGTGATTGGTTATTTTTATTTAACATCAAAGCAAAGTAAGCAAGCCTCTCGTGATTATCTAGCCCGCATTAGCCCGCATCAGCAGCTATCTAGCTTTAAGCATTTTATGTGCTTTGGCCACGCCGCTCTCGACAAGGTATCGGTATGGTGTGGCTTGATTAACCAACAACACCTGAAAAGCTATGGTAACGCTGATGTGCTCAAGATGCTTGAAAGAGGCCAAGGCGGCGTATTTCTCTGCGCTCACTTAGGCAACATTGAAATCTGTCGCGCCTTAAGTGATGTGTTACCAGGGCTAAAAATAAATGCATTGGTGTTTACTAAAAACGCAGTCAAATTTAATAACATGCTGGCAAAAATTGCGCCAACAGCCAACCTTAATTTGATCCAACTGGATAATGTCGGCCCCGATACTGCTATCATGCTGGCAGAAAAAATAGCCGCGGGTGAGTTTATCGCCATCATGGCGGATCGCACCTCAACGCAGGTTCCCGAACGAAGTATTGGCGCGCCGTTTCTTGGAGAAACAGCCTATTTTCCGCAAGGACCTTTTATTCTAGCAAGCTTACTCAAGTGCCCTGTGTTTAGTTTATTTTGTCAGCGCATCGATCAACACTTTGAAATCAACGCCCAATTGCTAAGCCCTAAGCTAGTGTTAAGACGCCAGCAGCGGCAACAAGACTTAGCGGTCGCGGTAGGACACTATGCCGAGCAACTAGAAATAGCCGCTCGTAAAACACCGTATCAATGGTTTAACTTTTTCAACTTTTGGCAGAAAACACCTTAATGACTCCTTCTCCGATCCTGTTTGGCGAGCAGCCAATTACTATTGAACAAGTCGTGCAACTGGCGCAAAGTCAAGGCCAAGTGCAGCTAAGCAAACAAACCAGCTTTATCAGCAAAATAAATCAAGGAAGCCAATTTTTAGACCGGTTACTAGCGGAAGACGGGGTTATCTATGGTGTGACCACAGGTTATGGCGACTCGTGCACCGTGACTATACCTCCGCACTTAGTCACTGAACTCCCCATGCATTTAACCCGTTTTCACGGCTGTGGTTTGGGTAAAAATTTAACCCCCATCCAAGCACGCGCGGTCATGGTCGCACGCTTAAATTCACTGACCCAAGGCGCCTCAGGCGTCAGTATGGCGCTGCTAGAGCAGTTAGTGGCGTTCATTAATTTAGATTTAGTTCCACGTATTCCAGAGGAAGGATCGGTTGGGGCCAGTGGTGATTTAACCCCTTTATCTTATCTAGCGGGAGCCTTAATTGGTGAGCGCGAGGTGTACTATCAAGGCCAGTTAATGGCCGCGAAACAAGCCATGACTCTTGCCGGTATTAGGCCACACACGTTGCGACCAAAAGAAGGCTTAGCCTTAATGAACGGCACCGCAGTAATGACAGCACTAGCCTGCATTGCTTTCGATCGCGCACGCTATTTAGCCAAATTAGCCAGCCGTATTACCGCCATGGCCAGCGTTGCACTTAAGGGCAATGCCTTCCATTTTGATGAAAAATTATTTGCGGTGAAACCCCACCCCGGTCAAGCTCAAATTGCCTCCTGGATCCGAAGCGATCTTGAGCATCTCGATATGCCGCGGAACTCAGATCGATTGCAAGATCGTTATTCACTGCGCTGCGCTCCTCATGTGATCGGAGTACTCCAAGACGCGTTACCCTTCTTACGTCAGTTTATCGAAACAGAGCTTAACAGCGCTAACGACAACCCTATTATCGACGGTGTTGACGAACATGTGCTTCATGGCGGTCACTTTTATGGTGGTCACATTGCCTTTGCGATGGACTCACTGAAAAACGCGGTCGCAAATATCGCAGATCTGTTAGATCGTCAACTGGCGCTGTTAATGGATACGAAATTCAACAACGGCTTACCCGCTAACCTATCAGGCGCTAGTGCCGAGCGCAGTATGATCAATCACGGCTTCAAAGCAGTACAAATTGGCGCCTCAGCATGGACTGCCGAAGCCCTGAAACTAACCATGCCAGCGAGCGTATTCTCACGCTCTACCGAATGCCATAATCAAGACAAAGTCAGTATGGGCACCATTGCAGCGCGAGATTGCTTACGAGTGTTAGAGCTAACCGAGCAAGTCACCGCAGCCAGTTTACTGGCTGTCAGCCAAGGCATCTCATTACGTAATAGCCAAGGCGAATTGACACCGCAACAACTAACACCAGCGCTGGCACAATTTAAAGATCGCATTTTTGAGCAGTTTGAGTTTGTCAGTGAAGATCGACCATTGGAAGACGACTTACGCCGAACCTTAAGTCAAATCCAACAAAAACACTGGGAGCTTTACGGTGACCGATAACATTGTGCTCAGCGCCGCAATCAATCATCAAGTCACTTTTTTTGACTGCGACCCGATGGGCATCACTTGGCATGGCAACTATCTAAAATATTTTGAATTAGCGCGCTGTGCTTTATTTGAAAAAATTGATTTTAGTTACAGCGCGATGGCTGCATCCGATTTTGTGTGGCCGATCGTTGATGTTAGGGTTAAGTATGTTCGCCCCACTCGATTTGAACAACATATCGTCATTTATGCCGATTTAGTCGAGTATGAGCATAGAGTTAAAATTAACTACCGAGTTTGCGATAAAATCAGTGGCGAGGTGTTGACCAAAGGGCACACCTTGCAAGTGGCGGTAGAACAAAGCAGCCAAGAAATGTGCTATGTATCGCCGTCGATCTTAATCGAAAAACTGCAACCCTACATAGGCTAATATATGTTTAAAACCTTTAGCTCCAGCCTGCTGTTGTGGGTACTTACTAGCTTGAGTTTGCCAGCCCAAGCCAATCAGCAAGTGTTACCAGAAGATAAGCTATTTAGCCCTAAATTTGCGTTAACTGAGCCAAGTGCACAGCAACAGCAAATGAGCCAAGTTCTGACGCAGTTGTCACAGTACTCACAGCTCCAAGGTCGCTTTGTCCAGCATCGTCATCTGGCCCTTCTCAGTCAGCCCTTAGTTTCATCGGGAAACTTTAGTTTATCGGCCAGCGCAGGGCTGCATTGGCAACAAATCACTCCTTTTGCCAGTCAACTTAGCTTAAACAACACCCAGCTCAGCCAACAAATTGCCGACGGTCCAGTGCAAGTGATCAGCGCACAAGAGCAACCTGCACTATTTGCTTTTTCAAGTTTGTTCTTAGGCTTGTTTCGCGGCGATGAAATCAGCCTAAAACAAAACTTTCAGCTCTATTTTACAGGCGACATTAATGCTTGGCAGCTAGGAGGGGTCCCATTGGGGAGCCCTTTAAATCAAGCAATTAAAAGCATTCGTCTGCAAGGAAACAAGCACATAAATTACTTTGAGTTAATCGATAGCAATCAAGATAAGCTAACCATTGAATTTTCTGATGTGGTAAGCAGTAACACCGTGGAGCCTTAACTCGTATGCTGCACTTGTCGTTGCGTATCCGCGCGAGTCTTGTCTTACTATTACTGCTAGCAAGTGTCGTTACTTTGCTGGTTAAAGCCGACCAAGGCCCTCTGTTCGAGGCAAACTTTCTCACCCTGTTGCCGCAGCAACAACAAGGGAAGTTACCCAGCGCAACCTTAGCCGCCGCGCAACACCAAGTGAATAAACAACTGGGTAATCAAGTGATATTTTTGATTGGTCAGCCCGATCTCAAACAAGCGCAGCAAGCTGCCAGCACCCTAAGCTCGTTGCTGCAACAAGCGCCGCAAATAGCTAAGGTAAACCTCACTATTAATACAGAACAACAACGTCAATTAGGTCAATTTTACTTTCCGCTGCGCAGCTATTTACTCAGCCCAGCACAACAACAAGCTATTAATGTCGATTTCGGCCAACAAGTTGCACAACAAGCTCTAATGGCGTTATACGGTCCAATGGCCGCAACGAACTCACAATTGTTACAGCAAGACCCCTTTTTCTTATTCGCCACCAGCCTTAGCCAACTATTACCCAAACCTAATCATGGGCAGTTAGCTCAAGGTTACATTAGTTTTCACTATCAAGGATTACATTATGTGCTGGTGACTGCTCATACACACAGTGACCATTTTTCGTTACAACAACAAGCCAGCTTGAGTGAGTACATTGACGACATTTTGCAGCAAGTTGAACAAACATACTCAGTAACCACGCTAAAATCTGGCGCACTGTTTTACAGCCAAGCAGGAGCAAACTCAGCCAAAACTGAAATATCCAGCATAGGCTTAGGCTCATTATTGGGCGTTATTTTACTTGTCTTAATCTGCTTTCGCAGTATCACACCGCTAATACTTACCTTTAGCGCGATTGCTTGTGGCTGCCTAGTTGCCCTTGCCACAACCGTATTGGTATTTGGTCAAATCCACCTTTTCACTCTAGTGATTGGCGCGAGTTTAATTGGAGTTTCAGTTGATTACTCGTTTCACTACTTGGTCGAAGCTCAGCAAAAACAACCCCTACAGCGGGTTTATCACGGTATTACTGCTGGCTTATGTACCAGTGTGACAGCTTATTTAACCATGGCATTAGCGCCTTTCCCTGGGTTGCAGCAACTGGCGGTATTTGCCAGCAGTGGCCTGATATTTTGTTATTTATTCGTGCTAGGTATTTTTCCACTTATTAAGTGGCAACATCGCCCGCCAACATTAGGCATGCATTATTTGCCTTGGCTACTAAAACCCGCTCAGCGCTTATCCCAACGCGCCACACTTGTTTCTGCTGCATTACTGCTTGCTTGTAGCGCTTGGCTGTTAACCAGCAATGACGATATCCGTCAGCTGCAGCAGCTACCAGCGGAATTAACAGCGCAAGAAAAACAAATAAAAACCATTACACAACAGCAATTAGAGTCTTACTATTTATTGATTCAAGGGCAAAGCGAAGCCGATTTATTAACGCTAAATCAAGTAGTGTCAGTGCAATTAGATAAGTTGAAACAGCAGCAAACACTGGACGGATACCAAAGTATTAGCCAATGGGTTCCCAGCCCCAATCAGCAACAGCAAAGTCATCTCGCTTGGCAACAGCTGATCAACCATCAGCTCAGCCTGTACTTAACTCAGCTCGGGATGACGCAAGCCGAGCAGAACAAAATTACGCAAACCTTAATGACATCGCCAGCCCCACTCACACTCACTCAGTGGTTGGCTTCACCTGTGAGCGAGCAATTTGGTTGGTTGGCATTGCCGCAACAGCATGCCAGTTTAGTCATTTTATCCGGGGTCAAAGATAAAGCCCGCTTACAACAGTTAGTCGATAGCTTGCCCAAAGTAGAGTTAGTAGATCAGCGCGCTCAGCTATCAGCATTATTTAAACAATATCGACAGTTAATGACGCTATTGCTGGTACTAGCTTATGGCATTATTTTGTTAGCCTTATGGGGATACTTTGGTAGACAGGTCGCCACTAAAATCATACTCGCGCCCATTTTAGCCGCACTAAGCAGCTTAGCTGTATTAGCTTTGACAGGCCAAGCCATTAATTTATTTCACGTTATTGCATTAATTTTGGTGCTAGGTATCGGTATAGATTACACCTTATTTTTTGCCGCCCAACAGGGGATTTTAATACCTAAGCGCCAGCAGGAAAAAATGAAACCTATGTCAAACAAGCAACGCAATATTTATCCAACTCACTTAGCCATCACTTTGTCTGCACTAACCACCATATTGTCATTTGGTTTACTGGCATTAAGCGATACTTACGCCATTGCTTCATTTGGCACAACAGTACTAATAGGCATTATTGCCGCCTATGGCTTTGCTCCCATTGCATTACAGTCTTGGCGCAGCGCCGAGGAGCAATCATGACACTTCTTTGCCGCTTGCTCTCCCACATAGCCTTGATAATACTGTTATCGGCCTGTAGTCAGCTCACTTCAGTGCCTGCAGACAGTATACGGCTCAGCCGCCAATTAGCCTTGCAGCTGCCCGCTCCGAACGCCTTAGGCCAACCTTTTCACGCCACTCAGTTAGTTACTGGGCAATACGGCAACCAAGACTTTAATGGCCAGTTTCAGCTTGAACTCACCGAAAATAAACTGGTATTACTTGCCCTTGCCCCTTGGGGCCCCTCGCTGTTCAGCGCCACGCTTACGCCAAATAACTTGACCACCAGCCAAACCAGTGTCGCGCAAGTTGATGTGAGGTATATGCTGGCTGATTTCTTACTAACCTATTTGCCTTACGATGCCTTGAAGCAATCATTGCACGGTAAGGAGATCACGATCAAAGAGTCAGCAACACGACGTGAGATTTGGCTCGCACAAACATTAATCATTGCCATTGACTACGCGCCAAACCCGAATGTAACAGCAGCGAAAAGCCGCTGGCAAAACCATATCCACTTCCACAACCATTTACGCGGTTATCAGCTGGAGATTAAAACCTTAACATTTACACCTGCGCCATTAGCTCAATCCATCATGGCTGAACCCCAACCTAACGCTGAGCCATAGGAGCAAACAGTGCAACCTGAACGTGCGCCTTTATATCTAAACCATTTTGCCATCACTAGCCCGTTGGGAGTTAACGCAGCCCAAGTGCTTGAACACCTATTGGAGCCACCTGCTAATTTGTTACGCCCGTATGGTCCCTTAGTGTCGGGAAAAACCGTATTAGTCGGTCAAGTTTGTGATCCCTTACCTCACTTACCCGAATACCTAGTATCTTACCAAACGCGTAATAATCAATTATTACTCAGTGCCTTAAGCCAAATCGCCAAGCCAATAGCTGCAGCCAAAAAACGCTATGGTGCCGATCGCATCGCCATTATTTTAGGGACCAGTACATCGGGCATTGCCGATGGTGAAACGGCACTAACACAGCAAATACACACAGGAAACTGGCCTGACGATTATAATTATACGCAGCAAGAAATCGGTCACTTATCTGCCTTTGCCGCCACTTATTTAGGCCTCACCGGCGTGAGCTATACCATTTCAACAGCTTGTTCCAGCTCAGGCAAGGTTCTCGCCAGTGCACAGCGATTACTGCATGCCGATTTGGCAGATATGGTGATAGTGGGCGGCTGTGACACACTCTCTGGTCTTACGCTCAACGGCTTTGATGGGTTAGAGTCTTTAGCAACAGATATCTGCTTACCGTTTTCCCCCCAGCGTGACGGCATAAACATAGGTGAAGCAGCCGCTTTAGCCTGCCTAAGCAAAGAACCTTCCGAGATCCAGCTGTTAGGTGTCGGCGAAGCATCCGATGGCTTTCATATTTCATCGCCCGATCCACAAGGCCGGGGAGCCGAGCTCGCGATTCAACAAGCCTTAGAGCAAGCGAAAGTGACTCCAGCACAGATTGGTTACATCAATCTACACGGCACCGCCACCATTAAAAACGAT
Source organism: Motilimonas sp. E26 (assembly GCF_021278025.1). Lineage (GTDB taxonomy): Bacteria > Pseudomonadota > Gammaproteobacteria > Enterobacterales > CBDFNC01 > Motilimonas. The sequence continues at coordinate 36,523 of NZ_JAIBHJ010000005.1, forward strand.
GCAATGGAAAGCCACCTCATCAATCGTATTTTTGGCACGAATACACCTTGCAGCTCAACCAAACCGTTGACGGGCCATGCCTTAGGGGCAGCAGGCGCTCAAGAATGGTTATTATGCGCGCTGCTATTAAGTAGCCAAAACCCGCGTCGCATTTTGCCACAACAACAAGGTAGTACTGACTATGATCCTGATTTGCCTCCCATAGGGCTGATCCGCCAAGCACAAACTTGGCAATCGGGCATCTTTATGAGTAACTCATTTGCCTTTGGCGGCAGCAATGTTTCCGTTATTATAGGCCGTCATTCATTAACCCCAGTGCAAACAGAGCCTCCTCATGACCGTTAAACCAACCTCGTTAGCCCAATTTGATGCTGAGCACTTTATCCCTCATCGCCGTAGCATGGTGCTATTGGATAAGATCATATTTGCCGATGAAACGCGCTGCATTAGCCAATTAGAGATCCATGCAAACTCATTGTTTGCCAACGAGCAAGGTGTACCAAGCTGGGTAGGTATCGAATACATGGCGCAAACCATTGCCGCCTTCGCAGGCGTACAAGCCAGAGCTAAAGCACAAGAGCCTGAAATCGGTTTTTTACTCGGTACGCGCAGTTATCAAGTACAGACGCCACTATTTAAGATTGGGCAAAAACTGCAAATTAGCGCCACTCATGTGCTAACCGACAATTCGCTTACCGTATTTGCTTGTTCTTTGCATCAAGGGGTTGATGAGCCATGGTCAGGCTTAGGTACTTTAATCGCTGAGGCGCGGATCAATGCATATTTGCCCGACCCCGACACCTTAAAAACTTATTTAGCCTAATAAGGCTAGCGCTGCCCCTGTGATGCAGCATTGATTGAATTTAAGTAGTAGGAACAATTTTTATGCGCAGAGTATTAGTCACCGGAGCCAGCAAAGGGATTGGCCGCGCCATCGCCATTGAATTAAGTCAGCAAGGTTTTACAGTTATTGTACACTATCACACTGACTTAGCCGGCGCGCGAGCAACCCAAGCAGACATCGCAGCGCTTGGACAGTCATCTCAATTGCTCCAGTTTGATATCAGTGATCGCGAACAAACTAAACAAGTCATTGAAGCCGATATTGCCGAACACTGTGCTTATTATGGCGTGGTGAACAATGCCGGGATCGCGCGCGACAATGCCTTTCCAGCAATGCCAGGCGACGAGTGGGATAGCGTTATCCACACCAACTTAGACAGTTTTTATAACGTACTACACCCTTGTATTATGCCCATGATCCGCACCAGAAAAGGCGGCCGGATCGTCACCTTAGCTTCGGTTTCTGGGATCATGGGTAATCGCGGTCAAGTAAACTATAGCGCAGCAAAAGCAGGGGTGATTGGCGCAACCAAAGCCCTAGCGGTCGAGCTAGCAAAGCGCAAAATCACTGTTAACTGTGTTGCCCCAGGGCTCATAGAAACCGACATGTTAGATCAAGAAACCCTAGAGCACGCCTTAACCTTAGTACCCAGCCAACGCGCCGGCAAGCCGGAAGAGGTAGCAGGCTTAGTCGCCTATTTGATGTCTGATAAAGCGGCGTATGTTACACGCCAAGTGATTTCAATCAATGGAGGCATGCTATGACTCGCATTAAAGGCCACCGTGTTGTTATTACTGGCTTTGGTGCTATCACCTCATTAGGCCAAACTCCAGAATCCATTTTAGCTAATGTACTCGCAAATAAGTCGGGCATAAAACGGATGGAACAATGGCAAGACATAGCAGGATTAAATACTCAACTCGGGGGGCCAGTGCTAGAGTTCAGCCTACCGAAACATTACAGCCGAAAAAAAATCCGCGCCATGGGCCGTGTCGCCAAATTTGCGACGTTAGCCACCGAACACGCATTAATCGATGCCGATTTACTTGGTAAAGATGTTTTAAGCAATGGCCAAACTGGCATCGCTTATGGCTCTTGTGGTGGCAGTTCATCGCCACTGGCAGCTTTTTCCGATGTGTTAGAAAAACGCACTACCGCGGGCATCACTGCCACCACCTATATCAAGCTAATGAGCCACACCACAGCTGTCAATGCGGCACTATTTTTCGGCTTAAAAGGCCGTGTAATCACCACCAGCAGTGCCTGTACTTCTAGCTCACAAGCTATAGGTTACGCTTACGAAGCCATAAAATACGGCCAACAACAAGTGATGATAGCAGGAGGTGCTGAAGAGTTATGCCCGACGCAAGCAGCAATATTTGACACACTCTACGCCACTAGTTTACAAAATGACGAACCAACAACCACCCCAAAGCCCTTTGATCACCAGCGTGATGGCTTAGTCATTGGTGAAGGCGGTTGTACCCTTATTTTAGAAAATCGCGATCATGCCTTGGCTCGCGGAGCTCGCATTTACGCTGAAGTGATAGGCTTTGGCACCAACTGCGATGCAGAGCATGTGACTCAGCCCACAGCCGAGACCATGCAACAAGCCATGCAGCTGGCATTAAACGATGCCATCATCGAGCCCTCCGCCATTCAATATGTCTGCGCCCACGGCACCGCTACCGAGCGCGGCGATATTGCCGAAAGTAATGCGACGGCGGCATTGTTTAACCCAACAACGGCTATCAGCTCGTTTAAAGGCCACTTTGGTCATACCCTGGGGGCATGTGGCTCACTCGAGTCCATGTTAAGTATCAAAATGATGTTAGCAGGGCAATTTGCCGCCACACGTAATTTACAACAGGTGGATCCCGCTTGCGGTGCGTTACATTACATTAAAGACCAACCATTGGAATTAGCGTGCGACACTATCATGAGCAATAACTTTGCGTTTGGTGGGATTAATACATCACTGATTTTCAAAAAACACATCGAATAATAACGCGATATTTTGATTGGAAATTAGGGGGGTCTTCACGGGCTTGTATAGCTGGACGAAAAAGATACCAATTTGGTGCTTTATCGAAACCTGGAACGCTAACAAGGAACCTTACACGACCACCTCCGCTTATGCGAGATCCAGATGACTAGACAGATTACGATTCAATTAGGAGCGACGAACATAATTGGCTAAAACCATGCAAAGTGAGCTCTCGTCCCACTACATGGATAGCATCATGCATAAGGCAAGGGTGACTATGTCGCCTTGGCCGCCTTACCTATGCTCTTGGATCTGATACAACACCCGATGCTCGGCGCACACTTGTTGGCAATCACAACTGGGCTCAATATCAATACTGGCGAGACCACCACAACTGCCTTGAATGGCGCGGCGCTTAAAAATTACGCCCAACGCCATGGCCAGCGAGATGAATAAAAAAATCACAAAAGCTAGCGCATATTCCATTAGTGACAACCATTTATGTGGCCATGGCAACCAGCATGCTGACAGCTGCCATTTTGAGGGAGTACGCCTTGATCAGGGCAAGTCAGTGAATGGCTTCGAGCCTTCGCTTGCGCCAATAACTCAGTAACCGAATGACGAGTATTGCCTTGCTCTACCTCTATCCCCGCCATTAAAAGCTTAGCTAAGGTTTTTTGGCCTATCTTTCTGACGATGACCGTTTTACAGCCCATGGTAGTAAGCATATTAATTAACTGCGCTTTGCCCTGACAACCCGATGTAGTAAGTGCCGGATTCTCAATCCGCGCTAAACACAGCCCCTGTTGGTCATAAAAATCGAAGCTCTCAGACTGAGAAAAACGATGAGATAACTTTTCATTACTTGTCGCGATGGCATAAATCATCTTGATTCCTTTTGTTCAATTATTGGTCGGTTTTCGCCAAGAGCCAAAGCCTCGCCATGCACCAAGGCGTGAGTGATCTTATGCCGAGCCTGCTTCAGAATGTTGGCGAATGTTTGCCGCGATACTTGCATTTGCTTAGCGGCATCTTGCTGAGATAAGCCTTCAAGATCCACCAGCCGAATGGCTTCAAACTCATCCACCGCAATACTGACTTGGTTTAACTCACTCGTGGGGATGCCATTCGGTTTAAAAAATCGATAGGGCGAGCCATGATGTGGACAAATATGACGTTTGATTTTGGGTCTCATTATTGGTGCTCTTTGCTAAGTACTTATGCTATCCTAATTCAGTTATTAGCATATGCCAATAACTTTTTTTCAAAGGAGCAACTAATGAGTAGTCAGCTTAGGACTGCAACTGCAACACTACAGAACTTAATTAAACATGCTCAGCCCAATGATAGCGGTCAGCAACTCTTGCCCGTCGCCAAACAGCCAAGCCACCAACACTGTGTTTTGTGCAGCCCAAACGCCCTGATGGGCTTAAAGATTAATTTTTTCAGTTCCGAAAATTCAGTGTGGGCACACACTAAGGGCAGCCAACATCAACAGGGCTATCAGAACATTATTCATGGCGGCGTATTAGCTGCGTTAGTGGACGCAACTATGTGCCAGACCTTATTCAGCCACGAAATAACGGCCGTCACTGCTGAAATGTGTGTTCGTTATTTGCATCCCGTTCCCGTAGGCAGTGAAATTTTAATGCAGGGAAGCCTAGTTACCAGCCATCCGCCCTTATTTAACGTGCAGGCCAAATTATTTGTTAACGGCCAATTAGTGGTTAAAGCGCGGGCTAAGTTTTTTCAATCAAAGGCGAGATAATGGCGCAATACAGCACACGCATAACCGTATTAGCAGACAATATCGCAACACCGCCTTTGCTCAGCGAACATGGCTTTGCTGTATTAATTGAACGCGATCAAGAACGAATTTTATTTGATACGGGGCAAGGGCTCGCCCTATTTGAAAACGCAGATCAACTCGGCATCCCCTTAGACAACCTAACAGCCATTGCACTTAGCCATGGTCACTACGACCATACCGGCAACCTTGCTCAACTATTGGATTTAAATCCGCACTGTCGGTTATATCTGCATCCTGACTGCATCATTGAGCGATATGTGTTGCACGATAACCAGCCAGTGAAAATGATCGGCATGCCTAAATCGGCCAAACAAGCGATCGCCAAGCACGATCCAGCCTTGATCCACTTAACTGATCAAGCATGCAAGCTCACAGCAGAAATCAGCTTAACTGGCACTATCCCCAAATTTCACCCCTTGGAAAATACCAGCGGTCCGTTCTATTTAGATCAAAAAAGATTGCATATTGATCAACTAGGGGATGATCAAAGCTTATGGCTAATAACTAAACACGGCATCTGCGTGATCACGGGCTGTTGTCACACAGGTTTAATCAACACCTTGGCGTTTATCCAGCAACAAGAGCCAAACGCCCCACTAACTCACTTAATCGGCGGCCTACATTTAGCTAACGCGACGAGTGAGCGGCTTGATGCCAGTGTCCAATATCTTCATCAACAACCTTGGCAGCACTTGTACCTTTCCCACTGCACGGGCGCACGAGCCACTGATGCTATCGGTCAACACCCCTCACTGATAAATAAAGTCACATCTACTTATGTGGGACGAGTCATAAACGTTTAGTAGATAATAATTTGGCGAGCGCTAAAAGCTACCTTTAAGGTGGGATAAGTGAGTTTTCTACTGCTGAATGCGGTTTAAGCTTAAAATAGCCCAAACGGCGTCATAGAGATCTGCTGTGACAAACAAGCTCACTTTATAAAAAAGCGTTTATTGGTTAACCAATAACGCTTTTTTACACTCAGTTATTAGTCTTTAAAAGTGCTGATTCAACATCACTGGATGCGGCTTAAGCGCTGTGTTACCTGCGCTACGCGCTAATGTGGAACCATCACATACTAGCTCATTACTCGCTGAACTTGGATCTAATAGGTAAGCTGTACTGGCATTATCAATACAGCGATTACCACGATAACTAAAGCCATGCTCCACAATATTTTCCACTCTGATCAATCGGGTTAAGCTAGCAAAGCTTTCGCTCATTGCTTCAGTCCAAATATAAGGAGTACGCGGATCATACTGGCCACCGAGGATCAACACAGGCTGTTGTAACTTAGCATCCATGTATTCAACTGGCTGCACTGGATCTAACTGACCAGGCCAATCAGCACACATACCCGCATTAGCATAATTAACAACACCAAAGATACCCGACGCTTGTATATAGTTAGCGTAAGCGTTAGCGACATCATTAGTTGACAATGCGCTTGAACCATCAGCACAAACTACCGCTGTAAACATCGCGTTGGAACGCTGAGCATCTACGGGATCATTTGCTTGATTCCAAGATGTTGAGTCTACAAGACGCTTTAATAATGCTACGTTACCATTATCAAGTAACTCAAACACACCTGGTTTTTGATGCTGCCAGTAGCCATAGACTTCCAGTGATCGCAGCGAATATAAAGCATCAAGGGCTGTATTAACGGAAAGATCGCCATCAAGCCCTTGAAATACACCATTAGCATCTAATATGCTGACACCACTGATTAGCGCTTGCTTTCTGGCAACAGTACCAAGGCGATATTCCGCTACAACATCATATCCGGCCGCATTATCTTGCGCGATGTCGATATAGTTTAAGGTAGTTGGTGACATAGGAGAATCAAGGATCAACGCACGAACCCGCTCTGGAAAAAAATCAGCGTAAACGCTGCCAACACGGGTACCGTAGGAATAACCTAAAAAGCTAATTTGCTCTTCGCCTAAATGGGCGCGTAACGCATCGATGTCTTTCACTAAGGTATTAGTGCTAATATTCACCGCAGACTTTGTATTAAACTCATCACATGTATTCACATTGTTGGCCAGCTCAACCGCACATTGCTTTAACTCTTTGGCATAGGCACTCTGACCTGAGCCACGTGGATCTAACGCCACAATATCAAAACGCTCAACAATTGCTTGATCAAACAAGCCTGCATTAACCATCCAAGCCAAACTAGCTTGCGCTTCTTGACCAGGGCCCCCAAAATTGACAAATAAGGTACCGATTCGATTGTTAGTATCCGTTGCTTTATGAATGGCATAAAACACTTTTACTTTGCTGCCGTCATCATTAATGTAGCTAGCAGGCACTTCTAATTGCTGGCATTCCAAGCCAGTCGCACATATTGGTGAGTCTTCTGACTTATCGGCCCCAACACTAAAGCCGTCGCCACCGCCACCGCCGCCACAGCCAGCGAGTAAAATGGCCGACACTGCACTTGCTAATATTGCTTTTTTCATCATATCCCTATTTCTTATCTGTTATAAACGATAAAGTCACCAGTAAAATACCCATAGCGACATATTATGTCAACACTGATTATTTATATTTATTTGACTTAAATCATGATTTTTTAATCTATCTTGCTGCAACCCATGTCATTCACAGACTACTCTTATTCCTAGCCATACTGACTAACCCCGTTTAAATAAGTAATACCTGCTTATCTCGCCCAATTTAAAGCGAGAAGGTTGCCAATTCTTTAGCTTTCTAGCATGGAAAATAATCATTACGACTGAAAAATTGTCAGAGAATACACGTTCAGGCATGTTTACCTTTTAAGTAGAACAGCAGTGAATATATATTTTTATTACGGATTTTTAACCTGTCAGATAAAGCAGGTTTATAGTTACTTGATCAAAAAGTGAATAAACTGACTTTAGAAAGAAGGGGAAATAAGGCCTGACATAATCGCTTTAGATATGGCTTGATACCGGTTTGACGCATTTAGTTTGCTACATACATTCGATAAATGGAAAATGACCGTGCGCTCAGCGCAGCCAATAATATGAGATATTTCCCAGGCACTTTTTCCCTCTGAAGCCCAGAGCAAACATTCATTCTCGCGCTTAGTTAATTTTATTTTTTGCTGATGCGTTTTATTATTAATGCGATGAATCGCTTCCTGTAACGCGGGAGTAAGCAACTGCATAATGGGTAAAATATCGTTAAGCTTTGCTTCATCATAGTCAGAGGATAGCGCCATACTTAGCATACCAAATTCGCCCTGCATACCATGTACAGGGATAGTAAACCCGGTCTTTAATCCAATTGAGGCTGCTTCTTTCATCACATCAACACCGCCCTTTTTCTTTGGGCTCACTTTTTGGATATGTGACCAAGTTGCGGGTAAGTAGTTGTCATATGAATAAGCAACCACTGGATCAAGATTAATCAACTTTTCTTCGTCATATGATTTACGCCATTCACTTGGGTAATTATCCACAATAAAGGTGCTTCTCTTAGTAATGCTTTGCACAGAAGAGAGTCCAAATAGGTAATACTCAAGTTCAATCAAAGCTGCCGCTTTTTCCAATACTAGGTTAATAGCTTCAAACGTATCTGCACGTTTGAGCTCGAGGATTAAATCTAACACAGCATTCACACTCTTTACCTTGTGCTTCAAAGGAGGACGTAACTTATCATATAACCTCAGCTTTGTTTGAGCCTATCGTCATAATGTGAATGATCTTTACAGTAAAATGATCGCTAAACAACTACCCTTTACGCCCATGTTTAATCCGACTCAATGCCACTGGGGTGATCCCTAAATAACGGGCGATGTCGTTCTGGGTAATGCGATGGAGTAAATCCGGTTGGTGCTGCATTAATTGCTGATAACGGGTGGTGGCATCTAAACACAGAAACTCGTATTCACGACGCTCCTTTTTCTGTGCCAGCTTGATTAATGATGCGAGCATAAAGCGACTTAATTCAAGATCATCTAAGGTATGTTGGTAAAGCGAATCAAAGTCGACCTTGACCAACGCTGCTGGCTCTAAGGCCAGCAAACTAAAAGTACAGGGCTCACGCTCAAATACCGCTGATAAATTCGTGATCACATCACCTTCAGCAATAAAAGACTTCACCAGCTCTTTACCGTCTTGGCATAAATAATAAGCTTTAAATAACCCTTGTTTAACAAAATATAACGCGTCTTCCATCTCGCCTTGACGGAATAAGTGCTGCCCCGCAGCTAAATTCACTTGGCGGCCATGCTCGATGACGTATTGTTTAATATCCATATTATTTCTACTCCGCAACCATCACAAATACGAACCAAGACAATGCTCCGATCTATTATCAGCGTTTTAACCTAGGTTAATTACCTCGGCTAACTTTCTACTTACAGTGAGCTTAAATCGAAAGGAGCTCACATGTTACAAAGTAATACGCGGTCTAAAAAGAAACAGATGCAACTGACCAATAAAACCATCGTCATCACTGGCGGCACCGCTGGGATTGGAAGGCAGTTAGTACAGCTGCTTGCCCCAGCGAATCACCTTTATGTGATTGGCCGCAGCGTTGCAAAACTCAACGATTTACAGCAAAAGTACCCAAATGTTATTGGCATTCACGCCGATTTGAACGACACCACGTTGCTCGAAACTAAGCTAGCTCAGTTATTAAAGCAAGTATCTAAAGTCGATGTACTCATTAACAATGCCGCTGTGCAACACACTGCAACATACATAGATCCCAATTTCCAATATCAACAAATAGCAAGTGAGATTAACGTCAATTTTACCGCTATTTGCCAGCTCACTTATCTGCTGCTGCCCACATTAATGGCCAGTGAGTCTGCTCGGATCGTCAATATCAATTCGGGCCTTGCCATCGCGCCAAAAGCCCAATCTGCCATTTACTGCGCCAGTAAAAGTGCACTGAACAGCTTTAGTTTATCGTTACGTTATCAGCTCGAACACACCTCGGTGTTAGTGCAACAAGCCTTATTGCCATTGGTGGATACCGCCATGACAGAAGGTAGAGGATCAGGGAAGCTAGTTGCTCGAGAGGCCGCTCAACATATTATTCGTGGCATTGAGCGCGGCACCTTAGATAACGACATCGGCAAAGTTAAATTACTGCGTTTGCTGATGCGCTTTGCGCCCAACATGGCTTACAAACTGATGAAAGCTTCCTGAAACTGAATTCCTATAGAAAGGACAACAATATGAAATCGTTATTTAAAGTGATGTTAATTTTAGCCCTAGGCTTTGCTTCTACCTTTATTTTCCTCAAGCTTGCGGGGATACTTAGCTTGGCAGATATATCGCGCTGGTTAGAGCAAGCCAGCGCCCTACCCCATGGTTATTTATTTGCACTGGTGATCGGCTTACTATTTTTAGACTTGTTTATCGCCATGCCGACGCTCACTATTATTATTCTATCCGGTTATTTTCTCGGCTTTAGCCAAGGCGCATTAGCAGCAAGTACTGGCCTATTGTTAGCAGGTTTAGGTGGATATATTTTGAGTCAGTATTTTGGTCAACCATTCGTTCGCCTGCTCATCCGCGATCCAGCAAAGCGAACAGAGATGATCGATGGCTTTGATCGCTACGGCGCCATGATGATCTTACTGTCACGCGCGATGCCAATTTTACCGGAAGTGAGCGCTTGCATGGCAGGACTGACAAAAATGCCGTTTTGGCGTTTTCTCGGAATTTGGATCGCCAGCGCAGTGCCTTACGCAACCATCGCCGCTTATGCTGGATCCATTAGTACCCTGCAAAATCCAAAGCCAGCGATTCTCACTGCCGTAGGCTTAAGTGTATTTTTCTGGTTGGGTTGGTATTTGTTTACTAAGCAACAACGAAAAGCTTCATCACTATCAAATGGCGCTTAAACTCTTCCCTCTACGATTACTTCACGGCTCGCCGTTGTAAGTACTGCTTGTTAATTTGGTCCAGCGCGGCACATTATGGGTGCGTCTGGACTCAGTCCACTGCTGCAAAGCTAGTCTTTCAATCGAGCAAACGAGGTACATAACGCTTTATAATGTATTCAACTAGTGAGACGCCGCCCAAATCATTAAAACCTTCATGGTCACCATTGATCGCTATCGTGGCTTTAAGCTCAGGAATAACCAAAATAAACTGCCCCTTAAACCCTCTTGCAGCCATAACAGTGATATCTTTCCCCTTCAATTTAAACACATTACTCCACCAATAATAACCATATTGGCTCCATGTTGATCTTGTCGAGATATGGGGCGCGATTGAACTCTTTATCCAATGCGCATTCACTAGTTGATCACCAGACCATGCGCCATTATTTTGCACAAGTTCACCAATTTTAAGCATATCCCAGCTTGTTAGTACTAACCCACCTGCGGTGTTTGCACTGCCGTCAGCGAGTAGGTGCCACTCAAAATACTTAATTCCCATTGGCAGAAATAAGTTCTGCTTGGCAAATTCAACCACACTGACTCCAGTCGCATTTGCTATGATCCGCCCCACCAGCGTGGCTGGGCCTTCACCATAATTAAAACCTTCAATGCCACTTTCGGCAGCGCCAAATCCTAGAATAAATTCGACAGGGTCTGGCGCTGCGAAATATGCCTCTAATTGAGGTGAAAAAGCACTTTGACCATCATTAACCGCAAATAGAGGCATATTGCCAATCGGTGATTTCATCAGCAGTAGATCTTCAATCGTAACCGTTTTACCATACTCGCCAAGCAGGTGAGTATGATCCGGTAAATACATGGCAATGGAATCATGAACTGAGTGAATAAAACCTTTATCTATCGCAATTCCTACCAGCAAAGATGTGACACTTTTTGTCACGGAATTTAACCCATAAAGCTCAAGCTTGGACTCACCGTTAGCAAAGCAGTTAAACCGAATAGTACCCGCAACACTAACAATCATCGCTTTAAGCTCATCACCGGAGCGTATTCTGTTAAGGCAAAGCCGAGCTAAGAATGGTTCGTCATAATCAATAAAAACTTCAGGCACAATAACATCAGATGGAGAGCCTTCCACCCAATATTCGTCGTTATGGGCTTCATTAGTCAGCTCATAAGCGCTAAGTACGTCATCATATATACTGGTATAAATTGACGCAGTGAAAATTAAAGCAAATATAAACATTATTAGGCCCAAACCAAAGAAGTTAGAATGATAGAGTTTTTTAATCAACAATCTCACAAAGCAATCCTAACAATATTCAGCCACCTGAATTCAATGGCGACTTGACCTTCAACTATGTATGGAAAGTAGCTTACTTACCATTGTAAAAAATATCTAATAATGACAAATGAAAATTAAGTACTGATATCAGTATGTAGTCCTGAAAAAAATCACCTCGACCAAAGGCTATAAGGCTGCTGCATTAATTGCGAGTTGTAATAGCGCTTATCGCCCGTCACTTCTTCGCCGAGCCAGCTGGGCTTGGCAAAGGCTTCATCAACACTTGTTAACTCGACTTCTGCGACCACCAGACCAGCGTTGTCACCGTAGAATTCATCTACTTCAAAGGTGTGCAGGCCTGCTTTCACCAAATAACGGGTTTTATCAATCACACCCGGTTCACATAAGGCCAATAAAGCTTGCGCTTCCGCGACGGGGATTTCTCGCTCCCACTCAAAACGACTTAATCCTGCAGCATCACTGATGCCTTTAATGGTTAAAAACCCTTGCTCACCTTTAATTCGCACCCGCACGCAGCGCTCAGGGGCAGAGTTTAAGTAACCTTGGGTAATGCGCTGAGCTTTAAAGGCGTCATTCTTATAATCACCTGTCACTAAAAATTTACGCTCTATCTCTTGCATCTATACTGATCCTTTTCGGGTAATTTGGCTTAAACTGCGCAAACATTATCAAATAAACCTGACATATGCTGAAACCGTCAACTAATTAGCGAGAGAAAAAAAGATGAAAGCCAGTACGCAGCAGGGATATCAACAACGTCTAATCAAGGTGGTGGATTATATGTATCAACACTTAGATGCACCACTAGATGTGAATACCTTAGCCGATGTGGCCTGTATGTCACCGTATCACTTTCATCGTATCTATCGTTTGATGACGGGTGAAACGATTAATACCACAGTGAGAAGGCTGCGTTTATTTCTATCTGCCGCCGAATTAATTCGCACTCAAGCGCCCATTGCAGAAGTAGCGAAAAAGTTTAACTACAGCACGTTAGAAGCTTATAGCCGCGCCTTCGCTCAGTTATTTAATCAGCCGCCCAGTGAGTATCGCCAACAAAATAGCCAAGGCAATACCACACCAGAACCGCTGTCACCCCAGTCGTGGATGCAGTTTCAGCCCTTTTATGATCAGGAGATCCACCTTATGTATCCAGTTGAAGTTACCGAAATACCACAACTTAACTTTATCGGCATCAAACATCACGGCGATTATATGAAGATCGGCCAAGCCTTCGATAAGTTGTGTATGTATGCTGGCAGTCGAAACTTATTTACACCACAAACCCGTAGCTTTGGCATCTATTATCAGGATCCTAAAACCGTTGCGACGGAAGATCTGGAATCCATGGCTTGTATTACCATTGACGATCCGAATTTGGTACTGGAGGATGAGCAGATCCAACACTTGTCGATCCCAGCGAGTAAAGCTGCTGCTTTGATGTTTAAAGGGCCTTATGCCGAATTAGAGCAGCCCTACGCTTGGCTATTTGGCCAATGGTTGCCGCAAAGCGGCCGTACCCTTAAAGATCATCCCGCATTTGAAGAATACCTCAACAATCCACAAGACACAGCGCCAAAAGATCTACTCACAAGGATCTATTGCTTGGTTGAATAGCTTTATTAATCTTCTACACCAATAAAAAAAGCAGATCCTGATGGGATCTGCTTTAGCAATTGAGACTGCAACACTCAAGGGTGAGTTTGTTTCACGAGCCGCCGTGAATACATCCATGTAGGCTGAAACAAGGCATCCCTGCCTTGTATACTCGCTCAATCAAACCCACCCTTTCACGATTAGCTCAGCGAGAAGGCTAGTGATGACTAAGGGCGCAAACCTAAAGTATGGCAAATTGCATAGCTTAGTTCACTGCGGTTCAGGGTGTAAAAATGAAAATCTTTCACGCCTTCTTGCCCTAGCACCTTCACCATGTCCATCGCGATGCTGGCACCAATCAAGTTGCGTGTGGTCGGATCGTTATCCGTACCATCATAAAGTTTGTGCATCCAACCTGGCACTTTCACATTACATAACTTAGAAAACTTCACTAATGTTTTGTAGTTAGACACGGGTAAGATCCCCGGTACAATCTCTTGCGTAATACCAATGGCAGCACAACGGTCGCGAAAGCGTAAGTAGCTTTCCACATCAAAAAAGAACTGAGTGATAGCACGATCGGCACCAGCATCCATTTTATCTTTAAACGCGAGTAAATCCGCTTGTGCATTTTTCGCTTCAGGATGTACTTCTGGGTACGCCGCTACCGAGATATCAAAGTCGGCCTGCTCTTTTAATAAGCGCACCAAGTCAGTCGCGTACATATGGGGCTTATCACTGCCCGCTGGAATATCACCGCGCAAGGCAACAATGTTCTTAATGCCGCTGTTCCAATAGTCTAGGGCTATTTGCTTTAACTCATCTTTACTGGCATCGATACAAGTTAAATGCGGCGCGGCTACTAGCCCTGTGCGATCTTTAATTTCTTTAATCACGCTATGAGTACGATCACGCGTACCCGAGTTAGCGCCATAAGTGACCGAAACAAACTTTGGCTTTAGGGTTTTTAACCGATCAATAGACTGCCATAAGGTATCTTCCATCGCTTCGGAAGTGGGCGGAAAAAACTCAAAAGACACATTCAAATCGCCCTTTAAATCAGCGATATTCTGGTTCAAAATTTCAATATTACGTGCCGTTTGACTACCCATGATCCATTCCTTTTAAATTCAAGCAAAGACGAAACTGTGACTAAAACAAATAGCCGTTTAGCCGTCTGAATGGCTTAATTTAATGAATTATGAATTAATGTCAACAACTTTGATTTAACATGAAATTTACTCATAAATATGGTGAAATTTACTCATCTTCATGATTTATAGGTAAATCAATTTGCACTTACTTGGCAACAAACGTTGGAAATAGAAGGTATTACTGGAGACTGGTGTTTTTGTTTCGCTATACCTGTGGCATCCTGAACAAAACATTGCCACTAGGACTTTTCAATATGGATCACAATACTCCCAAGCTTTCCTTACGTACCATAGAATTAAGTGACTATACCCAAATAGCTGAATTAATGGACTTAGTTTTTCCTGACGTGGGGGGAGCATGGCCAAAAACGACCATTATGGATCTTATTAAACAGTTTCCAGATGGACAAATTTGTATTGTAGATAGCGATAAAATAGTCGGTGTTGCCCTCACTATTAAGGTCAGTTACAACCGCTATTCTTTACCTCATACTTACAATGACATCATAGATGAGAACAATGTAATACAAAATAACCCAACGGGTGATGCCATGTACGGACTGGATGTGTTCGTGCATCCTGACTATCGCGGATTACGCTTAGGTCGCAGACTTTATGATGCGCGCAAAGAGCTGTGCCGAAATAAGAATTTTAAAGCTATCCTAGCGGGCGGCCGCATTCCTTTGTACTACAAACATGCCGATAAGTTGAGCGTGCCAGAATACATAGACAAAGTTAAGCGCCGCGAATTACACGACCCTATTTTGTCATTTCAGTTGGCCAACGACTTTGATGTTAAGCGTTTGATGCGAGGCTACCTACCCGAAGATGATGCTTCAAAGGGCTATGGCACATTATTGGAGTGGGATAACTTTTTTTATGAAGAAGATATTACATCCGTCCACGATATTGAAAAAACCTTAGTACGTCTTGGCGTGATCCAATGGCAAATGCGTACCATGCACGATCTTGACGATTTAATGGATCAAGCCGAGTATTTTGTGTCTTCACTTTCTAACTATAAAGCCGATTTTGCGCTGTTTCCCGAGTTCTTCAATGCGCCACTAATGGGCTTACAAGAAGGGCAGAATTCAGTGGAGGCCATACGCTTTCTGGCCAGCTTCAGTGACGAGATAAAAAATCGCTTTTCACAAATGGCGGTTACCTACAATATAAACATCATTGCTGGCAGCGTTCCTGTTATCGAAGGCGAAAAGCTCTACAACGTCTCTTATCTGCTGCACCGTGATGGTCAAATTGACGCTCAATACAAAATTCATATTACCCCTCACGAAGAGAAAGACTGGGTTATTGATGGTGGTAATAGTGTCAAAGTATATGATACCGATGCCGGAAGAGTGGGCATATTAATCTGTTATGACAGTGAATTTCCTGAGCTAGGTCGAATGATGGCAGAGCAAGGCGTACAAATTATCTTTGTCCCGTTTTGGACCGACACCAAAAATGGTTACCAACGTGTGCGAATTTGCTCGCAAGCTCGTGCTATTGAGAACGAATGTTATGTTGCCATTGGCGGCAGTGTTGGCAACTTACCACGGGTTGATAACGTTGATATTCAATATGCCCAATCGGCGGTGTTTTCACCATCAGACATTTACTTTCCTCACGATGCCACTCTAACTGAAGCCAGTGCCAATACCGAGATGATCATCTTTGCCGATGTTGACCTCACCAAGTTAAAACAGCTTAATACCGAGGGGTCGGTGACCAATCTTAAACATCGTAGAAAGGACATTTACGGCTCGTTTATTAAAGCCGATTAACCTCGGCTTTAGATATCGCGACGCGTTCAAATGCCACTTGAACGCGTCATGATACCCCAACGGCTAGTTTCTGTTTACGCCGCCATAAAGGTTTAGCTGTACGTGCCACTACATTCCCCAAAATAACTAACGCTAGACCTAGACTAGAATAGATAGTCCAGTGGTATGACTCAAACACGCTAGAGACTACCAACGCCACAATTGGCGTAATGAGTAAAACATACGAGGCGGTGTTAGCCCCAATGCGATCCACCAAGATCAAATATAAGGTAAACCCCATCACCGTTGCGGGTACCGCTAGATAAAATAAACTGCCGAGGTATTTCACTTGTAAATCGATATTAAAAGGCAAATCACGTAAGTAAATAATCACCAATAACGCTGCGCAGCCATACAACATGCCATAGCTAGTAGCGGTGTAAGGTTTAATATTATCGCGTGTGTTACGCATACTGATCATATTACCCATAGAGAAACACCAAGTGCCCATTAGCGCATAACCAAGGCCAATTAACACATCCATTGACCATGTTGTCGCCAATAAATCAGCGCCAAAGAGTAGCCCGATACCTGACAAGCCAATCGCCACGCCTAGCCAAAAATTAGCGGTAATGGGCGTTTTGAAAAATAAGCGACCATGTAACGCATTAAAAATGGGGGCCGTTGCCATAATTACCGCGGTTAAGCCACTGGCGATATAATGGGTGGCGCTGTAAAAGGCCAAGAAATTACAACAAAACAAGCACAGCCCCTGCAAAGCAAAAAAGCGATGTTGTGATAACTTAGGTTGTTGCAACTGGTTAAACAACTTACCAAAAACAAACATCAACAAGGCAGCTAACGCGAAGCGATAGAAGATTGACACTTCCGTTGCTACCAGGCCTTGCTGCCATTTAATAGCGATCCATGAAAAGCCCCACAAGCCTATCATCAGCACATATATCAACGCCGACATCTTACCGCTCCCATATCGATTTAAGATTGTTTGGTTTTAAGCAATAGCATGGCGTAAAGCTGTCCCGATAGCGCGGCTTTTAACACGATCTTGCGGTTTTAATTGTCGCTAAAGATTGAGCGCCACCGTTGAAGCCTTTATTATTTTGTTATGAACGAAAACATCCGCTATATGAGCTTTTTTAAATCATCAAAAGTGTGCCATCGCCAGCAAGGGATCACGCCGAAATTGGCGTGGGCGCAATATAGCAATGCTTATGATCGTTTGTATTACCAAAACGATAAATTTCATACCTTGAGCTTATATCTATCAGGTGGTGAGCAAACCCATCGTACCGATATACGCTCTGAATTAGGCGGTGCCGGTAAATTTTGCTTAATGCCACAAGGCAGTGAAAGTCGCTGGCAGCTTGGCGATCCACAACAATTTATGCACCTATATTTTACGGATAGCCACCTAAAGCAATTAGCCTTGCAAGTGTTTGACACTGACCCACGGCAACTCGCCCTGCCCGACCTAACCTTTTTTAGCCAGCCAGCGCTTGAAGCCATGTATCGCCAGCAAATGCTGTTAATGGATTGGTCGGCGCCGGAAAGCCATTTGGCCATGGCGCAAATGAGCGACACCATTTTAGTTAACTTATTACAAAGTACTGGGCTCACTAAACCACTGGGGATTATTAAAGGTGGACTGGCACCGAAAGTTGCCAAGCAAGTACAAGACTTTATGCAGGCAAATTTCCATCGCCAAATTTATTTACATGAATTAGCCGAGTTAGCGCAGCTTAGTGAATACCACTTTACCCGCATGTTTAAGGCTCACTTTGCCCGCACGCCGCAAGAATACTTAATGCAGCTGCGTATCGAGCAGGTTAAGCACTTACTCACAGGCCCAATGAAGCTAGCCGACATCGCCCTCGCCTGCGGCTTTTCCAATCAAAGCCACATGGGGCGTTTCTTTAAACAATTAGTGGGCATGACGCCTACGGCCTATCAAAAGTGTTTGGGGGTGAGATGATAGGCGCTCACTTCAGCGCAGTCGCTATGAAGTTAACTTTAATTGCTACTTTGGAACACTTACATGGAATATTTGGGGTACAAGACTCAAGAAATGCTGCTTGAATACTTGGACATTGCTTTCCCGTATGTCCCAAAACCATCTGAAAATGATCTTCTCATCTTCAGCGATGAAGATATTCCATGCCGCTGTATTCGCTTAGCAATGAAGTCCTATCAAGATGAACGCTTACCTAAATCTGGAGTGCGATATCTTCATAGCGAATTAAGTAATTTATCCAGTAAAGGAATGCAGTGGCTCTTACCCTCTTACCTAAGAGCTGCGATATGTTGTGAAGACCAATTTGACACGTTAACGAGCGAGGTGATTTATGACTTTGAATTATCAAGCGACGCGAGCTTGAGATCACGTTATGCATTCCTGAACAAAGAACAAATTCATTGCCTTGCGGCCATTTTTGAATATCTATCAGAAATACATGGGCATAGGATCGCCGAAGCACTTGATAAGCTGGAAAGGCTAAGTGAATAAACGCTAATCAGCAGATATCAAAAGGCATGGATACCTTTTGCTAAGCGACCATGGATGGCTTGAGCGCGCTGCAGAATAGCGTTTATTTGTTTACCGCGGACGAAAACATACCGCCACAAAAAAGCCACCCGAAGGTGGCTTAGTACATATCGTGTTACGCGCCAGTTACGCGAGCTTTTCACATAGGCTAATTAAGTCAGCTTGGATCGCGCCAGCCGTCACTTCACGACCCGCCCCCGGACCTTGGATGATCAGTGGATTAGTGCGATACCAATTAGTCTCGATGGCAAAAATGTTGTCACATGGCAACAGATTAGCAAAGGCGTGGTTATCCGCTAAGGCTTCAAGGCCCACGGTGGCTTTACCTTCAGCATCAAAACGCGCCACGTAACGCAACACTTTACCCTGCTTAGTGGCTTTCGCTAACTTCTCGGCTAATAGCTCATCTAACAAATGCGTTTTTTGCATAAAATCATCGGCTGAGCCTTGTTGCAATTCCTCAGGCACCAAAGATTGCAGCTCGATGTCTTTCTCTTCAATGTTAAGACCGGCTTCACGCGCCAATATCAGCAATTTGCGCATAACATCGTTACCCGATAGATCTTCACGCGGGTCTGGCTCAGTTAAGCCTTGTTGCCACGCCTGATCAAGTAGTTCAGAAAATGCAATGGAACCATCATATTGCTGGAATAACCAAGACAGCGTGCCAGAGAAAATACCACTGATGCCTTGAATGGTGTCACCCGAACCTTGCAACATGGCTAAGGTTGGCTGGATTGGTAAACCAGCACCTACCGTTGCGTTATATAGCCAATGGCTACCATGATCAGCAAAGCTTTGTTTTACTTCATTGTAAAACGCTAACTCAGCAGAGCCAGCAAATTTATTTGCCGCAATTACATGGAAGTGACGCGATGCAAACTCAGGGTAATAACGACTAACACTTTCGCTGGCGGTGATATCCAGCACGACAAGATCATCAAATGGATGACGCTTGAGCTTGGATAGCATTTCTTCCCAAATGAACGGCTCTGGGGTAAAACCATTACTGATTTCTTGCGGCTCAAAACCATCAAAATCGACGATGCCACCAAGGTGGTTAAACACACCACATAGAGTGAGTTTTTGATTAAAGCGTTGCTCTACTTTGGCCTTTTCAACTTGGATAAGCTTGAGCCATTGGCCACCTATGTTACCGGTGCCAAATAACACTAAGCCAATGCGCTTAGGACGTTTGAATAAAGCCTCATGTAAGGTTTTAAGTAACGGCTCAAGTAAAATCTCACGCGTCACGGCGACCAGAGACAGCTTGCGTTCACAAGCTTGGATAAATTCCAGTGGCTGAGTCGATAAAGCGCGGTAGAAACGATAGCACTGCTCAGCGTTGTCACTCACACCATTACCAACAAGACCGACCATGCTATAACCAGCACGTAGCTCGACACTTTTTATTTCAGGCAGTGGATGGGCGTAGGCTTTAGCCACATCAAAAGCAGAGTCCGCCACTTCTGGAGTGTAAACCAAACGAATGATATTTTTCTTTTTGTCTTGATGTACCACCAGTGGAGCAACAAAATGCGCGCTAAGGTCGGCTTGTAGCGCCGTATTAGCCAACGCTAGATCTTGATCTGCTTCGAGCTCAACTTCAATAATACATGCCTGCTCGAGGCCAGTAACAATTTTAGCCGCGCCCAGCTTGTGCTGACGGCGTACAATTTGTGTCGAGCCTTCATCAGGCGCATAGCTTGAACGTAAGCTCAGGCGCTGTGAGCTTTCAATCACAGGCAATAACGTGCGAGCATGGAGCACTGGCGAGCCTAAGCGTGATAATTCAGCTGCTTCATCAAGGGATAAGCGCTCCATTAACACGGCGTTTTTCACTTTACGCGGATCAGCACTGAATACCCCCGCTACATCACTCCAGATAGTGGTCGAAACCGCATTCGCGATGGCGCCAGTGACGGTTGCTGAGTAATCACTGCCGTTACGACCTAATGTCACGGTATGGCCTTCGCTGTCGGCAGCAAAGAAGCCGGTGATAACAACGCGATCTTGCTCCCGCCCCAATAACTGCTGGGTGAGTTTTTCACGAGACAAGTTAATATCAACCACTGGCTGCACGCTCATTTCGGCACTTAAGTAAGTACGAGAGTCTAACCAACTGGCTTTCAAACCAAGTTGCTTTAAATAAGTCGCAAGTAAACGTGCCGACCACACTTCACCAAAACTTAGTATTTCGTTGGTTTGATAACGGTCTAATTTGTTTTCGAGGATTAACGCCAAACGAGTGAGATCGTTGTCCAATGCAGCTAAGGCGTCAGCCTGAAGCTCACCATCCAACAAATCTGTTGCCAGATTGCGCTGAAAGTCTGATAGAGAAGCAAGGGATTCAGCTGCGGCGTTATCGCCATCTTTGGCATATTCAATAATTTCTATCAAACGGTTGGTGGTTTTACCTGCGGCCGACACTACGATCAAGTCGGTGCTACTTGAGTGCTTATCAATAATATTCGCCACTCGACGAAAACAGTTGGGATCAGCTAAGCTGCTGCCACCAAATTTATGCACATGTCTTGTTTGTTTCACCTTTACTTCTCCTGCGCCACAGCCTTAAAGGCATGATCTAAATCGGCGATTAAATCGTCGGCGTCTTCCAAGCCAACGGATAAACGAATAAGGGTACTGAATATGCCCGCTTCTGCTTGCGCCTCATCACTCATGGCGCGGTGTGTCATGGTAGCGGGATGCGCCACCAAACTCTCAACCCCGCCAAGGGATTCGGCGAGTGAGAATAATTGTAAATTTTCAAAGAATATCTGCAGCCCCTGCTCATCAGCGTCCAGATCAAAGCTAAACATAGAGCCAAAATCTTTTTGCTGGCGTTTTGCTATTTCATGGCCCGGATGGTCAGGCAAACTTGGATGATAAATCGTTTTAACCAGTGGTTGAGTTTGCAAAAAGGCAATGATGGCATTAGCGTTTTCTTGATGGTTACGAATACGCGCACCCAAGGTGCGAATACCGCGTAGGGTCATGTATGAATCAAATGCTGAGCCGGTTAAACCCAAACAGTTAGCCCACCAAGCTAAATCCTGACCTAAGGTTTCATCTTTCGTGACCACTGCGCCAGCCACCACATCTGAGTGCCCATTGATGTATTTGGTGGTTGAGTGAACGACTATATCTGCACCTAAATCAAGCGGCTGTTGCAGCGCTGGTGAAAGAAAGGTGTTATCAACCACGACTAACGCACCGACCGCTTTGGCTTGCTGACAGATTTTTTCAATATCGACTACACGTAATAATGGGTTACTCGGTGTTTCTAACCAAACAATCTTAGGTTTTTTTGCAATCGCAGCGGCCATTAACTCATCGTTACCTTGATCAATAAAGCTGACTTCAAAGGCATTTTTCTTAGCGCAACAATCAAATAAACGGTAACTGCCACCGTAGCAATCGTGAGGCGCAATTAATAAGTCGCTGGGGCCAAGTAACGCTGTCACCAAGTTTACTGCAGCCATGCCTGAGCAGGTAATAACACCAGTGGTGCCATTTTCTAATTTAGCAATCGCATCACCTAAGATGGCGCGAGTTGGATTACCTGATCTGCTGTAGTCAAAGCCACGAATTTTATCGTAGCCCTCAAAGGTATAATTGGTACTTAAATAAATAGGCGGTACCACCGAGCCATGCTGGGTATCTGATTCAATGCCGGTTCTTACAGCTTGAGTGGCTTGTTTATACTGCGCCATTATTTAAAAACTCCAATAAAAATCATATATGGCAACTTTAAGCTAGCGAGAATAAGACGTCAACACTTCTGGACGTCTAAACGGCTCATTATTGTCATGGGTTGTGTTTTGATGAGTTAGTCTACCTGAGCAGGAGGAATGACAAAAATAAAACTTAACAGCCTGAACAACTTCTCATTTCAAGGATTAGCAACAGGAGTAATAAAGATCGAGCTTGGCACAAGGTAAAATTATGAATACAGCCTTCTAAACATCTTTACCGATAGATTGCCTATGCTTGGCCTAGGGGTTAGAATAACCCTGATTTTTGTAACGGGTAGTGAATAATGACGACGAAATGGAACGGTGAATACCTCAGCCCTTATGCTGAGCACGGCAAAAAAAGTGAGCAAGTTAAGAAGATCACTGTATCCATCCCACTTAAGGTATTAAAAATCTTAACTGATGAACGCACTCGCCGTCAGGTCAATAACCTACGCCACGCCACTAACAGTGAGCTATTATGTGAAGCCTTCTTGCATGCTTATACTGGTCAGCCACTTCCTGAAGACAGTGATTTACGTAAAGATCAAAATGATGGCCTGCCCGAGCAAGTGAAAAAAATTATGCTTGAGAAAGGCATCAGCATCGACGAATACGAAACCGAATAACATTTGTGATGCGCTGGTAAGTTACTCTCTCCGGCGCTATTGCCCCCCTGCATTTAACCCCTCTCGCAAAAAACACATTTTTAATTTTCACCACTTCTCAGCCCGATTGTATCCTGTTAGATTAACAACACTAGAATAAAAGCAGGGAGCTTATTGTGCGACTTTTCGCTGTTGTAATATGCAGTACATTATCGTTACCACTGATGGCGTTTGCGACCACTAACGAGTGTGCCGAAGAATCGATTAAAATGGTGGCAAAATCAGATGCTACCGCTGGTATTGTACGTTATCAAAATTTAGTAATTGACTACGAGCAGTGCGAGGACATGGACGAGAGCTATGCTAAAGAGCTATATGACTTTAGCTATGATTTAACCTATAGCCAAGTATGCCACGGTGAAGAAGGATTTAAACTGGGTAAAGCGGGCAAAGGGCCAAATCCGGTATGTAAAGATTACGTCAATGCCGGTTACTATCGCCACCGCCATGCTCAAGGCATTGAGCGCTATAAAGAAGATGTGCTAAGAAAAGCCAAGAAAGAAGCCGCAGCCAAAGCGGAATAGTCAGATCAGGCCAATGACCATGGTTGTTGGCCAACTTTACACAGCCTTTCATTTACACCAATCAACTTGAAGATGCATTTTTTTAAAGCACCTCATGATGCAATCTTTCGTTCGTTTAAATTCAGCATAATTTTTAGGCATTAAAAAAGGCCGCCGAAGCGACCTTGTTAGCGTGTTCTTAATCAATCGAACTTATTCGATGATTGAAGATACAACACCAGCGCCT
This sequence comes from Motilimonas sp. E26, assembly GCF_021278025.1. Taxonomy (GTDB): domain Bacteria; phylum Pseudomonadota; class Gammaproteobacteria; order Enterobacterales; family CBDFNC01; genus Motilimonas. Next base: position 60,555 of record NZ_JAIBHJ010000005.1, read on the forward strand.
ACTGTACGGCCACCTTCACGGATAGCGAAACGTAGACCTTCATCCATTGCTACTGGAGCGATTAGCTCTACAACGAATTTAAGGTTGTCACCAGGCATTACCATTTCTACACCTTCTGGAAGCTCTACAGCACCAGTGATGTCAGTTGTACGGAAGTAGAACTGTGGACGGTAACCTTTGAAGAATGGAGTATGACGGCCACCTTCATCTTTGCTTAGTACGTATACTTCTGATTCGAACTTAGTGTGTGGCGTGATTGAACCAGGCTTAGCTAGTACTTGACCACGTTCAACGTCTTCACGCTTAGTACCACGTAGAAGGATACCACAGTTCTCACCTGCACGACCTTCGTCAAGCAGTTTACGGAACATTTCAACACCCGTACAAGTCGTCTTAGTTGTTTCTTTGATACCAACGATTTCTACTTCGTCTTGTACACGAACGATACCCGCTTCGATACGACCAGTTACAACAGTACCACGACCTTGGATAGAGAATACGTCTTCGATAGGCATGATGAATGGCTTATCGATTTCACGCTCTGGCTCTGGGATGTAAGTGTCTAGTGCTTCTGCAAGCTCAAGTACTTTCGCTTCCCATGCTTCGTCGCCTTCAAGTGCTTTAAGCGCAGAACCTTGGATTAACGGCAGGTCATCACCTGGGAAATCGTACTCAGATAGCAGTTCACGAACTTCCATTTCTACTAGCTCTAGTAGTTCTTCGTCGTCAACCATGTCACATTTGTTCATGAATACGATGATGTATGGAACACCAACTTGACGAGAAAGTAGGATGTGCTCACGCGTTTGTGGCATTGGGCCATCAGTCGCAGCTACTACTAGGATAGCGCCGTCCATTTGAGCAGCACCAGTGATCATGTTTTTAACATAATCGGCGTGTCCTGGACAGTCTACGTGTGCGTAGTGACGAGTCGGTGTGTCGTACTCGATGTGAGAAGTATTGATTGTAATACCGCGCTCACGCTCTTCAGGTGCATTATCGATAGATGCGAAATCTTTAGTTTCACCACCGTAAGCTTTGGTAAGAACCGATGAAATAGCAGCGGTTAGAGTTGTTTTACCATGGTCAACGTGACCAATGGTGCCCACGTTTACGTGAGGCTTATTACGTTCAAATTTAGCTTTAGACACGACGTGTACCTTCTTTTCTAAGTGTTAGCCCATGTTGTTATGGGCCATCAAATTACATAAAACAGAGACGGGATAATTCCCTGCTCCGATTACTTCGCTTCAATGATAGCGTCAGCGATGTTTTTAGGTGCTTCATTATACTCTTTGAATTCCATAGAGTATGAAGCGCGGCCCTGTGTGGCAGAACGCACGTCGGTAGCATAACCGAACATTTCTGCTAACGGAACCTTAGCTCGGATGATTTTTAAGCCAGCTGGACCTTCATCCATGCCTTCAATCATACCGCGACGACGGTTCAAGTCACCAACTACATCACCCATCCAATCTTCAGGGGTAGTCACTTCAACCTTCATCATAGGCTCTAGAATAACCGGATCAGCTTCTAACGCACCGTTTCTAAAGCCCATTGCTCCAGCGATCTTAAACGCCATTTCATTGGAGTCAACATCGTGGAATGAACCATCAAACAGGGTTACTTTAACGTCTAGCATTGGAAAACCAGCCAGTACCCCTTGGTCCATTTGTTCTTTACAGCCTTTGTCAACGGCAGGGATAAAGTCCTTTGGAACAGTGCCCCCAACAATTTCGTTAACAAATTCGTAACCAGTACCCGCTGGTAATGGTTCCATCTTCAACCAAACGTGGCCATACTGACCTTTACCGCCTGATTGACGAATGAACTTGCCTTCAACTTTTACCGTTTTACGGATAGCTTCACGATAAGCAACCTGAGGTTTACCTACGTTACAGTCAACGCTGAATTCACGCTTCATTCGATCAACGATGATATCTAGGTGTAGCTCACCCATGCCAGAAATCAATGTCTGGCCCGATTCAGCATCGGTTTCAACGCGAAATGATGGATCTTCTGCTGCTAGTTTCTGCAGCGCAATACCCATTTTCTCTTGGTCAGCCTTGGTTCTTGGCTCAACCGCAATCTGGATCACCGGATCAGGAAACTCCATGCGTTCTAAGATAACTTTGTTATCCATATCACATAGCGTGTCACCGGTAGTGACATCTTTGAGCCCAATAGCAGCAGCTATGTCGCCCGCATGGATTTGTTTTAATTCTTTTCTGTCGTTGGCATGCATTTGTACAATGCGGCCAAAGCGCTCACGCTTTTGTTTTACTGAGTTGTAAACAGCATCACCTGTATTTACCACACCAGAATACACACGCAAAAAGGTCAACGTGCCCACAAACGGATCTGTTGCAATTTTGAATGCAAGCGCTGCAAACGGTTCGTCATCGGAAGAAATACGCGTTACTTCGTTATCATGCTCATCAACACCTGTGATGGCTTTAACTTGGTTAGGAGCAGGAAGATATTCCACCACTGCATCCAATACTGCTTGCACACCTTTGTTTTTAAAGGCACTACCACAACAAGCAAGAACGATTTCGTTATTGATTGTACGTTGACGAAGTCCGGCTTTGATTTCTTGTTCTGACAGTTCACCTTCTTCAAGGTATTTTTCCATCAGCTCATCAGATGCTTCAGCTGCACTTTCTACCATGTATTCACGCATTTCTTCAGCTTTTGCTTGAAGGTCAGCAGGAATATCGGAGTATTCAAAAGTCATGCCCTGATCATCTTCATTCCAGTTAATCGCCTTCATTTTTACTAAGTCGATTACACCGTGAAAATCTTCTTCAGAACCAATATTTAATTGAATTGGTACACATACTGCGCCCAAACGATTGCGAATTTGCTCGACAACACGTTCAAAGTTGGCACCCGCACGGTCCATCTTGTTAACAAATACCATGCGAGGCACTTCGTATTTGTCAGCTTGACGCCAAACGGTTTCTGATTGAGGTTCCACACCAGACGAACCACAAAACACCACAACAGCACCATCGAGTACACGCAAAGAGCGTTCTACTTCAATCGTAAAGTCAACGTGTCCTGGAGTATCGATGATATTAATACGATGTTCATCGAATTGAGCTTCCATACCACGCCAGAATGTGGTGGTAGCAGCAGAAGTGATAGTAATACCACGCTCTTGCTCTTGCTCCATCCAGTCCATGGTCGCAGCGCCGTCATGTACTTCACCAATTTTGTGAGACAAGCCGGTATAAAAAAGCACGCGTTCGGTAGTGGTAGTTTTGCCTGCGTCAACATGAGCACAAATACCAATATTCCGGTAACGCTCTAAGGGAGTTGTACGAGCCACAATATTTCCTCTTAACTAAAGGAACGCTTAATAAATAAGCGCTCCTTCAGATAACAACTAACGGCGTGGACTAGCCACGCCATAATATTACCAGCGGTAATGTGCAAACGCTTTGTTTGCTTCAGCCATACGGTGAACGTCTTCACGTTTCTTAACCGCAGTGCCTTTGTTGTCTGCTGCATCAACTAGCTCACCAGCTAGACGTGCTGCCATTGATTTTTCACCACGTTTACGTGCTGCTTCAACTAACCAACGCATTGCCAGTGCATTACGACGACTAGGACGTACTTCAACTGGAACTTGGTAAGTAGAACCACCCACACGACGAGATTTAACCTCGACAGTAGGGCGCACGTTATCAAGAGCTACTTCAAAAATGTCTAGGTGCTCTTTGCCGCTCTTTTGAGCTGCAGCTTCTAATGCACCGTATACGATTTTCTCAGAAGTAGATTTTTTACCATCAACCATTACTACGTTGATGAATTTGGCCAGAATCTCTGATCCGAACTTAGGGTCCGGAAGGATTTTACGCTGACCGACGACGCGTCTTCTTGGCATCTTATATTCTCCGTTTGCTTCAGGTTTACCCCAAAACGATTAATTAAAATTGTCTTTGCTTGGCCTTACTTTACGAAGAACCATTAACCTTTTGGTCGTTTAGCACCGTACTTAGAACGAGACTGACGACGTGCAGTTACACCAGAAGTATCTAGTGCACCACGAACGGTGTGGTAACGAACACCTGGTAAATCTTTTACACGACCACCGCGGATTAGGATCACGCTGTGCTCTTGTAGGTTGTGACCTTCACCACCGATGTATGAAGTTACTTCGTAGCCGTTAGTTAAACGAACACGAGCAACTTTACGTAGTGCTGAGTTAGGTTTTTTAGGAGTAGTTGTATATACGCGAGTACATACACCACGTCTTTGTGGGCACGCTTGCAGCGCAGGCACGTTGGTTTTTTTAACCGGTGCTTTACGTGGTTTGCGAACCAGCTGTGAAATTGTTGCCATTAAAAATAGCTCCTGATACTTATGTAACGTGAAAAATCATGCCCCAAAACTTGGGACGCGAAATTTTATTACCCTTGAGTAGGCGTGTCAAGAACAAGACTGCTCATAAAGTAAACCAATTATAGCGGCTGCGAACGAGGCGGGGTCGAAAACGTGAGAAGCAACAACAAAGCAGGGACCAACTGAGTAGCGCGTGTTACCAAGAAATAGTCGTATCCGTCTTTTCAACAAGCGAAACAAATCCTTTATAATCAACAAGATTACCTACTGAGCTAGATAAACCTCGCGCTAATAAATCGGGCTCTAAAACAAATAACCGCTGCTGCAAAGCCAGTTCATTCAAGGCCTCGGAGAGCTCATGAGTCACGGTCACTGCCACAACGCTATTTTCAATTAATAACAAATAATCGTCCTGCCCTAGCCTCGGTAACACTTGTTCAAGGGATTTATGGTTAAAAGGGGAATGCTTAACGGTGTGTAAAATCATATTTACCAGGCCTTAAAAACGGATTATCTGTTGCTGCTGGTGTAATTTTTCACTGAGTTGCTGCGGTTGCAATAACTGTACTGGAATACACAAACGCTTTGGGTCAATCCCCCGCAGCAAGCAAGATTGTTCGCACACGTATACGGTCTCAATGTCATACAAATCAAACAATTTAAACGTCGGCTGAATATGTCGCTGCAATATGCTTTGAGGTTGCTGATTTTCAACTAATTGATAAACGCCATCATCGAGAAAAAACACACTTAGGTTTTCCGTAAAACCTGATAAAGCGAGTGCGGCATCTAACGACTCGCGCGCATCAGCCATGCCATGGGGCATTTGGGTATTTATAATCGCTATCTTCATCTCATTGCCCCTAAAACTGCACCAAGCGATCAGCTCGACTTGATAGCTCGGCTAGCTGCCCTAACCCTGTCATGGCAAATGGCGCTTGCAAATTAGCCGCGGCCAGTTGCTGCTCTTGCGCTGACACGCTATCTACCACGCCACGGCGCAAAGCGGCAGAAATGCACACATCAAGACTGAAGCCATGCTCCACGGCAAGGGCTGCCCATAATGCAACTAAATCGTCTTCATCACTGGCGGGCGTGGTAAAGTTGTTAGCATTGGTCACACCTTGCTGATAAAAAAAGATCCCTTGGATCTCATGCCCCATTTCAATTGCTGCTTGCGTAAACATATAAGCAGAAGCCGAACCTTGGCTACCATAAGCGGGCGCGGTGACGAGTATCGCTAAACGCATGTAAACCCCAACGTGACAATAAGATAATGCAGAGATAGCTGCTTGTGATTGATCTTAGCTGAATTAAACAATACTAAGATCAACCAAGATCGCTATCACTTAACGTAAGCAATCGCTTCAACTTCAACCAATACGTCTTTAGGTAAACGTGCCACTTCAACGCAAGAGCGGGCGGGTGCATTGGTTGGGAAATACTTGCCATAGACTTCGTTAAAGGCCACAAAGTTATTCATGTCACTTAAGAAACAAGTCGTTTTCACTACGGTCGTTTCATCGGCGCCACCTTCTGCTAGAACCTTCATTAGGTTTTCCATCACCAACTCAGCCTGAGCCGTAATGTCACCTTCTAACACCGCCATGGTTTCAGGCACCAAAGGAATTTGACCCGAAGTAAAAATAAGGTCGCCCCATTTGTTAGCTTGTGAATAGGGGCCAATCGCGGCTGGCGCTTGGTCAGTGGCAATAATGTGCTTAGTCATGGTTACATCTCGATAATTATAAGGTACTTTATCTTAACGTAATTACATCTAAAACACAGCAGCCTTAAGCCACACTGGATAAATGCGCCTCATCGAGATGTTGCAAGAATTCTGTTTGTTCAGTGCTGCGTACCAAGTGTAGATTGCCATCAAGCTCTTCAACGAGCGCACTGCAATTCTCCACCCAATCCCCCAAGTTGGTATAGATCATGTCAGCTTCTGTCACCATCTCAGGATGATGAATATGACCACATACCACCATATTTACACCCTTACGACGCCCATAAGCCATGGCAGCATGACGAAAACGGGAAATGGCAATATTCGCTTTCGGGATCCGTTCTTTGATATACCCCGCCAATGACCAATAGTTAAACCCCAATCGCTTACGCAGGTGATAGACATGCCGATTGAGAAAGAGCAAAAGATCATAAGAAAGATCGCCAATAAACGAAGTGATCTTGGAATAACAGACCATCGCATCAAACTCATCACCATGAAGCACCAATACTTTCAATCCCAAACTGGTGGTATGTTGATATTGATGATGGATCTGCGCCAAATTTAGCTCCGGCTGGCCAAGTTGGCGGATCGCGGCGTCATGATTACCCGGTACATAAATCACTTGGGTACCTTGGCGCGCAATGTCTAGCAATAACTGCACCACTTTCATATGGGATTCGGGCCAGTACACTTGCCTTTTTAGGGCCCAAAAGTCGACAATATCACCAGCTAGAATCAATTTGTCACAGCGCATACTTTGTAAAAACTGGATTAGATACTCCGCTTTACAATCCTTAAAGCCTAAGTGCACATCCGATAACCAAACAGTACGATAGTAATGAATGACTTTAGCCATACTTGCCTCTCATTGAACAGTACAATTTAAGCTAACAATCACAAATGAACAAAAGGTGACAGCGGTGTGATGCTCAGATGAAACATTGAGGTTTGATACTAAACCCAATCAAGCTAGAGCTGCTGAGACTAAATACTAGGCAATAAAAAGGGCACCCGAAGGTGCCCTTTTTTGTCAGTCTATAGATAGCTGATTAGTTGTCGCTTGAGTCCGCTAAGTTAAGCAGATTAGCTAAACTTTGTTCTGCTTCATCTGCTGTCACTGGTGCTGGTTTAGCCGCTTCAGGATTGTTGCGACGCTCGTTACGCTCTTTGTGGTAAGAATAACCGGTACCCGCAGGGATCAGACGACCCACGATAACGTTTTCTTTCAAGCCACGAAGCTCATCCACTTTGCCGCCTACCGCTGCTTCAGTTAATACGCGCGTCGTTTCTTGGAACGATGCTGCCGAAATAAATGATTCAGTGGCAAGTGATGCTTTAGTAATACCCAGTAGTTCATGGAAGAACGTAGCCGGTGTTTTTCCTTCAGCAATCAATGCACGGTTAGCAATGTTTACGCGAGCCACTTCAACCTGCTCACCAGGTAAGAAGTCAGTATCACCAGAAGCTTTGATGATCACTTTACGCAGCATTTGACGCACGATAACTTCAATGTGCTTATCGTTGATTTTTACGCCTTGTAGACGGTAAACGTCTTGTACTTCATTCGCGATGTAGTTAGCCACTGGGCTAATACCACGCAGACGTAAAATATCATGTGGTGATTCTGGACCATCGGCGATAACTTCACCTTTTTGAACCTTCTCACCCTCAAACACGTTAAGGTGACGCCACTTAGGAATCATCTCTTCGTAATGTTCACCATCTGGCTGCGTAATTACAAGACGACGCTTACCCTTGGTTTCTTTACCGTAAGAAATAGTACCTGTTACTTCCGCTAGGATTGCAGCATCTTTCGGTGTACGCGCTTCGAATAAGTCAGCTACGCGAGGTAGACCACCCGTGATATCACGAGTCTTCGAGCTTTCTTGTGGAATACGCGCTAGCGCGTCACCCACGTTTACTTGCACACCATCTTCAAGGTTCACAATCGCATTACCAGGTAAGAAGTATTGCGCAGCAATGTCAGTGCCAGGAATGTTAATGTCATTCCCTGCCGCATCAACCAACTTAACCATTGGGCGCATTTCTTTACCAGCACTTGGGCGCTGACCTGGATCAAGCACAACCATGCTAGATAGACCTGTTAGCTCATCAGTTTGACGAGTGACAGTCACATTCTCAATCAAGTCAGCAAACTTGATGGTACCCGCTACCTCAGTGATGATTGGGTGAGTATGTGGGTCCCAGTTAGCAACCACTTCACCAGCGGTAATCGCTTCACCGTCTTTCTTCTCTAGGATTGCACCGTAAGGCACTTTGTGCGCTTCTTTGGTTTGTCCTAGTTCGTCCAGTACCATTAACTCGGTAGAACGAGAAGTTACCACTGGTTTACCGTCAGAGTTAACCACAAACTTAGCGTTGTAAAGTTTCACGCTACCCGTGTTTTTAACTTGAACGTTGTTTTCTGCTGACGCTCTTGATGCTGCACCACCAATGTGGAAGGTACGCATGGTTAACTGTGTACCCGGCTCACCGATTGATTGTGCTGCAATAACACCAACCGCTTCACCTTGGCCAACAATATGACCACGTGCTAGGTCACGACCGTAACAGTTTGCACACACACCATAGTCGTTTTCACAAGTGATAACAGAGCGCACTTTAACGATATCAACTGAGTTTTCTTCAAGAATGTCACACAGTTTTTCGTCAAGCATGATGTTACGCTCAACTAATACTTCGTTTTCAGTACCTGGCTTAATGATGTCTTCAGCAACAACACGACCTAGCACACGCTCACGTAAAGGCTCAACAACGTCGCCGCCTTCAATCAATGGCATTACCCATAGACCTTCGTGTGTACCACAGTCTTCTTCGGTTACGACTAAATCTTGTGCTACGTCTACTAGACGACGCGTTAGGTAACCTGAGTTAGCCGTTTTAAGTGCCGTATCTGCTAGACCCTTACGTGCACCGTGAGTCGAGATAAAGTACTGAAGTACGTTTAGACCTTCACGGAAGTTCGCAACAATCGGCGTTTCGATGATAGAGCCATCTGGCTTAGCCATCAGACCACGCATACCCGCTAGCTGACGAATCTGCGCAGCACTACCACGCGCGCCTGAGTCGGCCATCATGTAGATGCTGTTAAATGATTTCTGAGTTTCCTCTTTACCTTCACGGTTAATAACCGTTTCAGTAGACAGGTTATCCATCATCGCTTTAGAAACTTGTTCGTTAGCTGATGCCCAGATATCGATTACTTTGTTATAACGCTCACCCGCGGTAACTAGACCTGATTGGAACTGCTCAGAAATTTCTTGAACTTCTTCTTCAGCAGCTTCAATGATGCCTTTTTTCTCATCCGGGATCACCATGTCGTTGATACCTACAGAGGCACCAGACAGGGTCGCGTAATGGAAACCGGTGTACATTAATTGGTCAGCAAAAATTACCGTTGGTTTTAGACCAAGCTTACGGTAACAAGCGTTAATTAGACCTGATACTTGCTTTTTACCAATCGCTTGGTTAAATAGCTCGAAATCCATGCCTGCAGGAGCGATAAGCCAAAGAATAGAACGACCAACAGTCGTATCTTTCAGGCTGACCACTTCGCTACGGTTACCTTCATCGTCGATCACTGTTTCAGTGATACGAACCTTAACGCGCGCATGAAGTTCAACCGCACCGGCACGGTACGCTTTTTCTGCTTCTTTCGGGCTCTTAAACCACATGGCTTCGCCTTTCGCATTAATGCGATCACGTGTCATGTAGTAAAGACCCAATACAACGTCCTGAGAAGGTACGATGATTGGCTCACCGTTCGCTGGAGAAAGTACGTTGTTAGTTGACATCATTAGGGTACGCGCTTCTAACTGTGCTTCGATAGTTAGAGGAACGTGTACCGCCATTTGGTCACCATCGAAGTCGGCGTTGTATGCCGCACAAACCAATGGATGTAATTGGATTGCTTTACCTTCAATTAATACTGGCTCAAACGCTTGGATACCAAGTCTGTGCAGGGTTGGTGCACGGTTTAACATAACCGGATGTTCGCGGATTACGTCTTCTAGGATATCCCATACTTCACCGCCTTCGCGCTCAACTAATTTCTTAGCTGCTTTGATCGTAGTGGCTAAACCACGCGCTTCTAGCTTGCCGTATACGAATGGCTTAAATAGCTCAAGTGCCATCTTCTTAGGAAGACCACACTGGTGTAAGCGAAGTGTTGGACCAACGGTAATTACCGAACGGCCTGAGTAGTCAACACGCTTACCAAGTAAGTTTTGACGGAAACGACCTTGTTTACCTTTGATCATATCGGCCAAAGATTTAAGCGGACGTTTGTTAGAACCAGTAATCGCACGACCGCGACGACCGTTATCTAATAGCGCATCAACAGACTCTTGTAACATACGCTTTTCGTTACGTACGATAATGTCTGGCGCCGCTAGGTCAAGTAGACGCTTAAGACGGTTGTTACGGTTGATGACACGACGGTAAAGATCGTTTAGATCGGATGTCGCGAAACGACCGCCGTCTAGTGGAACTAATGGACGTAGATCAGGTGGTAGCACTGGAAGAACCGTTAGGATCATCCACTCTGGCTTGTTGCCTGATTGGTCAAATGCTTCCATCAGCTTAAGACGCTTAGTTAGCTTCTTACGCTTAGTTTCAGAGTTAGTCGTTTCTAACTCTTCGTGCATAATTTTGATTTCGCTCTGAAGCTCGATTGCTTTTAACAGTTGTAAAACTGCTTCAGCCCCCATCTTAGCTTCAAACTCATCACCCCATTCTTCAAGCGCGTCTAGGTAATTTTCTTCGGTCAGCATTTGACCGCGCTCCAGGTTAGTCATACCTGGCTCGATTACCACGAAAGATTCAAAGTAAAGAATGCGCTCAATATCACGTAGCGTCATGTCTAGTAATAGACCGATACGAGATGGCAGTGATTTTAAGAACCAAATGTGCGCAACAGGAGAAGCTAATTCGATGTGGCCCATACGGTCACGACGAACTTTAGTCTGGGTAACTTCTACGCCACACTTCTCACAGATCACACCACGGTGCTTAAGACGCTTGTATTTACCACACAAACATTCGTAATCTTTTACAGGACCAAAAATACGCGCACAAAAAAGGCCGTCACGCTCAGGCTTAAAAGTACGGTAGTTAATGGTTTCTGGCTTTTTAACTTCACCGAAAGACCAAGAACGTACTTGATCAGGTGAAGCAAGACCGATTTTGATACCATCAAATTCTTCGGTCTTATTTTGCTGTTTTAAAAACTTTAATAAGTCTTTCACGTTTTTCTCCCACTGGGAACGACGCTAAAAGCGCTTTCGCATTGAAAGCGCTTTACTCACTTCAGGCTTAAGCCCTGCTTATTTTTCGTCTAGCTCGATGTTGATGCTTAGAGAACGGATTTCTTTCAACAATACGTTGAACGACTCAGGCATGCCTGGCTCCATTCTATGGTCACCGTCTACGATGTTCTTATACATCTTAGTACGACCATTCACATCATCTGACTTAACAGTCAGCATTTCTTGAAGCGTATAAGCGGCACCGTATGCTTCTAGTGCCCATACTTCCATCTCACCAAAACGTTGGCCACCGAACTGAGCTTTACCACCCAGAGGTTGCTGAGTTACTAGGCTGTAAGAGCCTGTAGAACGCGCATGCATCTTGTCATCAACCAAGTGGTTAAGTTTCAGCATGTACATGTAACCCACCGTTACTGGACGCTCAAACGCATTACCAGTACGGCCATCAAACAATTGTAGCTGACCTGAATCAGGTAAATCAGCTAAACGCAGTAGCTCTTTAATCTCACCTTCTTTCGCACCATCAAACGCTGGCGTTGCCGTAGGCAAACCTTTACGTAAGTGATGGGCTAAGCGTAATACTTCGTCATCTGTGAAAGTAGTTAGGTCTACTTCTTGACGGGTATTACCTAGATCATAAACCTGCTGAATGAAATCGCGTACTTTGGCAATTTCAACTTCACGCTGATCTTTCAGCATGCGGTCAATCTTCTCACCCACACCTTTAGCCGCTAGGCCTAAGTGGGTTTCAAGAACCTGACCGATGTTCATCCGTGACGGTACACCCAATGGGTTTAACACGATATCAACTGGTTCACCATGCTCGTCATGAGGCATGTCTTCGATAGGTACGATAGTCGAGATAACACCTTTGTTACCGTGACGACCGGCCATTTTATCACCAGGTTGAATACGACGTTTAACCGCAAGGTAAACTTTAACAATCTTCAATACACCCGGCGCTAGATCATCACCTTGGATGATTTTGCGACGTTTAGTATCAAATTTCTTGTCGAATTCCGCTTTCAGCTCGTCGTACTGCTCACCAATTTGCTCTAACTGGCTTTGCACTTCTTCGTCAGCAAGGGCAATTTCAAACCACTTGTCACGAGACGTTTTAATCAGAGTTTCTTCTGATTTACCAGCCGCGATCAACAGGTTCTTCGCACGCGAGAAAACACCGTCTTCTAAGATCTTGAACTCTTCAGTCAAGTCTTTCTTCGCTTCTTTCAGCTGCATCTCTTCAATTTCGATCGCACGCTTGTCTTTCTCTACGCCATCACGGGTAAATACTTGAACATCGATTACGGTACCGTAAACTGAGTTTGCAACACGTAGCGAGCTGTCTTTAACGTCAGACGCTTTTTCACCGAAGATAGCTCGTAATAGTTTCTCTTCTGGTGTTAGCTGAGTTTCACCTTTAGGTGTTACTTTACCGACTAGGATATCGCCAGGTTTTACTTCAGCACCCACATATACAACACCAGACTCATCCAGTTTGCTAAGGGCTGACTCACCTACGTTTGGAATATCCGCAGTGATCTCTTCAGGACCTAACTTAGTATCACGAGAGATACAAGATAGCTCTTGAATATGGATAGTGGTAAAGCGGTCTTCTTTAACCACACGCTCAGAAACAGTGATGGAATCCTCAAAGTTGTAACCGTTCCAAGGCATGAAGGCGATCTTCATGTTTTGGCCAAGAGCAAGTTCGCCCATGTCGGTTGAAGGACCATCCGCTAATACATCACCTTTAACAATCGGCTCACCTGGGTTACAAGTAGGACGTTGGTTGATACATGTATTTTGGTTTGAACGGGTGTATTTGTTCAGGTTGTAAATGTCGATACCTGCTTCGCCCGGTACCATTTCTTCTTCATTTACTTTAATTACGATGCGTGATGCATCAACGTAATCAACCACACCGCCGCGCTTAGCAACTACGGTTACACCAGAGTCGACAGCAATACGTTTTTCAATACCGGTACCTACTAATGGCTTATCAGCTCTTAGTGTTGGTACAGCTTGACGTTGCATGTTCGATCCCATCAATGCACGGTTCGCGTCATCGTGTTCTAGGAACGGAATAAGCGATGCCGCAACAGAGATGATCTGCTGTGGAGATACGTCCATATATTGCATTTGATCTGCAGTCATAAAGGTAGATTCACCTTTGTGACGACATGGAATCAATTCGTCTGTTAACTTAGCATCTTCGTCTACCGCGGCATTGGCCTGTGCGATAACGTAGTTACCTTCTTCAATCGCAGACAAATACTCAACGTCATCCGTTACTACACCATCAACAACCTTGCGGTATGGTGTTTCAAGGAAACCGTACGAGTTAGTACGAGAGAAAGTCGCTAATGAGTTAATTAGACCGATGTTTGGACCTTCAGGCGTTTCGATAGGACATAGACGACCGTAGTGAGTCGGATGTACGTCTCGAACTTCAAAGCCTGCACGCTCACGCGTTAGACCACCCGGACCTAATGCAGAAATACGACGTTTGTGCGTCACTTCTGATAGCGGGTTGTTTTGATCCATAAATTGCGACAACTGTGAAGAACCAAAGAATTCTTTCACTGCTGCAGAAATCGGTTTCGCGTTGATTAGATCTTGTGGCATTACCGCGTCTAAGTCACCTAGAGATAGACGTTCACGTACAGCACGTTCAACACGAACGAGGCCAACACGGAATTGGTTTTCAGCCATTTCACCAACACAACGAATACGACGGTTACCAAGGTGGTCGATATCGTCCACTTCGCCTTTACCATCGCGGATATTGATCAGGGTTTTCATTACCGCGACAATATCTTCTTTACTTAATGTGCCAGCACCTTGCTCATCTTCAAAATCAACACGACGGTTGAACTTCATACGGCCTACTTTAGATAGGTCATAACGATCTTCATTGAAGAATAAGTTTTCAAATAGGGCTTCAGCTGCATCACGCGTTGGTGGCTCACCAGGACGCATCATGCGGTAAATTTCTACTAACGCTTCAAGACGGTTAGTCGATGAATCGATACGTAGCGTATTTGAAATGTATGCACCGCTGTCTAATTCACTGGTGTACAGTGTTTCGAATTCTTTAATGCCAGCAAGTGACATTTCAGCGACCATTTCAAGAGTTAGCTCAGTGTTAGCAGGTACGATTACTTCGCCAGTCTCAGCATTAACGTAATCTTTCGCTGCTACTTTACCTACGATGTATTCCGCAGGTACTTCTAAACGCTCAACGTTGGCTTTTTGTAATTCACGAATATGACGCGCAGTAATACGACGACCAGTTTCTACTAGTACTTCGCCATCAACTACGATATCAAATGTCGCGATTTCACCACGTAAACGCTCTGCCACTAAGTCTAGTGTCAGTTTGCCATCTTTAATCTCGAAATGAACTGTATCAAAGAACATCTCTAAAATTTCTTCGGTAGTGTATTCCAACGCACGAAGAACGATGGTGCTTGGTAGCTTACGACGACGGTCGATACGGACAAATAAATTGTCTTTCGGATCGAATTCGAAATCTAACCAAGATCCACGGTAAGGAATAACTCGAGCATTATAAAGAACTTTACCAGAGCTATGGGTTTTACCCTTGTCGTGATCGAAGAATACACCTGGAGAACGATGTAACTGAGATACTATTACGCGCTCAGTACCGTTGATAACGAAAGTACCGTTCTCAGTCATGAGTGGCATTTCACCCATGTAGACTTCTTGCTCTTTAATATCCTTTACAGTGCCCGCTGGTGCGTCTCTATCATAAAGCACTAGACGTAGCTTGACTCGAAGGGGTGCGGAATATGTAACACCTCGGATTTGACATTCTTTCACGTCAAACACAGGTTCGCCTAAGCGGAAACTCACATATTGTAATTCCGATGTACCAGAATAGCTCTTGATCGGAAATACGCTACGAAATGCAGCTTCTAGTCCAACTTCGCCTTCAGGATCAACGTTAATGAAACGTTTGAACGAATCAAGCTGGATAGACAATAGGTAAG
Organism: Motilimonas sp. E26; assembly: GCF_021278025.1. Taxonomy (GTDB): domain Bacteria; phylum Pseudomonadota; class Gammaproteobacteria; order Enterobacterales; family CBDFNC01; genus Motilimonas. The sequence continues at coordinate 75,941 of NZ_JAIBHJ010000005.1, forward strand.
GAGTCTCAATAACCTGCGGACGCTTACCAAAGTCCTTACGAATACGTTTTTTCTCTGTATAAGAGTAAACCATATGGTTCCTCAGCTCGCTGATAAGTGACCCACTCTGTCCAACCGTGGGACAGATCTTAGTTGTATCGTTTTGTAGTGCTAAATGTTAAACAACACATTTAGGCTTTAGCATAGTCGAACAAACGAGACGAAATTTCAACTATTCCTATAGCGCAAAAAGGCCGGTGCCAAAAAGCACCAGCCTCTAGCCGACGAATCGACTAGTAATCTAATGATAGATTACTTAAGTTCAACTTCAGCACCAGCTTCTTCTAGAGCTGCTTTAAGCGCTTCAGCTTCAGCTTTATCAACGCCTTCTTTAACTGGAGCAGGAGCTGCATCAACTACTGCTTTAGCTTCTTTAAGGCCTAGACCTGTTGCGCCACGTACAGCTTTGATAGCTGCAACTTTGTTAGCGCCAGCAGACTTAAGAATTACTGTGAATTCAGTTTGCTCTTCAGCAGCTGCGCCAGCGTCGCCGCCGCCAGATACTACTGCAGCTGCAGCAGATACGCCGAATTTTTCTTCCATTGCTTCAACTAGTTCAACAACTTCCATTACAGTCATTGCTGCAACAGCTTCTAAGATTTGGTCTTTAGTGATAGACATGACTCAAATTTCCTAAATTTATGAAATTTTTAAAAATAAGCAAACTTATTAAGCTGCTTCTTGCTCTTTTTGGTCGCGAAGTGCAGCCAGTGTACGTACCAGCTTGCCAGCAGACGCTTCTTTCATCGTCATCATTAGCTGCGCAATTGCTTCGTCGTATGTTGGTAGCTTCGCTAAGCGGTCAATTTGCTCTGCAGGGATTAATTCTCCCTCGTAGGCTAACCCTTTTACTTCAAATTTCTTTTCTTCTTTAGCGAAGTCTTTTAGAAGACGCGCTGCAGCACCTGGGTGCTCAAGAGAAAAAGCAATAAGAGTAGGACCAGTAAACACAGTTTGAAGACACTCAAAAGAGGTACCTTCAACAGCACGACGAGCTAGTGTATTACGTACTACACGTAATGTTACACCAGCTTCACGAGCTTTAGCGCGTAAACTGTTCATTGCACCTACTGTAACGCCACGTGAATCAGCAACTACAGCAGATAGGGCAGCCTGGGCAGCTTCGTTGACTTCAGCAACAATTGCTTTTTTGTCGTCGAGTCTGATTGCCATTGGCTTTACTCCTGGATTCCATACCAGACTAATGTCTGGAAAAATAACCTCTAACAAGTTAGAGGGACTAATACGGCAAACGGAACCAGCAGAATAATTCTATCTGGGGTCCGGTACCATCTACGTTGGATATTAAGTGCGCTTATCTAGGCTCACGCCAACGGTCTTGGAGGGGACCAATGGCCCTTTCCAAATCAAGGCGCAAAATTATACAACAATTTCACGCCTTGTCAATTATGCTACTACGGTTACTAGTGTTGCTTGGTCTACAGCAACGCCTGCGCCCATAGTAGTCGAAATTGTTACTTTCTTGATGAACTGACCTTTTGCAGAAGAAGGCTTAGCTTTCTTAAGTGCAATGATTAGTGACTCAAGGTTCTCTTTGATTTGATCGCCAGAGAATGTTGCCTTACCAATGGTAGTATGGATGATACCATTTTTGTCATTACGGTAACGTACTTGACCTGCTTTAGCATTTTTAACTGCTGTTGCAACGTCAGGTGTTACTGTGCCAACTTTAGGGTTAGGCATTAGGCCGCGTGGACCTAAGATTTGGCCAAGTTGACCGACAACGCGCATTGCATCAGGAGAAGCAATTACTACGTCGAAGTTCATTTCGCCAGCTTTAACTTGTGCCGCTAGGTCATCCATACCTACGATGTCAGCGCCAGCAGCAAGAGCCGCTTCAGCGTTAGCACCTTGGGTAAATACTGCAACACGTACTTCGCGGCCAGTACCGTGTGGTAGCACAGTTGCGCCACGTACGTTTTGGTCAGATTTACGTGCATCAATGCCTAGGTTTACAGAAGCATCTACACTTTCTACGAATTTAGCAGTTGCTAATTCTTGAAGTAGAGCAATAGCTTCGTTGATGCTGTACTCTTTAGTACCGTCAACTTTTTCTTTGATTGCGCGCATGCGCTTAGATACTTTAGCCATTTCTTAGCCCTCTACTACCAAGCCCATAGAACGGGCAGATCCAGCGATACAACGAACCATCGCTTCTAAATCAGCACCGGTTAGGTCTGCTTCTTTAGTTTTTGCGATCTCTTCAAGTTGAGCTTGTGTTACTGTGCCCACTTTAGTCTTGTTTGGTACTGCTGAACCAGACTTGATGCCAGCCGCTTTCTTAAGTAAGAAAGATGCAGGTGGAGTCTTAGTTTCAAAAGTGAAAGAACGGTCAGCGTATACAGTGATAACTACTGGTACTGGAGCACCTTTTTCAAGAGAATCTGTTTTTGCGTTAAACGCTTTACAGAATTCCATGATGTTAACACCGTGTTGACCTAGTGCAGGACCAACTGGGGGACTTGGGTTCGCAGCGCCAGCTGCAACTTGTAGCTTGATATAAGCCGTGACTTTTTTAGCCATTTTAAATACCTCGTGGGTGGGTATAACGCCAGTGATGAATCACTCGCTTCCCTAGTGTAAACGCAAATAAATAATGCTTACTTGCTGCTTTATCTCGCGTTCAGTCAACGCCAGATATAAAAGAGCGCGTATTTTAGGTTAAAAGTGGTGCAATTACAAACAAATTAGCGTATCCATTGCACTATTTTTAATCGCACTTAATTTATGGCAGGTAAAAAAAAGCCCCTTATTAAAGGGGCTTTTTCAAAAACAGTTTTTACGATTTCTCAATTTGACCAAACTCTAAGTCAACCGGTGTTGAGCGACCGAAAATAAGTACCGACACTTTAACGCGGCTCTTATCATAATCGACTTCTTCAACCACACCGTTAAAGTCAGCAAATGGACCATCAGTAACGCGAACCACTTCACCTGGTTCGAATAAGGTTTTAGGTCTTGGCTTATCAATCGCATCTTGTAAGCGATTTAAAATAGCATCTGCTTCTTTTTGAGAAATGGGTGCAGGACGTTCAGTGGTTCCACCGATAAAGCCCATGACACGAGGAATACTGCGCACTAAGTGCCAAGTTTCATCGTTCATCACCATTTTAACTAATACATAACCTGGGAAAAACTTGCGTTCGCTTTTACGCTTTTGACCCGCACGCATTTCAACCACTTCTTCAGTCGGCACGAGTACCTCTTCGAAGTAATCTTCCATTTCATGCATTTTAATATATTCATTGAGTGTTTTGGTTACGCGTGCTTCATAGCCAGAAAAAGCTTGCACTACATACCATCTCATTTTTTGTTCTGCAATCTCAGTCATAGTTAAAGACTAACTCCAGTAATGAATGCCACTAAACGTACTAAGATGCCGTCAAGCCCCCACAAAATCAGTGCGGTGATAGCAGAAACGGCTAATACGATAAACGTTGTTTGCATGGCTTCTTGACGCGTTGGCCATACCACTTTTCGCACTTCAATCTGCGCTTCTTTAGCAAAACTAATAAAGATCTTGCCTTTTGTTGTTACGGCAGCAACACCTAGTGCGGCAACAACCAAAAAGATCACACCTACTAATCGTGCCAGAAAGTGAGCGTCAGCCTCACCGGCAAAATAGTTACCTACTACGGCACCGATTAAAAGTAATGCTACTGTACACCACTTTAGACCATCCATTGAACTGCTGGTACTTTCATTGCTCGTTGTCATACAACCAAATCCACTTTTCGTAAATGCAAAAGCCCCGCAAGGCGAGGTTATCTGACCTGCTTTACGCTCATTGCGCAATATTCAGGTAACGTTGTTGATCTGCTGAGATCAAATTTGGCAGGGGTGGAGAGATTCGAACTCCCAACATTCGGATTTGGAATCCGACGTTCTGCCGTTGGAACTACACCCCTTTAAAATCGGCCCTATTATAGGGTTTTTTCACTAAAATGTAACCTGAATAATCTTGTCTTAAGACGTATTACTATCGATTTAGATCTTAGTGCTGGGGTAATTTCTCATACCTTAGCTACCACAAAAGGCCGCCGAAGCGACCTTTTTTTGAGTGTTCTTAATCAATCGAACTTATTCGATGATTGAAGATACAACACCAGCGCCTACTGTACGGCCACCTTCACGGATAGCGAAACGTAGACCTTCATCCATTGCTACTGGAGCGATTAGCTCTACAACGAATTTAAGGTTGTCACCAGGCATTACCATTTCTACACCTTCTGGAAGCTCTACAGCACCAGTGATGTCAGTTGTACGGAAGTAGAACTGTGGACGGTAACCTTTGAAGAATGGAGTATGACGGCCACCTTCATCTTTGCTTAGTACGTATACTTCTGATTCGAACTTAGTATGTGGTGTGATTGAACCAGGCTTAGCTAGTACTTGACCACGTTCAACGTCTTCACGCTTAGTACCACGTAGAAGAATACCACAGTTCTCACCTGCACGACCTTCGTCAAGCAGTTTACGGAACATTTCAACACCCGTACAAGTCGTCTTAGTTGTTTCTTTGATACCAACGATTTCTACTTCGTCTTGTACACGAACGATACCCGCTTCGATACGACCAGTTACAACAGTACCACGACCTTGGATAGAGAATACGTCTTCGATAGGCATGATGAATGGCTTATCGATTTCACGCTCTGGCTCTGGGATGTAAGTGTCTAGTGCTTCTGCAAGCTCAAGTACTTTCGCTTCCCATGCTTCGTCGCCTTCAAGTGCTTTAAGCGCAGAACCTTGGATTAACGGTAGGTCATCACCTGGGAAATCGTACTCAGATAGCAGTTCACGAACTTCCATTTCTACTAGCTCTAGTAGTTCTTCGTCGTCAACCATGTCACATTTGTTCATGAATACGATGATGTATGGAACACCAACTTGACGAGAAAGTAGGATGTGCTCACGCGTTTGTGGCATTGGGCCATCAGTCGCAGCTACTACTAGGATAGCGCCGTCCATTTGAGCAGCACCAGTGATCATGTTTTTAACATAATCGGCGTGTCCTGGACAGTCTACGTGTGCGTAGTGACGAGTCGGTGTGTCGTACTCGATGTGAGAAGTATTGATTGTAATACCGCGCTCACGCTCTTCAGGTGCATTATCGATAGATGCGAAATCTTTAGTTTCACCACCGTAAGCTTTGGTAAGAACCGATGAAATAGCAGCGGTTAGAGTTGTTTTACCATGGTCAACGTGACCAATGGTGCCCACGTTTACGTGAGGCTTATTACGTTCAAATTTTGCTTTAGACATGTTCGCCCCTCAGAGACAAATACGGTGAAAGATTTCACACTATGATTAAATTTTTGGATTAAAGCGACTAGAAATGGTGCTGATAGGCAGATTTGAACTGCCGACCTCACCCTTACCAAGGGTGCGCTCTACCAACTGAGCCATATCAGCATTTTGTATTGGAGCGGGCAGCGGGAATCGAACCCGCATCATCAGCTTGGAAGGCTGAGGTAATAGCCATTATACGATGCCCGCATCATGTTTCTAGTTGTCAATAAAGACCACTTTAAAACTTAGATGGTGGGGGGGGACGGATTCGAACCATCGAAGCTTTCGCGGCAGATTTACAATCTGCTCCCTTTGGCCACTCGGGAACCCCCCCAGTACTTAAATGATTAAATGGTGCCGACTACCGGAATCGAACTGGTGACCTACTGATTACAAGTCAGTTGCTCTACCTACTGAGCTAAGTCGGCTTCATTTAAGTGACGCGCATTCTATGTAATAGTTTTCGTTGTTGCAACAGTAAAAGTACAAAAAAATAAGATAAATCGACTGAGTGGGCAAACTTCATACAAAATCAGTAATTCAGTTCCTTCTGTGGTATGAAAAACCAGCACTAAAGCAACTCAACATTGCACATGAGCTAGCCGCAAAGAAATTTCGCCACCGATAAAAGGCTTGATCACCCCGTGTTGCTCAACTAGCAAAGCCCCCTGAGCATCAATCCCTCGCGCAATACCTGAAATAGTCTTCGGGCCAATGATCAAATTAACGGGTTGATTAATAAACGCATCAAGGGCTTGCCAACGCGTCAAGAAAGGCTCCAGTCCCGCTTGCTCATAAAGTGACAAGCTTTGTTCTAATGCCATAATCAGCCTTGCGGCCAATTGATTACGGCCAACACCACTCGTGCCCATTTGATGTAAATCGGTCCATGGTTGATCAATTCCTTCTGCCGCCGCTGCTGGCATCTTCACATTAAGGCCTAGCCCTATCACAAGCTGACATGGCCCAGCAGCCTGAGCTGACATTTCGACTAAAATCCCAGCCAACTTTTTCCCAGCGACATAAATATCATTGGGCCATTTTAGCTGAACGCCGCTAACACCTAAGGATTCAAGTGCGTTTACTGTTGCAATACCTGTCACCAAGCTCAGCCCCATTGCCGCCCCCATGCCCGCTTCAAGCTGCCAGTACATGGATAAATACAAATGGGAACCAAATGGCGATACCCATTGTCGCCCACGCCGACCGCGCCCCGCCGTTTGGCATTCAGCCATACAAGTTGCCCCAGGGGTCAACTGATCTAACCGATCTAATAAATATTGATTAGTGGAATCAAGCACCGGAAATACATCTACCGCTTTTTGCTCCGACAACGAACGGATCAAGGCTTCATCTAATAACTCAATTGGCGCAACCAACTTATAGCCTTTACCTTTTACACTGTGAATATCCAGCCCTAATGCTTCGGCATGTTTGATATAGTTACTAATTGAGGTACGAGTCACCCCTAATTGCTCGCCTAACCATTCGCCAGAATAGAACTGGCCATCCGCTAACAGTTGGATCAAGAGATTGATATTCTTCTTAGTTGTCATCGCAGCGCCACCTAATATTAATTCAAAATTTAAGCTTCTTGCTCAACGTCTATCGCATCGCGCTCTAGTTGCAACATGATATCATCAAGGGTTGTTTCCCCATCTGCAGCTATAAAGCGCACTTCATGTTCGAGTAAAACACCAAACCGCTCAGCTACTTGATTTCGCACTAACCAAGCCAACTCAATCACATCTTTAGGCGTAGCACCGCCTTGATTAACCAATACCAAAGCTTGTTTCTGGTGAACCTTCGCACCCCCGACTTGTCGTCCTTTTAAACCACATTGGTCGATCAACCAGCCGGCAGCAAGCTTTTTAATATTCTCGGCACCTGTGTCATAAATAGGTAACTCTGGATAAGCAATCGCCAGTGCTTGCGCTTGCGCTGCTGGCACCTCTGGATTTTTAAAAAAGCTACCGGCGTTACCTAAGGTACTCGGATCAGGAAGTTTTTCTGACCTGACTTGGCACACCAGATCGTAAATTTGTTGCGCACTCGCCGCTTCTGGCAACTGCTTCAAATCGCCATAACTTAAGGTGCGCAGCCACTGTTTAGGTAAGCGAAACACAACCTCAACAATAAGATGGGTGTTTTTATACTCATGCTTAAACACACTGTCGCGATAAGCGAATTGGCATGCTTGATGTGACAACGTTTGCCACTCACCGTCAGCTAAGCGATACGATCTAACACTGTCGATGAAGTCTTTTACTTCAACTCCATAAGCACCAATATTTTGCACTGGTGTGGCTCCAACACAGCCGGGGATTAACGCTAGGTTTTCTAAACCATGATAGCCATTAGCCAAACACCAAGTTACAAACTCATGCCAATTTTCACCGGCACCAACAGTAATCAACCAATCATCGCCATCATCTACTACTGTCTTTCCTTTGAAATCAGGTTTGATGAGCACCCCATTAAAGTCTTCACAAAAAAGTAAGTTACTGCCACCAGCAAGAATAAAATGCGGGCTATCTGGTTGATAAGTAAAATCGTCTAAGTCACTTTCTGACGCCAACGTCACTAAGGTATACGCTTTCACATCAAGAGCGAAAGAATTGAAATCAAGCAATGACTGTTGCTGGGAAATGATCATATAGAAGGCCTAAATCAAAATATCAGCGCAGCATTATACTGAAAATGTTCGACTAAAGCCCGACCCAAAATAAAACCTTTATCGGAAGGACTACTGCACCAAAGCACCAATTAGGGGCAGACCCACCCCACCTTGCACCAATATAGACCACTCATAGGGTAAAACAGGGCGCTAACATTTTTTTGTCACCACCAGTGCGCCATTACCAAGCCCCACCTCGCAGCAAGCGCACCATAAAAAGTCACAATTAACATTTATGGCATAAAACCTGCTGTATCAGCTCAGACAAGGATTTAGCTGACACGAACCTTGAGTGCTTAGCCAAAATAATAATCAATACCTTGCAACACCTAAAACTTACAACTGAGAGACAACCGCTTTATGACAGCCTAGGGGAACACCCAGGCAGGAAGCAAAGGGAGAGACAGTGGACAATATCAACAGCGCAGTAGAAACCTTAGTGCAAAGTTCAAACACTTTATTTATTTTACTTGGTGCCATTATGGTACTGGCGATGCACGCAGGCTTTGCCTTCTTAGAGGTGGGCACAGTACGTCAGAAAAACCAAGTTAATGCATTAGTGAAAATTATCGCCGATTTTGGCTTTTCTGCCGTGATTTACTTCTTCATAGGTTATTGGATAGCTTACGATGTGACGTTTTTAGCGCCTGCTAGTGAACTGACCACAGCGAACGGCTATGAATTAGTAAAATTCTTCTTTTTGCTTACTTTCGCCGCGGCTATTCCTGCGATTATCTCTGGTGGTATTGCTGAGCGGGCGAAATTCTACCCGATGCTCGCCGCATCAGGTTTAATTGTTGGGTTTGTTTACCCTTTCTTTGAAGGCGTGATTTGGAATGGCAACTACGGCTTTCAAGCTTGGCTAGAAACAAGCTTTGGCGCAAGTTTCCATGATTTTGCAGGCTCGGTGGTTGTTCATGGCGTCGGCGGTTGGTTAGCTTTAGTGGCGGTATACTTTCTTGGTATTCGTAATGGCCGTTACCGAAACGGCAAGTTAGTCGCTTTCGCGCCTTCTAATATTCCATTTCTTGCTTTAGGCGCGTGGATTTTAACGGTCGGTTGGTTCGGTTTTAACGTGATGTCGGCACAGACGATGGACGGGATTTCCGGCCTAGTTGCGGTAAATTCATTGATGGCTATGGTTGGCGGCATCATCGTTTCATTACTGGTCGGAAAGAATGACCCCGGCTTTATTCATAATGGCCCCTTAGCAGGTTTGGTCGCAGTATGTGCTGGCTCGGATTTAATGCACCCTATTGGTGCTTTGCTAACCGGTGGTATTGCTGGCGGCTTATTTGTGGTGCTATTCACTTACTTACAAAACCGCATGAAACTTGATGATGTACTCGGTGTGTGGCCTCTACATGGTGTGTGTGGTGCTTGGGGCGGTATTGCTGCAGGCATTTTTGGCACTGAAACGCTCGGCGGACTGGGCGGAGTGAGCCTGATGTCACAAGTCATTGGCACTTTAGCGGGCATAATGGTCGCACTGATTGGTGGTGTTATCGTATACGGCATTCTTGCCAAATCAGTAGGCTTACGCATGACTCAAGAAGATGAGTATCATGGGGCTGATTTAAGCATTCACAAAATAGGGTCAATCAGTGAAGATTAATCACTGATGGTTTTATTATTCAAAGCGGGTAAAGCCCGCTTTTTTTATTTTTCAAAAATATAATTGACATCACCATAAGATGAATCTAAATTAATGACGAATCGTCAAACATAGACATTTGGTCAACTTTAGTGTTCGTGCGCCAAATCATGGCTGAGCATGCTGAAGACACGTATAATTCATTTTATGCATTAAAAGAACGTGGCGACTCATGACAACACAAACAAGAAAAGCAAGAGAAGTAGCAGAGCGTGAAGAGCTACTGCTGGATTTAGCCATAGAGATTATTGAAAAGCATAGTTTCGCCAAGCTAACGATGGATAAATTAACGGCCCGCTCTGAATACTCGAAAGGAACGGTATATAACCACTTTTCGAGTAAAGAGGATTTATGGTGTGCCCTTTGCGCAAGAGGGCTTAGGATCCAAAAGAGCATGTTCGGAAAGTTAGCCAATTTTAAAGGCAATAGCCGAGAGCGCATACTGGCACTTAGTTTCGGTTATGAGTTATTTACCTTGTGCCATCCCATCTTAACCATGGTGTCATTAAGGGTGATGAGTCCGGCGGTATTTGAAAAAGCCTCCCCTGCCCGGATCAAAGCGCTGAGTGAAACAGAAGATGAAATGGTCGAAATGCTCAAAGGCATGATTGAAACAGCAATGGCAAACAATGAGTTAAGTCGACGCTATGAAGATAACCTCTATCAAGTGACGTTCGCCATTTGGGCAATGAGCTTTGGTTCGGTGACCATTCTACGTAACTCAACGCCAACCCCCTGCTTGGAGCGCATTGATGTCGATTCAGCAGTGTTGATTAATGCCTCCATTGTACTAGATGGGCTACAGTGGCAACCTTATTCATGGGAATGGGATTACAAAGCCAGTTGGCGGCGTATTGCTGAGGAAGTATTTTCTGAAGAGTTAGCTACATTAAATAAGTAGCCAACAATGAACATTTATAAAAAGCCAGTTAGCTGGTTTTTTTACAACAGCAAATGACGATTAGTCACTTTATGATTAATCGTCATATTTTTACTTAGATAATGACGAAACGTCATAGTGAGGACGTAATGCAAAATACTAGCCCCCCTAACACAGCAAGATGGCAAATTTGGGTTGTAGAACGCCCCATAGCAAGCCTATTAGCCACCTTGATGGTTCTTTTTGCCTTCGCCTTTGGTGCAAGCAAATTATATTTCGATGGTGACTATCGAGTGTTCTTTGGCCCTGACAATCCTCAACTGCAAGCTTTTGAGCGGATGCAAAATGTTTACAGTAAGTCAGATGCGGTTAGCTTCATCATCGCCCCCAAGTCAGGTAATGTATTCAGCGATCAAACTCTGAGTCAGATCCATCAAATGACCAAAGAGTCTTGGCAAACCCCCTACTCAACACGGGTTGATTCAATTACTAATTTTCAACATACCCGAGCAGAAGAAGATGACTTGCTGGTTGAAGATTTGTTACTTGAAACCAATCTATTGAGTCCAGATAAGAAAGATGCAATCCGCCAAGTTGCCCTAACACAACCTGAGTTACTCAATAAGTTAGTCGGCGAAAATGGTGCTGTCACTATTATCAACGTTACCGTACAACTGCCAGAAATAGATCCCTTAACAGAGGGGCCTGCCGTTGCCGCCTTTGCTAAAGAACTAAAAGCTAAGTATGAAGCCCTCTATCCTGACACCGACATCCGCATGTCTGGTTTAGTCATGCTTAACGACGCATTTGCCACCTATGCGCAAAGTGATTCCAGCACCTTAGTGCCAGGCATGTTCTTGGCTATCTTACTGATGCTAGCTTTTTTGCTACGTTCCATTTTGAGCACTATTGCATCGTTAGCGGTGATCATCGCGACTATCGCCGCCACCTTAGGCGTGTCTGGCTGGCTTGGTATTCCCCTTACCACTCCAACGGTCAATGTACCCACCATTGTAATGACATTAGCAGTGGCTGACTGCGTACACATTATTAGCAGCATGTTACTTGCTATGCGCCGTGGCGAAACCAAAAAACAGGCTATTTACAGTAGTTTGACCATCAACCTTAGGCCCGTATTTATCACCAGTGCAACGACAGCCATTGGCTTTTTATCACTTAATTTTTCTGACTCACCGCCGTTACGTGATTTAGGTAATTTAGTTGCCGTAGGCATGTTATTCGCCTTTTTATTTTCCATCACCTTACTACCGGCCTTACTGAGCTTACTCCCCATTAAAGTTAAAGCGCAGCCAAATCCATCGGCCAATATGCAGCGTGCAGCTCTTTGGGTGATTAAGAAGCAAAAACAGGTATTAGGTTTTGGCGTTATTATCGTGGCGGCATTGGCATCACAAGTGCCAAACAATCAAGTTAATGATGACGCATTGAAATATTTCAGTACCGATACCACCTTTCGCCAAGACTCCGATTTTATGGCTGAGCATATTTCAGGCATGACTAGCCTTGAGTTTGGTCTTGATAGTGGTATGAGTAATGGCATCAACGATCCGGCTTTTCTAAAGCAGCTTGCTGAATTTACTGCGTGGCTCCGAGCCCAACCAGAGACCGATCACGTCTTATCCCTTTCAGATACCATCAAGCGTCTCAATAAGAACATGCATGGTGATGATAACTCGCAATATCGCTTACCCGATGAAAAGGAGTTAGCTGCACAGTATCTCTTAATGTATGAAATGAGCTTGCCCTATGGCTTAGATTTGAACAACCAAATCAACATCGATAAGTCTGCCACCCGCGTGGTTGCCACCTTTAAAAACCTTGGTAGCACTGAGATATTAGCCCTCGAGCACAGAGCTGATGCTTGGTTCCAGCAGCATGCGCCTAACTTACAAGTGGACATAGCGAGTACTAGTTCGATGTTTGCTCACGTCGGTGAGCGTAACATGAGCAGCATGTTAATTGGGACAGCCTTTGCACTGGTATTAATTTCCGCTCTACTTGGTGTAGCCCTACGTTCATGGCGCCTTGGCTTTATCAGTTTGCTGCCTAACATTCTCCCTGGCTTAGCTGGCTTTGGTTTATGGTCTTTGGTCAATGGTGAAATTAACCTTGCTTTGTCTATTGTTTCTAGCTTAACACTGGGGATCGTTGTCGATGACACGGTGCACTTTTTAAGCAAATACCAACACGCTCGTAAGCAAGGGCAAGATACCGAACAGTCCGTTATTTATGCTTTTACCAGCGTTGGTCGAGCACTACTGATTACTACCTTGGTTATCTGTATCGGCTTTGGCATTTTAACCCAGTCCAATTTTGCTATGAACGCAGACATGGGATTACTCACTAGTATCGTTGTTATGATCGCATTGCTGATTGACCTGCTAATTTTACCCGCGTTTTTACTGGTATTTGACCGCAAACCTAAGTTGGCAAGCAATACAAAAACCAGTAATAGCGAGCCTCAATTAACTTCTCTAGCCAATTCATAGGAACCCTATAATGAAAAAAATATATTTACCACTATCACTTACCGTCGCGCTTGTTGCAACGGCGGCCATTAGCCCAGTGCTAGCCAGCGATAATCAAGGCTTAAGCATCATGCAAGAGCGTAAACTGCGCGACACTGGTTGGCGCAGTAGTGAAGCAACCTTAGCAATGCACCTAACTAATGCGCAAGGACAGACCAGCACCCGCAATCTAAGAATGAAAAACTTGGAAGTCGCAGGTGATGGTGATAAGTCGCTGAGTATTTTTGATACGCCACATGATGTTCAAGGCACCGCTTTTTTAAGCTTCTCTCACGTCACTGGCGCCGATGACCAATGGCTCTATCTACCTGCACTCAAACGGGTTAAACGCATTGCATCACGTAATAAGTCGGGTCCCTTTATGGGCAGTGAATTTGCCTACGAAGATCTCAGTTCATTCGAAGTCGAAAAGTATCGCTATCAGTACTTAGGTGAAGCCGACATTGGCGGGGAAAAGACTTGGAAAATTGAAAATATCCCTACTGACCAGTATTCAGGCTATAGCAAATTAATTACTTGGATCGATCAGCAACACTATCGAGTGTTAAAGACAGAATATTACGACCGAAAAAGCGCGTTACTGAAAACCTTAACCTTTAGTGATTATCAAGCTTATGAGGTGAAACAAGAAACAGGTGATGAAAACAAACGCTTTTGGCGCGCAAACCTGCTAGCAATTGAAAATCATCAAACGGGTAAAAGTACAAAATTGAATTTTAGTGAATATCGCTTCGATACAGGGCTTACTGAAGCCGACTTTAACAAAAGTAAACTCAAGCGCGCCCGTTAAGTTTATTGGGAGGGAATACCTCCCACTTTTTCTTTGAAAAATAGTCTTATACCCAATCGACCAAGGGATACTTGGGTATATAACAAATGTAATCAGCAAATGCTGATCAAGGAAGTATAATGAAACCATACTTTGCAGCAGCGCTGCTTAGCGCTTTTCACTTACCTGCAACAGCTGTCGAGATACAAGGCTCGATCAGCTTACAACAACGTAGTTTTGTTGAATCTGCGCAATTTTCACATCAAGGTGATAACCAAACCTCGATTGCCATTGAGCCAGAATTATACCTGCCCTGGAATGATGGCCAAGACGCTTTTATTTTCACCCCATTTGCTCGCCTTGATAGTCTCGACGATGAGCGTAGTCATTGGGATATTCAGGAAGCTAAGTGGGTTCATTTACGTGATGATTGGGAGTTTGAGCTAGGACTTGGCATTGTCTTTTGGGGGGTAACCGAATCACAACACCTAGTCGATGTGATCAATCAAACGGATCAGGTTGAAACCGTCAATGGCGATCGCAAACTCGGCCAGCCCATGGCACATTTGAGTTTGATCCGCGATTGGGGGGTAGTCAATGCGTTTATCTTGCCCGGGTTCAGGGAGCGAACCTTTGCAGGCGAAAAAGGTCGTTTACGAACGCCATTAGTGGTTAATCCTGACCAGGCTCAATACGAGTCATCCGCTAAAGCGAAACATATTGATTTTGCGCTGCGCTGGAGTCGTACCTTTGGTGACTGGGATGTCGGTGTCGCGGGCTTTAAAGGCACTGACCGAGAGCCTATTTTACAGCCCTACAATCAAAACGAACTCGTTCCTTATTATCAACAAATGTGGCAGATTAGCACCGATATTCAAGCCACATTGGGTGAGTGGCTGTGGAAAATAGAAGCGTTACATAAAGAGGGGCAATTTGAACACTATCAAGCTGGCGTTGCAGGTTTTGAATACACCCTGATAGGTCTAGCTGATACTAATATCGATTTAGGCCTATTAAGCGAGTATAACTGGGACCAACGCGGCTTAAACGCCAGTACTCCGTATCAAAACGATCTTTTTCTCGGAACTCGGTTGGTTTTTAATGATGTCGATGGCTCGGAAATATTACTTGGAGTGGCGCGAGATTTAGAACAGATGAGCTACTCAGGCCGCATCGAAGGCAGTACCCGATTTGGTCAACATTGGCGATTAAACCTAGAAGCTTGGCTGTTCTACAGTAGCGAAAGCAATGACCCACTTTATAGCTTGAAAGATGACGATATGCTAAGTATTAACCTTGAATATTTTTTCTGACAGAGACCATAGTAAAAATCTAACAAATTGTTTCGTCTATGATTAAAAAATAGTCTAGAGTTTATTAATGCATTACATTGCGCCGTCTAATGCTAAAGTCGAATATACACAGAAACGAAAAAACTGCATAACATAGTCGTAACATATAGGGAGATAAAAAATGCATGCATATTTACCTGCCATCGACGTATTGATGTGCCATTGTGGAATTAGCTTTGAAGAGGCTTGCGAACAACTTGGAGTGAATATGGCTGAACTGACGGAATCAGATAGCCGTGAAAAATATCTTCAAGTATCAGAGAAATGAAATAATTTTTTGTTGTAGTAACCAAGCGGTAGAAATGATAAAACCCAGCTATATAGCTGGGTTTTCTTACTGATTATTTTTCTTTTCGATAAATTTAGCTCAAAACACGGCTAATGATTCCAATATCACTAACAACTCAGTAGAATCCAGCTTAAACGAAGTGAAATCCTCTATGGTTTTATTTAGAATAGCTGAAGGATCAGCACATTACCTTCACGGCAAGGATGTGAGTCAAAGATGTACTATGACTTTTTTGGGCTAAGAGAAAATCCATTTTCAATCGTTCCAGCCCCTGATTACTTTTACCTGACTGAGCGTCATGAGCAGGCGCTGGCTCATTTGATGTATAGCTTACAAGGTGGAACGGGTGGCTTTGTCTTATTAACTGGAGAAGTTGGCACCGGTAAAACCATCGTTTGCCGCACTTGGCTTGCCGGCCTCTCCGAGCAAACCTCGCTTGCCTATATCATCAACCCTTCGGTTAGCGAAATTGAGCTACTTGAAACCATCTGTGATGAATTTGCTATTCCATACCAGAGTGATCAAGACGACTTAAAAACCCTTTTTGAGCTCATAACTCATTACCTCCACCAGAATCACTACCAACAAAAGCATTCGGTGTTATTGATTGATGAAGCTCAGCTGTTAACCCCTTTGTCTCTTGAGCTACTTAAACTGCTGACTCAAATTGAGCTCGATGGGCAAAAGCTACTTAAAGTGGTACTCATCGGCCAGCCAGAACTGCTAGCACTGCTCAGAAAAGAATCGCTACTAGTACTGGCTCAAGGGATCCATGCGCGTTATCACTTGTTGCCATTGAACTACAAAGAGGTTTGCCTTTATGTCGCGCATCGCCTCCAAGTAGCCGGTTGTCGGTTAAAAGTGTTCAATCGTTTGGCACTTAAAGAATTACAACTCCATAGCAAAGGCATTCCACGCTTGATTAACCTGATTTGCGATCAATCCATGTTGGCAGCTTTCGCTAAAGGACAGCATCAAGTTTCAGCTAAAATAGTGCGACAAGTAGCCAACGAAATCCAAGGAATCCGCCATCACAGTGCACTGCAACAACTCATTCAGCCATACCGAGCGGTTGCTTTTAGCTGCATTGCTGCAGCCATTATAGGTTCAAGTATTATTACTTTGACTCCGCCAGCCAGCCAGCAGCCAATAAAAATAGGTGTCAACGACTCATGGTTTTTACCACTTTTCAATGAACAAGAAACCATCAAGATCAGTGCGCAATCAAAACAAGCCGTCAAAGATGGCAGCCCAGTCGGGGGCAATGACAACCGAGAAGCTCATTACCTTGAAAGTATTATCACTAACAGTCGCTCGCCGCACCAAGCGATGAAAAACCTCTATAAACTTTGGGGCTATACACTTGCTACCGAACGAGCCGATTGTCATACCGGACAAATAGTGGGCCTGCGCTGCTTAAGAGATACCGCAAACCTTGAACAACTGAAAACAATGAACCATCCCGCGGTGGTAAAAATGCGAGACACTAATCAGCAACCATACTATGCCACCTTAGCCAAACTTTATCGTGGCGTAGAGCTATTAGTCGACGGCAGTCATATTCGCGTCAGTGAATCTTGGTTCAATGCCCATTGGACTGGAGAATACACCCTACTTTGGAAAGCGCCTTTACAATTTAAGGAATACCTAAAGAGAGGCGATCAAGGGCTAGCCGTTAGTTGGTTAAGTGAAAGCTTGTCCTTGTTACAATCAAACAATGTCACTATAACAGATCACTTTGATCTGACAGTTGAACAAGCATTAAAGCAGTTCCAACAACAAGAGCAGCTCATCCCAGACGGTATTGCGGGTACGAAAACGTTACTGCAGCTTAATTTAAAAGTGCGACCAGAGCAGCCACGTTTAGTCTTCACAAACTAGACTCAATTCAGCCAGCTTGTATGATGCAGGTAGCTTAATCGCCATAGTGTGCTAAAGACTCTCTTACCCTTATTGCCATATCAAGATAAATAACATCAAGCACCGAACATTATTATGAAAAAAGGCCTGTAACAACAGACCCTTAATAAACTTAATAGGTATTTTGTGCCTGTTTCCTAAAACGGAATATCGTCGTCAAAATCCATTGGGGGCTCATTGTAGGTTGGCTGTGACGCAGGTTTCTGTTGTGGCGCTTGCGCAGGCGGAGCTTGATTATAAGCAGGCTGCTGTGGCGCTTGAGTAGGAGCAACATTCGGCTGTTGCGGTTGTCCCCAGCTTTGTTGTGGCTGAGCTTGCTGTTGGCCACCTTGAGGCGCACCATAACCACCTTGCTGGCTCCCCTGCTGACCACCATAACCGCCTTGGCCACCACCTTGCTGACCACCTTGACGACCACCAAGCATTTGCATGACACCACTATAACCTTGCACCACAATTTCAGTGGTGAAACGATCTTGACCTTGCTGATCTTGCCACTTACGTGTTTGCAATTGCCCTTCAATGTAAACTTGTGAGCCTTTACGAAGGTATTCACCAGCCACTTCCGCCAACTTACCGAACAAAGACACGCGGTGCCATTCGGTTTTTTCACGTTGTTCGCCGCTGGTTTTATCACGCCATGACTCAGACGTGGCAATAGTAATGTTAGCAACCGCACCACCGTTCGGTAGATAGCGAACCTCAGGATCTTGACCTAAGTTGCCAACCAAAATAACTTTGTTCACTCCACGAGTGGCCATAATCTTAACTCCCGTTAATTAACACACTTAATCAGCTTATGGGCCTGACTAAGTTCAAACTCTGTATGTTTTACTTTTAGATAAACTACACGCTCATAAGGTACAACAACGGCTTCAATTACCCCGGCTAATTGGGTTAATTGGCTCGCTAACTGCTCAGCCTGTTGTGTCTCCATGAGTTTAATACTTAATACATGATTGCGAATTTGACTAGGGTTACTCATGCCAAATGCGATGACCAACCAGCATAACATTAAACAGCCAATAAAAATAAATAAACCTTGCTCGCCAAAATAATTATAAGCTGTTCCGCCCACGACTCCGCCCAAAAAAGCGCCTAAAAACTGACTAGTGGAATAGATCCCCATCGCAGATCCCTTTGCACCAGCGGGCGCCAACATGGAGATAAACGCTGGCAGTGACGCCTCTAAAAAATTAAATGCAGTGAAGTATAAAAATACCGCTAGCAATATTAACCATAGCGGCATATTCGCGCAGGCCAATAAAAATAAGCTTGCCGCCATTAGTACAATCGAAAATAAAAAGAACTGCTTATTTTTTTGCTGACGAGCACCAATAATCAACATTGGAATAATGAATATAAAGGAAAGGATTAGGGCGGGGAAATACAATAACCAGTGCTGAGTCACCTCCAACCCCGCCGCCACTAATTTAAGTGGCAGCACCACAAACATCGCGGTCAATGTTAAATGCAGAACAAAAATTCCCGCATCTAAACGTAGTAACTCAGGCTTTTTCAGCAACTTTCCTAGTAACTGGGGAATCGCTACCGTTTCACCTGCTGGTGCTTTATGCACTACATCGGGTACGACGAACTTTACAATCAGTAAACCCAATATCGCCATCAGCGCAGTAAAATAGAAAAGTCCTGACAAACCAACAAATTGGGTCACTAGCGGCCCCACTACCATCGCCACCGCGAATGCTAGTCCAATACACACCCCGATCGTCGCCATCACCTTGGGACGTTGTTCTTCTCGGCTTGAATCGGCCGCAAGGGCCAAAATGGCACTGGCAATGGCGCCTAATCCTTGTACCGCTCGGCCAAGCGCCACACCATAAACAGAATCAGACATAGCTGCGATAACACTACCAATGGCAAAAACAATCAAACCAATAAAGATGACAGGTTTACGACCAATACGATCAGACAACATCCCCATCGGAATTTGAAATAGCGCTTGAGTTAAGCCATATGCCCCAATAGCTAAGCCAACCCAAAGTGGCGAGTAGCCATCAAGCTCTTTACCGTAGTAAGCAAAAACCGGCATGATCATAAACAGGCCCAACATTCTTAGGCCAAAAACAACGGCTAATGAAATAGATGCTCGCTTTTCGGTAGCATTTAATGCACTTTGACTCATGAGGCTTTTCTGACAGCTGAAATAGGCGGGGATGATAACATGATAGAAAACAAAAACGAAAACCCTTGCTCTAACTCGAAACATGGGTTCAATGTGCCGTTATATGGATAAAAAGCCACCAAATAATTGTCAATAATAATAAATTTATGTAATCTAAATTAGTATAAACAAACCTAATAACAAGGCGCTAGTTGGGTTTTATAACTAACTTGTTAATGCTAATGCTTTTTTAATGCTTCACTTATTTTTGATAGATGTATTAGTCTAAGCGCGCTGAAAAGCTATCAGGGAATGACTTTAATGAACAAACAACAGCATTTATTTTTAATTTCAGAAGACTCAATAGAGTCTGCTGCCCTGGTTCATTTTCTAAAGTTAAAACTGGCTGTGGACGTTGAATTGCTCAGTAGCCCCGAGCAACTGAACATTTCTCAGAACGTGGACACTGATTACTTCTTTCTTGTCAATTTGCAATATATATCAAGTGCAAACGAACAAGATTGGCATCACGAGATAAATCAATGGACGACCAACACCAGCATTATTCTTTTCAATACTGACCCAGAGTTAGAGACACACTTGTTACAAGCTTGGCCGCTGTGTGCGGGCATTTTCCAAAAATCTGCTGACCAAGAACAGCTTATCAAAGGCATTAATTGTGTCTTTGCTGGCGAATATTGGTTTAGTCGTTCCACCATGACGTCACAACTTGCCACGCTACGCACTCGGCTTCACCGCCAGTACCAGCCATACGCAAAGTTAACCAGTCGTGAGGTGGAAATATTAAAGCAAGTAATGACAGGGGCGTCGAATATGCAAATTGCCGACAACCTGTTTCTTAGTGAACATACGGTTAAATCGCATTTATATAATGTGTTTAAGAAGCTTAAAGTCAAAAACAGGCTGCAAGCTGTTAGCTGGGCAAGAGAATACATTTAAATTACATCGCTTTTTAGCTTAATTTAAAAGCCAGCAAGGATGCTGGCTTTTCTTATTCTAACTGTCTATTCATACAGTTAATACTGTGCGATACTCACTACTTTGATTTTGTTTACAGAGTGGCAACATGGATAACATTGAAGTCAGAGGCGCACGTACCCATAACCTTAAAAACATTAACCTAACAATCCCCCGTGATAAGTTAGTGGTGATCACTGGCCTATCTGGCTCAGGTAAATCCTCCCTCGCCTTTGATACCTTATACGCAGAAGGGCAACGTCGATACGTTGAATCACTCTCGGCTTATGCGCGTCAGTTTCTTTCCTTAATGGAAAAACCCGATGTTGACCATATTGAAGGCCTCTCGCCTGCGATCTCAATTGAACAGAAATCAACCTCACACAACCCGCGCTCTACAGTGGGCACCATTACTGAAATTTATGACTATTTACGCCTGCTTTATGCCCGTGTTGGCGAGCCTAGGTGTCCGACCCATGATATCGCGCTAAATGCACAAACCATTAGTCAAATGGTCGACAAGGTACTAGAACTCCCCGAAGGCAGTAAATTAATGTTATTAGCCCCCGTTGTAAAAGAGCGGAAGGGTGAGCACGTTAAAACCCTGCAAGGTTTAGCGGCACAAGGGTTTATTCGCGCTCGTATTGATGGTGAAGTATGTGATTTATCTGATCCTCCGACACTCGACCTACACAAAAAGCACACCATTGAAGTCGTTGTCGACCGCTTTAAGGTACGCGGCGACATGCAGTTACGCTTGGCGGAATCATTTGAAACGACGTTAGCCTTATCTGGAGGGACGGCGGTAATCGGCTGGATGGATAACAGTGAACACGAAGAAGTAATTTTCTCGGCAAACTTTGCTTGTCCACAATGTGGCTACAGTATGCAAGAACTTGAGCCGCGGATTTTTTCATTCAATAATCCTGCCGGCGCCTGTGGCACCTGTGACGGCTTAGGCGTGCAACAATACTTTGATAGTGAGCGAGTACTTACTGAGCCAAAGAAAAGCCTGGCAAATGGTGCGGTAAAAGGTTGGGACAAAAAGAATTTTTATTACTTCCAGATGCTAACCTCACTTGCAGATCACTATGGCTTTGATATCAACACACCTTTTCAGGAGCTTGCTCAAGAGGCGCAGCAAGCTGTACTCCATGGCAGCGGCCGCAGCGAAATTGAATTCAAGTACATGAACGACCGTGGTGATGTCGTCGTCAGAAAGCATCCCTTTGAAGGCATCATTCCCAATATGCAACGCCGCTATAAAGATACTGAATCAAATGCAGTGCGTGAAGAGCTCGCTAAGTATCTTAACAGTCAACCTTGTCCAACTTGCCATGGCAGCCGTTTGCGTGAAGAAGCCCGCCATGTCTTTGTCAGTGATACCAACCTGCCCAAGGTGGCAACTATGTCCATCGGTGAGGCTACTGAATTTTTTAATGGTCTCGCTCTCACTGGCCAAAAAGCGCAAATAGCCGAGAAAATTTTAAAAGAAATTGTCGAACGCTTAAGCTTCTTAGTTAATGTTGGCTTAAATTACTTGAGTTTAGAGCGCAGCGCTGAAACTTTATCCGGCGGTGAGGCGCAGCGGATCCGCTTAGCCAGCCAAATTGGCGCAGGGCTAGTGGGAGTAATGTATGTGCTTGATGAACCTTCGATAGGCTTACATCAACGCGATAATGAACGCTTACTTGGCACCTTGAATCATCTAAGAGATCTTGGCAATACCGTGATCGTAGTAGAGCACGATGAAGATGCTATCCGCACAGCAGATTACATCATTGACATAGGCCCAGGCGCAGGTGTCCATGGCGGTAGCATTATTGCTGAAGGAAGTTATGAAGAGATCTTAAAAAGTAAGGGTTCACTCACCGCTGACTACTTAAGTGGCCGTAAGTCTATTCCAATTCCTGATAAACGCACACCACTAACCAAAAAGTGGGTCAAGCTAAAGGGCGCAAGTGGCAATAACCTAAAAAATGTCAATTTAGACATACCTGTGGGTGTCATGACCTGTGTTACTGGTGTGTCTGGCTCCGGTAAATCAACCTTAATCAACGACACTTTTTACCGCATTGCACAGAAAGAGCTCAATAACGCCAGTTTAAATACACCAGCCCCCTTCAAAAGCATCTCAGGCTTACAACACCTTGATAAAGTGGTGGATATTGATCAAAGTCCAATTGGTCGAACACCACGCTCTAACCCCGCTACTTATACAGGTATTTTCACCGGTATTCGTGATTTGTTTGCGGGTACCCAAGAAGCAAGAAGCCGAGGCTATAAACCGGGCCGATTTAGCTTTAACGTTAAAGGCGGCCGCTGCGAGGCTTGTCAGGGTGATGGTGTAATAAAAGTAGAAATGCACTTCTTACCTGATGTTTACGTGCCTTGTGATGTTTGCGCGGGTAAACGCTACAACCGGGAAACATTAGAAGTTAAGTATAAAGGCAAAAATATTAACGAGGTACTTAACATGACGGTAGAAGACGCGCTGGAGTTTTTCGCTGCAGTGCCGGCTATGAACCGTAAATTGCAAACATTGCTTGATGTCGGTTTAAGTTATATCTGCCTTGGTCAGGCCGCTACCACATTATCGGGCGGCGAAGCGCAACGAGTGAAGCTGGCAAAAGAGCTATCTAAACGCAGTACTGGTAAAACCTTGTATATTCTCGATGAGCCTACCACAGGTTTACATTTCCATGATATAAAGCACTTGCTCGAAGTTTTGAATAAGCTTAGAGATCAAGGCAATACCGTCGTTATCATCGAACACAACCTCGATGTAATAAAAACTGCCGACTGGATCGTAGATTTGGGACCAGAAGGTGGTAGTGGTGGCGGTGAAATATTAGTCTGCGGCAGACCAGAAGATATCTGCCAAGAAACACGCAGCCATACCGCGACATTTTTAGCTCCACTACTTAAGAAGTAAGGAATATAAACACTCATGGATCAGTCTCGCTCTCGCCTAAATATCATTTTTACTGTGATATTTGCTTTGTATTGTTTAATAGGAATGCATTACTTTCAGCATAACCAAGGCGGAGCGGGTTTAGATCTACCAATGAATCCAGTGGCGTGGTGCTTCATTTCTATTCTGATTGGCCTGGGGTTATGGCAAATCAGCATAGTACAAATCATTCGTTATAATGTGATGTCTATAGCTGGATTTGTTGCGTTTGCCTTACTTGTCATTCCAATATTTTATACTAATGGGACCTTTGCTGATGCCAGTTATGGCCGACTATTTGGGTTTATCGGCGGAATATTACTTTTATTTGCCATGCAGCAGCTCAATTTTAGCAAACAAAATTGGTTGCTGTTACTGTTTCTAATTGTCTGCGCCGGCTTTATCCAAAACCTTTACAGCCTTACTCAGATGTACCTGCTCAAGCCAGGAAATATGTTTGGTTACGATGTTAACTATGGTCGCCCCTATGGCATTTTTCAGCAACCTAATGTGTTAGCAAGCTTCACCGCAACGAGTTTATTGCTTTCCTGTTATCTTATTCAGAAATGGGCTCTAAAAGGTCGACCTGCGCTAACGGCATTTTTACTTTTGCAATGTTTTCTATCGGCTTGGGTGATCTATATCAGCGCTTCCAGAACCGGCTATTTAGGCGCTGTAATCGGGCTTATCTTAATCTCCCCTTGGTTATTTCAACAATCGAGAAAACGTTTTTCTTGGCTCGTCATTGCCATCACCCTCGGCCTCTCAATGCACTTTATGATAGGTGATGGTAGCGTATCCCGTAATAAAGAAGAACTAGCCAAAGCAGGTGCAAGAGCGCTGCAATACGAACAAAGTTGGCACATGATGCTGGAGAAACCCCTTACCGGTTGGGGTTACGGTAATTTTGAAGCCAGCTTTTTAACCAATCGTGCGGAGCGAATACAAGCAGAAGGAGTACCATTTGTCTTAGAAAATTTAACTCATCCCCATAATGAGCTAATGTACTGGGGGGTTGAAGGCGGCATTGTGCCTTTGTTAGGCCTATTGATTTTAACCCTTACATTTATGTATTTACTTACTCGCTTTCAGTGGCGTAAAGCTTTGGCATTATTGGCTCTTGTATTCCCTCTAACTTTACACAGTCAAACGGAATATCCGTTTTATCACGCAGTGGCAACTTGGTTTGTATTCATAGTAATAGTTGCCTATATCAGTTTCAGCAGTAAGCTCGAAAAAGAAATTATTTTTCGTCCTTATTTGTTAGTAAAATCTAACGCTATACTGATTCCGCTACTCACTTGCGCCTTTATGATCAGCGCAGTGCAAACAAATTACTTGGTCACTAAATTCGAGCGTTCGGGCAGAACGGATATCGACCTTTTGATGCGAGTTGTTAACCCACTGGCATTAACCACTAGACTTGAGTTCAATATCTTTACCTTACGTATGCTGGTTGGGGAAAAGTTAAATAAACCGGAAGAGCTAGAGGCTTATGTTGTTTGGGCGAGTGAATTTGTTAAGCATACCCCAAGGGCCAATATTTACTATAATCTTGCTTACGCGTATCGCTTACTTGATCAAGAGCAGCAATCACAAGCTGTCATCAACTATGCTCGATTTTTATACCCCAATAATGAACTATTAAAAACAGACTTAGCAGAAGTAATGCGCGATGTCGAAAAAGCTCCCTCTGAAGTTGAAGAGATTTTGGACGAAGTGAGCCAGCCTAACCAATTAATGAAGTGAGAACGAATTGTTATCTAGGCGTAAAAATTGCTTAATTTATAACCATAATATAGGCTAATTTTTGCCTACGAGGAATTACTATGTATAGAATATTTCTGACGCTGACATTATGGTTAAGCATCTATGTGCCGACAGCAAGTGCGGATGTTTATATGTGGGTAGACAGCAATGGTACGACACATTTTGCACAAAAAAAATTAAATAAAAATTATACTCTACTAATGCGTACCCCTAAGCAAACCACCCCAGCAAGCTTTGGTAACTGGACCGACAAACCGGCCAAACGAGTTAAAATATATAAAGTAAATAAAAAGCTACGCCAGCATTACCACCCAACCATTGTGGATATTGCCTCTCGCCATCAACTAGAGCCGGCATTACTTCACGCGGTAATTAGTGCAGAATCGGGTTATAACCCACAAGCCGTTTCTCGTGCTGGAGCAGTAGGTATGATGCAGCTGATGCCTGGCACCGCCAAGATGCTCGGCGTCAGCAATAGCTACGATGTGGTTCAGAATATGGAAGGTGGTGCGAAATATCTAAGAAGTTTGCTCAACCAATACAACAATAAGAAATTGGCTTTAGCCGCTTACAATGCCGGCCCAGGTGCGGTAAAAAAATACAATAATCAAATCCCACCTTATAAAGAAACACAAAACTATGTCAAAAAAGTGATGCAGTATTACGAGACCTATCGGCAAAACATGTAGTTCACTCTCAGCTGATCGAGATAATGCCGATTAATTCGGCTAAACACTTCAATTGTGCCAACCAGATCATTATTATGTGTTCCACACTAAAAAATAGACCCCTCGTTTTGCAGCTCAATTTTTGCAATTCATTATTTTCTTTGGAGAAGTACTTAACATGGCAAGTTTTTCATTGGCGTTCGGTAGCGCAACAAAAAATAACAGCGGAAAAATTATCGAAGCTTTCTTCCCTAATCCAGTTCTAAGCCCAAGTGCAGATCTTATTACAGCGTTAACAGCGATAGTTGACTATCAAGGCGGCAACGAAGTTTTTGAGATAACCTCAGAGCAAAGTAAGGCGTTAGCAGGCGCATTTAAGCAAGCTGGCGACGATAAAAATGCTAAGTTTGCACAACAGGCAGCAAGCTCAACTCAGCCTTTGGTGTTAGTTATTTTAGCGACTGATGAGAAGCCAGCAAGCGTCGCGGAAGGTTTCTTAAAGCTACAACTATTGTCACATCGCTTAGTTAAACCACATGGCTTAGTGCTAGATGGTATCTTTGGTTTACTTCATAACATCGCATGGACTAACGAAGGCCCAATAGATTTGCCTGAGCTAGCAGAACGCCAAATTGAAGCGCGTCTTGCAGGACGTACACTTAGCGTAAACTGTGTAGACAAATTCCCTAAAATGACTGATTACGTGGTGCCGACTGGCGTACGTATTGCGCACACAGCACGCGTTCGCCTGGGTGCACACATTGGCGAAGGTACAACAGTAATGCATGAAGGTTTTGTTAACTTTAATGCAGGCACAGAAGCCGTGAGCATGGTGGAAGGGCGTATTTCTGCTGGCGTCATGGTCGGAAACGGTAGTGATGTGGGTGGCGGCGCGTCTATCATGGGCACCCTAAGCGGGGGCGGCAGTGTTGTTGTCTCTATCGGTGAAAACAGCCTTCTAGGTGCCAATGCTGGCCTAGGCTTCCCATTGGGTGATCGCTGTACGCTAGAGTCAGGTTTATATGTCACAGCGGGAACCAAGGTTACTATGCTGGACTCAGAAGGAAAAGAAGTTGAAGTTGTCAAAGCTCGTGATTTATCGGGTAAGAGTGACTTATTATTCCGTCGTAATTCAATAACAGGTAAGATTGAGTGCTTAACCAATAAGTCCGCTGTTGAACTTAATTCTGAGCTGCATAGTAACAATTAATAAATAATAGTAGCTAATTGCTTAAGATAGCCGTGTAACTCCGCTTACATGGCTGTCTCCCTTCTTCGTAAAGAAAATAAAAACACCTCTCAGTATCAATACTACGTTTTTGAATTTATTAGATATATTAATTATTTTCTATATATCGAAATAGACTTGCATAATTATTTATCTATACCAAGATAAATTGACACAGATCAATTTAGACTTGGAGAAGAAAATGAAAGGCAACAGTAAAGTCCTGCCCGAATTGAATAAGATCCTTACGTTAGAACTCACTTCAATTAACCAGTATTTCTTACATGCTCGTATGTTTAAGAACTGGGGTCTTGGCGAGTTAGATGAAAAGGATTATAAAAAATCGATTAAAGATATGAAGCAAGCAGATGAGTTGATTGAGCGGATCCTGTTTCTTGAAGGCCTACCAAATTTACAACAACTTGGGAAACTTAGGATTGGTGAAAATACTACAGAGATGCTGGAATGCGATATGGCCTTTCAGTGCGAGCAAATAACGGCACTACGCAGTGCAATTGGGCTATGTGAACAAGAGCAAGACTATATCAGTCGAGAATTGCTAGAGGCCATTCTTGAGTATGAAGAAGAACACCTCGATTGGATTGAATCACAACAGTTTTTAATCCAAGCAACGGGGATCGAAAATTATCAACAATCAATGATGGAGAGTTAACATGCTAGGTAAACAAGTCGTAATCGATCACCTCAATAAGCAACTAACGCTTGAGCTTACCTCCATGGATCAGTATCTCGCACATTCCAAGATGTACGAAGATTGGGGTATTAATAGGCTACATGAAAAATTAGCTCACGAATATGAAGAGGAGCTCGAGCATGCGCAGAAGCTGATTGAGCGGATCCTATTTCTAGAAGGCACACCGGATACAGCATCCCGAATGGCAATTCATATTGGTTCAAATGTTGAAGAAATGCTTAGGAACGATCTTGCTGCAGAGTATACAGTCGCGAATAGCCTGCGAGAGATCATCGCTATTTGCGAAAAAGAACAGGACTATGTTAGTAGAGATATGTTAACCAAGCTACTTGATGACACCGAGATGGATCATATTTATTGGCTAGAGCAACATTTAGGTCTTATAGAAAAGATCGGTATACAAAATTATGTACAAGCGCAAATGGGAAGTTAAATAAAGGCAAGATAAAAAAAAGGCCGGGTAAACCCGGCCATTTTTTATTCTTCTGCTGCGTCTTCTACTGCTTCAACAACTGGGCGCTCAACCAGCTCGATGTATGCCATAGGAGCATTATCACCAGCACGGAAGCCACATTTTAGAATACGAGTATAGCCGCCAGGGCGAGACTCGTAACGTGGACCCAATTCATTGAATAATTTGCCAACAACGCTGTTATCACGTGTGCGAGCAAATGCTAAACGACGGTTAGCAACACTGTCTTGTTTAGCTAGTGTAATTAATGGTTCAACTACACGACGAAGTTCTTTAGCTTTAGGCAAGGTTGTTTTGATAACTTCATGAGTTACCAAAGAGCTTGCCATGTTACGAAACATAGCCTGACGATGACTGCTGTTTCGGTTAAGTTGACGTCCACTCTTGCGATGGCGCATAACCTAATCCTTCTAACTAATACGTTAACTCAGTAAATCTGATTATTCGTCAGCAATACTTGCTGGCGGCCAATTTTCAAGGCGCATGCCCAGAGATAAACCACGTGATGCCAATACATCCTTAATTTCAGTCAGAGACTTCTTACCAAGGTTTGGCGTTTTCAATAGTTCAACTTCGGTACGCTGTACCAGATCACCGATGTAATGGATCGATTCTGCTTTCAAACAGTTAGCAGAACGAACCGTTAGCTCTAGATCATCTACGGGACGAAGCAGGATTGGATCGAACTCAGGCTTCTCTTCTTTCTCTTCTGGTTCAGTTACATCACGAAGGTCTACGAACGCATCTAGCTGTTCAGCTAAAATTGTAGCAGAGCGACGAATCGCTTCTTCAGGATCTAAAGTACCATTAGTTTCCATGTCGATGACTAGTTTGTCTAAATCTGTACGTTGTTCTACACGAGCAGCTTCAACACTGTAAGCAATACGCTCTACAGGGCTATATGCCGCATCGACTAGCAAACGACCGATTGGACGCTCTTCATCTTCCGAATGGACACGAATTGAAGCTGGTACGTAACCACGACCACGTTGAACTCGGATGCGCATGCTAATGTCAGCATTGCTTGTCAAAGTACAAATAACGTGCTCTGGGTTAACTATCTCCACATCACCATCATGAGTGATGTCTCCCGCTAGTACAGGGCCTTCACCAGACTTTGTAAGCGTTAGCAGTGCTTCATCTTTACCTTCCAGTTTAACTGCAAGGCCTTTAAGATTAAGTAGGATTTCAAGAACATCTTCTTGAACGCCTTCCTTAGTACTGTATTCATGCATTACACCGTCGATTTCAACTTCAGTCACTGCACAACCTGGCATAGATGAAAGTAGAATGCGACGTAAAGCGTTACCTAAAGTATGGCCGAAACCACGCTCTAAAGGCTCGAGTGTAACTCGTGCACGATTAGCGGTAACCTGCTCGATGTCAACTAGTCTAGGTTTAAGAAATTCAGTTACAGAACCCTGCATTATGTCCTCTCTTAGCAGTTAACTTTACTTAGAGTAAAGTTCGACGATCAGCTGTTCGTTAATGTCCGCAGACAAATCAGAACGTTCTGGATAGCGCTTGAAAGTGCCTTCCATCTTGTTAGTGTCAACTTCTACCCAAGTAGGAAGTTCACGCTGTTGAGCGATTTCTAGAGCCGCTTTAATACGAGCTTGACTCTTAGCTTTTTCGCGAACGCTGATAACGTCGTTTGGTTTAACGTTGTACGATGGAATGTTTACCACTTTACCATTTACTAGAATAGCTTTATGGCTAACTAGTTGGCGAGATTCTGCGCGAGTAGAACCAAGACCGAAACGGTATACAACATTATCTAGACGACTTTCAAGAAGTTGTAGCAGGTTTGAACCTGTAGCACCTTTTAAACGTGCTGCTTCTTTGTAGTAGTTACGGAATTGCTTTTCTAGTACGCCGTACATACGACGAACTTTTTGCTTTTCACGTAATTGTAAACCGTAGTCAGATAGACGAGGTTTACGCGCACCATGTACACCAGGTGCATTATCAATCTTACACTTAGAGTCGATCGCACGAACACCAGACTTCAAAAATAGGTCGGTGCCTTCACGACGGCTAAGTTTGAGCTTAGGCCCAATATATCTTGCCATTTTCTTTCTCCAACAGGTCTAAAAAACGTTATACGCGACGTTTCTTAGGTGGACGACAACCGTTGTGTGGAATCGGAGTCACATCAGTAATATTAGTGATGCGGAAACCCGCTGCGTTTAACGCACGGATTGAAGACTCACGACCCGGACCAGGACCTTTAACGAAAACTTCTACGTTTTTCAGTCCATACTCTTTTGCAGCTTCAGCAGCGCGCTCAGAAGCGACCTGCGCAGCAAATGGAGTTGACTTACGTGAACCACGGAAGCCAGAACCACCTGCAGTAGCCCAAGAAAGAGCATTACCTTGACGATCGGTGATGGTAACGATTGTGTTGTTGAAAGATGCATGGATATGAGCCATGCCGTCAGCAACCTGCTTTTTGACGCGCTTACGAGCGCGAGTTGGAGCTTTAGCCATTACTTAACCCCTACTTCTTAATCGGTTTACGTGGGCCTTTACGAGTACGAGCATTCGTTTTAGAACGCTGTCCACGTACAGGCAAGCTGCGACGATGGCGAAGACCACGGTAACAACCAAGGTCCATTAGACGCTTGATGCTCATGGAAATTTCACGGCGTAAGTCACCCTCAACGGTAAACTTAGCTACTTCAGTACGAAGAGACTCAATTTGAGCTTCGTCTAATTCCTTGATCTTAACATTTTCAGCAATACCCGCTTCAGCACAAACTTTTTGTGCACGAGTTTTACCGATACCATAAATCGCAGTTAAGGCGATCACAGTATGCTTCTGATCAGGAATGTTAATGCCAGCGATACGGGCCACTATGCACTCCTAGTATTAATTAAAGGCCATCTGCGAAAAGCCCGGTAGGATACTCAACAGACGACAAAATTGCAAGCAAAAAACAGCTCTGATGGTTTAATAACCATCAGGCTGCAATTCATCTCGATGAAATCTCTGACTTAGCCTTGGCGTTGTTTATGCTTTGGCTCACTGCAGATTACACGTACAACGCCGTGGCGTTTGATAACCTTACAGTTACGACAGATTTTCTTAACGGATGCACGAACTTTCATTGCATAACTCCGTAAACAAATAGCTTACCCTAAAAATTAGATCTTAGCGACCATAACCTTTAAGATTTGCCTTTTTCAGGACGGATTCATATTGATGAGACATCAAATGAGTCTGAACCTGAGCCATAAAATCCATGATTACTACAACAATAATCAACAACGATGTACCACCGAAGTAGAATTGTGTGTTCATTGTAATCATCATGAACTCGGGAACCAGACAGACAAAGGTAATATAAAGTGCGCCAGCTAATGTTAGGCGTGTCATTACTTTGTCTATGTAGCGCGAAGTTTGTTCTCCGGGACGAATACCTGGAATAAAGGCACCGCTCTTCTTCAAGTTATCTGCCGTCTCGCGTGGATTAAACACAAGTGCAGTGTAGAAGAAGCAGAAGAAGATAATGGCAGCTGCATACAGCATTGCATGTAGCGGCTGGCCAGGTTGTAACGCGAGCGAAAACTCACCTAACCATTCAAAACCTTCAGTCTGTCCGAACCATTGTGCAATAGTACCAGGGAACAAAATTACACTTGAGGCAAAGATAGCTGGGATTACACCGGCCATATTTAGCTTCAGTGGTAAATGCGTGCTTTGTGCAGCAAATACCTTTCTACCTTGCTGGCGCTTGGCGTAGTTAACAACAATACGTCGCTGACCACGTTCAACAAACACCACAAAATAAGTTACTGCGAATACAATTGCGGCAAGCAAAAATAACAGTAACAAGTGTAATTCACCTTGGCGGGCTTGCTCTGCCGTCTGACCAATAGCAGACGGTAAACCAGCAACGATACCTACGAAAATCAGAATCGAGATACCATTACCTATGCCACGTTCGGTAATTTGTTCACCTAGCCACATAAGGAACATTGTTCCTGTGACTAAACTGATTACAGCTGTCAAATAGAAGCTCATGCCTGGGTTAACCACAAGGCCTGGGATCATATTTGGCAAACCAGTTGCAATACCAATTGCTTGGAATGTACCGAGTACCAACGTACCGTATCGGGTATATTGGCTAATCTTACGTCGTCCCGACTCACCTTCTTTTTTCAATTCAGCAAGTGGTGGGTGTACTACTGTTAGCAGTTGCACAATAATCGATGCCGAAATATACGGCATGATACCTAACGCAAGAATAGATGCACGTTCAAGTGCACCACCAGAGAACATGTTGAACATTTCAATGATGGTGCCTTTAGACTGCTGCATCAACTCAGCGAGGACAGCGGCGTCAATACCAGGAATTGGAATAAAGGAGCCCGCACGAAACACCAATATGGCACCTAGTACAAATAACAAGCGAGATTTAAGTTCACTTAAACCGCCTTGTGAGCCCTTCCCTTCTAACCCTGGTTTCTTAGCCATTTAATCTTATTCCTCGATTTTTCCGCCGACAGCTTCAATTGCAGCACGCGCGCCTTTTGTTGCTTTAAGGCCTTGTACTGTTACTTGGCGAGAAACTTCACCAGACAATACAATTTTCGCGAACCGAATATTATCAGCAATGATACCGGCTTTTTTCAGAGTTTCTAGAGAAACTACGTCACCTTCAACTTTCGCTAATTCACTTAAGCGAATTTCAGAACTTACTAAACTCTTACGAGAAGTAAAACCGAACTTAGGTAGACGTTGTTTCAAAGGCATTTGACCGCCTTCAAAACCTGGACGAACAGAACCGCCAGAACGAGATTTCTGACCTTTATGTCCGCGGCCACAGGTTTTACCTAGACCAGAACCGATACCACGACCTACACGTCTTGCTGCTGGTTTTGAACCTGCTGCTGGAGATAGAGTATTAAGTTTCATCAATTAATCCTCCACTTTAACCATGTAGTAAACTGAATTAACCATACCGCGAACAGAAGGAGTATCTTCTAGTTCAACAGTGTGGCCAATGCGGCGTAGACCTAAACCAGTTAACGTAGCTTTATGCTTCGGTAAACGGCCGATCGCGCTTTTAGTTTGAGTTACTTTAATCGTCTTAGCCATGGTCAATTACCCTAAAATCTGGTCAACAGTCAGACCACGCTTAGCAGCAACTTGCTCAGGAGCATTCATGCTCTCAAGCGCGTCGATAGTAGCGCGAACGATGTTGATTGGGTTAGTAGAACCGTAAGCTTTAGCAAGTACGTTTTGTACACCTACTACTTCTAGTACTGCACGCATCGCACCACCGGCGATGATACCTGTACCTTCAGATGCTGGCTGCATGTAAACTTTTGAGCCAGAGTGGCGCCCCTTAATAGGGTGCTGAAGTGTAGTACCATTAAGCGTTACAGTCGTTAGATTACGGCGCGCTTTTTCCATTGCTTTCTGGATAGCTGCAGGCACTTCACGTGCTTTACCGTAACCAAAACCTACACGACCATTGCCGTCACCAACTACTGTTAGTGCCGTGAAGCTAAAGATGCGACCACCTTTAACTACTTTTGAAACTCGGTTAACTGCGATAAGTTTTTCGTTCAGTTCACCGGCTTGAGTTTGTTCTTTTGCCATGACCCGCCCCTTAGAACTGAAGACCAGCTTCACGAGCCGCTTCAGCTAATGCTGAGATGCGACCATGATATTGAAAACCGCTGCGGTCGAAAGATACTTTAGCAACACCTTTCTCTACAGCACGCTCAGCAACCAATTTACCGATTAGCTTAGCCGCTTCAACATTACCACCGTTTTTAACTTGACTAGCAACGTCTTTTTCAACTGTTGATGCAGTTGCAATAACTTTTGCTTCTGGCGAGATCACCTGCGCGTAAGTGTGGCGCGGAGTACGGTGAATCACCAGGCGAGTTGCTCCCAACTCTTGCAATTTCTTACGCGTACGAGTTGCACGACGTAGACGAGATGCTTTCTTATCCATAGTGTTACCTTACTTCTTCTTAGCCTCTTTACGACGCACGTCTTCGTCAGCATAACGTACACCTTTACCTTTGTAAGGCTCTGGTGGACGGTAACCACGAATATCGGCGGCAACCTGTCCAATCAACTGCTTATCGATACCTTTCAGTACGATTTCAGTATTTGATGGACACTCGGCAGTGATACCTTCAGGTAGTGCGTGCTCAACAGGGTGAGAGAAACCTAGTGTTAGGTTTACTACTTTACCTTGAACAGCTGCACGGTAACCAACACCTAGTAGCTGAAGTTTGCGTTCGAAACCTTTCGATACGCCTTCAACCATGTTGTTAACTAGTGAGCGAGCAGTACCAGCTTGAGCACTTGCTCCAACTACACCCTCAACCCAAGAAAAAGTCAGTTTACCTTCTTCTTCTTTAACAACAACAGCATTGTTAATAACACGGCTTAATGAACCGTTGTTACCTTTAACTGTGATTTCCTGGCCGTTAATTTTAACTTCTACGCCAGCTGGAATAGCAACAGGCGATTTAGCAACGCGTGACATATCTACTCCTTAAGCTACGTAACAGATGATCTCACCACCGATGCCCGCTTTACGCGCTGCACGATCGGTCATCACACCTTGTGAAGTTGAAACAATTGCAACACCTAGGCCGTCAAGAACTTTTGGCAGTTCTGAAGAGCTTTTGTAGATGCGCAGACCTGGACGACTAACACGTTTAATGCTGTCGATAACTTTTTTACCTTGGAAGTACTTAAGAGTTACTTCCAATTCTGGTTTAGCTTCACCAACTACAGCGAAATCAGCGATATAGCCTTCTTCTTTAAGCACTGCAGCGATAGCTACTTTTTGCTTAGAAGATGGCATTTTCACTGCAACTTTGTTGGCCGCTTGACCGTTGCGAATGCGTGTTAGCATATCAGCAATAGGATCTTGCATGCTCATATTTGCTTACTCCGTGATAGTGGATTACCAACTAGCCTTTTTAAGGCCAGGAACTTCACCGCGCATCATGTGTTCACGCAGCTTAATACGGCTCATGCCGAATTTACGCAGGTAACCATGTGGGCGACCAGTAACGTTACAGCGGTTACGCTGACGACTCTTACTGGAATCACGAGGTAGCGTTTGTAGCTTAAGCACTGCAGCCCAACGGTCTTCATCTGATGTATTCACGTCAGTGATCGCCGCTTTTAGCGCTGCGCGTTGTTCAGCGTACTTGCTAACCAGTTTTTCACGTTTTGCTTCACGTGCTTTCATGGATTGTTTAGCCATAACCCTACACCTTATTTACGGAATGGGAAGTTGAATGCAGCTAACAGTGCACGACCTTCTTCATCTGAAGCAGCAGTAGTAGTGATAGTAATATCAAGACCACGTACTTTATCGACTTTATCGTAATCGATTTCAGGGAAGATGATTTGCTCACGTACACCCATGCTGTAGTTACCACGGCCGTCGAATGACTTAGGATTCAAGCCGCGGAAGTCACGTACACGTGGTAGCGAAATGCTAACCAAGCGTTCGAAGAATTCCCACATCCGTTCACCGCGTAAGGTCACTTTACAACCAATAGGGTAGCCTTCACGGATCTTGAAGCCCGCAACAGATTTGCGCGCCTTGGTGATTAGTGGCTTTTGACCAGAAATTGCAGCCATATCAGCAGCCGCATTCTCTAGTGCTTTTTTATCAGCCAGAGCTTCACCAACACCCATATTTAGGGTGATCTTTTCAATCCGAGGGACTTGCATGACAGATTTGTAACCGAACTTCGTTTGAAGATCAGACGCTACTGTCTCTTTGTAAAAATCATGCAGTTTCGCCATCGTAAACTCCAATTACTTCACAGTTTCATTATTAGATTTGAAGAAACGTACTTTTTTGCCGTCTTCAAGTCTAAAACCAACACGATCAGCTTTACCCGTAGATGGGTTAAGGACCGCAACGTTTGAAGCGTCAATTGCCGCTTCTTTTTCAACGATGCCACCTGCTACACCCAATTGAGGGTTTGGCTTGGTGTGCTTCTTGATAGTATTTACGCCTTCGACGAACACTTTGCCGTTAGGTAGAACTTTGGTAACTTTACCAGTTTTACCTTTATCTTTACCGGCTAGTACGATCACTTCGTCGTCACGAATAATTTTTGCTGCCATTATTGACTCCGCCTTTTACAGTACTTCAGGTGCCAGAGACACAATTTTCATAAATTGCTCTGAACGAAGTTCACGAGTCACAGGCCCAAAGATACGTGTACCAATTGGTTGTTTGTTTGCATTCAAGATAACCGCAGCATTGCGGTCAAAACGAATCAAAGAACCATCAGGACGACGTACACCTTTTCTGGTACGCACTACCACAGCATTGTAAACATCACCTTTTTTAACTTTACCGCGAGGAATTGCTTCCTTAACAGTAACTTTGATGATGTCACCAATCGCTGCATAACGGCGGTGCGAGCCACCAAGGACCTTAATACACATTACGCTACGTGCGCCTGAGTTATCAGCCACGTCAAGCATACTTTGCATCTGGATCATTTCAGTGCTCCGCTATTATTACAACAAGATTTCAGCCTAATCTGAAATCATGGCTACCTTCCCTTTAGAGGGCGGCGCATTATAACACCACATTCTGAGAAAAGGTAGTATAAATAAAAAGCGGCCCCAATAAAGGCGCCGCTTTTTTTGAAAAAGCTTAAAAATTAAGCTTTTGCAATTACTTCAACCAATGTCCAAGACTTAGTCTTAGAAAGAGGACGACATTCACGGATAAGAACCCAATCGCCTTCAACACACTGATTTGTTTCGTCATGTACGTGTAACTTAGTAGTACGCTTGATGAACTTACCGTAGATCGGATGTTTCACTTTACGTTCAATCGCTACTGTGATGGACTTGTCCATCTTGTCGCTGATGACTTTAGCTTGA
Organism: Motilimonas sp. E26; assembly: GCF_021278025.1. Lineage (GTDB taxonomy): Bacteria > Pseudomonadota > Gammaproteobacteria > Enterobacterales > CBDFNC01 > Motilimonas. Next base: position 113,191 of record NZ_JAIBHJ010000005.1, read on the forward strand.
AGAGTACGAGTATTTTCGCTCATTACGCATCTGCCTTCTGAGTTAGCAAAGTTTTAACACGCGCGATGTTACGGCGTACTTCTTTTTGCAAGTGAGTTTGAGCCAGTTGGCCTGTGCTCGCTTGCATGCGTAGGTTGAACTGCTCGCGTAATAGGCTTAACAGTTCAGCATTCAGCTCTTCAACGCTCTTAGTTTTAAGTTCGCTTGCTTTCATTACATCACCGTTCTTGTTACGAAAGTAGTACTGATAGGCAGTTTAGCAGCTGCTAGTGCAAATGCTTCACGTGCTATCGCCTCTGGAACGCCTTCCATTTCGTAAAGGACTTTACCAGGTTGAATTTGAGCAACCCAATATTCTACGTTACCTTTACCTTTACCCATACGAACCTCAAGAGGTTTTTCTGTAATAGGCTTATCAGGGAAAACGCGGATCCAGATTTTACCTTGACGCTTAACCGCACGAGTCATCGCACGACGTGCAGCTTCAATTTGACGTGCAGTCAAACGGCCACGTCCTGTCGCTTTAAGACCAAACTGGCCAAAGCTAACGTCTTGTCCTTTAGCTAGACCACGGTTACGACCGGTGTGCTGCTTACGGAATTTAGTACGTTTTGGTTGCAACATTTCTGAATCTCCTTACTTACCACGGCCTTTGCGTTTAGGCTTGGCAGGTGCTTCTGGTTGACCACCTAATGGTAGTGCACCAAGAACTTCACCTTTAAAGATCCAAACCTTAACACCAATGATACCGTAAGTAGTTAAAGCTTCAGACGTCGAGTAATCGATGTCTGCACGTAGTGTATGTAGAGGCACACGACCTTCACGATACCACTCAGTACGTGCGATTTCAGCACCACCAAGACGACCACTTACTTCAACTTTGATACCTTTAGCACCAAGACGCATTGCATTTTGAACTGCGCGCTTCATAGCACGACGGAACATAACACGACGCTCTAGCTGAGAAGAGATGCTGTCAGCTACTAGCTTGGCATCTAACTCTGGCTTACGCACTTCGGAAATGTTGATTTGTGCAGGTACACCAGCCATTTTAGCCACTGCATTGCGCAATTTTTCTACGTCTTCGCCTTTCTTACCAATAACAACACCTGGGCGAGCAGTGTGAATAGTCACACGAATACTCTTAGCAGGGCGTTCAATAGTAATTTTAGACAATGACGCATTTTTCAGTTCTTTAGTAAGGAACTGACGCACTTCGAAATCACCGTATAGGTTAGCAGCGAAGTCTTTTTCGGCATACCAGGTAGAGCTAAAAGGCTTAGTGATACCTAGGCGAATACCGTTAGGATGTACTTTCTGACCCATTACTTATCCCCTGTCCGATACCACAATTGTGATGTGGCTTGAACGCTTAAGAATGCGATCAGCACGGCCTTTAGCACGAGGCATAATACGCTTCATGGTTGGACCTTCATCAACAAAAATTTTGGCAACTTTTAGTTCATCAATATCAGCGCCTTCATTGTGCTCAGCGTTAGCAATAGCAGAATCAAGAACTTTCTTAACTAGGTCAGCGGCTTTTTTGTCGCTGAAAGTTAAAATGTTTAGCGCTTTTTCAACTGGTAGACCACGGATCTGGTCAGCAACTAGACGTGCTTTTTGCGCCGAAGTACGAGCAAACTTATGTTTAGCTAAAGCTTCCATTATCTACTCCTTACTTCTTCTTCGCTTTCTTATCTGCGACGTGGCCGCGATAAGTACGAGTTGGTGCAAACTCACCCAATTTTTGGCCGATCATTTCATCGGTTACAAATACTGGTACGTGCTGACGACCATTATGGACAGCGATGGTCAAACCAATCATATCTGGAATGATCATTGAACGACGGGACCAAGTCTTAACAGGCTTTTTGTCACCGCTTTCCAACGCTTTCTCTACCTTCTTCAACAAGTGTAGGTCAATAAATGGACCCTTCTTGAGAGAACGTGGCATGGCGTATTCCTCTAATTATTTCTTATTACGACGACGTACAATGTACTTATCAGTACGCTTGTTCGAACGAGTCTTGTAGCCCTTAGTTGGCACACCCCATGGTGAAACAGGATGACGACCACCAGAAGTACGACCTTCACCACCACCGTGTGGGTGATCAACCGGGTTCATTACAACACCACGTACTGTAGGGCGAACACCGCGCCAGCGGCTTGCACCAGCTTTACCTAGACGGCGAAGCATGTGCTCAGCATTACCAACTTCACCAATCGTCGCGCGACAATCTGACTGAACTTTACGCATTTCGCCAGAGCGAAGACGTAGTGTTACATAGTCACCATCACGAGCGATGATTTGTGCGTAAGCACCTGCTGAACGAGCTAATTGAGCACCCTTACCAGGCTTCATTTCCACAGCGTGCACAGTAGAACCTACTGGGATATTACGCATAGGAAGAGCGTTACCTGCTTTGATTGGCGCATCAATACCAGATAGTAGTGCATCGCCAGCTTGAACACCTTTAGGTGCTAAGATGTAGCGACGCTCACCGTCTGCATAAAGTACTAGTGCGATATTCGCAGTACGGTTTGGATCATATTCCAAACGCTCTACTTTTGCAGGGATGCCATCTTTATTACGTTTAAAGTCGATTACACGATAGTGTTGCTTATGACCACCACCGATGTGACGAACTGTAATACGACCGCCGTTGTTACGACCACCCGACTTAGACTTAGTCTCAAGTAGTGGTGCGTATGGCTTGCCTTTGTACAGGTCGTTGTTAACCACTTTAACGACGTGGCGACGACCTGGAGATGTAGGCTTACATTTTACAATAGCCATTGATAAAGTTCCTCTTACTCAGCGCCAGCGAAATCGATTTCAGCACCGTCTGCCAGAGTCACGTAAGCCTTTTTCCAATCGGAACGACGACCTACACGTTGACCATGACGCTTGGTTTTACCCTTAACAACAAGAGTGCTAACGCCAGTCACTTCAACTTCAAACAGTTTTTCAACTGCTGCTTTGATTTCTGCTTTAGTTGCTGTTGTAGCAACTTTGAACACAACTGTGTTGTCTAGTTCAGCAGAACGAGTGCTCTTCTCAGAGATATGTGGAGCACTCAGTACTTTCAGTAAACGTTCTTCACTGATCATGCTAAAGCCTCCTCAATCTTCTTAACTGCAGCAGCAGTAACAAGAACTTTCTCAAAGCCGATTAGGCTAACAGGGTCGATACCAGCAGCATCACGTACGTCAACTTTGTATAAGTTGCGCGCAGCTAGGAACAAGTTCTCATCTACTTCTTCAGTGATGATAAGAACGTCGTTTAGCTCAAGCTCTTTCAGCTTAGCTACTAGCTCTTTAGTCTTAGGTGTTTCAACAGCGAAGTTTTCAACAACTACTAGACGATCTTGGCGAACAAGTTCAGAAAGGATGCTTTGAACCGCACCACGATACATTTTCTTGTTAACTTTTTGGCTGTGGTCCTGTGGACGCGCAGCAAAAGTTACACCACCAGAACGCCAGATTGGGCTCGCTTGGCTACCAGAACGTGCGCGGCCAGTACCCTTTTGACGCCAAGGTTTTTTACCCGTACCAACGATCTCTGCACGAGTCTTTTGTTTACGTGTACCTTGACGAGCACCTGCAGCGTATGCAACGACAACCTGATGAATCAGGGCTTCGTTGAATTCACGTCCGAAGGTAGTTTCGGAAACTTCAAGAGCGCTTTGCGCGTCTTTCAATACCAATTCCATTACTATCTCCTGTTACGCTTTGACGGCAGGTTTGATGATGACGTCAGCGTTGATTGCACCTGGTACCGCACCTTTTACAAGGATAAGGTTACGCTCAGCGTCAACACGAACAACTTCTAGGTTCTGAGTCGTTACACGAACAGCACCCATGTGACCAGCCATTTTCTTGCCTTTAAATACGCGACCTGGAGTTTGACATTGGCCAATTGAACCCGGTGCACGATGGGCAAGAGAGTTACCGTGAGTCGCATCTTGAGTACGGAAGTTCCAACGCTTAACAGCACCTTGGAAGCCCTTACCTTTAGATTGACCAGTAACATCTACTTTATTTACTTCGTTGAAATTATCAACGTTCAGCTCAGCACCCACTTGGATGTCTGCGCCTTCATTGTCTGCAAGACGAAATTCCCACAAACCGCGACCTGCTTCAACACCAGCTTTCGCGAAAATACCTGCTTGAGGTTTATTTACGCGGCTTGCTTTTTTGGTGCCGGTGGTCACTTGAATTGCGCTGTAACCGTCAGTTTCTAGGCCTTTAACCTGAGTAACGCGGTTTGCAGTACATTCAATTACCGTAACTGGAATAGAAACGCCATCTTCAGTGAAGATGCGAGTCATACCAACTTTACGACCAACTAGACCGATTGTCATTGTTATAACCTCTTTCTCTTCCGTTTAGCCCAAGCTGATTTGAACGTCAACACCAGCGGCTAGATCTAGCCTCATTAGTGCGTCAACAGTCTTGTCAGTTGGCTCTACGATATCAATCAAGCGCTTGTGCGTACGAATTTCGTACTGATCACGCGCATCTTTGTTTACGTGCGGAGAAACCAGTACAGTAAAGCGCTCTTTACGAGTAGGCAGTGGAATCGGACCACGAACCTGAGCACCCGTGCGCTTTGCAGTTTCAACGATTTCCGCTGTAGAGTTATCGATCAGTCTGTGATCAAACGCTTTCAGGCGGATACGGATTCTTTGGTTCTGCATGGACCAAGGCTCCAATAGTTAAAAACATAAAAAAAACTCCACCAATCTACTTTACTTAAAATAAGTGATTAGTGAGGCTTAAACCATTAGCCACCCAAATCGGGGGCTCTGTGTGGCCAGTAATTCTGGCAGGGAGCTATTGCTCCACTTACTCTATTAGCAAGTGGAGCGCATTATACAGAGATATGGTGAATTTGCAATCGATGGAATGCAGTTAATTGTAGATATTTTAAGTTTACTATTTGAATTGGCCGTATTCGGCTTGTACCGAGATATTGCGGCCTGTCTGCTTGGCGTGATAGAGAGCCTGATCGGCGATGCAAATCAGATTTTTGTGAGGCATGCCATTCACGGGTTGGATACAAACATGTCCCAAGCTAATGGTTACTCGTTCTTTAATCCCATTTTCCGGATGTGAAATATTGAGCAGCTCAATTTTCTTACGACAAAGCTCTGCCAGTACGGCGGTTTGCTCGGCACTGATTCCAGGACAAAGTAAAACGATTTCTTCACCGCCATAACGGGCAACAAGATCTTTATTACTATTAACACACTCTTTTAGGGCCTGCGAAATGCGTTGTAGGCAAACGTCCCCTTCGGGGTGGCCAAACCTGTCATTATATTGCTTGAAAAAGTCAACATCGATCAAAACTAAAGAAATATTGCTGTGCTCACGTAGCGCATTAATCCACTCTGATTCTAGCCGCTCATCGAAAGCTCGCCGATTTGCTAAACCAGTTAACGAATCAATCGCAGAAACCAGCTGTAATGCAGAATTAGCGTCTGCCAAAGCTCGGTAGGCTTGAGCAAGTTCAGTGGTACGCTCTCGTACTCGCAATTCAAGCTCTCTGTTAAGTAACATCACTTGCTCTTCAGCTTGTTTGCGCATGATCATTTGCGCGACCGTGGAAGCGAGAAGGATTAATACTTCTTTTTGGTAGTCTGGTAACGGTTTGTGATTAATGAAATTGTCACAGGCAATCCAACCTATCGTTTCATCACCATGCCATAGGGCAATCATCGCATTCCAGCCTGAGCCTATTTCCTTGGTATCATGCAAAATGGGCGCATCATCCCAAACGCTTAAATAGTCCTTACGTGTTAACGCTTCTTGTACAAATGGCACATTTGGAATGTTGTTTTGAAAATAGCTCTCATCAACAACCTCACCTTGTTCATTAGTACCATAAGTACCAAAATACATATCGCGCTCGGTATCCATGATAAATACCGCCATACGATCAATACCAAGACGAGTCGTACCAGCCTCAACAGTATGGCGATACAATTCATCTAATGAATATAACTTAGACAGTTCAATAGTGATTTCATGTAACTCTTTCAGTAGTCCTGAAAACGCAGCTGTTTGCTCGTCCGCTCTGGCCAAGGCAAGTTCTTTGCGCTGTAACTCTGATTGCTGAGCCTGATGAACTAATGACAAGCGATAATTATCTAACCCAAAACTAAGGGCTTCGAGTAAATACTCGTTTACTTTTGACGATACTCCCTTCTTACCTTCTACAATTAATAAACCAATAATACCTTGCTGGTTTACTAAAGGCAGAATGCCATCCACACTTTTGCCTTCGTTTATCACTGAATAACATGATATTAAAGGAAAGTCAGGCTCTTGGTAGACCGATAAAGGCGTAGAAAAATACCGCACTCCCTCTCTATGGTTAGCACGCGCAACCACATATAAACTTTGATCATCGACCAGTAACAAAGTGCAGCCCTGATAGAGGCTTGATAAACTACCAAGGCCAGAATAACAAAAGGCTTCGAATCCCTTTGCCCTCGGCATATTTTGAACTAATGTTTGAAACATAAAATAAGTTCGCGCATCCTTCGCTAAGTATGAAACCCGCAATAAATCAGCGGTTTTAGCCATATTATCAAAGCGCTATAAACCCGTTAATTAATCCAACCTGAAATGAGACCCGCATCAATAAATAAGCATAAAATTATCATAAAACCGAAAAAAATGCACAACCCTGCACACTAGTCACCTTCTCGCATTCTCTGCTATTTTCCCATATAGTGCCTTTGTCCTTAGTGGACAACCGGAATCAGGTATTTTGTAATTCAGGTAGCGTCAGATTGAACATACTTCCATTAGTTAATGCTCTCATTAAACAAGCGCAGCAAACAAATCACCGCCGCTTACTTATTCTTAGCGGTGAGCAAGCCTGGGCTCATCGTGCCATTGTGCCTATGATTGAGCCTGAAGCTTTATTTATTGGCGCCCCTGTTCCAACTATCTCGCTACCGGCATCTACTCGCTATTATCAAGTAAAACAAGCTCATTTATTACTGGGACAACAGTGCTCACAGCTGATTATTGATGCCTACTCAGGTTTATCTGCAGACGCACTCGGTGCCCTCAGTGGGACATTAATTGGCGGGGGAATACTCATTCTTATTTGTCCACCACTTGATACCTGGCCTAGTTATCAAGATCCTGATTACCTAAGGTTTATATCCGCACAATCGCCGCCACCAAAAAAGAGCTTATTTTTGGCACGGTTGGTTGCATTATTACGACAAGATCCCAGTGCAACTATCGTCGAACAAGGTCAGCCGCTACCTAGTATTGAGCACCTGTCAAACACTGAGTCAGTAACATTTCACATACCGCAATATCAGGCACCATATAAAAACCAAGAGCAAGCCGATGCCGTGGCATCGATCCATAAAGTAAGTGCCGGCAGAGCCAACCGCCCTTTAATACTAACCGCCGATCGTGGCCGCGGAAAGTCAGCAGCGCTTGGTATTGCCGCTGCGCAATTACTCGCGCAAGAGCAACAAATTGAGATAGCATTAACGGCCCCCTCACCTCAGGCCGTACAAAGTGTCTTTGAACTTGCTCAAGCCAACTTGCCCGCAGCAGAAAGGGTTGGCAACAATTTAAACTACCAAGGAAATACCCTTACATTCTTTGCTCCCGACCAACTGATTTTAGAACAGCCAAAAGCAACATTATTGCTCATTGATGAAGCCGCTGCCCTACCCATTCCTTTACTGCAACAGCTTAACCAAAATTACAAACGGGTGGTATTTTGTTCAACTTTGCATGGTTATGAGGGCTCAGGACGAGGCTTCAGTCTTAAATTTATCCCCTATTTACAACGCGTTTCAAACGGGTATAAACAAACTCATCTCAAATCACCGATTCGTTGGGCTGAGGACGATCCAGTCGAGGCATTGATTTTTAATGCTTTATTACTCGATGCGCAGCTACCATCATTGAGCTTAACCCAACAAGATGAAGAGCTGGTTGTTCGTCAGGTTATGCCACAAGAGCTAAGTAACAACGAAGCATTGCTGCGCGCTATTTTTTCGTTATTAGTATGCGCTCATTATCAGACTAAGCCGTCAGATTTAAGAGCGTTGCTGGATAACCCAGGTATTCAGATAATGGCACTGCAGCAAGGGCAAGGAATTATCGGCGCCGCCATTATTTGTAGTGAAGGTCAATTATCAGAGTCATTAAGCCAAGATGTTTATCACGGACAAAGGCGCATTCAAGGTCATTTAATTCCCCAATCGCTGCTATTTCATGGTGGACAGCAAGCCGCAGGCGCTAAGCATTATGCCCGTATTATGCGCATTGCTATTCACCCTAGCCTACAACAGCAGGGCTTAGGTAGCTACCTAGTTAAACAACTCAGTAAATGGGCTAGCGGACAAGGATATGATTTTCTCGGCTCTAGCTTTGGCTTAACCCTCGAACTCGGTCAATTCTGGCAGCGCTTAGGCTTTCAGATCGCTCATTTAGGTTTAACGCAAGATAGCGCTAGCGGTTGTTATAGCGCATTAATGTTAATGCCATTAACCGCCGAGCAGGCCCCTTGGCTATTCCAGTGCCAAGAGCGCCTATTTAATCAACTTGGCGATCATTTTTGCGGACCATTAAAACACCTCCCCCCCGAGCTGGCATGTTTTATTATAAATAGCCATCACACACCCGCCCCAACTGACTTAATCCAAGATATTCAGACCTATGTGCAGTATCACCGTCCGCTAGCATTTATCTTACCCAATATCAAAAAGTGGTTAATCAAGCACGGGCGTACTGAAGATGTTTCACCTTCAGAGCAAGCCCTCTTAGCTCGGCTTATTTTGCAACAACAAGATTGGGCTAACAGTATCAAAGGCTCGTCGTATAGCGGCAAAAAAGAAGCAGAAGCAGGTCTTAAAGCATGCTTACAACGATACCTTGAATAGGCTCAACTTAACCTTAGTTTTGCTCAGGTCTATTACGAGTAGATACAGATAAAGCTTTTTTTACTTATCAATAGCTCGGGTTATGGACTACAAGAGGCTAACACCACTAGCCATCCATTTCTTCTGCATCATCGGATCCAACATCACCGCCCTCAATTTCAGGCTCCTCATCTAACCCCTCTATCGCGCGCTCTTGAGTTTCCTCCTGATGTTGTATTTCTGCTGCTTTTTTCTCTACTTTTTCCGGCGTAGTATTAATCGCTAAGTGAAACACAGCAAAACCAGGATAAACAAACTGATTAATTGCTTTGCCTATTACCGTGCTGTTTGATTGAGCCCGCACACGAAATGCAGCATTGGTTACTGGATCCGTTACCGTGCCGAGAATATCGCCTTTTTTAATTTTTGCACCAAGGGAAACATTGCTAACAAAAATACCACTGTGATCAGAGCGCAACCAAAACGATTCAACATAAATAGGTTGCACGCTTCCACCACGATAAGGCTCTGGCAGCATATCCATACTGCGCATCAGACGCTTAATAGCAGCCACTCCAACCGATACACTGTCTAAATCAAGACTCATCGGTGCTCCTAGTTCCATGGTAACCGCTGGAATGCCATGCTCCATCGCTGCACCTCGTAAGGTACCGGTACTGGCTTTACTTTGCACTATGGTAATGTCGCCAAAACCTCGACTAAATTCAGCCAATGGCGGATGGCTTAAGTCAGCCCGTATTTGTGGCAAGTTGGTGCGATAAAAAGACCCAGTATGAAGATCCACTAAGGCATCACAATGGGTGATAATCTGGCTAAAAAAAGAATAGGCAATACGTGACGCCGACGCGCCTTCGGTTGAACCAGGAAAGTAACGGTTTAAGTCACGACGATCTTTAAGGTAACGAGATGAATTATGAAAACCATCTAAGTTCACTATGGGTACACCAATCACCGTGCCTTTGAGTTTGTTAGTGTCTAATGGGTGTACAACTTGACGAGTGATTTCAATACCATTTAATTCATCACCATGGACCGCTGCAGTTAAGCACAAGGTCGGCCCCGGCTGCGCACCACTTGCCACCAATACAGGGGTGCCTAAATCAATCCCAGTAAATGATTGCTCGCTCGACCATGACAAAGTACGAAAACTATTGGGCTTAACAGTGGTTCCTAGCAAGGTCAAATTAGATTTAATGGCTTCGACATGAGCCGCAGGTGCTTCAATTTTAACCGACTCATCCTTTTTAACGGGAACCTTAGGTGGGTTATCAACTATCTCTGTAGCCCATGCAGAAAAAGGGAGAAGTAAAAGAGTTAAATATTTTTTCATCTTTACGCCTTATTTATCAAAAAAGGACTGAAAAATCAGTCCTTAGTCGTTACGGTCCTTGCAGAATTTCTATTGACTCAATTAATCCATTAAATGCTCTAAACCATAAACGAGTTGCTCTCGGGTCATAACTTGCTTACAAGCCAAACAGATACCAGGCATGAATGATTCACGATGTTGAGAGTTATGCTCAATTTTAAGGGTTTCACTTAAGCCGCCAAAAAATACCGTTTGCTGCGCAACCACACCCGGTAAGCGAATAGAGTGTAATGGCACGTCGTGTAAGTTAGCGCCGCGAGCTCCTTCAATTAACTCTTTATCCGAGGTTGGCAGCGGTGCTTTCGTACGTGCTGCAGCAATTAGCTCGACCGTGCGAACGCCAGTACCCGATGGGCTTTCTTCTTTTTGCGGGCTGTGCGCTTCAATGACTTCAACATCGGGTAAATATTTCGCCGCTTCCGCAGCAAACTTCATCATCAGTACCGCACCAACCGAAAAGTTAGGTGCAATCAGGCCGCCGAGTTTTTTCTCTACAGAAAGAGCAACTAATTCATCAACTTGATACTGCTGAAAACCGCTGGTGCCAATAACAGGACGAGCGCCGGCATTTAATATGGTTTGAGTATTGTTAAATCCTGCTGACGCTGCCGTCAGATCAACCACCACTTCAGCTTGGCATTGCACAATTTTTGCCGCTAAATCATCACCAAAGTCAGCTTCTCCAACTAAAGTTAACTCTGGATCGTTATTAATCGCTTTAACCGCTTCGCTGCCCATACGGCCTTTAGCACCGTTTACTAATACTTTAACCACACTACTCTCCTCAACTGCTGTATTTGCTTCACTGCATCTTTCATTTTGCTCAGGTTAATAATCTTAAGCTAACTTGTCTATAACGCTTATCCCCCACGGCGCTCAAATATTGTTATCACGTTAAGTTAATGTCGCCATTAGTATCAAAGTCTTCATTAGCTATTTTTTCTTCGGCTAATTCTTCTAAGTCAAAACGTAACTGCTCGAATAAAGCTAATACACTGGCGGATGATGAATCCGCTAGCTCACCGTGCTGCGTCAAAAAATTCAGGCTTACATGACATTGAATAAGCTGCCCGCCATTTAACGCGGGGAACACGACCATGCCTTTCGCTTGGTGCCATTGCTGTTGATCTGGAAATTGAATACTTTGGTTCATCTCAATTCACCTGCTAAAGCGCTAAGTTACGACGCAACTCAGCCATCACTTGCTTGCTGCCAGGGCGAATACCGCGCCATACCGCAAAGCTTTCTGCCGCCTGACCCACCAACATGCCTAAACCATCAAGTGTTAAACGTGAACCGGCCGCTTTCGCCCATGCTAAAAACACAGTATCACCCGCGCCATACATCATGTCATAAACCGCTGTTTCAGGACGCACAAGGCTAGACTCAATCGGCGGTAAATCGCCCGATAAGCTCGCTGACGTGGAGTTAATGATTAAATCAAAGTCGCCACTTAAACTAGAAAATTCTGCGGCGCTAATATTGCCTTTCTCGGCAAAGATGTCAGCTAAGGTTTGCGCCTTACTAAAAGTGCGATTAGCAATGATTAACTCGGCGGGTTGCTCATCTAATAAAGGACCACATACGCCACGCGCTGCGCCGCCAGCCCCTAACAGTAAAATACGCGCACCTTGGATATTAACATGAAAGTTCTTTAAATCTTGAACCAAGCCAGCCCCGTCGGTGTTATCACCAATGACGAGGTTATCGTCGGTTAGTTTTAACGTATTGACCGCACCTGCTAACTGAGCACGAGGGGTGAGAATATCCGCCGCAGCAAACGCTTGCTCCTTGAACGGCACCGTCACATTACAACCTTTGCCACCGGCGGCAAAGAAACGCTTTAACTCACCCGCAAAGTCATCTAAAGGTGCCGCGATGGCTTGATAACTGATATCCTCATGTGTCTGACGAGCAAACAAAGTGTGAATAAAAGGTGACTTACTGTGACCGATGGGATTACCAAATACTGCGTACTTATCCATGTTCTACCTTTTTGGTCGTTAATTCGAGATTCGATAGCTTGATGCTGATGAGCCGATAATCGATAAATCTGGTGCGGCTAAACCGCTACTGCCGTTATTATTCCATTTACAGCAAAATGTTAACAATGAATTTGATAAAAAAACTGTTTCCAAAAAAAGTCGAAACAACACCTATTGAACCATTAACTGCCTATCAATTACTCGGCGGAGAAGCAGGAGTGCGCGCACTGGCCAATGATTTTTATGACATTATGGAATCAGCACCAGAAGCAGCGGACTTATATGCTATCCACCCATTACCTTTAGATGCCATTAGACAAAAGTTCTTTGAATTTTTATCGGGCTGGACCGGCGGACCACCGTTGTTTGAAGAAAAATATGGCCATCCACGCTTAAGAGCGCGCCACTTACCCTTTAAAGTCGACTGCAAGATGCGTGATCAATGGATGTTTTGTATGAACAAGGCGCTTGATCGCCAAGTCGGTAATGTTGAAGTACGAGAGCAAATGCGCGCCTCGTTAGATCAGCTCGCTAGCCATATGCGTAATCAATAATATTCAGCTAGGTAGGTTAATTTAAGGACGCGTTAGAGACTGCGACGTGTTTTGCTGCGATTTAGCGAAAAAACACGCCGTGTTCGATATTTGTTAGCAACTGTTACAACCAATCTCGTGGCACTAAATATTGCGTCAGCTTGGCCTCTAAACTATCAGGTTCAACCTGTAGATTGTATTCCCAGCGGGCTAACGGGGGCATCGACATTAAAATCGATTCCGTGCGACCACCACTTTGTAAACCAAACAAGGTGCCGCGATCCCAAACCAAGTTAAATTCTACATAGCGGCCACGGCGATATAATTGAAACTGGCGTTGCTGCTCGGTAAATGGCGTATTTTTACGACGCGCCATGATCGGCAAATAAGCATCACAATAGCCATTGCCCACCGCTTGCATAAACGCAAAGCAATCTTCAAATGGCCACTTATTCAAATCATCAAAAAACAAACCACCCACACCTCGGGTTTCGTTGCGGTGTTTTAAGAAGAAATATTCGTCACACCACTTTTTATAATCGCCATATACTTGCTCACCAAAGGGTTGGCATAAATCATGGGCCACTTGATGCCAATGTTGGCAATCTTCATCCACGGGATAAAATGGCGTGAGGTCAAAACCACCACCAAACCACCACACCGGATCTTCACCGTCTTTTTCGGCAATAAAAAAACGTACATTGGCATGTGAGGTAGGCACGTGAGGGTTGTTAGGGTGGATCACTAAAGACACCCCCATCGCTTCAAAACGTCGACCTGCTAATTCAGGCCGATGAGCAGTTGCAGAGGCCGGCATTTTATCGCCAGAGATATGGGAAAAATTAACCCCACCTTGCTCAATAACAGCGCCATTTCGTAACACGCGGGTGCGACCGCCGCCGCCTTCTTCACGTTGCCATTTATCTTCAATAAACACACCCGAGCCATCGGCTTGCATTAATGATTCACAAATTTGATCTTGTAGCTTAAGTAAGTAGGCTTTTACTTGGGCTTTATCTGGCAATGCCATTTACAACTGTCCTTCTTTTTCAATACGGCGTCGAGGTTTTAATCAATATTTTTTCTAACGGCAAACTCGCAACGCACTCTTTCATTATGGCGGGTTAAAGGGTTTCGCTTTTATACTTACATGATTTTTGAGGACACACTAAACGCAGTCCAGCAGCGGTTTTTTTCTCAGTCAAGATGCCCCAGCCACAATCTGGACAAGGCTGCGCCACAGGTTTTTCATTCACCGCATACTTACACTTAGGGTAGCTGTCGCAAGCATAAAATAGCTTACCAAAGCGAGATTTTCGCTGCACTAAACGACCGGATTTGCAATTGGGGCAAGTGATATCGGTTTTATCCGCATGGGCTAATGATTCAATGTGATGGCAGTCAGGAAAAGCAGTACAGCCAATGAACATGCCATAGCGCCCTTGCTTGATGGCTAATTCACTATGACACTCAGGGCAATCACTGCCAACAAGCACTTTCGTAATATCGCCATGATGGTGCAAAGCTCGCTTATAATCACACTGCGGATAATTACTACACCCAAGGAAAGGTCCATGTTTACTGTTTTTCATCTGCAGTAAGTTGCCGCATTCAGGGCAAGCTTCTTTTTCTAGAGCATGTTCATGTGCAGAAAATAACGAGTGATCGATTTTGGACACTTAAGCCTCATTAGTGAATAAAAAACATGCAGATTCTAACAAACTAAGATTAACTCTGGCAGTCAATTTTTTGAGATAGTGCAATTAGATCCTAGCGGAGGAGAGCAAGCTGGGACGGGTAAGGGAAAGGCTGACCTTTCCTCTACACCCGGAAGTTAATTAATGTAAAGGACCTTCATTAACATCGAACAACAAGTCTTCCATTTGTTGATAAGCGTTTTCACTGCCAGGCACATTAAATAGCACCATCAGTACAACCCACTTAAGATCTTCAAGATCAAATTCGTTGTTATCTAACTCCATCACTCTATCAATAACCATCTCTCTGGTTACAGAATTTAGGAGTTTTATCTGTTCCAAATATAATAAGAATCCTCGGCATTGAGTATCAAGGCGAGTCATCTCTTCCTGAGTGTAAATACGAATTGAGTTTTGTACATCACGACAAAGATATGGATTTTCGTCATTGTTTTGCAAGTCAGCTAATTTTTCTAGCCAATCCAATGCCTTGTATATCTCTTCTTGATGAAAACCCGCACGGGTTAATTCTTCGGTAAGTTCCTCCTGATCCACTAATAATTCAGCATCACTGTGTATATATGTTTCAAAAAGGTACATGAGGATGTCGAACATAATTAATCCCTCCTCAGTCTGACATATCCTTCGGGCACTTGTGCAATCCAACCCTCGAGTTCCAATTCCAGCAGTTGACTTTGTACTTGTTGCACAGGCTCTCCGCTACGTTCCACCACCAAGTCAATCGAGGTGGCTTCAAAACCTACACTATCCAACAATCTTGGAAATGGCAACGTATTTCCCGTGTTTTTCTCCTCTAGTAAAGCCAGCTGAACTGGCGGTGGGCTTACTATTAATTGTAGCTCATCTATTATATCGGCCAGCTCAGTGACAAGTTTAGCGCCTTGTTTAATTAGCCAATGACAGCCGCAGGCTTGAACATTATCCACCGATCCAGGTAGCGCAAATACCTCTCTGTTTTGCTCTAGCGCATACTTTGCGGTGATCAACGAACCACTTTTAATCGATGCTTCAATCACTAACGTGCCAAGAGACAAACCAGAGATAATTCGGTTACGTCGTGGAAAGTTTTTTGCAAGAGGGGGAGTCTTGGGTAAAAACTCTGATAACAATAACCCCTGCTCTTTAATCTTTTGGGCTAAGCCAAGGTTGCGTTTTGGATAAATGTTACCCAGCCCAGAGCCTAATACAGCAATAGTTTCACCACTGCCCTGCAATGCCCCTTGATGGGCACAAGTGTCCACCCCTAACGCTAAGCCACTAGTAATAACTAATCCTACCTGACTTAATTGCTGTGCGAACTCGGTCGCCTTATCTCGGCCATAATAAGTTGCATTACGACTGCCGATAACCGCTATTTGAGGTTGCGCCAATAAAGCCAAATTACCTTGGGCAAACAACACTAAAGGCGGGCTAGCAATTTCTCTCAAAATAGCTGGGTATGTTTCATCACCATAACAAATAATGGCGCACTTGTTCTCGCTTGCCCAAGCAATGGTTGCATCAATAGCACGCCAATCAGGATGGAGAATACTGTTAACTTGAATAGGATTTAAATTGAAAGGCTGGAGCGCTAAGATACTGAGTTGAAAAAGTTGCTCAATACCACAGTGAGCAACTATTTTGAGGGCTTTGGCATTACCCAGCCCTGGCGTGGCTTGAAGTGCCAACCAGAGCCGAGTGTAAGCAGGATTAGAAGTCGACTCCTTCAATATCAAAGTGCTGACCAACTAATTCTCTACCACGAACAATAATCGCAAGACTCGATTTTTCATATACTTTAAACACCATCATCATGCCAATAGTCTCTTCTGGTAGTGTTAAACTGTCGTCACCAGAGAGAAATATTTTTTCAAAAGTATTTGCATCTTCTTTATAAACAACCTTTTCACCGCGCTCAACTATCTGCGCTCCAGGGCGCTTAATACTAAAGATAGCACCTGGTTCAATTTGTTCACGGCGACCTTGATTAATCACCACAATATCGCCACGACTAAGTGCTGTTCTTTCAGATAACGAATCAACAATGTAACCACGCATATCTTTCGGTGTAGAGCTTGGGATAAAAAATGCCGGCAGCACATCGTATTCAGGAATCGGCAGTATAATGTCACCCAACTTGGCTTCAGTATCGCTCTTCGTTACTAACATCGGCGTAACACGCTCGGTAGTAGTCACATCTTTAGACTGACTAACTTGAGCCGATGCAATATAACTTAATTTAGAACCTAATACTTCTTTGGTAGTTTTATCTGTGTAAGTTGCACCGACACGATATATACCGTAGTGAACATTGGCATCATACTGCCCTTCTCCGTAAAAAATATCGCCTTTCATGATACGGGTACTTTTACTGTTTTGCCCCATCACTCGCGGCGCATCTTTCAGCAAGCTCTCATCGATAATGTGATCTTTAGTTAAGAAAGGTTCAATAATGTTCAGTGGAATGGTCGGCACCGCCGAACGTTTTTCATCAATACGCGGTTTAGGCGACATTTTTTTAAGACGTTTACGCCCCAGTTGAGGCTGACCATCCACCCAAGTTAGGTATAATTTATCGCCAGGATAGATTAAATGTGGATTTTTAACCTGAGGGTTGGTTTGCCACAATCTTGGCCACAGCCATGGCGAATCTAAGAAATAGGCTGAAATGTCCCACAGGGTATCGCCTTTTTTGACGATATAGCTATCGGGATGACCTTCCTTTAATTTTAAAGTATCGGCCGTGACGGAAAACGACAGCAAAGCCCCAAATAAGACTGCCGCAGCTTGTTTAAATTTCATAACTCTCCCTGTGTAGGCATTTAGTCTGTCAATTCGTCGAAGAAGTGTCTAGAATTGAAACAATCCATATAATCACATTTATAGTTGTATCAAGATAATAACATGGCTTTGCTCGAAGTATTACATTTTCCAGACGAACGTCTAAGAACAGTTGCGAAACCTGTTGCACAGGTCACACCTCAAATAAAACAAATTGTTGAGGATATGTTTGACACTATGTACGAGGAGGAAGGCATCGGCCTTGCCGCAACCCAAGTTAATATACATCAACGCATTGTAGTGATTGATGTGTCAGAAGAACGCAATGAACGCTTAGTGCTAATCAATCCTGAAATCATCGAAACATCAGGGATTGAGACTATGGAAGAAGGTTGCCTTTCGGTGCCAGACACCCGCGCAGATGTTCAACGAGCGGATCACATCAAAGTTCGCGCTTTAAATGTTGATGGTGAAACCATCGAATTTGAAGCAGATGAACTACTGGCTGTTTGTATTCAGCATGAAATAGATCACCTCAATGGCAAATTGTTTATTGATTACTTGTCGCCACTAAAGCGTCAACGCATCAGAAGCAAAATCGAAAAAGCGATGCGCCGAGGCTAATCAACCTTGCTGTCACTATGATATTCACTGTCGCCGCCCCGTCAGCTAGCTGAAAGGTTGCGGTGCAGTTTGACCTGCCAATTTACTAAGATGGAAATGCCTTGAAATCACTTAATATTGTTTTTGCCGGCACCCCTGATTTTGCCGCACGCCATTTAGCCGCCTTGATCCAAGCAGATTGCAATATTGTTGGTGTTTACACGCAACCGGATAGACCCGCGGGGCGCGGAAAAAAACTCACTCCCAGCGCCGTCAAAAGCCTCGCTGTTGAACACAATCTACCTGTGTTTCAACCTGAAAACTTTAAGTCTGAAGAAGCGAAAGCGGAGCTAGCGTCCCTCAATGCTGATTTAATGATAGTGGTTGCTTATGGCTTACTTCTGCCATTAGCGGTACTAAACACCCCAAAAATGGGCTGTATTAATGTACATGGCTCGCTACTACCTCGCTGGCGCGGCGCGGCGCCGATTCAACGTGCCATTTGGGCTGGCGATGCCACTACCGGCGTAACCATTATGCAGATGGACGAAGGCTTAGACACAGGCGCTATGCTTAGTAAGAGCGAGTTACCCATCCTTGCCGGCGATACTAGCGCAAGTATGTATGACAAGCTCGCAGAGTTAGGACCGAATGCATTACTAGATACTGTTGCAGCGATTGCTAATCAAACAGCACAAGCGCAGCCGCAAGACGATGCTTTAGCTAACTACGCGAAGAAACTGTCCAAAGAAGAAGCATTAATCAACTGGCAAGACAGCGCTGAATTTATAGAGCGTTGCGTGCGAGCGTTTAATCCTTGGCCATGTTCGTATTTTCAGCTTGACGGCCAAAATATTAAAGTTTGGCAAGCCACTGTTATCAAGCAAAACGCTAATGTTGCCGCAGGTACGATTATTTCTGCTGATAAACATGGCATACAAGTCGCCACGGGTGACGGTATTTTGAACTTACAACAGATACAGATTCCAGGGAAAAAAGCCATGGCGGTACAAGACGTATTAAATGCAAAACAAGACTGGTTCACAGTGGGGCGTCAACTTGGCTAATCAAAATGTCAGAGCGGCAGCAGCTCAAGTATTAAACAATGTAGTAGAGCGTGGGGAATCACTGAGTAATGCTCTACCTCTAGCGCAGCAAAATGTTGCGGCAAGAGATAAAGCTTTGTTACAAGAGCTTTGCTACGGCGTATTACGCTGGCTTCCCCGATTAGATTTTTTCTGCAAAAGTCTGATGGACAAGCCGTTAACCGGTAAAAAGCGGCCATTGCATTACTTAGTTCTAGTGGGAATTTATCAACTGCTTTATACCCGAATTCCCGCTCATGCCGCAGTCGCCGACACAGTCAACGGGGTAAAAGAGCTCAAAGCTCCAGCCCTTAAAGGTTTAATAAACGCAGTATTACGCAATTTTCAGCGTCAAGAAGAAAGCTTAATAGCACAAGTAGAAAATAACATTACACTAACTTACTGCTACCCAAGCTGGATTGTAAAACGCTTACAGGCTAATTACCCAAGTAATTATCAAGCCATTCTTGAAGCGGGTAATGAGCGTGCACCAATGTGGCTAAGGGTTAACCGTCGTCATTACTCACCCGAGCAATACCAAACTTTATTAGCAGAAAGCGACATTACCAGTAAAACCTCGACTATCTCAAGCCAAGCGCTGCGCTTAGATAAACCCGTTGATGTCAGCAAACTCACTGGTTTTGACCAAGGTGCGAGCTCGGTACAAGACGCTGCCGCGCAAATGGCCGCCTTGTTACTTGATGCTCAGCCGGGTGAGCGGATCTTAGATGCCTGTGCCGCACCAGGCGGCAAGACGGCGCACATTTTAGAAAATCAGCCCGATCTGCAAGCCATGACAGCAATCGACTTTGATCAAAAACGCCTACTGCGCGTACAAGATAATTTGGATCGCATCGGGTTAAATGCAAGCTTGATCCATGGTGATGCCAGCCTGCCGGAGACTTGGTGGGATGAACAGCTATTCGATCGTATTTTACTTGACGCTCCGTGTAGTGCAACGGGGGTGATAAGGCGTCATCCTGATATTAAGTGGTTACGGCGTGATTCGGACATTGCCGAGCTAGTGCAGCTACAAAAAGCCATATTAAAAGCCAACTGGGCACTACTTAAATCAGGTGGAACCTTGCTTTATGCCACTTGCTCAATTTTAGCCGATGAAAACACACAACAAATCAAAGGCTTTTTAGCCGAAAATAAAGACGCTATACTGCTACCCATCAATCCTGACGACACCCCAGAAAATCCGGGTTGGCAGATTTTGCCGGGGCAAGAACACATGGATGGGTTTTATTATGCTAAGTTGCGTAAAGCCTAGATTGCTTAAAGCTTAGTTATTCGTTGAACCGGCCCGATGGGCCGTTTAAAGGGTCAGTAATGAAGATTATTATTCTCGGTGCCGGTCAAGTAGGTGGAACACTAGCTGAAAACTTAGTTGGCGAAAACAATGACATTACCATCGTTGACCAAAATGAAGAAAACCTGAGAGATTTACAAGATAAATTTGATCTTCGCGTAGTGCAAGGCCATGCCGCTCACCCTCATGTGTTACGAGAAGCAGGTGCAGAAGATGCCGATATGTTAGTCGCGGTGACCAACAGCGACGAAACCAATATGGTTGCCTGTCAGATTGCTTATACCCTATTTAATACCCCAAACAAAATCGCTCGGATCCGCTCAGCCGCGCTCCTACGCGAAAAAGATCGCTTATTTAATAATGAAAACGTTCCCATCGATCACTTAATCGCGCCCGAGCAATTAGTCACAGACTATATTAAACGCTTAATTGACTATCCAGGCGCACTGCAAGTGGTGGACTTTGCCGAAGGAAAAGTTGGTTTGGTGGGTCTAAAAGCCTATTATGGCGGGCCTTTAGTGGGTAATGCGCTGGCTGCTCTTAAACAACACATGCCCAACATCGAAACCCGCGTAGCGGCGATCTTTCGTCAAGGTAACGCCATTCGCCCGCAAGGCACCACTATTATCGAGGCGGACGATGAAGTGTTTTTTGTTGCGGCAAGTGCCCATATTCGAGCCGTAATGAGTGAGCTGCAAAAACTAGAGCGCCCTTATTTGCGCATTATGATTGTTGGCGGCGGTAATATCGGTGCGGGCTTAGCGAAAGCTCTCGAAAAAAGCTATAGCGTTAAGCTGATTGAGCGAAACCATAAACGTGCCGAACGCTTATCTGAATTATTGGATAACACCATCGTATTTTGTGGTGATGCCTCCGATCATGAATTATTAACAGAAGAGCACATAGACCAAACCGACGTATTTATTGCCGTGACCAACGATGATGAAGCCAATATTATGTCGGCCATGCTCGCCAAACAGCTTGGCGCGAAAAAAGTGATGGTATTAATCCAGCGTGGCGCCTATGTTGACTTAGTTCAAGGTGGCCCAATTGATATTGCCATATCGCCGCAACAAGCCACCATCTCAGCTCTACTCACCCATGTTCGAAAAGCTGACTTAGCCAACGTTTATTCATTACGCCGCGGCGCAGCAGAAGCGATTGAGGCTATCGCCCATGGTGATAAAATCACCTCGAAAGTGGTGGGTCGAAAACTCAGTGAACTCAAACTGCCACCTGGGACAACCATTGGCGCGATAGTACGCGGTGACGAAGTGTTGATTGCCCATGACAACACCGAGATAGAGCAAGATGATCACGTGGTGATGTTTTTAGTGAATAAGAAATTTATTCCTGAGGTGGAACGCCTATTCCAGCCTAGTCCATTCTTCCTCTAAGCCAATAAAGAGCTAGCAAGATGCTAAACTATAAGCCGCTTTTTTTTATCACTGGATTGATATTATCTAAGCTTGCCTTGTTTATGTATATCCCTATGCTGCTGGCGTTATTTACCGCAGGCATCGGCACGCAAGAATTTTTCCTCTCCATAGTGTTAGGCCATACCGCCTCATTCTTACTGCTTCATTTCGGCCGCGTACAACACTTTCGTTTAGGTGTACGGGAAATGTTTTTGCTCACCACCTTAGTGTGGGTGGTAGGTAGCGCATTTGCTGCACTGCCCTTTATGCTGATTGAACACATAAGCTATACCGATGCCTATTTTGAAACCATGTCTGGGATCACAACCACTGGCAGTACTGTTCTTAGTGGTCTAGATACCATGCCTCATAGCGTACTAATCTGGCGCTCAATTCTACAATGGCTTGGCGGTATTGGATTTATTGTAATGGGCGTGGCAATTTTGCCCTTTTTAAACGTGGGGGGGATGCGTTTATTCCAAACCGAGTCGTCCGAATGGTCCGATAAAAGCACCCCCAAAACGCAGCAACTGGCATGGCAAATATTACAGGTTTATCTCGTACTCACTATTTGTTGTTACTTCGGTTACCTTGCCTCTGGTATGACCCAGTTTGAAGCAATTAATCACGCGATGACCACCCTCTCCACTGGCGGTTACTCCACATCTGACAGCTCTATGTCACATTTCAGTCCTGCTGCACACTGGAATGCCAGCTTATTTATGTTCTTGGGCGGCTTACCTTTTTTATTGCTCATCCATGCCTTTAAAAAACGCAGTACCAAGCACATTTATCGCGATGCTCAAATACTTGGCTTTGTTAAGCTAGTGCTCGTTAGCACCGTATTAATTACGTTATTTCTGTGGTGGCATAACACATTCACATTTGCAGACGCGGTGCGAATTAGTTTATTTAACGTTATCTCAGTGATCACGACCACTGGCTTTGGTTTGTCAGATTTCAGCGCCTGGGGGAACTTTTCTACACTTATCTTTTTCTTCTTGATGTTTGCCGGTGCTTGCTCTGGTTCAACTTCTGGTGGCATTAAAATATTCCGCTTCCAAATTGCCGCCACACTACTAAAAAAACAAACTCAACAGCTACTACATCCACGCGGCGTATTCCCACAAAACTATAATAAACGCCGCGTTAATGACGCTATTATTCGCTCGTTAGTCGCATTCATCCTATCCTATTTCATCACTATCTTGGTCACGGCCGCAATATTGGCCGCTTTTGGCTCTGACGTTGTCGTCTCTTTAACGGGGGCTATCACTGCTGTGTCTAATGTTGGCCCAGGCTTAGGTGAACTGATTGGACCATCAGGCAACTTCGCTAGTTTACCTGATGGCTCAAAGTGGGCACTTAGTGTCGCTATGTTGATGGGAAGGCTCGAGATTTTGACGGTTACCGTATTATTTTTTCCCGCATTTTGGCGAGGCTAGTATGAGCAATAACATCACTTTTCCCCCTTTAATTGGACACCGGGGAGTGAAAGAGCTAGCGCCAGAAAACACCTTCGCTGGGTTTGAACGCGCTGCTGAGTTGGGTTTAACTTGGATTGAAATTGACACAACGCTATGCGGATCAGGTGAATGTGTCATCATGCACGATGACACATTGGACCGATGTAGCAACGGCAATGGCGCCTTAACAGACTTCAATTTTAAGCAATTACAACAGTTAGACGTTGGCAACTGGTTTGCAGCTAGTTTTCAAGGAGAGCAGCTGCCAAGCCTGAGCCAAGCGCTGATTTACATTGATCGCTTAGGTTTAAATCTAAACCTGGAAATCAAAACCTATCAACAATCTCCCAAACACATGGCTCAAGCGGTTTGCCACGCATTAAGCCAAGTGGAATTTAGCCACAGCCTAGTCATTAGTAGCTTTTGTCATGACACCTTGGCAGAACTAAAGGCACTGCGCCCTGATGTGGCTATAGGCGTATTATTTGAAGACGTTCCCTCGGGCTGGCTTGGCATTATGCAACGCCTTAATGCCGTGAGTTTACATTGTGATAGCGATTTAATTAACGAGGTACAAGCAAAGGCGATCACTGCAGCAGGCTACCCGTTGCTGTGCTACACAGTAAATAACAAAAAACAAGCGCAGCGATTATGGCAAATGGGCGCCACAAGTATTTTCACCGACAATCCGCTTATTTTTAGTCAATAACACCAAGCTGCTAACTAAGCTTAGTTAGAGTCGTAGCCATGATCGACATTGCTTACTTTGCTATAGAAAACAAAACATCATTAAACGGCAAGCCACGCCCTAGATGTAATAATATGACATGAAAAAAGGCTTATTAGGCCAAACTATGTTATAAGTTCAGTGAAGTAATATGCTGTACTAGCTTAAAAAAGATAATAAATAATGAAACAAATATTAATAATTGGCTCTCTTATCGTCCTATTTAATCCTGTAAGTTTGCTTTATGGGCAGTGCTTTCTAGTCTCGCAACTACTGGGGGGGACAAAATCTCCTATCGACATAGTACGCACACCAGCACCCGAGCTACCACTGCAAGCTAAACTAGAAGCATTACAATCACTAGAGCGTGAATAAGCGGCTACACTTTGGTTCCGTTTGTGCCGCCCTTAAGCATAACTAGCCTCAGTTTTACTTAAGCCAATTACGAGCGGATACCGTATATTTTACCGCAAAGCTTAGAGGGATATATTTACCGCGTTTTTGCAGAAAAATGTACTGTTTTGCTCATCAAGCACCTGGGTTAACTACGTCAAAACCGGCTTATTCAGACACCTTAAATAATGGCGTTCTTGCTGCCATTACACCTTCCTCCCCCGCCTCAGCAAGTAACTGAGAAGGTAGCGATTTATTAACTTCAGCGCCTAGACTCTTTAACTGCTCCGCTTGTTGCACGACATTTCCTCGCCCTTGAGAAAAACGCTTAAACGAACGCTGATAAGAAACTTGCGCCTTATCAATAGATGCCCCAACTTCAAGTAAATCTTCACTGAATAGCCTAAGTTTTTCATATAGCTTACCGGCTTTTTGCGCAATGAGCTGAGAGTTGTCCTCTTGCCTTTGGTAACGCCAAAGGTTCTCTATGGTGCGCAGCGCGATCATTAGATTAGCCGGACTGGCGAGCAAAATATTATTGTCTAATGCCGTTTTAACTAAACTCGGGTCTTCTTGCACAGCCAGTAAAAAAGCGGGTTCAACGGCAATAAATAACAGCACATAATCTAATGTCCTGACCCCTTTAAGCTTATGATAATCCTTTTGCCCAAGCCCCTTGATATGTGACCGTACCGATTGTACATGTTCGCTCAATGCCTGCTTCTTAGCTATTTCTGAATCGGCATTAAAAAAGCGTTCATAAGCCGTTAAGGAGACTTTCGAGTCCACGACTATATCTTTACCTTTTGGCAAATGGACAATGACATCAGGTTGATAGCGACGCCCATATTCATTTTTTAAACTTTGTTGCACATGGTACTCATGGCCTTCTCGCAAACCTGAGTCTTCTAAAATACGTTGTAAGATAACTTCGCCCCAGTTACCTTGCTGTTTGTTGTCCCCTTTTAATGCCTGCGTTAAGTTGGCAGCTTCTTCGACCATGCGCTGGTTAAGGTTAGCCAATTTCTCCACTTCAACTTTTAGGCTAAAGCGTTCTTTGGCTTCGTTATTGTAGGTTTCGGTTACTTGAGATTTAAAACCAGCCAATTGCTGCTGTAAAGGGTTAAGCAACAGCTCCAAGCTGTCTCTATTTAATGATTTAAACTTCGCCGTTTCTTCGGCATAAATACGCTGCGATAAACGTTCAAATTGCTCGGTTAACTTTTGCTCCGATAACGCTTGTTGAGCAAGCCGCTCTTCACCTCGCTGGCGCTCGTTATGTAACTGCACCTGCGCCTCACGATAACGTGTTGTCAGCTTGGTAATATGTTCTTGTTGTAAATCATTTTTAACTTGCAGCTCTTTAAGAGCTAATTGCAACTCTGATTTATCGTTACCGATATCTTCTAAACGTTGCGCCAAAAGAGCGTTTTCAGTACTTAGTTGGGTACAAGCCTGTTGATGGCGCTGATTTAACACTATGACCACAATAAAACCGATTAACCCTGAGATAACCAGCGTGAGCAACGGGTAAAAAATATGTGACTCTAAAACCATTATCGTCTCCGGCTTAATAAGCGCAGCACTTTGGGGTTAAGCCACCACCAAACGAGGATCAGTACAAAATACAACGCAAATATAATCATCTTGTGAATATTTGTCCCTGCATCCAGCTGAACAAAACTTAAGCCCGTCCCTTTTAAATAGCCCCAAACTAATAATGGAAATGCAGCCAGAATAAGTAACTTCCAAATGACCCTTAACACGGGTAAACGATATTCAATGTCCATAAAGCTCCCACCAAGAGTAGACAGATTTTGATATAGCAACCCCGGCTATGTAGATATAAATTCCAGTCGCACCAGCTGCAGCCAGTAAACAAGCCGCTCTGGAACTGGTCACTTTTAAGCAATAGCTCGCAACGCCGATGTATGCCAGTAAAGCCGCTAGCTTTACCTGCAACCATGGTAACTGCCAAGGCCATGAAGTAAGTAAATAGCACATCCATATCCCAGCCACCAATAGTAAGGAATCGTTAACATGAGGAAGGACCCTTAGCCACTTAGACTGCAACCATTTACGGTGAGTCAGCCGCAATATCACGCGCAGCCAAAACAGTAACAGACTAAAAACGGCTAAAAATTGATGCCATTGTTTAACATATACATAATCCATGATTGCTAACTTAACACTCCAGCTAGGCGAAGCCTGCGACACTCCATCCACGTTTCCCCATTTGATTTATTGCCGTGATTTAACTGGAAAATATATTTTATCCAATGTTTTTGTGGCCATGCTCAGGTAGAATACACACGTCCGGTTGCTATAGGAAATTCTCAAGGAAGAATTATGTTTAAGGTATTGTTCGTTTACCCACTTGTCGCCTTTATTTTACTGTGGATTTGCAGTGATACAAAAATCGGTGCATCTCTATACAAGTTTGAAGATAACTATGTAGAAATCCATTTTCCACGTCAGGAATGGTCAGAAGAATATCTTTTAGAATTCGTTTGGAACGCCCAAGAAATTCACGAAGATGTAAAACAAATCAATAAGTAGCCCTCTATATAGAACGTAAATAAGATGAAAAGCTTTGTCGTTTTGTGTCTATTTTTATTTACGCTTATGCCTGCAGGGTTTTACTTTGCTAATGCACTTCACCTATTGCTCAATATCGGACCTTGGATAGCCGCCGCCTCTATTGCTTTATGGCTTTTTTATGACCTTTATTCAGGGTCTAAACAATAAAGTTATCTATTTCCATTTATCTGCATCAGTTACCAACTATCTGAGTAGCTTTACTTTCTGTCGCATTGGCATAGTCAGCCAAATCATTTGCTATATATTAATCTTAGTTTTTTTGAAAACTGTCTAAAACAAACTTTGTGCGCCTACACACTCTTAATTACGAAGCTCCCTGCATGCGTTGAGTGACTTAATAGGCATATGCCATCACTAGTTAAGGCCCATACTAGTGATGGCTTTTTTTTAAGATAGTTTTACGAAATAACATCATGATAACAAATCATCAGTAAGCATTGATTCAGGGCAACTTAAGCTATGTCACAATTTTCTCATACATCTGCTGCCAGCTTAAAGCTACTGTTGCAAAGAACAGGGCTTGCCATGCTTATATTCTCATTGATTGGACTCTCTGGTTCTATTTTTAACGTTATCTCAACTCCTATTTGGACCAGTTTGCTAATTTCCAATGCCGTGGGACTAATAGTCATTATTCCGTTGTTTTGGTTACCATCACGTAAAGGGAACGGTTTGCGGATCAGTCGAATAGCACTTCCTTGGTTACTCTGTTTACCTTTTGGCATCATCATAGGATTTTGGGTCCATCATCTCGCCTATAGCGACGGTCTAAACATTGCTATCTTTGCTAGCATCAAAGTCTTCATCGCCGCCACACTATTTAGCTTGGTCATAGCTTGGTATTTTTATGCCAGAGAGTCTTCATTTAAAATTAAAGAGCAACTGAAACAAGCCCAGTTAGATAAGTCACAACATGAAAAAGAACTGATCCTCAGTCAGCTTCAGCTACTACAAAGCCAAGTAGAGCCGCACTTTTTGTTTAATACCTTGGCCAATTTGCAAGCAGTGATCCCATCCGATCCCGATAAAGCCCTCGAACTACTTAATTTGCTCACAAAATTACTCAGACAAAGTCTCACTGGGTCACGAAAAAAATTAGTTAGCCTCAAAGATGAGCTTAACTTTATCAGTGCTTATCTATCTATTCATAAAATTCGCCTAGGCGAACGGTTAGACTACCATATCGCGGTTAATCCAAAACTGGATGACGAGTTGCTCATTCCACCGCTACTACTACAGCCTTGGATCGAAAATGCTATTATTTACGGCATTGAACCCGCCTTAGAAGGCGGTACAATTGATATAGAAATAACAGGTCTGTGTGAAAACAATCAGCTCCACAAGTTGAAAGTAATTATTAGCGATAATGGCGCAGCAGGTCGATGTGAGCGTTTATCTGGGCTGAGTATCCATAACACTAAACAACGACTATTAAGCCTATTCGATGGCAATAGTGCGTTACATTTTCAAGAGCTTTCGCAAGGTGGGTTTAAATTAGAAATGGAAATACCTTATGCACAATGAAATCACTGCATTAATTGTTGATGATGAGCCACTACTTCGTATTTACCTTGATAAACTACTTGGGGATAATTGGCCAGAGCTGAGCATTGTTGGCAGTGCTGGTGACGGCAACAAAGCCCTCGAAATGGTCGAAGAACTCAACCCTGATATTATTTTTCTCGATATTCGTATGCCGGGAATAGATGGCATCGAAGTCGCGCGCAGATTAAGCCAACAACCAAATTCACCTTTGATCGTGTTCACTACGGCTTATGATCAGTATGCTGTAGAAGCATTTGAGCATGAAGCGGTTGATTACCTACTCAAGCCCATCTCGGAAGATCGTCTGGTTCGTTCAATTGAAAAAGTCAAATTGCGCTTGCAGTCAAAGCAAAACGACCCCGAGCCTGAAAAAGAGAACCTTAACAAACTGATTGCAAAGTTAAGTAACCCAAACGGCAATTATCTTGAGTGGCTTAAGGCAAGTCGTAAAGATAATATTCACATCATCGCCATTGCCGATGTGCTTTGCTTCCATGCCGAGGACAAATACACTACTGCCATTACCCATGAAGGTGAGTTTGTCATTCGCACCCCAATCAAGGATTTAGCTCAACAGCTGGACCCGCAAAACTTCTGGCAAGTGCATCGCAGCAGTATCGTTAATGTATCGGCCATCAAGCATGTTAATAAAGATATTACAGGTAAGATGGTGGTACATCTAAACAACGTGAAGCGTCCTGTTGCTGTCAGTCGTAGCTTCCAAACCTTATTTAAACAAATGTGATTTGTTGCTCTAACGCACGCTACGCATTAATGGCTGCAATGACTCATGATTGCTGAAATGTTGGCTGAAGAAGTCTAAAAAGCTGGTGATCTTATTCGCCAGCTGGCGCCGACTTGAATAAACACCGTAAACTTTAATTGGCTCTAATGGATAATCAGCCAACACTCTGCGCAGTTCGCCAGATTGCAGTTCTTCATGGCAAACGGATTCTGTTAGCATTGCAATACCCACGCCCGCTTTTGTCATTTGCTTCAACACTGTATTACTGTTTACTCGCACTTTACGTTCAAACTGCACCATGGTTTTTTCTGCGCCAACGCCGATTGGCCAAATCGCCGATGAGCGTGGCGTTCCTAATAGCAGCCCTTGATGGCTGGCTAACTCTGTGGGTGTCGCAGGAGCGCCATGGGCTTTCAAATATTTGGCACTGGCCACTAACACTGGCTGCCGTTCAACTAATAACCGAGCAATTAAGTCAGACGCATCTAACGGACCATATTTGATAGCGATATCATAACCCTCACCAATTAGGCTTACTTCCGCATCAATAAACTGAATATCTAAATCAACTTTGGGGTATTTGCGCAAAAAGCCACTGCATAAGGTCGCAATGGCATCTTGATGAAACGACACCGGCAGTGCGATGCGCAACATGCCACTGATATCTTGATGAGTATTTTCTATCGTAGCTAAGGCTTCTTCCATCTCTTGGACAATATTGGCGCAATGCTGATAATAAAGCGCACCAACATGAGTAAGACTCAAACCGCGCGTGTTACGCTGCAACAACCGAACACCTAACGTTTCTTCTAATTGAGAAATTTTTCGGCTAATAGTCGACTTAGGTAATCCCGTTAAGCGCGACGCTTGAGAATACCCTTTTGCTTCAACTACCTTGGCAAAAATTGCCATACCATTCAGATCTGTCACACTTTTCCTTGCTGTTCCATATTTGGAACATGCTGTTTAATAGCAAACCATAGTAACACATTTAACTTTGATGTAGATTATGCCACCTATATACGTATATGAAAAAATAAGGATAATGTATGGCTGGTAAACCAACATCCTCGTTTCTGGAAATGAGCAAAGGCGCAGACCCTTTATTTATCCAGGCCGAACATTTAGCGAAAGACTTCTCCCTGTTTCCTGACGACAGCTTGCCTTCTGTTGTAGCCCAACTAGACGGGCTTATTGCTGACGATAAAATTCAGTCGAATCTAAAAGCCATCAAAAAATTGGATGTTGATGCCTACATTGCCCGTACAGTGCAGCCAGCTGAAGACAACAAGCGCCCAAGTGCGAAAGATGTTATCTCTGGCTTCAACGGTAAAATCATCAGTGAAACCAGCAAGGGCCCATTTTACTGTGCTGAAATGGACTTAGACTTTGGTGGTTACACACGCCGCGTCGGTTTAATTGCACAAGAGCGTAGCACTAATAACGGCGCTTGGATGCCAGAGCATCACAAAGCTGCTAGCAAAGCCATTCGTAAATACTCAGAAATGGCACTGCCCATTGTTTACTTAATTGACACACCGGGAGCCGATGCTGGCGAAGCCGCGAATGCTGGCAATCAAGCCCACAGCATTTCGCAAATGATTGCAGAAAGTGCCAATGTCGATGTACCAACTGTGGGTATTATTATCGGTGTTGGTTACTCAGGTGGCGCAATCCCACTGGCAACAGCTAACATTCTATTATCGGTTCGCGATGGTATCTTCAATACTATTCAACCAAAAGGCTTACAAAGCATTGCGCGTAAATACAACCTATCTTGGCAAGAGTGTGCCAAATTCGTTGGTGTGTCTCCGGAAGAGCTTTACACCAATGGTTGTATTGATGGCATCATCGACTTCTCACCGGTTGATGAAGATGAACGTCAGCGTAACTTGCAAAAAGCCATTGTTTCATCAATCAACTCGATTGAAAGTGCTTCCATTGAGTTTGTTCGCAAATACCCTGATATTCTCGAACATTACCACCGCAGTTTAACGCGTTACTTAAACCCGTCGAAGCACCTACAAGCAGTTGAAGATGCATCTTCATTCCATTTAGCGAAAAACCCAACGGTACATAACAATGCCTTTGGTTTAGCTTACCGCTACATGCGTTACCTTACTTTACGCTCGCGTATTCATTCGATCCCTGAAGATCAATATGGCCGTTTATCTAAACTAGAAGTGCCAGAAGGGGATTTAAAAGCGCGAATTAAAGAAGACCAAAAACGCGTTTTCGCATCTTGGTTAGACGCGCCAGATAACATTAAATACGATGACCAACTTAGCAAAGACTGGAAAAATTTCATCGCTAAGCGCGAAGAGATTGGCACAGAGCGTAACGTACTAACTAAGCTAATCCTTGGTGAACCAAAAGAAAACTTTGAAAAAGCCAAACAAGCCTTACTGTTTAACTTAAGCTTGTCGCTGTACAACCGTTGGAAATCAAGTGCAACAAATAACTTCCGTGCGCTAATTCGCTATTTGCAAGATGATAAAGCGAACCCTATCACCAAAGGCTGGCCTGATCTTAATGAGCTGACTGTCGTTGATGTTATTGTGCATAAAGAGTTACGTGAAGACTTCATCCAAGAATGTCGCAACATTTTGATCTTCAACCAACTTTACGATATCACCATCGGTAACTTAGCCAGCATTGCGAAAGAAGCGATGGATAACCAAGCGCTATCGCGTACCGCTGTATCTAAACTAATGAACGAATCATTAGAAGCTGCGCTAGAAAAAGTGGGTAAAGGCGATCCGGTTGAACAAAAAGCCGCATTTAATCACTGGTTGAAGTTCTTCCTTGCGCAGTCACACCGTGGCGATCTATTGTCAAAAGTAGAGCAGTGGAAAAGCATTGGTTTCCCACAGCTAAACGACAGTTTATTTGTAATTCTCACTTACTTCTTCGAACGTCTATTGCCTGAGTACTATCAGACTGAAACAGACAAAGCGAGTTACAAAGGTGCTATTAACCCAATGCGTATCGGTCGTCGTAAAGACTTCTGGAACCGCTTAACCATGGGTTACCAAGACTTGTTAATTCAAGGCCTGTTGCGCGATGAAAAACGTAAAAATAACAAAAACTACGATCAAATCATCGCCAAGTTCTTTACCAACTTTAAAGAGATTAACGGCAACCAAATCACAGCAAACATGTTGGATTTCCCAGGTTTTCGTCTATCGGTAGAAGATGCT
Source organism: Motilimonas sp. E26 (assembly GCF_021278025.1). Taxonomy (GTDB): domain Bacteria; phylum Pseudomonadota; class Gammaproteobacteria; order Enterobacterales; family CBDFNC01; genus Motilimonas. The sequence continues at coordinate 145,581 of NZ_JAIBHJ010000005.1, forward strand.
CTCGATAAAGGCATTAAGCCTTGTGGTTTAGTGACCGGTTTTGCAGACTTCCAACTAAGCGAAGGCAAAAACCAGCGCGTTGGTATCGCCGTATCAAACACCGCCTTCCAAGCCGGCGCCTTTGACATGGCAAGTGCCGAGAAATTCTGTGCTCTACTTGTAGAATGTGCTAAGCAACACCTGCCAGTCATTGCATTTATCAGTTCAGGCGGGATGCAAACCAAAGAAGGTGCGGCCGCACTATTCTCAATGGCAGTCGTAAACGATCGTATCACGCGTTTTGTGCGCGATAACGAGTTACCTATCGTCATGTTTGGTTATGGTGACTGTACTGGTGGAGCACAAGCTAGCTTTGTAACTCATCCATTAGCACAAACTTACTACTTGTCTGGCACTAACATGCCATTTGCTGGTCAAATGGTAGTGCCAGCGTACTTGCCATCAACGGCAACCCTATCGAACTACTTGTCTGTGACACCAGGCTCAATGGCTGGCTTGGTTAAAAACCCATTCTCAGACGATTTGGACCATAAACTACGTGATATTGACGTGGCCATGCCAATGCCGACCAATACCATAGAAGAAGTGGTCAACCGTGCTCTTTCTGGCTTTGTACCACAACCGGATGCTGAGCTTAATGAAGTGAAGCAAATCGATCCTGTTGAGTTAATGAAACCAGTCAAACGCACCTTGATCCATGCTCGTGGCTGTACCGCAGTAAAACTAATTCGCAAAGCACAAGAAAACAACATTGATGTGGTCTTAGTTGCTTCAGATCCAGACATGACCTCTGTACCAGCTGATATGCTACGCCCGAACGACCGCTTAGTTTGTTTAGGGGGTAACACGTCTGATGAAAGTTACTTAAACGGTTACTCGGTATTGCGTGTGGCAGAGCATGAACAAGTTGACTCATTGCACCCTGGTATCGGCTTCCTATCTGAGAGTCCACAATTTGCCAGCATGTGTGTGAATCACGGCATCAACTTTATTGGTCCAAGTACACAAAGCATGTCAACCATGGGTAACAAGTCAAACGCAATTAAAACCGCGCAAGACAATAATGTACCTGTGGTGCCAGGCTCACACGGTATTCTAAGTAGCGCCGAGCAAGCTGAAGACATCGCTGAGAAAATTGGTTACCCAGTACTATTAAAAGCCGTTAATGGCGGTGGTGGTAAAGGTATCCAAGTCGTGACTCAAGCAGAAGATATGTACGAGCTATACCATCAAATTACCGCAGAAGCACGTGCGGCATTTGGTAACGGCGACTTGTACCTAGAGAAATACGTGACTTCACTACGCCACATCGAAGTCCAGTTACTGCGCGATAAATTTGGTAACACCCGTGTTCTCGGCTTGCGTGATTGTTCGGTACAACGCAACAACCAGAAAGTGGTGGAAGAGTCAGCCTCAACCATGCTGCCAAAAGATCTGGAAGATCGCGTCTACAAATACACCGCTGCGATTGCAGATGCGGTAAATTACTTTGGCGCGGGCACCGTTGAGTTTATCTACGACTTAGACGCAAACGATGTCTACTTCATGGAAATGAATACTCGTCTACAGGTAGAGCACCCTGTCACTGAAGCGACTTCAGGTGTTGATATTGTATCCGCCCAATACCAAATCGCATCGGGCGAAAGCATTGAAGACATGAAACCAGTACCAAATGGTTATGCTATCGAAGTACGTGTTACCGCAGAAAAAGCGGCAATGGACTCAAACGGTATCATGCAACTAGTGCCTAACCCAGGCCTAGTGACTGAATGCGTATTACCTGAGCGCGATGATGTTGAAATCATGGCAATGATCGCAGAAGGCAAAGAAGTATCGCCTTATTACGACAGCTTGATCGCACAAATTATCATCAAGGGTAAAGATCGCGAAGACACGGTTGAGAAGCTATACGCTTATCTTGATTCAGTGGTGATCAAAGGGATTGCAACAAACATCCCACTACTTAAACGCATCTTGAAAGATGAAACCTTCCGTCAAGGCGTTTACGATACCAACTACTTACCTAAGTTAATGGCTGAGCTAGATCAAGATGCCTTAATCGCTGAAATGGAAGCGGCGGCAATTGTTGCTGGTGCTTCAACCGCCGATTCAATTAAGGTAGAAGGCTCAGACGAGCTGAAAGTAATAGCACAAAGTGCGGGTATCTTCTATACCGCTTCATCACCAAGCGAGCCTGATTTTGTTAAAGAGGGTGATCTCGTGAGTGTGAATCAAACCCTAGGTTTGATGGAAGCGATGAAGATGTTCTCGAAAGTCACTTTGGCTGGCTTTAACCGTAAAGATGCAGTGATTTATCCTGCTGATCAAAAATACCGCATAGAGCGTATTATGAACACCAGTGGTCAGCAAGTATCGACGGGTGATCTACTGTATATCGTCAAGCCAGTTAAGTAATTAACTCGGTATCGAAAATAAAAAGCACAGCTTCGGCTGTGCTTTTTTATGTTTACTGATGAATGCGCTCAGGTCAAAGCGATTACTTAAGCAGCCCATCGTCTATGGCACCTTGCAATTTCTCCTCAAGCACTTGCCATAAGGGTTCACTGCCTTTGGCAATGCGACTATTGACTTTAAACACTTGTTCCTTGGTTACCTTGTTGTCTCTCCAGCTATGACCCTCGCCGTGTAAGTTATGTAATAGCGGCGGCACGCGATCGATGGCTTTGGCAAACTTTGCATCATTACTTTCACCAGCCTCAAATTCACGCCAGAGTTCGATATATTGTTCACCTTGGCCTTCAGGCAGTAACGCCATCATGCGCCTTATACCCGCTAGCTCTAAGGCTTTATTTTCAGGTGTTTCACTGGCATAAATAATAGTATCGCCAGCATCAATTTCACCTAAATCATGGATTAGCAGCATTTTAATCACGCGGTCTATATTCACAGGCTCATTAGCATATTGTTGTAGCATCAGAGCCGATAAACACACATGCCAGCTATGCTCGGCCGAGTTTTCATATCGCGTCAGTCCTACAGGCTTGGTTTTACGATGCACATTTTTGAGCTTCTCAATTTCCATTATAAAACTTAATACTTGTTCAATTTGCTGAATCATCTACACCCCTGAATATATTTTAACCACCCGAACACAGCCGCTAAACAGTAGCATCGCCATGATAACATATGGAAAAATCGCATAACTCTAGATAAATAAAAGGGAATTTATCTCGTTTAATAAAATTATATTTGTTTACTTTAGGTTTAACTGTGCTATTGTCGCACTCGGCCTGTCAGACAGTCCTTTGTTTATATGTAACATCGTAATTTTATGCTTTAGAAACCTTCGCTCCATCTGTATTACAGTTAGTGTCATGAAGTCTTTCCTTTCATACTTTTCGCAACACATAAATAATTATTCTCTGGCTACTACAACGCATTTTATGCAAATTATTTTTTAAAAGTTAGGAGACATCATGTCTAACACTACTGGTATCGTTAAATGGTTCAACGAAGATAAAGGTTTCGGATTTATCACTCAAGATAACGGCGGCGCTGACGTATTCGTACATTTTCGCGCAATCGCTTCTGAAGGTTTCAAAACTTTAGCTGAAGGTCAAAAAGTTTCTTTTGACCTAGAGCAAGGTCAAAAAGGCCCTCAAGCTGCTAACGTAATTGGTCTTTAATTAGAACTTTACTTAGTAAAAATGCTGGTTTCGGCCAGCATTATTTTACCCAACACTTTTTATTGCTTTCATTTATACCTCCGAACACTTCTTACCTTCGTCCTCCGTTGTATCTAAGTCTTCCGTCGATAAACGCTCAATAATCCCCTACACGCTACACATTTATTTTGGATAACACTATGGCTAGAACTACTGGCAGAAAACGTTTTTGGTTTTATCAATCGCACAGCGATGCAACAAAATCGCAATCTAACACGCCCACGAAACAAACTGCATAATTAGCAATGGGTGGCATTAACAACAACTAGTGCCACTTATATTCCTATATCTCTCGTTTAAAATTCCAACACCATTAGCCCTAGGCTGACTAGACTTGTAACAACGCTGTTTTTTTTGTTGTGCAAGGATGCTTAATGAAGCCGACTCTCAATTCCGCTGACGCTCAATTAAAAACGCCACTTTGGCCGCTGGTTCAATACCAGATCCTGCACTTACTACCACTGTTTGCCGCTTTCATTGCTTTGCTGTTTTTTCTGCCTTATCTCCCTGTAGGAAAAAACCTCAACGAGCTCATTGCACAATCTAATATTATCGGCTTAAGTTTCGCGATAGTTGCCACCCTTTACTTAGTGTTTGTGTTTCCGATTAGCTTATTACGCGCTTCAATCTCGATTGCGTCCTTGCTCGGCTACTTACTGATCAGTCATTGCTTACTCTGGTTAATCTTAAGCAGCCAAGTAGCAGCTGAAAGCTTATTTGATATTCTTGGTAACCCCATTTATCAGTGGCCGTGGGAAACCGAGTTAATGATGCGGTTTTTTGCTTGGCTTTGGCTTATTCAGCTAAGTTGGTTATTGGCCACATTAAACAACCCATTAAAATGGCTTTGGCTGGCCCTTTGTCCTTTTATTTACAGCTTTAGTTACTTAGTTATTATTACCTTTGCCGCTACCGACAACATTACCGAACTATTACAATCACCTTTTGGCCTGATTGGTATCACCGCGGCACTATTTATACTCTTTTTCACTGCAGATTTACTTAGCCATCCTAATCGCTTAGGCCGACGCATCTTGGTTTATTTTATTGCTTGGTTATTTAGCTTTGGTTTAATCTGGCTCAGCACCGCAAGTCAAGTAGAAAAGTACGGCAGTCAATACTCCGCTTTAAGCTTTATGCTGGGCTTTGATCGCCAACAACAGGTTTCAATGGCACTTATTACCCTATTATCATTGCTTCCTTACATAGTGCTAATGATGGGTCTGATACAATTGCGCAAACTCAGTGTGCAAAGTATCTCACTCACACCTAAATCCTCTGCATCAGCGTCATCACACTCGTTACACATTAGTGCATGGCCATTAACTTTATACGCCATTCTAATCACTTACGGCACCTTATACCCTTTTAGCCAGTGGCAGAGCATCCCCTTACCAAACTTGTTGTCAGTGCTTAGCAGCCAACCAGCAGGGCTAAGCAGTACCGATATTTTAGTAAACAGCATCATCTATTTACCTTTTGGTTTTATGCTGCATCAACACTTTTATGGCGCCGTGATTAAGCGCCATTTATGGGTGCTGCTCTGGGCATTTTTGCTCAGCTATAGCTTGGAATATTTACAATATTTTTTACCTGAACGAAATACTTCCCAGCTGGATTTATTACTCAACACCTTAGGTGGCGGGCTAGGCAGTTTAATCGCCGCTCGCTACCATCCAGACAGCAACTACTTAGAAAAAATAAACCGCCTGTATCAGCATTATATAGTTGATAGACCGAGTAGTTTGTTAGGTATGCTAAGTCTAGTTTGTATACTCATTGGCTACTTTAGCCCACTGCAACCAAACCTCAGCCCGTTCGGTGTATGGCAAAGTATTAAGCCCTTGTTCGCGCCTCACTTATACGACTTTAGCGCTTTCAAACTGGTGAGTTTTTTCCTACAACACCTGATTATGGGGTTATTACTACGGGCTATTTTATTAGCGCCAAAACGCTGGTTAGCTTGGTTTACCCCCTTAGCCCTAACCTTATTGCACCCCTTTATCTTGTATCACTGGTTGAGTTTGGATTTAGTACTCGGCAGCATCAGTGCCAGCCTCATTCTGCTGTTTGCTTGCCAACAACAGCAAACCAGTCAACGGCAATATTCCGTCATAGCAGGGATAGTATTAGCTTGGTTACTCATCAAGGCGCTAATGCCCAGTACAGGTGAGATACAAGAATTTAACTGGGTACCTTTCTTTTATCAATTACAAAACTTAGCCTTTGCCACCACTATGTTCAACGTGGTGTGGCCAGTATTTGCATTGGCTTTTTGTGCCATGCAACGCCATGCAAATTGGTTTGTTAAGCGAGAACTGATTTGTGCCATTGCGATAGCGTTACTTTTTATTGCCTTAGAGGCTCTGCAAGTCGGTCAGCCGGGTCGCTATCCCGATATTACCGATGCGATTATCGCCACTATAAGCTGGATCTTTATTGTTCATTTTTGGCGCAATCGTTATGTTGCCTTAACTCAAAACCAACAGGAAGCTCACGTTCCTTATTGGCCCATCGCCGTATTTTCTTTGTGCTTACTGTTAGTTGGCGCCATGTTAAGCATTCATCAATTCAGCCAAATAACAACGCCAGCTCAAGCCGCACCCAATAGCTATCAATTTGACGTTAACAAATTTAATTCACTGCGCCCTAGACTACCTTCACCTAATGTTGAAGAAATAGTGGCGTTGAAAAATGATGGCCAATACTTACGCTCCCTAGCAAGGCTTAGCCAGCGAGGTAAGTTAGAAAGCCAAGTACAGCTCGCTTATTTCACCCCAGAATCAGTGGATTTAGCGCAGCTGCATCAAAGCTTAATGGCACTTAAATTTAGTGGCCGCGGCAATGTACAAGTAAAACCCCTCGCCCTTGCTTATGACTGGCTTTATACCCGTTGGAGTCAGCAACAACTAATTGAGTTAAGGGCTAAGTTACTGGAAGGTTGTCAATTTACCCAAAATTATATTGTCACCGAACAACTCTCTCCCTATAACGTATATTTGTATAACAGCCCATTGCAAGCCCTTATGGCCTGCGCTATTGCTGGCTATCAAGAATCACCAGAGTTTGATGCGGTGATGAATTTTACGGCTTACACTTGGCTAGAGCAGGTATTGCCAGTTTGGCGTCAGGTTATGGGGCAACATGGCGGCTGGCATGAAGGTGCCGAATATGTCGGAATAGGCATTGGCCAAGCCATCTATCAATTACCTGCAATGTGGCGCAAAGCAACTGGTGACAATTTTTTCAACGACCCCAGCATCCGAGGCTTTGCCGATTTTCTACTGTATCGTATTCGGCCAGATGATAGTCAGATTCGCTGGGGTGATGGCCGCTTTTTCAACCGAGGCATACCCGATCAACTAGCCTTAGCACTTGAGCTTAACCACCAAGCTAGCTTAGATAGGATCAGTCATCGCGACCTAGCTCCTACCTCATGGCCTTGGGGACCGTTGGCTGGAGAGATGATCCCCGCCGCTCAACCCGCGCCACTGCCTTGGGCTAAATGGTTTGACGGTATTGGGCATTTAATCGCGCGTAGCAGTGACGATGATCAAGCCACCATGGTCAATTTTCGTGCAGGTGATAACTACTGGTCACACCAACATTTAGATCAAGGCAGCTTCACCCTATACAAAGGTAGCCCTCTTGCTATCGACAGTGGCTTCTACGGCCCCGGCTATGGCGCTGATCACCATTTAAACTACAGCTATCAAACCATTGCCCATAACACCCTGACTATCACCGATCCCAAAGACAACCAGCCGATGCCCGCAAAAAACTCAGGCCAAGCCGAACGTGAAATAGCCAATGATGGTGGGCAAAGGCGTATTGGCTCTGGCTGGGGCAGCGCCGCGCCAGTTAGCCTAGCGCAATGGCAGCAACAAAGAGATACTTATCATACTGCTAAGGTGCTAGAGCAAGTCCAAACCAATGATTTTGTATTAGTCTACGCAGATCTGACCCCTGCCTATACCAATCTAGCGTCCGGCCGAGGCGAATTTTCGGCCCGAACGCGTCGAGTAGAGTCCATCAAGCGGCTGTTTATTTATGATAAATTTTTAGACAGTGCCATTGTGTACGATCTGGTGCTAGCCACTCACAGCGCATTTACCAAACGCTGGTTACTCCATACCAGCCAAGTTCCTCGCCAACAAGAAAATGGTGACTGGTTAGTACAAAATTATCCCCAATATGAACGCCAGCAAGAGGCTAACTTATGGGTATCACCCTTGCTACCACAAAAATCATACGTGCTTACCTTAGGCGGCCCAGAATTTGACTTTTATGTCGACGGAAAAAACTACGATGAAGCAGGAAAGATCAACACTATCATCAACCAACAACGCCAACCAAAACCCGAGCCGGGTCAATGGCGATTAGAGATAATCCCTGAAAAGCAGCAACTTAACGATGAATTTTTGGTAGTTCTCAAGCCCGAGCTAGCCAATCGAACCAATATAACAAAGCACACTTTTTTCACCGAGCAGGGACGCCATCAGCTCGCCCTCTCGCGACTCAATTACCAGCTCAGTTTAATCATTACACCGACACAAATAGAGCTCAAACAGCGACAGGCGCAACAGGTGAAAACTTGGCACATAAAGAAATAGCGATCTAGCGGCCGCCATGAAAGCTAGCAATGATCTGGAGCTGTTTACCTTGGTGGTTGAACTTGTTTGCGTCACCTCGCGCAAGGATCAGCAACAAAAAGTCACTTATTCCTTACCACCTAAAGTATGAAAATAAACAGATTTACCCTAACAAATTTATTTTTGACTACACTTAAAAAACGTTCAATTTGGCAGGAAAACGCGCATGGATGCAATGGTTGGCATTTCAGGGTCCCCCAAGATTCGGGTTAACCAAGCACGGCAATTAACCCTGATTGATAGGCCCAACCTAAGCCTTGCCACCCAGCAACCTGAATTAAGCTTTACTTCAAACCAACTTGGTTTTTACTGCTTAATAGGCCACCCAAAGTGGCTGCAAACGGCATTAACCCAGCCAAGCGCACAGCAACAATTCAGCCATCAGTTTATACAGTCACCGCAACAGGCGCTCAATCAACTTAACGGGCGCTTTGCTTTAGTTTATAGCGATACCAAGCAATCTATTGTCGCCAGCGATCCATTCGCTAGCCAGTGTATTTATTACACCCAAGTAGAGCAGCAACTTATATTCGCCACCAGTATGAATATGCTCTTACTGCAATTACAGCAAGCCCCTGCTATTGATCACCAAGCCATATTTAATTACCTCTACTTTCATATGATCCCTAGCCCGCAAACGATCTTCAAAGGGATTTACAAGCTAAAACCTGGTGAAATGCTGCGCTTTAGGGATGGCCAACTCACACACCAACAATATTTTGTCCCGCAATTCAGCGAAGACAAAAAGCAAAGTCAGCAGGAATTGCAACAAGCGTTATTCACCACCTTACAAGAGGCCGTACAACGCCAGCTACCTGAGTCTGCCGAGCAAGTAGGTAGCTTTTTAAGTGGCGGTTTAGACAGCTCGACCATTACCGGCTTACTCAACCAAATAAAAGCCAATAGCCCAAGCTTTTCGATTGGCTTTCATGTCGAAAAATACAATGAACTACCTTGGGCTGAGCTATGTGCGAAGCATTTTTCTAGCCCTATGCAGCAATTAAAAATCGAGGCCGATGAAACCGCCGACGTGATCGACAAGATCACCGCATGGCAAGATGAGCCATTTGGTAATTCCTCTGTCGTGCCCACCTATTTTTGTGCCCGCCTAGCTAAGCAGCATGGCATGAACACCCTATTAGCAGGTGATGGCGGCGATGAGCTGTTTGCCGGAAATGCCCGCTATGCCAAGCAGCAAATTTTTGAAATTTATCAACAACTACCAACGGCTATACAAAAAAACGTATGCGACCCGTTACTGCAATCTTCTACTTTAAAGCAATGGCGCTTAGGGCAAAAAATACAAAGCTATCTCAACCAAGCCAAAATAAAGCTACCGACGCGATTAGAAAGCTACAACTTTATACATCGCCTTGGCCCAGAGCATTTTTTCACCCCTGAATTCTTAGCACAAGTGGATGTAGAGCAGCCCGAACAACAGAACCAAACTTGGTTTGATATACCAGAGCCTGCCAGCCAACTTAACCGAATGCTCTGGCTCGATTGGAAACATACCTTAGCCGATAATGACTTACGTAAAGTGAGTAGCATGTGCCAACTGGCAAACATAGACGTTCGCTTCCCGATGTTAGACCGTGAAGTAGTCGATCTTAGCTGTCGCATCCCCAGTCAGTGGAAGTTACCCTTTGGAAAGCTGCGTCATTTCTACAAGCAAAGCTTTAGAACCTTTCTGCCTCATGAGCTGCAAAAGAAACCTAAACATGGCTTTGGCTTACCCTTTGGTATTTGGACCAAAGAAAACCAAGCACTGCAAGATTTAGCCAGCACCGGTATCAATACGCTTTCTGGCCTTAATATTTTTTCGCCTCAGCTACTCAGCCAAGTTCAACAACTGCATCAACAGGAGCATGCTGAATACTATGGCGAGCTAATTTGGATCCTGATGATGCTGGGGTTGTGGCTAAAAGCACACCAACAGCTGAAACTAAAAACCAACAAGGAAGCTGCTGCATGATATTGCTTTCATTGGAAATTATATTTTTATGGCTAATAGTGGGTAACCTAATTTTATTACTTAGCTACCGCCACTCCCTGAGACAGTTTTGGTTAGAGCCCATGATTAAGCAGCCCATTATTATCTTTGAAAGTGACGATTGGGGGCCGGGCCCAATCGAGCACGCTCAAACACTGCATAAGATCCAGCAGCTACTCAGTGAATTTAGAGACTATCGAGGCCATTGCGCTCATATGACCATAGGCACCGTCTTATCCATTCCGGATGCTGAGAAAATTCAGCAGAGTCAGTACCAAGAGTATGCTGGCCTCGACTTATGTCTGCCGCAATTTTCCGATATTCTCAGTAGCCTAAAACAAGGTCAGCAAGCGGGTGTATTTTCATTGCAATTACATGGTCGCGAGCATTATTGGCCAAGTAAGCTACTCTCGGGAATACAGAAAAATAATGAATTAAAAGAATGGCTTGAACATGATAGCGCCTACACCGAAAAACTGCCATCGCCACTACAAAGTCGCTGGAACCCAGCGCTAAACATTGCTGACATTGCGGTAGCGGTAAAGCAAGAGGTAGACTTATTTAAACGTTGTTTTGGTTTTGCCCCTGAAGTTGTAGTGCCACCGACTTTCGTCTGGAGCGAAGAGGTGGAAATCAGTTGGCGCAGTCATGGTATTCATACCATCATCACACCCGGACAGCGCTTTATCAAACGAACTGATAGCCATTTTAGTTCTGACAAAAAACGCATCGTTAATCATCAAACTTCTGCCACAGGGCAAACATACTTAGTAAGAAACCAATATTTTGAGCCCGAATTTGGTCACCAATGGCAAGAAGCGCTAGACAAAGTGTGTAACAGCATTGGATTGGCACGTCCCTGCCTATTTGAAACCCATCGATTTAATTTTGTTAATTCACCAGAGGGCAGCCAAAACAGCTTGAGCCAAATACGAAACCTATTGGAGCAAGCCATTAAAACATGGCCAGATTGTTGCTTCCTATCAAGTCTCGAGTTAGTACGTTTGCCACAACATGATCCCGATAAACTTCTGATCCATAACTGGCGCCATCGCTTACAGTGCTGGCGAAATCGCGCTTTTACGCTCCCAAAGTTTCGCCACCTTGCTACTTTAACTGGGCTGAACTTTATCTGCTGGCTCATCATACAGATGAAACCAATAGCCGATTTTAACTTGTGGCAACACCAAAACCAGAAAACGAGACCAAACTAAAAAAAGTAATAAAATCATTAGTAGACACAAGGACGCGGACACCATGGCCAGCAACATCTTGCACAAGCTCACCAGCGCAGACTACCTGCATAAAAACCTGACAGCATTAAAGCAGGAGCTTAAAGGTCAATGGTGGCAAATCACTCAACCCAACACTCCTGACCCAATTTTCATCATAGGTTGCTCACGTAGTGGCACTACGGTCACCTTTGAAACACTAGGCGAATCAAATGAAGTGGTCTCATTAGGCTATGAAACCCCACAACTATGGCATAAGCTACACGGACCTCAGCATAATCAATGGCATTCCGAAGCCGCCACTGCAGAAGACGCCCAACCCGCTCATAGAAATGCTTATTTTAAACACTATTACCAACGACTTAGCCACGGCCAAATTTTAGATAAAACCTGTATCAACATTTTGCGCTTACCCTATCTTTATCAGCTATTTCCCAATGCCAAATTTGTATTTTTATACCGTAACGGGCGTGACAATATCAGCTCATTAATGGATGGATGGCGTAACCACAACCACTTTGGTCTCAACCAATTTCTTGGTGCAAGCCCTGAGCCAGTCAACATCGAGCATGGCGAATTCAATCAGTGGCACTTTTTTTTACCACCACAATGGCGTGACTACAATCAAAGTAGCCTTGCCGAAGTGTGTGCAATGCAATGGCTCAGTGCCAACAATTTAGCATTAGAAGCAAAGCAGCTCATTCCCCCTCAGCAATGGGTTGAGCTGCAGTATGAGCAATTTATTGCACAACCCGTGGCACAGATAAATCGCGTTTGCCAGCAACTTGAGTTGAATTTCAACCCGCAGATACAACGCCACTGTGAACAACTATCATCAAGGCCCACCAGCATGGTTTCAGGTAAGCCCGAGCCAGAGAAATGGAAAAAACGTAACTACGACGCGATAGTGTCCATCCAAGATACCATTGCCCCACTAATGCAGAAGCTTGGCTATGAGTAACCCCTTTGATAACCTCGCCCCGACCAAAAAATCATCAGAGACAGTCAAGACTGTCACTGACGCCCAATACCAACCTAAGTTTTCAGTGATAGTGCCGTTTTATAATGCAGCCGAAACCTTAGCCAAAGCGATCCATTCTATCTTGCAGCAAAGCTGGCCTGCTTATGAAATTATTCTGGTGGATGATGGGTCGACTGATGACAGCGCCGAGATCGCCAAAGCATTTACATCACACCAGGTACATTACTACTACCAAGAAAATCAAGGCGTTTCCGCAGCTCGAAATTTTGGCGTGGCGAAATCTGGGGGAGATTGGCTGTGTTTTTTAGATGCCGACGATTGGTATTACCCTGACCGTCTTCAATTACACGGTGAATGGCTCCAGCAACAACCTAGCATAGATATCCTAACGGGGGATTTTGAATACTGGGTTGATGGCGACAATGCCATTAAGCGATCTTTAGCACAAACCCCAGCTGGCCAATATTTATTGGGCAAGTACCCAAGTCAAACTCAGCTAACTTTTGACGAACACGCCCTGACCCTTTTTGTCGGTAAGCATTTCGGTGATACCCACACTCTCAGTGTGCGTAAAACCTTATTTTTACAAAGTGGTGGTTACCCCACTGAGTTCAAGGTATGTGAAGATGTTAGCCTGCTGATCCGCCTTTGCCAGCACAGCCACAATATTGGCGCTGTGACCCAACCCCTAGCGGCATATTATGTACACCCAAGTAGTGCAACTCGCACCAATCCTCTATTTGCCCAGCAACAAACACTGGCCGCCTACAAAAAATTAATTCAAGAGCCCTTCAAACCCGCTATCCATGCTGGAGTAAAAATTGCGTTGCGTTCAGCCTATTTAGACTTGGCTTATTGCCAACTCAATCAAGGTCTTCGCTGGGCTGCACTGAAAGATATTGTCCGAGGCTATTGCCATCACGAAGTCACATTGCGTGATTTGCTATCTGTTACTAAATCGGCAATAGGGAGCTGAGCATGACAAGAAAAAAAGGCATTCTAGTGTTAAGTGAATTGTTTTTACCGACCAAGGGCGGAACCGCCGTCTGGTTTGACCAAGTTTATCGGCGCTTAGGCGGTAAAGAGCATCACATCATTACCGCAGATGTGGCAGGGGCTGCGCAACATGATAGTACTCACCCCAACACAGTGCATCGCATCAGCCTCACTCGAGTAAGCTGGCTAAAACCAGAGTCACTTTGGATGTACTTGAACCTATTGTTCCACAGCTGCTGGGTTTGCATACACTATCGCAGTCGAGCCATACACGCTGGCCGCGTACTACCCGAAGGCGCAATCGCCTTACTCTGCAGTAAAGTCTTTCGCATTCCATGTGTCATTTATGCTCATGGCGAAGAGATCACAACCTGGCGACAAAAAAACAAATTTAAAGCCATGGTCTACGTTTATCAACACTGCGACACCATTATTGCCAACAGTGAATTTACTCGCGAAGAGCTATTAAAACTTGGCATCGCCAAAGAAAAAATCACCTTGATCCATCCAGGAGTTGATACCAGCACCTTCAAACCTAAGTTGCCTTGCCAAGATTTAAAGCAGCAAATTGGCTTACAACCGAAAGAGCAGTTATTACTCTCTGTTGGTCGGCTCAGTCGGCGTAAAGGCTTTGATAATGTGATTCGCGCCTTACCATTACTCCGTGAACAAGGCATCAATGTACGTTATGCCATAATAGGAATCGGCGAAGACGAGGCTTATCTCAAACAGCTTGCCGACGAATTAAAAGTGAGAGAGCAAGTTAGTTTTCTTGGCCATGTCAACGTTGACGATCTACCACGTTGGTATAATGCCTGTGACATTTTCGTTATGCCTAATCGAGAAATTAATGGTGATACCGAAGGCTTTGGCATGGTCTTTATAGAAGCCGCGGCCTGCGGTAAAACGTCTTTGTCAGGTATTGTCGGCGGCCCGCCGAACGCCGTGTTACATGAAAAAACCGGCCTAAATGTTGATGGCGAGGATATTGCCGCATTAAGCCAAGCCCTGATCCGCTTACTTCAAGACCATCAATCTTTCGCCAGTCACGCCTATCAACGAGTACTAGATGAACTAAGCTGGGAAAAGGTAGCGCAGCAAACCCAACAACTTGAAGGGGTATAAAATGAAATGGCTTTGGTGTTTATTAGTTTTCTCTTGCTCCGCACTGGCGGCGGTAAAAAGCATCTCTCCCGACGCGAATGAACTGGCGTCCCTGCCAGGCTATTGCAAAGCCAAGATTGGACTACAGTCCGATCACCCTACCACCTTGTATTGGAAAAATGTCATTGGCAAAGATTTTGTACACATACATCATCATTGCTTTGCCTTGGCCGACTTAAATCGCTTTTATACCAGCCCCCATGCTGGCGAGCGCCAAGACTATCTCAATCGGGCAAAAAACAATATTGATTACATGATGGAGCACGCTGGTAAACAGTACCCACTTTGGTACGACACTTATTTACTCAATGCTAAAATCGCACACTTCGATAAACGCCATGACGACGCCTTAAAGTCATTACAGCATGCCCTAACATACAAACCGAAAGACATAAGAGCACAGTTGCTCGAAGTGGATATTTATACTGAAATTGGGGAGTTCACTTTAGCGCAAGCTAAATTAGATGAAGTAAAACAACTCGCTCCTAAACTTCGCACGATCAAGCCACGACAAGATCGAATTCAAGCTTTACAAACCGAGCAGCCCCATGCCACTAACGCACAGTAAATGGCAAGCTAAAGTGCACGCTTATTTCTTGATAGTGTTGGCTTAACTAATGAGTTCTTCAAGTACTCTACGCAAAAGCGCATCTTGGGTTGCCCTAGGGAATTTAAGCTGCCGCGTGATTGAGTTTGGTTTTTCCATTGCTCTGGCTCGTATTTTATTACCCGAACACTTTGGCCAAGTCGTCACAGTACAAATATTTACTGGCTTCGCCTCCTTGCTGGTCGGAGGTGGATTAGGTCAAGCTCTCGTACGTCAGCACCAGATAACAGAGGATGACAGGCGCACCGTTTTTACGATACAACTGCTAACAGGTTTAGGATTTTTTACTGCTTTTACCGCTGTCAGCCCAAGCTTTGCTGATTTTTTTAAACAAGATATTTACCTCAGTCTGATGCCGCTCGCGGCCGCCACCTTCATCGCTCGACCTTGGGTCAATATTCAAGGTGTACTGCTACAACGTGATTATCAGTATCACCACATTACCCGAATTAAAATCATCACTTTAATCGCCAGTTCAACCATTAGCTTGGTACTGGCTTTGGTCTACCGCAATCCCCACAGCTTAATCATTGGCGGTTTGGTCAGTAGCTTAATCTCATTTCCATTGCTCACCCGCTGCAGTCACTGGATACCAAGACTTGGTTTGAAGCGCGCTTCGGTCAACAAGTTAGCCAACTTTGGCGCTACTTTTACCGGCAACAATTTACTGTTTTACGTTCGGAATCAAATCCCTCGTTTTCTGGTTGGCAGCTTGTTAGGCCCTAGCTCTCTAGGCTTGATGAACAAAGCCGATAGCTTAGCCGAAACCCCTTTGATGGTATTTGTGAATGCTTTAGCACAACCTAACTTTCGCCGCATGTCGGAACTCCGGGATCAACCCCAAGCCTATCAAGATCTCTTTATCAAAGTTTGTAGTGTGTTATTGCTTTATATTGGCCCCATCTACATTAGCCTTGCACTCCTGTCTAAGCCGTTTATCTCTCTCGTCTTTGGTGAAAACTGGGCAATATCAGGCGAGCTACTGGGCATCCTTGCTTGGAGTGGCTTTATCCGCTTAATGATAAACCCTGCCAGTACCGTGCTTTCTAGCAAAGCAAAACTGCTAAAAGACATGAGAATAAATATAGAGATTATTATTTTACTGGGTATTTATTGTATTGCGTTTTGGCAAAGAGATCTCAGCAGCTTGTGTTATGCATTAGTTGCTGCCAGTGCTTATAACTTAGTGAGAGCACAAAGCTATGCCCTGCCTTTAGTAAATTTATCGCTGCAACAGTGGTTACGCCAACTGAGTGGTGTTTTTGTTTTTTTACTCGGCTATTTGGGCCTTTCTCTTCTACTCTTAAAAGGGATGAATATGGCTAACATGGATGTCAACACGCCCTCTGGCTTTATCCTTTGTTTAGTCTGCTCACCATTATTGGCACTAATTTTGTTTTTTACTCTGCCTTCTACTGCAATTGCTGCAGAACGAAGCAGATTTTTGATGGCAGCAAAACTCGCCATTAAAAAATATAAAACGAAATTCGCCATTGGCTGCAACATGAAAGGATAGCCGGATGATTAACCCACTATTTGCCGCTAATCTTTTAGATCGCCCACGTAAGATAGTGCTGATGTATCACAGCGTGCCAACACTATCGCAGCAAGCCACCCAATACGACAGCACACTCGCCCAATTTAAGCAGCATCTCGCTTTATTAGCTCAGCTAAATAGCCAAGTTGTCACCCTTAATACGTTAATGACAACCCGAGATAGCCAAGGCCTGCAAATTGCGATTACCTTTGATGATGGCTACCTTGATAATTTAACCAATGCGTTACCGGCACTCACTGAGTATCAATTTCCGGCTACCTTATTTATGGTCACTCGTGCCGCGCCTGCTGTGAGTCAATGGAGCCCGAATCCTAAGCCATTGCTCTCGCCCCAACAATTGCAAAAGCTTGATGAACAAGGTTGGGAAATTGGTGGCCACACTTGCCACCATCTTGATTTAACTCGCCTTTCAGCTTCGCAGTCGCAACAACAAATAAACAACTGTAAAGATGATTTGGAGCAGCAGCTAGGCAAAGCCGTTAATAGTTTTGCTTACCCCTTTGGCCGCTATCAACAGCATCATGAGGAACAACTGGCTGCGGCTGGATTTGAGTACGCTTGCACCACGCGTGCAGGCGCTGTGCAACCCCATACTCAACCACTGACGATCCCTCGTATCACCGTTTTCGCCAATGATTGCGCCCCTACGTTGCTACGTAAGCTGACATTTATAAGTAATAAAATGAGCTGGTTTGACGTCGCGGGTTACTATGCCTCGCGCATTTTAAAAACCAAGGTGGCCTCATGATAGTGTCGGTGATCATGCCTGTGTTCAATGCCGAAAAAACCTTAATTGAAAGCGTCAATTCAGTGTTGGCGCAAAGCTTAACCGATTTCGAATTAATCTTGATTAACGACGGCTCAACCGATAGCAGCCCAACGATCGCACAGCAATTAATGACCCAAGAGCCTCGAATTCTACTGTTGACTCAAACCAATCAGGGGGCACCAAGTGCACGTAATTACGGCATTAGCCAAGCAAAAGGGCAATACCTGTGCTTTCTAGATGCAGATGATCGCTGGCGTAATGACTTTTTACAAAAGATGAGCCAAGCGCTCGAAAGGGAGCAACAAGATTTTGCTTATTGTGGCTGGCAAAACGTGGGCACCCAACAAGGCGAACCTTTTGTACCGCCCGATTACCAAGCCATGCCAGATAAAAAATTAAAGCTTATCCAAAGCACTCGTTGGCCAATCCATGGCGTGATGGTTAATCGCGAGCTGGTAATTGAAAATGGTATGTTTAACACTCACTATCGAACCTGTGAAGACTTTGCGCTATGGCTACGTCTAACTCTTAATCGCGACATCGTCAGAGTGCCTGAAGTACTCGCTTATTACGTTCACCATTCACATGGCCAACAAACCGATAATCGAGCGCAAATCTTACTCGATCATTTTCAGATCCAACAAGATTACTTCAAGCAACATCCCGAACTTGTCAATGAACTGGGCCAAGGGCTATTAACCCAGCTCAGTGAGGGCCACTTATATACACAAGCCATGACAGCCTATTGGCAAGGTGACTTAAATGCTGCCCGCCAAGTATTTCGTCAATTGATGAAACGACGCTACGGCAAAATAAAACAATGGCTTTATATGTTACCTAGCTGGCTACCTATTCGACTGCATCAGCAGCTACTGGCTTTAAAACGAGGGCATTAATATGACGGCATCAGTCACACTGGCTTTTTGTACCTACAATCGCGCTTGGCGGCTGCCCAAATTACTTGCCTCTATTAGAGCGCAAACCTGTAGCGTCCCCTTTGATATTTTAGCCGTCAATAACAACAGCCAGGACAACACCTTAGAAGTTCTCAGTGAATTACAAAATTTACCGGGTGCAGAGCTCAAAGTGGTAACCGAAACCCAGCAGGGCATAACCTTCGCTCGTAACCGTGCGATTAAAGAATGCTTAAATAAAGGCGTGATGATATTCATTGATGATGACGAGCTGCCCTTACCAGGATTAATTGAGGCCGCCAGCAAATCGATTTACCAAGATGGCTTTAATATTGTGGGCGGAAAAGTCATATTGGAGCTTGATTGCCCCAGACCCAAATGGCTGACTGATATGTATTTACCTTTCTTAGCGGCGGTAGATTATGGCGAAGAAGCATTTGTAATAACAGATACAACATCTGCACTGTGGACAGCTAACATTGCTTATGACATGTCCCTATTTCGCGACCATGCAAACTTAAGATTCGATCCCAGATTCAATCGTATCGGCAGTGATATTGGCGGCGGTGAAGACATGCAGTTATTTAAGCAATGCCTAGCATTACCCAATATTAGAATACGCTATGAGCCTCAAATGCAAGTGCAACATCATATTGAAGCTTGGCGCGTAAAGCGCCTATATTTCCTAAAATTACATTATCGCTGTGGCTATAAACAAGCCAAGTTCAACCAAGCTGAGTATCAAGGCAAGACCTTGTTTGGCATTCCCGGCTTCTTATTTATTCAAGTACTTAAACAGAGTTGGCATAGTTTGATTATACAATTAAAAGGCCAACCTGAAGCATTGCGGCAATGGATGAACGCCTGCCATACCTTAGGCATGCTTAAAGGCTACCGAGCCAAAAATAGCAGCTGAAATGACAATAATTGGCGCTCAAAAAGATCGTACAAAATACAGCAGGAGCTAATATGAAAGCCATTTTGCACATCGGTACTGAAAAAACGGGCACCACTTCTCTACAGCATTTTTTCAGCAACAACCGACAAGTGTTAAGCCAACAAGGCATACTGTATGCACGCTCTCCTGGTGATGAAAACCACCTAAAGTTGTACACCTATGCCCTTGATGATGACAAACAGGACGATGCTTACATTTATCGCGGATTACAAGAACTAAGCAAGCGCCAACAATGGCGCGCAACCTTTCAACATGAACTTAAACAAGAGATAAAACACGCTGCGCAACAAGGTATTCATACGGTTATTTTTTCTAACGAACACTGCCATTCAAGACTCACTCGCGAGAATGAAATTCAACGCCTAAAAGAGTTACTCGAACCACTCTTTTCAGAAATCGCTGTTAGCGTTTACCTTCGGCGTCAAGATCAACTTGCTGTTAGTTTATATAGTACTAAGCTCAAATATAACGAACCGAGACAAAACTATTTTTGCCCTGAAGATCCACAAGATGCCTTTTTTAATTACGCATTGTTGCTAGAAAAATGGTCCAAAGTATTTGGCTATGCCCACATAGAGCCCGCTATTTTTTGCCCGACTAAATTAGCCAAGGGCGATCTTATCTATGATTTTTGCCAGCGTTATGAAATAGATTTTCAATTGTGCCAGCAAACCCTAATGCAAAACGAATCCCTCGACGCCAAAGGACAACATTTTTTACAACAGTTCAATCAGTTCTTGCCTATGTATGTAAACAACCAATTAAACCCCGACCGCTTTGGGATACTAGAAGCAATGGAAGCCCTTTTTAGTGGCCCAGCCGCACTGCCACCTCGTGCTGAAGCAAAAGCCTATTATCAACAGTTTGCAGCATCCAATGCTCATGTTGCCGACACTTGGTTTGGCGGACATACCATGTTTACACTCGATTTTGCACGCTACCCTGAGCAAGCCCCTCAGGTGCACTTATCGGAGTCCGAGCTGATCGCCATTGCAGCCCAGTTATGGCTGCAACAAAAAAGTCAGCGCCAACAAGCTGAATCGAATTTACTCACACAATTAAAAGAAAGCAGCAATGACCAAGTCCGCTATCAAAAATTAGCCGAATATTTTGCCCCTAGCCATCACGACTTAGGGAAATTTTTAATGGACTGCGCCCTCGATAAACGCTCATTAACCGATAAAATAAGCCAAAAGATAAAGCGGGCATAAAATACATTTTAGTTACAACATCGATTGTAACTTGTTAACTAACTCGGGGTGTTGCGACGCTAAATTCGTAGTAAAGCTCGGATCGCTGACAAAGTTATATAACTGATACTGATAACCTGAGTTCATGGCTAAACGTGCCAACGCCCAATCTTGATGTAACAACATTTTATCCCGAGCTTGCTCGACCGCTAGTTGATATTGCAATTTGATTGCCAACGTACCTGTTTGTTTATCGGGAATTTCCAATAACTCAGTCAACTCAGGATAACGCAAATGCTGTTCAGGCATGGCCGGTGGCGGCGCTAGCCAAAGTCCCGTTTCATAATAAACACAGCTCTGCTCAATATGCTGCTGTAGCACTCGTCCTTGTACCGAAGTGGGAATAGGCAAATCCAGTAAACTCAATAACGAAGGCATCAAGTCGACACTGCTGCAAAGTTGCTGGTTATATTCTGGCTGTGGCTGGCGAGGATCAAAAATAAGCAATGGCACTCGAGCACTGGCCGTACCAAAAATATCATTACCTTGGCCCCAGCAATTGCGCTCAAAAAAATCGATGCCGTGGTCACTGTATATCACCAACAAGGTGTTTTCCGTTAAGCCAAGCTGATCTAATTGCTGTTTTATTCGGCGTACTTGATCGTCAAAACAGCGTACGCAACCATCATAAAGGTGCAATATCTGTGATAAATCAAACGCAGACTCAGGCTCTTTTTGGCTGCGAATAATATCTTCAGGCTCATTCAGCTTACACATGCCAAATTTTGAATTACCCAAATATTCAGCCGAACCATAAGCACTGTAATAGGGATATTCACAGCTAAACGGAGGATGCGTGGCGCCAATAAACATATTGAGAAAAAACGGCTGGTCCGGCTTGCGCTCACAAGCTAACCAATGACAGACATCTTGAGTCACCGCCTGATTTAAAGGCACGCCAGGTAAATAATACAACTCCGGCAAACACCGTTTAAATAAGCGGTTCTGTGAAAAAAGAGCCAGTAACATACGAAAATGTTTAGGCCCTTGACGCAGCAAGTATTTCAAATTCCATTGATCATCAGGCGCTTGAATTTTATCAAACCCCATCGCCATTTTTTTGAAATCGGAACCGGTCCAATCGGTAAACACCGCGGTCTGATAACCAGCACGGCCCAATTCTGACGCCAAATCACTGACTTTAAGCTTGGCCGTCTCATCAGAAACAAAGTTTGTTTTAACGCCGTGCTTATCAGGGTAGGTTCCGGTAAACCAAGAGGCCAGTGACGGTGCGGTACGCGGGATAGGCGTATAACAGCGTGAATAGTAGCAACTATGCTTCGCTAAGGTATCAATGGCTGGCGATAACTGCCGTTCACAGCCATCAATGCCTAAACAATCCGCTCGTAAGGTATCACAGCCTAAGGTAATCACATTCATTTTGGCCTGCTGCCCAGCCGCAACGGGCCAGCATCGCGCAGGGAAACACAGTGCTGGCCAATAAGCAATTAACACCGGCAAGGCAAGCAAACAACATAGCAATATGTAGCTAAGAGCCACATCGGCCAATAGCAAGCTGGTTTGCCAAGCTAGCCAACAGCAAGAGCCAACAAATAGCAACGCAACCCAGCGCAGTCGACTGATACTTAAACGCCGCCATAACGGGATTAAGCGCGCCATACTGTAACTCGACGTAATTAATATAGCGCCGGGCTTGATCAGCAAGCGATAACAAAATTGAAAGCCACAGCCGAGCAAAATCATTAATCCGGCGGATGCCATTAAAGCTGTAAAATTCAACTCCCTAACCGATACCTGTAGCAAACTGAAACCAATTAATGCCCCCGCCATCCCCAACCAAAAGAAAATAAGAAAACTCCAACTGCTTAAACGCAACATCACAGCAACAAAATACAGTGAAAAGTGTTGGGTTATTTCCGCTTTTACTTTAGGCCCCGAGTAAGCGCTATCTTGCACACTAAGCAGCAGCAACCCACAACTTGCCAGCGCAGCAGGAATGGCTGCAGCCTTCAATAACATAACCAGTATAAGGCAGCTCATTCTCGACGCTGCCGATAGTAGCCACACATTTCACCCGCCACAGCAGCGCAGCGCATCATGTAGAAGCGGGTTTTAGGCCAATGCAATGAAAATAGTATGTGGAACAAATAGCTTAATAGCTTACGCCACAAATATTTAGGGATCGGACTGGATAACGGCGACGACAGCATCACCACCGAGCAAGAACGCTGAAAAGCCTTAGATAACAAATAAGTAAGCCGTAAACGTTCAGGATCAACATAATGGAATTGCACTATCTCAGGGGTGTATTGAATAATGCCTTGATGTGCCATTACTCGACTGACGAACTCACCATCCTCACCACCACATAAGTTGTGTCCGGTCGGGCCTAAATCTTCGGAAAAACCACCTACTTTGGCAAATAAACCTTGCCGTAACACTAAATTTCCACCACCCGGTAAGCGATGCTGATTCGCTAACACTAGCGGCTTAGCGCCCAGAGAGTAATCTGGAATCGGCAAAGGATAAATCGCATAATCACTTTTTAAATGCACCCAATTGGGCTCAGAACCATCCCAATCGGGTACGATGCGACCACAAATCAAGTCGGCGTTAGGCCAAGCTAACAAGGCCTGCTCAATTTGCACTAAGTATTGACTGTCCACCCGATGATCATCATCCACCAAAGCAATATGCCAATCGGGCAGATGCGCTAACGCAAGATTAAGGGCAATAGATTTACCCGCGCGTGGTTCGTCCAACCAAATAAGTTTAATACTCCCAGGATGGTCTTGATGGTATCGCTCCAACATCTGCTGAGTGCCATCACTACAGGCATTGGCGACCACGCAAATTTGCAATTCAAGCAAGGGTCGCTGCGCTTGATTGAGATAGTCGAGGGTTTTTTGCAGCAGTATTTGGCGTTGATGGCTACAAATAACAACACATAGCTTATTTAACAAGATCCACCCTCCTTATGAAAAAGCCCAAGCCAACAGCCGTAACAAGCATATTCCTAACGCTATCTGTTATTAAGGTTAAGTCACCTTAGTATTGCTTACCCAAGACTCGGCTTAAGTATAGTGGTGAATTTTTAGCTTAGCGCGTAAAAAAGGGGAAAAGAGCAAGCTAAGTGAAGCTGTACAAAGCAACACCGAACCTTGCTGCTTAACGTGCTCTCGACTAGAGTCATAGTAGGATATTTGCACTTCAGGGAAGAGATAATGAACAAATTCTTTATTATTGGCCCACCACGCTCGGGCACAACCTTGTTGCAATTCATGCTTCGCAGCCACCCTAACATCTCAATCCCTACGGGTGAGTCCCACTTCTTTGTTCCTCTGTTAAAGGGATTCTCATCGCCCAAAACTCGCCAAGATATTACCAGTCTACTTAATGATATCAGACACTTTAATATCGATTTTTTTGACACGGACTTACATGGTTTACCAGCCGATATAGCCCAAGTGGAGGAAGAGCTCAATCAACGAGATTACCACTCCATGGCAGAGTTTATTGACGCCCTGTATCAACTCAATGCGCGAGGCGAAGGCAAGTCAGTTTGGGGAGAAAAAACGCCCTATTATATTCGTCACATTCCATTACTAGCGCGCCATTTTCCCGATGCCAAATTTATTGCCATCGTACGAGATGGCCGCGATGTCGCCTTATCAATGATAGATCGTTGCCATGATTTTGGTGTTCACAATGTTTACACCGCCGCCAAGCATTGGAACTACTATTTAGAGCCACTCCGCTCAGCCCTCAATTCAGAATATAGCGATCGCATCATCACGCTAAATTATGAAGACCTAATCGCGCAGCCAAGCCAAATTCTCACCGAGGCCCTTAACTTCATCGGCCAAGATTTCCATCCCGATGTCATTAATAATTTTAAAGTTAAATCCAGCCAGCCAAACGAATTACAAACCCCAAAATTGGCCGCCGATATTGACAATAAAAATGCCAATAAGTGGATGAGTAAAATGACCAATCGCGACATTGCATTGTTCAACCAAGTTTGTCACGAAAACTTAAATTACTTTAACTACACCACTCAAGGCAACTTAGACGCGCCAGCGGCCCTTTATAAACCGCTATACAAATTAGAAAACTACCTCAAAACATTACTGCAACCCAGTCATAGTAAAATTAAGAAAAGCCATTTAAGTTGACGGTATTGCGTCGTATTCGACATGATAAGTCTGTGTTAATAACTGGAGCAGCAAATAGTATGTTTGCCTGTAAACTGCTGTGAATATGTCCTGATAGGCTTTGGCTTTTCATCCCTGAAAACGAAATGTAGCCTGTACGGCTGATTTAAACTAAGGCCCTTAGTGCACGCTCGCTTTAGAAAACACATTGAGAACCACGACACCAGCAACAATCAGGGCCATGCCTACCATACTGGCAAAGTCCAGCTTTTGCCCATAAATCAACCAACCCGCAACAGAAATCAACACTATCCCCATTCCAGCCCAAATTGCATAAGCAATACCAACAGGAATAGCTTTAAGAGACAGTGAAAGAAAGTAAAAAGCGATGGCGTATCCCAAAACCACCAACAAACTTGGCCAGAGTTTTGTAAACCCCTCGCTGGCCTTCAAGCCAGATGTCGCGAGTACCTCAGCAACAATAGCAACTGCAAGAAACAACCAATTTTTCATTTAAATGCACCAGAGTAAAAACCAAAGAGCATGTTACCTAGAGGGGTAAAATATGTGTAGTCTTGTAAAATAAGAAAATGTGTGGGCAACTCTTAAGCTAAATGACCCTAGGGCAGTTTATCTTTGGTGGTTAATTTTTGTTCGATAGGGAACTCCTTGTCTAAAAGCGTTTTTATCGCGGCGGGCAGTGTGTAGCCTAGCATTCTAAGCAAATACTGCTCAACAAAGAGAAAAACGCTTTTACTGAAACCTCAGCGCCAGCGTTTGTTGGGTATTTCTACTGCGTTATCGCCTTTTCGCGTAGTTCACTATGTCACAAAGGTGCTGGCCAAAAAGGTGCTGGCCACAACGAACATTTTGTACAAATAACCAACAATTCGCTGCAAAAACATCACGAAAGATAAACCGCCCCTAGTAGTCAGTTATAGAAATGCGGTTTTACATTTGGTTTGATGGCCGCTTCAGTTTCGGGCTCAGCAACAGGAGCTTGCTGGGTAAGAACATTAGCTATCACTATGATACATAGCAGGTGATAAGGTAAATCGAAGTAAGCCATACCCAAAAACGCCCCCCCAGAAAGGTAAGCAATAAAAGAGACCTGAACATGGCGCATCAACTGGTTGATGGAAGCAAGTTCCGAGCCTGGAGGGGCTTTATTCGTTGATTTAATAACACTTTGTGCCGAACGCCAAGCTAAAAACCATAGCAGTAAAAAGAAGAATAATGCGATGAAACCATGCTCACCCAGCACTTCAAAATAAATACTATGGGCGTCATGAACCATGTTAGGCTCAGGCGCATACAAATAAAAAGACTGACGTTGAAATGCTTCAAAGCCACCACCCATTACATTTTGACTCGATAAGTTCGACGCCATTTGCCAGGCATTGATCCGGCCCATGGCTGATTTATCTTCCTCAAAGGTCTCAATGGTATTCATCCTTTCGGTCCACTCTTTAGGCACAAAATTAATTAATAACGCGCCGACTAACAAAGTGGAACAGAGGGACAACAAGGGTCGCTTACTCTTCAAACAAAGAAAAGCAGCCATGACCACACCACCCACTAATGCCCCGCGAGAGTGCGTACCCACGACCGCAAAAATGCACAAAAATGCCATTAAATTTAAACTGATCTTCATCCATTTTTGTGATGCTTCAACCGCCAAAAAACGCACCAGCGGAATAATAATTAAAATGGCTAACCCGACTTCATTGTTACCGTAGAAAAATGTATCTGCCGGCCCTTGCACGCGATAAACACCGCCTGTTGAAATGGTAAAGATCCCCCCTTTAACACCATAAAACCCAATTGACATGACAATAACCCAAACCAGCGCTTTCAAGTCTTTGTAGCTGGTCAAAATATAGAGGCTCGCAAACACCATCACTTGAATTTTCATTACTTTTTCAAATTGGAGCCAAGCAACATTAGGGTAAAAGGCATTAAATGTACTGATCACCATGCACAAAATAAACAGTAATAACACCCAAACCTTCGCGTCTTTCCAAGGCATAGTAAATTTTTCTTTACTAACGAGTAATGCAATCAACATTAATATTGCAGTCGTTTGCGCAAACGGCAATGAATAAGCAAAGCCATAGACTAAGCGATGAGGATTCATATAGCTCAGCCAAGACCAAACCAAAATAGCCCACATTGGCCGTTTTAAACAAAAGGGAATTAAACCGAGATAAACTAAGCTGAGGGCGATATCACGCATAATCCCAAGTGACCCCTACTTTGCTTTCTACGTATTTAAACTTACCTGATTTCTCACGTGGAATTTGTGTAACAAACTCAATATCAAGCTGTATGTCGCCTAGGCGTTGATGAAAATTACGACGAATAAAATCGATGCTGGCATTATCCACATCCGACTGCATCACCAACAACAGTCGCGTGTGGAACTGAGATTCTTGAATAATTTTGAACTCTGCCACATTAGACAATTCACGTAGTACATAGATAAGGGACAACGCATGCATAGTGGTGCCATCGGCAGCAATGATAAAATCAGTGGTACGGCCTTCAATGCTTTCAAGTAAAGGTAAATGGCGACCACACGGACATGGGTCAGTTGCTAAACAAGCCAAATCCCCGGTACGATAACGTACAAAGGGAAATTCTGCGGTAGCCAAATGGGTAACAACAACCTCCCCGACTTCCCCCGCGGGTAGCGGATTACCAAGCTTATCGATAATTTCAACTATGATGTCTTCTGCCGAAATATGCATCCCACCATGAGGACATTGATGAGCGATAAACCCCGCATCACGACCTCCGTAACCATTGGCAACGGGACAAGCAAACACTTCTGAAATCAACGTTTTTTGATTTTCAAACAAACGTTCTGAGGTTACAAACGCAACTTTTATTCCTAAGTCAGACAGAGTGATGTTATGTAGCTTGGCATAGCGCGCAATCAAAGACAGCGAAGACGGGTAACCAAACAACATCGTTGGGGAAAAGCGGCGAATATCGTCAATATAGCCCTTTAAATGTTGCTCTGACATGGCAAAAGCGGGGAGTAACTGACTGCGAAATAAAGTATCTCGAAACTGTTTCATCCGGTCTTGAGCTTTTAACTCAATGGGCGAGCCCCATACCACTAATTCTTTGTCACCGATATCAACATCCCACCAGCGCGTTGCTCGCCATTTGGCAGCAATATCATGACTTTTTCTTTGCTTGCCGACCATAAATTGCAAAGGTTGGCCACTTGAACCACCAGTATTGAACAGGCTGAGTGGGCCAGCATTATCGGCCTGAAGTAATGGCCCTGCGTTGCGGATCGTTGCTTTATCGAGCAAAGGCAGCTGAGCGATTTCAGTGACGGATTTAAACTGGCCTGGAACCACACCAAGGTCGGCAAATAATCCTCGGTAGTAAGGCACATGCTGGCCAATACTCAGCATAAATTGGTTGAGTTTATATAATTGGATCGCAGCGAGCTTATCAGTATTAAACCACTGGCTCGATTCCAACTCACGCCGTAAAGCAACACTACTATGTCGCTTCAATTGTTCGTGTAAAGGAAACAGTACTGACGAAACCAATTTGGTATACATGCCTTTCTCCTTGGATCAAGGTATCCCTGAGGGCTATCCCAATGGGCTACCCTTGGTAATTTATCCGTGCACTTGAGGAATCTAACCTACTTAATAATGATAGACACAATTGCTCTATTTCGGGGCTAAAACTCGGCGCAGCATGCTTACTTATCGATCCACTAAAAATATAATTAGTCATTTTATTTCCCAATGGTAGATCAACAAAATCAAGGGTTTGTTTTAATATTGATTGAGGCTCTGCAACTAACTGCTCGTACTTAATTAATTTTACGTTTTGCTCACCTTCCAAGGCAGATTCAAAAAACATAATATTGCGTACATACCACTGCAACGCCGCAGCATCCGTATCGGTTAGATCTGGAGTCACCAATGAACGCAATAATGCTAATGAGCCTGGTGACAACCCTCGCCCCCACCAAGAATCATCATGACCCGTTATTAGACGATGAACCTGCTGACTTTGGTTGCTAAAAGATTTCAACATTGAGTTAACGACATCATGAAAATCTCGATAAATCCAAAGAATTTTAGCGGGTGCAAGTTCTTGCGCCAATTCTGGCAACAGCTCGAGTTCACATAAAGTTTTTAATACAAATACTGGGGCTCTGCTTTGTTTTTGTAATTGCTTAATGACCAACATATCGCGCATTTGGTATTGGTCAAACGCCCTGTTATCACGTTCATGAAAAACGTCGGTAGCTAAACTCAAATCAAGAATATCCATCAACATATTCGTGCCCGACCGCTGGCAACCCGCCACCAAAATCGTTCGCTCCGAATCTGTTGCCCTTACGTGCTGCACTAAATGTTTGACCAGCTGCTGCTGTCCTTGCTGAGTTTTCTCTATTACTTTGCGCATGCTCATTTAGCTAACCTCGCGACTTGAACGAAGAGACGCGAGTCTTTCTCGATCTAGCGCCATAAAATGATGCAGTAGTTGTTCCACGCGCAGATCCCAACTATTTTGTTGCGCGTAAGTTTGGATCCCATCATGATCCCATTGGTCACTCAGGGCTTGCTCAATACTATGTAGTAAAGCATTGGCATCTCCGTAGGTATAAATCAAACCGAGTTGCTGATTAGCAATCACTTCACTATTGCCACCGACATCACTCGCTACCACAGGTAGCCGGCAAGCCATTGCTTCTAAAATCACATTAGCCCACCCTTCATTCGCACTGGCCAATACAAAGACATCGGCTGCACTGAGGATTTTGTGTAATTCTGCCTTAGGTTTTGCCCCTAAAAATAACACCCTCTCACTCAGCTCAAGATCACGAACCAATTGCTCAAGCTGCCCTTGATAGTCACCTTCTGCACTGGCGCCGCCAACAATCAAATATTTAACGTCGTCAGGCAATAGCGGCAACGCTTTTATCACTTGGTGAAACCCTTTTCGAGGCACTAAACCAGCCACGGTGATCAGCACTTTATCAGACGACTTAAGCCCTAAGGCGGCACGAGCTTGAGACTTATTAATAGGAAAAAATGTTTGGCTATCAACGCCATTACCCACCACCGTTATTTTCCCTTCGGGGATGCCTTGCTGTCGCGCAATTTGCTTTAGCGAATCAGATACAGCAAAAATTTGTTCCGCTTGCTGCCATGCCCAGCGCATCCAACGCGAAGTAAAAAAACCACGACTATGAGGCACTTCTGTCCCCCGCATGGTAATAGTATTCGGCTTATGCAAAATGCGTGATAGCACCCCAGCAGCCACGCCTTCAGGGTAACTAAAATGACTATCGATAATATCAAACTGCAGCTCAGGTCGACGCCGACAAAAACGATAAACCGCAAGTGCCATCATTAACCCATCAAAACAGCGACCGACCCCCGGCAAGGCAATAAATCGAGGGTAATAAACATCAATAAGAGCGCCATCAGGCGCCGTTTGCACTTCATATGCCGCAGGCCCAATCCGATAATGAGGCACAAAATATTGAATCGCAGATTGCAAGGGAAACCAAGGCACAGGGCTAACCACAAATAAAGGCAGCTCCGTGGCGACACGAAACATGCGCTCTTGAATAAATAAGCCTGCCGAGGGGCGACACTGACTGGGAAATAATGAACTTAGCACCATCAAACTTGGCTTATCAACACTACGGCTAGGCTGACGCACAGGGGGATCAACATCATCGCGACCAGTGCTAACTGTATCAATGATGGATTCAGTGGGAGGGTTTACCATCTATTAGCTCCCCCATTTGTTGTGGTTGGGCTTGATATACATCCACGTAATTGGCGACACTAGCAGCCCAATTGCGTTCATGCTGGACAAAATGTAGGCCTTGTTGCCAGATATGAGGCCAAGTTTCAGGACTATTCAACACCCGAGCCAAGGTTTCGGCTAAATCGGGTACGCTACCTTGTTTAAACAAATAGCCCGTTTCACCATCGCGAATAAGTTCATGATGTCCGCCAACATCGGAAGCCACTACGAGTTTACTTTGCGCCATGGCCTCTAAAGGTTTAAGAGGCGTTACAGTTTCGGTCAGTCTCATGCCAATACGCGGATAAACCAACACATCAACTAAACTGTAATAACGTGATACCTGATCGTGGTTGACCCGGCCAACAAAAATGACTTTATCTTCTAACCCTAACTTTGCCACTTGCTGCTTTAAGGCAGACTCTTGCGGGCCGCCACCAACTAACAAGAGGCACACATTTTGCTCTTGTAACGCCGTGTGACTCAGTGCTTCGACCAGCAAGTTCAAGCCCTCATAAGCGTAGAAAGAGCCGAGAAAACCTAACACCTTTTTATCGCCAAGATTAAGCTGTTGCTCTAGCGCTTGGTCTCGCTTAGTTAATGGTGTGAACTTGTCGATATCCACTGCATTGGGAATTAAGGTGATTTTGTCTGCCGCAATGCCCCGACTTTCCATGTCACTTTTTAAGCCTTGGCAGATGGTTGTTACAGCATGGGCATGTTTAAGTACAAAGGTTTCCAACGCCTTGGTCAGCTTATAGCGCAAGCCATTTTCTACAGCAGTACCATGGTCAACGGCCGCATCCTCCCAAAAGGCGCGCACTTCGTAAACCAACGGCAAACCACTTGTTCTTGCTTGCCACAAACCGACTAAGCCATTTAAAGCGGAAGAATGAGCATGAATAACATCGGGCTCAACTTGCTTTACCGCTTTGCTTAAAGCCCATTTTAAGCTCAGCAAAGTAAATAACTGCTGCAACACCGGCACCTTCATCATCCAAGCCAAGTAGGGACTGCGCATAAAAACTAAGTCTGTGTTCATTTCTTGCCAATCTAACCTGGGCCCTTGTTTTGCTGAGGTTAAGTGAAAAGTTTGCCAGCCCCGAGCTCGTTGTTGCTGCAAAATAGCTAAGGTGCGAAAGCTATAGCCGCTATGTAGTGGCACCGAATGATCTAGGACATGAAGAATGCGCATAAAGACTCCTAAGCAACTGACTCGACAGACTCAGTAATTTCATTACTGGCATTGCTAAGTTGTTTTTTTAAAAAGGCTTCAAACATCAGTAATGCCCAAAGTGCAGCACTGTGATCTCTTAGCCCTGAGCTATGCTGCTCAAACAGCTGTTGTATATAAGTCAGATTAAATAAATGACTTTGGGCAATATGGCCATCAAAAAGGGCTGCTTTCAACTTACTGTTAAGGGGCCCACGAAACCAACGGCACAAAGGCACGGCAAAACCCATTTTTTGTCGGTAAAGTACATCATGTGGTAAATGAGGCTCGAGTGCAGTTTTCAAAATAGCCTTCGACACCCCATTCGCCAGTTTGGTCTTGGCCGGTAAACTGGCACTCCATTCGACAAATTCATGGTCTAAGATAGGCACTCGCACTTCTAAAGCATGAGCCATGCTAACGCGATCAACCTTAGTGAGAATGTCGCCCGGCAGGTAGGTTTTCAGATCTAAATATTGCACCAAAGATAAAGGGTCATTGCCATCGAAGTTTTCGTAGTGCTCATTGAACACGCTAATACTCCGGTAATCACCCAATGACGCCTTAAGTTCATCACTAAATAGCAAGGCTTTTTGCGCTTCGGTAAAGATAGAAAAATTGTGGAAGTAGCCTTCTATCGTGTCGCGAGCAATCGCCTGGAAGGTAGTTTTTGCGCGCAAGAATTTTGGCGCCCAATCCGCTTTTGGATACACTTTTCCCAGCAGTGAAAACACGGGCTTTCGCGCAACATCGGGGACAAGACGGCGAATTTTTTCTTCATGCATATGCCACTGATAGCGACGATAACCGGCGAAAAGCTCATCACCGCCATCACCAGAAAGTGCTACGGTGACGGTTTTTTTCGCCAACTCGCAGACTCGATAAGTCGGCATCGCCGAGCTATCAGCAAATGGCTCATCATAAAAATAAGCCAGTTTATCAAGCAAGGCAAAATCATCTGCCGCGATAGTCGAAACTTGATGGGTGGTTTGATAACGTTGCGCCACCATTTCGGCAAACTCGGTTTCATTAAAATCGGCCACATCAAAACCTATAGCACAAGTGTTAACGGGCTCATCCTGCAACTCAGCCATCATCGCAACCACCGCACTAGAATCGACACCGCCCGACAAAAAAGCTCCCAAGGGTACCTCTGCCACCAAACGAATATCGACCGCTTGTTTGAGCTTTTCGACCAACAGCTCAGCGGCTTGTTTTGGCTCATGTTGATGAGCAAAAGATACATCCCAATATTGCTTTGACTGCGGCAAATTTTGCCCAACAGAAACGGTTAAGGTATGACCTGGGCGTAATTTGTATACCTGATTAAAAATAGTTTTAGGCTCTGGAATATAACCCAAGGAAAAATAGTCCGAGATGGCTTCAGGACAAAGCTCACGAGATAAACCTGGATGCACTTGTAACGCTTTTAGTTCACTGCCAAACACCAGTTCGCCAGAGGCTAGCATAGAATAATACAGCGGCTTAATACCCAGTCTATCTCGGGCTAAAAATAACTGTTGCCGCGTTTGGTCCCATATGGCAAAAGCAAACATCCCTCTTAACTTCGGGACAACCCCCGCGCCCCAAACTAGCCAGCCTTGTAAAATCACTTCCGTGTCACTGTGGGTGCTAAAGCAACAGCCAAGTTTGATTAACTCTTCACGTAATAGCTGATGGTTATAAATTTCACCGTTAAACACCAAACATGCTTGCTGATCGGCGCTAACCATTGGTTGCTGCCCAGATGCCACATCAATAATCGACAGACGCCGGTGGCCTAAACCGATAGCCGAAGCGAAATAAACGCCGCCTTCATCAGGACCGCGATGGAATTGAGCTTGGTTCATGGCTCTAATTAATTGCGGATCGACATCACCACAACCTTGTGAATCAAATATCCCTGCTATTCCGCACATACCGCCTCCAGACTAAGCTTGCTACTAATGCTTAAGCCTATTTAGTGAGTCCAACTTGTTTTCTCTCTTGCTATATTTTGACTAAGCACTAACTTCTCGACTTACTTGATTTCACTTCGCGCGGCGGCGCCACACAAGGTAAAGACTTAGGGTGATGGTGCTGCGCTAATAAATCATGGTAGAAGCGAGTGTATTTTGCCACCATCGCCGACAGAGAAAACTCATGCTCAACCCTAAGCCTAGCTGCTTCTGCATGTTTTAACAGCAAAGTCGGACGCAATAAGTAATTCAACATGGCACGCTCTAAATCGGCATCATTATCAGACTCGACTAAGGTACCCGTTTTACCATCGACAACCAGCTCGGCATTACCGCCGACATCAGTAGCAACCACAGTTTTACCCGCGGCCATGGCTTCCAAAATCGTATTGCAAATACCTTCTCCAAGTGAGGGCAACACAAACAAATCCATACAATGCAGCCACTTATTAATGTCATCTTGCTGGCCAAGAAAAATCACAAATTGCGTT
This sequence comes from Motilimonas sp. E26, assembly GCF_021278025.1. Taxonomy (GTDB): domain Bacteria; phylum Pseudomonadota; class Gammaproteobacteria; order Enterobacterales; family CBDFNC01; genus Motilimonas. The sequence continues at coordinate 179,921 of NZ_JAIBHJ010000005.1, forward strand.
AAATGATGCTCCGCCACAAACGCCTTAAGCATCTCTTCACACTCACCACTGCCAATAATTAGCAAGCGTACTTTTTTGCCATCACTTGCTGGATTATCAAGTAAAGAAGAAAAAGCCCGGAGTAAAAGTAACTGGTTTTTTACCAGTGCTAAGCGGCCGACCGTACCAATCACAAAGCAATCTTTATCCACCAGCTCTTCCGGCAAAATTAAATGTTTCGCTGCTGGCTGAAAGCGTTCAGTATCAACACCATTACAAATATGACTGATCTTATGACGGCCGATCCCGACGCCTTGAATCAAGTAATCTAGGGTATGTTTTGACAGCGCGATATAAGCATCAACCCAATGGGAGTATAGCCAGCGGATAAAACGATACTTTAAACTACCGCCCGTTAAGTCCGTAACGTCCCAACCATGTTCACCATGGCAAGCAAGTGGTCGCGTTGCACACCAAGCTGGTAGTTGGTATTCCAACGCAGCTAAATTACGACTGTGTACAATATCAGGCTGATGACGCTTCACTAACTGCATAAAACGCCAGTAACAGGACCAATCCATGCCCGGCTTTTTATGTAAATCAACCACTTCAACTGGCACTTTAATGCGCTCAATAAAGTCATCATGATCGGTTAAACAGACGATAATATGGCGCACCTTATCGGTCGGCATTTGGTTTAAAATATTGACCATGCCATTCTCTAAGCCTCCCGCATAAAATCGATAAACCACATGCATAATCAGAGGCCTAGCATCATTATCCATTTTCATTGGCAAGCTCCTTGGCAAAAACTCTGGCGCGACTTTGATTGATTGGTTGCGCCAACCAACGCCACAGCTCAGTTTGGTGAGTACGAAGAAAATCCATCACTAGCTGACGATCATTTTGTTGCTCCACAGCAATGGCCACCACTTGACCAGACGAATAACCAAAAGGCGCATTCAACAGTTGGTTCAATTTAGTAGAAAAAGCTCCTAATGATTGATAAGAACCAACCTGATACCAATAAAACACACTGATGCTGTGTTGGCCGTTTGCGAGTTTCAAGCGCCTAGTTACCAACTCCTGCTCACCAAAACTAAAGCGCTGAATATCCTGATCTTGCAATTGCCACAATTTTGCATCGTAGAAAATATTACTGACATTAATCAGCTCCTTTCCCTGGTGTTCAGTATGATAATAAGCACTGAAAAGACTCAGTGAGGCGGACGATTTTTGGTAGTCTTGCTGCCAAGTCACATCAGCATTGGGAAACTCAGCCCGCCAAGTACTAAAATTGGCATTTATTGGCCCCTGCCAGCCTCCAGCGCTCGCAGGAAGAGCGTTAGCCTGTAATGCAATTTGCTGTTTGTCTTGCCCATATTGCCGCGACCATTGACCATGTAGAGCGAAAGCAACAAAACCGACAGCAACCAAAGTTAGCGGTAAAAATTGTCCAGGTCCTTTTAACGAGTGACACTTAGCGCCAATACTAATACTGGCCGGCTTAAGCTCGGCTGGCTCAGAGAACCACCAACCAATAACAAATAGCACGGCGATCAAAAAAGAGAAGAAGAACCAACCATAAATTAGATGATCAATATCACCAGCAATGCGCTGATCCACAAAGTGGTAAATCATAATAATCGACCATGCACGCAAACCATTAGCGATGATGGGCAATACAATCGACAGCAGCACAAACAACAGCCGCTTGTAATAACGGGTAAAATGGATATAGGCAAACAAGCAACCCAAGCTTAGGGCAGCCAATAAGTAACGAATACCACTGCAGGTCCAAGCCACTTCAAACCGAGTCCCAGGAATAAAGATAAACATCCCTTCTTGATACACAGGCACACCACTAAAACGCAGTAAATACACGGTCATCTCTGCCGTCACATATTGTAATTTGGGAATTAAGAACTCACCAAATGGCAAAGCAAAAAACACAAATAACAAAGGGAACAAGATCACTCGACACACTTGATTACCAAATGTTAGCCACACTAAGCTTGGCAGCATGGCCAGCACTGCAAATTGCTCCATCACTTGGATACCCAAACGTATCGCAACCAACCACAGCACAAACAGCCCAATGAGTAGCAATAAAGACCAAGGCTGAGTAGCGACGCTGACACAGCTTAATTGAAACCGCTTTTGCCAGATCAAATATAAACAAATAGGCAAAATGAAAAAGCAGTGGGCAAACGTTTCTATGCTATGCCAAATATGCACCATATTGAGCAAGGTAGAATAAAAAGAGACACTCCATAACAGCAATAGCCCAGCGAAACACGCACTTCGTAACTGTTGCTGGGGCCGACTAAGCGTTAGCTCGTGTTGGTCAACTCCAGAGGCAGGCATCACCAGCTACCCCCCCGCCTGAAAAATTAGCTTGTCTAGACGGGCAAAACTAGTCTGCCAACTAAAGTTATCCTCTATCCAGCGTCTAGCTTGCACTTCTCCACTCGAGTCTAAGTGTTCAATGCAATGATTTAAAAACTCCTCTTCGTTGTCGGCAACATAAGTACATGGCATCAGTCCAATCCCCGTAAAAGCATGGCTACTGCCCACCACTTTTTTGTCCATTGCCAGGGCTTCTAACACCTTGTTTTGGATACCGCGACTGATCCTAAGGGGGGCCACAACTAAACGGGCATATTTCAAATAAGGACGAACGTCAGGCACCTTGCCCGTAACCACTATGCCAGGGAGTTGAGCTAATTTAAGAATGCTTTTACTGGGGTTTGAGCCAACGATATAAAACTTAGCCTCGGGTTGATGGGCAAGCACGCCAGGCCAAACATGTTGAACAAACCAAACGACACCTTCAACGTTAGCCCAATAATCCATCGCCCCAGTAAAAACAACCACCGGCTCACCCTGCTTAAAAGGAGAGCTAACGTCCACCACAGCAGGGTCAAAATATTGAATATCAACCCCATTTTGCACCCAGTTAACCTCTTGTTGAGCACTGCTAGGTTGCCTATTTTGAAAGTCATCCGCTTCATTTTTAGATACGAATAAGCTTAGATTGAAAGCACTAGCAACCTGTGCCTCATACCTTGCTAACGCGTTGAATTCACGTCGATATAACCAAGACATAATGCCACTGGCTTGATTCGCGTATTGCAACCACTTGTCTGAATCTATATCAACAAAATCCATCACCCTAAATTGATTAGCATCATCAACATATTGCGCCATCACAGACGAAAAAGTCAGCACCTTGATACCGGGGCATTCTTTAATGACTTGCTCAACCCAAGCTCGCATTTGCTGGCTTTGATAATACACTAAGCTCAATGGTCGGCCGTCTAACATGGCTCTTAAGCTTGCCACCTTATGCCAAAGAGGGTGGCGCTTTACCAAACAACAATCAGCCAAATCTTCTGCGATTATTCCTTGATATTGCCAATCATCAGGATCATCAATAAAAGCACCTAACAACACTTGATATCGCTGCTTTAAATATTGCAACCAATGATAAGATCGGATCTTATCGCCCTTATTAGGCGGATAAGGAACGCGATGGCATAAAAACAGAATTTTTTCCATTACCCCAAGTCCTTCGCCAGCATTGGCCCTAACGCCCTACTTATCGGTAAAGGCAGTTTTTTCCAAGCCTGAATAAACAATTGATACTTAGGGTTATTCGGACTGATATTCGGTAATTCTTGGCCATTCACCAGGTAATGTTCGTAAAACAAAGGGGTTGGCTGAAAACCCCAATGCTTTTTATAAGCGTGAGCACCACTGCCGATTTTACTACGGCCAAAGTCAAACTCTGTCATCCCTTGCTGCTGGGCATGGCACATCAACTGATAATACATATAGTCATTGCTCTTTAGGCTTCTTGCCACATTTGTTCCACCGCCATAAAAAGGTAAAACCTGATTTTTATAATAAAAACTAAGTACACTCGACACCGCTTGTTCACCTGAAAAGACCGTCAATATGTCTACTTGACCATCAAAAACACGCTGCAAGGCTTTGAAATAGGCTTTAGGGAAAACAGGCGTACCTAAGTTTCGGACACTTTCAGAATAAATAGCGAAGAAATTGTCACAATTAGACTCAATACGGTGGTTTAAGCCGTTAGCCAGCGACTGCCTGACAACTGCACGTTGTTTTTTCTTTATCTTAGCCAAAATGTCTTCGGCTGATGATGCCAATGTACAAGAGAAGTTTTCATGACTGGCCTGAGAAGACCAAGTAGGACATTGTGGCTTGCGGTGGCGCAGCTCTAGGCAGTCCACTTTTAACTCTACTGCTAAGGTTTGTGCCTGCGCTATTAGCAAATCGGCTACCGCCTGACTATTTGCCAACACCCCAGCAGAAACGGCAAAAGGTAGCGAAATAAGTTTATTGCCAAATAGCCAACTTTTTATTTGAGCTAAAGGCAAAAGCCCGATAATTTCTCCCTGCTCTTCAACCAAGTAGAACCAGCAAGTATGACCATATACATCTTCAATCACTTGCTGCCAACCAGATAAGTGAAAAAACTCACCTTCGGGATGCTGCGCAACAAACTGATCCCATCGCTGACGTCGACTACTATCTAATAATAATATTTGCACAGACAATTCCCTCGCCTGAACGACCACATGGTCTAATAAATTTTAGGCCACTGCTAAATAAATGCCTGCTGAGTTTGTACTTGAGTTTGATGGCTCGGTTTTAAGAATAGCTCATCCATTCGCTGCCATTGATATTGCTTTAGCAAGCGCTCCATACGTGGTTGAGTTTTCTCTAAATTAAGGTAGTGGCGAAACTTTGTTTTGCGGCTGATCTGAAACGGCCTTGGCTGCTCTGGGTCTAACTCCCAAGGGTGAATATAAAAAATATAAGGATGCTGCTCCTGACGGTGAAATTGACGCAATGCCCAATGCATCAGCATTTCAGGATACAAGCGAAAATAACCACCGCCCCCAATTGGGAAGTTTTTTCCTGCAATTTGTAAGGTTGAAATGGGGATTTCAAGTAATGCTGGATGAGCCAAAAATGCAAACCTTGGTAGTAACGGCGAGCCATAATGATCATGCTTTACTGGATACACACTGGAGCTGTAACGATAGCCCGCTTTTGCTAACACCTTATAAGCCCATGGCGTTTGCTGATTAAACGAGAAACTTGGTGCACGATAACCTTTAACTTCTTGCCCCGAGATGTCTTCCAATAAGTGCTTACTACGCACAACATCACTAACAAATTCTTGTTCAGTTAAGGTATTAACACGTTGATGGTCATAACCATGACTCGCAATTTCATGGCCCGACTTCGCAATGGCTTGCACAACATCAGGATAACGTTCTGCAATCCAACCTAAGATAAAAAAAGTACTTTTTACTTGGTAGCGCTCAAATAAGGTTAATAATCTATCAGTATTGGCTTCGATGCGACACTCAAACCGCTGCCAGTCTGCACGATCACTACATCCCTCAAAAGCCGAAACTTGAAAATAATCCTCTAAATCAACGGTCATCGCCGATGCCAATGACGATTCACTGCAACTAGATGCCATTACCGAGATCCCTGAGCAAAACAAACAACTTCAATGGTTTGTACAAAGATAGCCAAATCAAACCAAAAGTTGCGATGTTTAACGTAATAAAGATCGTATTGTAGTTTCTCTAATGCGTCCTTATCGCAAGCGCCATAGGGGTACTTAAGCTGCGCCCAACCAGCTAACCCTGGTTTAACATTATGGCGCTCGGCGTAATAGGGTAGCTGAGTACATAAACGCTCAACAAATTCAGGTTGTTCAGGTCTTGGACCTATGAATGACATTTCCCCCTTTAAAATATTAAATATTTGCGGTAATTCATCGATATGATATTTACGCATAAACTGACCGATTTTGGTGGCACGGCTGTCATTTTTTGCCGCCCACTGTGCGCCATTTTCTTGAGCATTAACCCGCATACTACGAAACTTAAGTATTTCAAATGGTTTACCGGCATAACCAATACGAGTTTGACGGTAGAAGATAGGGCCTTTGTCTTCTAAGTAAATGGCCAACATCACAAATAATAATAATGGCCAAAGTAGGCTAATGATGATCAAAGCTAGGCCGAGATTAAGCATGTTAGATGCAATACTGCGTATACTGTCAGCACGAACAAAGCCATTAGAATAAACCAACCAGCTTGGATATAGCTGATTAACTGCGATTTGACCGGTTTCACGTTCGATAAAATTCAGCACATCCATCACCTCAACACCATATAGCTTACAGGAAAATAAAGCTTGTAATGGGAGATGGCCGCGGCGCTCGTCACAAGCAACCACTATCTCATCGATTCCGTGTTCTTTGACCATTTGAGTGAGCAAGTTAGGCTGATCTAAATCCATTGGCATTTTTAAATCCCCAAGCTCGATTTCGTCATCTCCAGCCATAGGCACAAAACCAACGATAGTAAAGCCTTTTTTATCCGCTTCACGGCGCATTCGCTGACAGATAATCTCAGCTCGCTTCCCAGCACCTATCACGAGCACCTTATGACGGAATGCTTCACCAAACTTTTGTGAGATAACATAACGAAATCCCATTAACATTAATAAAGAAGTAAATATCGACAGGCTGATGGCATGAAAGGAGGAACTGAGAGCGTTGAGGCCGGATAAAGATAAAGCTAATAATAATACCAAACTACAGATAATGATTAAGCGCCGACTTACTCCCTCGCCATCACAGCGCAGGCGAGGGTTATAGAGACCAAGACTTAACATTAGAATAATTATCACAAAAGGAATGACTAAAGCCTCAATGAGTACTTGTAATTGATTACTCTGCGCTTCATCGCCATACCAATAGAACCCTGCACTAACAAGCAAAAAGCCAAGATAAACAATAGTTAACTCTGAAATAACTAAAAGCCGACTCGCTTTACCTGTACTTGCAAATGTGAAAGAACTCATGAGGCGATGTCCTTGTGCCCAACAAAACACTCCTTAAAAGATAGTTGAACTAAGCCACCTCGTGGGGTCAATAATTGGTCAAATAGCGAACAATTCAAGTTAATGCTGAAATTATTCCCATAAATCCACAACTTAATAAAATATTTAACTACTACAACCTGCAATTTTTGCGCGAAGATAAAATCATGAACTATGCTGATAAAAGATGAGGTTATAACCTCGACACCATCCACTTGCATAGAGAGAGAAAGCTATGGACAGCATGTTAAAGCAATCCGTATGGCTATATTTTTTCATCATTTTTGGCTTGTTCGGCTGTAGTAACCAAAATAACGCCCCCTTAGCCAGCTCGGCCACTCTAACCCCTTCACAAACCACGCAAGCCGACCAGTATCAATACCTTATTGGACCAGGTGACAATTTAAATATATTTGTTTGGCGAAATCCTGAAATCTCAGGCAGCTTTGTCGTTCGACCTGATGGCATGATAACAACGTCATTGGTTGAGGATATTCCCGTTAGCGGTAAAACTCCTACACAATTAGCAAGAGAAATTGAAGAAGTATTAGCAACTTATTTACGAGAGCCCATAGTAACAGTGACAGTAGTAGGATTCAGCGGCCCTTATAGTGAACAAGTTCGAATTGTCGGCGAGGCAACTGAGCCTAAAGCTTTAAATTATAGTCAATATATGACTGTTCTTGATGTCATGATTGCGGTTGGTGGTTTAACTGAATTTGCGGATGGTAACAACACTGCTTTGGTTCGTATTGAGGATGGAAAACAGACCCAATACCGTGTACGCCTTGATGATTTAATCCGCAAAGGAGACGTCAGTGCCAATACCAATATCCTGCCTGGAGACATTTTAATTATTCCTGAAGCTTGGTTTTAGTCTCTATCTTTGATCGATTTAAAACTTTGCCAGGAGGCCGATAAATGAAGGAGCTAATTGAAAAAGCGCTCTACTACATCAAAGGGGTGTGGATGAAGCGGCGCTTCATCATCATTATTGCTTGGATTATCTGTCCTATTGGTTGGCTCTATGTGATGCAGATGCCGGATCAATATAAGGCCTCGGCACGTGTTTATGTTGACACAGATTCACTCCTCAAACCTTTATTAAGGGGGTTAACGGTAGAGACGTTTAAAGATCAACAACTTAACTTAATGGTAAAAACCTTATTAAGTCGGCCCAACGTAGAAAAAATAGCACGCATGGCCGACTTAGACATACTGACCAACAACGCCGAAGAGTTTGATCAACTGGTCGATAACTTAAGTAAAGAAATTAAGATCGGCACCACCAAGAGAGAAAAAATATTCACCATTAGCTATCAACACCCTAACCCTGAATCGGCAAAATCTGTGGTGCAGTCTGTGCTGACCATTTTTGTCGAAGACACCTTAGGCGAAACTCGTACTGATACCGACAACGCGCAACGTTTTTTAAATCAACAAATTAAAGACTTTGAAAAACGCATGACAGCAGATGACGCGGCTTTAACTGAGTTTAAGCGACAGTATGCCGATTTGCTTCCAGGAAAGGGAAACTCATATTACGATATGCTCAAAGCGGAAGAGACTCAGCTAGAGAACACTCAGTTACAATTAAAAGAAGCACAAACAAGGCTTTTTTCTGCTCGCATTCAACTAGAAGATGAAGAGTCACTTCCCGCGCCACAAGTACAAAGCCAAGCTGTTTATAACCCAAGCATTGTTACCCAATATGATTCGCGCCTAAACCAGCTGAACCAAATGCTCGATGAAATGAATCTACGCTACACCGATAAACACCCAGATATCATCGAACTAAAGAGACAAATTGACGATCTGGTAAAAAAACAAAAACAAGAACGCGCCGAACTCGCATCGATTAACTATCAGCAAAATCGGCCTGCAGAAAATAGTGAATCACCTTTCATACAGTCATTGCGGCTCAATGTTAGTCAACTAGAAAATGAAATCGCTTCACTTACGGTGAGGGTAGAAAACTACCAAGATAAGGTCACTAAACTGCAAGAAAAAGTGCATTTAGTGCCCAAAGTAGAAGCCGATTTAGCCGCCCTCACCCGAGGTTATGACATTACCAAAGGCCAATACAATCAATTATTAGAACGACGTGAATCAGCCATCATGTCGCAAAAGGCTGGGCAATCGACAGAAGGCGTTGAATTCAAAGTGATTGAACCTCCTCGAGTGGAAAACGATCCCGCTGGCCCCAACCGTATTATTTTTCTTTCTATCGTGACGTTACTCGGGCTTGGCTTAGGCATTTTTGTCGCCTTTGCAATTAGCCAAATCAAGCCAATTATTACTGGACCTCAAGAACTAGCAGCAATGACTAAAGTCCCCGTACTCGGTGCTATTTCACATTCAAACATAGAGAAAATGCGCCAAGTAAAACGTCGCCACAACCTAGCCTTTACTCTGGTCATTATCGCGTTACTCTGCATCTATGGCGGATTACTTGTCACTCAAACCAGTAATCATCCTTTTGTTCAACATTTCAAAACCTTAGTTGCCGCGACTTAAGTAGGGAAACATATGAGTATTATTGAAAAAGCACTCGCTAAAAAGAAGCAACGCGCGGCTGAAACAATCGCGGAACATCAGCATAAGGCGACTCAGTCCGTTGACATTGAATCAGATAGAAATTTGAACAAAAGCGCTGCTGTTCAGAGCACTGAAACAGCTATTAGCCCTGCTCCGGTCAAACAAACAAAGCCAGAGAGTCATGCCACGCCTGCTGTTGATAAAGCACATCATTCTTCCGAACTACAAAGCTTAACATTTGATCTTTATAAGCTGAAACAACAAGGCTATCTCGTTGATAGCAACGAGCGAAGTAATACCCATGAAGAATTTAGATTTGTTAAAAGAAGAGTGCTTAAAACCGCATTTGGCCCTTTAAAGGATACCTTAACCCATTCAAATTTGGTCTTGGTTACCAGCACCTTGAGTAATGAGGGCAAAACCTTCACCGCTATGAACCTCGCACTAAGTATTGCAATGGAGCAAGAAAAAACAGTGTTGTTAGTTGATGCTGATGTCCTTAATCCCTCGGTCTGTAATGAGTTTGGGGTTCAAGTTCAAGCAGGGCTAATTGATTATCTATTAGGAAAAACCTCTTCATTAAAAGAAATTATCTACAACACTAATATCCCAAACTTACGCCTTATGCCCGCAGGGAGAAAACACCATTTAACCAGTGAGCTACTCGCCAGTGAACGAATGGAAAGTTTGGCCAATGAGTTAGCAGAACGCTATTCCGATAGGGTGATTATTTTTGATGCCCCTCCTTTACTCGGCATCAATGAAACACAAGCGTTGACCAGTTTTGTCGGACAGCAGCTTGTGGTTGTTGAGGAGAATAAAACGCCACTTCACAGCCTTGAATCCGCAATTAGCTTACTCAACCAAGACCGAGCCATCGGTTTAGTACTTAATAAATCGGTACAAACAAAAAACCTTTACGCAGGGTATGGATACCAATATGCCGAAAACCAATAATTGTTTAATTTTCTTATATGCATTGGCACTTACGCCTTTCGCCTCTGCCGCCAATTGGCAAAGCAGTGCATCTATTGAAGCCAGTTCTGAATATTCTGACAACGTTAGTCGTAATGCATTAGCAGCCCAAGATGATGTTATTTTGTCGATCAAACCAGGTTTTGGTTTAACCGCTGAAGGTAATAACGCTAGTGTGAGAACACGTTATGACTTCAACGGTCAATATTATATCGACTCTGAAAATAGTAGCGAAGCATTTCATGATCTCTTGCTACTCGGGGAAGTAAAAACATGGCATGACCGGATTGTTATTTCTAGCAACATCACCGCGAACCAACAACTGGTTGATATCAATAATGGTTTGCTAACTGACTATGTAGGCAACTCAAACAATCTCGACACCGTTGGTAATTATCAGCTAGGTATGGATTGGACTCAGCCGATTGGCAATCAGGCTGAATTCGATTTTAACACTAGTGTGTATTATATCGACCAAAAATCCAGTGATGATACGCTAGGTTATAATCTGGCATTTTTTACCCAAGATGGAACCGACTTTAAACGTAGTTTTTGGAACATGAAATATAATTTGGGTTATCAAAAACCAGACCAAAAGCGACGTAGCCTAACGCAATCAGCAGATGCAAGAATTGGCTACGGCCTAATTGATAAATGGGGGGTATTTATCAATGGCTACTGGGAGGAAAATAGTGTTCCGCAGGGCGATAATCTTGATAGTGCAGCATGGGGACCGGGTATTCGCTTTTCGCCCAGCGACCGAAGTTATATAGATGTTAGCTACAATTTTAGCTTAAAGAATACCAATAAAGACTACTGGGCAGCCCAGCTGAATTGGACGCCAAGTACGAGAACGGGGCTAACTGCAGCTTATGGCAAGCGTTTCTATGGTGACTCTTATGATTTCAGCTTGTTCCATAATGTGCGTAAGATCCGCAGCCAAGTTACCTATCGAGAATCAATTGAGTCATTTGCCAGTGAACTCGCTTCGCAGAGCACTAATGCCGGCTCTCTCATTTGCCCTGCAGGCTCGATTAATAACTTAAGTGATTGTGAATTTTCAAGCTTGACCAACCCTGTAGTTGGCCCAGATCAGCAAGTGATCAATATTTTTACGGCGCTGCCTTCGGCAAATAATGAGTTGTATCTTACTCGTGATGGCAAGTTAAGTAGCGCGCTACAGGTACGTAAACATACTTTTACGCTCACTTTGTTTTACGTACAACGTGATTATTTTACTAGCACACCTGATACAGATGATTATGGGGCACAGCTAGCGTGGGCGTGGCGAGTTGGGCAAAAAACCAGTCTTCAATTGAGTACAGAACAGCGCTACTTAGATCAAGACCAAGCCAGCCAAATAGACAAAGAGCTGCGACATGGACTCAGTCTAAGTCACACCTTGGGCAGACGCTCGCTGATTGTCCTTGGCTATACTTATACCGATAGGGACAGCAAGCAAAACGGCTACAACGAAAATAATATCAAATTAAGCTATCAAGTCGTATTTTAAGGAGGCGTCATGTACGAAGAGTTTTTTGCCCTGAGTGCAAAACCGTTTCAGCTAACGCCTGATCCTGAGTTTTTCTTTGCCAGTAAAGAACACAAACGCGCCATGTCTTACCTGCAATACGGTCTTGATCAAGGTGAAGGATTTATTGTCATCTCAGGCTCAATTGGAACAGGTAAATCAACCTTAGCTAAGCATTTAATTTCCAACCTTAACAGCCAGCAGGTGGAAGCGATACAGCTGGTTACAACTAGCTTAAACCCGATGGATTTACTTAAATTAATCGCTTCAGGTTTTCACCTTAACCTACCAACAGATACCGATAAAGCAGGACTACTACAAGGCATTGAAGGCTATTTAAGCCATAATTTTCAACAAGGAAAGCGCACATTATTGTTAGTTGATGAGGCACAAAACTTGCCTGCAGAATCAATTGAAGAACTCCGTATGCTGTCAAATATTCAACAAGACAATCGGCCGTTATTACAAAGCTTTTTATTGGGTCAGGAAGAGTTAAGGGACACACTTAAAGGTGCGAATATGGAGCAATTTCGCCAGCGCATTATTGCTTCTTGTCACCTGCCCCCCTTAACCTCGGAAGAATGTCGACACTATATAGAACATCGATTGAAGCATGTTGGTTGGCAGAATAATCCCGCTTTTTCCCCAAATTGCTTCCCATTGATCCATCAATATACCCGAGGGATCCCACGGATCATTAACTTGTTTTGTGATCGCTTAATGTTATTCACTTTCTTAGAAGAAGCTAACTATATCAATGAGGAAGCGATCAATACGGTCAATGAAGAATTTATTCAAGAACAAGAGTATGCAACCCTACCGAACGTCACGAATAGTACAACACCTTCATCACAGCAAAGCCTGCGTGAAGATGATTTGACCCAAGCAAGGGTTTTACGTGAACACTTAGAAGAAGTATTTCAGTATTTAGATAAAACCATGATGGAGAAACTCAAATTACTGCGTTATCTGGATAAAGTGTTAAAAGAAAAAAATACCCAAACCAAGCTATCAAACAAGGCTTGAATGTGAAGAAAAACACAAACTCGAATATCAACCTCTACACCTAAGCCACTTGTTTCACGCTTTAGGCTCCTGGGAGTTGAATTTCTTCTTAGTGTTAATAAAATCAATAAAAAACAAATTGTTTAGGTCTATGACATCCATATCTGATGTAGCAAAGCGTGCTGGCGTATCAAAATCAACCGTTTCTCGCGTATTAAACCCGGGCAGTAGTGTCTCTCAAAAAACACGCTCTATCGTTGAGCAAGCTATTTCAGAGCTTAATTTTCACCCCAATGGTTTTGCCCAAGGTTTAAAAAGTAATAAATCAGGCATGATAGGCGTCGTGTTGATTGATATATCAAGCCCCTATTACGCAATGCTACTGGGTGGTGTTCAACGCCGCTTAGTGGGCAAGGAAAAGGAAATTTTAACCACTAGTAGTTTCGGTGACAAAGTGACAGAAGCTAACGCTATTTTGTCATTTAAAGCCCATCAGTGTGATGGCTTAATTGTCTATCTAGAGAACAATCCTACCCCAGAAACAATCAGTAAACTCAACTACAACCAAACCCCCATCGTCACTTTGGGTATCTCTGCACCTGCTTTATCGAATAACTCAGTACTGGTTGATAACGAATACGGCGGCTATTTAGCCGCGCAACACCTACTAGAGCACGGCCATAAAAAAATATTAATGCTAGCCGGTCTCACCCGATACCCTGATGCAGTAAAAAGAAAACTCGGTTTTATCAAAGCGATGGACGAGGCCGGAGTTGATCAATCTAACTATGAAATTATTCACGGCGAGTTTAGCGAGGATTTTGGCTACACAGAAGTCAAAAAGCTGCTAGGATTTAACTGTAACTTTACCGCCATATGTGCGGGGGACGATGACATAGCAGCAGGAGTATTACTCGCGCTTCGCGAAGCAAGAGTTAGGGTGCCTGAAGATATTTCAGTGATTGGTTATGATGATAACTTTCATGCGAAACATACTTACCCAGCCCTCACCACAGTGCGTCAGCCAATTTCAGCATTAGGTGAAACAGCGACCGATTTATTGTTTGAAGTCATGGCAGACCCGACTAAAGTAGGCAAGGATATTATATTGAAACCTGAGCTTGTTGTCAGAGACAGTGTCGGTCTTGCCTTAGATTATTAACAAGACCGCAATGAATCAAATTTGTGCAGCAAACCTTATACAGTTAAACCAATAAGGATTCGTCATTGAGCAAAATAATCACTTCTTTCGCAGTCATTTTTGCAACCTTATCGGTGAGCGCTTGCAATACCACACCGAGTTCCACCTCCTTAGTTTATATCTCTGATGGCTATGTTCAATGTGAAACGCCTGCGATGAGCTTAGATATGACAAGAAGCCTTCTAACAGAAGTCGGAATAAACGTTATTACATCTCATTGCGCACACATTGCGGACTTAGCCGTTATTTCTATGTGCGGGGCTGGTGGCACCGGGATCCACCTTCATGAAATAGCCAGCCAAGATAATAATAAAGCCACAGCCGCCGGTTTTGACAATGTCAGTAAATTAACCGAGCAATCTCTCAACTATGAGATCATTGATTGCGAGTTGTAATAAAAATTGCACATTGGTTCACAACTATTTCGTCAACTTAACCATTTAGCTCAAACTGTACCTTGAAAGTCGGCCGCCAAAGCCTTATATAGATAAGTACCTATCAGTTTAATTATTTTTACCTTTAGGTTTTTTCTTATTTAAATAAACTGAAAGCGACCCTAAAAACAATGTGTTACTAGAAGTATCAAGTAACCAACTATCACAGTGAAGAGGGACTTCATATGAAAATAAATGTTACAGGCCACAACACTAAAATCACTGATAACATCATCACGCATTTAGAAGAAAAGTTTGCCAAGATCGCTTCACATTTTCCCAGCATCATTACACTAAACGTTATTGTTTCCGAGCAACACGCGGAATCTAATCTAGAAGTCAGCACGACTTATGAAGGGGCACAAATATCCGCTCGTGGTACAGCAGAAACACTTTATCCTGCTATCGCTAACGCCGTTAAAAAACTTGATGCCGCGTTAACTCATCGCAAAGGCCAATTGAAAGCAGATCGTCACACTAAACCTGTTTCAACCACACCTGAAATCGCACATGAAATTATTCAAGAAATGAAATTAGTAAACGACTAATCTTTATTTCATTGAATTTACAAGCCGGCTCTCGCCGGCTTTTTTGTATATAATCAATCGTATCTGAGTTCAACTCGAAGAAGTAGCTGCCGACACATCAGAATTGTCTTTATTGCTAGACAAGGCATATTTTTCCATCAAAGCATATAAGGTTGGCCGAGTGACGCCTAGCAATTCCGCGGTTTTGGAAATATTGTGACCGCTGTAGCTCAAGGCCTCGACAATAGCATGGCTTTCAGCCTCCTCACGCACCTCACGCAAGTTAAACAAAGTTATCGCAGCTTCCCTAGGTTGACATAACAACAGGTCACTGTCGCTAATACGCGACGTTTCAGCCATGATCACAGCAGACTTAATTTTATTCTGTAGTTCACGAATATTACCTGGCCAATGGTAATGGTATAAAGCCTGTAGGGCTTTATCATCAAAACCCTTAACATGACAGCCAAGTTCTTTATTTATGTTAACTAAAAAGGCCCGCGCTAATAGCAACACGTCCCCTCCCCGCTCCCTTAACGGTGGTAAGGTCAAGGTCATTTCACTGACACGGTAATACAAATCTTCACGAAATAGCTGCTGCTGAGCCATTGCCAACACATCTTTATTGGTCGCGCACACCACTCGTACATCAACTTCAATTTCTTGACGACTACCAACAGGCTCAATCACACGCTCTTGTAAAAAACGTAGCATTTTTGCTTGTAGAGCTAACGGCATATCACCAATTTCGTCCAGAAATAACGTACCGCCTTGCGCGCATTCTATTTTACCGGGTGTTTTTTTATGGGCGCCAGTAAAGGCTCCTCGCTCGTAACCAAATAATTCACTTTCCAATAAATTGTCAGGAATCGAGGCACAATTAATCGCAACAAAAGGCGCATCATGGCGCAAACTACACTCGTGGATCGCACGAGCAAACACCTCTTTACCGGTGCCACTTTCGCCTAGAATCAAAGTCGTCAACTCGGTCGGTGCTATTTTTTCAACCACACGACACAGTTTTTGAATTTCAGGACTATCACCAATGATTCGAGCCAAACGCACATTTATCTGACTAAACTGTTGATTAGCCTCTTCTAACTCATAAAGCCAGTATGCCCTATGGAGAATAATGTTTAACGTGTCAGCAGCAATAGGCTTATGATAAAAGTCGTAAGCGCCCAATCGAACCGCTTCGATAGCATGGGCTTTATCATCACTGCCCGTTACCACTATCACTTTCGTCAAAGGACTAAGGGTTAAAATTTCTGATAGGGTCGCTAAACCTTCGGTAGCATTGGCACTGTCAGGCGGCAGGCCTAGATCAAGAGTCACCACTTTCGGTTCATAACGGCGCAACTGCTTAATGGCACTGGCTCTATCTTGCGCAAAGACCAGTTCAAATTCGTCTAAACTCCATTTCAGCTGCTTTTGAATGCCTAAGTCATCTTCTACCACCAGCAGTAAAGGCTTATCTGTACTCATTGCGACTCCTTATTGATTCGTTTGCTCAGGCAGTGGTAAAGACAAAGTAAAGTGGCTTCCAACGCCCACCTCGCTAGACACAGTTAGCTGCCCTTGATTAACCATAGCAAACTGCCGAGCCTCATAAACGCCGATCCCCATCCCTGCATTACCTTTAGTGGTGTCAAAGGGGGTAAAAAGTCGCTGGCGAATAAAGTCATCATCCATGCCACAGCCCGTATCCTGTATATGAATATCAACCATGCTGTCGCTTACCTGTAAGCTTAAACTTACCTCGCCCTGCTCACTGGTAGCCTCTTGCGCGTTTTGCACCAGATGAAGCAATACTTCTTGCAGCCGTGTGGCATCGGTATATAAGGTAACATCATGCTCAACCAGCAATGACGGCACCGGCATCACATGCGACCGCTCATGACATACTCGCTTTAATAACTCCCTTAAAGATACTGCAGCTAAACAACTCGGTTGATGTTCATTCGGACGGAAGTGATCAACCACCCGAGAAATCCGCTGCACTGCGTTGTCGATGGTGAGCAAGCTGTCATCAATAAACTCTGGATTCGTTTTATGCTTTTCAGCATTGGAAACAATTAAAGAAAGTTGAGCTAAGGTATTTTTTAAGTCATGTACCAAAAACGCTGACATCTGGTTAAAAGCTTGAAACTGCTTTGCCTCTGCTAGCTCACTATGCGCTTGATGCAGCACCAAGTAATGAGCCAACTGCTTAGCAATCACTTTAATATAGTCACGGTCTTCCCAATTTAACTGACGCAGCGCTCGCGAAGGGCCAATTAACATAATACCAATCAACTCCTGTTGGTAGAAAGCGGGTACCACTAACCAAACTTGGCTCTGATTGATCAAAGCAGGTGGCACCACTAAATCAGGATAACGTTGCGGCGAGTTACGTAGCTCAACTAAGTCAATGAGCCAATTATGCTGCTTAAAATACTCGACCAAAGGCGCGACTGCATTACTTGGTAGCGCTCGAGCTGAATCACTTTGCGCCATTTTAGTCACCTGTTTACCTTGGGTTTGATAAATGAAACCAGTATCAGCACTCAGTCGCTTAAGCATAATGGTTAAAGCATGTTGATAAGGCGAACTTTGCTCTGTTTGCTCCATTAAATCTTGGGTTAACGATAGCCATTCGTCGCGATATTCATAACGATTGGCAAAAAAGTGCTTCGCAATAAAGACCTTTACCTTTTGCCGAAAGGATTCCGAGAAAAACACCACGGCCAACATGAGTAAAGCAACTACAGCAAACAACAACTGTATCGCGCGGCCCCATTCCCCTCCCATGTATTTGATATAGTAGCCAACTAATGCCATCAATAATAAATACAAACCTGCTAGCATCATCAAGCTACTATGAAAAACCACATCTCGTGATACATAAATCCGCGCCGACCAATGCGTGGTTCTACGGGTAGCAATAACCAACATAGGCAAAGTGAGGAAATGCACAAAACCGCGCGCTTGCCAAAATTCAGTATCAAACTCAGCAAATAACGCAGCTTGTGCATAAAAGAAGAAATCAAAGCCAAAAATTAAGCCTAGATACAATACTAACGGCTTTAATCGCCAGCGATGTTCCATGGTCAGGTGCCGATAGACCCGCTCTAAATGCACTAACACTTGCACCACTAAAAAAATATTTAGGTAATAGCTCCATAACGGAGACATGAGTGGGTTAAGCAATAGGTTGTAGGTTAAACCTGCTAATATAACCAAGCTAAGCCAAAACCACGACGAGCGCATGAGTTGCTTACCAATGGGCGCCTCAGGCTCCATCAAACAAATAATAAATATCAACCAACTGACGCTGCGCAAACCATCAAGTAATAAAAAATCGGTCAACTCACCCCAAGTCAGCTCAAAATACAGTAATACTTGCAGCGACCAAAGTACGCCAACAAAACATACCAGTAGTAGTAACTTACCCGAGTTCGATTTCACCTTGGCTGCCAGCAATAAAGCAGCAAAAAATAAGTAGGCCAGTCCCGCTGACAGATAACTCAAAAATGCCATATCAGCACCTTAGGCATAAGCTGTCTTCGCCTCTCTTGCCTGCTATCGTGGTGGCACATGTTGACCTTGGCCGGTGTAAAACAGCTAAGCTTTTGCATAGCGCGCTGCCGCTTTACGCATCAAATGGGGTAACAATAAAGGCAGGGGCATACGCAACAAATGTGCTTGGCAATAAAAGCGCATTTTAGCCCCACTGGTTTGCCAAGATTGATAACTAGAATGCGCCGGCAACATGGCTTTTAGCGACCATGAAACCGTGGGTGAAACCGGCTCTTGACCAAATAACTGCTCAGCCAGTAGTAATACCTTTGTCACTGGTTTAAATAACCCGAACTGTTCCGCGCGCGCAAGTAAATGTTCTCGCTGCGTCAATTCACTTAACAAATACAGATCCCGTAAATCTCGCCAACCTTTATCTCCCTCACCACTGGTTAGTAAATGGATAGCACTGTGGATACAGAGATCTTTAATATCAGGGATTAAAAATGGTGAGCCCGCGCAGAAGCTAGCTTTTTTAAATACCTCATTAATGTCAAATTGCCAACGACAACTACTAGGCAACCAGTGATGATGGAGATCGAGCACTATACCTGTTTTTTGGTGCACAAAAGGCGGTAACTCATGCATCCAAGCACGATAATATTTCTCGTCGTAGGGTGTTTTACCGCGATTATCCCAGCCATGAAGCCACAGGCTTTGCTCTGCTTTTTGTAGGTGCTGCTTGGGGATTAGAATATCGATATCCGCCATCATTCGCCCTGCCACATTGGGCGTACCCGCCACTTGATAGGCAGCCCCTTTCAGTAACATGGGAGAATACATACCAAGAGCATCAAATAGCTGCAACAAAGCCATTTTGACCGAACGTTGTTGATGCTCAACCAAGCTATTGGCCCATGCCAAACGCTGCTGAACAATCTCAGGCAAACGGCTTAAAGATGACTGATACTGACTGGCTAAAACGCCCATCAATTGCGCCTGTTCGGCTTGACCTAATGCCAAATTCCATTGTTCAGGCGTGAAGCCCTGAGCTAAATCTGGCGTACGTAATAAGCACATTAGTGGATCGTGATATTTGTCCGTTACAGCACTCATGGCAAGGTGTCCAATTGCGCGAGCAAAGCATTAAAGTTTCCATAATCAACGCTGTAAGCATGACTGGATGCAACCACCTCAGCTAAACAGATAAATGCAGCTTGACCCAGTACCGCAAAATTAAAGCTATTGTCGGCCAACTGCATTAAACATTGCGCGGGAGAAATGGGCGTCACTTCACAATGCAGGCCTTGGCAATAGCGAGGGAAGAGTACTCGCTTAATTGGATAGCTTTGCTGATTTTGGGCCAGCTGCTCACTTGGCACTGAATACAAGGCGACTCGCCCTTTACTTGTGCCTAAAAACTCAGCCGAGAAACGGCCATGACTTTGCGTTTTTTCAACATACTCTCGCAACACATCAATTGATTGGTTTTTTAAGCTAATTGGCCGTGGCAACGCTTGCACTTGCTGCGATGACAAATCAATCAAGGCAAATTCATCAGATAACAATTGCCAACCATGGCTACACAGCAAGGCGCACAAGGTGCTCTTGCCTGAGCCTGGCGGCGCAGGTATCACTAAAGCCTCACCATTTTTAGCCACTACTGCGGCGTGTATGGTCAAGCAAGCGTGATACTTGGCGGCAATACAATAATTAAGCCCCCATTCCCACAATATTGGCGCATGGGATTCAGGCATTGAATAAAACGGCGCATGCTCATTTTGATAAAAGCGAATTTGTGGTTTGAGCCAACGTCGTAAACCACGCTCATGCTTTAATTCAATATTAAAGCTAGCCACCTGTGGCTGAGGGAAAAATTCATGATTAGCATAAATGCGGGTAAAGTAGTCAGCTAAGGCATTACTGGAACAGCGAACTTGAATAACAAAAGGCGGCAGCGACAAGAACAATCCTTGTTGCTTTAATGCGGCTCGCACTTGCTCTGGGTATGCAGCTAATTTCAGCATCCTTGCCACCTAAATGTTCAAATAATCTGTAAATTTATTTTGCAATTATCCGTCTATCGCTCAACCACTCATCTTCAAGGCTATACAAATATTTAGTCGTTTAATGTAACGCACGACAGCTAATTAAATTAAGGGCCAGCCACCTATTTAATACTTCATCTAAACTGGCAGTGCTGTTGTCAGGTAAATGTAAAGACCGATACGTTTCAAGTAGCGCAGCAGCAGAAACGCCATTGGATGAAGCAAAGCAACTTAACAAAGGCAAAAGACCTGCCGGCATAATATGTAAACCATTGTCCATGGGATTAAACACCACTAGCTCATCGCCAAATAAGCGCCAATCCAATGGCTCTACAACATGGTAGACCCATTGCGCGGGTAACAATTCAGACATAAAGCGCGTCTAAAAAGTCCTTAATCGAGCCATGGGCAAAATCTGGCAAGTTATAATCATCATCATTACCTGCAATCATTGCCTCGATTAATTCACAAGCAAAGTCATAGTCGATGGGATACTCTAAGCCCGGATTATTCAGTACATGAACCACATTAAAGTAGGTAGCGATACCGATAAATTCTTCTGTTCCCTCATGCTGCCAAAGCACTTCCATGATCGGGAGTGAGGCCAGCCCTGAACCACTAAAACAACTAATTTCACCTAATAGCGTTAACGGCGTCACGGACTGCAAGGGGGCGGCATCAGCCAGCCGACCTTCAAACCATTCTCGAGCCTCTTTCGTAATCATGCCCGAGCCTTTTAAGCCATTAGGCCCAGGACTTCCGTTGGTCATAGGTATTTTATTTTCCGCACCACTGTAAACTGACACGGTTGAATATTTTGGCCAACCTAAATTCCACTCATCACCCGGTTTTGCTTCAACATGAGACTTGTAATAACCTGGGCTTCGGCCTGAAGCGATGCAATTATCGGGCTTACGAGCCGTAGAAGGAGCAAGGGAGTGGGCGGTGCTGGCAGTAAAGCAAGTACCCGAACCCATTGCAGAGCGACTGAAAAAGCTGGACATGAGTGGCAAACCCACCCCCATTTTACCACCACGAATTAGAAACTTACGACGGCTATCAGTGACCGATGAATTCACTTTTTCGAGATCCTGTTTCATTGCTTTATCCATTAGTTCGGGTTGACACTGTTTAAAGTATAGCCACTAAAATGAAAATGTGAGCAATAACACATTCATCAATTTTACAGCCCTTCCCATCTAAGGTGCGGGAGTACTAATTGAATCAAACAGAGCTACGTTGGTTGTAAAAATAACAAAAGACCAATAAACCCCAGTCGCAGTGACCTTAAACTGTCATTTCTATGAGATAAAGTTTTAGCTAATAAATTCACTGAGATACTCGCACCGGAACTGGCTTTGGGTATATACTGAGTGGGATTTACGCGGAGACAAAACAAAGTAATTCAATTAGTTTGGTCGCCACCACTGTCATTTTAGTAAGGTGAAATACAATGGAATACAATACTTCAGAGCTTTGCGACACCTATGCCGATACCATTGATGTAGTGGAACCTATGTTTGCCAATTTTGGTGGTAGACATTCTTTTGGCGGCGAAATCACAACCATCAAGTGCTTTGAGTCTAATGGCTTAATACGCCAAGCACTGCAAGAATCTGGCATCGGTAAAGTATTACTTATTGATGGCGGTGGTTCATTGCGCCGCGCTTTAATTGATGCCGATTTAGCTGAGCTAGCCGCAGAAAATGAGTGGGAAGGTTTAGTGGTTTACGGCGCTGTACGCGACGTTGATGCCATAGAAGAATTTGAAGTGGGTATTCAAGCATTGGCTTCTATCCCTGTCGGCGCAGATGACACCTTAATTGGCGAAGTCGATGTACCGGTTAATTTTGGCGGAGTTAGCTTCTTACCTGAAGATCACCTATATGCCGATAGCACAGGCATTATTCTTTCGCCTGAGCCATTAGATATCGAGTAAATACCAAATTAATCCCTAACAAAAAGCCCAAACTGCGCAACAGTTTGGGCTTTTTGTTAGCACCCTGTTAAAGGTGCAAATAAAGCGACTAACTTAGTTAGCTTGCTCCATTTGATCCATTTTACCTAGTAGCGTGCGCAAACGATCTTGCCATAGCTGGTGCTCACCTTGTAGCTGCTCATTTTGCTCACTCAAGCTAACATTGGTTTGCTTTAACTCTTCAATTTCCATTTGCAAAATTGAAATGGTATCAACGGCACTTTGCACTTTAGCTTCTAACTGTTCTAATACTTCGAAAGACATATTTTTAAATCCTTGAGAATGACACCCATCGCTTAATGTGACTGAGCATAAGCTTTAGATTAAGGTTATTCAAGCCTTGCAAGGCCTTGCGTTAAAAAACTAGGATAAAATAGTCCCAAGCTGACTTCAAGATAAAGCGAATTAAGGAATAAAATGAAACCTATACTCAAAACGGGCACCTATCAACATTATAAAGGCAGCCAGTACCAAGTAATAGACCTTGCCATTCATAGTGAAACCGAACAATGGATGGTGTTATATCGTCCACTGTACGGCGAAGCCGAATTATGGGTTAGGCCTTATGAAATGTTTATTGAAAATGTCGTTATTGCCGGGGAAGAGATCCCTCGCTTTGAATTTGTCAAAGCATAAAACCAGCCGAGTCCTTTGCTCACCTTACGACTTCAATATGAAATGACACAGGCATAAATATTGAAGTCGCTTAGATTTAGACAGGAATTATAGGTTTTGACTCATATCTAATGAAGGTTTTTCGCAACCTGGAACGCCGACCACCTTAGCCGGTACCCCAGTAACTGTGGTATGAGGTGGCACATCTCTTAGAACTACGCTTCCTGCGCCTACTTTCGCGCCTTTACCAACTTCGATATTACCAAGCACTTTAGCGCCCGCCCCTATCATCACTCCTTCGCGGATTTTAGGGTGACGATCACCGCATTCTTTACCCGTTCCGCCTAAAGTCACACTTTGTAAAATCGACACATCATCTTCTATCACCGCCGTTTCACCCACCACAATACCAGTGGCATGATCAAACATAATACCTTTGCCGATACGCGCCGCTGGGTGCACATCAACACCAAACACGACCGCAATTTGGCTTTGAATATACATGGCCATTGGACGGCGGTTTTGATGCCATAGCCAATGGGCAACACGGTGCCCTTGAATAGCATGAAAACCTTTTAAATAAAGCAATGGTGTTGAGAAATATTCCACCGCCGGATCGCGCTCTTGTACGGCAATGATATCGGCCATAACAGAATTAAGAATGGAGACATCAGAAGTAAATGCTGACTCTATAATTTCACGAATTAAGATGGCCGGCATGGTGGGACTGTCCAACCGATTAGCCAATTGAAAGCTTAACGCGGCCAAGAGCGTGTCGTGGTTTAAAATAGTGGAGTAGAAAAAGCTCGCCAACATTGGCTCGTCTTGTGCCATTTGCGTTGCTTCGTCGCGGATCCGTTGCCACGTTTGCTGTTGCAGTGCGTCCATGTACCTACCTTGCTTAAATTAACTATGTTGCCTTGATGAACCAGCAGCGACTAGGCACGAGCCAAGCGGTTGCCCGGCTTAACCACAGAGATAGGATCAAGGTGGATAATAATATCGGCTTGGATAAACGCTTTATCAAGTTGCGCTTCCAATTTGTCGGCCACTTCATGAGCATCATAAAGGGATAAATGATCTTCTAGTTCCAAATGTAACTGAATAAACTTAGTACTTCCAGACTGGCGCGTTCTTAAATCATGTACACCGAGCACTTGCGGGTTGTCATAAGCCAATGCAATCACCTTGGCCTCATCCTCTGGTGAGAGTCTTTTATCCATCAATGCATCTACCGACTCTTTACCTATTTGCCAAGCGCCATAAAGAATATAGCCCCCCACACCCATGGCAAAGACCCCATCAGCCCAGTTAAAACCGATAGCGGCAAGAGCCAACGCAATTAACACTGCAGCATTCATAAAGATATCTGATTTGTAATGCAAAGAATCAGCTTTAATCGCAACACTACCCGTTTTACGCACCACCATGGTTTGAAATGCCACTAACAGCAAGGTCACCACAATAGAAAATACCATGACCCAGATACCAAACCCTGGTTCTTGTACAGGGTGCCCTTTTATTAGGGCATTAAAACCACCCAAAATGAGTAAACAAGCGCTACCTGAAATAAATGCAGCTTGCGCTAATCCAGCTAAACTTTCGGCCTTACCATGACCAAATTTATGCTCTTCATCGGCAGGCGTTAACGCCACTTTAATTGCAATAAGGTTAATGATTGATGCTGCGACATCCATTAAAGAGTCTGTAAGCGAGGCTAAGATACTGGTTGAATCGGTAAAAAACCAAGCAACCAGTTTCGTAATGATCAATAAAGTGGCCGTCCCTGCGGCCGCCCACCCTGCGATAGTGACTAGTTTTGAATATTCAGAGTGCTGCACAATAATCCAAGTTCGTTAAACCAAGTTGCGCAAAATTATACCCTTATTGACGCTTACTGCCACGTCCTTTCCCTTGCGTCATTAACTCGGCAAATTTAACGCGCTGTTCAGGCGTGAGAACTTGATAAACTTGATGTTGAATTTTCAGCATCGCCAGCTTTCGTTCCGACATTTGTTGTTGGTGGCTAGCGATCATCGCACGCGCTTTTTCTTCATCAAATGTTTCGTTGCTTAATAAAGCCAAGCGTTCGGCTTGATGTTCAGCCCGCTGTGTTTGACGGCTTTGTCTGTCCATATTGCCTTTAGCCTGCTGCATAATGTTATTCACGTCTTGCTTTTGCTGTTGCGTTAAATCAAGCTGTGAAATAATGTTTTTCATACCACCGCGGTGCCCTTGCATACCGTCCATCGCCTTCGCATTAACAGATAAACTTAACGGTAGCGCTAGGCTTAATGCTGCAATCTTAATCCACTTTTTCATGTTTGTTTCCTCATTTAATTGACGATGATAAGTGTAATCAATGCAACGAAAAGTAACGTCATTAGAGTGTAAAAGTAAGTAAAGGCAACAGGCGGTTAAATGCAAGCAAGGTATGCTTTATACCCAATCAACCTGGAGAGGCTTGATTTCAGCAAGATTTTACACGCGTTTAGGCAAGGCATTGATTACAGGTAATGGCTTCCCCTTATCAAAATCAATAACACAGCATAAACGCGTGTAAAACTTGCCCTTTGGGAGCGCCGCCGTGTTTCCACTACGTTGTTATGCTAATTTGAAAGGTGCCTACATTCCTGCATTAGCATGCCTAGTATTGAAAACACGGTGGCGCTCTGAAACATGCATCTTCAAGTTGATTGGGTATACATCATAGATAGGAGAGAAACCATGTATCGACTGTTATTGATCGACGATGATCGCGAGCTGGCGGCACTGCTAAAAGAGTTTCTAAGTCTTGAGGGATTTGAGACCGAACTCGCCCATGACGGAGAGGCAGGCTTAGAAAAAGCATTGCGACAAAGTTACGACCTTATTTTACTTGATGTCATGATGCCGAAATTAAATGGCTTTGACACCTTAAAACAGCTGCGCCAAACCAGCCAGCAGCCAGTGCTAATGTTAACCGCCAAAGGCGAAGAAATAGACCGTGTCCTTGGGCTGGAAATGGGCGCCGATGATTACTTAGCTAAACCCTTTAGTGACCGCGAGCTAGTTGCTCGTATCAAGGCGATTTTACGCCGCACCGCCAACAAAGCACCTGAGCCAAGTAGTCAGCTCAACGCCACATGTATTAGCCACCTAGATATTGAAGTTTATCCCGGCAAACAAACGGCTATTTGCCAGCAACAAAATATCGACCTAACCGGTACCGAATTTTTACTGCTGCAAGAGTTTATCGAGCACCCTGGCCAAGTGATATCTAAAGCCGATTTGAGCGAGCGAGTGCTCGGTAAAAAACTGATGCCCTTTGACCGCAGTATTGACATGCACCTGAGTAATTTACGCCGCAAATTACCTGAGCGCCTGGATGGTCAAGATCGCGTACGCACCCTGCGCGGGCGAGGCTATATCTGGCTAGAAGGCGGCGAGGCTTAATATGACGCTACCGATAAACAGCTTATTTTTTAAAATTTTTGCTGGGTTTTGGCTACTGATCCTGCTTTTAGTCGCCATCCTAGTGACGTTGCCACGTCTCGATGAAAGTCATTTACAACCCGTAGATTCGTTTGGCATTGAGCTGTTAAACAAAACCAGTCAAAACTTAGTTATTCGCTTAGGTCGTCATCCTGAGCGCGGACTAGGTTATGCACTAAAAACTTTTCGTCATAAAAGTGGTTTTAAATTCTATGCTCTCGAACAAGATGGAAGCTTTGTCAACAATGAAGCCCCCAAGGCTGTACGCCGCTTTGCTATCGAAAGTGAGAGCATCACTCGGCCACAAATGTGGCAACGCCATGACGGTATTGTATTGGGTCCGGTACAATTTATTTACAATGGCCAGCCGCTATTATTGTACGCCCATAAAAACATGCGTGGGCAAAGTGACCGTATCATGCTGCGATGGTTGTTAGACAACCCCGGCTTACTTATTTTTATCTCATTACTG
The DNA here is from genome assembly GCF_021278025.1 of Motilimonas sp. E26. GTDB lineage: Bacteria > Pseudomonadota > Gammaproteobacteria > Enterobacterales > CBDFNC01 > Motilimonas. The sequence goes on from NZ_JAIBHJ010000005.1 coordinate 207,138, forward strand.
GTCAGTACGCCTATTTGCTTACTGTTAGCTTGGCACCTCACATCGCCACTACGCCAGTTACAAAGTGCTTCCCATAAAATCGCCAAAGGCGAATTGGAAACCAGCATTCCCCAACTATCGCGTCGAGACGAAATCGGCCAGCTCGCCAATAGCATGGATCGTATGGTGTTATCTCTCAAAACGATGATCTCAAGTCAGCAGCGGTTATTGAGTGATATCTCCCATGAATTACGTTCACCCTTAACACGTTTACGCTTGGCGTTAGCGATCACCCGCAAGCATCAGGGCGAGTCAAGTGAATTAGGCCGCATTGATATTGAGGCAGACCGACTCGAACAAATGATCAGCGATCTATTAGGCTTGTCACGTAGTCAATTTCAGCCACAGGAAGTACAAACGATCCGCTTGGACAGTTTGTTAGAAGCGTTATTGGATGACGCCCAGTTTGAAGCCGAGCAAACAGGGAAAACCTTTACCTATGACACACCGCCCGCACTGGAGTTACAAGCGTACCCCGCGCTCTTATCCAGCGCCATTGAAAACGTGATCCGCAACGCCATCAGCTATGCCGACACCAGCATCAACCTAACCATTACCCAACATCGAGACAAGCTAGAAATCAGTATTCAAGACGATGGCCCCGGTGTCCCCGAAACAGAACTAGGGCAGATATTCAGGCCCTTCTATCGAGTTTCCCAAGCACGCGATCGAGAATCAGGCGGCACAGGTTTAGGGCTGGCGATTTGTGACAATGCCATGCATAAACACGGCGGCAGTGTGATGGCGGAAAATGTAAACTCAGGGCTAAAAGTGACCTTAAGCTTACCACTCTAACCAAATATGGCCGTTAAGCAGATTTCAACTTGGCTATAAATTATCTATCGCGCGTTGCAGGTTCGCTCGCGCGATTTGTTCTCGCTCACAATAGAATGATGCTGAAAGGTATATTTGGGGCCGAGCCAAAAAAGAACGCAGCAATTTTTTACGGCCTATTTTATATAATATGCTTGGCACATGCTGATACTCCTGCCGTATCGCTAGCTCATATTGATCATACACTTCAGGCTCGGCACCTAAAATTGATAAATCGACATCAATCAGTATTTCTTCGTCTTTCGTTACTGGCTGACTGGGGTGCTGCGTTAATAAGATCAAATGGCGCACCTTGGCAATTATCTCTTGTGCACAACCACATTGAGTCAAATAAGCACAGGCTAAATCAGCACTCGCTTCTTCATTATTACTCTTGCGCGGGTCATAAATAACATCATGAAACCAAATGGCTAGCGCCAGACTTAAAGGATCATCGAGTTGATTTTCGATTTGCTCAAGTTGGGTTAAACAAGCGTCAATGTGAGTTAAGTTATGATAGTAACGGTGCGGCTCTTGATAATGCTGGATCAGACGCTCAAATCCAGTTGCCAACAAAAGAGCATCCCCATAACCAGACAATGTTTTATCCCATCTTAGTTTTAGCTCAGCTAGCATTTTGTTCCTCCACCCCGCTGGATAGTTCCTACATTTGTGAACTAGATAATAAAGCCCTGTTTTTCAATATTAAATTCATTTAAAAACATGCTATCTTGACTTCGTTTTGATTCTCTAGCAGCAAGGTCATTATAATGAAGCTGATTAAAAAAGCCCGATTAGTTTACCAGCAAGCTAATTCTGATAAGGTTTATGAAGTCGACTTAGTAGAGCTAAACAGCGCCTCTGAGCGCCGGTTTTTAGTGAATTTTCGTTATGGCCGTAGCGGACAAACCTTGCGAGAGGGCTCCAAAACCCCCTTACCTATTGAACGCGAAAGAGCAGAAAAAACCTATAGTAGTGTGGTGGTATCAAAAACCAATAAAGGTTATGTGCATCGCCAAGATGCTGCCGCTTACGACCAACTTGAGAGACTCGAAGTCACAGAGCAAGAACACATTTCAAGCCTATTTTCTCGCATCCAGCAAGAGTCAGACCCTAAACAAAAAGCCAGACAAATTTGGCGTTTAGCGCCAGAACAATCCAGTGAAGTGGCTCAGTATCTGGTTACTTTGCTTGGTAGTCATCACTGGCAACTAGACTATTCCCTGCTGTGGGCAATAGGCAGGATTGGCGATCAGAGCCAACTAGCGAGTATTGCCCCCTATTTAAGCCATAAAAACCCAAATCTCGCCGCCTTAGCCCTTGAAGCGAGCCTCGCCTTAAGCGACGAAAACACCGCCCTCAGTTTAATACGCGATGCTGGCGTAGCGAATAACCCTTTGCTACAAAGTGTCGAAAGTTTAACTATTGAATTGGATCAAGCTAGCAAACATGGCGATGCCAACGCATTATTGAAACACTGTTACCTACAAGCTCAATATTGCCGTGCGACTCACTCCGCTCTAGTGAGTGTGTTAAAAGATATTCCCTTAGCGCCTGGTACCTTCAAGGGCCTGCGCTACCTATTCAAAATGTCTGAATTTAGATTAGATGCCGACGTATTTGCTCAACTAAGCTATCGCTTTGAAACGCAAAAGCATTACTTTACAGCAGACTGGAGCTATTATTACCATCCACGCCATGGTCGTATTAATGTCCAGGAAGAACTTAAAAAAACAAACTCTCGTTTAGCTTACTCTAAGGCAACAAGAAATTATCTACGCCGTCGCAGCTGGCGAGTTCTCAAACAGTTGGGCATCAGCCAAAGTCCCTCATTCGTTGTGATGGCCACCCAAGTTCTGTTGGCATTTAATGACAGCGATAGTGACAATGCGAAAACGTCTGAAATCTTTCAATATGACGATAACTGGCAACGCCAATTAATCGCCGTTAATCACTATGAAGAATTTGCTAAATATTTAACATTTAATGGCCTGCTCAGGCTCAATCATCCAAGTTTTAGTAAAAGCAAAAATGGTTTAAGCTGGCGCTATCATCCCGAGCAAGTATTCTCTGGACGAGGGGAAGCCTTTCCTGAGCAATGGGATCAGGCCCCCGATGCCCTACTCACCCTGTTGCAAAATAGTACATGTCAACCAGTTTTGGCCTTTGCCAGCACCGCCTTAGCTGACAATCACGCTTTTGGTGAGCAGTTAAGCACAGACCTATTAATCCCTTTACTGAATCGCCCTTATCCCGAGTGCCAGCAGTTTGCTTTCAGTTTAATTAAGACCAGACCATTAGAGCCAAAGCTGATTCTGGCTTTAATCAGCTGCAATATGGCTGAGGCTCAACATTTCGCCTTAGCAGCATTGAAACAACAGCCAAGTCTTCTTACACAGCTCGACTTTCTCTGTTCATTATTAATGATTGAACAAGCGGAACTTAACCTGTGGCTGGCAGAGACGTTACAGCCAACCGACTTCAACCAAGTAGAGCAGACAGAAATAGTAAGTTCACTGTGCACCCGCTTGGAGCCCTATGATGCTTTGACTCGACGTCATGCCAAGTGGCTTGCCATTGTGCTGATCCGCTGCATGAACAAAGGAATACAGCACCTTGATTTCACGATACTCAAACCGTTGGCAATGGCAAAACATGAAGCGCAGCAAGTTTTCGCTTGCCGCCTATTAGTTGAGCACCCGATTTCCTATGTCGATATTCCACCTGAGCTGCTAGCCGCTTTACATCAATCGGAAAACGTAGGCGTCAGAGCCAGAGCCCTATTGCTACTTAAAAAGCAAAATGCGCACGAACTCATCGCACAACTGGATAACTTACTTGAACTTAGCTTTACTGGCGCACCAGAAGAGCGCGAGGTAGCTTTAGAGTTATTGCTGAAACTGATTATCGCTAATAATAAAAATGCCGCAGCTATCTTCGAGGGTATATTGCAAAAATTAGCCAGTAATCAGTTAGGGGATGAGCAACAGCTTGAACTAAAGAACTTTATAACCCTTAATCTGCAACCGCAACTGGCGACAATTACAGCAGATCAACTCTGGCTATTGCTCAATGCTAAATCAAGCCAAGCTCAATTACTTGCCGTCACTGCTCTTAACAGCCGTGATTTAAACTCAGCGCCTTGGCCATACCACTTGAAGCAATGGCTACAACTGGCACAAAGCCCTACTCAAGCAATACGTCAGTATTGTATTAACTACTTATCGGTTCACAAATCATTGCTTTTAACTAGCCAAGGGGACTTTCTAAGCCTATTGGAAAGTAATTGGCCAGAAGTACAAGCCTTCATATTTGCATTTTGCCGCAATGAAATGGACCAAAACCATTGGTCACCAGATTTAATTGTCACCGTCTGTGATAGCAACAATCCATCGGTTCAAACTTTTGGTCGAGAGCTACTGCAGACCTTTTTTGAGCAAAGCCAAGGTAAAAACTACCTAATCAAACTGAGTCAGCACCCGAGTGAAAACGTAGAGCTTTTTGTCACCAACTTACTTAGCGAGTACGCCGCTAATGATGAGGCGACCCTACTCAAGTTGCAGCCTTACTTTACCAGTGTGCTAACCCGAGTAAACAGAGGACGCTTAGCCAAAGACAGAGTAATGGCATTTTTGCAGCAGCAAGCGCAATGTTCGACGGCGGTATTAAATATGGTCGCCACGCTTTTCACTCGTTTATCGTTGACGCAAGTACAAAAAGACAAAGCGGTGCTACTCAAAGCTATGCTGCAATTAAGAAAAATAGACCCCAACTTGGCACTCCCTATCTCAGTGCTTGGTAATACCGTCACCACATCATCCAATTCGCCTGTTTAAGGATAAAAAATGCAAGTAAATTATCGTTATATGGGCACAAGTCAGGTAGCCAGTAATAGCCAACATACTCAAGTGTCTTTTTCACCCGACACCCTACGCCCGCCGACATTTTTTGTTGGCGAGTTAAAAAACAAGCTGGCGTTCCGTGAAGCCATGTCTGCGCTGCACCAAGTGGTGATTTCCGATATGCGCTTTACACCAAAAAATCGCGATGAATATCAGCGCTGGCTCACCGAGCAAGAACAAACGCTACTGGCTGATTTGGTGAGTAAGCAGGGCAAAGTAAAACAACAACTCAACCAAGTTCGTGATGAGCTGGCGGCCATGAATAAAGTGGCCAGTAAAATCATGGCGCCTTTTTACCAAGCTCAAAATCAATATTTTAAATACCTTTACAAGCACGACATCGACGCTTGGTATGTGTTAGACCCAGTGATCACTGTGCATCCTGACCAAGTTTTTTTTGAGTGTTTTTCTGAAGATGAGTCCAGCTATGGCAAGTTAAGTTGCAGCTATGAGGTATTTAAAAACATCAGTGACACTGAATTTGGTACCACCAATATCGACTATTCAGAGGGGCTGTATAACGAATTTCAAAAAATACGCGACTACCGGGACACTCAACTCAAAATAGATCCAGATGGCTTTAAAGTAGCAACGTCTGGTCAACAAGATTTTGCTGAGAAAAAAATCGACTTACCCGACTCTTGGGTGCGAGGCTTTTTGCAAGTTAGCTCAGCAATGACCTTACCTATGGTACGCCTTAAAATGCAACCCATGGATTTGTACAACATCTGCTTTAAACTACGCACCAAAAAAGAAAGAGTTGGCCCCAGAGCGATGCGCTTTGAATTGACGCCGGGGCAAGCCATCAAAGTAATATTGGAACCTTGGGGGGAAGAAATACTCTGTCCACGCTCCATTTATCAAGGTGATGAACCAAGAAGTATCCGAGTATGGGGGCGCAGACGCCTACATATTCTAGAGCGCTTATTACCCATCGCCAGTCATTTCGAAGTTTGTCTATTAGGTGATGGCATGCCTTCTTTTTACATTGCCGATCTAGGGGGGATGAGCTTTACCTTAGGGTTATCGGGTTGGAGCGCCAACGATTGGTCGAAAATGGCAAACTTTGACCTGTTGGCAAGTAGAGCAGAGGTTGATAGTCAAACCAGCGCAAAGGTCTACCAAGCCTTATTTGAGAGCCAGCAGCAAAGTGCTAACCGCCTTGCCTTACAACTGGGTTTAGATCTCAATACCGTGAAATCAGCCTTAGCGCAATACAGCCAGCATGGTCAGGTACTTTACGATATGGAGCTCGATGTTTACCGCATCCGCCACTTATGCCACGAGCCGATTCCACTTGAGCAATTAAGATTTAACAATGAGCGGGAAGAAAAAGCGTTGAATTTTGTTAATGCGGGCCTAGTGAGTATCCAGAAAGACCAATTCAACGAGAACGGCCGCTACATCGCCGGTCAGGTGTTAGATAATGCCGTCGAGCACCAAAGTTTTATTTCTCTCGACTTAGATCACAGACTGGTTGATGGCCAATGTAACTGTCACTTTTGGCATCGCAATAAACTACGCCAAGGTCCCTGTGAACATATGCTAGCCCTTAGACAACAAACGTCGAATGGGAGCCTTTGATATGCAAAGCATGCACTGGATCACAAGATTATATTGTATTGATAAACAATTGAAAGATATAATCAATTTACATAGCAACGCGGTTGTAGAACCTTGCATCTCGAATGGTGTTTCGCCATTCTGGCACAAAGACTACCCACGCGTAGCTAATGCAATCTTAACTGGGCCGTACAGCCCCCTATATCACTATTGCAGTATGGCTTCAAAGAAGCCAATGAGTGATATAGGGGGCGTACGGCATCGAGTTGATTGCCTTAGCACTGAGAACTCTTCGAAGGAAACTTTCACCGCGTTGCTATTTCCCTTCTTATCAATGCTTCTTATTTATGTTTTTACCCAGCGCTTAAGCCAAATTGGTCGCGCCGGAGGCTTTTGTAATGTCTGAATCAAGCACAAAATTAACCCGCCAAGAAATTTACGATAAAATACGAAAGTCGAGTAAAGAAGAATACATACTTGACGAAATGAAACGCTTAGGCTTTTGGCGTAATGACGAAGAACAGCCCAATTTAACTCAGGAATTTGTTGAAAAACGCGCTCAGTTAATGGCTCAGCTGAGAGAGTTAAGTTCACAGGATGAATTATATAGTGATCCAGAAAAAGCGCTGGCGCACCTACACCAAGAGCGTAAAAAAGCCGCGTTAGAAAAGCGCGAACAAGTGCGCCAGACAAGAAATAAAACTCGCTATGAAAATGCCCTCAATTGGTATCAAAAACAACAAAAAGAAATTACTTATTTGGGAGAAAACTTTTCTGCGGGCTTAAGCGAAAAAATCAGCGATAAGAGTAAATTAACCAGTCAAGGCCTGCCCTATTTTGCTGATAGTCAAGCATTAGCCCAAGGAATGGGTATCAGTATCGGAGAGCTAAGGTTTCTGTGCTACCAGAAAGAGGTATCGCAAACCAGCCACTATAAAAAGTTTGCCATTGAAAAGAAAACAGGTGGTAAACGGCATATTTCAGCCCCCATGCCTAGGCTAAAACGAGCGCAATATTGGCTACTAGAGAATGTACTCGCCCCCGTTAAGTTACACTCTGCCGCACATGGTTTTGTACCTGGGCGCAGCATACTTAGCAATGCCCAACCACATATAAACAAAGGTGTAGTCGTCAACTTTGACCTGAAAGACTTTTTCCCTAGTATCAATTACGCTCGAGTGAAGGGACTATTTTGCAAACAAGGATACAGCGAAGAGTTGGCCACCCTGTTTGCCTTATTGGCCACCGAGCCGGACACCGAGGCGGTGGCGATGGACGGCCAAGTTTGGCATATTGACCAAGGGCCAAGAACTTTGCCACAAGGCGCGCCTTGTAGCCCCGCCATCACTAATATTTTGTGCCGACGTTTGGACGCTAGACTAGCAGGAATGGCAGAAAAACTAGGCTTTGCCTATACCCGATATGCCGACGATCTCAGTTTTTCCAGCGACGAACCAAATAAAGTGCAGTCTTTGCTATGGCGAGTAAAACAAATTGTTACAAGTGAAGGGTTTTTATTACATCCAGATAAAACTAAGGTCATGCGCCGCCATCAAAAACAGGAAGTCACTGGTGTCGTGGTTAATGAAAAAGCATCGGTGGATCGCAAAACTCTAAAACGCTTTCGCGCCATTTTACACCAAATAGACTTATACGGGCCCGAGGGTAAATCATGGGGCCCAGGGGCATTGTTTCCTAGCTTAGAAGGCTACGCCAACTTTGTTGCCATGCTGGACGCTCAAAAAGGCATCCCGTTACAAAAGCAATTAGTACATATTAAACGAAAATATGGCGTTAAAACGCGCTCCAGCAAGGTGACTCAGTTAAATAAACGCTTGATGCGCGTGAAGGCAGGCTTAGGTGAAGCACCAAGAGAAAACTGGTGGCAACCAGCAGAAAAACCCGAACCAGTACTCGAGTTGACACCAAAGCAACAAGCCGCGCAAAAACCAGCGAGAAAAGTCACCGGCCCAGTGGAGCAAGAATACGCAGAAAGCGCGCCAGAACAAAACCCACAATCCGAAGCAGAAGAAGATACTAAATTAAGCACTAAAGATTATATTTTCATTGGACTATTTATGCCGATTGCTTTGGCACAAATGATCTACAAGGCTTCCTGGAAAACCAAAATTAAGCTTATGGTGGTGGGCACTATCATTTGGCTACTGTTCGGTTAAAAACCCCGATAGTCAATGCATTTGGTTAGTTAACGCTCTCAAGATGGAGTAAACCAGGTGTAACCAAACCGGGAAACATATTTTCCGCAAAACGGCGCGATTCAATACGCGCCTTTTTTTCATAGTACTGCGCAATTTCACGCTGCTTCTTCTCGGCCGCTAGCTTATTATCTAGTTTTTCAAAATAGCCATTAATCACAAAATTCAAGGTAATTGGTAGTGCACTCACTAAAATAACAATCGGTGCTACCCATTTAAAGTCTTTCATATCTATCCCACCAGTAAATACCAGCCGCTATCATACCGCAAAAGTAGAATTTATTTGATATGCTTGCGGTTTCGTTCTTGATTGAGTAACCATCATGTTAGAAGTCGCCCTGTACCAACCAGAAATCCCGCCGAATACTGGAAATATCATTCGTTTATGCGCCAACACTGGCTGTAAATTGCACCTAATAGAGCCGCTGGGATTTGATCTTGATGATAAAAAGGTTCGCCGTGCTGGTCTTGATTATCATGAGATGACTCATGTTACACGTCATGCCAGTTACGAAGATTTTCTAGCTTATGTTGGCAACAAACGCCTGTTTGCATGCACCACCAAAACCACAACTTTTCATAGTGATAGTGAGTTTAAAGATGGTGATATTTTATTATTTGGCCCTGAAACCCGCGGCCTACCACCTGAAATTTTAGATAGCTTACCCGTTGAGCAAAAGCTGCGGATCCCAATGAGCCCCAATAGTCGCTCAATGAATTTATCTAATGCGGTGTCGGTATTTGTTTATGAAGGCTGGCGTCAACTAGGTTATCCAGGCGCAGTTTAACTTAACGACGGTTAAAGCGGCTGTGAAAAATCATGTAAACCTATCAGGTTAGCAGCTTTAGCAACAAGTGCACATCGATGGTCGCCATTCATATATTGCGCAATGGCGTCACTATCATCAATCGCATCATTAGCTAATAACTCAATTCTACAAGCGTTGTACTCTTGTTTAAATGCAGATTGATTGGCTAAATAATAGGACACGCGCTGGGTTTGCTGCTGACCAAGGGCAATTTCAGCCACATTACATGCAGCCTGAACATAAGTTGCGCCGCCACGACACGCATCCGCTTTAAATTGAACTAACGCAACCCCACTATAGGTTTGCTTCAGGCGTGCTACTTCGTTGGCTAACATATCGTCTTGGAGATCACGAGCCACTTGACAAATCAGACTCACATCAGCCCAACCACAAGAACTTTCAATTTCAGTAAAGGCCAAGTAACTCATCGCTAATAATTGAGCTTTTTGAAGTTCGTATTCATTGCGACGCTGGCCATCATCTCGTTGTTGTAACTGTTGCTGCTTAATACGCTTTTCGGCAAGACGTGCTGTTCTCGCCGCTTCACACTCTTTATCTTGGAAGATTAAGTCAGTAAGTTCGCTCGGTATCATACTGGCGGAGAAATTATTATAACTACACTCAACCAGTTTTCCCTTTGCTTCATCAACGTGTGTCTCATAATAAGCAATATCTTTGCTACCACAGCCTATTAATATTGCCGCTAGCCCAGTTAAACCGAGCCATTTTCTCAGCGCATTCACAGTTTCACTCAAGGTCAAATTAATATCACCACAAGTGTAACGGAGATCAGTGATATTTCAATCAACCTATATCATTAAATGACCAAAAACGATTATTACGCTGCATTCTACAATAGAGATAACCTAGACTTAGCCCGCGACCTAGCATAAAGGCATTCATTGCCATCCATAAGCTGTGATTGCCAAAGTCTTTTGCCAACCACCACACTGGAAAAAAACAGCACAGTGTTGCAAACACCATACTGTTTCGCATTGCTTTGGCTTGAGTCGCACCAATGAAAATGCCATCTAAAATAAAGCACCAAACTGAGGTCAATGGAATAAATACCAACCAAATAAGGTAATTATTTGCAGTTGTTTGAATGCTGGGAATATCGGTAATTAAAGCGATAATATGGGCACCAAACAGAGCGAAAATAACCATTAACAACATGGCAAATAGTAACGCGTAAAAGAAAGTCACATTGACGCAGCGCTTAAATTCAACGGAGTCACGTCGTCCCACCGCTTTACCTACCTGCGCTTCAATGGCATAAGCTAAACCGTCTAGGGCAAAAGAAATAAAAAGTAAGAAGTTTAATAACACCGCATTGGCAGCCACAATATCATCACCTAAACGCGCGCCGTAAAAGGTCATAAATGAGAAACAAATTTGCACACATAAGGTACGTAAAAAAATATCTCGGTTGAGAGCAATCAGACGGAAAAAGTTTACCTTGACCCAAATCTTTTTCATTAATGCTGACAAATCACCTGGCTGCCAATGTGGCTTAATGGCCTGGAACACAAAATATAAGCCCAGCCCAAAACCAAAATAATCAGCTATGACTGACGCTGCCGCCGCACCTTGCACTTGCCAACCTAAGCCTAAAACAAACCATAGATCGAGCAAAATATTAACGAGGTTAGTGATGATTAATAACCACATTGGCGCACGTGCATTTTGCATCCCGAGTAGCCAACCTAAGATGACATAATTCGCTAACGCTGCCGGTGCACTCCAAATGCGAATGGAAAAATACTGCTGTGCATAAAACGCCACTTGCTCACTTGGCGCCGCCAACATTAGCCCTAAGTTTAAGATAACACTTTGCAGCACTAGCAATAACACGGATAAAGCCCCGGCCAACACCAAAGATTGCAGCAGCACTTGTTTGATCGCCATGGCATCGTTACGCCCAAAAGCCTGTGCCACCAGCCCCGTTGTCGACATGCGTAAAAAACCCAGCAACCAAAATGCCAAGGTGATCAGCATTGCCCCTACCGAAACGCCAGCTAGGTAGTAACTATGATCGAGATGACCTAGCACAGCGGCATCCACCAAGCCCAACAGAGGTACAGTGACATTTGACAGCATCATCGGCAACGCCAGTGCAAACAAACGCTTACGATAACTAGGATCAGATAACCAGACGGGGGATTTCATCATTTTACACCTTGAACAATTCGCGCGAAGTGTAACAAACCATCCGCTAAACACTACCTATAAAGGGTAAAATTGTATTTAATTAGCCGCTTATTAACGCAAAGCAAGCATCGCGGTGGGAGTACAGATTATCATCAAGAACATATCTCATAATTCAAGGAGCCCTGATGCTTAATATTGTCGATAGAGCGAAAGAAGACAGAGTACTACCAATATTTCGACTTGGCTTTCGGCCATTCTTTCTATTTGCCAGCTTATACGCAATTTTATGTATTCCTGTGTGGCTATGGCTGCGTAGTCATGGTCAACCCGATCTACTCGTAGTCCCCGCCCTATGGTGGCACGTTCATGAACTATTATTTGGTTTTGCCATGGCGATAGTGATGGGCTTTGTATTAACGGCGGTGCAAAACTGGACTGGGATCCGAGGTACGCACAGTTGGGCTTTAGCGGGTTTGTTTAGTCTATGGCTGTTACCGCGGCTATTATTTTGGACCCCGACACCATTGATTATCATCTTAATCATTGAGTCTCTATTTATCTTAAGTTGCGCCATTGCAGTAGCTAAACGTGTGATAAAAATGAAACGCTGGAAAAACCTATTTTTCGTGCCGCTGTTGCTACTCGCTTTAGTGGTTAATGCATTAAGTTACATCAGCATTAACGGCCAACCAATATTGGGGCTTCAATTGCCATTTACCAGTTCAGCACTGTGGCAGAGTATGATTTGGTGGTTTGCCTTATTATTATCAATCATGGGTGCTCGAGTGATTCCTTTCTTTACCGCAACAAAACTAGGCATAGACAAACCCAGAAGCTTTTTTTGGCTAGAAAGCGCGGCGAACATTCCATTCATTGTGCTTTTTATTTTAAGCTTTATACCAAGCTTAAATGCTCTCTGGTCGCCGCCCTTATTCGTGTTTGCCGCCACCTTTCAATTTATTCGTCTATATCGCTGGCAAGGCCTTAAAACCTTACACGAGCCCCTACTGTGGTCATTACATTTAGGCTATGCCTTTATTCCTCTTAGTTTATTGGTGCTGGGGCTTAATCTGTTTCCGGGATTTTGGCACGTATCATTACATTTAATCGCCATAGGCAGTATTGCGGGGGTTATTTTGGCTATGATCACTCGGGTTACCATGGGCCATACTGGTCGCAATATCTATCAAGGACCGAATATGACCTGGGCCTTTCTTGCCATCGCTGGTGCAGCATTGGTGCGCACCTTTGCTGTTTTACTTTGGCCACTATGGATGAATGAATTGCTTTGGTTGGCTGGTGGCTTATGGTGTTTTGCCTTCGCTATATTCACATTAAAATTTGGGCCTATGCTAGTTCAACCCCGTGTCGATGATCACCCCGGTTAAACTAAACCGTTAATAACGTAAAGTGAGTTGGAATAGCTTTGATACAATTCTATTGCAGATTTCAGGTTGCCTTAAAATACAGCACCTGCTTCATTCACTTGAATGAAGCAGGTAAAGGCAGGCTCTGGTAAACGCATCGAAGAGAATAAAACTTGCTGAGTGTCGCTTTCTCGCCATCAAGCAGCGAAATCGTCAAATTCAGCAATCAACTGTTCAAATGAATATTCAATTAAGGCGTTCTCACAACCATTATTCATCATAAAACGCAGCGCATTGGCTTTTGCTTCAGCATGCTCTAATGCCTTTAGCCCTGCCAGTATCACATCTTTCTCAGAAGCATAACGCCCTGTCGCTACTTGCCGCGCAACAAAACTATTAAAATGCGTATCCAACATCAAACTGATCTTTTCAGTCATTCGCTCACCTTAGACTTAGATGAAAAACAAAACCCAAGAAACAAACTAGGGGTTGCTGCTCTACCTATCAATTAAAAATAACAAAGATGTATAATTAACCGCCTAAATCGATATTAGACTATATTGATAGATCTAACAAAATATGTTCAAACTAAATGGCCTAGGCCAGAGAAGGATAAAACCTCTGAGTAAGCATCACTATTGCTAGCGTTAACATTAAGAACGGTTGCTTAAACTAACGGTCAGAAATAACATAAAAGTCAGACACTAACTGATCCATATCAACAGCAGGTATGCTACCAGGCTCAAACTCTGGCCGAAATACCGCCTGTAACTCTCCTTCTGGATTAAGTAACGCAATCGATGCACTGTGATCAACTAAATACGCTCCTTCTGTGCCCTCTTCGACGATGCTATAAACCATCCCTAGCGCACGAGTCAGTGGAAACAACACTTTATGAGCAGCTGTTACACCAACAAATTCATCATTAAAATAGTGAGTATATTCGGTCAAATTTTTTGGCGTATCACGGTTAGGGTCAACCGATAAAAACACCACCTGCACATCAGCCTTTGCCGGGTTAGCCTTAAGCTGAGGGTAAATACGATTTAAGTCGGCGAGAGTCGTTGGACAAATATCAGGGCAAAAGGTATAGCCAATAAACACTAGACTCCAACGCCCGAGTAAATCTTTTTTGGTAAACTCACTTTGGTCCCGCACTAAAGTAAAGTCCGCTAACACCTTAGCCGGCTGGTAATACACCGCTTTCACTGCAGGTGCGCGATTAATAATTTGTACCCCTGCCCAGCTTCCAGCCAGCAAGGCTAGCAGCGCAATCAATATCCATGATGATTTAGATTTCATAACAACCAATGATCCAACAACAAAGCTAAAAACAGGATCATGAGGTGAACAATCGAAAATTTAAAGGTATTTATTGCACTATTGGGCTGTGGCTTAAATTTTAATCGCCAAGCATGCTGCATAAAGCGCAGATTAAGCCCCATCACTACCACCCCATAAAGCCATGACGACAACCCAGTTAAACAAGGTAATAGCGCAACGGCACAAAGTAACAAGGTATAAAGCAACACGCAGGTTTTGGTAAATTCAACGCCATGAGTTACCGGCAACATAGGAATATTAGCTTTGGCATAATCATCACGACGATGAATAGCTAACGCCCAAAAATGGGGCGGTGTCCAAGTAAAAATAATCATCACCAACAACAGCGCGTTGCCATCAAACTGCCCGGTCATGGCTGTCCAGCCCAATAAAGGCGGCATTGCCCCCGCTAAACCACCTATCACGATATTTTGCGGTGTGGCGCGTTTTAAAAATAAGGTATAGACCACCGCATAACCTAACATGCTAGCAAAGGTTAAAATAGCTGTTAATAAATTGGCGGCCAATAGCAGCATGACAAAACCCATTAGCGCTAATATACCCGCGAACAGACTCGCATTAAGCACCGACACGCGCCCCTTAGGTAAAGGCCGACCTTGAGTGCGCGCCATTTTGTCATCGATGTTGCGATCTAAAATCTGATTAATCGCCGCAGCAGACGCACAAACTAAACCTATACCCAGTAGTGAAAAAGTCGCCTGCAGCGGAGGAAGCCAACTTTCAACAGCCAAACACATTCCCACCAACGCAGTCAGCATCAACAAATAAATAACCTTTGGCTTCGTTAGCTGATAATAGCTGCGCCAGGTACTGCTCACAGATGTGTCTAACGCACCGGAAACACTTAATAATTTAGCCATGTCGACCTCCTTGCTCTTGCTTGGCTTGATACAAGCGCAGTAACAAGCTCACCAGTAATAACACTAAACACGCCGCCACTAAATTATGTGCCACCGCAATAGCAATAGGTAATTGCAACACCACATTACTAATTCCTAAGGCAAACTGAACACTCACCGCCACCAATAGTCCCCAAGCCAAGCCTCGACTTAAACTGTCTCGACTACGTAATAGCCAAGTAATGGCCAGCGCAACTAAACACAGCGCGGTCACCGCCGCCCAAATGCGGTGACTAACATGGATAGTGGTGCGCGCGCCATAATCTAATACCCCATATTGATAAGTGTCAGCTTCTGGAACGTGAAGCGCAGCAGCTAGGTTATAGTTTTGCCACCAGTTGCCTTCACATAGCGGTAATTGCGTGCACACCACAGCCGCATAATTTGATGAAGTCCAACCACCTAAAGCGATTTGACACAGAAGAACGGCCAATCCTAACCAAGCTAAGCGAGACAAGCCCTGCCGCCATTGAATTTTCGTCCTTGGCATCGGCCACTGTTTAATGGTGAAGAGAAACAACAACGCCAGAATAAAGAAACCACCGAGCAAATGCCCCATCACTATTAAAGGCATCAAATTCATGGTGACAGTCCACATCCCTAGCGCAGCTTGAAAAATAACGCCCAATAACAAGCTCACACACAATAAGCGATCCACCCGACTAAAAAGGGCATGTAATGCAAAAGCAAAGATGAGTAATCCTAAACTTCCCGCTAAATAACGATGGATCATCTCATTCCATGCTTTATGGGGCTCAAGGGGAACGTCAGGAAAAGCCGCAGCGGCCTTTGCTATTTCGTCAGGTGAATTAGGCACACTATGGTGGCCATAGCAGCCGGGCCAATCAGGACAACCTAAACCCGCTTCCGTTAAACGCGTATAAGCGCCCATACCAACCACCAAAAAAGCCAGCACTAGCGCGATAATAGAAAGATATTTCAGCTTAAAAATGGCCATCAATCACCCTCATCCATGCTTCTCGCCTAACGTTTAACCCACTCGAGACATTTTCAATAACTTGCGTAAGTCCGTTTGCAATGCCTTAGCCACCTGTAATTGCTCACTCTGCTGCGATGGGATCACATAACGCAATAACACCAGCCCGGTAGGGTCACAAATATACCAATAGTCGGTACTCAATTTAGCTTGCTCTGATTCACTAAGCTGCGCCATAGAAACACTACGCACACGATGCTGTTCACGCCCTAATGAGCTGATTAACTTAGGTAATAAGTTTGCCTCTTGATCGGTTTTCGGGTGTAGCAGTAACCATTGGCGATTATCACTCACTAACAACATCACTTGCTCAGGTAAAAACTCGCCTTTATTAAGCTTTCCCGCCTGATACCAGTGCTGATTAAGTACTAGTTTCGCCACGCCAAAAGGCAATACAAACACTAATAACAACAGCAGTAAGGTTTTATTTTTTCGCATATAAACCACCTCGCTGATAAAACCAGAAAAACAATCCAGTAGACACTAAGGCCATTAAAAACCATTGCCAGGCATAACCTATATGTTTCGCTGGCGTCATGGTGATTAAGGGCCATTCTTTAACAAAACCAATATTTTGATCAGGGCCGACCCGTAACACCGCCGGTGACAAAGACCAGCCTTGCTGCTGATAAAACACAGCTAACTTATCCATATCTAGCCCTTGTAACCGCTGCGGCCAAGTATCGCTTAATGGCTCATCACCTAACTGAAAACCCAAATTTGGTTGATGTAGCAACCCAGCAACCGCCACCGTGCCCTGCCAAGCTTCTAATCGAGATAAATCAGGCCAGCGCTGGCGATCGCCCAAACCAGAGACCCAACCCAAATTAACCAAAATGCGCTTATCACGCTTTTCACTATCACTGGGCGTTAGCGCCAGTAACACTTCGTAGCCCACCTCGCCTTGGTGCACTTTGTTATCCAGCAGCCATATTTTCGAAACATCTAACTCGCCAATCAGCTGAACCGTTTTTAAGCTCAGTTCTTCGGCACTTTGCTGCCATAGCGCATCAGTATCAGCCAAGGCTTGCGTTTGTGCTCCGCGATCTAAAATAGCCTGTTTTTGCGTGGCGCGATCCAATTGCCAAAACCCCGCCTTGATCATTAAGCCAATCAGAGCCAAGTTTAAAACTAAGAAAGAGATCCTTCTCCAGCGCATAAGGCTCCCTATGGTGATAAAAATTGTGATTATTGGCGTGGTACTTGCGGTACTGATTAATCTCGCATTAGCCTTACCTACTTTGTTAAAGCAGCCCGATAAAAGTCTGCTAACTCGCTATCTAGGTCGTCGTTTGTTCGGCTCAGCCTTGGTGTTATTGATTATATTCATAGCCATCGCATTAGGGCTGATCACACCAAACCCAGCCCCTTGGCACTAACCCAAGTTTAATTTAAAGAATATAAACAAAGACAAATAAACACAGCCAAACCACATCGACAAAATGCCAATACCAACTGCCCGCCTGAAAGCCAAAATGCTGCGCCGGGGTAAAGTGCCCCTTGAGTACACGACAAAACAGCACAAACAAAATAATGGTACCTAAGGTAACGTGTAGGCCATGAAATCCAGTGAGCAAAAAGAAGGTATTACCGTATAAACCTGAGCTTAAAGTAAGGCCCATTTCTTGGTACGCATGAATGTATTCTTCTGCTTGTAAAAACAAGAAAATGCAGCCTAACAACACCGTGAGGCCAAGCCCTAATTTCACTTGCGTGCGCAGGCCTCGCTCTAAATTGATATGAGCAAAATGCAAAGTAACTGAAGAAATTAATAGAATAATTGTATTGGCTAATGGCAACCCTTGCCAAGGCATCGCCGTCGTTGTAATGCCGCCGGGGGTAGTAACCAGCGGCCAGTGAGCTTGAAACTGCGGCCAAAGCACTTCATGTGTCATGGCATTATTCCCTGCTCCGCCCAACCACGGTACAGCAATCGTACGAGCATAAAATAAGGCCCCAAAAAAAGCCAAAAAGAACATGATTTCTGAAAAGATAAACCAACTCATGCCTTGACGAAATGAGCGGTCCATTTGTGCACTGTACATACCCGACATCGACTCAGTAATGACATTACCAAACCAACCAAACAGCATGAAAATAATGACCACACTGCCGAGAAACAGCACCCAACTATATTGGTCGCCACCACCGCCAATCCAGCGCGCGGCCCCGAACGCCATCAAAAATAACCCGACCGCTCCAACAATCGGCCAAATACTTTGGCTTGGCACATAATAAGCCTCGGTTTTTTCAGTGGAATGTTGCTCAGAAGAAGTGCTAGACATAACCGTGCTCCTTTAGCCTTTTTGCTGCGGCTGAGGCAGTTCGTATAAGGTATAAGACAAGGTAAGAGTGCTGATATCTTGCGGCAACTCGGTATCGACAAAAAACCGCAGCGGCAAAGTGGCAGTCTCGCCCGCAGCAAGGGGTTGCTGATTAAAGCAAAAACACTCGGTCTTATTTAAATAATTAGCGCCTTGCCCAGGTGATACCGATGGCACCGCTTGTCCAACTTGGTCCTTCGCGCTGAGATTCGTGGCGATAAATTCCATTTCGTACATCTGACCGGGATGAACTTTTAATTGCTCAACCTTAGGCGTGAGCTGCCATTGCATGCCCTTGCTGATGTAAGTGACAAACTCGACTGTGACAATACGTTCAATATCAATACCTTGGCTACTTTGAGCTTGCGCATTCACAATATTACTGGTTTTACCGTTCAGCCCAGTTAAATCACAAAACACCTGATACAAAGGCACCAACGCAAAGCCAAAGCCAAACATGCCAAAAACGACAAGGCATAATCCACCAACTAAACGCCGTGAGCTGGCCATGTTATTTAATCTCAGGTGGTGTGGTATGAGTATGATAAGGCGCAGGAGAAGGCATTTCCCACTCTAAACCTTCAGCGCCTTCCCAAGGTTTGGCGGCGGCGCGCTCACCTTTGCCACGCATACACTTAATCACCACCACTAAGAAAATCAGTTGCGATAAACCAAAGGCAAAGCCACCGAGACTAACCACCGCATTCACATTAGCAAACTGCAGTGCATAATCGGGGATCCGTCTTGGCATACCCGCTAAGCCTAAAAAGTGCATCGGGAAAAACAGCACATTGACTGAAATTAACGAGCACCAAAAATGCCACTTAGCTAACCCTTCGTCATACATATAACCCGTCCATTTCGGTAGCCAGTAATAACTCGCAGCCATAATGGAAAAAATCGCGCCCGACACTAAAACATAATGAAAATGTGCCACCACAAAATAGGTATCGTGATATTGAAAATCCACTGGCGTGATCGCCAACATCAACCCAGAAAAACCACCGATGGTAAATAGCACAATAAAAGCAATGGCAAACAGCATTGGCACTTCAAAGGTGAGAGAGCCGCGCCACATCGTTGCAACCCAGTTAAATACCTTCACCCCAGTCGGAATGGAAATCAGCATAGTGCAATACATAAAGAACAATTCAGCAGCGACCGGCATCCCAGTGGTAAACATGTGATGGGCCCAAACTAAAAAGCTTAATCCCGCGATAGACGCGGTGGCATACACCATAGAAGCGTAACCAAACAAAGGCTTACGTGAAAAAGTAGGGACAATGGCTGAGATGATGCCAAATGACGGCAAAATCATAATGTACACTTCAGGGTGACCAAAAAACCAAAAAATATGCTGAAACATCACCGGATCGCCGCCGCCGGCGGCATCAAAAAAGCTGGTACCAAAATATTTATCTGTCAGCACCATGGTCACCACTCCAGCCAACACAGGCATGACTGCAATCAATAAGAAAGCAGTGATCAACCACGTCCAAACAAATAGCGGTAACTTCATCATAGTCATGCCCGGCGCACGTAAGTTGACTATGGTAACAATGACATTAATGGCCCCCATAATTGAGCTAATCCCCATCAAATGAACCGCAAACACGAATAACGCGGTGCTATCAGGGCTGTATTTGGTCGATAATGGGGCATAAAAAGTCCAACCAAAATTGGGGCCGCCGCCTTCCATAAATAAGGTCATTAGCATTAAGCTAAAGGCAAAAGGTAAAATCCAAAAACTCCAGTTATTCATTCGTGGCAATGCCATGTCTGGCGCGCCTATCATTACCGGGATCATCCAGTTGGCTAAACCAACGAAAGCTGGCATTACCGCACCAAACACCATAATTAAACCGTGCACTGTGGTCATTTGATTAAAGAAATTTGGCTCAAGCAATTGCAATCCAGGTTGAAATAGCTCAGCACGGATCACCATCGCCATCGCACCGCCAGTCAAAAACATGGCAAAGCTAAACAGCAGATACAAGCTGCCAATGTCTTTATGGTTTGTGGTGTAAACCCAACGTGCTAAAAAACCCTTAGGCTTATGGTCGTGCCCTTCATGAATATGCTCGTCGGCATCTGAAACGAGCGGGTTAGAAGCGGATCCTGTACTCATGTTATAGGTCCTTCTGCTGCATCACCGCTTTTACTTGCGCGGGTTGGATCACGTCGCCGGTATTGTTTCCCCAAGCATTTCGCTCGTAGCCAATCACGGCAGCTAATTCTTTTAACGTTAATTGTTTACCAAACGCTTGCATCGCGGTGCCTGGCTTACCATGCACAACAATGTTGATGTGGCCTAACATGTCTTGGGTAGCAATTTGACTACCTTTAAGGGCGGGAAATACGCCAGCCAAACCTTCACCACTCGCTTGATGGCATGCGGCGCAATGCTTGTTATAAACTTGCTCACCTAGTCGCATCATTTCATCCATGTCCATACTCATGGCCAACATGGCTTGCTCTTCGGCTTTGGCTGCTACAGCTTTTTGCTCTTGCTCAGCTAACCAAGCTTCAAACTCTTCAACGGGTTTCGCGATCACCACAATAGGCATAAACCCATGATCTTTTCCGCACAACTCAGCACATTGACCGCGATAAATGCCGGGCTCATTAATCCGAGTCCACGCTTCATTAATAAAGCCGGGATTAGCGTCTTTTTTCACGGCAAAGGCAGGCACCCACCAAGAATGAATCACATCTTCTGAAGTCACCAAAAAGCGCACCTTTTGGCCAACAGGCAAAACCAATGGATAGTCCACTTCAAGTAGGTAGTTTTCGCGCTTTTGTTTTTGGTTATGAATTTGATCTTGGCGGCTGGCCAGTAAACTATAGTATTCAACATCGTGGCCAAAATATTTATAGTGCCACTTCCACTGTGAGCCCGTCACTTGAATGGTTAAATCCGCATCACTGGGGTCTTCCATCGCAATTAAGGTTTTCGTGGCAGGGATCGCCATACCAATCAAGATCGCAAAAGGGATGGCGGTCCAAATAATTTCGACTTTGGTATTCTCATGAAATTGCGCCGCTTGCGCGCCTTTATCTTTACGGTGATTAAAGATAGCCCAAAACATTGCAGCAAAAACCACTAGGCCAATCACACAGCAGATAATAAAAATAGTCATGTGCAAGTCGTAAACTTGCTGACTGATATCGGTCACGCCTTCAGTTAAGTTAAACGGCATTGATTTGGCTAACAATGAGTTTGAAAAGCTCACTATTAAAACCAAGCAACAACATTTACAAACTGAGCGGATGAACAATAGAATTTTAAACATTGAACGATCTAGCTGGCTCACATGACCTCTCCTCTGTCACCGCCAACGGTCGAGGCCAACAAAGTTGGCCTCTTCCCCAAGTAGGTAAAGCTAAGCTCCCCGCTACGTTCACCTAAGACAAGTAAAGCAGCTTTTAACCATTTGTAAAATTTATGTTAATTTTTTTGTGGCAAGAATTAAGCGCGTAGCAGTAAAATGAGAGTCGTCCAATGTTGGCAAGAAAAATTTATTGTAAAGGGGGGCTAATCAGAAGAAAGCAAACAAGCGCAGAAGTAAAAAATGACCGCCTTGAATAAGGCGGCTTGAATTCTGGTTAACTAGGTAACAACAGGTTACATCCAATCTGCGTTGCGAATAACGCCAACTGCGATACCTTCAACATCGAAATGCTCACTGGCTAAATCAACCTTAATGGTATTGAACTCTTCATTTTCGGGGTGTAGCAGCACTTGTCGTCCATCACGCTGAAAACGTTTTACTGTTACTTCATCTTCAACCCGAGCCACGATCACTTGGCCGTTGTGCACATCTTTGGTTTTATGCACTGCAAGTAAATCACCGTCCATAATCCCAATGTCTTTCATACTCATACCACTAACGCGTAACAAGAAATCAGCACTGGGGTGAAATAAGTTCGGATCCACTTTGTAATTACACTCAACATGCTCTTGCGCCAATATGGGCTCACCTGCAGCAACTCGGCCAATAAGGGGTAGCCCTTCATCTTCATTGGCAGCAGGCTCTGCTTCTACCAAACGAATACCACGAGAGGTTCCAGGCATCATTTCAATCACGCCTTTTTTGGCCAAGGCCTTCAAATGCTCTTCAGCTGAGTTAGCACTTTTAAAGCCTAACTGTTTGGCTATTTCCGCTCGCGTTGGCGGCAGCCCAGTATCGGCAATGTTATCTTTAATTAATTCCAGAATTTCTGCTTGGCGCGGTGTTAATGGTTTCATGATTACAGCCTGTTTTTATATACAGTTAACTGTGAGTATATACAGTTAAATCAAAGCGGGCAAGCCTACCTTGTAATTCGGTGCTGAGCTCTTTTAGCGACTAACCATAAAACCTGGCTTTGTTACGGCGTTTAGGCGACCAAAAAATAGTTAAGGCAAATTTAAACACCTTTAGCTGTGGTACCAATTGAGCACTTAACAGTAAATAGTTAAATGCTGCACTTTTGTCTCCATGCTGCTTTAGAGCATCCCAAGCTGCATTAAAATAGACTTGGGCTAATGCTGACTTAGCTTGTTTTCTGACTTCCTTGAGACTCGACAACTTGCAACAAATCCCATAAAAACGCTTCTTAAGCATTAAATTGGCTTCAAGTTGTTGATGATTAGACTGCCCACTCGAAAAATACCGCTGGCCTTCACACCGCGCGAGATAAGACCGAGCCCGATGGAACCCAAGTTTTACTAAACAGCTAGCGTACAAAGCAAATTCACAATCATTAAGCTCATCTAACAAACGAGCTTCGCGCGCACAGTCAATCGTATCGCGACCATCATAAGCTGCTTGGTGCGCTAAGTTTCGAACATGGTTGACCTCTAACCACAGTTGTTTTTTAGCTAACGGATGCTGTAATGCGGAAGGGGCTAATTGTAACAATGCAGAGCAAGCATTTGTTAAATAATCTAGTTCAGGAGCCAGCTCCATTGGCTGTGCTAGCGCCATAAAACGTTCAAGTGCCACCCCTTGATTACGATTGAAGTAGTCACCACGCTCACCAAAACCTGTTACGTTCAGATACAACAAATCCAGTTTATGCGCTCTTAGGGCCGCCATTGCTATATCGAGTGAACCAGCAGCTAAACGATCATCATCATCTAATTGGTAAATGTACTGCCCTGATGCCAATTCACAGCCTTTTTGACGCACGCGATAAATACCAATACTGGTTTCATTGCGATGAACTTTCACCTGAGAGCCAAAGCGCTGTTGTAATGCCACCTCATTTACTGCGGGCTCTGAAGCATCATCAATAACTAGAATTTCACTTGGCGATGCGTAGCTACCAATAGCACTTTCGACAGCCTGAGGTAACAATTGGGGCCGATTATGAGTGGGGATAACAATGGTAAGCGAAGGTGGCATGACGAGACTCCGAAGCAATAAAGTACTCGTCAAGTGTAGTCAAAGCAGGCTGGCAATAGGTCAGACCTGGAGCTTTAAAAATGAATTAATGAAAAGCCATTATTAAATCAACAACATACAATAATTAAAACAGTAAAATATCAGCCCATACATATACTGTAAGCGTTAACGCCACAAACACCGCTGCGGAGCCTAAGTCTTTAGCACGTCCCGCTAGCTCGTGCTTTTCTAAACCAACGCGGTCAACCACAGCTTCAACCGCTGAGTTTAACAATTCCACAATGATCACCAGCAGCAAACAAGCAATCATTAAAATACGCTCTACTTGTTCAACATCCAACCAACAAGCAAGGGGAATAAATATCACTGCTAACAACAACTCTTGGCGAAATGCCGCCTCATGTTTAAAAGCATGCTGAAAACCCTGAAGAGAATAAATACCTGCCATAAAAATTCGCTTTAACCCGGTATTTTTTTCCATTTTTATGTCCTTTTTTTCATAAATTGCCGCTACTTTTAGTGTATTTTAGCGCCATCTAACTCGCGTAGCTTGGCCATAAGATATGACAAGCAAGCGACAGGTGCTAACAATTTATCTATTAATCAGCAATTAAGGCTAAGGGCATTCGATGAATTTTTTACAACGCTTTTTTCTAAAGCACCTGGTTGCCAGTAAAACCGTGCCTAGCTGCCCGCAAACTGACTTGCAAATAGATGTAGATAAACCCATTGTTTACGCATTGAAAACCCTCTCTTCCAGTGACTTGCTGACACTGCAGCGAGCTTGCCAAAAGCTCAATTTGCCCGACCCTCTAACACCGTTAGCCATCAACCAACAAAACATTAACCGTTATGTTTGCTTAAATAAACCCAAGCGCTTGTTCTCTAAAACGCCGCGCAAAGCTTATGAAGACCAATTCAAAATCTTGCTCGACCTACATCAAAACAACGATGATATTGACGTACAACTAGTGCCCGTCACTCTGTTTTGGGGCCGCGCACCTGGCTATGAAGGCCACAAACCTTGGTTTTCTATTTTACGTGCTAGCTCACCAAATTGGATAAATAAGACCTTCACTATTTTGTTTCGTGGTCGTGATAGCTTAATCCGTTTTAGCAAGCCTCTTTCACTGCAGCGTCTATACCGCGACTATGGCGATGATCCCAACTTGGCCACTAAGCTAGAAAAAATAGCTTACACCCATTTTACAAGGCAGAAGCTGGCAGCCAAAGGGCCTAAATTGCCACAACGAAACAAAATGCGCCAAGATTTACTCGCCTCCGATGTGATCCATCAAGCCATCGTCAAAGCGAGCCAAGAGCAAAATATCTCTCTTGCTGAAGCCGAAAAGAAAGCCACCCGCTACCTTGATGAAATAGCATCAGATTTTTCCTACCCACTCGTCCGGCTCGGTGACAAAGTACTCACTTGGGTATGGAACAGAATTTACCAAGGCATTATGGTCAACAACGCCGAAACCGTGCGCAACTTGGCGCACAAAGGCTATGAGATTGTCTTTTTACCTTGCCATCGTAGCCATATGGATTATCTACTGCTGTCGTCAATTATTTACCAGCAAGGCATGACGCCGCCTCATATTGCTGCCGGCGTGAACTTAAACTTTTTCCCTGCAGGGCCTATATTTCGCCGTGGCGGCGCATTTTTTATCCGCCGTACTTTTAAAGGCAATCCTTTGTATGCCAGCGTATTTAAGGCTTACTTAAGTTACCTATTCAGCAAGGGATACTCACTAGAGTTCTTTACCGAAGGTGGTCGTAGCCGCACTGGGCGATTGTTACCCGCCAAAACGGGCATGCTGGGCATGACGATCGAAGCGATGCAAAACACACCTAATCGCCCGATTGCCTTGATCCCAGTTTGTTTAGGTTACGACCATGTCATGGAAGTAAGTACTTACATGAAAGAGCTGCAAGGGCAGAAAAAACAAAAAGAATCGTTCTGGCAGGTGCTATCAATTACCAACAAGTTGCGTAATTTTGGCCAAGGCTTTGTTAACTTTGGCGAGCCGATTTTACTTAACCAGTTTTTAGATCGCGCCCATCAAGACTGGCGTGATGAGGGCAACCTAACGGAGTCAGCGCAGTTTCCTGCCACCATTAATCAGCTCGGACGTGAAGTCATGACCGGAATTAACCGCGCCGCCGCGGTCAATGCATTGCCATTATGTAGCTTAGTTTTATTAGCCAGTAAAAGACATACCCTAAGCCGCGAGCAGCTATTGACGCAACTAACCAGCTACTTATCTTTGTTGAACAACGTTGAATTCAGCCCGCTTGTCAGCCTGCCACAAGGGAATGCTGAGTCGGTATTACAAGCAGCACTCAGCATGGATAAGTTCCGCGTTTATCAGGATTGTTTAGGTGAAATCATTAGTATTGAGCCCGATCAAAGTATGCTGCTCACCTTCTATCGAAATAATATTATTCATTTATTTGCCCTGCCGGCACTGATTGCCAGCTTAGTGCAACATGATGAAGGCACCACATTAGAGCAGCTAGAAAGCGACCTAAAACAACTCTACCCTTTGATCAAAGCAGAGCTATTCCTACCATGGGATGCAGACGAAATGTGGCAGCAAGGCCAGAAATATTTAGCGCACTTAGTGCAACAAGGCTGGTTGGAATGTGAAATGAATGCAAATACCGAACGCTACTTCAGTGTCAATCAGCACAAAACGCAGATCCGTTTACTCGCTAACATTATCGATGAGACCATTCAACGCTATCATATCGTGCTAACACTGTTGCAACGCGATCAACCCGTCGAATTGAAAACCTTAGCCCAGCAAAGCACGCAAATAGCAGAGCGCTTAGCTCAGCTGCACGGCATTCGTGCCCCCGAGTTTTTCGATGTGAAGGTGTTACAAATATTTATCGAGCAGCTGCAATCGCAGCAATATATTGATCACCAAGATCAGGTAAATAAACCAGCCTTGCATCAGCTACACCAGCTCACTCGCAACCTATTATCAGATGAAGTGTTGAGCACGATAGAGGACACGATTGCCAATCAAGATCAAACTGATCCATGCCACTAGTTTGATAGAAATCTGGCTCAGCCGAGGGATATATTCAACGACCAAAATACCGTGAATATATTCCTATCCCCATGCTTATCCAGAGCATAAATTTAATGAAGAGATTCAATTTCGTATCTGCAGCACTAAACCAATACCCACGACAACATTAGCGCAGCAACCAATCCACCACAATGCCGACAAAAATAGCTAGGCCAACGTAATTGTTGTTTAAAAATGCGCGAAAGCAATCTGGCCCTTGGCGACCACTTATCAAACGTTGCTGATAGGCAAACAAAGCCGCTGCTACCAACAAGCCCCAATAAAAACTCGCTCCAGCTTGGGTAACAAGTGCAAAAACCAGCAGCAATAACAAGGTGGATACTTGCAGCAATCCTGTTATCAATTTGTCGAAACGACCAAATAAAATCGCTGTCGATTTAATGCCAATTTTTAAATCATCCTCCCGATCCACCATGGCATACATAGTGTCGTAGGCAATGGTCCAAGTCACATTGGCTAAAAACAACAACCAAAGCTCAGCCGGTAAAGCGTTAGTTTGCGCGGCATAAGCCATCGGAATCGCCCAGCTAAATGCTAACCCCAACACCAATTGTGGCAGGTGAGTGAAACGCTTCATAAACGGATAACAAAAGGCCAAAGTTAATGCCGCAAACGACAACAATATCGTTTTCGTATTTAGCGTAAGTACCAGCGCAAAGGCAGTTAAAGCAAGTAAACCAAACAAAGTAAGGGCTTCTTTACTGGTGACTAAGCCCGACGGCATCGGTCGATGTTGAGTTCGGCTCACATGACCGTCCACTTTACGGTCGGCGAAATCGTTGATCACACAACCTGCAGAGCGCATTAAAAATACACCAAGTGTAAATACAGCTAGAACCCAGCCATCAGGGATCCCCTGGGCAGCAGACCACAGCGCCCAACCCGTTGGCCATAATAATAATAAACTGCCAATCGGACGATCAAGGCGCGTCAGCCGGGCATAAGACTGAAGTTTTTCAGCACTAAGAAAGGAAATACTCATGATTTAGTCATTTTGTTGATAAGCCTGCGCTGCAGGTAAAAAAATTTCATGAACCAGCAAAGGTTTATTTGATAAATGAAATAAAGAACGCCGCCCCCAAAGAGTAGTAACGCCTGCCTCATCAAAACCTTGCTGAGCAACGCGTGACACCTGAGTGCTACTAGAAAATGCTGCCACCACTAAATTTTGCCGTGTCATGCTCGCTGCATTAAACAAGGTAGCGCCCAATGGTTGTTCGCCTAGCTCGGCCAATTGCCGCTCTTCACCCGTTAAGGTAGACGCGGGGATCACAGTGCGAGCAAACACCCAAGGCTGTTGGTCACAACAAAGTAACACTTCTCGCACTAAATACTGAATGTTAGCGCTAGGGTTGAAGTATTTTGAATCCGCTAACGCTTGTCGCTCTACCTCACTCACAGGTAAAAAGTCTTGACCGATCAAGCGCACACTAAATTGCTGACAACTGGCCACTAGCCGCTCAGTTAACGAACCGGTGTCAGTTAACCAAGAATGCAAGCTACCGCCTAATTCAGGGTGATGCTCAACAACCTGCCAGCTCGCATCCACTCCTAAAGGAAAAGCCTGTTGAAAATGCTGGAAATGAGATAGTGCAGGCAAAAGGCATCCTTGTCGCGCTTGATAAAATAAGGGCAAAATCAAAATATCTGTCAGTAATGACAACAAATTGTAACCCGTGAAACTAAATTCTTCTATGCTAATACTTAACAGCGGCAATACTTTACCCTAAACTGCTGCCATCTATTTGTTTTATAAATATCTACTGGGATCTAATAATGAAAAAAGGACTCATCTCCTTATTGGTATTACTTTTTTTGAGCGCCCCCAGCTTAGCTGAAGAAGAAGCCAAGAAGAGTGATGGCATTGCCTACTACGCCTTTGAGCCTGACATTATCACTAACTATATCAAACCCGGCAAGCGTATCGGCTATGTACGTGTGGCGGTAGAATTCCAACTCGAACACGCCAGTGATTTAGCCGCTATCGAACACCATGACCCCTTACTGCGCGATGCCATGATCGAAATTTTTGGTCGTCAAGATGAGCAAAAAATTAAATCGTTAACCGGTCGAAATGAAATTCGAGATGCCTGCCTACAAGAGGTAAACAAGCTATTAGTACAAGAAGCGGGGATTAAAGGAGTCAGTAATATTATCTTTACCAAATACCTTTACCAATAATCACCGGCCCAAAATAACAAGATAAAGCCTCACCATACCGATAGCGTGAGACTTTATCGCAGCATGGCTTCTGCTCCTACTCGCTAGTTAAAACATGCAAAATTTCTAAGCAAGCGCCAATGGTATGGTAGTCAATTTTGGCACCGGGCCGGGCGATAGTTGGGTCTAGCACTTGATTATCGGCACTCAGTAAACGCCACCAAGGCTGATGCTGCTGATTGCAGAAGTGGGTCCAACAGTACTGCCATAACTGATCATAACATTGCCAATACACTTCCTTACCCGTGGTTTTAGCCAACAGAGCGGCCGCCACCATTGATTCCGCTTGTACCCAAAAATATTTATCGTCGTCGCAAATATTCCCTTGCGGATCAAAGCCATAATATAAACCGCCGCGATCTTTATCCCATGCTTTGGTCCACGCCGCATTAAATAACGCTTCAGCCCGGATCATCAGCCAAGGCTGAGCTTGGTGGCGATAAATCAGTAGCAATAACTTAGCCCACTCGGTTAAGTGTCCCGGCTGGAATCCCCAAGGGCGGTACAAGTTCTTTGGGTCATCCTTGTTATACTGCCAATCCACCTGCCAGTTTTGACTGTAATGCTCCCAAATTAAGCCATCTGTGCTTTGGGTTTGACGAATACAAATATTCTCGGCAATTAATAAGGCGCGGTCTAAATACTTTTGCTCACCAGACGCCTCAAAGGCGGCAATCATCGCCTCACAAGCGTGCATATTGGCATTTTGACCACGGTAATCGCTGTAATTTTGCCAATCAGCACTCGCTTGATCGGCATACAAACCGCTATCAGGTTGCCAAAAGCGCTGCTCAAGTAATTCAAAGGTATCATTCAGCCCTTGCTTTGCTCCATCTAATCCCGCTTTGAGCGCGCCAGCATACATTAGCAACACAAACGCTAAGCCGTAACAATAGTTCTCTTGCTCAATGGGAGTCGCGTCGTCCATTACCCAGTTATACGCGCCACGCTCAGCATCAAAGTGCTGGTTTTTCACATAATCTAAGCCATGTTTCGCACTAGCTAACCAGCCTTCTTGCTTGAATTGACTGCCACAAGTAGCAAATACCCAGGTTAAACGGGTTGAACTGACCAGCTGCTTTACTGGCCCTTGTTGATGCTCGCCACTAGGCAATAAGGTTTGATAAAAACCCCCTTGCGGGTCAATGGCATGCTGCTGATAAAAATCGGTAAGCTGCTGAATGTGTTGCTGAATAAAACTTGGATCGCGAAACTGAATAGTCATGTTCATCATTCCCCAAAAATGGATTCATTAGAGCCCTTGAATATCACTTAAAGTAGGTAAGGCGCTCCATGCTCCTTGGTGTGTCACCGCAAAGCCACCTCCTGTCACCGCGGTTTTCAGCGCAAATTGCCAGACATCATCATGATTAAGCGCTTGTTCTAATGCGGCGGGATTACACACATTTTGTGCCAACATGGCATATAACCAAGCCCCCATAAACGCATCACCGGCACCCGTGGTGTCCATAACTGTCACTTTCGGTGTTACTTGAGTTAAGGTTTTGTTTGCCATGTATAAAGAAAC
The DNA here is from genome assembly GCF_021278025.1 of Motilimonas sp. E26. Classification (GTDB taxonomy): domain Bacteria; phylum Pseudomonadota; class Gammaproteobacteria; order Enterobacterales; family CBDFNC01; genus Motilimonas. The sequence goes on from NZ_JAIBHJ010000005.1 coordinate 237,801, forward strand.
TGGTTTGTCAGCATCGGTGACTAAAACCAAGCTTGGCCCCAAAGTAAGCAAGTCTTCAATAAATGCTTGCGTTGGCTCCTCAGCCGCTAAATATTCCAGCTCATCTTGGCTTAACTTCACAATGTCGCAATAAGAAATACAATCAAGCACTCTCGCCTTAATCCGTGAAGGATCGCGCCATAGTGGCAAGCGCAAATTGACATCAAAGCTGGTCAGAAAATTAGCTTGTTGCGCCTGTTGCAACCCCATCAAAGTTGTTTGGAATAGACCTTCATGGGTCAAAGTATTAGAGCAAATATGGAAAATACCCTCGCCGGAAAACACGCCTTGCGCAAAGTAATCAGGATCAAAATTCAAATCAGCGGTGTTTTCGCGCGCAAAAGAAAAAGAACGTTCGCCCTTTTCATCTAACGAAACAAAGGCCATTGGCGTCGCATGCTCAGGATCAGTCAATAAATGGTCGGTATTCACATCCATTTTTTGCAGTGACTGACGGAGAAATTCACCTGCGTCATCTTGGCCAACTGCGCCAACAAACTGAGCCATCTGGCCTAAACGCGCCACAGCCACCGCAACATTAGCCGGTGCGCCACCAGGAAACTGACCTTTGACGGGAATATCCAAACCACCGAAGGGGCGGAATTCAAGAGGGATCCAATCAATTAAAATCTCACCAAAGGTGATGATACGGGCCATGAAGATACTCCAATTAAAGGGGGTAGACCAAACATAGTACCACCATGGAATAAATCAAAAGTCGATTAGATTAATTTTTTACATAAAAAAAGAGAAAGCAGCTAACTTTCTCTTTTTATAAGTAATACTATGGAAGGATCTACGGTACCGCTGAGATGTTACGGTTTCGTGTATCCCAAGCCGCTTGTGCCAAGCCAATCGCTAAACCAAAAAAGTGCACCATATTAGCAACGGGTGGGCCTAGCACATCGAAAAAGCCAAGCACCAACCATGCGATCATAAAAATCATCAAAGGTTGCGGCAAACCTAAGCCACCTTTTGGATCGCGTACTCCCGTTAGCCATACGTAACCAGCCAGTGCATACACCACTCCCGATAAGCCGCCAAAATTGGGACCGTCTAGAAAAAATTGCACACTATTTGGAATGATAGAAGCCACTAAAAATAACAACAAGAGTTTAGCAGAGCCCTTATTTTTCTCTATCAAGCCACCTAAATGCCACCACCACAGTAAGTTAAATACGATATGTAGCACGCTAAAGTGCAGCAAGCTAGGGCTGAAGAAACGCCAAATTTCCATGGAATGAAAATCGCTGGTATGGCGGAAAAATTGTAACGACTCATAGACTGGACGAAAAAATCCCGTCATCGTCAGGACATATACTAAAGTACACAGAGCAAAAATAAGCAAAGTAAACGGGCCTGCGTGAAACAAAAAATCACGCAAAATTAATAACCCGCCGCCTTGGTAACCCAAATCTTGGTTATCGGCTTGCCCTACTTCCCAACTGGCTTTTAAATATTTATCCGCGGTAGGGTTTTGTACAAACAAGCGGAGCTCTGCCAGCGCAGCTTCATAGTCATCCTCAGCAACATCAATCGCCACCGAGGTTTCATCTTTACGCAATTGGCAAGCAACCCCTTGAGTTTGCATGTAATCAACGTAGGCTTGAGCCAAACGCGCGTTGTCTAATACAATCAGCTCTATCAAAGAGACTCCTCAATCATGATTTTTATACACCAGCCAATGTACAGAACATTGAGCCACCTTTGTTCTAACTCAAGTTAAAAAGACATTCGTAACCAGTGCTATTTTACATGCCTAATGCAATTACTCGGCTACAACATCAAAGCTACGACGCCAAATGTCCATACCACCATCCATGCTATACACTTCATCATAGCCTTGATTCAGTAAAAATTGCGCCGCACCTTGGCTTGAATTGCCATGATAACAAACCACTATAACTGGGGTTTCAAAATCAACCTGCTCAACAAAAGCACCTAAGCGCTCATTAGTTAAGTGAAACGCGCCTTCAATGTGGCCGCTTTTAAACGATTCAGGATCGCGAATGTCAGCAATGACCACCTCACCTTGTTTAATTTTTTCTGCGGTTTCAGGCACTGAAATATGGCCAAATTGATCCATCATGATGTTGCTCCTAAGAAATTTTTGCCCAGTCTAACATAGCCCCCACTGAGCCCAACCCTGAAAAGAGTAAGGGCAATGACTAAGTCGAGTTTTAGCTTATAAAAATGCATTAATTAATCAGCCAAAGATGCCTGCCTATCACCATAGATATAGCATCAGTATTGCCGAGAGCGCCATTACAATCCAGTGAGCACGGCCACGTTGAGCAATTTGGGACACGTTTAACCACTCCGGTTTTGCCAAGATCTAAAATACAGCAACGCGCAACCAAAACCATACTACATCAAAAGGGCTGCACAAAAATGGGCAACGCCAACCACTACAAAAGTCGCAAACTCAGCTTGGTTACTATCTTTACGCTAACGGTTTATAGTCACAACGTGATGACCCAAACTCAGCTAACACAGCCAACCCAGCAATGGAACTATGAAATAACACTAGGAGAGAAGTTGGTCGGCAGTATGAAGTCGACATTTCAGGCAGAACAAAACGGCTATCGATTAAAACAACAGTCAGAAATAACAACTTCAGGCCTTTGGGCAGATGACAATATACGAAGCACCCTATCAGAAAACTATCAACTTGATGGCACCTTGATTAAATCAGATAACCATCTCAGACATAACGACGAAACGGTATGGACAAAAATTGAACTATCTAACAACGAATACCTCGCCATTCACTCCGAGGTCACCACCGAACAACAAAAAGAAGAAGCGGAAGCCGTTGAAATAGTAAAGCAAGCCGTAACAACGTTAGTACCTAATGCTGGCCACGTCATTATGCTAGGCGAAGTCTTATTAGCAGAGCAAAACAATGTCGCTAAAAATAGTCGCTTAAGTAAGAGTGACTTTGACTCCAGCTTTGCGGCTTTACCCTATTATTGGCAGCAACATGCCTATAGTTTGCCTAAAAAAATGAATATATTTGATACAGAAAACATGACGTTATTCAGTGCCAACATTCAATTCATCGGTACTGAAGCCCACAGCATCAACCAAACTACAATCGAAGCCCAACACTACCGATTAGACATAACCGACAGCACACCGATCGACATTTGGCTTGCTGGAACGAAACCAAGCCTAAGTTATTTTGTGCAAATCGCCGGGCGAGAGGATGGCGAATCGTATACCGTTAAGCTTAAGGGGTTATCGAAGGCGTTTTAATACCGTGTTTCAGTCTGTATTTTGTTAACGCACAACTAGGCGGATTTCACACCCATATAATATGTACTTTGGCTGCCGTCTGGCGCTATTTAACCCGAATCTTGGATAAGCGAAATAGTATGCTTTCCAGCAAAAACGCGGTGAATATGTCCCTATACGCTTTGCGTTTTCATCCTTGAAAACGAAATTTTGCCGTAAAACATACTTTATTTAGCTGTGTGAAACATAAACAGAATTGAGGTTATTTATAACCTCCGTCATATTCATTTACTCGCTGAATTATTATTAATTCATGTCCATGAGGGCCCTGCTTAATAATCAGGGCAAACCCATGAATATTTTTTGAGCGTTTAGTGGTGCTTTCTTAAACGAATACATTAACAAACAACAAGCTAATATCTGTGTTGGTTGATGACATTATTTGCTCTAAATTTGACTGGGCATAAAAGCAACCATTTACGCCTGTCGCATAACATTATTACTCGCCGTTTTGTCGGAAAATAACCGCGAGATCATAACAAGGTTAATAATCTCTCGTTTACTATAGATAAAATTGATGTGAATATTGTGGATATGTTTTATCCGCCGTTTTGGGGCGTTTTATCACCCCACTTTGGGATCTAATAAGCTGTTAGGTGTAACAATGATTGTAATTGGTAGCGTTGAAGGTTTAGGTATTCAAATAAAACCCCTTAGAAACCTGAAAGCTGATGGTTTTTGTCAAGCAGATGTTAAAATAAAATTGAACAGTTTTGTTGGTCAGATTAATGCTTATATTGAACACTCAGATTTTAATCGTTTTTTAGTTGAGTTAATTGTATTAAACCAGCGATTGAAAGGTAAGGCTGAATTACGACCTATAGAAGATCAATTTTCGGTTTGTCTAATTGGAGACGGTTTAGGTCATATATCTGTTGAGGGTCATGCTTTTGAAAGAGCGAGCCATGGAAGTTGTTTAAACTTTGAATTTGAAATTGATCAAAGCTATTTACCTGAAATTATTAAGTCTCTACAAACAGTGGTTTAATACACCATACAAGGCATTTAAACGGAATAAAAACAGTTGGTTATGTTTCGTGCCTCAACAGTACAACCAACTATTTTTGTCCGCTTAATGTGGCGTTAGCACAAAATTATGAATGAACATGTTCCATATGAAGAAGCCATAGGTAGGCAGCCTGATTTCATAGTTGAGTATGAAATTGATTTAGCAGATACATTGAAAGAAGCTAAACCTACCCAGGGTATGAGAGTAGATTTTCTATATGAAGGAGATGATCCTCAAGTAGAAGGTGTACACATGATTTGGCCAGAAATATTGGACAAAGATGGTAAAGTTTTTCGAGACGCGACTCCAGGTAATATTCCCAAGAAAGGGTATGCAAACATGTGGGTTGTTAATGATGATAGAAGACAATATCATCATGAGAGAATTAAAGTTGGTACAAAGGGGCAATGGTGGCGAGGAGGCCGAGTAGCATATGTTTCTGTTGTTCAGGTTAACCAAGAATAGTGCTAACACATATGAGCCTCCCGTTTGTCAAGAGGTACGCTGATCCCTTCGACTGTTTTTTAATCGAATTTAAAGCCAATCAGCAAAGGCGTTTACTTCGCTTTGTCATGCTGTTGTTAGGATATCGCCTACAACAAACACATATTGAGGCTCTCTTAGTGCGGTC
>NZ_JAIBHJ010000050.1 GCF_021278025.1 Motilimonas sp. E26
TTATTATAAAAGTTCATTGAGCTTTCTCCTGTTCGGTTTAGACACCTTAAGCATCCCTCGGTTAGAGATGTGCGGGAAGGGGCTCAATGACTATCAAGGGCAGGCAATCGGACCTCCGGCCGTTGCTGCCAGCGTTATGTTTTTTAGGCTAGGAAGGGCTATGGAAACAGTTAAATTACTAGATTTGGGGTTTTCTACTGCAGATGCAGAATATCCAGAAATCCATCAAGAAGATGGTGATTTACGAGCTGAATTTAAAGATTGGCAGGAAAAATCGGTAAAGTTGTATTTCGCTGATCCCGTAGCATTCAGGTGGCAGATGGTATTTGATTTACTTGAGGGAGAACGAGACGACTGCTGTTATGAAATATGTTCATCTTTTTGGCTTAAGCAACACGTCGAATCAGAAATAATTAATAGTAACGAAGGTTACAAGCACTTTCGGCTAAATTTTAATGAGTTAGGGCAACTCGATGTAATCGCACTAAACATTGTAGTACGAACATAACAGTTTAAGAGGGATTCCCAACGCTTGGCATTTTTGCTTCTACTTCAAATTTAGTGTTTATGGCACAATGCTTTAGGTTGGGTGGTAGCGTTGCTCACCCCTTAATTGGCGTTGAGGCTGTAGAATTTCTCTTTTTTAAGAAATATAGCCTGTTTTATGGGCTCCAAATGCATAACCTATTGTCTTAAAAGCGCTTAAAATTGATTGCTGGGCCCCGTTTTTTAGTCAAATCTGGCTGTTGGAGTTATTCTACAGTCTCGTTAGAAGCATGGATAGATATGAGCATTAAACAAGAATGGCAAAGGAAGTGGAGAGAAGCTTTAGGTGAGCCTACTGATTCTATGCCTGATATCAGAGAAGATTATGCTCTTCATTTCGACATATGGAATGTTAGTGATGAAAAGCTACAAGAGTGTTTTTCAATATTCCCTAATGGCGATAGATTACTTAAACGAGTTAACGAAGTAAGGAAAGCTCATCCTCAAACTACAGAAATTGATGATGAGAAGCTTTTAGGCAAACTTGATCAGCTAAATGAAGATATCGAGGCCGTACTCCGTGATTTTGGAGATGAGGAACTTATCCAATTAAATGGAGAAAAGTCTACTGCCAAGAAACGCTCCGTTTACAGAGGCTCTGAATCACAGAGACATGAGATTCTTAAGAATAGCGATTCACCCACAGTCCATTTAGATGATGAACTGTGTGAGATCATTGAGAAACACTGTGGCGAGGAAGGCTACGAAGCTTTTTTCTTTTTAAGTGAGCCTTTATATCAGTTGTCTGGTTGCTATTACACAGTATCGCATTGGATAGCTTGGGCAATGGTAGAAGCTGAGTACGATTCCGATCCATATCAGGCTGCATTTGATTTATACAAAATAAAGGCACAGGCTAGGTGGTCAAGTGATGAGCAATTCATCTACATCGCCAGCTAAGCTTCTAACCAGCCGCTGTGGTGGGCGTTAGTGCGTCAAGCGAAGCTTGATGCATCTTGCAGGGTGCAAGTCCCTGTCGGGTAAGGTTTAACTCACCACCCGTATCGAGTGTTGCGCCTATGGCGGAGCTGATTTTTTTCAGCGAACAAGATAGGTGAAGCGTACACAGAGAATTAAGTAGGCCACAGGGGATGCGTGCCGAAACGTCGGACCGCCCTAAAGTGCTGAGATCGCTCCGATAAGTACAGTCTGACTGACGAGGTTTACTCTTTTCATAAAGGAAGTGCCACTGAAGTCCAAGTAAAGCAACCGTAATGAGTGAGGTTGTGGCGAGTCAGCGGAGTTATTAAGCCGTGGCATGTTTAAAGAGATGTATCAGCTTTTATTGGTTGATGGCTCTTTGAGAGAGCCAAATGATGAAACAACCCAAACGTGCCGCAGCCCAGCAGGCAATAAAATGTGGTGCAGCGGTGATAATTTGAAAAGCCATCATCAACGCTACACGCGATTCTGTGGTTACTTAAAAGATTGCAAAGTATGCCCGCTGCAAGCGCAATGTATGCGAAAGCCCCCGATAAAAACAAGGGCGGCAAGTTCAGTTTAAAAATGATGAATTACGCAAGCAGCTGAGCTATATCGATAAAATGAAAGTTAAAATAGATAGCCCAATTGGGCGAAGGCAATATAGCAAACGATTGGGCTGTATCGAGCCCGTGTTCGGCAATATTACGGTGAATAAAGGCATGAATAAGTTGACGTACGGGGACAAGCCAAAGTGAATGCCCAGTGGCAGCTGTATTGCCTTGTTCATAATATTGAAAAGCTGCAAAAGACGATGCATTAAGCAGGGCAAGCTCCCTATTGCCTGAAATTCACCCCTAAACCAGCCTGTAACTTCCCATAAAAACGCCAAACCTTGATAATTTTCATCACAGCAGAAAAAGACTAAACAATTGAGTCAAAACAAGAACTCAGCTATGGTTTGGTGCATTATAAAAATATATCTTAAAACGAGTAATTCTACAGGCTCGTTGAGGCTGTATAATTTCTCTTTTTTTAAGAAATATAGCCTGTTTTATGGGTTCCAAAATGCATTACCTATTTTCTTAAAAGCGCTTAGGATTGATTGCTGGGCCCTGTTTTTTAGTCAAATCGGGCTGTTGGAGTTATTCTACAGTCTCGTTAGGCTAATTTATCGAATTGTGAGGTATATGATGAAGAACATCTTTTTTCTAAGAATGGATAAGGTTTTTGTGGCCACAGAACCCACGTTTTCACCACAATATCCTTATATTCACAGTGTTCACGGTACTTGCGGTAATCAAGAGTTGATTAAACAACAAGCAAGTATTATTTTTCCTAGATTAGAGCTTTCTGAACGTGAGTTACTCGACCGCATCTATAAACTCAAGCAAGAGCTGATCGCTAATGATGAGCTAGATGAAAAAGCACTAGGAAAACAACGCTGTGATTTAGCAATCAAGTATTGGCTAAAAACGATGCAAGTTGGAGATGTTGTGTTTGTTCGCAATCAGGCTAATCAATTGTACTTGTGCCAAGTGGCTAGCTACGTGCAAAAAGGCTTCTTCGATGAACATGGCTGTTTTCAACGGAAAGTTGAAAATGTACAGTTGATCGATGAAAGCTCAGTTCCTAGTGAAATCATAAATAGAACCTATGGGCGTAAAACTATTGAAAAAAATGCCTGTGAGGCGGTTAAAACTGTATTTAGAAAGCACTTTGGTAGTACGAGTACAGCATTAGCCTAACAAGAGACTTTAAACGGAACAAAAAACAGTTGGTTAGGTTCCGCTTCGCTCCACATTATAACCAACAATAAAAGCTTAAGCCTAGATAGGTTTTAAATTTATGTGCTGCACAGTTTATACAAATGGCTGAATAGATGCAGTGGTCGGCGAAGTTATAACTAGAGTAATTTCAAGAAGATGTTAATGTATTACGCCATATAAAGGCCAAGAGTGAGTAAGCGATTTATTCACGTAGATTGGTACTAGGTGCGTGGTGATTTACACGCGTGAATAGATAACTGAAGAGCCCAAAAGCTCGATGCGGTCCTGTGTTTTAACATAAGCGCACGTCCGGATCTGTGTGGGGTCGGCCCAGTAATGGGTCGCTCTACCACGATTGCGATTGAGTCCCTTGGCAAATAGCGGGTATTTTTGAAACTTAAAGAATTTTCTTTGTGGGGCTACAAGCAGGAGCGCTCTGAATCTCGAAAGTTCACACTGGAGAACCGGTGTGTATGTGCACATTTTGAACGCTACTTAGAGGGTGTCGAAACGCAAGGCGTGTCTAGGGTAGTGATTAAGCTTAGTGATGGGGACACTAGAGATGGCACTATGGAGTTAAGTAGTTCAGTTTTAAAATACTATGACAAGTTCGATTTTAAGTTTTTCTATAGCTGTAGTGAATATAAAAGAAATACTCCTAGAACAGCTTTTTACCTCGTTATTAAAAGTCTGTGAACTGAATCGGTGGCCAATTGAGCCATTCGAACGTGCGAGAGCCAAAGTGCTTGAAGACAACTTTCAAAATTCGTACGTGCTAAGTAGGAAGTTTAACCAGAGTCGAAATCTTAAAGCGAGTTTAGTCGCGGACCATTGTTCTACAAAATTTTCTCTAGCGCTTGTTGTAACAGACTTGTCAGACTGCGAAGTTTTTCGGAGACAAGTGTTTGTTGAGGAACCTGATGAGTTCTTGTTCAATTGCCAAATTGGAAGCATTCGTTGGATGAATAAGGAATTGCTTAGATACTCGTTCAGAGATAAAGGTATAGCAAAGACGGTTGAGTTTGGGTTAAACGCCGACGGTTTAATATCGCATAACAAGGCCAAGCATAAGGTATAGCGCGAGCTGTCATAAAATTTGAAACAAATTTTCCGCCTGCTAGCACTACCCATGTGGCGGCGCTGACGGATCCCCTCATTATTTAAGCATCGCTGTTTGATGGGTCACCCGTATGTATTCGTAGATTGCCCACTCTATAACCGGGCTACTTCTTCGGTACTCCCGCCGCCTTAGCACCTCTTTTGCGAGCCGTGTTATTGATAAAACATGGCGGGTTTTGATGGTGTTAGCTTGAAACTGTTATTGCCAATTTTGCTGCCTAGCAATCAGTCCAATACACCAAAGCACAACCTCAGCCAACAGGCTGATGAGTAGCAAAATATCTAATCGTTTCGTGCTGCGACTCCGGCAATGGCGTAAGCCAAAGCCATAAGCAGGGCTTTTTAAGTCCCGAAATGATTCTTCGATTTGCATCCGTTTGGCGTAGAGTTTAACGACTTGTTCTGCAGTAAACATGGCGGGGGCAAGTTGGTGGCATGCAAGAGGGCTCTTCTTTGCGATGACAGCAGGCCCGAGGTGCTGAGTCTGTGAATTCGATAGCCAGCCTTGCTTGGCTAGCTTCACCCCCCACCTCTCCGCGTAAACGGCCAAGCCAATACCAACCAAGTGCTTCAACTTGGCGAAACCAGGTGTTTCGGTAACCGGCATCGGTGATCAGAATGGGCGTGCAGTTGGGTGGCATCACTTGTTTTAATTCATCCAAGAAACGTTGATGGCTGCGAGGAGAGTTGTAATGCTTGAATTCAAAGGTACGTTCATACAAAACAACACTGCGACCATTGACGGCAATGGATGCGCGTAATGTCATCATTCGCAGCTGTTCACGCACGTCAGCCCAGTCGATAAGGACAAATGGAAAGGGGTTGAGGCTGCAAGTTAGCTGCGCATTGCCAAGCAACCTATCAACACGCTTAATGGCATGTTTAGCGGATGTCTTACCCGTCATGGAGCGGCCAAGTTGAGTAAGGGTGAGGTGGTCACCTTGGAGCAATGCTTGGGTAGAATCGATGAGGGATTGAAGTCGTTTTTTGTGAATGAAAGGGCATTGATTTTGTAGCTGTTGGTGTATGATATTAAGTTCACGCATCTCGTTGTAATCTGGTTTGTTTTTGGCGAAATTAATTAGATCACACAACGAGATGCTTTTCTATATATTTGATAGAAAAAGATATTTTGTGGGGATTTGCTAGCGTTGGGCGTTATACGAATAAGGAAAATTCGGAATATGGAAATCAAAATAGACGACCTATCGGGTGGTGAAGTCATTAAGCTTCTCGAAGAGCACTTAGCGGATATGTATGCGACTTCACCGCCAGAAAGTGTTCATGCTCTTGACGTTAATGCGCTTAAATCGCCAGATATTACGTTCTTTAGTGGTTGGTCTGGCGGAGAGCTACAAGGTTGTCTTGCTATCAAGCAATTAACCCCTCAGCATATCGAATTAAAATCGATGAGAACTTCCAGCACTTCTAGAAAGTGTGGTGTTGCTACTAAGCTTCTAGTCCATGCATTGAATTTAGCGGTTGATAAAGGATATCAGAGGGTTAGTTTAGAAACAGGTACTCAGGAATTCTTTCGACCAGCAAGAAATTTGTATGAAAAGTTTGGATTCAGCTATTGCGAGCCATTCTCCGATTACGAACTAGATCCTCATAGTCATTTTATGACAAGGGAACTGGCGGAAAAATTCGTATAACAATTTAAGAGTGATTCAGCACGCTTGGCATTTTTAGTCTGGGTCTAATTTAGTGTTACGGTGTTCAAATTGAGTGTCGTGGTAGCGTGCTTCACACCTTAATTGGGCGTTGAGGCTGTAGAATTTCTCTTTTTTTAAGAAATATAGCCTGTTTTATGGGTTCCAAAATGCATTACCTATTTTCTTAAAAGCGCTTAGGATTGATTGCTGGGCCCTGTTTTTTAGTCAAATCGGGCTGTTGGAGTTATTCTACAGTCTCGTTATAACACTTTCCGGAGTGTCAGCATGGAGGTAATAATATGGACATAAAAAGAGTACACAATGCAAAATGTCACTGTGGTGCAGTGGAGTTAGAGCTGGCGATGCCAAACGGTCTAGAGGATCCTCGTCGCTGTTCATGTTCCATGTGTCGGAAGCGTGGAGCAATTGCTGCTTCTGTTTTGCTTGAAAACCTCAAAATTGTAAAAGGTGAAGATAACTTGACCCTTTATCAATTCAATACGATGACGGCAAAACATTATTTTTGTAAAACTTGCGGCATATATACTCATCATCAAAGACGTTCTAACCCGCATCAATTCGCAATTAATGTTGCGTGTCTCGAAGGTGTTAATCCCTATGATTTGGAGCCAGTCAAAATTTACGATGGTATCCATCATCCAAAGGACACAATTAACTTGTAAATGCAAATATTGAGGCGTGTTATAACAAGAAATCCAAGCCTGACTACCAATGCGTGGCTAAATTGGTTCCAAAGAGTTTGGTTACGGTGCATTGCTTTTAATGACATCGTGCGTTGGTAGCAGCTTAATTCGGCGTTGAGGCTGTAGAATTTTTCTTTTTTTAAGAAATATAGCCTGTTTTATGGGTTCCAAAATGCATTACCTATTGTTTTAAAAGCGCTTAGGATTGATTGCTGGGCCCTGTTTTTTAGTCAAATCGGGCTGTTGGAGTTATTCTACAGTCTCGTTAGCAGCCAGAAGTTACTATCATGCAACCAAGTAATCTGTTAAAAATTGAATCATTAAATGATGATTGGCGGGATAAAGATTCCATACTTTTGCATGCCTGTTTTCAGCTACTAAAAGACTTCGTAGAGAAAGAAGACTTGGCTCTTGGAAATACGGATTGGAATGCAGATGAAAAGCATCGACTAGCAAAAGTTGAGATAGACGAATTATATAAATGGTGGATTAGCTACACCGAATCAGATACACCTGAAGAGGATAGCTTTGAGTTAGAAAATAACATGCTAATCCGTTTAATTAAAATAAGGTGGGCCTTGTGGACATAGCTGCTAACAAGTCAAGTCTAGGGGCTTGTACTCGCTGCACTCCCACCCCCCCAGCTTGAAGCGTTATACGAAATGAGAAATATACTCCCAATACTTGTTTTAATATCTTGTGGCGCGTGTAGTAAAAGCGATAGCTTTGACTACATGCTAAAGATCGATAGAGACGCGGGCGGCTTTAATTTCATTCAAGCTGTGAATGCTAAATGGGACAAAGTCTGTTTTTTTGGCCCATATTCAACTAATGCTACGGCGAAAGAGGTTCTTGGCTTTGACTGGGACTTAGAGGCTAATAGTCGTATCAATCTCAACGACGGTATTACACTAGCAGTATTTACCGGCGACTCAAGCGTCGTTGCTTACAAAGAAATATCACGTTACACAGATTTCTCACAGTTTTCAGGTGAATGCTTTCGTAAAGAAAATTCTGAGTTTGAAATAAAATCGGGGAAAGTTACTCATGCATCTTAGAGCGTATAACAATCGCAGGCAGTCGGAGCAGCTACGGGCGTTAGGCATAAAATGAATTACACCGACTTTTTGAATCAGCTAGAGAGAGATGGATTCGAATTCATCGGTAAAGCCCTTGCGTTTAAAGAGCTTGATAATTGGGTTATTGGGTACATCGGCTTAGGTGGGAGATTTCAACAAGCTGGAACAAAAGCTTTCGTGCTTTGTGCTAGACCCAAAGACTTTGGGTTCATGGATGCTCCTAAAAAGAAATATGCAACTGAACCAATGGAGTACCCATACAAACTGACCCCTGATAGCTTTAATAATAAACTAGAATATAACTCAGAGCTATTGAGATTCGATCATGGCAGAGTTGAAACAGAGGCCGATTGGTCAAGTGTATACAAAATACTAAACAATGAGCTACCAGAAGCACTTAAGAAACTTAGTGTGGCTGGTTTGGTAAAACAACTCAAAAAGCTGAAAGAACCTGGGTACGTAGAAAAAATATGGCTTGGTGAAGAAAGTGCCTAACAGATAAGAATAGGTGTCGCGAAGCCGACCCCCCATATTCAATTGTTGGACAATGCTCGGATTATCCCCGGAGCCTCGATAAGCTCGATTTCCTTCCTTATTAAGTAAATTGCTGCATTGAGCGTTAACTGCGCTTCGCCTGAGTGCCTTTCTCAAGGCGAGCGGGAGGGATGTAAGGGCAAGTTCGCGTCGGTTGGCTCAGTGGCTCAATTCCCAGTAGCTGTTGCAGCAACGGCAATAGCAAGCACTGT
>NZ_JAIBHJ010000051.1 GCF_021278025.1 Motilimonas sp. E26
TTACTTTTGGCGAAGCAAATTATAACCCTTTACCATGCTGCTCAAAAATCCATCGCGAAAGATCAACACGCCCTAGGCAATGTTCTTTTGTTCAATTACTTCTGGACCGGCATAGACATTCGCACTATGTCTTCTTGTTTAGTTGTAATAAAACTTAATGAATTTAACTCCCCTGTTGCTAGCTCATTGGCCACTTGGTAAGACAGCACGCGCGTAATACCAAAGCCTTGCTTGGCAACATTAATGGGCCTTGATTGGTGGTGACATTTAGCCTGCTGTTTACCCTTACAAGCACCTTCTTATTTTGCTTATCATTAAATTGCCAGTCATGACTCATGCTGCCGGCATTGACGTGACATGCAAAACCAGGCCCATGTGTCTCGCTCAGCAAAAGTGAGTCCTTAGTTCTTGATTTGTAAACTTTGCCAGTAATGGCCTATTTAACCAGAGCTAATAGTGGCAAAGATGTGGATAAATGAGTCATCAATAAAACCGCCTACAACAAGGCGCTTAAAGTCATTAGCTAAAATGCAATACCACTGCAGCGAAAATGCCTACAACAGCGGCCAGCCAAAAGTACTTATCGGTTAACATAAAATTATTCCTAAAAAATCACGGCGATTAAGGGTGCTTATCTGTTATACAGCCTAGCTAGAAATATCCAACTCATGCAATAAACGGCTCCCGAAGGGCGAGTTGTGTTGGTTGTCATGCTTTAATTGCTGATTTTCAACGTAGGATGACTATATTTTAAATCAGCGCCTTGCCTAACGGGAAACAAACTCTCGCAGAACAAGCATCTTGAAGTTGCTTGGGTATAGACTAAGCCACTTGTGATAAGTAAAACAAAATTGGATTCACAAAATAATTGACCAGCGCCGTTATCACAAGCACCAATCCACTTTTAATAGGATGTGCAATGAAGACTTTTTGCTTGTTATAGGCCATCAATATAGGTACAAAAAACATTCCGATAAATATTCCCCAAATAATCCCGACTTCAGTCGCTTCTGCACTGGTTGCAATATAAGGCGCTAAACTAGCGCGATAAAACTGGCCCAATAAACCGGCTACCGAAGTTGATACAGACACGAACAGCGTTAATAAAATGATGAACAATTTGTTTAAATAATGCTTTTGCATTGGCTTTCCTTTAATTTACAGCGCAGTAGCACACAGGGTGAACGCATGAGTGATTAATTATTATACGAATCGCCGTGAAATCATCCCTGATGGCTTAGTTGCTGCATCCATGCCGCAAATATTCGTCTAATAAGTAATCACAAATTGTTTGATATACATTCATGATCTTGCCCTGCAGCAGCACATCTTTGATTTCATTACCGGCTATCCGATTTATTGCTAAAACGTCGGCGAAACTCGCTGGGGCTTAACCCCATCACGCGAATAAATATTTTTCGACAAGCGCCAGCATCTTCATAACCTACTTGCTGGGCAATCCATTCAAATGACTGCGTTGAGCTTTCCAGCCACTCACAGGTTTTTTGTATTCTTACGCGCTGAATATACTCAGTTGGATTCAGCGTGGTGGCTTTGTTAAAGCGGCGGATCAAGGTGCGCTGGGTTAAAGCCGCTAAATCGGCTAACACGCTTAACGAAAGGGGTTGATGAATATTTTTTTGAATATAGCGCTGTAGCAATACCATTTGACTGTCACCATGGTCGAACCTTGGCGTAAATTGGGCATAATAACGCTGCTCTCTGCTTCCCGTATCCACCACCAGCAACTTGCCAAGCTGGCGCACCACACTCATTTGGCTATGGATTGCCACTACTTCAAATGCCAGATCTAACCAAGCCATCATGCCGCCCGCTGAAATAATATCACCATGATTAATAATTATTTTTTCGGCTTGAACTGGCGTGTGCGGGTAGTGGCGAGTAAACAAATCCGCTAAGCCCCAATGGGTAGTGATCGGCCGATGATCGGTGATCCCCGCACTGGCTAACATAAACGCACCGGCACAAGCACAAGCCATAATGCTGCCTTGTTGATATTGCCGCTGTAACCACAATAAAGTATCCGCAGCTGGCGCTAGATAATACTGGCTGTCGATGCTAGGCGGGATGATCACAACTTGATACTGTTCTATTTCACTATCAGCTTGTAAAACAGCGGCTAGCGCAGATTCTTTAATATGAGTCGATGTAAACTCAATAGCCATTCCCTGTTCACGTAACACTCTATTAGCCAAGGTAAAAACTTCCGTTAAACCAAATACCGCTGATGTTAAACAATCTTGATAATCCAGCACCGCTACCGAAATGGATTTTACATACATTATAACTTCACTCAATCAGTCAGTTTTGACCCTAATTATGTCATTTATGCCACTCAATAACGAATAGAATGCAAGGCATACTTGTTAAACATTAAACAATTCAGAGGTCAGTTATGTTGAAACAAGCACTTGTCGTGATAGATATACAAAACGATTATTTCCCCGATGGTAAATACCCATTGGCCAATACCGAGCAAACCTTAAACAATATTATCGCCGCGATTAAGCTGGCTGAACAAAATAACGCTGCCGTCATCTTTGTGCAGCACCTTGCTGATGCTGAGCAAGCGCCTTTTTTCAATAAAGGCAGCAAAGGTGCGGCTATCCACCCCAAGCTTATGGCCGCTTCGCCAACTAGCCCTGTGGTAATCAAAACCCATGCTGACAGCTTTGATCAAACTGAATTAACGCATCAATTAACCGTATTAGGTGTCGGGCAAATCTTACTGTGTGGCATGATGACGCAAAATTGCATTACCCATACTGCGCTATCGAAAGCGGCAGAAAAATATCAGCCAATCGTTTTATCCGATTGCTGCGCCAGTGTTGACGAAATGGTTCACCAGATAGCACTTAAAGCTATTGCCAGGCGTGTTACCTTGATGACTGCAGAACAAGCATTGTCGACACGGCCCTGCTCAATCGGCACGGCTTAATAGCAAACGCGCGCGCAGGCCGGGTTGGTTGTCTGATAGCACAATCCGGCCACCGTGTAATTGCGCCACAGTGTTGACAAATGCTAACCCTAAACCAAATCCTGAACTGCTGCGGCTGGGATCTAAACGTACCAGTTGATCGAGCACGCGGGTTTTGTCTTTATCATCAATGCCTGGGCCATTATCAGCCACCAGCACACCAAAACAGTCTGAAGCAATTTCAATTTGGCCACCGCTAGGTGTGTACTTAATGGCGTTGTCGATCAAATTACATAAAGCACGAAACAACAAATTGCGATTGCCCGACACTAAACATGCAACATCGCAACGGTAGCTCAGCAACTGACTTTTCTCTTTCGCGCAAGGCTCCATAAAATCCAACACATCTAAAATAATCGGTTTAAGATCAATCGGTTCAAGCGCAATGTTAGCTCGGCTCTGGCTTAGGTTATATAACTCCATCATGCCGCTAAAGGTATCTAATAACTGATTAAAATCTTGTTGCACAAAGCTCAACTCATCAGCCACTTGAGGGGCTAAATTCACTTGCTCTAATAAAGTGTCAATACGCAACTTTAATCGCGCCATAGGTGTTCGCAAGTCATGGGCAATGTCGACGGTGAGTGAGCGCAACCTTGATTCATTTTGTTCCATTTGCGCTAACATGGTGTTTAAGTGAATGGCTAATAAATCAAATTCATCGGTGGCAGCACTCACCTTTAATCGTACGCCGCGCTCACCGCACATCACCTGATTCATACTCTGATTCACTTTGTTTAAGCGGGTTAAAATATTGAGCGCAAACCAAACTGCCGCAGCAAACACGC
Source organism: Motilimonas sp. E26 (assembly GCF_021278025.1). Lineage (GTDB taxonomy): Bacteria > Pseudomonadota > Gammaproteobacteria > Enterobacterales > CBDFNC01 > Motilimonas. The sequence goes on from NZ_JAIBHJ010000051.1 coordinate 3,787, forward strand.
CCATAAAAGGAACAAAGGTAGCCCACAAAAATCTAACATTTAAATTGTTTTGAAACTGTTGATAAACACTGTCGTTGATCCCTATAACCAGCGGGGTGCCGTCTTTTAACAACACCTTGGTCGCACGCATTCCTTGGCTCTGGCCTGTCGACTTTACATTAGCAATGGCGGGGTAATCTGGAATCGGCGTTGCAACATAATGGGGTGAAGCTTGATAGAGTTGATAATAATACAAACTGCTTTGTTTACGGGTATCGATACTTTTTATAATGGAATCGGTGTCAGCAACCGCTGCTAACTGACTGAATAATTGGCTTTCTTGTCGCAATAAATCATCCAAACTTTGTTGATAGGTTTGCAATGAATTTTGATACAGCTGTTGCATCAGCAAACTCATCACTAAAAATAAACCGCCGCCAAACCAAAGCAGCAATTTCAAAATACTAGAGCGGTACAACACATCACTGCTGATGGAGGCCATTAGACGCTCCAATACACTGGAAATCTGTCAACATTAGCGAATAACATATCCCGCCCCGCGTACCGTTTCGATCATATCATTTGCCCCCGCGGCTTCGAGTTTTTTACGTAAATTCGCAATGTGTACATCTATCACATTGGTTTTGGGGTCAAAGTGATAATCCCATACCGCTTCAAATAAACGCATTCGCGACACCACCTCACCAGCGTGATCCATTAAATAGTGCAGCAAAATAAATTCTTTGTTTTGCAGTTTTAATGACTCTCCACCTACGTCTACTTTATGGCTGCGCAGATTGAGCCGCAACGGCCCAATAATAAGTTCATGTTGCTGTGGTGAGTTTGCTTTATGGCGACGCAATATACTGTTCACTCTGGCTAACAATTCAGCCAAGGCAAAAGGTTTAGTTAAGTAGTCATCACTGCCTGCACTGAGTCCCGCCACCTTATCTTCAATGCTGTCCATGGCACTGAGAATAATTACAGGCGTGATAATACTGGCTGCGCGCAATGCCGCCAGTATTTGCATACCGTTAAGCTCTGGCAACATACGATCAAGAATAATCAGCTGATATTCACAGCTAGTCGCCATCATTAACCCCTCGCGCCCCTGCCCCGTGTCATCCACCACAAACCCTTCTTGGCGCAAAGCGGTAGTGACAAAATTGCGGGTGGTTACATCATCTTCAATAACGAGTATTTTCATTTTTAACAACCTGCAGCTAAACCTTTGCTTAATATATCATTTTAAACAAAAAAAGGTGGCCAATTTTGGCCACCAAAGGAAAGGAGCAACGCTTGGTTACCGCTACTCTCACCGCTCATCCCCCTCAACTAAAACGAAGGCAATGAGCCATGATTTAGCCATTAATGGCGTTCATTTCTCCGGCAATAATTTCTGCCATTGGACCAAGGATCACTTGTAAGTTTTTCTCGCCAACATGCACCACAGCTTTAGCGCCCAAGGCTTTTAACTGCGTTTCGTCCACTATTGCTTTATCCGCTACACTTAAACGCAAGCGGGTAATACAAGCATCAATCTGAGTTAAGTTGCCCTTGCCGCCTAACGCTTTGATATAGTCATGCGCTAATTGCGAACTATCCACTTCTTTATCAGCCACCGCCATCGGCTCTTCTTCACGGCCCGGGGTTTGAATGTTAAAAATGCGAATTGCTAACATGAACAAGCTGTAATAAGCCAGCGAGAAAGCCAAACCTAACGGCACTAACATCCAAGCATTTTTCGCCGCAGGCGCATTGAAAAACAATACGTAATCAATCAATCCCGCCGAGAAGCCAAAAGACATATGAATATCTAGTGCAGCCGCAACGGCCAACGACACGCCCGTTAAAATGGCATGAATAAAGTACAACACCGGCGCTAAGAACATAAAGGTATATTCAATGGGTTCAGTGATGCCGGTTAAAAACGCGGTAAAGGCAATACTTAACAACATGCCACCGACCGCTGGGCGATTCTCTTTGCGCGCACTGTGGTAAATAGCCAAACACGATGCAGGCAACGCAAACATTAAGATAGGATAAAAGCCCGATAGCATTAAACCCGCATCAGGGTCGCCTGCAGCAAAACGCAGCATTTCACCGGTTACGCCGTTGTATTCTCCCATCACGGTCCAAACGATGCTATTCAGGATATGGTGCAAGCCAATGGGGATCAGCAAGCGGTTGATAAAGCCGTAGCCAAACTTACCGCCAACTTCGCTATCAAGCATCCAATAACTAAACGCATCGATACCCGCGCTGACTGGCGGCCAAATATAGCTCATCAGCACCGCCAGCATTAACGCGCATAACCCGGTAATAATAGGCACAAAGCGCTTGCCGCCAAAAAATCCTAAGAATTCCGGTAAGCGAATATTGTGGTATTTATTGTATAACTCGCCCGCGAGGATCCCGATCATCACCCCGCCAAACACCCCTAAATTCAATGAGGGGTCTAGCACTTTTAGTGCCTCGGTCAAAATAAAATAGCCCACCATGCCAGCAATCGCGGCAGCTGCGTCATTGTTTTTACTTAAGCCAGCCGCAATTGCAGCGGCAAATAATATCGCCATCTGCGAGAAAATGGCATTGCCTGCGGCCTCAACAAATGGCATGGCAAAAACATCTGGCTGACCTAATCTAAGTAGCAAACCTGCTACCGGTAACGTAGCAATCGGCAGCATTAATGCTTTGCCAAGCCGTTGTAAATAACCCAATATATTCATCACTTCACTCCTTTATGCTAATTCGAGCTTTAGCATAAAAAAGTCTGAATTAAGTCATCCCTTGGCAAAGGTTAACTCTACTTAATGTTGGCTGTTAAATATACTTAATGTGATTTGAGTCGCTTAAATCATGACCTTAAAGCTTGTTTAAGAAACCTTAACTCCTTTGGCACGCAATGCCGCTATGATCTTTGGCTGCAGTCCAGAATGTTCACTAATCCGTTTCAAATTAGGCAAAACCAATAGCGGAGTTTGATCATGAACATTATCAAACGCCACAAATTCAATGGTCTCAAGTTGCGTCAGCAATTCCAGCCCCAATAAACTTTCAGGGCTAAAATCGTCACCCTCCCCATCCCAAGCAGGCATCATATTAAAATGAACTTCACAGCATTCAGCCGACAAACTGCGCACCTTAGAATATAAATCATCAGCAATTGTCACTTGATCGTATTGCTGCGCAATCTCTGGGATCAAGTCGTAGTAATCATATCTTGAATTGTCTTGGTGATATTCTCGATGATATTGCTTAAGCGCGATAGCGTTTAACTGCGGTTGCATGGCCGACTTAGCAGACAAGGCTTCAATGACTAAATATTTTAGTTTTTTGTCTAGTTCAATTGTTGGCATGTTAATTCCTTCTTTTTTTTCATCGTCGTCAATATCATGAAATAAACCCTAAAGCGCTAGCAAAGGGTTGAGTACGAAAAAATCATCAAAAATACTACAGCAATTTGGGACACTTTTTCTCGTTACAATCCTGTCACCATGCTCTGAATTCGCTAATTATTCATGAGCAAACCTGATGCATGAAGTTAAACCTTTTACGATTAAAGCATTACTTGGCGCTAATAAGCTTTTAATAGGCTTCACTTGGGCTTTGGTGTTACTCGAAAATGCGTTGATCGTGTTGATCCCCTTGTTCATGATTTTTATGTTCTGAGCGCCATATTGGTATTGATTGTCGCGTTGGTGGTAGCTAGGCGTAGGTTCTTGATATGAAAATTCGTATTGAAAAAGGCTGGGATTTAGCAAATTCATTGTTAACTGCTGAATTATATGAAGAAGCATTTGGTTTTAAATTTCTCCGAGCGATACCGAGTAAAAATCAACGTATTAACATTCTTTCAAAAAGTTTCATTCCTGACTATTCATTTGCAGCTTTCGTCGATACAAAAATGGTTGGATTGGCTGGCTTCAAAGTTGAATCCGGCTCTTTGACTGGAGGTATGGGGGCTGCAGAGTTAATCGATCAACTTGGTTTTTTCCGAGGCCTTTGGGCGTGTTTAGTTTTCAGCTTATTTGATCGAGAGCCGGAAAAGCTACAATTGGTTATGGATGGTATCGCTGTTGATAGTGCATTCCGCGGGCAAGGTATTGGTTCATTACTACTGGATAACATTATTACTTATGCGCAAGAGAATAACTTCGAATCAGTGAGGTTAGATGTTATTGACAGCAATCCACGAGCTAGAAACCTGTATGAATCAAAAGAGTTTGTCGCATTGAGGGATGAAAGTTTCATTCATGTAAAGTGGTTAGTGGGTTTTTCAAGTGCTACAACGATGGTATTGGATCTAACAAAAATTTCTTAAGAATAATGGCGTTAGAGAAGCCATCAGCTCGGACGGCAAGCAGCACGATCAGGGTCAGGTCTTGCGTTTTGCCACTATGCGAGCTTCCCTACCCCGTAAACGCCCCATGATCCCACGGGCTGATGTCGCTAATGTTTGAAGTTCCAAGGCAGGAGCGCATCGATATCTGGCTCCGCTTTCGCTAACTCCTGCATACACTTGACC
>NZ_JAIBHJ010000052.1 GCF_021278025.1 Motilimonas sp. E26
GCGCCGCCAACATTGAAGGCTAATTGTAATTTATAGTGCCCAATGTCGAACTGGTCCATTTCTACCTTTCCCTCTCTATCAATGTAATAGGGAGCGTGGATGTAAATATCTTCTTGGCCCACTTCGTCTTCAAAACGCAGCTCGTTGTAGCTGTCGCCTTTATGGGTTTCGGTGCGAATAACGGTGCGGGTTTTATGCTCGGGCAGGGCATAAGGCACTTTATTGGTGGCATGATAAGTGCGACCTGTGATGATGGGTTGGTCGGGGTCGCCTTCTAAAAAGCTGACAATCACTTCGTGGCCAATACGCGGAATGGCCATCATGCCGTATTGGGTGCCGGCCCAATCTTGAGACACGCGTACCCAGCAGCTGGCGTTTTCGTCATTGTTGGAATAGCGGTCCCACGGAAATTGCACTTTAACGCGGCCATGCTCGTCACAAAATATTTCTTCGCCTTGGGGGGGCCGGTGACGGTGGCGATTTGCGGCCCGTCTACCTTGGGTTTGGCTTGCATGTCCAACTGCCATTGGCGCTGCTCGGGCAAGAGTTTAAGGGTGTTGTGATAGCGGGTTTGACCGCTGCCGCCGTGCTCTTCAAGGGCTTGGGGCTGCTCGCCAATATGCTTGATGGCAACCACTTGCCAAGGGGCATTAAAACTGGGGTTTAGGTGCTCGGTGAGGTCAAATTTTGCACCGGCAAATAATCTGGGCTGATTACTTTGAGCCGTGGCGGTGACGCTGTCACGGTTGAGGTATTGCTGGCGCACCCGAGTGAATTTTTCGCCGGTGGCATCGTCTTTATAACGCCCGGGGTAATCATAATGCTCGTAATCATCACGCTGAAATTTAATGCCTTGGCCTTGCTGGTTTTGTAAAAACGAATAGGCGGGCTGCTTGAAGCTGTAAGCTATTAATTGCACGTGATGATTAATTCAATTTCTTTGCTGATATTGCGCATTGTGATGGTAACAATGCGCGCCATACTATTTTTTAAACTGTTTGCCCTTTTGCCATTCATCTAAGCGGTGAAAACGCAAGGTATCAACTTGATGTTTGTTGAAAATATCAACAATTCGTTGATGCGCAATTGTGTATCCAATGTTGGTTTTAGCTATTTTTAAGATTAATCTCTTCTCTTCAGGTATGGCATCAAGTACATCATCGCGTAGTGAGTATTTCTTAACAGAATGTCTCACATTGTTTTCTTTGTAGTTACTGATGATAGATTTGTCATAATCCAAGCAATCGGTTTCACCATAACGATTAATAAACCAATAGTGCTCATGAAATTGACCGTCATCATCAATCAACACCGCTGGAAATAATTCCACGCCTGGGTGAAAGTAAAAATAGTCTTCCATGTCTTTTTTGATGTCCTCATGCATGATCACAAATGCTGCATGCATATGGGCTTGTTTGATAGGACGGCGAATGTTTGCTGCTTTGTCTTCGTCACGGTACGCGTTTTCAAAAAATAAGGGCCCATTGTCGATGCTCATCTCTTCAAAGCCAAAAAAACGGTCTGCGGTAGCTTGTGTTGGGCTGAGGTAAATCGTTTCAGGGCTGTAATTATCGTCAACGATGTAGTATTGACAGTTGTATTTACTCATAATCCGGGCTCTGGCCTCCATGATTTAGTGGGGGGAAAAGTGATGTGTTTTTTTATTACCCGCATTGAAAGCCATGTAGGCAAGGCCAGCAATGCTCCTAGCAGTAGGATGGTCAATGGAATAAGCGCCTTGCTGCCCATGGCTAAGATTACTCCTCACCTGTGTCTGTATCTGGTTTATCCGAATTAGAAGTCGGTTTGATTCTAGGGTCAGGCAAGCTGCCATAGCCTTGCACCGGATGAGGAGGTAAGGGGTAGCGGGTAGTGATATCGGGGATGCGAAAGTCGGGGTCAGCATCGATTTTATACGCTAATTGGTCATAAAGTTGAGCAACACTTTCATCTATTTGATATTGGTGCTCGCCAGTTGCAAAAACGGAGTAAAGAACAGCTGTAGCTTTTGACATGCCATTACCAACGGCCAATTGATAATAATGCATGGCTTCAGGGTATCTCTGTTCGCCGATTTTTAGCCACTGAGCATAATAGTAATACGCTTCGGTTGTGTGTTGTTGAGCGGCGCATTTAAAGTAAGCCGCGGCCTTATCATTTTGCTGTTGCTCGCGCGGCAAATTATAACCGTAATGATTACCCAATCGAATTAGGGCATTAGGCTCACCGAGTTTGGCGGCTTTATGCAGGTAAAGCCATGCGCCTTCAATATCGTATTTAACGCCATACCCGCGCTCTAATATCACGGCTAAATCGTAATAACCGATGGGCGCGCCGAGTTCAATTAGGCGTTGGGTGGTTTCCAGGGTTTTAGCGGCGCTGCGATAAGTGCCTAGGCCAAGGCGGTAGCGACGGGCTAGGTTATGCAGGGCCTTCCAATGGTCTAACTTAGCGGCTTGTTCATATAAGGTAGTGACCTGAGTTTTATCGTGATAACGCTGCTTTTCCAGTTTACGCGCTTGTAAAAACAGTGCATCAGCCTCGGCGTTGACAGGGGGCAAGCTGGTTTTTTCTAATTTACATTCAAATTCAAAAGCCGAAGCAGGCAAGGCCAGACTTAGTCCTAACAATATGATGGTCAATGGAATAAGTGCCTTGCTACCCATAACTAAGATTACTCCTCACCTGCGTTTTCATTAGTGTCTGGTTTATCCGAATTAGAAGTCGGTTTAACTCTTGGGTCGGGCAAGCTGCCATAGCCTTGCACGGGATGTGGGGGTAAGGGGTAGCGGGTAGTGATATCGGGAATCCGAAGTTCAGGGTTGGCTCGGATCTTGGTTGATAAATCTTCATAAATCAACGTTTGTTCTTGATCAATGGGGTACTTGTGTAACCCTGCTGAAAAAACGGTGGCGAGAACGATGGCGGATTTTGCCATGCCATTGCCAACGGCCAATTGATAATAATGCATTGACTCAGGGTAGCGATCTTCTCCCACTCTCAACCAGTCGGCATATTCAAAATAAGCCTCGGTAGACTGTTGTTGAGCAGCACACTTAAAGTAAGCCGCTGCCTTATCATTTTGCTGTTGCTCGCGCGGCAAGTTATAGCCGTAATGATTACCCAATCGAATTAGGGCGTTGGGCTCTCCGAGTTTGGCGGCTTTATGCAGGTAAAGCCAAGCGCCTTCAATATCATATTTAACGCCATAACCACGTTCGAGTATCACGGCTAAATCGTAATAACCGATGGGGGCGCCTAGTTCAATTAAGCGTTGGGTGGTTTCCAGGGTTTTAGCGGCGCTGCGATAAATACCTAGGCCAAGGCGGTAGCGACGGGCTAGATTATGCAGGGCCTTCCAATGGTCTAACTTAGCGGCTTGCTCATATAAGGCGGTGACCTGAGTTTTGTCGTGATAACGCTGCTTTTCTAGTTTACGCGCTTGTAAAAACAGTGCATCTGCCTCGGCAGTGACAGGGGGCAAGCTGTCTTTTTCTAACTTACATTCAAATTCAAAAGCCGAAGCGGGCAAGGCCTGCAATGCTCCTAGCAGTAGGATGGTCAATGGAATAAGTGCCTTGCTGCCCATAGCTAAGATTACTCCTCACCTGTGGTTTCATTAGTGTCTGGTTTATCCGAATTAGAATCCGGTTTAACCCTTGGGTCGGGCAAGCTGCCATAACCTTGCACGGGATGAGGCGGTAAGGGGTAGCGGGTAGTGATATCGGGGATGCGAAAGTCGGGGTCGGCATCGATTTTATCCGCTATTTGTTCATAAACTTGGACTACGCTTTCATTTATCTGATATTCATGTTGACCCAAAGAAAAAACAGCGTTTAATACAATAGCTGCTTTCAACATACCATTACCAGCAGCCAGTTGATAATAATGCATTGACTCGGGGTAGCGATCTTCTCCCACTCTCAACCAATCGGCATATTCATAATAAGCCTCGGTAGATTGTTGTTGAGCGGCGCATTTAAAGTAGGCACCGGCCTTATCATTTTGCTGTTGCTCGCGCGGCAAATTATAACCGTAATGATTACCCAATCGAATTAGGGCGTTAGGCTCACCGAGTTTGGCGGCTTTATGCAGGTAGAGCCAAGCGCCTTCAATATCGTATTTAACGCCATAGCTGCGCTCGAGTATCACGGCTAAATCGTAATAACCGATGGGGGCGCCGAGTTTAATTAAACGCTGGGTGGTTTCAAGAGTTTTAGCGGCGCTGCGATAAGTGCCTAGGCCAAGGCGGTAGCGACGGGCTAAATTATGCAGCGCCTTCCAATGGTCTAACTTGGCGGCTTGTTCATACAAGGCGGTAACTTGCTCTTTATCGTGATATCGCTGCTTTTCCAGTTTACGCGCTTGTAAAAACAGTGCATCAGCCTCGGCAGTGACAGGGGGCAGGCTGGTTTTTTCTAATTGACATTCAAATTCAAAAGCCGAAGCAGGCAAGGCCAGACTTAGTCCTAACAATATGATGGTCAATGGAATAAGTGCCTTGCTGCCCATAACTAAGATTACTCCTCACCTGTGTTTTCATTAGTGTTTGGTTTATCCGAATTAGAATCCGGTTTAACTCTTGGGTCGGGCAAGCTGCCATAATCTTGCACCGGATGAGGGGGTAAAGGATAGCGGGTAGTGATATCGGGAATGCGAAGTTCAGGATTGGCTCGGATCTTGGTCGATAAATCTTCATAAATCAACGTTTGTTCTTGATCAATGGGGTACTTGTATTGTCCTACTGAAAAAACCGTGGCGAGAACGATGGCGGATTTTGCCATGCCATTGCCAACGGCTAATTGATAATAATGCATGGCTTCGGGGTATCTTTGCTCGCCGATTTTTAGCCACTGTGCATAATAGTAATACGCTTCGGTAGTGTGTTGTTGAGCAGCACACTTAAAATAAGCCGCGGCCTTATCATTTTGCTGTTGCTCTAGGGGCAAGTTATAACCGTAATGATTGCCTAGTCGAATTAGGGCGTTAGGCTCACCGAGTTTGGCGGCTTTATGCAGGTAAAGCCAAGCGCCTTCAATGTCGTATTTAACGCCATAGCCACGCTCTAATATCACGGCTAAATCGTAATAGCCAATGGGCGCGCCCAGTTCAATTAAACGCTGGGTGGTTTCAAGGGTTTTAGCGGCGCTGCGATAAGTGCCTAGGCCAAGGCGGTAGCGACGGGCTAGGTTATGCAGCGCCTTCCAATGGTCTAACTTAGCGGCTTGCTCATACAAGGCAGTAACTTGCTCTTTATCATGATATCGCTGTTTCTCCAGTTTACGCGCTTGTAAAAACAGAGCATCAGCCTCGGCAGTGACAGGGGGAAAGCTGTCTTTTTCTAATTTACATTCAAATTCAAAAGCCATGGTGGGCGCTGTAATTAGGAATGATAGAAGGGCAAGGGCAAATAGAATGCGCTGGTATAAGGTTCGTCCCATATGTAAGGGGGAGTACATGTTTACGACATTCCTTTTTGTCTGTGCTGCGTATTATCCATTGCGCCTTTTATCGGTTGGCTTATGTGATCGCCTAAGATCGAACAATGGTGCAAAGCTTGCGTGAAAGTGATTCATAAATAGATTCAACAGATTAGCCGGCACAGTACGCAATAAAGATATAACTATCAATAAAAATAAGTTGGTATTTTATGTTTTTGTGGTATTGACAACAGCCAGTATTTGGCTAACCAGAACAAGGTGATGGTGAAAGCTAGGGAGGATAAGTATATGAGGTGCTTTAATAATGGCTTCATATTGCTTTACCTATGGTCCAACGCACAAAGATTTGAGTGAGCAAATAGCAACACAGAAAGGTAATTAGCATAGTCGATATGATTCAAGCTTTGGCCTTAATATAAATTGGTCTCATCGTAAAATCGGTTGGGTTTTACTTTGGTTAAGAACTCAGCAATTTCTTGTTTTAATTTTGCTATTGTTTCAGGGGAGAGCTTTTC
>NZ_JAIBHJ010000053.1 GCF_021278025.1 Motilimonas sp. E26
GCGGTTTGGAACTTTATTCAATGCTACATGGATATCAGCCAGCCATTACCTGATTTACCGCAATTTGAGCCTTTTCGACATACCGACCCCTTTACCAAAGCGTGGGATGTAAAGCACAACCGCGACCCGCATTATTGGCGCAATATGAGCAAAAAAGAAATCAACCAAGCATATAAGCGCCAGCACAGAATCAATGTTGAGCACGCAGAAGCAATTTTGCAGGGCTCTCAATAAAGTGGGGGGGGATGATTAGGCAGGGAAGGAGCTGCTACATAAAATTGTCTCCAGAAGGCGCGTAATTTCTTGCGCGAAAAACCGCTCCTACAGTATCGCGAAGAATATTTAGGTTAAATAATGAGCAGTGAAAATAGCATTTTTAGTTACGAACCCAGCGCTTATCGCAGCGAACAAGCCAAAGAGTTATATTTGGCCAAGCCATCCCATCGCGCCATGGTGCTGAATAAAAGCCAAGACTTATGGGAGGTGTATCCCCCTAATGTCCTCGACAGCCATGAAGTGGACGATCTCTTTGTTGAAGATAAAGAAGGCGGCCCTAAATTTTCAGAAAAGCAAATAGAGCGCTTTGATGCTGAAATGATCCGCTATCCTACCTTAGGTAAGCTCAACGATAAGATATTTTTTGTGTTACTTGCTGGCAGTGTGGGAGCTCTTAAACTAGCACTTATCGCCTTATTTCTATTTGTTGTTACAGGTATTTTTTCAGGGTTTATTGATGGTGGCATGACGGAGCAATTCTGGCCGTCATTTTGGGAAACAATGTATGTTGGGGGGGTCGGCATAATCCTCCCATGTATTATTTCTGCAGTTATTTGCACCCCGATTTTACTCTTCTGTATCAAGAAATTCGCTAAACATGTTAAACCCCATTTTGAGTTAAATCGCCGCACTGGGCGGGTAAAGCAGTGGTGTAAAAAAACCAATAAATTACTTTACGATGTGGCGTTTAAAGATTGCGTTGCCGAAACCATTAACATCTCAACCCATCAAGGCATCACGGATTACCACCAAGTGTTTTTGCGCTGCACCACCGAGCCCAAATTAAAGATAGATATTGCACTATTTGGTGACAATAAGCTGGGCCATGACGTCACGGCCATCTGGAACTTTATTCAGCGTTATATGGACACCTCACGCCCATTGCCCGACGTGCCGACCTTTGAAATAAGCCGCCACCTTGATCCCGTCACCGCAGCCCATGACAAAAAGATCCAGCGCAACCCCAGATATTGGCGTGACATGGCCCTAAAAGATTTATACGAGCAAAAAGCGCAATTGATCCAAGCAGTAAGAGCTTTGCCCAAATTTGCTTAGCTGGCCGCGTGTTTATTCGCGATTTAAAAATCGCTCCTACTGGAATGAGGATGGGTAGGAGCGCAATTTATTGCGCGAAACAGCGTGTGAATGGTTGAAAGATTCGCGGTTTAAAAACCCACCGCATCGTAAGGGATGTCGGCAAAGGTTAACTGCCTTGGTTTAGCCAAATTTAGACACAATAATGGTGAGTTAAATTTAAATTTAAATTTAAATTCAATATGTTAGCTCGTGAAAACTGGTTATGGATTTTATTGTCAATAATACTGGGTTAGAATGCTTTATCTTTTTGTGACTTACTTGCTAAATCGAATGTCATTGTATCACTCACCCCACCGCGAATACGCAAACACGGCCTATCATGGTCAAGGCCCCAATCCAACGCCCGCCGCCAGCGATAGCTTTTTTAAAACCGTGTTGACCAAGGTGAAATTGCCTTGGGGCGATCATACTTGGCTTAGTCCAACAAAATATCAATTTAAGAAGGCGGCTGAGCCGGGTAAGTTAAGTCACGATACCTCCATCGATCATCAAACTTATCGTATAGAGACGGGGCCTGATTGTTCTGGTTCAGTTTTTATGGGGGTTATACAGTCGATTTTTCTTATTGGAAGTTTTCCACTGGCTTGGGAATACCTACGAGAAAAGAACTGTCACGGGAACAGTTGATAAAGGAGGTATCGCTTGAATTCAGATTATTACCATTCTACCGCGTACCGTAAATCTATGTGCCCTGAAGGGCGGGATAAGGCTAAATCCAGTAAGCTAAATATATTAACCGAACATACACAGCTGCCTTGGTATTCTGATTACACCTATTTAAATAATTTAAGGTGGCAATTTCCACTGAGATGGTTGGACTACCACTTAGTAAGAAAGAAAAATAACTTTCCTGCGAACTGTGAAATAACCCATGAAACATTGAAAAATGGGGGGGGGGGGGTTAGGGGTGTTAGACACCTTGTTGCTTGTTTTGTTTTTAATCACGGTCACTTTTTCTTTCCCAGCGGCTTGGTTTTGGACAGTTGTTTTATGGATAACGTATATTGTGTTTCTGTTTGCTGAACGTGCAGATTTTAATATACATTTGATTTTTTTGGCGCCTATCTTATTTATTCCAATAACATACATACATCAAGTTATCAAACGCATACAGGTTAAGCGCTATGTTATAAAACCAAGCTGGAACGGTGAAGGCTTTTATCGCCGTACCGGTATGGTCGTAACGGCCTATGGAGAATATCATTTCACCGAGTTTGACCCCATTATAGAGCGAACCTTTATGCAAAATGGCACCGCTAGCTTAAGCTTGGTATTGCGTTTGAGGGAGCCTCCCAAAGATATCCCACAATTTACACTTCACATAGCAAGTGCTGGCTCTAACTTGGCACATGCTAGGGCAGCGTGGGACTTTTTGCTGCGTTATATGGACGTGGAAGAGCCGCTACCCGATGTGCCAGACTTAGAAGCATTTCGCGCATTAGACCCAACTACCTGTGCTTATGACCAAGCAGGCAAAAGGGCATTTCCTGATAATTTTTGGTTCGACTTGTATAAAAATAACTCTGAAACAAAATTTATAAATTTCTTATGGAGTACTGAAGGGAGAAACAAAGACAACCCCATCGCAAAGATGGAAAGTGAGTACATGGAAATAGTTTCTGGCTACGCACCCGCACGACCACCTTATGTACCAAAAAACCTAAGGAGAAAACGGGCTAGAAGTGGCGTTAAAAAGCAAAGTAAGCGGCAAATGAAAAAAGAAAGAATGGATAGCCACCTTAGTTAAAGCAAAGTGGTGGCCCGTTTGGTTATAAAACACGAAAACTTTGTTGTTTAACCGTATTTGAACGACATTTCGGGCCTTTATCGAGCGGCTAGCCGGCGGCGAGCGATCTCTAGTTCAACATTGATGGTAGGGTTGGTTATTTCGTCAGCTACTATAACAAAAACCTATTAAATATCGGGGATATTGAGCTGCTGGCTAAAGCTAATAACGGCGCTGAAAACGAGCAATATGTGAAGGTTTATTAAGGTAAGCCCTTAATGAAGGTGGTTATGGGGAGGGTAACTAACTGCGTGCAGATGGTTCGTGATTTTGGTGGGGGCTAATCATCCTATTTAGATGTTAAGCAACAAACTTACGTCAAACAGGCCGGTGTACGGCCTTTAAGTATATTAATAATAATTTTAGTTTAACGTTAACCGAGCAGCTTAAGGCCTCCCATGACAGTTGAAAATAATGTGTACGCCGACACCGCCTATCGCGGCAGTCAATGTACTAGTATCAATGAAATATACCAAGCAAGTATGCTTGAGCACTTGCGAATCGATAGTCAATTAATTTGGTATAATCAATATAGTTTTAAGAACCCGATAAACTGGCAATTCCCATCGTATTGGTACCGTGAATTTAACTTGCAATATCAGTCCTCAAGCTTTCCTGAACACTGGGCTTGGAGTGAAAAAGCATTTAAAACGTCTTTTGAAGAAGGTACGTCGAGTGAGTTTTTTTTCGTATTATTGGGTCTTCCTGCCAGTTTCTTATCTTTTCCAATGGCATGGATATGGATTATTGCCTGCTGGGCGGCCTTTATAGTTGGTAGTGCTATTGAGATGCAGTTTTTACCTTTGAAGGTTTTTCTCATTTTTGGTTTACTGCCGCCTATAGTGGCTTGTTTTGGGACTTATCTAAACTATTGGTTAACTGATAAAAGTATAAGGGACTTTAAACGCTATCGTTGGAATGGAGAAGGGTGTTATCGCCGAACCGGTAAAGTGAAACACGCATATATCGGGGAGGCTAACTTTACCGATTGTGTGCCCGTGGTGGAGCATAATGTGATGACAAATGGCACCACCCATTTAAGTTTAGTGTTGAAATACCGGCACCCCGAAAACCCATACCAGTCGTTTGAGATACAAATATTCAGTGGCGGCACCGATTATTCACAAATTGAGGCCGCATGGGATACGCTACTGAGATACATGGATGTGGAGCAGCCCCTACCGGATATCCCAAGTCTGGAGCCGTTTCGCCATTTAGACCCGACCACTGCGGCGTTTGATAAAGCGGGTAAGCGGGGGCGACCGAATAACTTCTGGGTCGATTTTTATGCCAAGCACAGCAAACCAGAGTGGCAAGATTACTTTACTCAATATGACGGACTTCGCAGTGATAACCCCATCAAGGTGATGGAAGAAGAATATCGTGTGATGATGAATGGCTTTGCGCCTTACGTACCGCCGTATATCCCCGAAGAAGTTTATCAGCAGCGGCTCAAGGCAACGCAGGATGCTGACGATATGGATATCAAACTCACCGAAGAAACTGAAGCTAGTTAAATACATTAACTCACCATGTCCCAGCCTAAGCCATGGTGAGTTTTTGGTCACGGCGTTTGACTATCAAGAGCTGTTATCTAATCTGTATAAAGTGAACCTATTTCTTGCCAGCACGCGTTATGATAACGCGCCTGATAAAGTGGTGGACCAAGTCGCCAAATTGAGTATTTGGCAAGACGGGGCTTGCAGCGCCAAGTGCACGGCATCATCAGTGGGTTTACCCAAAAAGACACCGGCCATCACCATACTTTTTATCAGCTTGAATTAGTGCCCAGCGCCGCGCGTTTAGCGCTGCGCCATAACAGCCGCATCTTTCAGCAGCTTAATGGTAACTATTCACCAGGAGCAGCTTGACACCCCCAAATTTTTTTCGTGACCACTCTCACTCGATCTTAAATATCCCTTGAGCGATCCTTTTCTGGTGTCATTCTTATCCGA
>NZ_JAIBHJ010000054.1:0-3120 GCF_021278025.1 Motilimonas sp. E26
CTTAGGTGTTGTATGGTTAAGCCTCACGGGTCATTAGTACAGGTTAGCTCAATGCCTTACAACACTTACACACCCTGCCTATCAACGTTGTAGTCTCCAACGGCCCTTTAGGACCCTCAAGGGGTCAGTGAGAACTCATCTTGATGCTCGCTTCCCGCTTAGATGCTTTCAGCGGTTATCGATTCCGAACTTAGCTACCGGGCAATGCTATTGGCATAACAACCCGAACACCAGCGGTTCGTCCACTCCGGTCCTCTCGTACTAGGAGCAGCCCATCTCAATTCTCAAACGCCCACGGCAGATAGGGACCGAACTGTCTCACGACGTTCTAAACCCAGCTCGCGTACCACTTTAAATGGCGAACAGCCATACCCTTGGGACCGACTTCAGCCCCAGGATGTGATGAGCCGACATCGAGGTGCCAAACACCGCCGTCGATATGAACTCTTGGGCGGTATCAGCCTGTTATCCCCGGAGTACCTTTTATCCGTTGAGCGATGGCCCTTCCATTCAGAACCACCGGATCACTATGACCTACTTTCGTACCTGCTCGACGTGTCTGTCTCGCAGTTAAGCTGGCTTATACCATTACACTAACCGTACGATGTCCGACCGTACTTAGCCAACCTTCGTGCTCCTCCGTTACTCTTTGGGAGGAGACCGCCCCAGTCAAACTACCCACCAGACAGTGTCCCAAGACCCGATTCAGGGCCCATGGTTAGAACATCAACACTACAAGGGTGGTATTTCAAGGTTGACTCCACGACATCTGGCGACGCCGCTTCTAAGTCTCCCACCTATCCTACACATGTAGGGTCAATGTTCACTGCCAAGCTATAGTAAAGGTTCACGGGGTCTTTCCGTCTAGCCGCGGGTACACAGCATCTTCACTGCGATTTCAACTTCACTGAGTCTCGGGTGGAGACAGCGTGGCCATCATTACGCCATTCGTGCAGGTCGGAACTTACCCGACAAGGAATTTCGCTACCTTAGGACCGTTATAGTTACGGCCGCCGTTTACCGGGGCTTCGATCAAGAGCTTCGTCCGAAAACTAACCCCATCAATTAACCTTCCGGCACCGGGCAGGCGTCACACCGTATACGTCATCTTACGATTTTGCACAGTGCTGTGTTTTTAATAAACAGTTGCAGCCACCTGGTATCTTCGACCAGCGTCAGCTTAGGGAGCAAGTCCCATCACCAACACCGGCGTACCTTCTCCCGAAGTTACGGTACCATTTTGCCTAGTTCCTTCACCCGAGTTCTCTCAAGCGCCTTGGTATTCTCTACCCGACCACCTGTGTCGGTTTGGGGTACGATTCGATGTTATCTGAAGCTTAGAGGCTTTTCCTGGAAGTATGGCATCAATGACTTCATCACCTTAGTGACTCGACATCGTGTCTCAGCGTTAACAAAGACCCGGATTTTCCTAAGTCTTCCGCCTACGCACTTGAACCAGGACAACCAACGCCTGGCCCACCTAGCCTTCTCCGTCCCCCCATCGCAATAACACCAAGTACGGGAATATTAACCCGTTTCCCATCGACTACGCCTTTCGGCCTCGCCTTAGGGGTCGACTCACCCTGCCCCGATTAACGTTGGACAGGAACCCTTGGTCTTCCGGCGTGCGGGTTTTTCACCCGCATTATCGTTACTCATGTCAGCATTCGCACTTCTGATACCTCCAGGATGCCTTACAGCTTTCCCTTCAACGGCTTACAGAACGCTCCTCTACCATGCATGCAAGCATGCATCCGTAGCTTCGGTGACTAGCTTAGCCCCGTTACATCTTCCGCGCAGACCGACTCGACCAGTGAGCTATTACGCTTTCTTTAAAAGATGGCTGCTTCTAAGCCAACTTCCTGGCTGTCTGAGCCTTTCCACATCGTTTCCCACTTAGCTAGTACTTTGGGACCTTAGCTGACGGTCTGGGTTGTTTCCCTTTCCACGACGGACGTTAGCACCCGCCGTGTGTCTCCCGTGATTGCACTCATTGGTATTCGGAGTTTGCATCGGGTTGGTAAGTCGGGATGACCCCCTAGCCGAAACAGTGCTCTACCCCCAATGGTGAGACACGAGGCGCTACCTAAATAGCTTTCGAGGAGAACCAGCTATCTCCCGGTTTGATTGGCCTTTCACCCCCAGCCACAAGTCATCCGCTAATTTTTCAACATTAGTCGGTTCGGTCCTCCAGTACCTGTTACGGCACCTTCAACCTGCCCATGGCTAGATCACCGGGTTTCGGGTCTAATCCTAGCAACTATGGCGCCCAGTTAAGACTCGGTTTCCCTACGGCTCCCCTATGCGGTTAACCTTGCTACTAAAATTAAGTCGCTGACCCATTATACAAAAGGTACGCAGTCACGGAACAAGTCCGCTCCCACTGCTTGTACGTACACGGTTTCAGGTTCTATTTCACTCCCCTCACAGGGGTTCTTTTCGCCTTTCCCTCACGGTACTGGTTCACTATCGGTCAGTCAGGAGTATTTAGCCTTGGAGGATGGTCCCCCCATATTCAAACAGCATTTCACGTGTGCCGTCCTACTCGATTTCACTTTAAAGGCATTGTCGTGTACGGGACTATCACCCTGTATCGTGGCACTTTCCAGAGCCTTCCACTAACACCAATAAAGCTTAAGGGCTAATCCGGGGTCGCTCGCCGCTACTGCCGGAATCTCAATTGATTTCTTTTCCTCGGGGTACTTAGATGTTTCAGTTCTCCCGGTTCGCCTCACATGCCTATGTATTCAACATGTGATACCTGTAAACAGGTGGGTTTCCCCATTCGGACATCGTGGGATTAACGCTTGTTGTCAACTCCCCCACGCTTTTCGCAGACTTCCACGTCCTTCATCGCCTCTGACTGCCAAGGCATCCACCGTGCACGCTTATTCACTTAACCATACAACACCTAAAAGGTGTTCTATTGTTTGACGATTGAACGTCATTTGCCTAGATATTACACAAGACACTTGCGAACAAGTTTGGTAACCCTACTGGATTACCTGTGCTAAGTTTTTACGCTTAGCGATAACACATTGCTGCGTTATCATTTTGTTTGCTTGATAACTTCTTATTGCTAAGAAGTATCGGTATTGAACATCATCAAAACTTGCGTTT
>NZ_JAIBHJ010000054.1:3220-4832 GCF_021278025.1 Motilimonas sp. E26
AATCATACAATCTGTGTGAACACTCATTGACTCTCGTCAACAAGACAACGTCGCTTTTGGTAAGGAGGTGATCCAGCCCCAGGTTCCCCTAGGGCTACCTTGTTACGACTTCACCCCAGTCATGAACCACAAAGTGGTAAGCGTCCTCCCGAAGGTTAAACTACCTACTTCTTTTGCAGCCCACTCCCATGGTGTGACGGGCGGTGTGTACAAGGCCCGGGAACGTATTCACCGCGGCATTCTGATCCACGATTACTAGCGATTCCGACTTCATGGAGTCGAGTTGCAGACTCCAATCCGGACTACGACGGACTTTTTGGGATTCGCACACTCTCGCAAGTTAGCTGCCCTTTGTATCCGCCATTGTAGCACGTGTGTAGCCCTACTCGTAAGGGCCATGATGACTTGACGTCGTCCCCACCTTCCTCCGGTTTATCACCGGCAGTCTCCCTAGAGTTCCCACCATAACGTGCTGGCAACTAAGGATAGGGGTTGCGCTCGTTGCGGGACTTAACCCAACATTTCACAACACGAGCTGACGACAGCCATGCAGCACCTGTCTCACGGTTCCCGAAGGCACTAAAGCATCTCTGCTAAATTCCGTGGATGTCAAGAGTAGGTAAGGTTCTTCGCGTTGCATCGAATTAAACCACATGCTCCACCGCTTGTGCGGGCCCCCGTCAATTCATTTGAGTTTTAACCTTGCGGCCGTACTCCCCAGGCGGTCTATTTAATGCGTTAGCTTTGGAGCCCACGGCATATAGCCACAAACTCCTAATAGACATCGTTTACTGCGTGGACTACCGGGGTATCTAATCCCGTTTGCTACCCACGCCTTCGCGTCTCAGTGTCAGTTATTGGCCAGGTGGTCGCCTTCGCCACCGGTATTCCTTCAGATCTCTACGCATTTCACCGCTACACCTGAAATTCTACCACCCTCTACAAAACTCTAGCCTGCCAGTTCCAAATGCAGTTCCCAGGTTGAGCCCGGGGCTTTCACATCTGGCTTAACAAGCCACCTACACGCGCTTTACGCCCAGTAATTCCGATTAACGCTCGCACCCTCCGTATTACCGCGGCTGCTGGCACGGAGTTAGCCGGTGCTTCTTCTGTCGCTAACGTCACAGCAACGTGCTATTAACACGTTACCTTTCCTCACGACTGAAAGTGCTTTACAACCCGAAGGCCTTCTTCACACACGCGGCATGGCTGCATCAGGCTTGCGCCCATTGTGCAATATTCCCCACTGCTGCCTCCCGTAGGAGTCTGGACCGTGTCTCAGTTCCAGTGTGGCTGGTCATCCTCTCAGACCAGCTAGGGATCGTCGCCTTGGTAAGCCGTTACCTTACCAACTAGCTAATCCCACTTGGGTTCATCTTGTGGCGTGAGGCCCGAAGGTCCCCCACTTTGCTCCGTAGAGATTATGCGGTATTAGCAGTCGTTTCCAACTGTTGTCCCCCACCACAAGGCAGATACCCAAGCATTACTCACCCGTCCGCCGCTCGTCAGCAGAGAAGCAAGCTTCTCTCTGTTACCGCTCGACTTGCATGTGTTAAGCCTGCCGCCAGCGTTCAATCTGAGCCATGATCAAACTCTTCAATTAAAGTTTTTT
>NZ_JAIBHJ010000055.1 GCF_021278025.1 Motilimonas sp. E26
TCATCGGATGCTTACGGCAATGGCGCCGCCAATGAAGACGTGGATGGCGACCAGCAGTTAACGCAAATTGACCTGCGCTTTCCGGGGCAACTATTTGATGCGGAATCGGGGTTATATTATAACTACTATCGTTATTACGACCCCAAGACGGGGCGCTACATCACCAGTGACCCGATTGGCTTAGTGGGCGGAATTAATACGTTTGCTTATGTGGAAGGGAATCCGGTTAAGTTGATTGATGCTCTTGGATTATGGAGTATCAGTATTGATGCTTACCTTCCTATAGCAGGAGGTGGGGTAACCATTGGTCGAGATCCAAACGGTAGCTGGTTTTGGGGAGTTAGAGCAGGTAGAGGCTTAGGGGCTGGGTTATCACTTGAGCCGTATGACACAAGCCCAGGTTATTCTAAATGTCTGCCTACTGGAGCTACTGAAGACTCGAGTCATTCTTTAGGGTTATTTGCCCATGCCGATTTAAATGCCTTATTTTTGCATGCGGGGCCACGGCTTAAAGTTGGAGTAGGCCCCGGCTTTGAGCAAACTAAATATGGCTGGCTTCCAAGAACTTACTCTTCATCAGCACCTTATGAGGACTAAATAAAAAGTTTGGCTTAGGATTAGGAGCTGCAGCAGGGGTTGAATATACTAATTATATTTCAAGTTCAAATTCTGCTAAAAATGATTCGTGTGAGTGCCAGTAATTAATATGAAAAAATACCTAACGATAGGCTTGTCATTGGTGGTAATGGTGCTGAGTTTTTACTTTATAATTTTTTGGTTCGTTACCACGACAGGCAGCTACAAAATAGCAGAAAGAACAGCAAAAGAAATACTCACTAAGGATGATGACCTGCATGGTAATTTCTATGCTTCACCTTTTGGGTACTCTATTGAATCTAGGGGTAGCAATAGTATAGCTACCTACACGTTTATTGTTTACACAACCAGTAATCGTATTGGCCAAATATATGTTGATCTTGAAAAACACCATGACAAATGGAAGCCTAGTAAATGTACTGTTACTTACTTAGATGCAACGATAGAGCCCATTTACGAAATAGATTGTATGAGTTTAATTAATAAGAATAGGTAATCAGGTCAGGGCGAGCAAAATACCGGACAGCAAAATACCGGACAGCCATCTAAATAACCAAGCGATTTGATGGCGCAAAAAGCCAGCGCAAAAGGCTAGATCTGCTGTAAAGATTCGCTGCTGATTCATTAATGGATGCAAGGGTAGGCTAAAATGCTATTAGAAATCCGTAGCTCTGACTGGATGTGTGATATTTAGGTGCGATCAATCCTGCCTGTTAAGCAAGTTACGCAGTTAGTTTGTGCAGCTTGAAAATGTTATCCTAATCCACTCCGTCGGTTATACGCTGCTTGGCCACGGGTCCAGCAAGGCTTGGCTTTTAAACCGTCCTTCCCAAAAATGGCCCTTGCATTTATCTTCTTGGTTGGCTCTGCGGGCAATATCTTCATTTAAACAACGCATAAACCAGCTGATGTCCTTAAGGCGTTTACGCCATTTTGCAATCAACTCAGCAACCACTTCTTGTTGAGCATTGCTTTGTTGTTTACCCACTCGCCAATCATCCATCAACATGGGCATAGCAAACAATTGCTGCCAGCGCTCCACGACGTCAACATCTGATAAATCACGGTTATCGGCTAAATTAATGTGCAATATCAGATGGTAATGATTACTCATAATGGCGTAAGCACAGATATCTATGGTAAAAATACTGGCGAGTTGTCTGATTTTATCCAACTTTTTTGGGTGTAGTGGTCGATGCCGCATAAAAAAGCGCGACGCACGCAGCGGCTGGTGACATGGTAGTAAGTCGTTGATTCAGGACAAATCAACTGCTTGCGAGATAAAGTCATGGCCACATCCTGCTCATTAAGTGGCTTGTAAACTATGGCTCAGGATGTGAGTTAGCGCAAAAAGTGATGGGTGTCCTGTTACTCCCCTTTGATAATAAATTTAAAGAAGTGCCATGAAAATTATATACGTTGGGTTGATGTTCGCTTTCTTTGTGCCCTTGGGTACTTTTTTACATATTCTTGCTTCGCCGAAGTCTCAAGCTTTATATTCCGTTACTAGAAGTGACCTTATAAAGCTGAGAGGAGAAGTTGATAACTTTATGATAAAGGAGAGGTGTATAGATAATAGCTCAATAAAGGAGTTATTGAAAAATAGAGTAGATCCTTGGGGCAATAGTTATCTGTACTCATATTCTGTTAGTGATGGTTTGGGGTTTATATATACGTTGGGTGAAGATCATAAAATCGGTGGTGATGAATTATCAACAGATTTAGTCATCCTCGTTGAACTAAATTGTACTAGCCAATAGCTAACAAATCAGCAAGTAGTTTGGCAATGGTCATCGGATGCTTACGGCAATGGCGCAGCCAATGAAGATGTGGATGGCGACCAGCAGTTAACGCAAATTGACCTGCGTTTTCCGGGGCAACTATTTGATGCGGAATCGGGGTTGTATTATAACTACTATCGTTATTACGACCCGAAGACGGGGCGCTACATCACCAGTGACCCGATTGGGCTAGCAGGCGGGATTAATACGTTTGCTTATGTGGGGGGAATCCGGTTGGCCTAGTTGATCCCTTTGGATTGAAGGCTAGCACTGCATGTGTAAATGCAGCATCCTTAGCAGGAGGTGTTGTCGGTGGAGGTATTGGTTACGCCGGTGGTGGCCTCCTTGGAAGTGCAGGTGGAACTTTAGTTGCTCCCGGAGTTGGTACAATTGGTGGAGGGATTACAGGTGCTGAGCTAGGAGGCATTGGAGGTGCTGCCGCTGGTACTGCTCTGGGCCATTTGGTGGGAAATGCTCTATGCCCAGATGAAGTTGATGACCCAAATGCTTATATGGCTTTAGGACCAGAGGGGCAATTGGAGAACGAGCTACTAGGGAGTGATCCATTAGCTTATGGTTGGTTCGGAGGAAATGGCAACTGTGATGAAAACAGAAGAAGACTCAAATTTCTTAAGGAGAGGCTCGCAAGGCAAACTACCAACAAAAAAGCTGGTTTTGCAAGAGATGGTGTTAGAAATCAAATGTCTGCGCATACTCACAAAGCAAGGGTCAAAAAGCTAGAAGCAAAAATAAAGCAGTATGAGAAAGCTGTAGAAGACTGTCCCCCAGAGAGCTGTTAATGAAATTAATAATATGAACTATCTAGCACTTACAGAAGCACAAGGCAAACTGGTTGAAAGCTTGTCAACTGAGCATTATCGCTCAGAGTTAAGGTTGTTGGACTTTACCTCAAAGTGGATTGCCTATGGATACCTCATTCGGAAAGATACGGGTGAGTACTTAGTGGATTATGTCAGAATCGAGGCGGCTAACTCAGAAGAGGCTTTTTCTGTTGCGCTTTCCGGTCTAAAAGAAAAAGCAGGCAAAATTTCAAAGCCTATTGACTGGCAAAATCCAGATAGGGTGAGAATGTTGCTGAACCAGCAGGTAATGTTTGAGTTAGAATGGCGAGAACTTGTCATAAGTACGAATAACTGTTTGGTTGAGAGCAGTTATTCTGAGGATGATTTTTTTGGCTTTTCCCAGCGAGCAAGTGCTCTTATTCACAGGCATACCTTAGGCGTTTTTAGCACGCTTAGCGACTTTTCTGAAGAAGAACTGTTAGCCTTGGTTGGGCCTGAAGTTACCCGAGTGTACCAGTTGAAAGATGAAGAAGATGGGTTCAGAGAAGACGCAAAGTATAACCTTTATGATTATATATTGCACCCATCTGAGGCCGTTAAACGTGCGCATGAAGAGTTCAAGTTGAAGTTCATGGATATATGAATGAGTTGATCTTTGGTGATTATCAATATTCTCCAGAATATCGTTTATCATATAAACAGTGCAGTGAATAGGCCGCAGAGGTAGTGGAGTATTTCAGATCACTTCCTGGAGGAACTTTTGATGATGATTGGTCCTTTGAGGTAGTGTTCTTTAATAATTCTGATGGGTATCATATGTGGTTACAAGCAAGGCCAGGTGATAAACCTGGTAACAAGTTCGATAGAGTTATCGAACTTGCCCCATGGTTCAACGAATCCTCAATATCAGACTGTCAGTGTAAGAGATCGAGGTGTGGCAAATGCAGTCTTTTCTGAAATTTATAGTTTTTCCAATTTGTATTCTGCTGGCTATTGTTACTTTTTTGTACATTAATCTCACGCCGCCCAATTACATGGTCGAAGTGCAAATTGCATTGTGTGATTTGGATAGATTGTCCAAGTCGCTTAAGAGGGAGGGTGAGCTGCCTCAGGATCAGGATAGTTTTAGGGAATTTGTTATTCAACAAGGCATGTCCTCCAGCCTTAAAGATATGTGGGGAAACGAATATTTATATAAGTTAAGAGAGTCAGGGTTCATTATCTATTCATTAGGAGCGGATGAAAGAGAAGGCGGGCAGGGACCTAGTATGGATGTTTACAGTGATATGCCTCCACCAGAAAAGTGTCACCCCAGAAGTTAATGCTGTGAATTATAAGGAATTAGCTTACAACCTACATTGTACCTGATAGAAATACCGGACAGCCATCTAAATGACCAAGCTATTAAAAAGCCAGCGAAAAGGCTAGATCTGCTTTAAAGATTCACTGCTGATTCATTAATGGAAGGTTAGGCTAACATGTTATTAGAAATACGTAGCCTTGAGTTGATGTGTGATTTTAGGTGTGAGCAATCCTGCCTGTTAAGCAAGTTAAGCAAGTTAAGCAAGTTAAGCAAGTTAAGCAAGTTAAGCAAGTTAAGCAAGTT
>NZ_JAIBHJ010000056.1 GCF_021278025.1 Motilimonas sp. E26
GCGTTGCGTTAAAACGCCATAGCAAGCTATACGTCCTCACGCGGCAGACTTAACAAGTCAATGCAGTCCTACATCGAATAAGGTGAAGGTGGTTAAGTTATGCGAATGAAACGATGAGGCTGATTGAAGCGTTATGCAATAGAGATAGACAATGGCTAGGAATGAATTATACGAATCAATCATTAGTAAAAAGCTTGAACTTGATTGTTTAGGGATGCAACTAAAACAGTGTTGTGATAATTCGCCCTTAATAATAGATGGCACCGGATTTATTAAACAAAGCTCCGATGGACATATTAGTTTCAAGCTTCTTTATGATGGAAAAAGCGATGAGAGCATATTCAATAAGCTACAGTATCTACATTCACTACCAGCCGGATCTTTGCTACCTACCGAACATTTTTTCGATCTAACAGCAGAAGATTTTCACGGTTATCAGTGGAAGGCATCAAAAATCCATATCGACCCTGATATACACGTAAGTAATAATACAGCGGTAATAAAAGGAAAGATTGAAAATCTTATTCTAGAAGAAACAAGTAATGCTGAAAAAACACCTTTCTGTAGAGTCATGGTTGAAGGTGATTATAGGTTGCCGTGGAATAAGTTTCGCGATCAAAGCGGTGGAGGTTCGAGGTTAAGTGAAATTGAATTGAAAGTTGACGATATAGATATTAATTTATTCAACGACTCTAATACTCTTAATATCTCATTCTCATCCAGTGGTTTAGTAAACATTGAAAAATACCGAGAATATTTCATCCAGGCATTGAGCATTTTGCTTGGGAAGCAACCTTCAATACTTTATGAAATAGACAGAGTCAACGGGTTAACTAAAACCAAAGTCTATTCTAATCGACACTATGTTGATGGAAAATTGGAGAGCCCTATAAAAATTTGGATGCCATACGACACAGAAAGCTTTAGTGAATTTATAAATTCATATATTTCTCATGCGATTGAGCATGATGGATTAGATACTCTATTTGGCTATTGGCATAAGATATACTTAGTCTCTAACAGCACTGTTCAAGCTAGCGCTCTTGCTTGCGGTGTCTCTATAGAGGGGTTAGTAAACAAATACTTCAATCAATTATTTCCTATTCCCGATAGTGAGATGGAGCCGCTCAAGGATGCAATGACTACTTTGAAAGATTTAGACATCGATCAGGTTGTTAAAGACAAGTTGAAATCATCTCTCGGAAACTTCAAAACAAAATCCCCCAAGAGAGTTTTATTTGAGCTTTGTGAGAGCATTGAGATAAACAGTGATCTAGTTAAAACGTGGAGCAAACTTCGGAACAAATCAGCTCATGCAGATGATCTAGACATGGATCAACAGCAGTTCGAGGAGTACTTTTTGCAATATCGATCATGCCTATACTTATTTTATAGGCTTCTCTTTCAAATAATTGAATACAAAGGAAGCTGTATTGACTATACAGTTAGCGGTTGTCCAGAAATTCCGGCAGGTAAAAATGCATAACAAGACGCTGCTACGGAAAATTTACTCGCTAGCGCTCCTAAATTTCCGTAGAGCGCGGCGTTATCTTAAAATAGGAGAAAATCATGACATTAAATAACGTTACAACATTAGAAGACTTACGAGAATACCTGAGCGAAAAGTTTGAGTCTGAATGGAAGGATCTGCCAGTTGAAGACATATTGAAAGAGCAAGACGGCATTTTGAGCAGGTTTGAGTTGAGTTCAGAAGAATATGACTATGCAGCTCCACTAACTGCTGTGATGGAAGATCAGTCGGCGAAAAAAACCATAATAAACACAAGTAAAGCAAAAGCGATTCTGGTTAAAAGGAAGTAGAAAATGACGTTCAATATGGATGTAGGCACTTTTATCATAGCTATAATTGGAGCTTGGATTGCATATAGCCAATTGAGAAAAATTAATGACCAGATTGGCATAGCAGTTAAGAATCAGAAAATGGATTCATTGAAAATTGTTCTCGAGATAGAAACTCAAATGAATTCAAGGAAGCTAGAATTTGATAAGGCTGCAAAGTCAGTGAGGGAAGCAGACAACAAGGACGCTTTAGATGAAGATACTTTAGAGATTCTTCGTGATTACTTTAATGCAACTAAAGAAAGCTATTTGAATGCACTTGATAGATTATGTTATTGCATTGAAAAAGATTATATAAGTGATAAAGATTGGCGCACTGAATATAGAAATCTAGTGCGTGACATCATTTCTGAATATGAAGAGGACTTTGGTGAGGCATCGCCATACAATAATATCAAAAAAATAAATAAAAAATGGCAGCAGTCATAAGTTTGTTATTAAAAGATAACAAGGCCATTAAATTCGCTCCCTGCGGTCGCCGGACGCTCGTTCCTCACGCCGTTTATGGCGGCGTTGAGGCTGTAGAATTTCTCTTTTTTTAAGAAATATAGCCTGTTTTATGGGTTCCAAATGCATTACCTATTGTCTTAAAAGCGCTTAGGATTGATTGCAGGGCCCCGTTTTTTAGTCAAATCGGGCTGTTGGAGTTATTCTACAGTCTCGTTAGTTTTATCAAGGAAGAATTATGAATGAATTAGCCTCACTGGAAGAAATTAGAGAGGTTATTGGCGAGCCCAATCCTTTAGCAAGCAAAAAGATTTACACTAAGTTAAATAGCAGAATGCAGGAGTTCATTCAGACTTCTCCTCTCGTTATGTTGTCTACTGTTGATGAATTTGGCTTTCCTACTATTTCCCCAAAGGGTGACAAGGCAGGCTTTGTACAAGTTCGTGATGAACACACTCTATTGTTACCAGAGCTTCGTGGAAACAAATTGGCTTTTTCGCTAACAAATATCGTTGAGACGAACAATAAAGTAGGCTTAATTTTTCTCCGACCTGGCACGGTTGAAACACTGAGAGTGCATGGACATTGTCGGTTGGTGGAAGGTGGTATATGCGATGAAGTATCAGGTGCAACACATAGAGCGTTAATGGTTCTTGAAATATCGGTACAAAACGCTTACTTCCATTGTGGTAAGCCGTTGTTACGTAGTAAAGCATGGGATTCAGCTAGTTATATGGAACCAATGAAAGTGTCTTTTGGTAAAGAGATTGCTGAAAATACAGATGCAGACGAAGAGTTCATTCATGAAACTGATAGAGCAGTGGAAGGGCGCTATAAAACAGACTTGTAGAAATAAAACTAACAAGAGACTTTAAACGAAACAAAAACAGTTGGCTTTGTTTCGTACCTCAACAAGTTTATCCAACAATTTTTGTCCGCTTAATGTGGGCGTTGAGGCTGTAGAATTTCTCTTTTTTTAAGAAATATAGCCTGTTTTATGGGTTCCAAATGCATTACCTATTGTCTTAAAAGCGCTTAGGATTGATTGCAGGGCCCCGTTTTTTAGTCAAATCGGGCTGTTGGAGTTATTCTACAGTCTCGTTAGCCCATCGGAGTAAACGCATGGATCTAGTCAATCACCCACGTTTTAAAAACCCGAAAAATGGGGAAGTGAAAATTATTTCTGGTGATCCTTCTAAGCAAAAGCAAGTCACCAGGCCTCAGCGCAATTACATAGAATATGCAGACTTAAAGAAAGAGTGTAGGAAGTGTAATAGATATTTTTATTTCTTTGCTGAAGAGCAGAAATATTGGTATGAAGAGTTAAAATTTAGTCCATCTGCTGATTGTGTTTTTTGCCCCGAATGCAGACAAGCAAGAATTAAAGTGAAAAAGCTACAAAAAGAATATGAACTACTTCAAAAAAATGAAACTCCGAGCGACGACAAAATCAGGAGGTTTCGTGTAGTTGCAAAAACCCTTATTAAACTAGGTTGTATGAAAGATCGTAGTAAAATTGATAAGCTGGACTGACAAGGTATTTAAACGCAACAAAAACAGTTGGTTACGTTTAGCTTTACTACACATTTTAACCCACTATTTTTAGCCGCTTAATGAGGCGTTTAGGCTGTAGAATTTCTCTTTTTTAATAAAAACAGCCTGCTTTATGGGGTCCAAATGCATTACCTATTGTCTTAGAAGCGCTTAGGATTGATTGCAAGGCCCTGTTTTTTTGGTCAAATCTGGCTGTTGGAGTTATTCTACAGTCTCGCTATGTGAAATCTTAAATTGCGTGGGGTAGGTTAAATATATAATGAAAAATACAGCTACTATTTATGTTCGGAGCATTTGCTTACTTTTGTTTATGTGTACCGTTGTGGCATGTTCAACTCCAACTCTTCATAGTGTAAAACTTGTACCTAATGAAGTGACAAATTTCTTTGTTATTGATGCTTGGGTAAATGATAAACAAGGTCGATTTCTACTTGATACTGGAGCAGCAAGAACCTTGATTAGCTATAAATTTGCAGATGAAAATTGGATCGATAGAAATGAAGATACCTCTATAGGCACTGTTGCTTTCGGTGAAATAAAGTTTCATACGATATCAATTAGTAGTTTTGAGCTAAATACAGTACATGGAAGAAAACTGATTCCGTTAATGGAAGTTAATGTTCATGATCTTACATTCGTAAATGAGGGGTTAAAGGGTGTTCTGGTCAACCAAAACTGGACACCTTTAGTTGAGAATTTTCAAACTCCACTGGTGACAGATCACCATTGGCTGA
>NZ_JAIBHJ010000057.1 GCF_021278025.1 Motilimonas sp. E26
GGCGTTTTACCTTGACTGTATGCGCTATACAGCGCCATGAATTCTTTGATTAATATACCGACCGACCAGCCGTCTGAAGCAATATGGTGCATTGTCACTGATAAGATATGTACATCGTCGCCCAAACTTAACAGGCTTGCACTCAGCATGCGGTCTGTTGACAAGTCAAACAATTGACCCGCGTGAGCATTTAAGTGCGCGCTGACCGCTGCTTCTTGGGCCGCACCACTTAGCCCTGCCAAGTCTTCATGCTTCACTTCGTATGGCATCGTCGGTAATAGCACCGGAAGGGCATCCCCGCCATCCTGAGCTTTAAAGACTGTGCGCAATACTTCATGGCGAGCCACTATCGCACTCAAAGCCTGATTTAACGCTGAAACATCTACGCGACCTTCTAAACGTAATGCGCTTGGCATGTTGTAATGCGCACTGCCACCATCAATTTGGTCAAGCAGCCACAAGCGCTGCTGGCCGTATGACAACATCGCCTCTGCATCAGCAGGGGCTGGCGTTAGTACTGGAACGCCCGTATCTTGTGAAAGTTGGCTAATGGTATACGCTAATGCTGACAACGTTTGCGCTTGGAAGATACTCTTCAGAGGCAAACTTACGCCCAAGGATTGTTTGACCTTTGACGATAAACGGGTCGCCAACAATGAATGCCCACCCAGCGCAAAGAAGTTATCTTCCACACCTACGCGGCTCACGCCCAACAACTCTTGCCATAAATCACATAGCGCCTGCTCAACCTCCGTGCTCGGCGCAACATAATTTGCGTGAATGGCGCCTAAGTAACGCTTTGAGTATTTACTTACCGAACAAGTAAAGGCTTGTTTGTCCATTAACTCTTTAGCTAGATTTGAAAGCCAAGAGTCTTCTTTAAAAACTTGTTCGTCTGTTTTACTTTCATGTATGCAATCTGAATCATCATTTTCACTAAAAATAGCGCTTAGCGACAAACTAGATATTAGAGGTGACTCGAAAGAATATCTTCCATTATAATTGCAATTATTCCCCCCAATAATACTTTCAACTTTCTTTAAGAATTTCAGTGCTGGTTTATTTCTATTAGTAACACTAAAATCAAAACAAACCCTCTCCCCTAGGTTGGCAAGATGCTTTAACATATAAAATTCAACACCACGACCGAAGGCACGACAACTAAGAACCATATTATCTACGTTTACCACGCCATCTGAAATTGAACCAAAAGCGATAGATACAATTCCATATTCACCAAACCTATCCTTAAGATTACACTTGATAATAAAACGATCACTACTTAGTATGCATGAGTTTACTTTATCGCAACTCAGCCTCTTTCCGCTAATATTAAATTGATTTGTTCTTAATAAAAGTTCTTCTGCACGTTCAACATCAGAAACACTTAGATTTTCAGTTGAAATATCAAGTTCAAGTGAAAGAATAAAATCCAATTGACTAAGAGACTTTTTCATGGCTTTTTGCCTCATTGCCTCTTCATGGTACATAGAAGTACGATCTAAAGATTTTTTGATATTTACATCTTTTAACCGCCACACATTTTCAAAGTAATTCTTAAAGTCAGTAGAAGGTAACTCTATAGTAAATACAGCTGGACAAAACTGCCTCATTTGAGAACACTGTAAAGCATCATCGTCAATAAAAACAAAGCTATCAAGACCTAAGTTTAATTCCTCAGCTAAAGATGTGATATTTTTCCATTTGGGCTCCCAATTTATACGATAACTTACAATATCCTCTAGAGAAATCAGCATATTATGATTTACTTTGAATACATCAATTACATCTGATTCTTCATTTGCACTACATAGACAAAGGAGCATTCCTTTGGATTTCATTTCTAGAGCAAGTCTTTGAATAAAGGCATTATCATCGGTTATATTTATTCCATGAGAGCCACTCTCTGCACATAAACCAGACCAAAGTGTATTATCACAATCAAGAACAATTACTTTATATGGTTGTTCCTTTTTAGTTGCAGCCTTGATCGCATCTATTCCCAATCCGGAATAATACTGTTCAGAGAATGGTACATGGCCTGCTTTATTTGCATATTCATCGAAGATATCGCCAGCTGTAAAACTTTTTGCGTTAGTTCGAAAAACTGACACACCGAAAGACTTACCTTTATCAACAAGAGCATTCTCAAGATTAATTATCGTATCTTTTTCAGATTGAGCACAGGATGAAAAATCAGAATCAGCGATGACAACTGAAACTTTTTTTCCAATTGATCCTTGAAGTGATTTAAGAAGATTTTGATACTTAAATTTAAGATTGCTTAACCTCATATCTAGGTCACCAGCACCTAACCACTCAACCATACTGATGAAAAACACATTGCAATCTTTTGAGTTTTGAGTTGTAGAGTTATTAATATTAATAATTGACTCTATAGGTTGGTTATATGGAAGCAAAGAAACATCAAACCCTGCATCGTATACTGAGCTAACATACTTTAAGGATTCGATTATCGGATCAATTGTAAAGTTAGCCCCAACATTAATCTTATAATTGTTATCTATTTTATTTTTCAACCCCACTAAATATGTAGGAATTTCAACTTGGGATAAATTAACCTTTCTATCACAAACAAACGCCTCAAACAAAGAACTCAATAGTTCAAGAAGACTTTCAATTGTGACCTTAGAAAACTTAGCTTTATTGTACTCTAGCGTTAACACTAAAGAGCCATCTACATTCTGATAAACAAATCTTAAATCCAAGAGCACATTATCGAGCGTGCTTTGATATTGACTAACATTAACACCGTTAATATCAAGATCTGGTAAATCGACATTTTGAAAAAGAACTGCAACATTAAATAGAGGATTCCCTGCATGAAAGTCCTTGCAAACATTCGCAACAACTTCATCAAAAGGCAATATCGAATTAATTAAGCACTGTTTAACTACCCTATCTGACTCGGTCACAAAATCATTTATGGAATCAGTACCAATTTTCGTCCTAATTGCTAATGAGTTAATGAAACAGCCTAATAAATTATGCGTCTGGCTCTCTTGCCTGCCAGAATCAACGGTTCCAATTACTAAATCTTTAATATCTAACCACAACCCTAATGCTGACGCAGTCAAAGAGTGTAACGCAGAGTACAAACTTACATTTAAGCATTCAGCCTTTTCAAATACCTTCTTAGAAACAGTTTTCGAAAACTGTTCGTACTCTTTACCTAAGCCGCCCCCCCCTGTGTTTTCAATTGGAAATACTATACTTTGCGGGGCATTGTTCAAATGACCCAACCAATATTCCAACTGAATTTCCCGTTCATTTTCTACATGCGAATTATACCAACTTGCGAAATCAGCATATTGAATAGCAGAACTTTCAACCTTAGCCTCACTATTGTTATAAAAAAATGAAAAATCATCAGCAAAGATTTTTATTGACCATCCATCAGTAGCAATATGATGTATATTAATGACAAGATAATTTTCTTCAAAACCCTTATTAATTAGTGTCGCCTTGATTGGAATAGAACCATTTAAATCAAACACATGACTCTCAGCTTTCTCAATTTCTTTTAAGCAGGAATCGGCACCAACATGATCTAATTGACAGAGTTCGAATTCATAATCTTCATTTACTAAACCATAAATATCTTCACCATCTTCAAGGTAGGTAGTCCTTAATATCTCATGTTTTTCTACTACTTTTTTTAACGCCGCATTCAAGCGAACAGTATCGACTTTTCCAGATAAGAGCAAAACAAATGAAACGTTGTACTTGCTCGATGGTTCTGATTGCTGCATTAAATAGAACCGTTTTTGTGCATTAGATGTTTCGACTTTCGGCCTAGCTACTATAGCTATCTCGTCACTTAAATGTTCTACTGATACAGCTATTCCGTGAACAGTAGGATTCGTATACAGATCTCTTAAAGAAATAGAAAACTTAAGTTCTTTTTTAACTTTAGCTATTAATCGTGTAGCTTTAATTGAATCGCCCCCCAGCGCGAAAAAGTTATCTTCCACACCTACGCGGCTCACGCCCAACAACTCTTGCCATAAATCACATAGCGCCTGCTCAACCTCCGTGCTCGGCGCAACATACGTGTGACTGCCACCCTCATAATCCGGCGTCGGCAGCCCTTTCCTGTCTACCTTACCATTCGCCGTCAATGGGAGCTGTTCCAGCTCCATAAACACACTTGGCACCA
>NZ_JAIBHJ010000058.1 GCF_021278025.1 Motilimonas sp. E26
GCTGTTGGACCTTCTTGAGGGCAGATGGTCGTGTCCCACTGACAAACAATGAAGCTGAGCGGCGGTTAAGGCGCTATATAGTGTGGCGCAGATGCAGCTACGGCGTTCGCTCTCATCGAGGGGGAACAGTTTCGCGGACGTATCCTTGCGTTCATTGAAACATGCAAAAAACGCGGAATGGCATGCTACTCGACACTGAGCCAGATAGTCGATGCGGTGATCAGCAAACAGCAAACAGCAAACAGCCTTACCCTGATGTATTCGACCTAATGGATGAAGGTCAATACTTCGCTGGTGAATAGTTACATCCGTTTAGCACCATCGCCAACACCGCATCGCCATGAGAGACATGATGGTCTGAGTATTTAGGAATGATGCGATCAATAATGCGAGGCAAACCAACTTCGTGGCAAAAAGCGGCAATTAACCCTAAATGATCTAATCGTTTAACGACGGGCTGAGGAGCAGGCATAGTGAGCGACCGTTAAATAGCAGTAATAGATCAAAATAGGGGATCGAGGTCAAGAGGCTGCTGGCAGTATTACGCACAAATGATCACGCGATCACACTATTTTAAATCTGAAATTGGCTGCGGAATGACGGTACCAGTCCAATATTCACGTTTATCTTGTTGATTCATAGCGCCTCCCTTGAAAAGAAGCACTATGACAAATGTGGTTGTGACTTAGTATGTGTGATTAATTTAGTGCTTACTTTGGATTGATATCTAATTAGTCAAGCCAAGGTTGGTGAAAGGTTACGCAAAACGTCCACTATGAGCAAATAAAAAGCAATTAGACCCTGCGGAAATTGTTAGATCTCACCCTGGGGTCAGGGCGGGATTCCACTATATTTAACTTTTAACCAAATATAATCTTTGAACGATATTCGCCGGACCAACCTGACTTTCTACGTTTGGCTGCCAAGCTATCTTTTTCGCTAATATCCTGCTTTATAGCGTTGAGTGCAGCTCGGTTAAATGCAGCCAAATGACTCGCTCCATCCGGATCTTTCACCCTCAATTCATCTTCTCTAAATACAACGTCTAGTACCCAATGAAGCTGATTTTCGACGCTCCAATGCTCTCTTACTGTGCGAGCAGCGAGCAGCTAGCTCTACATCAAGCTCTAGCGAACTAACATACCAGCGAGAATCTCTGGTTCCTTTGCCGTTGCTACTGCGTTCACTTGCCGCTTCAATAAACGTCTTTATGTGTGGCCACTTCTCTTGTAGCTCTGGTGGTAAATTGGCGTCTATCTGCATGATATTGCGACACTCTTTTCGACCATGTCCTTGGTTTTCTTGAACACATTCCGTCATCCCATCAGGCTGTTCATACACTTCAGCAAAAGCCTGAGTCACATGCTCGAAAAGCTTAAGCTGATTCTTTTTCAGTTGGATCGTAAAATCGCCATTCTTTTGAACTATTTGCGCCATTGTCGGCGCTAAACAATGCAACGAATCTAACGTGACTATCGCATTCTTTAAAATCAGGGCGTCAAGTACATCCCGAGACAAGCTGACTTCCTTACCCTTGCTCTTATCTGCTTGTTGATAAAGCATTAAGCCGCTTTCGACATCATAAGCATTAACGACATGGAGAAAACTTTTGCTGCCATCCGTTTTGGTTCCTCGGAGGGTTTTACCATCAATTGCTAGAACCGATTTTTCCGCACGACTGCGTTCTACATTAAGCCATTCAAATAAGGCTTCAAGTAATGCATCGCTATCTAACATACTGATTATATTTGCAATGCAATGACGCTTCGGGATGCCGTTTTCAAACTGCCGGTATTGTCTTAGCCAGTCCAGTTGACTATCACCGAATTCTTGGATAGATTTTCATCCTGTTGCGCCACTAAGTACCGCAGAAAAGACAAGAAAAACAACATCCACTAAATCGTGTTTAACATTAATATCAACACGAGGATCAGGTATGCGACTTAGGCGTTCAAAAAGAGTCATAGAGTTTACTCAAGAATACAAATAGTGAAGATCAGATCACTGAAAATAGAGTTAGTTCAATCTATTTTAATGATTTGTATTAACGTGAAAAACGTGCTCAAAAAACACTCATAAAGTACAAATTAGCAACGATTAAACCCTACAGTTTGTATCAGATCTCGCCCTGACCCTGGGGTACTTCATAGTGGCATCCATGCGGTAAAGCTTTATTTATTAACGCTTAATCAATACTGCTGTTTTTATTGAATTAAAAGTTTCTTCTGTCTCTATTTCAATGTTGCTACATTTTTCAAATAAAGAGTCAATAATGATTTGATGCCCTTCGTGAGAAAATAAAATGGCTTTTCCTTTATCTTTAATTAGTTTACAAATTTCTTCTTCATTATCATTCGGGTTTAATGGATTTATCCTTGCTATAGTTTTTTTCTCGTTATAGTAGTCAAGGTAAACTCTGTAATATGATGTGTTCGCTTTCCAAGTAGTGATTACTGGTATGTCATTTCCCATCTCATGAGTAACCCAAAGTGCCGCATTTTTATAATCCTCATAATTAGGCTCTCTCTCATTGAAATTTTCTAAAAAAGTGATTAGGCAAATTACCAGAGGAAGTGAAAGTAATTTAAATCTTATGGTTATTTCAGATATTGAAATGGCGATTATGAAAAGTAATATACTGGTTGAGAATAGAATGTGTCGATAATGACCGATTCCACTTTTGTAAGATATTAAAAAGCATAGAATGCTTGACATAATGTAAAGAAATAAAAGTTGATTTGTTTTCTTGTTGCTAAACTTGTCTAGAAATAAAATTATAGCAATAGAAGGTAAAGAAATAATTAAAAAAATAGCGGGGAAAATATCCGATGGGAACATCGATTCAGTAAATAAGTTTTGGCTTTCCGCCCAAGCTACTCCTCCTTTTGAAGTTGAGAGTATAGAATGATAGGTCAGAAATAGCCATGGCAGGTAGAGCGTTGGAACTAAAGATAGTTTTAGAAGTTCCTTTCGGTTATTGCGGCAATAATATACCTTCATTAACCAGTACACCCCGCCAACAACCGCGGCATAATAATTAGTAAACCATAGGGCTAATATGACTACGAGTTCAATTTTATTAACTTTTTCTTTTAATAGATAACCATTGTGAATGAATAATGCAACAAATACTGAAAACATTATACCTAAACTATAGTTTCTTCCTTCTTGTGCATAATCTATATATCTTCCGGCAAAGGCGCATAAAAATATGAAAATAACTCCATGGAATCTGTAATTTTCTCTCCGGTAGAAGTATACGGCTGTAACGATTAGTAATAATGTGCTAGCGATAAGGCTCTGTAGTCTAGACCTTAATTCAGGCTCTTCCAACCAAGAAAAAAGTTTACCTATTAGTTCAAATAACGGTGGATGTTGTTCTGCAGACTTTGCAGTATAAAAACTATCCTCTGGGCTTATTTGTGTTACTAATTTCCTCTCAAAAGAAAAATCTAGCATCGAATGGTAGTCAATCAATCCAATTGAAAATAACTCATCACTCCAAAGAGGCTCTTCAGATATAGTTGAATACTTTATATATGTTGAAGTACTTATCACTAGAATTGTGAATGTTAGGTATAAATAGGAGCTATACCTTTTAAATAATAACATTTTAATATTTTTCCCTGGGTTTAAAGGGAGTATTTTATCGCACAATATTAAATTTTTGTAGTCTTTTAATAGAGCATTTACGAATTGAAAAACTCGCGGAATGTTTAATTTTTTAGCCTTATTTTTTTATTAGGAACAACATCAGGGTCGGATCGTACTTTGTTAACAGCTTGTTTTTGAGCTAAATGAGAGTCGAAGTGTGCTCTTGATTAGTTCATGCTCTCACCCTAGGGTCTGTTGATCTTTGCTGTATAGATTTTGTTCAGCAGTACATAGGCAGCCACATTATAGCAAACGCCAG
>NZ_JAIBHJ010000059.1 GCF_021278025.1 Motilimonas sp. E26
ACCTCGATAAGTAATGACGGAGTCATTATCAAGGCCCAGATTAAATTAGGAACAATGCGGAGAATTGAGCGCTTACGGTAAACCTTACGCAAATGGCTGATTAGCAATAAACGACATCCCCACAAATAGCGGCACACCGTACATCAACATGCCGTTAAGCTGCACGGCCTGTGTTTTTTGTGGGACCTGAGCTTGCTCAGGGAATAGTTATTTTTTTCGCTGAGCAAGCTCAGCTCCCACAACACTTATACAACAACCTGTTACAACAACCACAGTTTGCTTAATTCGGCATCACTAATACTTAAGCTCACGGTGTCTTTAACCGCTTCTGTCACCCGCAATTCACCTTGCATTAATTCATCACGGCGGAACCAATGTAGCTTGATCACGGCGCCCACTGAGTAGCTTTGCAGCTGTTGTTCAAATTGTGCGTTTACTTGTAGGTTATCGGCGGCAATTAATAAGTCGCCCGCGCTTAAACCGGCTTGATGCGCTGGGCTACCCTGACTCACGGTTAATACCCGCAAACCAAAACCTTCAGCCTTGGTGCGAGCGCCAAAGCCAATTTTGTCACCTTCTACCCCTGCGCCGCCTTGATCTGTGCTGCCTTTACTGCTGCGCAGTTCCATCTTGATGCCCACTTTGGCGAACAAATCTGCAAGGGGTAAATCATCGGTGTTACTCAGATATGTAAAGATGTCGTCGCAGTTGCGATTTAATAAGCCCTCAACAATGCGTTGATGGCTGGTCACATCCGTGCCCTTGCCGGTTAAGCCGTAGTCTTGCCACAGTTGGCGCATCACGTCGTCTAGGCTGTATTGGCCTTGGCTTTCGGTGCGCAGGGTCAGGTCTAAAAACAGCGCAAACAGCGAGCCCTTGGTGTAATAACTAACAATGGCGTTGGCGGCGTTTTCATCTTGTTTATAAAACTTAGTCCACGCGTTAAAGCTCGAGTCGTTCAGGCTTTGTTTAAAGCGGCCTTTGCCGCGATAAACGCGAGTGGCAATTTCACTGAGCATGGTCAAATATTGGCTTTGCTCGACACAGCCCGAGCGATAGGTAATAAAGTCATCATAGTAAGAAGTAATGCCTTCGTAGGCCCATAATTGTTGGGTGTAAGCCTCTTGCGACAAATCAAACGGGGTGAACTCCGCAGGCTTGATCCGTTTGACATTCCAACTGTGAAAATACTCATGGCTACACAGGGATAAATAAGTGCGGTAGCCTTTTTCCACCGGCGCATTAAGATCGCTCGCGGTGGGTAAATCACCCCGTGAACACATCAAGGCCGTTGAGGCTTTATGCTCTAAACCACCAAAACCATTGCCCAATACCGTGGTCATAAATACATAGCGTGCAAACGGCGCGGGCGTGCCAAACAAGCTTATTTGATATTCACAAATGGCTTTTAAATCTTGGCATAGGCGCGCCATATTGCAGCGATGCTTACCACTTAACACCACATCGTGTGGCACGCCAGCGGCGATAAAGGTATCGATGGTGAGATCGCCCATTTCTACCGGGTGGTCAATCAAGTCATCGTAATTAGGCGCACTGAATTCGCCAAAGCCAAATTGATCGCCGGCGGTGCGGGTCATGCTGGTCGCCACTTTCCAATCGGCCAGTTCGCTTAATGCTGGCGCAGCGATGGTCACGCTATGAGGAGTTTCTTCTAAGCCCTTCGCGGCTAAAAACACACAGCTGCCATTGAAAAAGCCGTGAGTGGTGTCTAAATGGGCGGTACGCACCGATAAGTCCCACGCATACACTTGATAGGTTAACTGAATTTGCCCTGCGTCATTATTCACTCGCCAAGTTTGCTTGTCTAACTGAGTTAAGGCTAATGGCTGTTGGTTGGCGTCTTGCACCTGAATATCAATCAGGTTTTTAGCAAAATCACGGATCATATAACTGCCCGGTAGCCATGCGGGTAAGTACAACACTTGTTGCGCTTGAGCTGCTTCAATGGTCAGGGTAACGGCAAATAAATGGGCTTTAGGATCAATAGCGTGAATATGGTAATGCATGAATACAACTCCGTTAGAAAACTCCGTATGGCAAGCATGCTGCCAAAAATAGCTAAGCGGTGCAATTAACGCTGAAAATGGCTCACGCCATGGCCTCTACCTAGCCATACCTCAATGCATTAGAATATGTGACAATAACGGCAACGCTTCCCAAGAGAGTAAACCAATGAAATTTAAAGCCGCAATTTTCGACATGGATGGTCTACTACTCGATACCGAGCGGGTGTGTATGCAGGTATTTCAGCAAGCTTGCGATGAAGTACAAGTACCGTTTGATAAAACCATCTACCTTTCCATCATCGGCCGTAATGCAACGGGCATTGAGCATATTTTGCGTAACTACTATGGCGATAACTACCCCGCCGTACATCAAGCTTGGCGTGAGCGCTATAACGCCATTGTGTTGCATCAGGCCATCCCAGTAAAAGACGGGGTGATTGAGTTGTTAGAATGGCTTAAGGCCAATCATATTCCTGCAACCGTTGCCACCTCGACGAAAAAAGATGTGGCGGGCATTAAGCTTAAATTGGCTCAGCTTGATCATTACTTCGACCATTTCACTACAGGCTGTGAGGTGGAGCATGGCAAACCGGCCCCTGATATTTACTTGCTCGCAGCCGAGCGATTAGGCATCGCACCCGAGCATTGTTTGGCGTTTGAAGACTCCAACAACGGCGTGCGCGCCGCAGTATCAGCCAATATGATCACTTTTCAAATTCCCGACCTAACCGAGCCAGACGCAGAGATTCTTGCCCTTGGTCATCACGTTTCGCCGTCGCTGCATCGGGTTTTGGCAATGTTGCAACAGCAAAGGTAGGAGCGGAAATTATTACGCGATAAAGCGTTGTTTACCTTAGATAAAACAATGTAAGTATTTTGGATATGTTTTAGGCGCCGTTTTGGGTGTTTTATCACCCCATTATGGAGCCTAAGAAACGTTAGTTTTAGAGGAAAGCGATTTGAGTATTAGGAATATTGGCAAGCCTATCTCTGAGGATGAGTCAATAAACTTCGAATTGCTTATTGATTTTAAAAGTATATTAGAAAAATTTTCAGAGTATTTTAATGATTTTGTTGAGCGAGAATCTGAAGACCCAGAACCAGATGAATACTTAAATGGAGTTTACTTGGAACTCAAGCATGCTGGATACCCTCGGTTAGAAAGAATTATTGATGAGCATTTGAATCTTTTTTGTAAATTAGTTTCTAGGGTCTGTTGATCTTTCGTGATTGTTTTTGCAGCGAATTGTTGGGTATTTATACAAGGCAGCGCTTTTGTGGT
>NZ_JAIBHJ010000006.1 GCF_021278025.1 Motilimonas sp. E26
CAGGGTGTGTAAGTGTTGTAAGGCATTGAGCTAACCTGTACTAATGACCCGTGAGGCTTAACCATACAACACCTAAGCGGTGTTGTTGCCAGATTAGGTGCGAAAGTGCCAACAAGAATACTTGTGAACAAAGTAAAAGAGATTTGCTAGAGAACGAAAATAAGCTTTCCAGATTACAATTTATGCTTGGCGGCAATAGCGCTGTGGAACCACCTGAATCCATGCCGAACTCAGAAGTGAAACGCAGCAGCGCCGATGGTAGTGTGGGGTTTCCCCATGTGAGAGTAGGACACCGCCAAGCGCCAAATAAGCTCATAGTGAGCAGTAGAAAGCCCGATTCGAAAGAGTCGGGCTTTTTTACGTCTGCAAAAAATATTTTCCCTTCAATTCATTATGTATTTATTAACTACCGTCCTATCTTTGTACGACCGTCTAGAAAGTGTGTGGTTGGTTCGAGCAATTTATGCCACCTCCTTTATACTCAAGATGTTATTCAGGGAAATTGAGATAATTCTTAAGTCATAAAGATCCGCTAAAATTTAGGGATATTGAGCTTTCTGGATTGTTTTTACTGCGAATTATTAGGTACTCATACAATAGCTTGTTGCCGGTAATACTTGGGAGATGTAGCTTGCAACACTAACAGCTGCTCGACTGGGTTGGCTTAAGCCCTGAGGGCATAAACGTCTTTATTATGTTGAGCTGTAGTTGCATAGAGTGAATAACTGGAACAGAGCTCGTCCTGATAAAAAGGCGTTTAACTTGGGCTAAATTTAGCCACTAAAAACAATAGCCCTTAATTAATGCTTCACACTGACTTTGTTATTTGGATAAGGACGTTAAACTTATGATATTTAGTACTGCAGCTGGTTGGTCTGAAAAACTGGGTGTTACATTAACAGCTGAAGGTGCCAATTTTTGTGTTTATGCCCGATTAGCTTATGAAGTGGAATTGCTTCTTTTCGATCATGAAGATGATGCCGAAGCATCCCACATTTTTCGTCTTTCCAGTGAAGATAACCGTACGGCTTACTATTGGCATATCTTTATCTCTGGAATTAAGCCTGGGCAACTATATGCCTATCGAGTCCATGGTCCATACCGACCATTTGAAGGTACCTCATTCGATAAACAAAAGGTCTTGATCGATCCTTATGGCATCTTAGTCTCGAAAGGAAAAAACTATGATCGCCATCGTGCGGCTAAACCAGGCTGCAATGAAGCACACTGCCTTAAAAGTATTGTTGCAGATGTCAAAGATTATGATTGGGAAGATGATAAGCACCCTAGGCACACCTTTAGCAAAACGGTTATATATGAAATGCATGTGGCTGGTTTTACACGTCACACAAGCTCCGGTGTTGAACCGAATAAAAGAGGAACGTATGCTGGTTTAATCGAGAAAATACCTTATTTAAAAGAGTTAGGCGTCACTGCTGTCGAACTGCTTCCGGTTTATCAATTCGATGAAGACGAACATCACGCGGGTTTATGTAACTACTGGGGTTATAGTCCCATATCATTTTTTGCCCCGCATCGTGGCTATAGCTCCGATAAGTCCATGCTAGGGCCGCTCAATGAATTCCGAGATATGGTTAAAGCGCTACATAAAGCTGATATTGAAGTGATTTTAGACGTGGTATATAACCATACAGCCGAGGGGGGCGTTGGTGGGCCAACCCTTTGTTTTAGAGGGTTTGATAACGATAACTACTATATCCTATCCAATAATAAACAAGATTACATGAACTTCAGTGGGTGTGGTAACACCTTTAACGGTACGCACTCTGTTTGCCGCCGCTTGATCATAGATAGCTTGCACTTTTGGGTAGAGGAAATGCATGTTGATGGGTTTCGTTTCGATTTGGCTTCTATCTTATCTCGAGATGAACAAGGAATGCCAATGGTCAGCCCCCCTACTTTGTACAGTATTGATACCGATCCTGCATTATCGTCAACTAAGCTTATTGCTGAAGCATGGGATGCTGGAGGCTTATACCAAGTTGGCAACTTGGCAGGTCAACGTTGGCGGGAATGGAACGGTCAGTTTCGCGATGATGTAAGAAAGTTCATCCGTGGTGATGAAGGTATGGTCAGTAAATTTGCTGATCGCTTGATCGGTAGCCCTGATATTTATGGTCATCATTTATTAGAGCCAGAAAAAACCATCAACTTTGTGACCTGTCATGACGGTTTTACCCTGTTGGATTTAGTGAGCTATAACGAGAAAAAAAATTGGGCTAATGGTGAAGAAAATCGTGATGGAAGTAATGACAATTATTCATGGAATCATGGTATTGAGGGGGAAACGGATGATATTGAGGTTAATCAGTTACGTATACGTCAGGTAAAGAACATGCTCGCAACTACATTACTTTCATTAGGAACGCCGATGATCCAAATGGGCGATGAAGTTGGCAGAACTCAACATGGTAACAACAACGGTTATTGTCAAAATAATGAAGACTTTTGGTTTGACTGGAGCTTAGTTAAGCAAAATAACAAACTGTTTAATTTTACTAAAGCATTAATACACCAACGTGTAGAGCAAGGGCGCCTTGATTTTGCTGAGACAAAAAGGCTACCACTCAATGAAGTGCTGCAAAAATCGGGTATACGCTGGCATGGTGTGCGCGTTGGCAAGCCAGATTGGAGCTCAAGCTCAAGAACCATAGCTATTGAAACCACACCATACGGCCAAGATTACGGAATGTATGCTATTTTTAATGCATTCTGGGAGCCGTTAGAGTTCGAACTGCCTATTCCAAAGCGTGGTTTTTGGACTCGGTTTATCGACACTTCGCTACCATACCCTGAAGACATTTTAACTATTAACTCCTCTAAAGTGATCGTAAAGAACAAGTATGTCGCTCAACCTCGTAGTGTCGTTATTTTGATTTGTTAGGTTTGTTGATAAGTTTATTCGCTTTCATATTTGAAGAGGGAAAACTTGAATGAAGTTGAAAAGTCGTTTGATTCATTCCTACATGCTCGTTGCATTACTGGCAAGTGCAACAGGGGGGCTGAGTTATTTTTATTTATTACAAGTTAAAATTAACACACAAGCGCTTTTTAATATTGAGCTAGTAGATATTGAACATATTCACTCGATCCGTTTCTTGTTACAGAAAGCGAAATCTAATATTCGAGAAGCCCAAGTCCAACGTAATCGAGATAACCTTCAAGCTGAGAAGTATGCAATAGGAGAAGTGAGATATGCTTTGTCACAATTACATTTTGTTCATCAAGCTTGGTTACAAAATGTAAAGCAAGGCATGATAGAAGGTGGGGTCACTGATGAAGAAATGTCTACTAAGTTGGCTACTTTAGTGCAATTAGGTGAGCCTATTTGGCAATTCATTAATAATTCCTTTTCGTTATTATCTTTGTTAGAAAGTGCCGACCCATATCAAATGGATGCTGTTCAAGAATTTAACGGTGTCTATGCGGGCTGGTTAGAGCAATCTAAAACCCTTCAGCAGCTCCTTGACACTAAAAAAGGAATTGCCGAGCAAAAGGTGAATGCCAGTTTAGATAATT
This sequence comes from Motilimonas sp. E26, assembly GCF_021278025.1. Classification (GTDB taxonomy): domain Bacteria; phylum Pseudomonadota; class Gammaproteobacteria; order Enterobacterales; family CBDFNC01; genus Motilimonas. Next base: position 3,541 of record NZ_JAIBHJ010000006.1, read on the forward strand.
TCTACTCCAGTCTTGATAAAGCACAAGGTATATATTTAGGTGTCCTTTGTAGCTTTCTTGTTGTTTCATTGGCTGTTGCCTATTTTGTTACCCGCAGTATTACTTATCCTCTATCACGCGTGAGCAAATATGCTGAAAAACTAGCAAATAGTGACTTTGGCAGGGGACCCAATTTCAGCAGTAAGGATGAATTTAGCCGGTTAGGCCATACCCTAGAATTGCTAGCTGATGAAGTAAAGCAGCAAAAGTCTTTAATGGTTACTGAAATTGAGCAGCGGAAAATATCGGAGGCAGATGTTCGACATTTATGCGAGTTCAATCAAACGCTATTAAACAGTGTGGCAGATGGTATTTTTGGTATCGGGCCAGATGGGTATGTTCGCTTTATTAATCCTTCAGCTCAATTGTTACTGGAAGATAAATCAAACCAATTGCTTGGTAACCCTTACAATGAACATTTATCTTTTATTGATATGGACGGGCATGCATCTCACCTCAAAGCGAATAGTCTCATTGATGATGTTTTGTATAATAAGTCTACATCATCTAAGCGCTCTATTGCCAAGCTTGATACCCTCTCAGGTCGTGTTATTTATGTTGAATATCAAGCTACTGCACTACAACAAGATAATCATTCGGCGGGTGTAGTCGTTGTTTTACGTGATTACAGCCTAAAATTTGATTATGAGCAAGAGCTTCGTCTTACCGCACAAGTTTTCGATACTTTGTCAGAAGCTATTATAGTGACTGATAGCAAAAATCGATGTATCAAAGTAAATCCTGCTTTTACCATCATTACTGGTTTCACAGAGGGTGATGTAATACTACAGGAGCCTAATTTTATTTTTACAGATCATCATACCCACCTGTTTTATAAAACCTTATGGCATAACCTTTACGCGGAAGGTGAGTGGCAAGGAGAAATTTGGTCGAAACGTGAAAATGGTGAAATGTTTCCAGCTTGGGTAAAGATCAGCGTGATTAAGCATAATGCTGCTATCACCCACCATGTGATCACCTTCTTTGACATTTCTGAACAAAAAGAAGCTCAAAAACAAGTTAAGTTCTTATCTATGAGAGATTTGTTAACTGGGATCCCAAATCGTTCGCTGTTTCAAAGTCGACTTAAAAATAGGATATTAAGTGCTGAAAAGTCCCAGCAGCACGTCGCTCTAATAGTTCTAGATCTAAATAACTTTAAAGAAATCAACAATCAATATGGGCTGGTTGCTGGTGATAGTTTATTAAAAGACATTGCGGCGGCACTTGGGCAGGTTTTATCACCGCAAGATACTTTAGCTCGACTGGGTGGAGATGAGTTTGCTTTAGTTGTCCCCAATATTGATCAAATGAATGCTCTTGAAGACAAAGTCGCCCAAATTTTAGATGTTTTTAAGCAACGCTTAACGTGGGCTGAAGAAGCAGTCAATCTGAGTGCTTCATTAGGAATAGCTGTTTACCCACGTGATGGTGATTCTTTAGAGAGCCTTAACAGCGCAGCACATTTTGCATTGCAGCAGGCCAAGATGTTAGGTGAGCCTGTTAGTTATTTTCATCAAGATATGAACTTGGCTATTGAACATAAAAAACAGCTTACTAAAGCGCTAAATCTAGCAGTGGCGCAAAACCAGCTTAAGTTGTTCTATCAAGCTAAAGTTTTACCTAGCACAGGCAGCATTGTAGGTTTTGAAGCTTTGATTCGTTGGCAACATGAGGAGTTAGGCTTTATTTCACCCGCTGAATTTATCCCTTTAGCTGAAGAGACTGGATTAATAGAGCCTCTTGGAGAGTGGATTATTTTAGAGGCGGCGAGGCAAGTGGGAGAGTGGGTTAAGTTGGGACACACCGAGTTAAAAGTAGCAGTCAATTTATCGCCAAAGCAGTTTATTTCTGCTCGCTTAGCCCAAGTGATAGCCGAAAGTATTGAGAACTCTGGGATCAAGCCTTCAAATTTAGAGCTGGAGATTACAGAAAGTATGCTAATGGAAAATGTCGAATCAGCTATTCAGGTGATGGAGCAATTTAGTCGCCAAGGCATTAGTATTTCATTAGATGACTTTGGTACGGGGTACTCATCATTGAGTTATTTGAAACGATTCCCTATTCACACCTTAAAGATCGATCGTAGTTTTGTTGCTCAGCTATCTTCTGACAACGATGATGCCAAAATTGTCGCTACAATTATTACAATGGCTCATACTCTAGGCTTGGAAGTAGTTGCTGAAGGTGTTGAAACAAAAGAGCAAATGCGTTTCTTACAGGGGCATCAGTGTGACCAACTACAAGGTTACTATTTTTCTCGACCAGTGAGCGCATTAGAAGCAACAGAGTTACTTAATCGCAACTTTTTAACTTTAATATAAATTCTAAAAAAGTGAATAAAAATTCCATTTTGTAACTGAACTCTAGCTAAGCTTCGGTTACAATGTAGTTAGCCGCAATTCATTGGAGTAATTATTTTTGGCACAAGATACGGATGTAATCGTTAGCAGTTTTCGTCAATCAGCCCCATATATAAATGCCCATCGGAATAAGACCTTTGTGTTGATGGTGGGAGGGGAGGCCCTTGAGCATGAGAATTTCCCTGAAATTGTTAGCGATATAGCTTTGCTTAATAGTTTAGGTGTGAAGCTAGTGCTAGTGTTTGGTTTTCGTCCGCAAATTGATGCGGCACTGGAAACGCAGCAAGTGCAGAGTCGTTTTGTTGATAACTTACGCATCACTGATGATGTTGCATTAACAGCCGTGAAACAGGTTGTTGGTAAATTACTTATTGATATTCAGGCCACTTTTTCAATGGGTGTGGTGAATTCACCAATGCAGGGCGCGCGCATTAACGTGATGTCTGGTAACTTTGTTGTCGCTCAGCCAATTGGAGTGAAAGAAGGAATCGATTTTTGCCACACTGGTAATATTCGCCGCGTTGACACTGAAAGTATCCGTTGGCAATTGGGGCAAGGTGCCATAGTGGTAGTCCCCCCGATAGGCTATTCGGTGACTGGTGAAGCATTTAACTTGTCAGCGGAAGAGGTGGCAACACAAGTAGCCATAGGCCTGCAGGCAGATAAAATCATCGGCTTCTGCTCCAATCAAGGCGTATTGGATGATAAAGACAGAGTTATTAATGAAATGTTGCCTTCTGAAGCAGAAGCACGTTTGCAATTATTACAGGCCAACGAAACAGACACGGGAACAGTACGTTATTTAAGGGCTGCGGTAGCTTCTTGTTATGCAGGCGTTAAGCGTAGCCATCTTGTCAGTTATCAAGAAAGTGGTGCCCTATTAAAAGAGTTATTCACTCGTGATGGTGTCGGAACCCAAATAGTCACTGAGAGTTATGAAAAAGTACGCAATGCTAACATTGATGATATTGGTGGCATTCTAGAATTGATTCAGCCTTTAGAAGAACGCGGTATTTTGGTTAAGCGTTCTCGCGAACTGCTTGAATCAGAAATTGAGCGTTTCACAATTGTTGAACGAGATGGCATGGTGATTGGTTGTGCTGCATTGTACCCCTTTGTGGAAGAGTCAATGGCAGAGTTAGCTTGTGTCGTCAGTCACCCTAAATATCGCCGTAGTAGCCGTGGTGATAGCTTAGTTCGCCATATTGAAGCTCAAGCGATAAAGCTGGGGCTCACAAAATTGTTTGTACTCACTACACAGAGTATCCACTGGTTTCGAGAGCGTGGCTTTATGCCTGCGGATGTAAACGACTTACCGAATAAAAAGAAATCTATGTACAATTTTCAGCGTAACTCTAAGATCTTGATTAAACAGATACGAACCTAAATAGAGAAGCTGGAAGTTTGCCTTATCAAATTGGGCCCTTAGATTAATAAGGGCTCGACATTCACCACACATGACGCGTTTGATTGGGGTAAGTTTTGGTTTAGCATATTCTGCAATAAGGCCTCATTGCCAATGCAGACTTGCTCATCAAACACACATAAGTCAGTTGCTGAGTCCCGACAAATGTAATAGGGGGTTTCTAATGTCACTTGTTCTTTACAGCCATCTTGATCGAAATAAGTTACTTTATAGCGTTTATTGCTCATAGATATTCCTCGATGCCCAAGGCGTGGTATTCCAGTATAGGAAAGTTTTGTGAAAATAATGTTAAAAAATATAGATGGACATTTAAAAAAAATCATACTCCTTATCATCATACTGCTAACTTCTTACACTTTTTTTGCTTTAACTAATTTTTATAATGCCTCAAGTGGTGGTGTGTACTCACTAACTTATTCGCGCTTTTACTCTAGTGTTAGCTGTCCTCAGTGGCAAACGTTACCATTAAGCAATATTAGCTTTGCTAGAGAGGCGCTTCCTAGCCGATTTAAATTGATTGTTTGGAATATATACAAATACCAAGCGCCACAATGGCAGGCAACACTTGATAAATTGAGTAAGAATGCGGATTTATTATTGTTGCAAGAGGCGAAAGGGAATAAAGAAATCAATCAATACTGGTTAACCCGAGGGTGGTATGGCGAACTGGCTAATGCGTTCCAAATCGGGGATAGCACATTTGGAGTGCAAACTCTTGCTAAAGTGATGGCTCAGAAGGTATGTGTAAACTTAACTGCTGAGCCTTATATTCGGTTCCCTAAATCGACACTCGCTGTAACATACCCTTGGCAAGGCTCCGATTTGCCTTTGCTAGTAATAAATATCCATGGTATCAACTTCACCTTAGGCACTGAGACATTAAAAGCACAATTATCACCGCTATTACGAGCTGTTGATGCTCATAAAGGCCCCGTGATTGTTGCTGGCGATCTCAATACCTGGAGTCAAGATCGCATCGACCTTGTAGAGCGTTCATTTATAGCGCTTGGACTTAGATCTGTGAATCTTGAACCCGATCATCGTTTACGAGTCATGGGGATGCCTTTGGATCATGTTTATTTTCGAGGGCTCAACGTCGAGCGCGCGTTTAGCTCACTCGACCCTGGATCTGATCACCAACCATTAATAATGATGTTTTCACCACTCTGAGAGGAAGTTAGCCCATTTAGCGAGCATCAGCGACACGGATCTCCAAAGTTTGGCCAGGCTTTAGCCCTCTAGGGTTGTCGATGTTGTTCCAGCGTTGTAAGTCTTCAATACTAACCTTATGTGCTTGCGCTATTTCTCCCAGCGAATCACCGCTTTTTATTGTGTAAAGCATCGGTTTAGCTACCTGAGAAACGACAGAGTTTATTCTTATGGTGTTGGTTGAATAGATTTTTAGTTTCTGGCCAATTTTTAAGGTCGAGCTTTTCGCTAAGCCATTCCATTTAGTTAAGTCTTGTTGTTTTACATTGTATTTTTTTGCAAGGTCCCACAAGGTATCGCCTGATTTCACGATATGGATAGTCGCTGCTTGGTTGGGCTTAATAGCTTGGCCCTTAGCCGGAGCAGCGTTTTTTGCGGTTGCCATTTCAGCAGAAGCGGGGATCAGTAAAAACTTACCAGCTCGAATTTTGTTGTTTTTAATATTATTGGCAGAGCGAATAACAGAAGATTCTGTATTGAACTTTTGCGCGATACCACCAATGGTGTCGCCCTTTTTAATTTGATAGCGTTGCCACTGAACTCGACTTGATTTAGGGACGCCAGACAGGGCTATTTCAAACTGCTCGGCATTTTCTATTGGAAGCAGCAGCTCATGAGGTCCGAGTGGTGATGTCGCCCAGCGATTAAAGCCTGGGTTGAGTTGGGCCAGCTCTTCGGCATTCATACCCGCCAAGCGCGCAGCGTAGGCTAAATCAATTTGTGAACCTGTATTGACCGTTCTTAGTCTTGGTTCATTTTTTAAAGGCGGCAACGGCATATGATACTGTTCGTTATTACGGATGAGTTCAGCTAGCGCCAGTAATTTGGGAACATAAGCGCTGGTTTCTTTGGGTAAATCAAGGTTCCAATAATCAGTCGGCTTACCTGCTTTTCGATTTTTCTTGATTGCTCGTAAAACCCTGCCTTCACCAGCATTATACGATGCGATGGCATGTAACCAATCTCCATCCATCATCTCATTCAAGTAAGTCAGATAGTCAAGGGCTGCATTCGTTGAGGCCACGACGTCTCTGCGTCCGTCATACCACCAGTCTTGCTGTAAACCAAATCGTTTTCCGGTTGCAGACAAAAATTGCCACATGCCAGAAGCGTGTCCATGAGAATAGGCAAAAGGGTCAAAAGCGCTTTCTACCACAGGTAATAACGCCAGCTCTAGCGGCATATTACGTTTATTGATTTCATCAACAATCAGATACAGAAAAGGTTCAGCACGTTTGGAAATACGGCGCATATAATCAGGATGCTTCAGGTACCAATCGCGATAATGTTGCACCCGTTCATTATCAACCTCCTCAAACTGAAAGCCTTGTTCTATCACTTGCCATAAGTCTGATTCGGGCGGGGGGGTTAATTTTACAACACGCTTTGGCTTGGCTGCTGGCTTAGGTAAGACTTGGTAGGTGTCTTCTTGTTTTGCTGACGGCTTAGTGACGGCCAGCTCTGGCGCATCCTGTTGCTCCGTAGTTGTTTGACAACCAACGAGTAATAAGGTGAATGAAAGAGCCAGAGGTAGTTTCATAATAATCCGCTTCGTAAAAAATTGGTCACATGTTAGTGAAGCGGCGCATGCTAATCAAGGAACTAACTCTCATCTTTCCATATTCGCAGCCCACTAAACACGGTTAGGGCATCGTTATTTGGCGTTGCTTGTTGAATTTGAACGGCTTGCTGCACTTCGGGCTGATCCCAACGTAAGAAAGGATTTATTTTTTTTTCACTTTCTAATTGCACCGGAAGAGAAGGGATACCTTGTTGGCGTAATTTGGCAACCTGCTTGATGGCATGTTGGATGTTTTGATTATCAGGCTCGACTTGATAAGCAAAAGCGAGGTTATTTTGGGTATATTCATGGGCAGGATAAAGCCAAGTATCGTTGGGAAGCGAGCGGTAGTGTTTCATCGAATTTAGCATTTGTAACATGGAGCCTTCAAATACACGACCGCACCCAGCGGAAAATAAGCTATCACCACAAAAAACGTGTTGCAGCCCATTAATCTCACACTGATAGTTAATATGCTCTAAGGTGTGTCCTGGTACGTCATGTATGGTGAATGCTAAGTTAATAGTGGGGATATTGATAACAGAGCCCTCTTCAACTTGGATAAAATTATCGATAATAGGGAGTTTGGTAGGGGCTTTTTTTCCTAATGGTGTGTCTTGCCATTCGGGGCCATACACGGGAATTATCTTGTCATGTTGTTGCCGCAAAAAAGCGACGCCGCCCATATGGTCTTGATGATAATGTGTCAGCAATATGGCTGTGATAGTCAGACCTTGAGCTTGTGTTTGTTGCCATGCTGCCTCACCATCACCAGGATCAACCAATACGCAATGATGATTGTCTTGATTCGCTATTAGCCAGATATAGTTATTGCTAAAGGCGGAAATGGGCATAATCTGGATCATGGTTTCTTACTCGTATGTTTACCTATATGCCCAAGCTTATACTGAAACTGAGTGTTAATGCGAGTCATCTAGCACCATTTCATCTGTTTTGGTTGATTGCAGCTAATAAGTGATGTGTTAATCTTAACGTACTCTAATCATATGAGAATTTCATGCGCCCAGCGAAGACAAGTCGAAAGATAAACCACCCACTAAACTGGTCTGAATTGCCAGCAGGTGATTGGTTGTATCAGCAATTACAGCACCGCCTAGACACTTGGTGCCCGCAACTTTTTGGCTATCATCTAATTAAGTTAGGACCTTTGAGTGCCCAGTTAAATACGGGCGCTTGCACGATCAGACATCAGGTGAGCATCACTGCTGGAGAAGGAGTCGTAGGGCTGGTTGCGAAATACCATGCCTTACCGCTGCAAGAGTCTTGTATCGATGTGTGTTTATTAGCTCATGGAATTAACTTTTCTCGTGATCCTCATCAGCTATTACGAGAGGTGGAGCGGGTATTAACAGCAGATGGATTTTTAATCCTGAGTGGCTTTAACCCCATTAGTTGGCATGGCGTTAGTCAATATATTCCCATTAGCCGAAATAATTTAGCAGTTAATAGCCAAATGTTTACACCTGCGCGGATCAAAGACTGGCTAAACTTACTGGGTTTTGAAGTACTACTTGATGACAAGTTTGGCTTTGGTTTTTCTTTTACTCGAGGTCATAGCATGGACTGGTGCGAGAGGATGGGGCAAAAGTGCTTCCCGTTACTTTGCGATAATTATTTTATAGTCGCGAAAAAATGCACTCGGCCAATCACACCAGTGAAAGAAAAATGGCGGCTTAAACGGCCGATATTATCCGCTAGCCCATTTGCGAATTATAAAAGTCCAAGTCACCGCTCCAGCAAACTTAAATAATTTAAAGGGAATCTAGGTAGCCTGTATCTGGCTGCAGATCACTAGATTCAGCCGCTTGTCTCGCTAAATCATCGCAACGTTCATTTTCTGGGTGACCAGAATGGCCTTTAACCCAACGCCAATCAATTTGGTGTTTTTGGCTTGCTAAGTCTAGCTTTTGCCAAAGATCGACATTTTTGACTGGCGTTTTACTGGCTGTTTTCCAGTTACGTTTTTTCCAACCGTGGATCCAAGTTGTGATCCCTTGTCTAACATATTGACTATCGGTGGTTAGTACTACTTGGCAAGGACGGGTTAGTACGTTAAGTCCTTCGATACACGCCAATAGCTCCATTCTATTGTTGGTTGTTAATTCAAATCCTTGCGCTAGCTCTTTTTCATGCCCTTGATATTTAAGTACTACACCGTAGCCCCCTGGACCTGGATTACCAAGGCAAGATCCATCAGTATAAAGTTCAACCTGTTTATTCATTTTTGTTAGACTAAGACTATTAAAATACAAGATGAGACAAATATGAACACAGAGCAGACTCTGAGACAAGTGGTTCTTGATACCGAAACAACCGGTATGAACTTTGATGCGGGCCCACACTACCTGAATCACAGCATCATCGAGATAGGTTGTGTTGAACTTGTTAATCGACGTTTAACGGGTCGCCATTATCATGTTTATATTAAACCTGATCGTAAAATTGATGCTGAAGCGATCGGCGTTCACGGCATAACTGACGCTTTCTTACGTGATAAGCCCAGCTTTAGCCAAATAGCGCCAGAATTCATTGAATTTATTAAGGGCGCAGAAATTATCGCGCACAATGCGCCGTTTGACGTCGGCTTTATGAACTATGAGTTTGATAAACTCAAAACAGGCGTAGGTAAGACTGAGGATTTCTGTAAGGTGACTGATACCTTACAAATGGCAAAAGAAATTTTTCCAGGTAAACGAAATAATCTTGATGTTTTATGTGATAGATACGGTATTGATAACTCACATCGAACCTTACATGGTGCGTTACTTGATGCCGAGATTTTGGCTGATGTTTATCTATTAATGACGGGCGGGCAAACCGCATTGAATTTGTCACAAGAGTCAGACAGCCAGCAACAAAGCAATCAGCAGGGGATTAAACGGCTGGCTGCGAATCGAGCGCCTCTGAAAGTATTATCAGCGGATGCTGATGAATTAGTTGCCCATCAAGAGCGGCTACAGTTGATAGCGAAAAAAGGGACATGCTTATGGCTAGATTGATTGGCTTTGGTTGCCTATTACTGGTGCTAATGAGTGCCATGCCTAATCAGACGTGGGCGGTCAAGTTTTACGAAAAGAATGACAATAGCCTGCTTGATAATCGCTTTCGCATTGATCCTAAAGCTGAAAAGGTCACCTTTGTGATTAAGCGTATGCCGGGCGCTGCTGCAACTATCTTAGTGCAGCCTGATGGCAGTAAACTTTATTCTAGTCGCCATGGTGACAATGTTAAGTGGCATGAAGGCATAGAGTTTGACATGATCACTATTATTAAGCCGATGCCAGGTCCTTGGCAAGCGATAGGCAAATTAAGTCCTGATAATGCTATTCGAATCGTTAGTGATTTACAGCTACACATGGATAAATTACCTAGTACCCTATATTCCCATGAACAGGTTAAGCTAACCACCGCATTACTTAATAATAGTGGCGCGCCAGTTAACGAAGACTATATCCAAGACTTAATTATTACCATGACGTTAACCAGCTTGAATGACGAAGCTGATGACAATTTTGCTTATGGCCATAAAATTCGCTTCCAATTTTTAGATGATGGTAAGGGTTATGATGAATACCCGCGCGATGGCATATTGACAGCGCATCCGAGTATTAATGCACCTGCGGGAAAATATCGAGTTGAGGTATCGACTCGTAATGAAGTGTTTACTCGTGCTTTTCGTCAAGATCTCTTGGTTTATCCAAGGCCGATTGAGCTCACCACCACAGAGTCGTTCGATCAACCAGGGCCGATGCTCCATTACAAAATTGATTTAGACGAAATTTTGCCAGAAACAGTGGTGGTGAAGGGGTTTTATGAAGGGGTACTAGATAAGCCATTGGAATTTATTGGCTACGGGAAAGCTGGCGAAGAGGTCCTCACTATTACCTTGCCGCGTCCCGAGGAGCCAGGCAAGTACACTGTCTCAACTACTGCTTATGCAACGACTAGAACCGGTAGAGAGTTAGTACTTGTACTTGATGATGGGATATTTAGAGTCGTCCCCGAGCCTGTAACACCTGAGCCAACTCCAGAGGTCGTGATTGTTGAAGTAGAGCCGGAGCCAGAAAAAAGCGCATTACCTTTCTACTTAATGATCGCGGGTGGTGTTCTACTTTTACTGGCAGCGGTGATTGTATTTATTATTTGGTGGAAGCGGCGTAGCATTAAACGAATTGCGCAAAAATTGGCAGAGGAAAGTGCAGTAACAGCGGCTCCAACTCAAATAAAAGATGGCGTAGAAGAGCTAAACCTTGAAGAAGAAAGTAAGAAATAGCCAAGTCAGACAGCTTTATTGACCAGCTTACTAACGATTGCATGCTTCATTAGTGCTTTTGTTAGTAGGCTTACAAGCTCGGAAACCATTCCTTTCAATACCTTTGCTGCAATAATCGACAGCTTGTACGCATTTTCAACAAACTTTGTTCGTTATGAAATCAAACAGTCATTTTTCCAATTTTTTTACACATTCTTTGTTGACTCGATAGGGGCATGTACGTATTATCTGCGCCGCACACAACGAAGCGGTAACGCAAAGTTGAATTGCGGAGCGGTAGTTCAGTTGGTTAGAATACCGGCCTGTCACGCCGGGGGTCGCGGGTTCGAGTCCCGTCCGCTCCGCCAATATCTTCTCGATAGCGCCTAATAGCGGAGTGGTAGTTCAGTTGGTTAGAATACCGGCCTGTCACGCCGGGGGTCGCGGGTTCGAGTCCCGTCCACTCCGCCAATAAGCGTAATAGCAACAATCCCCATCTTTTTCAGTCTACGTACTTTTGCTTTATCTCTAAAAATAAGTCTAAATTATCATTAAGTATCTTTACCAAGTTTGGGTCAAAGTGCTTGCCAGATTCGCTATTGATCAATTCCATAATACTATCGATTCCCCAAGGCTCTTTATAACAACGCCTTGATCCAAGTGCATCAAACACATCAGCTAATGCAGTTAGTCGCCCCTCAATCGGAATATCTTCGCCTCTCAAGCCATTAGGGTAACCTGAGCCATCCCATTTTTCGTGATGATACATGGCAATAGCCGCGCCAGTTTGCAGTAAAGGGATGTCCGAATCGTAGAGCATATCGTAGCCCAGCTTGGCATGAGTTTGCATGATTGCCCACTCATCTGAATCGAGTTTAGCTGGCTTGTTGAGGATCGCATCGGGGATCCCTACTTTACCAATATCGTGTAATGGTGATGCTTGTTTCAAGGTTTCTACTTGTTCATTGTCCATGCCCGTTAAACTTGCCAGTAGCGCGGTGTAATTCGCCACTCGTTTAACATGGCTACCTGATTCTTTCGAACGACTTTCTACGACTTCGCCCAAGCGATACATAATTTCTTTTTGATTATCTTCAATCACTTCATTCAAGCGAATATTTTCAAGGGCAACCACTATATTTTCGGTAAACAAATTGAGTAGATGAGTATCTACCTCCGACAGCTGTTGCGTTCCTTCAATATGAAAAATTAAATTGTGACGTGGGTTTTTGCAATAAATAACAACTTCACTTTCTTGATAAATATTGGTTTTATCTTTTATCGCTAGCTGTAAGATGGGGTGTTGCTGCATGTCATCGGCTTGAGTTTTATCTGATGAAGTAGAATGGATCATTTCCAGTTCAGTATTTTTTAGCTCATAGGCATGCTTGATACTGTAAATAGTTGTTTCTTCTAACTCTAATAGAGCTGTTAATTGCTCAAGAGCGCCTTCAACAAAGGTATCGAGGGCCGTTTTTTCGAAAATACCTTTCGACGCTTGAATCACTTTCTCTAGTCCACGTTTATTACGTTGCAGGCTACAGATATCGCGATAAGAACGCAGGCTTGCACGAATTAAGGTGCGTAGTTTCTGTGAGGTTAACTCGGTTTTGTCTTTGTAATCATTAATGTCGTAACTTTCTACAACATCATCTTCAGGCGCCTGACCAGGCTGACCGGTTCGCAGCACTATTCGCACACTGTGGTTGTCTAATTGCTCACGAATATAGCGTACAACTTGCAAGCCTGCATCGTCGGTTTCCATCACCACATCGAGTAAAACCAATGCAATATCAGTTTCTTGCTTCAAAATATCTCGTGCTTCGCTGGCAGAATAAGCATGTAAAAAAGTAATACTTTTACCATCAAAGCGAAACTGGCTTAATGTTACTTTTGTAATGCGATGTACTTCAGATTCATCATCAACGATCAGCACCTTCCAGCTTTGTATTGCGCTATCATGCACTTGCTCATCATCGTCAATAATTAGAATATCATCATCCATGGTTCCAGCCTGAGATAGGAAAAATAGTTATACTTAAGAAATAGACTATCTTATTGAGTTTTCAACTATATGAATGAAAGAGTTGGTGTGTCATCACGGCTTAACTTGGCTTTATATATTTCAGTGCATATAATCGAGCCCTTAAATTTTTTTATAAAATAGATAGGATAGTTTACATGGCTGTAGAAACCACTTTTTCGATTATTAAACCGGATGCTGTCAAGCGTAATTTAATTGGTAGTATATATCAGCGCTTTGAAGCAGCTGGTTTGCATATTGTTGCGGCGAAAATGATCCAACTAGATCAGGAGAAAGCAGCTGGTTTTTATGCTGAGCACCTTGGCCGTCCTTTTTATGAGCCGCTGATTGATTTTATGACTTCTGGCCCTATCGTGGTACAGGTTTTACAAGGTGAAAACGCGATAGCCAAAAACCGTGAAATTATGGGTAAGACTAATTTTGAGGAAGCAGATCCTGGAACCATCCGTGCTGATTTTGCTACTTCGGTGCGAGAAAATTGTGTTCATGGCTCAGACAGTACTGAATCTGCCCAGCGTGAAATAGCTTACTTTTTCAATTCTGATGAAATATTCGCCGACAAATCATAACGATAACAAAAAGCATTGGGCTAACCAGTGCTTTTATCTCAATCTGCGCTAGTAACCTCCTCGTAAACTTTGTACAATTCGCGACCGATTTTTCGCTGTATTCCACCGCTGTGAGAGCTTATGACTGACCAAAAAATTAACTTACTTGATTTAAACCGTGAAGGCTTACGTCAATTTTTCGCTGAAATGGATGAAAAGCCGTTTCGGGCAGATCAAGTCATGAAGTGGATTTATCATTATTGTGTTGATGATTTTGATGAAATGACCAACATTAATAAAAAACTACGTGAAAAACTGAAGCAAACGGCAGAAATTAAAGCGCCAGAAGTGTCAGTTGAGCAACGCAGTGCTGATGGGACCATCAAGTGGGCAATGAAGGTTGGTAATCAAGATGTTGAAACTGTCTACATTCCTGAAGGTGATCGCGCGACTTTGTGTGTTTCATCTCAAGTTGGCTGTGCCCTTGAATGTAAGTTTTGCTCAACCGCTCAGCAAGGCTTTAACCGCAATTTGTCGGTATCTGAAATTATCGGTCAAGTATGGCGCGCCGCTCAAATTATCGGTCCTGTGAAGGCAAATGGCACCGGACAGCGCCCGATCACCAATGTTGTGATGATGGGAATGGGCGAGCCTTTACTCAACATGAAGAACTTAGTACCGGCATTAGAATTAATGCTCGATGATCTTGGTTTTGCTTTATCCAAGCGCCGTGTAACCGTATCGACATCGGGTGTGGTGCCAGCATTAGATATCTTAGGTGATAAAATAGATGTGGCGTTAGCTATCTCACTTCATGCGCCAAATGATGAACTTCGTTCAGACATGATGCCGATTAATGATAAGTACAATATTCAAAACTTTTTGGATGGCGTACGACGCTATATTGCTAAGTCCAAAGCGAATCGTGGTAAAGTTACCATCGAGTATGTGTTACTCGACCATTACAATGATTCAACGGATTTGGCTCACGAGCTTGCCCATCTTGTTAAAGATTTACCATGTAAAATTAACTTGATCCCTTTCAATCCATTCCCTAATTCCGGCTATGCTAAGCCAAGTAATAGTCGTGTTGATCGCTTTAATAAAGTGTTGCAAGAATACGGCTATACCGTAACCGTTCGTAAGACTCGTGGCGACGATATTGATGCCGCATGTGGACAATTAGTTGGTGATGTTATTGATAGAACTAAGCGAACTGCTAAAAAACGGATGCAAGGCGAGTCGATTTCCGTCACAATGACAGAATAATTTGTTAGATACTTGTGGTGTATGAAAAAACTTATCCTAGGTGCGAGTGTTTTATTGAGTCTACTCGGCTGTGTCAGTGAAACTACGGTGGCAGGAAAAAGTGTTAGCCAAAACATGGATAGCAATGGTGCGGCTAAAGCAAGAATGCAGTTAGGTATTCAGTACTTACAGCAAGGTAATACTGAGCAAGCAAAATTTAATCTTGAAAGAGCGCTCGCCTACAACTCAAAAGATCCAGAAATTCATCGTGCCCTGGCTTATTACTACGAAGTAGTCAATGAGCCAAGGCAGGCTGAAAAGGCCTATCGTCAAGCGTTATCAATAAACCGCAATGATGCGGATACCATGAATAATTACGGCACTTTTCTCTGCCGAGAAAAAAAGTATGCGGAAGCTGAAGAGCAATTTCTTCGTGCGGTAAAAGAAACCACTTATGTTCGAGTGGGTGATACTTACGAAAATGCTGGCTTATGCGCCAGAGAATCAGGACAGTTGGATAAGGCTCTAGAGTATTTTGATAGCGCACTTTCTCATAGCCCTCGCAGGCCTTTATCCTTACTTGAAATGGCCGGCATACATGTTACTCAAGAAAATTATGATGTAGCGCGTAACTACCTACTACAATATCAAAAAGTAGCCAGTGATACGCCACAGAGCTTATGGACTTGGATCCGTCTTGAGTCTGCACAAAATCGCGAAACGGCGGTCAAGTCTTTTGGTCGTCGTTTAGTCAATAAATTTCCTCAGTCTACTGAGTCTCAACATTATTTAAAAAATGAATACTGAAAATAATTCCCCAGAAGAAATTACGACTGAAGTCGCTCCTCAGGGGCCGGGTCTCCTGCTACGAAATGAGCGAGAGAAGCAAGGCTTAAGTGTTGAAGAGATAGCGGCACGTTTAAATTTACGCGCACATAATATTAATGATATCGAAAATGAGACTTTTGACCCTAAAGTGTCGACCACTTTTATTAAAGGTTATCTAAAGGCTTACGCTCGAATATTGGGTATTACCGAAGAGCAAATATTGAGTGCTTATTATCGATTGGGCATTGCTGAATCTAAATATGCACAAATGCAAAGTTTTTCTCAGCGCACTCAGCAAGAAGCACACAACAACCGTCTTACTTGGATCAGCTATGCCATTGGTGCTGGTTTAGTTGGGATGTTGGTATGGTGGTGGTTACAAAAAGCCAGCTTGGAGCCTGCCACATCAGAACAATTGGTCAACGAAAGTGTTATCGTATCGGATGAGGCAGAGGTTCCGACTCGCTCATTGCCAATAGCTGAGCAGGTGTCAGAAGATAGCGAAGCAGTGCTCCCTGAGGAAGTCCCAGCACAAGAGCCAGAGAGCGTTGAAGGCGAAACAGAGCTCAACAGTGATGAAGCTCTCGAGACAGAAACAACAGCAACGCCAGTGGCAACAACGCCTGAACCCAGCAACGAAGCTGATCCCAGCGCACTTGAAGTCGGTTTCACATTTAGTAACGATTGTTGGATCAAAGTAACCGATGCTGACGATAAAACCTTGGCAATTGGTGTTAAAGAAAAAGGGTCTACTTTGTCTTTAACGGGTAAGGCGCCTTTTAAACTCACCATCGGTGCACCAAAAGCAGTTGAGATAACTTATAACAATCGAACCTTTGATATGACTCAATTCAAAGCGGGTAAAATAGCGCGTTTTGAATTACCGGAAAAAGAATAAGAATCATGCATCAAACTTCTCCTATTATTCGCCGTAACAGCACTCAAATAATGGTTGGTAATGTGCCTGTGGGGGGAGATGCCCCTATTGCTGTGCAATCGATGACTAACACTCGTACCACAGACGTCGATGCCACAGTGAAGCAGATTAAAGCCCTTGAAGATGTCGGGGCTGACATTGTCCGTGTATCTGTTCCCACAATGGATGCTGCAGAAGCGTTCAAGCTCATTAAACAACAAGTGAATGTACCGCTGGTGGCGGATATCCATTTTGATTACCGCATCGCGCTTAAGGTTGCCGAGTATGGCGTTGATTGTTTGCGGATCAATCCTGGTAATATTGGTCGCGAAGACAGAATTCGTGCGGTAGTTGATTGTGCCCGAGACAAAAATATCCCTATCCGCATTGGTGTGAATGGCGGCTCTTTAGAACGAGATATTCAAGAAAAATACGGTGAGCCTACGGCTGAAGCGTTGCTTGAATCAGCCATGCGCCATGTTGATATACTGGATCGCCTTAACTTTGACCAATTTAAAGTCAGTGTAAAGGCATCGGATGTTTTTTTAGCGGTCGGCGCATACCGTTTACTGGCTAAGCAAATTGTACAGCCGTTACATCTAGGCATTACCGAAGCGGGTGGACTGCGTAGTGGCTCGGTTAAGTCTGCCGTAGGTCTTGGTATGTTACTGGCTGAAGGTATTGGTGATACGCTGCGCGTTTCATTAGCTGCCGACCCTATCGAAGAAATAAAAGTGGCTTACGACATTCTAAAGTCTTTGCGCATTCGTAGTCGCGGCATTAACTTTATTGCTTGCCCTAGCTGCTCTCGTCAAGAATTTGATGTTATTAATACCGTTAATGCACTTGAGCAGCGTTTAGAAGATGTTTCTACCGCGCTAGATGTGTCAATCATAGGCTGTGTGGTCAACGGCCCAGGTGAAGCATTAATCTCTGATTTAGGGATCACAGGCAGTAGCAACCGCAGTGGTTATTATGAAGATGGCGTAAGACAAAAAGAACGCTTTGATAACGATAATCTAGTGGATTTGTTAGAAGCAAAAATCCGTGCACGTATTTCAACGATGGATCCGAGTAAAAAAATCGATATTCTTAACCGCTAAACTGCGATTCTGGCAAAGCCAGGTTTTACCTGGCTTTCAAAAATCCCTATAATGCCCTTAATTTCAAGCCCATCATCATTTAATAACGGATTCTCTAGTGGCCAAATCGATCCAAGCTATTCGCGGGATGAACGATTGTTTACCCGAACAAACGCCAGTATGGCAAAAAGTAGAAAATACGCTTAAGCAAGTTGTCAGCAGCTATGGTTATTCTGAAATTAGAATGCCGATTGTTGAAAGTACGCATTTATTCAAGCGTTCAATCGGTGAAGTAACTGACATTGTTGAAAAAGAGATGTACACCTTTGATGATCGCAATGGTGACAGCTTAACACTACGACCAGAGGGCACCGCCTCTTGTGTTCGTGCTGGTAATGAACATGGCTTGTTATATAACCAAGAGCGTCGCTTATGGTATATCGGTCCAATGTTCCGCCATGAACGGCCACAAAAAGGTCGCTATCGTCAGTTTCACCAGTTTGGTGTTGAAGTATTTGGCATGGCCAGTGCCGATATCGATGCTGAAGTGATTCTAATGACTGCGCAGTTTTGGCAAAAACTGGGTTTAACGGAGCATGTTGAACTGCAACTAAACTCGTTAGGCTCAAACGAAGCTCGCGCGGTTTATCGTGATGCACTGGTGGCGTTTTTAACCGAACATGAAGCGGTGCTAGATGAAGACAGCAAACGTCGCATGCATACTAATCCATTACGTGTGTTAGATTCTAAAAATCCTGATGTTCAAAGGATTTTAGTTGATGCGCCTAAGCTATCTGAGTACCTCGACCAAGAGTCCAAAGAACACTTTGCCAAGTTGTGCCAAATTCTTGATGCTGCAGGCGTCAAATACGTGGTGAATGAGAAGATAGTGCGAGGTTTAGATTACTACAATCGCACGGTTTTTGAATGGGTAACAGAAAGCCTTGGCTCACAAGGCACGGTTTGTGCGGGCGGTCGTTATGATGGTCTAGTTGAACAAATTGGTGGTAAAGCCACACCTGCTGTTGGTTTTGCTATGGGCCTTGAACGTTTAGTGTTAATGCTAGATACATTAGATTTAAACCAAGATATAGCCCCTGAAGTGGATGTTTATTCCGTATTAGTGGGCGAGGGCACAGATATTCAAGGTATGCTGCTCACTCAGCAATTGCGCCAAACGTTGCCAAGTATTAAAGTGATGAACCATTGCGGCGGCGGAAATTTTAAAAAGCAGATGAAGCGCGCTGACAAATCCGGTGCCCGTATTGCACTGATCTTGGGTGAATCTGAAATGGAAACCAATCAGGTCACTGTAAAAGATCTTACAGGGAAGAACGAACAACAAACCGTTGCACAATCAGCATTGGCTGATGTCGTTGCAACGATGCTTGAGAATTAAGGGGTATTAAAGTGGTAGGTTACGAAACCGAAGAACAACAAGTTGACGCGATCAAAAACTGGTGGAAAGAAAACGGCACCGCCGTTATTTTTGGCACCGTGATTGGCTTAGGTTCGCTATGGGGTTGGCGTTTTTATAACGAGCAAAAAATTGCCAGCCAAGAACAAGCGTCGCAAGCTTATACTCAAGCGATCACTACCCTAGAAACAGGCTCGGAAGATGCTATCAGCAGTACGCAAGCATTTATTGACAGTAATGCTGATAATAACTACGGCACATTAGCTGCGCTGATGTTGGCTAAAGTGGCTGTTGATAAAGGTGACTTTGAACTAGCCTTATCACAATTAGAGTGGGCTAAGAAAAATAAAGTTAGTGAAGTATTACTCCCAACAGTCAACTTACGCTTAGCAAGAGTGCAAACCGAGTTAAAGCAATTTGATGCTGCGCTGGCCACATTAGCTGAAGTCAAAGATGATGCCTTCAAAGCGAAAGCAGAGGAAGCTAAGGGTGATATTTTATTACTTCAAGGCCAAGCGCAAAAAGCGCGAGCGGCATACCAATCGGCAGTGCTAGCGGGTGGCAATACAGGTAATCCAGCGCTGCAAATCAAACTTGACGACTTAGCTGAAGCAACGCTAACGGATGAGGTTGTTAATGGATAATTGGTTGAAAAAGATCACTTTTGGTTGCGCCGCAGTGGCGTTATTACAAGGGTGTTCTTTGTTCGATTCAGAAGAAGATACAGTGGTAATGGCAGAGCTGCCAGTGATCACACAATCTTATGAACCACAACAGCAGTGGCAAACCTCAGTCGGTGATGGGGTTGAGCATTATTATTCTCAACTTAGACCCGCTTTCATCGACAGCAGCGTTTATGTGGCTGATCGTGAAGGTATCGTCAAGGCGCTAGATATCAATACCGGTCAGCAACTTTGGCAGATTGACCTGAGTGAGCATGAAGCCAACGCGTTGAAAAGAGGCGCGCGCATATCAGGGGCCATTAGTGCGAGTTATGACGCGATTTACTTAGGCACTGAGAATGCTCAATTGTTTGCGATTGATGCCGAAACCGGAGAAGTACGTTGGGTTGCCAACACCGGAGGCGAAGTGATTGCTAAACCACTATTAGAAGGTGGTAAAGTTATTGTTCATAATAGTCGTGGCGATCTCTATGCTTTCCAAGAATATAATGGCGAAAAGCTGTGGCAGTTAACATTAGATCAGCCTGCTTTAACTTTACGTAGTTCATCTGAGCCTATCGAGGCCGGTGGTGCAGTGCTTTATGGCCGGGCAGATGGTAAATTTGCTGCTGTTTTTACCGAAAATGGCATGCCTATTTGGGAGCGTAGAGTCGCAGTGCCAAAAGGCGCAACCGAGTTAGACCGGATTGTTGATGTGGATGCCAAGCCATTAGTGGTTGGTACTACCGCGTACGTGATAGCTTACAATGGTGAACTACTTGCCATTGACTTACAAAGCGGTGAAACGTTATGGAAACGTAGCTATTCCGCTTACAACTCAATGGATATTTCTGGATTTACCCTTTATTTAACCGATGATAAAGGCCACATTTATGCCGTTGACCGTCGTAATGGCGCGCAAATATGGAGTAACACTCAGTTAGAGTACCGTAATCTTACTGCACCTTTGGTTGCTGGTGAGTATATTTTAGTGGGCGACGCTGAAGGTTATTTACATTGGCTAGACAGTGACGGAAGGTTTGTTGCGCAGCAAGAATTAGATAGCGATGGTTTATACACAGTACCAGTGCTTTATCAAGATAAAGTAATAGTGCAAACACGCAGCGGTAAAGTTATTGCGTTAAGTAAACCGTAAAAACTAAAGCGTTATCATATTGTTAAATGGCTCCTTACTGTAAGGGGCCTTTGTTATTTATAGGATTATATAGATGTTACCTGTGCTCGCACTTGTAGGACGCCCTAATGTAGGCAAATCCACCTTGTTCAACCGATTAACCCGTACTCGAGATGCGTTAGTAGCTGATTTTCCAGGCTTAACTCGAGATCGCAAATATGGCCAGGCTAACGTTGCAGACCACCAGTTTATTGTTGTCGATACCGGCGGTATCACTGGTGATGAAGAGGGCATTGATGCCTTGATGGCAGGCCAATCCTTACAAGCAATCGAAGAAGCCGATGCAGTATTTTTCTTAGTTGACGCTCGCGCAGGCCTCACCGTAGCGGATGAAGCGATTGCAATGCACTTACGTAAGCAAGATAAAAAGGTATTTTTGGTTGCCAATAAAACGGATGGCATCGATGCGGACTCAGCTGTGGGTGAGTTTTACAAAATGGCCCTTGGTGAAGTTTACCAAATTGCTGCAGCCCACGGTAAAGGGGTGCGCTCTTTAATTGAAAAGGCGTTCGATGACTTTGACATTGTTCAACCTGAGCCCGAACCAGAAGAGCATGATTTTAGTGAATTGGATCTCGCGCAACTTGATGCCATTGAAGAAGCTGAAATTGCCGAGCAAGAGCAAGCCTTTGCTGACATGCCGATTAAACTGGCTATTATTGGCCGTCCTAATGTGGGTAAATCAACACTAACCAACCGCATTTTAGGCGAAGAGCGCGTGATTGTTTACGATGCGCCAGGTACCACTCGTGACAGTATCTACATTCCTATGCAACGTGATGATCAAGAATATGTATTGATTGATACTGCGGGTGTGCGCCGTCGTAAAAAGGTCTATGAAACAGTAGAAAAATTTTCGGTGATCAAAACCTTAAAAGCGATCGAAGATGCCAACGTAGTGATGCTGATCATTGATGCGCGTGAGAATATCTCTGACCAAGATTTAAGCTTATTAGGTTATACCCTAAATGCTGGCCGCTCGCTGATTGTGGTGGTGAATAAATGGGACGGCATTGACTCTGAAGTGAAAGACCGGGTTAAAAGTGAACTTGATCGCCGTCTAGGCTTTATTGACTTTGCTCGAGTACACTTTATCTCTGCGCTACACGGCACTGGTGTGGGTCACTTATTTGAATCGGTACAAGAAGCTTATACGTCTGCGACTAAGCGTGTTTCAACGTCGATGTTGACGCGAATTATGCAAATGGCAGCGGAAGACCATCAGCCGCCAATGGTGAAAGGCAGACGCGTTAAACTACGTTACGCTCATGCGGGTGGCTACAATCCACCACGATTAATAGTGCATGGTAACCAAGTATCGGCATTACCTGACTCATACAAACGTTACCTAATGAACTACTTTAGGAAGTCACTGAATTTAATGGGAACCCCAATCCGCGTTGAATTTAAAGAAGGTGAAAACCCATTTGCAGGCAAAGTGAATAAATTGACCGCTTCACAAGAGCGCAAGCGTAAACGTATGATGAAGTTTCATAAGAAATAGTAAGGTTTTGTTATGAAAGAATTAAATTGTCCCCAATGTAATCAAGTGATGACTTACTTAGGTAAATTTGTCTACCAATGTCAAACTTGTGAGCAAGACTATCAAGCGCAAGCTCATTGTGCTGCTTGTGGTGTGCGCCTTGAAATACTTAAGGCATGTGGGGCGGTGGACTTTTTTTGTAATAGCTGTAACGAAATGAAATCGAAATCGAGCGCGGACTATCGTCTCAATAAAATAATATAGCTGACTGTTATCCCCAAAGATGCACTTGCCTGGCGGGGCAAGTGCACTTTATCCCTACAAATCTCTTTCTAGGTCAATAATAGCTTGTTCATGTAGTGCGCTTTCCAATTCATGCTCAGCTTCATGCAGCATGTGCTCAGCTTGATGAATATGCTCTTCAGCAAGGTGGATTTTTCGCTCTACTTTCTCTTCTTCAGTCAGATAACTTGCGGTTTTAGTGTTCATTTAATACCTCCAATTTTAGAGAATGGAGGAGAACATAGCCCCTCATGCTCTCCACTCTTTAATATTAGTGGATTTATCAAACTTTTCGCATTGTTTTATATCTAGCTGAGCAGTATTTATTGTTGTGATGAGAAATACATTATTGATATTGAGCTTGCTATTTCACAACAGACTGAATCACCCCGTTAGCAACACGTGTACTTAAGAGTTCACCGCTTTTTACCTGTTCAATTTGCTGTATGACATCGCCAGCTTGATTACTGGTAATCGAGTACCCCCGCGCCAAAGTGGCTAATGGGCTAACTGCTTGCAGTTGTCCCACCACACTTTGCTGCTGTTGCTGATGTTTATCCAATAGTGTGCGCATACCACGAGATAGCCTAGCTGCTAATTGTTGCTGCTGTTGTTGCAGCTGCGTTACTTGAAATCCAGGTTGAAACTGAAATAGCTGCTGGCTTAACCGTTCAGAGTGATACTTTTGTTGGGTTAAACGGCCTTGCATAGCCCTTCTTAGGCGAGCGTCAAGCTCATCTAATCGCTGTGCCTGAAGTTGCAGCTTTTTTCTTGGCTCATGATATTGCAATTGTTGATGCAATAGTTGAAAACGATTTTGTTGTTGGCGTAATTGTTGATTGATCGCGCGAACCAAACGCGCATTGAGTTGTTGCAACTGATGCTGCCAATGCTCACTGTTGCCACTGAGTAACTCGGCGGCGGCTGAAGGGGTCGCTGCGCGCAAATCAGCGACAAAGTCACAAATAGTGACATCTACTTCATGGCCAACTGCGCTGATCACCGGAATAGTGGAGTCAAATACCGCGCGAGCCAACGCTTCTTCATTAAAACACCACAAGTCTTCTAACGAGCCACCACCACGACCCAATACAATCACATCAACCTCATTGCGTTGATTGGCCGTTTGCAGCGCCTTAACTAATTGCGCCGTCGCCGCTTTACCTTGAACCGCACTGGGGTAAACAATGATCTGGAGCAGTGGATTACGGCGCTTAAGTACCGATAATAAATCGTGAATAGCCGCGCCAGTGGCGGAAGTGATTAAGCCGACCTTAGTAGGTGTGGTTGGCAGCGGTTGCTTATGCTGGCTGGCGAACAGTCCCTCTGCAGCCAGTTTAAATTTGAGCGCATCAAAGGCTTGTTGCAGTAGGCCTTCGCCTTCCGGTGCCATCGACTCTAATATCAGCTGGTAATCACCTCTTGGTTCATACAAGCTTAATTTGGCACGCACCAACACTTGCATACCGTTTTTAGGCTGTAGCCTTACTCTGCTATTGCTCCCTTTAAACATGGCGCATTTAACTTGCGCACTGTGATCTTTGAGGGTGAGATACCAGTGCCCAGAAGCGGCAATTGTAAGGTTCGATATCTCGCCACTGAGCCACACGGTACCTAAGCCTGATTCTAACAATTTTTTAACTTCACCATTGAGGCGGCTAACCGTGTAAATGGATTGCAAACTTCAGTTCCAGGTTAATAAATGTGTTGGAGAGAGGGATTTTAGCAGTAAAAGGTTTGCCGTGGCGACAGCCGTATAAAAAGATGAAAATTTGTTGAAATTGTATTTGTTAAAAGTGTGACAAAGCCCTATAATCCGAACGCAATATTCTACTCCCAACCGCTGTTGAGATATTGCAATGCTAAGAATCGCAAAAGAAGCTTTAACCTTTGATGACGTACTCCTTGTACCAGGTCATTCTACTGTTTTACCTAATACAGCTAGTCTAAAAACTCGCCTAACACGTAAAATTTCACTTAATATTCCAGTTGTATCGGCTGCGATGGATACCGTCACTGAAGCACGTCTCGCTATTTCTTTAGCGCAAGAAGGCGGCATTGGTTTTATCCATAAAAACATGTCGATTGAAGCGCAAGCAGAGCAAGTTCGCTTAGTAAAAATCTACGAAAGTGGTGTGGTTTCTTCACCTGTAACGGTTACGCCGCAAATGACCCTTCGTGAAATTAAAGCGTTAACTGAACTACACGGTTTTGCGGGCTACCCAGTTGTTGAAAATGGCGATGAAGTGGTCGGCATTGTCACAGGTCGTGACGTGGTATTTGAAGAAGACTTGGCCAAGCCAGTTTCTGCGGTAATGACGACTAAAGAACGGTTAGTGACGGTTAAACCGGATGCAACACGCGAAGAAGTTATCAAAGTGATGCATGAAAACCGTATCGAAAAAGTTATCTTAGTGGATGATGCTTTCAAGCTTAAAGGCTTGATCACAGTAAAAGACTTTAAGAAAGCTGAGCGTAAACCTAATGCTTGTAAAGATGAGCTAGGTCGCTTACGCGTTGGTGCTGCAGTAGGCTCTGGCGAAGGTAACGAAGAGCGTATTAAAGCCTTAGTTGATGCAGGCGTTGACGTACTGCTTATTGACTCTTCACATGGTCATTCTCAAGGCGTACTTGATCGCATTAAAGCGACACGTGCCGCATACCCTAATTTACAAATTATCGGCGGTAACGTCGCAACAGCTGAAGGTGCTAAAGCCTTGGTTGCTGCGGGTGTTGACGCGGTTAAAGTGGGGATTGGCCCAGGCTCAATTTGTACTACACGTATCGTAACGGGTTGTGGTGTACCACAAATTACTGCCATTTCTGACGCTGTAGAAGCGTTAGCGGGTACTGATGTTCCAGTTATTGCTGATGGCGGCATTCGCTTCTCGGGTGATATTGCCAAAGCTATTGTTGCTGGCGCATCGTGTGTAATGATGGGCAGCATGTTTGCTGGTACTGAAGAATCGCCAGGTGAAGTGGTCTTATTCCAAGGTCGTTCATTCAAACTATACCGCGGTATGGGCTCACTGGGTGCAATGTCTAAAGGCTCTTCTGATCGTTATTTCCAATCGGATAACGCAGCAGACAAGTTAGTACCAGAAGGCATTGAAGGACGCGTTCCTTACAAAGGCCGCCTAAAAGAAATCATTCATCAACAAATGGGTGGTCTACGCTCATCAATGGGTCTGACTGGCTCAGCGACCATTGATGAAATGCGTACTAAACCGCAGTTTGTTAAAATTACCAGCGCAGGTATGGGTGAAAGCCACGTTCATGATGTGACCATCACGAAAGAAGCGCCAAACTATCGTTTAGGGTAATCGCTAAAACAGTTTTATGTTAAATAAGACGGCTTTTCGGCCGTCTTTGTTATTTTTGCCTGGAGCAATTGCAAATTATGAGCAAAAACATTCACGAACATCGCATTTTAATCTTAGATTTTGGATCTCAATACACGCAACTGATTGCACGTCGTATTCGTGAAATTGGGGTCTACTGTGAGCTTTGGAGCTGGGATGTTAGCGAAGAAGACATCAAAGAATTTAATCCAAATGGTATCGTGCTTGCTGGTGGCCCAGAAAGTGTTACCGCACCTAATTCGCCTCGTGCCCCTGAATACGTATTTACCGCAGGTGTACCGGTATTAGGTATTTGTTATGGCATGCAAACCATGTCTAAGCAATTGGGTGGCGAAGTCATCAAGGGTGAAGGCGAGGGTGAATTTGGTTATGCACAAATTGAAGTGCAAAACCCATCAGAGTTGTTTAAATCGATCGAAGATGCGGTTTCTGCTGATGGTAAAGCGCTACTTGATGTGTGGATGAGCCATGGCGATAAAGTGTCTCAAATTCCAGAAGGCTTTGTTACAGTTGCTAAGACCGCAACCTGTCAATTTGCGGCAATGGCGAACGAAGAAAAGAAATTTTACGGCGTGCAGTTCCATCCTGAAGTGACACACACTCGTCAAGGCGAGCGTATGTTATCGCACTTTGTAAAAGACATTTGTGGCTGTGATTCATTATGGACTCCGGCTTCAATTATTGAAGATGCGGTTGCGCGTATTAAAGAGCAAGTGGGTGATGATGAAGTTATCCTTGGTCTTTCTGGCGGGGTTGACTCATCAGTGGTAGCCATGCTTATTCAACGAGCTATAGGTGACAAGCTGACCTGTGTATTCGTTGATAACGGTCTACTGCGCTTAAATGAAGGCCAACAAGTAATGGAAATGTTTGGTGACCATTTTGGTCTCAACATTATTCATGTGGATGCTGAAAATCGCTTCTTGGATGCCATGGCAGGCCAAAGCGACCCAGAGCAAAAACGTAAAACCATTGGTCATGTGTTTGTTGATATCTTTGATGAAGAGTCAAAGAAACTAACCAATGCAAAATGGCTAGCTCAAGGTACTATCTACCCAGACGTAATTGAATCGGCAGCGTCTAAAACAGGCAAAGCTCACGTTATTAAATCGCACCATAATGTGGGCGGTTTACCAGATGATATGGAAATGGGCTTAGTTGAGCCATTGCGTGAACTGTTTAAAGATGAAGTACGTAAAATTGGCCTAGAGCTAGGCTTGCCTTACGACATGCTTTATCGCCACCCATTCCCAGGGCCAGGCCTAGGTGTGCGCGTATTAGGTGAAGTGAAAAAAGAATACTGTGACCTGCTGCGCCGTGCAGACGCTATCTTTATCGAAGAGCTGCGCAAAGCCGACTTATACCACAAAGTAAGCCAAGCATTTGTGGTGTTCCTGCCTGTTCGCTCCGTTGGAGTAATGGGTGACTGTCGTAAGTATGATTGGGTTGTTTCACTTCGCTGTGTTGAAACCATCGACTTCATGACCGCACGTTGGTCGCATTTACCTTATGAACTCATTGGTCATGTGTCTAACCGCATTATCAATGAAATTGACGGCATCTCACGTGTAGTATATGACGTATCAGGCAAGCCGCCAGCAACCATTGAGTGGGAATAATCCTCCGTCTAGCAAGTACTGGCACTAACAAGCAATAAACTAGACTTAAGTCCGCGTAACTGCGGACTTTTTTTGTTTTTAACTTAGGCAAATCTAGCACTGCCTAGCAACACCAAGCACGGTTTGACAGGGGTATTTCGCGGGGTATTATCAAACTCAATACCATTAAAGAATACCCGATACCATGTAATAAGCCGTTTAACTAACATGGTATCGAAAATGATTAAGTGATTGTATTTAAATGCGATTCATATTAATTCATGGTCAGTTTTCAGCATGGTATTAAATCCGAACTAAAACACGACAATGGCTTACGCCGATGGAGCGCGCCCATGCTTACCGATACCAAACTACGCAGCCTCAAACCCCGCGATAAACTTTACAAAGTTAACGACCGTGACGGCCTTTATGTGGCCGTGACCAAAGCAGGCACCGCCTCGTTTCGGTACAACTATTCCATCAGCGGCAGACAAGAAACCATCACCTTTGGTCGCTATCCTACAATAACGCTAGCAGAAGCCAGAGAGCGATTAATCGAAGCAAAGAAGGTGATTGCATTGGGCAAGTCACCAGCCAAAGAAAAAGCCCGCAGTAAATCGCGGATAAAGGATACTGAGACGTTTGCAGCCTGGGCTGACAAATGGCTTAGGGGTTATCAAATGGCCGACTCAACGCGCGATATGCGCCGCTCTGTGTATGAGCGAGAGCTAAAATCTAAGTTTGGTAATCACAAGCTGACGGAAATCACCCATGAAGACCTAAGGGCACTCACCGATACCATAGTAGAGCGCGGCGCACCGGCCACTGCCGTTCATGCCCGTGATATTGTGTTACAAGTATTTCGCTGGGCCATCGAGCGTGGCCAAAAAGTTGAAAATCCCGCTGATCGGGTTCGCCCTGCTAGTATCGCCAAATTTGAGCCAAGGGATCGCACCTTAACCCCGCGTGAAATCGGCCTAATGTATCGTTACCTTGAGCAAGTAGGCACCACGCCGACTATCCGAGTAGCGGTAAAACTGCTATTGCTCACTATGGTTCGAAAAAGTGAGCTAACCAATGCCACTTGGGACGAGATTAATTTCAGTGAAGCCCTTTGGACTATCCCAAAAGAGCGGATGAAACGGCGCAACCCGCACTTGGTGTTTCTGTCTCGCCAAGTCATCGATTTTCTAATCGCCCTTAAAACCTTTTCCGGCGGTTCAGATTACATCCTGCCATCACGCTATGACTCCGATGCCCCGATGAGCAGTGCAACTCTCAACAAAGTGCTAACGCTGACTTATAAAGCGGCGCAAAAAGATGGCCAAGACTTAGCCAAGTTTGGCCCCCATGATCTACGCCGTACCGCCAGCACCTTACTGCATGAGGCAGGTTACAACAGCGACTGGATTGAAAAATGCCTCGCCCATGAACAAAAGGGCGTTAGGGCTGTATATAACAAGGCCGAATACCGCGAGCAGCGCACCGCCATGCTACAAGACTGGGCGGATATGATTGATGAGTGGGCGGGATATCAATAAGTAGCTCTTACCTTGCAGAGAGCCTTCGGTTTTCAGGATTGCATAACTGATTTTGGGTAAAAATAAGCTACATGTTGTACCAAACGCAGATTAGTAGATAAGCTATTTATAGTCTCGCATATTTCTACTAATCATTGCACTTCGGTTACAAGAAAGCCTTAAAATTCATTTTTTTATAGTTGCTCAGATGCTGTAATCCAGTCCTCAAGATAATGAAGAGGTACTGGGTATCGGTAGCTTCGACAAGCCGTCAGTATCAAAGGCGCCTTACCTGTCGTAACAGCTGACATATTCCTGAATGAATCAGCATTGCCACATTCTTGTTTTATGTGCTCTAGAGTTGCGCTTCTATCCATTGGAAAGTCGGTTGATGCAGAACCATGCGTCTCTGAGTTAGAGTACATATATTGTTCACTGCTTTGGTTTGGATACCAGTATTGTAACGTGCTATGTGCTAGTTTATCAGTGGCAAACCTTTCCAAATCTTGGCTTACTGAATCTAGTTTATAAAGAGAGCAAAATACCGCTAATAGCGGGTATAAGATACTCGCTTCTGTAACTTTATTTTTGTAGTTACTATTGGCTTTATCTTTATTTCTATGATCAAGCAACTTCTCATAAGAATTATGAACAATTGGATACATGCCATTACTCTCGAAAGAGAAAATGCAAATATTGACCATTTCCGTTAGCCAGCTCTGCACAAACTCATCAAGCTCTGAGTTATTTGAAAGCAAGGTTAAAGTTAAACCAAGATCAATTGCTTGTGAGTCTTTGTATGGAGACAATAATATTGGATTGTTCACAACCAAGAGGTTAATTGACTTTGTAATATCTCTGAGGCGTAAGCGGATTTTTTCCTGCTCTTCACTTTCTTCGTCTGCGGGTGGACTATCGGTACAACTTTTTGAGAGTAAGTCCAAAATCCAATGGCCTTTGACCGCCAAACGTCCCAGAACATCGAATAATTTGAGGTTTACATCAATAGAGCATGGCGAAAGGACAGCATGAGAAAGTGCATATTTATATTTAACATACGGTATTAGGCATTGGTCTACATAACAATCAGTAATTTGTTGATAAGTATCTAAAATGCGGTCGAATGATTTTGAAGGCTTGTTCCTTCCTGTGTAATGGACTTTGACTTTGTCCCAAGCTAGCAGTAATGCACGCTCCGAAGAAAGATATGCTGCTTCCAAATTTCCACCGTCTCGACACCATGAAAATAGTACCCACAAACAAACGTTAATCCGGGTTATGGACGATGCAGCAGAATCTGCATCGGTAACATTTGATAAAATTTCGTCAATCAAAAACGAAAAGTGTTTGCTTGAACTCTCGGGCTCTTCAAGTAAGGCTAAGGATTTTCTTAACAAGGCCTGACTGGAGCTGGGCAGTAGCTCCTCCTTCAATAAGTATTGCTGAATAAACTCAGCAAGTTTATCCCCATTCCACTCTTCAAAAGAAATATTGCCTCTTGTATTCCGCTGCTCATAGCCTGAGACCTCCTGCCTAATCCCTGAGTTAACATCCCCCCCAAAGCATAAGCAGATGACTATTTTTTTATCCCCATGTTCAGGCGGTAGGCGACTAAGGATAAATGAGTCTTGAATCTCATCTAATGAGGGTCTCAGAGCTTGGTCTGCACTACCATTCCAAGTCTCACGAGTAAGGTTTCCAGACTTAACAGAGAACAAATAAACTTTTTCTTCCTGACCATTTACTTGCCCAACAGCCGCTATATCAACACCGTATTCTTTAACCCCACGAGTAGGTGAAATGAACACATTCATCCCCATACTGCTTAATAGATCAGGTAATACCGCATCCAACTCCTGACGCTCTCTCAACGAGGCTAAATACTGCTTAAGAATTAGCTTCATTTTTCATTCTCTCACAACGGTAAACTCGTAAAATGTAATCTAGTGACTCTGGATCTAAGACATTTAACCTTGGCATTTCAGTCGAATGGGAAAAAGAATGCATTTGCATCTCTTGTCGTATGTGCTCTCCATCTCCCCTATGTACGTAGTAAATTGAGCTATTGCCATACAATAGTGTCTGCTTGGTTGTTATTAGGTCAAAAAGCGCTCCTCTTGAGTTATCTTCGTAAGCAGCCTGCATATCTTTGTTAAATTTTTTCCAATAAGCGCTTACATTTTCTCTGGGAGCCATCAACTCTTTAAGTTCCGAGACTTTACCAATATCAGAATGATAAGCTTGAAGCTTAGCAAGCAACCGCTTACATGGGGGAGCTTGAAAGCCTTTATCAATGCACGATTGGAAGAATCGCTTTAGTTCCCCTGGATAACTTAAAAGCAAGGGTTCATACAAAACCTGTTCAAGCTCTTTACGAGTAGTTTCCGAAGCTGTTTCGTAAATCGATAGAATGAAGCTTGCCGCTGTAACAGGCTGCATAAACAGCCAGCCGACCGCTTTGTGGCTAACAAACACTTGTGTTGCTTCATCACCTAGCAATCCCATCTCCGCCTCTAGCTCGACATCTCTGACCGTAACGTCATAAAGTAAATCTGAAACACCATGATAAAGTGAGGAATTACCAGACAAAAACCACTTTGTGACAATATGATTAAGTAGCTCGCGATGCTTGCTCAGTAGTTCTCTAGAAAAGTAATCCAGTTGGGGGAACTTCACACCCACAGTCAAAATCGATTCCAATAACCTCAAGGCAAGGGAGGAGGCCCCCTTCTCGACTAGATTGACCAATAAGTAATCAATATTGTCTATGATGTCTTTGTGCTCAGGAGAGATATTGGCGAACTGCTTTAGAAGAATATTTAGAACACTATCCGGCAAATCAACTCTTTGAAAGGCGACAATATCTGATATTTCATAGATAACCTTTGGAGTTGGTGTCTCAACAAATGTAGGTAGAAATTCCGCAATCTGCGACCAGTAGGATGGATACGTATTCCCAAAGTGAAGTGATGCCCGTAGTATTGAAGTGCGACAACTATCTTCTCGTTCGCTACTGGCACTACCGCGAAGTAATTCCCAAATGAGATTGGCCTGAGTTTTACCCACATCAAGCTTCCCCAAGCTAAAATAGGCTTGGTTTCTTACCATCTCATTTTTGTTACTGAGCAGTTTTTGGGTCGTTTGTATAGCATCGGTCATATGGTCTGAGTCGTATGCGAGAATTGAGCTGGAGAGAAAATTAGCATATGCACCAAGCTCATTTTGTTTCAGAATGAATAAGATGCTATTTCTGGAGCGCTCTGCTTCAACACTACAGAAATGCTCAAATGCTCGATAGAGTCCACCGATGGCTGAATTTCTACCAGCTTGTTTACTAAGGTGAACTAGGCAGTCTAGAACATCTTCAACATTTGCATTTAGTGAAGGTAGCACGTTCTCAAAAGCATGTAGAACTGTAAATAAATCGTGCTCGCGGGAGCTTTTATCAATTCCTCTAATTATCTTGATAAGGTCAATTTTTCCAGCGTTATGAAGCTCAGATAGTGAATCATTTAATACCTTCTCTTCCGATCTTATTTCCTCTACATACAACTTATTAACCTGAGCAAGAAATTCCTCAGCCCTTTTACTAGCAGCTAGTATCCTAGTTTTTGTTTCTTTTAATGACACTCTACCCCCTGATTCGGCAGCCCATGTTCCCCCGAAACACTTTGCTTGATAAGGGAAACTAGGTCAAATAAAAGGTATTTGAATTGAAGGTTGGAGAGTATTTAAAGAGTATTAGAGAGAGCACAAGCTATCCTGAGCAACAGGAAAATTTTTGCTTGTCTCTTCGTCCAAACGAAGCGCTTTACTTACCGCAGCTAAGGATCGCGAAACGCCTTGGTGAGTGGAGTTTTTGCCAAATATCACCGTTAGTTTTTCGGCTATTTCTCGCTGGGTTAGCCCTCGTTTACGCAGCACTAGCATTCTTTTTGTAGTCTGTTGGCGGGGGTCAACCATGTCACGGGCTGGTGTGGCTAGTTCACTAACAAAACTGCCATGAGTGGCTCAAAAATTTTAGCCGCTAAAATTTTTTGCTCTTCCTAACATCCAACCGAAACGCTTTGCTTACCGCTGCTAAGGATCGCGAAACGCCTTGGTGAGTGTAGTTTTTGCCAAAAATCATCGTTAGTTTTTCGGCTATTTCTCGCTGGGTTAGCCCTCGTTTACAAAGCACTAGCATTTTTTGGTCGTCTGTTAGGCGTTGGCCAAGCATGTTGCTGGCTAGGTTGGCTAGTTCACTAACAAAACTGTCTTTCGCGACTCAAAAATTTTAGCGGCTAAAATTTTAGCTCGCCCTAGTCGTCCAACCGAAACGCTTTACTTACCGCAGCCAAGGATCGCGAAACGCCTTGGTGAGTGTAGTTTTTGCTAAATATCACCGTTAGTTTCTCGGCTATTTCTCGCTGAGTTAGCCCTCGTTTACGCAGCACTAGCATTTTTTTTTTGTCGTCTGTTAGGCGTTGGTCAACCATGTCTCGGGCTAGGTTGCGTAGCTCACGAATGTTAGTTGGCCCTAGCGCCGTGTCTGCATCAGTCATTTCATCAATGATGGCGTCAATACGTTCACTGGTTGCGTTATCTGCAATAATCGGATTGGCAAAGAGCTGTCGGAGGTAGTTAAAACATGCGGTTGCTTTTTCTGGCGGGATAGCTTTGTTCTTCAGGTAGTAATAGAAGTATTCATCGATGAGCACATCACCAGAGCGTGCATTGTATTTGTCGGGGTGTGCTATTTGTCGGCGCAACCTAAGTAATTCAATTTCAAATTGCTCGGCTGTGCGTTTGGCTTTTTTGTATTGCGGGTTCCACGTGCCATCATGAAACTTTGCTTTATGTTCGTGGCAGTACTTGTGACTAAGATCAGGCCGCTTTTTTTTATTGCGTAGTGTATCTCGTTGATCATTCGTTAAATCATCTTCAAGATATGGATTTTGTTTCCACTCGGCCATAAATGCCGCAAATTCGGTTTGATTACCACAAAACTTACAATGCTTGATTGGCCTTTGGGTGTTGATGGCGGCATCTGGTGTTAAGCGGGGTCTATGTGGCCTTTTATCTTCGCAATAGCCGAAAAAGGTAATCAGCGCCTCTTGTGTGGCAATAAAACATTGTTTCTCTTGCTCGGTATAGTGATGCAGCTCCATGAACCAGCAAAGCCAATTTTTTATTGAGTCAACGGTTTCGCGAAATCCGACTGATTTAACAAGATCACTGTAGTTTACGCTGGGTGGGCGAACTGGCATGTAATTTATGTAGCCTTCAGGGTGTTTGGCCAAAAAATTAACAATGGCGGGGTCAATAGTCTCTTTAATCAGTCTGATTAAGTTGTTTGATTTTGATGCTAATGAATAGGTTCGCCATCTTTCTCTAAACGCAGCTATTGCATCCGCTACAGTAGTATCACAATCGGGCCATATCGGTATGTAAAAATCACCCAATCGCTCTTCTACTTGTTCCTCTGTCTCAATGTTTTTCATATTCTCGAATTTTGTCCAACTACTAAGACTAATGTACAGGCAATTGCTGGCATTATCAAGCATATACCTATGATGAGGAGGCGCTATGAAATCAGTCATTTCAAGCAAAACATTGATTAACAGAAGAACATTGCTCGCTATGATCCCTTTGTCTGATCGAACCATCTACAACCTAGAGCTGCGCGGTGAGTTTCCTCGCCGTATTGTGCTGACCTGCCGAAATGTGGCTTGGGATTTAGCCGAAGTAGAGCAGTGGATTGAAAAGCGAAAATCAGCCTCAATCCAAGCGATCCGCCCAGGCAATATGATTTCTGGGAAGTGGTAATTATGGCCCTTGATTTGTTGATGGCGTTTCAGCAACGGCCGCCTGAGATTGATTATGTGTTGCCAAATATGGTGGCGGGTACGGTGGGGGCAATTGTGTCGCCAGGTGGCGCGGGTAAGTCTATGTTTGCATTGCAACTTGCTGCGCAAATTGCCGGAGGGCCAGATCTGCTTGGTTTGGGGGAGCTAACCAAGGGGCCTACGGTTTTTCTGCCCGCTGAAGACCCGCCCGTTGCCATTTATCATCGCTTGCATGCGCTTGGTGCCATGCTTACTCGCGATCAACATCATAGGGTTGCCGCAGGGTTATTGATTGAGCCTTTGATTGGTCGGTGCCCAGATATTATGTCGATGGCTTGGTTTGATGGCATTAAGCAAGTTGCTGAGGGTAAGCGCTTGATGTTCTTAGATACATTACGGCGTTTTCATATTGAAGACGAAAATGCCAGCGGCCCGATGGCGCAAGTGATTGGCCGGATGGAAACCATAGCAGCGGAGACGGGCTGCTCGATTGTATTTTTGCATCACTCGAATAAAGGGGCCGTGTCGATGGGGGCTGGCGATCAGCAGCAAGCGAGTCGGGGGAGCAGTGTGTTGGTGGATAACATTCGTTGGCAAGCTTACTTATCGAGTATGACCTTAGCTGAATCTGAGCAATGGGGCGTCTGTGAGGCTCGTAGAGGCTTTTTCGTGCGCTTTGGTATAAGCAAGGCTAACTATGGTGCCCCGTTCCCTGAGCGTTGGCTGAGGCGTCATGAGGGCGGGGTGTTAAAACCTGCCGTACTAGAACGAAAGATACAAAAACCACCCGTTAAGCTAAAAGCTGCGGCTTGGGGGGACGATGACTGGTAATAAAGTGGCACCAACCAGCACGGCATTACAAGCGCGCTTAAGGCTTTATCAACCTACGCAGCGGCCTTGTGAGCGCCAAGGTCATTGGATGGAAACCAGCTTTGGTCGCTGCAAAGTAACGGGCAGGCTTGGCCAGCGCCATGCCGATGTGATTGAGGGGATGCTTTACGTTGCAGAAAAAAAGCGTGATGTATCCGATGGCGGGGTTGAGCTTTTGGTTGATCCAGCTAAATTGCGCCGAGTACTTTCTGATAACCAATACAGCATGGCACAGCTTGAGAAGCTGTTAACCGAACTAAGGGCTGCAACCATTAGCATCGAAGTCGCCCAGTTTGATTTTCCAATCATCGGGGGCTTGATTGATCATGTTATTCCATCGCCTATGACGCGCTATGACCCTTTGAAGCAGGGTGAGCGCAATCTGTGGCGGGTGAGGCTAGGAAAAGCTCTTGTAATGCTGCTGGAGCACGATTTTTCGTTACATTACCCGCCCACCGCAATTGCTCGTCTGAATTACGGCATCAGTCAGGCGGTGGCTCGCCATGTGTTAAGCCATAAGAATGCGCCATTGGGAGGCTGGTATTTAGATACGCTGATTGTTGCCGTCTGTGGCGAGGGATTAAGTAGCCAAACTTTGCGAGATAGACGAAGACGGCTAAAAAAAGATGCGAGTGGATTGCAGATACTTGGTATCGAAATAACCCCTGATAATAAAGTAAAGCGTGGCACACCCGCCCGATAGCGTGGCACACCCGCCCGATGGCGTGGCACACCCGCCCGGTAGCGTGGCACACCCGCCCGATATTTTGCCCTTTTAGCAGGATATTCAGGATCTATCAGGATCTTCAGGCGGCGTTACCGCCTGCTTTATACTTTGAGGTATAAAGCTTTTGGTTTTGTATTGGCCTGCGGCCAATGGTTTAACGCCATGATTTAGGATGCGCGTTACATTGGCTCTATTCGCATCATCATTGGCCCGAGATTTCAAAACAGATCATCGCTGTTTGGGTTTGGATTGAAGCTAAAGTTTTTTGGTTTTCCGGTGGCTAAAGCCTTGTTATCACTTGAAGCATCTGACTTGTTCTGGCGTGTTGCTTTAGTGGCTTTATCTTGGTGTTTTATATGATCGTTCACATATTTGCAGAAGGTTTGATAGGTGCATTGGATGAGATCCGTTGCCGTTAAATGGCTATGTATGTCTTTGCAGGAGAAGCCATTGTCGAGTGCATTGGCAATATCGTCCTTGAGGGTTAAGAAAATCCTTTTATGATCACCTTTTTGATGACCGGTATCTTTACGTTTTTGTTCAAGCCATTCATTTAGCCGCTCAGTAAACTTAGACATGCTTTTCACCTTACTTTTGTTTATCGATACGAGACTTTTACTGATTTCAGCAATGCTCTTACGCAGTTATGTTATTGCTGTGTCATAACTTAGGTTACTTTTGCAGTATTTTAGTTTATTTCTTTAAAATCAATATGGTGAGATATCGATTTACGCTTTAATTACGCGAGAATTACGCTTGATGTATGGTGAAAATACGGTTGGATTCTACGCCAAATGGCTGGCAGGATAGGTGAAGTAGGCCCACAAATAAATTTGTTGTACCTCTTCACATTTTTGCTTATTCGCACCAAGGTGCTCAACGAAATCCTGCTCTGCGAGGCTAAATATCGCTACCGCGATCCTCAACCACTATGCCACTGCAACCAATGCTAAATGGTACATGAAGGGGGGTATGTACAGCCGAATAGGGGAGGGGGGAGATAGATTTTCTTTATGGCGTTAAAACGCTTTTAGGCTTTTAAACATGCTTTTTGCATAGTATGGACTTCACATTCTAGTGTAAGTTTGCTGTGTAAATGATTGTTTACTTTAGATAAAAATCATGTGAACATGATGGTGTATATAAATCTTTGTTTGAGATGTTTAAAAGCTGTGGCAGGGAGCAGAACTAAATTATGTAGCAAATTTAGTCATTTTGTGTAACTAAAAGCAAGGAGCTAATAACTATGAACTCATCACTAAACGTTCCAACGGACAACCCTTATAAGCTAATGGCAATTGTTGGGGCGATAACTTTTGTATTCGGGATCTATTTTCTTCTAAGTCAAACATACAAATACAATGATGCGATTTTTCAAGCTCTAGAAAAAATATCAATTATCCAGGCACAAGATGAACTACCTGAGAAGGTAAAAAATGATAGAGTGGCAATTGAAAACAGAAAAATTGAAATTGTAACCACCGATAGTAAATATTTCCCCTTTTTGTGTAGTGTGATATCCGCTATTGGGCTCATACTCTGTGGTATAGGTTTTTATCACTGGATATATAATGTTTACCCAGACGAAGAATCGATACGTAAAGAACAACTAAAAAGTTTACGCATAGCTAATCAATCAGCATCAAGAACTAGGTTAACTAGGCGTGCATAATCATAATTAAGCTCAATTTCGTGCAAATGACTCCTTTAAAGGCTGCTGTGTTTAGCTTTGTCGTAATGGCCATACCAGATTCATACTGAATTCTAAAGAATGGAAATCTAATTCATGGGAAGAAGACATCGCAGGAGACGCAGCACTAGCATTGCTTCTGTCATTCCAGATATTGTGCATGTTGCGTCGCGATTGCCGTGGTGGGGGGCATTTTTAACCGGAATTATTGCTTACTTCCTGATTGCCATCCTTCTTGGTGGTTACATCGAAGGGCATATTGCTAGTCAAGCCGAATCAAAATTCTACGTTATTATCGAGGCTCGCTTTGGCCGTTTGGTACACGTATGCAATTGGGTTGGTATAGCTGGTTTTCTAGTAGGGGTATTTTTCGCAATCCGTAACTACTTTGTACTCAGTCGCGCTACCAGCAATGAAAAAGGTATTGTTACTTTTCTTTCTAAACTAGTCAGCAGAAGCGTCGATTAGCAACAAGTTCACTTGTTTATGTTGTTCGCCTTGAGTTTAGTTACCTTGTTCACTTTTTAATGCTGTTCATTATTTTTGAACATTATTTTTTATTGAACAGCTGCCATAGTAGCTATTTCTGACGCTCCTTAAACTCTCCCAAAACACTCGCATCAAGCTCTGTTAATGCTTGAGCATTCAGGTGAGAAATGGCTTCTAAGCGAGCGCTCATCGGCCTAAATGATGAAACAGAATCAGCATTCTTGCTTTCTAAAACTTTCATAAGGCCTTCAAAATAAGCGGCGCTCATCATGTAACCAGCTGGCTCATTGTTCGATAAAACCACCACAGGCTCCCCTGATAAGCAATCTTTAAAGTGCTTTCTAGCCTCGCTTGATGACACAGCTTTTTCTGCATAGATTGTACTTGTTTTCATGATACACCTGAGTACTTAATTGTGTACTCAACATTGTATATTGGCATTGCATGCTTTTACAGAATCAAACTGTTTGAAGTGTTTTTGAACAGGTTGATTCATTGAGCAGAGGTTGTCTCCATGTTTTTTGCATCTAGCAAAATTATGAGGCCGAACTTCACCGGCAATTGCATACACTAGCTTGACGCACAACTAGGTTGTGCATAAAATGAAGTAAAAATAGGTAAGATTTCTATGGCAATTGAGTTTAGAGATACTTGGTTAGAAGCTTTTTACGAAGAAGATAAAGGCTACAAAAAGATACCCAGTAACATTGAAAGCGCGCTATTTAGAAAGCTTCAGATCTTGGATGCAGCGACTCAAGAGTCGGATTTAAGAATTCCTCCTGGCAATCGTTTTGAGCACCTACAGGGGAATTTGTCAGGGTGGTGCTCTATCCGTGTAAATAAGCAATATCGACTTATTTTTCGCTGGGAAGATGGTGTTGCTTTGGATGCTTACTTAGATCCGCACGTTTATAAAGGCTAGTGGAGGTAAGATATGAGAAATACAAAACGTCGTCCGGTGACTGTTGGACAAATGCTAACACTAGAGTTTCTTGAGCCGATGAACATTGAAATCAATGAACTAGCCCAAGCGATGGGCGTTCACAGAAATACACTGAGCCGAATTGTGCATGATAAAGGCACGTTAACCGCACCTATGGCAATTAAATTGGCGGCAGCCTTGGGTAACACACCTGAGTTTTGGCTGAATATCCAACATGCGGTAGAAATTTGGGATGTAAGGCACAGAGCTTATGAGCAAGAAGCTAAGAATGTGCGCCGAGTGAAGCCACATTTAGATGATGCAAGCTTAGCGAGTTAACCCTTTACCAAGTTGGAACGAAAAAATGTGTGATTAAGTTAAAAATAATCACCAAATTTTCTAAGCATGGTACAAATCATGGTTTTAGATTTCAGGTGTTATTTAAGTGTCTGAACTAAAAGGTTTTTAAGTGTTAGTTGATAATAGAGTGGGAATAATCCTCCGTTTAGCAAGTACTGGCACTAACAAGCAATAAACTTAAGTCCGCGTAACTGCGGACTTTTTTTGTTTTTAACCTAGGCAAATCTAGCACGGTTTGACAGAGGAATGACCAAGCAACCTCAAATCACATGACAAACTCTATAAGGTAAATGATAGAGATGCCCTGTATGTTGCCGTTATCAAAGCAGGCACCGCTTCATTTCGTTACAACTATTCCATCAGCGGCAGACAAGAAACCATCACCTTTGGTCGCTATCCTACAATCACGCTAGCAGAAGCCAGAGAACGATTAATCGAGGCAAAGAAGTTGATTGCATTGGGCAAGTCACCAGCCAAAGAAAAAGCCCGCAGTAAATCGCGGATAAAGGATACTGAGACGTTTGCAGCCTGGGCTGACAAATGGCTTAGGGATTATCAAATGGCCGACTCAACGCGCGATATGCGCCGCTCTGTGTATGAGCGAGAGCTAAAACCTAAGTTTGGTAATCAAAAGCTGACAGAAATCACCCATGAAGACCTACGGGTACTCACCGATACCATAGTAGAGCGCGGCGCACCGGCCACTGCCGTTCATGCCCGTGATATTGTGTTACAAGTATTTCGCTGGGCCATCAGCTGCCTTGCCCATTTATCGACGGTTGACTTGCCTAACTCTAGTGACTCAGCAACCTCGCGAACTGAGCGCCCTTGTCGACGATTTCTTGGGCAACTTCTAGTCGGAATTCTGGTGAATAAGTTAGTCTTGTACGTTTTGACACATTGATACCTGCTTAGTTACGGTGATCTTATCACCTCTAATCAGGTGGCCAAAATAGTTGTACCACTACACCTCAGTTGCCGGGCTCTATTCGAAAGATGTTCTGGATATTCTAGGGCTAGTGAAGAACTTTGAAACTGCAAAAACACTTATTGGCTGTTATGTTGCCCTTGGTTACGAGTATCGGGGTGAGTATGGGATCGAAAGGCGCCATTATTTTGTAAGGCAAACTCCCTATGTCAGTCACCTGCATATTCATGAGTATGGCGATATCAATGCATTAAACCATTTAAATTTTAAAGAGCAACTAAGTTCTAAACCTGAACTGCTCAGAGAGTTAAATGAACTAAAAATTGGCTTGCATGAAAAGTATCCCGACAACAAAGCAGAGTATCAAAAGGAAAAGAAAGTTTTCTATGATCGAGTTCATTCTAAGAGGTCTGAACTCTAACAATAACAGGCAATGGACGCGGAAAAGACCGTGCCCTTGCTGTAAGCGTTAGGTGCTTGATGAAAAAGGTAAGTATGGAAATTACTTATCGTGAACGAGTCTTTGACCGGTTAACCACATCAGGATGGTTCTATATCCATATATTTGTGGATGGTCAGTTTGCAGGGCAGTTAGAGTTTCGTAGCTTTTCACCCGAGCCGGAGACTGGCTATGTGCATCTCATTTACTTAAAGCCGAATTTTCGTGGATCAGGACTCGCCCCAAAAGTGCAGGATTATATTGTAAGTATTTTGAGTAAAGCGGGTTGTTTGCGTGCTGTACTTTCGGTAAGCCGAACTAACCATCGAGCTCTCACATTCTACAAGCGCCATGGTTGGGAGTTCGTGCGTAAGAATCCCAAGCACGATGAAACGGACTTTTACCAACTTTGGCTACGCACCTAATCGGGTAGCCGGAGGTCTCTAACCTCCAGCCCCCAAACCACCCACAATGCTCTCTCGATTGAGAAGATGTGAAATGGGCGGCTCATCTTCCGTAATGAATAGTAATTCAAATGTCCTTTAGTTATGCCAGACCTAGAGCAGCAAGGAAATCATTGCTAATGCCAATATTGATTCCTTTGGTTTTCGAGCTTCTAGCAAGGCCTTTTGCTGGTGATACCACAGGCAACGGCGAGACGTTCACTGACACCCTGCTTGATTGTTTGGCTGATGCCTATAAAGGGCTATTTCTGGTCACCCCAAACTCATTTTGGGGCAAAAGTGTGTTAGGAGCTTGGCAATACACTGCTTGGCATCTCTGTTGCTCAGGGTATGATTATTTGGCGATTGAGGTAAACTGATGGGCCAGCATAGGAGAAACAATGCAGGCTATCGAGTCAGGCTTTTTACTAACGCGCCACAGCCACAATACTCCACAAGGGGTTAAACATGAATTTTGGCTTAAGGGGCAAACGGGTGTATATCGCCTTTTTAGCTCACCTGAGCCCGTGGTGTTTTTTGTTGCCTCTGAGTACCGTACTGCCATTGCAACATTACTCGCAGATTTTCAGTACCAAACAAAGTCACTCGACTTATGCACTTTTAGCCATCAAACCACGTTAGGTTTGTACTTCAGCTCTAGTTATCAGGCCACTCAGGCATCACGTTTATTACAAGCCGCGCAGATAGAAACCTTTGAAGCCGATATTAAGCCTTATGATCGATATTTGATGGAGCGATTTGTTCACGCTGAAATTTGTTTCACCGGTAAATTTGTGCAAAAAGCCGGCTACATTGAGGTGCATAACACCAAGATTAAACCCGCCCCAGTGGCGTGCTCCCTTAACACCG
This sequence comes from Motilimonas sp. E26, assembly GCF_021278025.1. Taxonomy (GTDB): domain Bacteria; phylum Pseudomonadota; class Gammaproteobacteria; order Enterobacterales; family CBDFNC01; genus Motilimonas. Next base: position 46,163 of record NZ_JAIBHJ010000006.1, read on the forward strand.
TTTCATTGGACATAGAGTGCTCTGAACAAGGCCATTTGTACTCTATCGGCCTTTATGCCGATTGGGGGCAGTGGGTTTATATGATCGGCGAGGAACAGGCCGATGACTTAGGTTATATCATTTGGTGTCGTAATGAGGCTGAGTTACTGCAGCACTTTATGCAGTGGTTAACGCGTTACGACCCTGACATTATTATCGGCTGGGCGGTGATCGGTTTTGATATGCGACTGCTAGTGCAACGCGCGCAGGCACTTGGCATAGAGCCCAGATATGGAAGGGCGAACACCTTGGCCAAGTGGCGCGATAGTCAGCAGGGCGGGGGATTTTTAGATTTATTTGGCCGAGTTGTGATTGATGGTATTGAAGCCCTCAAGGCGGCCACTTATCAGTTTGATAGTTTCTCCCTTGAGTTTGTTGCGCAAAGTTTACTCGGCGAAGGTAAGAGTATTAACCAAAGCGTAGACAAAATGGCCGAGATAAATTATCAGTTTAATCATGACAAGCTGGCCCTAGCAAAATACAACTTGCAAGACTGTCGCCTCGTTTGGCAAATATTCCAACACACCCAGTTACTTGCCTTTTTACAGCAACGTAGCCGTTTAACCGGTCTTGAACTTGGTCGCAGTGGTGGGTCGGTCGCGGCGTTTACCCATTTATATTTACCTCGGGTGCACCGCGCTGGCTATGTTGCGCCCAACCTTCCGCCCGATGGTGGCCTTGCTAGCCCTGGAGGCTATGTGATGGAAAGCCAGCCGGGTTTGTATAAGCACGTTTTGGTGCTGGATTATAAAAGCCTTTATCCGTCGATTATCCGAACCTTTAAAATCGATCCTGTCGGAATGATAGAAGGGTTAAAACAGCCAGAGCAAGCCATTGAAGGGTTTTTAGGCGCTTACTTTTCCCGTCACACTCATTTTCTACCGGATATTATTAACGAGCTTTGGCAAGCGCGAGATGAAGCGAAACAGCAAAAAAATGCGGCAGCCTCACAAGCCATTAAAATCATTATGAATTCTTTTTATGGTGTGTTGGGCTCTGGGGGATGCCGTTTTTATGATACGCGCTTAGCAAGCTCAATCACCTTGCGTGGCCATCAAATCATGAAGCAAACGCGCAGCTGGATTGAAGCCAAAGGGTATCAAGTGATTTATGGCGATACCGACTCAACGTTTGTATTATTGAACGAGCCTCTTGAAAGTAGCCAAGATCCTGATGCCATTGGGCGTGACTTAGCCGAGCATATTAATCAGTGTTGGCAAGAAAAGTTACAGCAAGAAATGAATTTGTCTTGTCACTTAGAAATGGAATTTGAGACCCACTATCAGCAATTTTTTATGCCCACTATTCGAGGAACAGAAAAAGGCAGCAAAAAGCGTTACGCGGGATTAACAGGCACCGGCGCCGAGCAAAAATTGGTATTTAAAGGGCTCGAAACCGTGCGCTCCGATTGGACCGAGCTGGCGCGCATTTTTCAGACGCGGTTATACCAAATGATTTTTTCAGAGCAAGATCCCAGCGCATTTATTCGTGATTTTGTGGTGCAAACTCGCAGCGGCCAAAAGGATGATTTATTGGTATATAAAAAACGCTTAGGCCAGCCATTAAATAGCTATGTGAAAAACATACCGCCCCATGCTCGGGCGGCGATGTTAGCGGATGCTGAAAACCAGCGACGAGGTTTGCCTTTACGCTACCAAAATAAAGGCGTTATCCGTTACCTGAATACTTTAGCGGGGCCACAGCCCCTTGAATACATTAGCAGTGCGATTGACTATGACCACTATGTTGAAAAACAACTGCAGCCCATTGCCGACGCCATTTTACCTGCCATTGGCCTTAATTTTTCAGCTATAGCAGAGGATCAGCTCGGCCTGTTTTAACGCCCATTTTAAGCCCAAATCAGAGTTGAAATACCCATGATGGCAAACAGCGCACAGGTTATGCCACGGATCCAATTGAGTGGTAATTTATCCGCGCTGAATTGGCCAGCAAAAACCACAGGTACGTTCGCAATTAACATGCCCAGCGTGGTACCCATAATGACCATAAACAGCTGATCATATTTAGCCGCGAGTAGCACCGTTGCCACCTGCGTTTTATCGCCAATCTCGGCAATAAAAAACAGCACTAAGCTCGCCACAAAAGGGCCATATTGATAAAGCTTGTTATCTTCATCATCGGCTTTGTCGGGCACTAATATCCAGATAGCCACGGCAATAAATGACAAGCCGACCACCCAAGTAAGCACTTGTGGTGAGATTAAACTGGCAACCCAATCACCCATCCAAGCGGCTGCCGCGTGGTTGGCGATAGTGGCGATAAAAATGCCCAAAATAATAGGCAACGGTTTTTTAAATCGGGTGGCTAATAGAAAAGCTAATAATTGGGTTTTGTCGCCGATTTCAGCGATGGCTACCGCGAGGGTTGAAGTGAGTAAAGCTTCCACAAAAAATACCTATACAGCTAATCGGCTTACCTTAATGGGTGCAAACCGAATTAGGAAATGAATAATATTGTAATTAGCCGCCAGCCAATTTTACGGTAAACCCTTTTTGTTCTAAAAATGCCTTGGCCAACTCACGTTGGTCTCCTTGCATTTCTATCACATGGTCTTTTACCGTACCGCCGCTGCCACTGCGTTTTTTTAAGGCTTTAGCTAGCTCTTTAAGCTCTTTTTCCGCTAACCCTAAGCCGCTAATACAGGTTGCGCCTTTGCCTTTGCGGCCCTTGGTTTCACGGCGGATCCGCACTATACCATCGGTTTCAGGGATGACTTCGGCTTTTTTAGTGTCATCAATTCGGCCTGTTTCTGTTGAATAGACCAAGCGGCTATTGTCACTCATGTTGTCTTCCTATCATTTTTTGCGCTATTTTACCCATCTTGAGTGCAAAGGTGAATGCCTGTAAGGGTTGAGTCGTCGCTTATTTTTAGGCACTTACTTATCGTTCCTTCTGTCAGTGGCGACAAAAAAGTTGATCTACCGCAAACATTTTTATTTCAGTATTTTTAAAATGCATTAAAATAAAAACAATTCGCATTACTAAAGGTGTTTAGATGAAGTTATCAGAATTAGTAGTTGGCCAACAAGCTAAAATTATTGGTTATGAGGGTATCAGCGTCGGGCACCGTAAAAAACTATTAGCGATGGGATTATTGCCGCAAACGCGGATCCATTTTGTGCGTGTCGCACCTTTTGGCGATCCCCTGCAAATTAAAACTTCAAGTATCAGCTTAGCGCTACGCAAAACGTTAGCAGAAAAAATTACGGTTGAGGTTATTTAATGAGTGCAGCTAAACACCTTATCACCGTAGGTAATCCTAATTGCGGTAAAACGACCCTATTCAACGGTTTAACGGGCGCTCGCCAACAAGTGGGTAACTGGAGCGGTGTAACCGTTGATAAGAAAACAGGGCAGTTTGAAGTAGGCCAGCAGTCTTTTAGTGTGACTGATTTACCCGGTATTTATAGTTTTGATAACGCGGGAGATAGTTACTCACTTGATGAACAAATTGCATTTGATTTTATTCTTAGTCAGCAACCCGATTTGATCATTAATGTATTGGATGCTACCGCGATAGAGCGCAGTTTGTATTTAACATTGCAGCTCAAAGAGCTTGGTTTTCCGATGCTGGTGCTACTCAATAAAATGGACAGCGCCGAGCAGAAAAGCCTGCGTTTTGATTTAGACTTATTTGCGCAAGTTCTAGGCTGCCCTGTGCTAGCGCTTTCTTCGCATCAAGTTGATCAAGTCAGTACCTTTAAGCAGCAGTTACCTGATTTACTTGAGCAACTTAACAATCAGCCGCTCGCTTTAAGTTATGGCGATGATTTTGAAGCCACGCTATCCAGTTTATTGCCTATCGCGGATACCTTAGGGCTTGATTGCCATAGTCGTGGCTTGGCGATGAAACTGATTGAATCTGATGTGCGGTTACAAGGGCAATTATCCACTCAGGATCAACTCGACGTTACGCAGTTAAGGCGCACTTTAGAGCAAAGTCATGATTTGGATTTACACATTGCTGATGCGCGCTATTCGTTTATCTATGAACTCGTGCAGCAAGGCATTAGCACGGCAGGTAAGTTGTCCATTAGCGTATCAGAGAAAATCGATGCTGTGGTGTTACATCGTTGGTTTGGTGTGCCTATTTTCTTGTTAGTGATGTATCTGCTCTTTATGTTCAGCATTAACATAGGTAGCAGTTTTATCGACTTCTTTGATATTAGTTTTGGCGCTGTTTTTGTTGAGGGGGCGGGGTTATTGCTCACTCAGTGGGGGGCTCCGCTTTGGTTAAATGCGATCTTGGCGGATGGTATAGGCTCAGGCATACAAACCGTGGCGACGTTTATTCCGGTTATTGCTTGTCTTTATTTGTTTTTATCTTTGCTTGAAAGCTCGGGTTACTTGGCGCGTGCCGCCTTTGTGGTTGATAAGCTAATGCAAAAACTTGGACTGCCAGGTAAATCGTTTGTGCCGATGATTGTTGGGTTTGGTTGTACGGTGCCAGCAGTCATGGCGGCGCGCACCTTAGATAAAGAGCGAGAGCGACTACTCACTAGTATCATGTCACCTTTTATGTCATGTGGCGCGAGACTGCCGGTATACGCCTTATTTGCGGCGGCTTTTTTTCCTGAAAATGGTCAGAACTTGGTGTTTGTTTTGTACCTTACGGGAATATTAGTGGCAGTATTTACCGGGTTTGTGCTGAGCCGGACATTATTGCCGGGCAACAGTGAAAACATGTTACTTGAGCTGCCTGATTATGAAGTGCCGCGCGCACGCAATATCGCGATTAAAACCTGGCATAAGTTGAAAAGTTTTATTCTCGGGGCCGGTAAAACCATCATTATAGTGGTGGCCGCGCTGAGCTTTTTTAACTCACTCGGGACCGACGGCAGCTTTGGTAACCAAGATAGCGATAAGTCAATTTTGAGTGTGGTGGCGCAGCAAGTGACCCCCATATTTGCCCCGATGGGGCTGACGCAAGATAACTGGCCTGCGACGGTAGGCGTTATTACTGGGGTTTTTGCGAAAGAGGCGCTGGTGGGCACGTTAAATAGTTTATACGCCAGCCAAAATGAGGTCGAGGTAGAAGAGTTTCACTTAGGTCATAAATTAGTTGAAGCGCTAAACACGATTCCTGACAACTTAGCTGGGTTGAGTTTTAGTGATCCCATTGGTGTGAATGTGGGCGACCTTTCTGACGCAGCGTCGGCGGCAGCAGAGCAAGAGGTGGATGTTAGCGTGTTTGCTGATATGCAACAAAGGTTTGACGGTCAAGCGGGGGCATTTGCTTACTTACTGTTTATCCTGCTTTACATTCCATGTGCCGCAGCAATGGGCGCGTTGGTACGTGAAATTGGTCAAAAATGGGCGATATTTACCGCTTGTTGGACCACTGGTATTGCCTATTTAGTGGCGGTATTTGTTTATCAAGCCGCGCGTATCTCAGCGCATCCTGCAAGCTCATTGGCTTGGCTGGGGGGGATTGTGATTAGTTTAGCGAGCGTGATAGCGGTGATGAAATTTAAAGGCGACCTATTAAAGCCTAAGGTGGTGATGGGTGATACTGCAAAGGCTTAAGCAAGAGATACAACAAGCAGGGCGGATCAGTCAGCAGCAGTTATGCCGCCGTTATCGCGTTTCGCCGCAAGGTTTAGATGCCATGCTTGCGCTGCTCATCAAACGGGGCAATGTGCATAAATCCATGTCGGAAAAAGCAGCCAGTGCCTGTGGCTGCGGCAAAGAAAATGAAATTTGGTACAGCTGGCATGATATAGCGCAAATCCCCACAATTGAAATTAGCTAACATTAACTCGCCTCTATTGCAGGGGCGTGATTAGCTTATTTTACTGGGATATTATGAAACTCTTTGTTATTGCAGACATTCACGGCTCGCTCTCGTCTTTAAATCTCGCGCTAAAAGCCTTTACTCGCCAGCAGGCTGACTATCTAGTCATTTTAGGAGATGTGTTAAATCACGGTCCACGCAACGCTTTGCCCAATGGTTATGAGCCAGCGATGGTTGCCTCTAAGCTCAATGAATTTGCTAAGCGCATTATTGCTGTACGCGGTAATTGCGACAGTGAAGTAGACCAAGGCTTGCTCGATTTTCCAATTGACGCAAGTTATAACCAATTGCTTGCGAATGACAGGCGCTTCTTTTTAACCCACGGTCATGTTTACCATCCTGATGCTTTACCCCCTTTGAGCAAAGGCGATATTTTTTGCTTTGCTCATAGCCACCAACCAGTAGCGGAAAAGCGGGGGCATTTGTTTTATTTCAACCCCGGCTCCATCGCATTGCCAAGGGGAGAAGCGCCCGCTAGTTATGGGCTGATTGATCAACAGGGCTTATCAGTAAAGCGGTTGTTTGATGACGAGCTAATGTTGTATCAAGATCTCGCTTAGGCATGATGGTGAACCTTGCTAAGGCAGCGGCAACAAATTAGCAAATCGCCAATGATGTCAATAAGTAGCGGATATGGTGAGCTAGACTGTTGCCTGATAGCGTTGCGCCAATTTATCTAAGAATTCGTGTAGTTTTAGATTCATTTCATGGTAGTCATGATTCAGTAATATGTCTGCCTCATCAACAAAGCGATACTCTGCCGCTCTACTTAAATCGTCATTTTGAATTAACAGCGAAACCAGCTCTTTTGTTAGTTCCATATGGCACTGGAAACCGAATACCTTGTCACTGTAGGCAACAATCTGTCTTGGGCAGCCTTCACTGTAAGCGATAACTTTAGAATCCAAGGTCAATCCGGGCATGTCGTTGTGCCAATGACCGACGTCTAGTGTGCTACCAAAATGAGAAAAAAGTGGGTGTGTTAATCCTTCCTTGGTTAAGTTAATGGGAAATTTGCCAACCTCACGCTCAGGGCTATGTTCATATTGAGCACCTAGCGCTTCACCAATTAGTTGTGAGCCAAGGCAAACCCCAATCACTGCTTTTCCGGCATCAATGGCTGTCAAGATGACATCTTGTTCACCTTTTGTATCAAAGTGAGGACATTGCTCTTTACTCGTTGACGGATCTTGAGGTCCGCCCATTACGATTAAAAAATCGAAATCATCAACATTTTTTGGCAAGGGATCCCCCTGATAAACTTTGGAATAACTAATCGTGAAATCACGGTTTTTTGCCCAGCTTTCATAAGCACCTGGTGCTTCAAAATGTTCATGAATAATAAAATGGATGTGCATTTTTTGGCCTTTAAACTGACGATTAAATGACAATTCTATATTAAATTAATATGGCAAATATTATACTAACTGACATAAAACATAGATAAGTCGCCAAGCATGCAAGCAAATGAACTCATCCTGACATCCTCCAATAGCCAACTAATTACCAAAGCAATCCATATGCCTGCTGGCTATATTGACGAGCTTCATTCACATCCGTGGCACCAAATAGTGTTTCCCTTAACTGGCTTATTGCAGTCAACAATTGACCAAAAATCTGCCATTGTTCCTCATAATGCAATGTTATTCATACCGGAAAGTACAGTGCATAAATCCGTTGCTGTTACGGATACCCAATTTTTGGCAATTTATCTTAATCCAAGTGCATGCGTGCAATATGGTGATTGCCCAAAATCCTGTTTAGTAACCCCATTCATTAAAGAATTAATACTGCTTTTATTCGGTGAAGGTATTAGTAAATTATCGGATGTTAATCTTACAAATTTGCTTGTGGTGTTAAGAGATCAAATTAAAATTGCAGGTAGTTATGATATTCCATTGTTAATCCCAGCGGATAAGCGATTGAAGTCGATCTTTACTCAACTGAGACAGCAACCAAACTTGAAACTCACACTTAAAGAGTGGTCAGTCAAGGTGGGGGCATCAGAGCGAACCCTATCAAGGCTGTGCGCTAAAGAATTTAATCAGTCTTTCTCTTTGTGGCGACAAAGTGTCAGGTTGGTTTTATCTTTACAGTTATTAAGCTCAACGCGAACGATTCAAGACATTGCTTTGGAGTTGGGTTATGCCTCGGATTCAGCCTATATTTATGCGTTCAAAAAAATGTTTAACCAGACTCCAAGCAAATATCGCAGTGATAGTTTAGCTCACGGATTAACCATTAGTGCACTTCTAGGCTAATACTTCGGATTTACCAACCAATTTGAAGATGCATGTTTCAGAGCACCCGAGTTTTCAATACTAGGCTCGTTCATGTAGGAATGTAGGCTCCTTTTAAATTAGCGTAACAGTGCTCTTGACTTTAAATCCTGAAAATAAGGCCCGCAATATTTTCAGGTTTAGACAAAATTATTAGGAGCAGTTGACATCTTTTGCCGATGATGTCATTTTTACCTCATGAATACGCAAACGCTTAGCCAACGAATTATTAGCATCATTTCTTTTGAAGTGGTGGGATAGTTTGCGTAGCTAACAAATTCAAAACCCGCCTAAGAGGCGGGTTTTTTATTACTTCACCTCTTAGGCCATTTTACAGAGGTAAGTATGTTTACAGAGCAAAAACAACATTCGTCATCGACAAATTTTTCTTTCGTTAACGCTGAACATGACGTGCTGACTTTTTGGCAGCAAAATCAGGTTTTTCAGCAATCTCTCGAACAATCGCAACATAAACCCACCTTTGTTTTCTATGATGGGCCTCCTTTTGCAACGGGGCTACCCCATCATGGCCATCTTGTCGCATCGACCATAAAAGACATAGTGCCGCGTTATCAAACGATGCTTGGCTATCATGTTGAACGTCGCTTTGGTTGGGATTGCCACGGTTTGCCCATCGAGCACGAAATAGACAAAGCTCTTGGTATGTCGGCTAAAGAGGCGGTCGAAAAATACGGCATCGCTGCCTACAACGATGAGTGTCGTGCCATTGTTCAGCGCTATAGCCAAGAATGGGAAAAAACCATCACTCGACTAGGTCGTTGGGTCGACTTTGAAAATGACTATCGCACTATGGACCCTAATTTCATGGAGTCGGTCTGGTGGGTATTTAAGCAGTTATGGGATAAAGGGATGGTTTATGAGGGCGAAAAAGTGGTTGCCTATTCTACTGAGCTGGAAACCGTATTGTCTAACTTTGAAGCGTCGTCTAACTATAAAGATGTGCAAGATCCTGCAGTGACGGTGCTATTTAAACTTGAGAATGACGAAGCCTATTTCGCCGCTTGGACCACAACACCTTGGACCTTACCTTCAAACTTAGCCTTATGTGTTAATCCGGAGTTCGATTATGTCAAAGTCTGGGATAAAACGGTTAATAAGGTAATCTGGCTTGCTCAAGGCCTTATGGAGACAGTAGTAAAAAATCATCAAGTAGAAGTCCTTGCAACGGTCAAGGGCACTGAATTGGTTGGTAAGACATATCAGCCTTTGTTCTCATATTTTGCTAGTCAGCGGCAAGAGGGGGCTTTCCAAGTCTTATCGGATGATTATGTCTCCCTTGAAAGCGGGACGGGTATCGTTCATATGGCGCCGGCATTTGGCGAAGATGATCAACGTGTTTGCCGAGCGAATAACGTGAGCGCCAGTGTTTGTCCATTAGATGGTCGAGGCCGTTTTACGCAAGAGGTCGATGATTTTTCCGGAATGTATGTTAAAGATGCGGACAAGCAAATCATCCAAACATTAAAAGACAAGGGACACTTGTATCACCATGAAACCTTGATGCACAGTTACCCCTTTTGTCCTCGCTCTGATACGCCAATCATTTACCGTACTGTGCCTTCTTGGTATGTCAAAGTGACCGCTATCCGCGATAAGTTGGTTGAGAATAATAAACAAATCAGATGGGTACCTGAGCACATACAGCAAGGTCGAATGGGAAAATGGTTAGAAAATGCCATCGATTGGGCTGTGTCCAGGAACCGTTATTGGGGCACTCCGCTACCCATCTGGGTCAATGACATCACTGGTAATCATGTTTGTATTGGTTCAATTGCCGAGCTGACTAAGCTTACGGGTAAAGCAATATCGGATTTACATCGCGACCACGTTGATGGGCTCACATTTACTGTCGCCAATGAAGAAGGTGTGTATCGTCGTATACCTGAAGTATTTGATTGTTGGTTTGAGTCTGGCTCTATGCCTTATGCGCAGGTTCATTATCCGTTTGAAAATAAACAACAGTTTGAGGCTAACTTCCCTGCCTCTTTTATTGCTGAAGGGGTCGATCAAACGCGCGGATGGTTCTATACCCTACAGGTATTGAGTGAGAGTTTGTTTGGCAAACCGCCATTTACCAATGTCATTGTAAATGGCACTGTGATGGCTGAAGACGGTAAAAAGATGTCAAAGCGGTTAAAGAACTATACCGCGCCTGACTCGTTGATGGAACAATATGGTGCTGACGCGCTGCGCTTATACCTGATCAACTCGGGTTTAGTAAAAGCAGAAGAGCAAAAATTTGTCGACAGTGGTGTTCAAGAAATGGTGCGTAAGGTGTTGTTACCTTGGTATAACGCATTTAAATTTTTTAGTACGTATGCTGATATCGATAAATGGCAGGCATCCGGCGAGTTAGCTAAAGAAAACGTTTTAGATCAATGGATTGTATCACGGTTGGAAAGCTTGATAGAGAAAGTAAACAGCGAAATGCAGGCCTATCGTTTGTACGAGGTTGTCCCACCACTGTTTGCGTTTTTAGAAGACTTAACCAATTGGTATATTCGCCTTAATCGTGCCCGTTTTTGGCAAGCTGAAATGAATGCAGACAAAGCAAGTGCTTATGCCTCCCTTTACTATTGCTTAAATACCTTTTCGACTTTGATGGCGCCATTCGCACCATTTTTATCTGAATATCTTTATCAACAACTTAACGGTTATGCTAACGATAAAGAACGGCCTATTTCTGTTCATTTGTGCGACTATCCACAAGCAAAAGCCGAACTTAAATCGCCAGCGTTGGAGCTGAGTGTACAACGTTTGCAGCATTTAGTAGTGATGGGGCGTCAGCAACGCAATGATCTAAAAATAAAGCTAAAAACGCCACTAAGCAGTGCCACTGTTTTGCATCGAGATGCCGCTGAATTACAAGATATAAAGTGCCTGTCGAGTTACATTAAATCTGAGTTGAATATCAAAACACTTAGTTTCAGCACAGATGAGAGCCAATTTATTGATTTGTACGCTAAAGCAAATTTCCCTATGTTGGGTAAACGCCTTGGCAAGCAGATGAAGCATTACGCGAGTTTAATCGCTAATTTGACGGCACAAGATATTGATCAGCTGCAGCAACAAGGCCAGTTCGAAGTCGATGGCCAACGCTTTAATGAAGATGAGATAGTTATCTTTCGCAAGGCCAAAGCTGGTGTAAATGCCGTGTCAAATCGGTTTATTTCGATGGAGTTTGATCCTGAGTTAACTGAAGAGCTGATTGCAGAAGGTATGGTGAGAGAAGTAATCAGTGGGATCCAAAAAAAGCGAAAATCAATGGGGCTCAATGTTACCGATAGAATATGGATTGCAATAAATACTTCAGACAAAGTACGGCAGTGGCTAGAAAAGTATGAAGACTACTTAAAGACGGAAACCTTGGCCATTGAGCTGGATTTCGAGCTAGCGCAAGGATTAGGTGAGCCTTATGAGTTAGAGCTGGGTACTATCTATATTGATGTTCGAAAATAACTTAGTCAATGCGCTACTCAGCTAAATGCGGTAGCGCATTGTTAAGTGAAGGTGCTGACGAATCTTCTCATAATTTAAGCATCGTTGTTTGATGGATCACCTTTATATATTCATAGAGCGCCCACTCTAAATCCGCGCTACATATTCGGTGAACCTGCCGCCTTAGCAGCTCCCTTTGCAAGCCGTGTTATTGACTGAACGTGTCGTGTTTTGATGGTGTTGGTTTGAAACTGATATTGCCAATGTTGCTGCCAGCAATGAGCCCAATGCACCAAAATACGACTTGTGCCGACAGGCTGATTCGTAGAAGGATATCTAATCGCTTAGTGCTGCGACTCCGGCAATGGCCTAGGCCAAAACTATAAGCAGGGCTTTATCAGTCCCGAAATGATTTTTCGATTTACATCTGCTTGGCCTTGAAGCTCTTATTCGAAAGTCAACTTTGATTGCTAAGTTTCACGCCCACTTCGCCTCTTAAGCGGCCAAGTTTCTTTAAGGAGAAACGGTCACCTTGGAGCAATGCTTGAGTGGAATCAATGAGGGACTGAAGTCGCTTTTTGTGAATGAAATGACATTGATTTTGTAGCTGTTGGTGTATGATATTGAGTTGACGTATCTCGTTGTAATCTTGTTTTTTTTTGGCGAAATTAATTAGATCACACTACGAGGTGCGTTTCTATACATATGATAGCGAACGATATTTTGTGGGGACTCGCTAGCTTAAGTTATTAGGTTAGCTTTGAAATGTGATTTACATAATTTTTGGTGAATGAGTAATCATGAATGCGTTATATTTTTTTATACTTTTTATTTCATTTTCGGTTCAAGCCGTAAGGTTAGATAAAGTTAACCTACCTAAGCAAGGGGCATATGAATTTGGTAGTGAGCGCTCAGTCACCATTCCTAATTTAAAAAAAGGTTGTGTTGATGGGGTAGTTGAAAGAGCATTTAATCGAATAGTTGGTGCGACCAATACTCAGCAAGATGAGTTTATAACATCTGTTCTTGTCTATTATAAAGGTAAACCATGTCTTTCTTATATCGCAAATGGTCACGGAGATAAGAATCTCTATACCTTAAATTCGGTTACTAAGAGTATAACAAGTATTTTGGTTGGGGTGGCAATTGATAAAGGGTTTATAGATGGTGTCGGTGACGCTGCCTCTAAATATATTTCAGTAAGTTACAACTTTCTCGACGAAATAACCATACATGAATTGCTAACAATGTCGGCAAATATAAAATGGAATAATAATGATGTCTTTGTTAACGGTGAGGTTAACCTTAATTCACTACCTATGGAGTTCATGTATCACAAAAATCCTTTGAAATTTATTTCCACGTTAAGCAGGAAGAGTGTTAATAGCTTTGAATACAATGAATATTCCGCCTATTTATTAGGTAAAATTATAGAAGAAGCAAGTGGGTTGCCTATTCATATATTTGCAAAAAAATACCTTTTTGACCCGCTTGATATTAATTATTTCGAATGGACAATGCTCGGTGATAAAAGCGCTAATATGTCCGGAGGTTTGTGGTTAACAACATGGGATGTAGCGAAAATTGGCCAGTTAATAATGAATAGAGGAGTGTGGAGAAGCGAGCAAGTTGTCAGTTCTGGCTGGGTAGATGTGTCTACTAAAGCTCATACAAAAACAGCTATGAGTTGGGATTCGTACGGATATCTTTGGTGGCTTAAGAGGCAAATCATTAATGGCAAGGAGTTTGAACTAATATCAGCTCGGGGGACTGGAGGACAAACAGTCATAATTATGCCAGAACAAGAGGTTGTGGCAGTTATTACGGGGAACTATTTTCCTGAAAAAATGTTAGGCCACAAAGATTTCGATCGGCATTTTATTATGCGTTTTTTAACAAGATATTTTTAGTGTGTTCCGACCGTGCTTTCATAGCTAATTCCAGATTTAAAAATAGTGTGATCACATGTTCATTTATGCGCAATATTGTCAGCAGCCTCTTGACCTTGATCCCCTATTTTGATTTATTGCTGCTATTTAACGGTCACTCATTATGTTTGCTCCTCAGCCCGCCATTAACGTTTAGATCACTTGGGATTAATCGCCGTTTGTTGTCACGAAGTGGGGTTGCCTCGCATGATTGAGCGCATCAGTCGGCTTACAACCATTACTGCTGACGATTGCCTTCCATAATGGTTTGTAATAACGAGCCATCAAGTAACACGCGCTTGACTAGGGCAAAACCGCCCATGGTTGGCTGCTTTTGAAATTTTGCTGGCACAATCGGCAAGTTGTCATGAAAGCTAGGCAAAGATTGATGGTGAACACATTGTTTAATGGCTGGCAGCAATACTTGGTCTGCCGCCATTATCTCTCCGGCAATTAACACTTTTTCAGGGTTAAATAAGTTCACCATGATCGCGATAGCTTGGCCGAGATATTTACCGACATTAGTAAGCACTGAAATCGCAAGCGCGTCGCCTTTGTTGGCCGCTTGGCAAATACTGGAAATGTCGATTTGCTTGCCGCCGAGGCTGCTTTGACGGCCTTCTTCAATATACTGCTTAACCTGTTCAACTATGGCTTCATTAGACGCCACGGTTTCGAGGCAGCCATAGTTGCCACAATGGCAGCGTTTACCTAATGGATCAATTTGGATATGGCCTATTTCACCCACATTTCGGTTACTTCCAAGAAATACTTGGCCACGAGACATAATCCCTGAGCCGGTACCGTGATGGATAGTGATAAGAATAGAATCGTCACAATCGTTTGATGCGCCAAAGTAGTGCTCGGCCAGTGCCATGGCGCGGGTGTCGTTACCGACAAAGGCTGGCATTGAAAAGCGTCGTGAGATGATGTCTGCCAGTGGGCAGTTGCGCATATTGTATCGGGGCGTATAAATTACAATACCAGATTGCGGGTTAACCAAACCCGATAAGGTTACCGCAATGGCGATTAACTTTTTGGTTTTACGTGCATACTCGTCAATAAAGTCGGCTAATGTTTGGCAGAGAAACTCGACTAAATCATCTTGCTCTGTTACTTGAATCGGTAGCTGGATACCTACAATTTCTTTGCCGGATAAATCGTATAAAGAAAGGGTAAGAAGTCGCCGGCCAATTTTGGCGGCGACAAAATGAAATTTGGATGTCTCGGTGGTGAGTGAGATCGCGCGTCGGCCGCCGGTTGAAGCTTGTTGTGCAACTTCTTTAATTAACCCGTGTTCAATTAACTGGCGGGTAATTTTGGTGACACTTGCCGGAGCCAGTTGACTGACTTCGGCAATTTTAACGCGAGAGATTGGCCCTTGAGAATCAACTAAGCGATAAACAGCTGCGCTATTTACTTGTTTAATTAAATCTACATTGGCTATCAATCCGTTTTTCATTATTTATTGCTTCTTATAAAGACCGTTAACCACGGTACCGGTTACTTTGAAGTCACTGTTGAAAATAGCCAAGTTGGCTACTTTACCCGGCGCGATGGTGCCCAGTTTATCTTCGACAGAGACGGCTTTCGCAGGATAAAGAGTGGCCATGCGAATAGCTTCATCTAATTCAATACCAACGAACTTAACCGATTGTTCGATTGACTCGATCATGGTTACTGCGCTGCCACCTAAGGTGCCGTCTGCGCCGAAACATTTACCATCTTTGTAGTATACCGTGGTACCGACAAAGTCGAATTGGTCAATATTTGCACCTGCAGGTGCCGTCGCATCAGTAACTAAAATCAGTTTGTCACCTTTGATTTTTTTTGAAATGCGCACGTTCGGATAAGCAACATGGAAACCATCTACAATGATGCCAGTGTAAACATCTTCACTGTCATAAACTGCGCCAAGTACTCCAGGCTCACGGCCTGTCATTGGGCTCATCGCATTGAATAGATGGGTAGCAAAAGTCGCACCAGCATCGATAGCTGCTTTGGCTTGCTCATAAGTTGCATTGGTATGGCCTAGTGATACCACAACACCTGCTTGAGATAATTGTTTAATTACTTCAATAGGGGTGTTTTCTGGTGCCAGTGTGACCTTGCTCACTACATCGGCGTTTTCACAAATCAAATCAATCATTTCTTGAGCTGGTTTGCGAATAAACTCAGGGCGGTGAATACCTTTTTTCTCTAGGCTTAAATAAGGCCCTTCTAGATGTAACCCTAATACTTCATTAGGCGTTGCATCCATGTACTGACGACCTACTTGCAGTGCCGCTTTCATATCTTCGTCTGAAGATGTGATCAGGGTGGGTAGGTAGCTAGTACAACCTGATTTCAGATTGGCTTCTTGCATGATTTGCAGTGTTTTAATCGACACATCATCATTAAACATCACGCCACCACAGCCATTAAGCTGTAGATCGATAAAGCCTGGGGCAAGATTGGCGCCATTCAAATCAACTTGCTCGATATCGGCTGCTATATCAGCAGCCGCAACGATCGAGTGAATTTGGTCGCCTTCAACTAATACAGCATGCTCAGTAAGCACCGCTTCAGTTGTGTAAATTGTACAGTTAGTTAACGCGTACATCTGTCACTCCTTAGGGCTTAAAGGTTACCTACATTGCCAGCTTCAAGCTCTTTGAAGTATTTTAGGGTTTTCACTTTCAGTTCTAGTGTTGCTGGCTCGTCACAAGCGATAATTGATTTAGGGTGAAGTTGCAGTGCAGATACCGTCCATAAATGGTTTACGCTACCTTCAACTGCGGCTTCAAGTGCTTGTGCCTTGTTATGACCTGTTACTAAGATCAATACTTCTTTTGCATCAAGTAGTGTGCCGACACCAATGGTTAGGGCAATTTTTGGCACTTGGTTGATGTCGTTGTCAAAGAAACGTGAGTTAGCGATGCGGGTATCTGGCGTTAATGTTTTGATACGTGTACGAGACGCTAACGATGATGCTGGCTCGTTAAATGCGATGTGGCCGTCTGTGCCTACGCCACCCATGAATAGGTTGATTTGGCCGTAGCTTTTGATTTTGTCTTCGTAACGTTGGCATTCCGCTTCTAAATCTTCGGCATTACCGTCAAGTAGGTTGATGTTCTTTTCTTGAATATTGATGTGATTGAAGAAGTTGTTGTACATGAAGCTGCGGTAGCTTTCTGGATGATCAGGGGCGATGCCTACGTATTCATCCATGTTGAATGTGACGACATGCTCAAAACTTACTTCGCCCGCTTTGTTAAGTTCAATTAAACGCTTGTAAGTGTTTAGAGGCGTACCACCAGTAGGACAACCTAGTACAAAAGGGCGTTCAGCGGTTGGCGCAAACTTGTTAATACGATCAGCGATGTAGCGTGCAGACCAAAGGCCAACGTCTTTTGCTGTGTCAAGTGGGATAAGTCTCATGAGGTATCTCTCCAGTACAAATTAAAAGGATTAAAGTGAATGTAATTTACGTTGTGGGTGATAATCTCACCCCTAAATTTAAAGTCATTGTGGCGATTGTCGTGAAATATTGCAATAGTTAATTCGCAGCGAGAAGAAACTTTTCTTAGTATTTGTGATGGCTTTTAGCAAGTTTTTATTTTTCTGGCCAAAATTACATATTTTTAGCAAGAATCTAAGCTGAAGGCATTAAATAAGTGTATGATTTTACTTTGTAGTATTAGTACTACTCAAGGTCAAATATCGCCACCGAAGCAACGTTTCGTAATTTATCATCGCATTCAGTCAGTTTGAGCTCACCATAAGGCCCTTTCATATTGTTCTTGCTACCTTGGCATAATGGCCTCAAATTGCCATATAGAAGCTTTTAAGAGGCTCATTGGAGCTAATTATGTGGTGTTAAGCACAGTTATGAGACTAAAGGTGTAGTGCTGTTGACCGTGATCACAAAAGTTTTGAATATTAATTTGCGCAGCGAAATAAATCCCTTATGCTGCCATCTATGCTTGCTTTAGGTAGATAAAAGCTAGCTTAAAAATAAAAAATCTACGCACTCAAATACACACATAATGACCTATTGGAAAGGAGAGGTAATTGTGAATATTCTTGGTTATTTACAAAAGATTGGTAGAGCGCTAATGGTCCCCGTGGCCGTTTTGCCAGCTGCTGCCGTATTAATGGGTATTGGTTACTACATTGACCCAACGGGTTGGGGTGGTGGTAATGCTATGGCCGCATTCCTGATTAAATCAGGTGCAGCGATCATTGATAACATGTCAGTACTGTTCGCCATTGGTGTGGCATACGGCATGTCAAAAGATAAAGACGGTGCAGCGGCTTTAGCAGGTTTTGTTACCTTTATGGTAATTACGACCCTTCTTGGTCCAGGTGCAGTGGAGCAAATTGGCTTAGTTGCAATGGACAGCCCTGAAACGAAACTTGCGTTTGCTAAAATTAGCAACCAGTTTGTGGGTATCCTATCAGGTGTGGTTGCGGCTGAGATTTACAACCGTTTCTACCAAGTAGAGCTACACAAAGCACTATCATTCTTCAGCGGTAAACGCCTTGTTCCTATCTTATGTTCTTGGGCTGCTATTGTTCTTGCATTTGTGCTTATGTACATCTGGCCAATCATCTTCGGTGGCCTAATTCACTTTGGTGAAGCAATTACGGGTATGGGTGATTTTGGTGCAGGTCTATACGGTTTCTTCAACCGTCTGCTTATCCCTGTTGGTCTACACCACGCACTAAACACAGTATTCTGGTTTGATTTCGCAGGCATTAACGATCTAGGTAACTGGTGGGCTGCTGGCGAAGTGGTTAACGGTGTGAAACTAGACGCTGATGGCAACACAATTGCAGTTGTAGGCGAAACAGGTCGCTACATGGCTGGTTTCTTCCCTGTAATGATGTTTGGTCTACCGGGTGCAGCTTTAGCTATCTACCACACAGCTAAACCAGAAAACAAAGAGCGCGTGCTATCTATCATGATTGCAGCTGGCTTTGCATCTTTCTTCACAGGTGTAACTGAGCCGCTAGAATTCTCATTCATGTTCGTAGCGCCTGTACTGTACTTCTTACACGCTGTATTAACAGGTATCTCGCTATTCATCGCAGCTTCTATGCAATGGACAGCAGGCTTTGGTTTCTCAGCAGGTCTTGTGGATTTATTCTTATCAGCAAACAACCCGCTAGCGAACAAATGGTACATGCTAGTAGCACAAGGTTTAGTGTTCTTCGCTATCTACTACAGCGTATTCCGCTTTGTGATTGTTAAGTTCAACCTTGCAACACCAGGTCGTGAAGCAGTTGAAGCAAACACTTCTTCTAAAGCAAGTGGTAATGAAAGCAAGCGTGAACTAGCTGAAAAATACTTAGCGGCGTTAGGTGGTGCAGATAACCTAACAGTTATTGATGCTTGTATTACTCGTTTACGTCTGACTCTTAAAGACCGCAGCGTGATTGACGAAGGCACCCTTAAAGGCTTAGGCGCTATGGGTGTGGTGAAACTAGGTGATAACAACTTACAAGTTATCCTAGGTCCACAAGCAGAGCTTGTTGCTAGCGAAATGAAAGCTATCGCAGGTAAATAATCAACTGGGTCTTAACCTAGTATGAACTAAGGGAGCTTCGGCTCCCTTTTTTGTTGCTAAAATATATCATTGCGATGCGATCAGCTATTGTGCTTAAGCCGCGAATGGGGGATCATTAGCGGCTATTTTATTGGTATTATTTTAATTACTCGAGGTATGCGATGAGTCAGGCGGACATTCGTCCTAGCAATTTCATTCGTCAAATCATTGATGAAGATATTAAAAACGGTAAGCACGGTGGACGCGTACATACCCGTTTTCCACCTGAGCCAAACGGTTACTTACATATAGGTCACGCGAAATCGATTTGTTTAAACTTCGGTATTGCTCGTGATTACGATAATGCGCTATGTAACTTGCGCTTTGACGATACCAATCCAGAAAAAGAAGACATTGACTACGTTGAAGCAATTAAGCGTGACGTGCAATGGTTAGGGTTTAACTGGCACGGTGATATTAATTACGCGTCCAACTACTTTGACCAATTGTACCAATTTGCGGTTGAGCTAATTGAAGCAGGCAAAGCCTATGTATGTCAGTTAAATGCTGAAGAAACACGCCAATACCGCGGTACTCTGATTGAGCCTGGTAAAAATAGTCCTTACCGCGATCGCCCAATTGAAGAAAACTTAGATTTATTCCAGCGCATGCGTGCGGGTGAGTTTAAAGAAGGCGAAATGATGTTGCGTGCCAAGATTGACATGGCATCGCCTAACATGAAAATGCGCGATCCGGTGATCTATCGTATTCGTTTCGCTCATCACCATCAAACCGGTGACAAGTGGTGCATTTATCCCATGTACGACTTTACTCATTGTATCTCGGATGCGCTCGAAGGTATTACCCATAGCCTGTGTACTCTTGAGTTTGAAGACCACCGTCCGCTATATGACTGGGTATTGGATAATATCACCATCCCATGTCATCCACAGCAAATTGAATTTTCACGTTTAAACCTAGAAAGTACGTTAACGTCGAAGCGTAAGCTAAATGCTTTAGTGACAGAAAAGATTGTCAGTGGTTGGAATGACCCGCGTATGCCTACTATTGCTGGTATTCGCCGTCGTGGCTATACACCTGCTTCTATTGTTGATTTTTGTCAGCGCATTGGTGTTACCAAGCAAGAAAACACTGTTGAAATGGCGATGTTAGAAGCGTGTATTCGTGAAGATCTTGAAGTGAATGCTCCACGTGCAATGGCGGTAATTGATCCACTTAAAATTGTGATTGAAAACTACCCTGAAGATCAGGTTGAAATGATCAATGCGGCTAATCATCCAAAAGATGAAACCATGGGAACTCGTGAGTTACCTTTTAGTCGTGAAATTTATATTGATCGTGATGACTTCCGTGAAGAAGCCAATAAAAAGTACAAGCGTTTGGTGTTAGGCAAAGAAGTGCGTTTACGTAATGCTTATGTGATCAAAGCTGAACAAGTGATTAAAGATGAGCAAGGTGAAATAGTTGAGCTACGTTGTAGCTATGATACTGATACCTTGGGCAAAAACCCTGCTGATGGTCGCAAGGTAAAAGGTGTGATCCATTGGGTGAGCGCGGCGCAAAACGTGCCTGCGGAAATTCGTTTATATGACCGTTTGTTTACTGTTGCCAACCCGGGGAGTGCTGAAGATATTCACGAGGTGTTAAACCCTGATTCTTTAGTGGTTAAACAAGGCTTTGCAGAGTTGTCATTAGCCAATGCTGAGCCTCTAAAAGCGTATCAGTTTGAACGCGAGGGTTACTTTTGCTTAGATGATGTGGATACCAGCGAAGGTAAACTTGTATTTAACCGCACTGTTACCTTACGTGATACTTGGGGCAAAGTGGAAGGCTGATCTTGAGGCAATAAACAGACCCTACTAAAAAAGCCGCTATTGCGGCTTTTTTATTAGTTGACTACCGACATCTTTGACTTAGGTGTCGTATTGTTGACGTAACTTAGTGGTTACATTTACCATCAACTGAGCGGCCATAAAGGTATAAGCTGTGGTTAGTGAGCTCAATACCGTTCTCGGCTGCAATTTTTTCTTGGCGATCTTCAATCATTTGATCAGTAAACTCAATCACTTCGCCACAGTCTAAACATACAAGGTGGTCGTGGTGCTCTATTGTCGATAGTTCAAATACCGATTTGCCGCCTTCAAAATGGTGACGCGTGACAATGCCTGCGTCATCAAACTGGTTAAGGACACGATAAACGGTCGCTAAACCAATTTCTTCACCGAGTTCGATAAGTTTTTTGTAGAGATCTTCTGCGCTGATGTGCTGGCTATCAGGCTGTCTTAAAAGCTCAAGAATCTTGAGCCGAGGCAGGGTGACTTTTAAACCTGCCTGTTTGAGTGCTTTATTGTTATCGGCCATGGTAGGGATATTGTCCTGATATTTTGCGTGAAATCGGAGTTATTCCGATACGAATATATTTAGCTTACAATGCTTTTGTTAAAGTGGGCAAGGTCCACCTTAACAAAAATAGCATTCAATTGTATTTATAATATGACACCGCGGGCACGCGAGGCTCATATCTACTCAGAGAATTAATCTTCTAACTCTGCTAAGCACATTTCGTCGTAGATTTGTTTCACCCAAGTTTCAACACGCTCTGCAGTTAGCTCTGGTTGACGGTCTTCATCGATACCTAGCCCGATGAAATGTTGATCGTCTACGAGTGCTTTAGAGGCTTCAAATTCATAACCTTCGGTAGACCAGTGGCCGACAATGGTTGCTCCTTTTGCTTCGATGATATCGCGTAGGGTACCCATCGCATCTAAGAAGTATTCAGCATAGTCTTCTTGGTCACCACAACCGAAGATAGCGACCAATTTTTCACTAAAATCAATTTCTTCTAGCTCGGGAAAGAAGTCGTCCCAGTCACATTGCGCTTCGCCGTAGTACCAAGTTGGGATACCAAACAAAAGTAAGCTGAATTCATCGATTTCAGCTTGGCTACTTTTAGCGATGTCTTTCACTTCAACTAGCTTTTTACCAAGTTGCTTTTGGATCATTTTTGCGACGGCTTCAGTATTTCCTGTGTCGCTTCCAAAAAATATCCCTACACTTGCCATATCGAAATTACCTGTTGTTTAAGATTACTATTGTGGTGTGAGCTGTTGTTCTAAAATATAAACAATGAGTTCACTGCGGCTAATGTTTTGCTGCAATGCCAAATCGTTTAGCTGTTCAAACAACTGTTGCTCCACCTTTAATTCTACTCGTCTCAAACCTTTCGCTTTATCGCGTTTGATTTGATTGCGTTTGTTAATTTTAAGTTGTTGTTCGCGCGATAGCGGATTCGTTTTCGGCCTACCTGGCCGTTTATCCTCAGAGAAAAGGTCTATCGTCGTTCTATCAGTTAGCTCTTTTGCCATGTTTCTTACTGCTTAACCTAGCCCGTTAGACTCCCAAAAAACTTCAATAATGCCTTTGGATACAAATCCCGCACAGCCTAAAAACAATACCATCCATACAATTGTACGGCCAAATTTAGGCACATTACTGCGCTTTAATACATCATTAATTGAAAGCCCAATAAGTAGGAAAATCATGATGTAAAAGCCATAAAGGCCTAAAGTTTCTATTTCTTCAACATATTCACTTAACATAAGACACTTAATTTAAGATCAGTTAGGCTCAATTAGACCCAAGTAACGTCAAGGCCTATGCGCAGCGAGGGTTGCTTGGGTATCTAAACCGCGGGAATATACCATAACTGATGCCCATTCGCTAACTTGTTGCGTGTAAAAAATCGTTTACTAATTTATTAAAAATGGCTGGCTTTTCAGCATGCAACCAATGCCCAGTGCCCATGATCATTTTTATTTTTGCATTGGGAAAATGGCGCCGCCCGTGTGGCCAATAGTCGTCAATAATGTAGTCGGACAACTGCCCCTTTATAAACAGGGTTGGTCCATTGAATTTCTGGTCGGTATCAGGCCACGCAATGATGTCTGAGTAGCCCTCGACTAAGGCGGCTAAGTTATAGCGCCAAATCATTTTATCTTTATGGTGGTATAAAGACTTAAGCAAAAACTGTTGTACACCAACCTCTTCAACGTGTTTGGCTAAATATTGTTGCGCTTGGCCACGGGTTTTTACCTCACTTTCAGCAACGGCTTGTAAGCCGGCAAACACGCCTTGGTGACGAGGCTCGTAGTTGACGGGTGACATATCGGCTACCACTAATTTATGCACTTTTTCTGGTGCTTTCAGAGCTACCATCATGGCAATTTTACCGCCCATTGAATGGCCTACCAGTGAGAAGGTTTTAATGTCGAGTAGTTTCGCTAACTTCAGCACATCATCGGCCATTTCTTCGTAGGCCATACTTGGGTGGTGCGGCGATTCGCCATGATTGCGAACGTCTATCGAAATGACTCGGTAATGATGGCTCAGTACTTGGTGCAACAAGCCAAAGTTAGACAAGCTACCAAATAAGCCATGGATAAGAAAGACGGACTCTCCCTGACCATTTATTTTGTAATTAAGTTGCATGGGTTACTCTTTCATTAACTGTGTTGTCATTTTGATGCAATATAGTATCAATTATCTCTGCCACTGGCTTAGACATCTCAGGTGCTTAGCATAAAGAGAATCAGTCGCGATAACCAGAGCGTTTCAAACTCGCCTTTAACATTCTTGGAACTCACCTCGGCCCAGCTTGAATACATACTGAGCAAGTGTACTGATAGATCAGCGCAAAGTCTTGGAGTGTCAGCCTGAGTCTGGGTATAATCCCCCCATGTTTTGTCGGAAATACCTGTAAGAAATGAAAAAAATAGAGCTTGATGATGAGTTGTATCAATATATTGCTGCTCAAACAAAAGATATAGGTGAAAGCGCTTCACAAATTTTACGTCGTTTACTATCGTTACCCCCGCTAACGGATCAAGGGACGACAGAAGCAGTAAAATGCAGTGAACCCCTTGCAACAAAACAAACGGTTAAAAAAGTACTTGTTAAGGCTGAACCGTCGGTAACACAACAAGAGACGCCTGACTCCGCTAGCTTGCAGTCTTTTTTAGACAGCGCCATGTTAGCCAATGTTGAACATTCAGTAGAGCGCTTTTTGCTGATGTTGTCGCAAATGTATAAACATAACCAAGCATTATTTGCCAGTGCTAGCGAGACCACCCGTGGTCGCAAGCGCTTGTATTTAGCTACCTCGCAAGAGGCCCTTGAAGAAGGGGGGAAAACCTGTAAGCCAAGAGCGATCCCTGATACACCATTTTGGGTGATCACCAATGCTAATACAGGTAGAAAACGTATTATTATCGCGCAGTTGATGGCAAGTATGGGGTATGCCCATCATGTGATAGAAAAAGCATGTGAAAAAATCTGATATCAAACTTTAAGGATAATTATGTCACTTCACCCACGTGCAGGTTTACCTGCCGAGCAACAAGATTTAACGGATATTCCTACTTTAGTTTCGGCTTATTATACTAATAAGCCAAACGTAGAGGTACGTGAACAGCAAGTCGCTTTTGGCACTTCTGGTCACCGTGGTTGTTCATTTGACAGTGCATTCAATGAAGATCATATTTTGGCTATTAGCCAAGCGATTGCAGAATATCGTCAGCAGCAAGGCTATCAAGGTCCGTTATTTTTAGGTAAGGACACCCACGCTTTATCAGAGCCAGCGTTTGCTAGTGCGATTGAAGTGTTAGTTGCCAATGGGGTTAATGTTGTGGTGCAAGCGGGTTTAGGCTATACCCCAACACCGGTTATTTCTCACGCCATTTTGAGCTTTAACCGTAGTGGTGATAATCCCTTTGCTGATGGTATCGTGATTACGCCATCACATAATCCACCGCGTGATGGCGGGTTTAAATATAATCCGCCAAATGGTGGCCCTGCCGATGGCGATGTCACGAAAATTATTCAAGACCGAGCTAATGAAATTTTAGCGCAAGGTTTAACCGCCGTTAAACGTATGGATTATCAAACCGCACTGGCCAAAGCTGAGCACTATGATTATGTCGCTCCTTATGTGGCGGATCTTGAAAATGTGCTGGATATGAAGGCCATTGCTGCAGCGGGCGTAAAAATTGGCGTCGATACGTTAGGCGGCTCTGGCGTGGCATTTTGGCCCGCTATCGCGAAACATTATGGTTTAGATATTACCGTGGTTAACGATAAAGTTGATCCTACTTTCTCGTTTATGACCTTAGACAAAGATGGCAAGATCCGCATGGATTGTTCATCACCTTACGCCATGGCGAGTCTGATCAAACTAAAAGACCAGTTTGATATTGCGGTTGCCAATGACCCAGATTATGACCGTCACGGTATTGTTGCCCCTTCTGTTGGCCTGATGAACCCAAATCATTATCTTGCTGTTGCGATCCAATACTTATTTGGCCATCGTCCTCAATGGCCTGCCAGTGCAAAAATCGGTAAAACGCTAGTGTCTAGCTCGATGATAGATCGCGTAGCAGAAAAACTGGATAAACCATTGTGTGAAGTGCCAGTGGGCTTTAAATGGTTTGTTGATGGTTTATTTAATAGCGAATTTGGTTTTGGTGGTGAAGAAAGTGCTGGTGCGTCGTTTTTACGCAAAGACGGCGGTGTTTGGAGCACTGACAAAGACGGCATTATTTTAGCGCTATTAGCGGCAGAGATTATTGCGGTCACCAAAAAAGACCCTGGCGTGCATTATCAAGCGCTTGCCGCTGAATTTGGTGCGCCTTTGTATCAACGCTTAGATGCACCAGCCTCACCAGAACAAAAAGCGGTTCTTAGTAAACTTAGCCCTGAGATGGTTGAAGCCAGCACACTAGCAGGTGAGCCTATTCTCGCTAAGCTAACCAATGCGCCAGGCAATAATGCAGCGATTGGCGGCTTAAAGGTGGTTACTGAAAATGGTTGGTTTGCCGCGCGTCCATCCGGCACCGAAAATATTTATAAGATTTACGCGGAATCTTTTTTAAATGAAGAGCACTTAAAGAGTATCCAACATGAGGCTCAACAAATTGTCTCGGCGGCATTTACAAAAGCCGGGCTGTAAACTTCATTAGGTGTGATTAATAAAGGGAGCTTCGGCTCCCTTTTTGATAATTAAATTTCTATATATCATTGAAGTGAAACAAATGTTTGTCATGCTGTCGTCTTATTTACTGGTAAATCAACAATGAATGGTTTACTTTTAATTACCAAACTTATTCACGTTTAACCGTCTTATAGCTGTGATGTTTAAACCTCTCTTTTGTAAAGGAATCCATAATGGCGGCGACAAAAAAGCAGACCAAACCCTTTGATCTCAGTGCAGATAACCTACAACAACGCATCGTTCACCATCTTCGCTCTACTTTAGGTACTCATGAAGATAAAGCTAATGACAAGGCTTGGTGGAATGCGACCTGTGCCGCAATTAATGAACTCGTTTTTGAAAAGTTAACCGATACCCAAGCGTCACACTCTAAGCAAGATACTCGTGCGGTTAACTATTTATCTCTTGAATTCTTAATGGGCCGTCTACTGTCAAATAATTTACATAATCTCGAATTATTTGGTGAAGCAGAGCAAGCCCTCAAAGCCTTAGGTAAAGATATCTACCAAGTATGTGAAGAAGAGCCTGATATGGCATTAGGCAACGGGGGGTTAGGGCGCCTTGCAGCCTGTTACATCGATTCGTTAGCAACCTTAGGTTACCCGGCTATCGGTTACGGTATTCACTATGAACATGGCTTGTTCCGTCAAGAATTCAAAGATGGTCACCAAATTGAGCGCCCTGATAGCTGGCGTGAATACGGTAACCCGTGGGAAATTTGCCGCCCTGAGTCAGTGCAAGAAGTGCCTTTATACGGTTATGTCGAAAGTGTATTTGAAGACGATGGTAGCATGCGTAAAGTGTGGCATGCCGGTCGAAAATTAAAAGGGGTGCCTTGGGATATTCCCATTGTTGGCTACGGTGCGAAATTAGTTAACGTGCTACGTCTATGGGAAAGTAAACCCGGTGAAGCCTTTGATTGGGATGTCTTCAACGCGGGAGGTTATGTCGATTCGCAATCAGAAAAAGCGCAAGCGGAAACCGTGTCTAAGGTGCTTTATCCGAATGACTCAACCGAGCAGGGTAAAGAGTTGCGCTTAATTCAGCAGTATTTCTTCTGCGCTTGTTCAGTTAAAGATATTCTTCGCCGCTTTAAACGTACCAATGACAATAATTGGGATGTGTTTGCCGACAAAGTAGCAATCCAGCTTAATGATACTCACCCTGCTATTTCTGTGCCTGAGTTGATGCGCATTTTAATTGATGAAGAAGGTGTCACTTGGGCTAAAGCTTGGGATGTGTGCCGTCATACGTTTGCCTACACTAATCACACATTACTACCTGAAGCCCTAGAAAATTGGTCTGTGAGCCTATTTGAACGAGTACTGCCGCGCCATCTTGAAATTATCTACGAAATTAACCGCCGTTTCTTAGAAACAGAAGTAGAAGCGAAATGGCCAGGAAATGATGAGATGAAGCGCAAGTTGTCGATCATTAAAGAAGATGGCGGCCGCATGGTGCGCATGGCTTACTTAAGCGTGGTTTCATCATATAAAGTAAACGGTGTTGCAGCGATACATACTCGTTTAGTGAAAAAAGACTTATTCCCTGAGTTCAATGAACTATACCCAGAGAAAATTGTTAATGTAACTAATGGTGTAACACCACGTCGTTGGTTAAAAGCCGCCAACCCTGAGCTATCGGCATTGTATGACGAAACCGTAGGCACAGGCTGGCCAACCCAGTTAAATTTGTTAAAAGATGCATTGCCAAAAGCTAAGGATAAAAAATTCCAACAAGCGTTCATGGCCATTAAGCATGACAATAAACAGAAACTGGTTACAGAAATTAAAACGTTGACTGGTATTGATGTCAGCGCTGATGCGATCTTTGATATCCAAATTAAACGTCTACACGAGTATAAAAGACAGCAACTTAATCTGCTGCATATTTTAACCTTGTACCGCCGTTTATTGGCTAATCCTGAATTAGACATGGTGCCTCGTGTATTTATCTTTGGTGCTAAGGCTGCGCCGGGCTATCACATGGCTAAGCAAATCATTTATGCCATTAATAAAGTTGCAGATAAAATAAATAATGACCCGCGGATCCAAGACAAGCTAAAAGTGGTCTTTATGCCAAATTACCGTGTGTCATTGGCCGAGAAGCTTATCCCTGCGGCAGATGTATCTGAGCAAATTTCAACTGCGGGTCTAGAGGCATCGGGCACCGGTAATATGAAACTTGCTCTTAACGGCGCATTAACAATTGGTACCCTTGATGGTGCCAATATTGAAATAGCCGAAGAAGTAGGTGACGACAATATCTTTATTTTTGGTTTGAATGTAGATCAAGTCGAAGCGCTTAAAAAACAAGGTTATAACCCTTACGATTACTACTATGGTAATGCAGAGCTAAAAGCTGTGCTGGACTGGTTAGACAGTGATTACTTTACGCCAGGCCATCCAGGTGCGCTATCTGATATTAAGCGCAGTCTGTTAGAGTGGGGCGATCAGTACCTTTGTTTGGCTGATTATCAAGGTTATTGCGATGCCCATGGTCGTATTGATCTCGCATATCGTGATACAGCAAAGTGGGCAGAAATGGCGATCATTAACTCCGCATGCATGGGCAAGTTTAACTCTGACCGCTCTATTCAAGATTATGTTGATAACATTTGGCACTTGAAAGCTTGCCCACTAAGTTAGTTTTTTGGCTAGAAGAAGTTATAGAGGGAAGCCTATTGGCTTCCCTTTTTTGTCTATACTTCAGTTAAGTAAGCTTAGTTGGAGTGATGATGGACTTCATTGATTACACCTTAGGTCGATGTGAGGCAGCAGAATTTTTAGCGTCTAATACCAGTGGTATTCGAGTCGAATGTTGGGCGCCGGGAGTATTGTATCTTGATGGCAATGGCCCCCGTAGCCTGATTCTTTCCGCTGGCATTCATGGCGATGAAACGGCGCCTATCATTATCATAAATCAACTGATTAAACGGGTATTCTTGGGTGAATTAGAGGTTGTTAATCCATGTTTGTTTATTTTGGGGAATCCGGATGCGATTGAGCTTGGGGTGCGCTACCTTGATACTAATCTAAACCGTTTATTTTGCGGCGCACATCGTAGTATTGAACCCTGTAAAGAGGCGGCCAGAGCTGATTTATTAGAGCGTTGTGTGGAACGGTTTTATACCATTCATCAAGACACTGACAAGCTGCATTGGGATTGCCACTGTGCTATTCGGGGTTCGGTTTATAATACCTTTGCTATTGTGCCTATCGTCACCCACGAATTGAGTTTATTGAGTCACATAGATGAGCTCCAGCATGCCGGGATCCAGGCCGCGGTATTGAGTCAGCTAGCAACCAATACCTTCAGTTATGCATCATTTCAACAATTTAAAGCTCAAGCCGCTACATTAGAGTTAGGTAAAGCGTTGCCATGGCATGAAAATAAGATGAGCGATCACCAGAAGCTCGTGTGTTATTTAATTCGGCTTTTAGCTCATGTTGAGGACGAAGATGAAACGATAGCGAAAGATGCGTTGATTATTTACCAAATAGCGCAACAGATAGTCAAAACTCAAGCAGACTTTAGTTTTAATTTTTCAGCAGAGGTAGACAACTTTACCCCCTATCAGCAAGGTACCTTATTAGCGCAAGAGGCGGGGGCTGAGTATCATGTGCAAGCAGAGCGAGAATTAATTTTGTTTCCCAACGCGAATGTTGAATTAGGAGCAAGGGCATTATTAACGCTGACACCCTGCTCCTTGTAAACCAATACAACTTATTTTAGTTGCATTGGTTAACAGGTGGTGATTATTTGCGGCTATCGCGGCTTGCTTTAGCCAGTTCGTGTAGCATTTTTTCTGTGTCTGACCAATTGATACAAGCATCGGTAATACTTTTACCAAACACGAGCTCTTTACCATCTTCGACCGCTTGATTACCTTCTTCTAAGAAGCTCTCAATCATGACGCCGGCAATGGCTTTGCTGCCACTGCGCATTTGCGTCATGATGTCTTCAGCTACATCCCATTGCTTTTTATATTGCTTTAAGCTGTTGCCGTGGCTGAAGTCAACAATGATGCGCGGAGTAAGACCAACATCGCTCAGCTGTTCTGCTGATGCTGTCACATGTTTTTGACTGTAGTTCGGTGTTTTGCCGCCGCGTAGAATGATGTGGCCATATGGGTTACCTGCTGTTTTATAAATAGTCATGCGACCATTTTTGTCCGGCGAGTAAAAAATGTGACGCGCTTTAGCGGCGCGAACGGCATCCATTGCGATTTGTAAATTACCATCGGTGCCGTTTTTAAAGCCAACAGGGCAAGAAAGAGCAGATGCCATCTCACGGTGAATTTGGCTTTCCGTGGTACGTGCACCTATTGCGCCCCAAGTGATTAAATCGGCTAGATATTGCCCTGTTACCATGTCTAAAAACTCAGTGGCAGTGGCAAGGCCCAGTTCGTTAATATCAAGCAACAGGTTACGTGCAAGGGCTATCCCTTTATTCACGTTGTAGCTACCGTCCAGATCCGGATCATTTATTAAGCCTTTCCAGCCAACAATGGTGCGAGGTTTTTCAAAGTAGGTGCGCATCACAATGCATAAATCATCACTCAACTCGTCTTTTAGTTTGACGAGGCGTTTAGCGTATTCAATGCCTGCTGCTGGGTCGTGAATGGAGCAAGGGCCAACCACGACAAGTAAACGCTTGTCTTCACCGGATATGATGGCTTCTACTTCTCGTCTTGCTCTGGTGACGACACCAGCCGCCGCGTCACTGACGGGTCTGATTTCGGTTAACTCGGCAGGGGTAATTAAAAAGTCTTGTTTTTCTGTACGTAACTCGTCAGTTTTCAATGGCATCTGGCCTATTTCCTAATCGTTTGAAACTGCTTTTTTGAGCAAATGTTTAATTATGAATGATAGCTGTCATCACCTTAGCTAAAAACGCCAAGTGTTTAAAGAAAAAGGCTAATGCTGGGCTAAAAAAGCTTATCAGGTGGCAAAAATTCACAGATGTTTGTTCCTTGGTAGGGGAATAGGTAGAATGCGCGTCTAAGTCAGTTAGATAGCGTTTCGAGGTTTGGTTGCACCATTATCAAGATTTAATTGCCATATTTGAACAGTGCTTTCTCGTACATGAGAATACTCAGTTAGTGGCGGGCGAGGGAGAGCCTATCTATTTGCCGGCAGATGAAAAGCATGCGCATCACCGCATTATTTTTGCACATGGTTTTTTTGCTAGTGCGTTGCATGAGCTCTCCCATTGGTGCATCGCGGGTAAAAAACGCCGTTTGTTGGTTGATTTTGGTTATTGGTATGAGCCAGATGGACGAAACGAGCAGCAACAAGCTGCCTTTGAGCAGGTAGAAATTAAGCCCCAAGCAGTTGAATGGGCTCTGGCGGTTAGCTGCGGGTTTGATTTTTCGGTCAGTTGTGACAACCTGTCTGGCATTGAAATTGACCGGTTAGGTTTTCAGCATAGAGTGTACGACCAAGTATTAATCTATCTCGAACAAGGTTTTCCGGCAAGAGCTCAGCTTTTAATTAACGCCTTAGGTGAATTTTATGGCGTTGCTCCATTACAGCGAGGGTCATTTGACTATCGCGGCATGTATTTAAGGTAAATTTAATGTACTCCCTATATGAACAAATAGAACAAAAAGCGGCAGCTATTTTAGATGCGGGCACCAGTGATGAGCTGTTTGCGTCTGGCTATCTATCGGGGCACTTGAGCTTAGCGTTAGCCCAGTGTGAACAGAAAAATACACTGTCAGAACAAGATTTTAAGAAACAAGTTGAATCAGGTTTAGCGCAAGCTTTTACGGCTAAAGAGCTGACCCCACCCGATCAAGTTTTGGTGCAAGAAATGTGGGCGTTTTTATCACAGCCATAGACAGTACTATTGCTGTTTACGTTTCTTTATCGTCATTCGTTTTTTTCGGCAAGGCGGCAGTGCAGGTTTTGTTACGGCCTGATTCTTTTGCCTTGTACAGCGCTGCGTCAGACTCTTTAAGCCAAACACTCTCATCGGCCATATCCTCGTGAGTTTGCGCCACACCTAAACTGATGGTGAAGCAAATATCATGTTCTTCATGATAAACGTGAAGAGCTTCAATGCTTTTACGTAAACGCTCCGCAAAAAATAGGGCTTTTTCGGCTGGGGTATCAATTAATAACACGGCAAATTCTTCGCCGCCATATCGACCCGCTATGTCAGTTTCTCTTAAATTTTGCTTGAGGGCGGCACTAACAGCTTGGATTACTTTATCACCAGCTTGATGACCATAAGTGTCGTTGACACGTTTGAAATGGTCTATGTCAAACATAATTAAACAAGCGTTGGCTTGGGTACGCTTATAACGTAGAAACTCATGTTTGAATTGCTCTTCCCAATAACCACGATTAAAAAGCTGGGTTAGGGCATCAATGCGACTTAGTTCTTTCAGTTGGTTATTCAGATCTTTTAGTTGTAGTTTGTTAACTGCGCTGTCGGTGACGTCGTAAATAATCAAGCTCACATGAGTCACTTCACCGGTTAAGCTCATCAATGGAATGATGGTCATATTTTGGTACATGAACTCAGCGGTGCCGGTTATGGGACGATAATTTTTAAAACGAAAAATATATGGGCGCTGCTCCCAGGTGGTAAACGCGCGGTTTTTTAATAAAAAGACGGATTCAATTTTTTGAGTGAGCCACTCTTTGGGAATTTCATCAAACAAATCAAACATCACTTGGTTTTGTACTTGGCTACCACCTTTGCCACTGTGGTTTTCCATAAAACCATTCCAAGCTTGTACTTTATGCTCACGATCAAGGACCACAAGGCCAACATCGATGGTTTGTACCATCTCGACCATCCAATGAAATTCTTTTAAATCAAAAGCGCTATTTTGCATAATTTAATTCAACAAGTAAGTGAGTTTATTATTTAGGGTTGTGATGGAATCTTCGGTAAATAGCATCAATAAGTCACAATGAATGTTATGATTTTCAATCACATAGTTTATCTCAATAGCTAAGGTTTGCTTCCATCGGGCTTGGTTTTCATTCACTAACTCTGAAATCTGACAATGTTGACCGAGTACTACGGGGTGTCCTTGGCTAAATGACATATCTAATTGTTCTGCAAATCCTTTTAAGAAAGCACCGATCAAAATATTGGCGATATCCATCATCACTTCTACTTCGGCTTGCTCGTTAAGCTCGCCTTTAAAGTTCATTAAGCCTGCCATGTCTTTAAAGCTGGAGTCATGAAATAAAATCAGTGCCTCACCGGCAATACCAGCACCAATATAGCCTTGGCAAACGGCAGAGATAGTATCGGTCGACTCAGCCGCCTCGAGAGCCATGGTTAATTCACTAACTTCGAGTAGGTTTACCGTTGGGATAGGTAATAGTACAAATACGTTAAGTAGTCTTGCGAGTAAATCGGCCGCTTGGCCCATCGCGACGTTTGCGACTTCTTGGTAGGCGTCACGAGCATCATTAGAAAGTTCAATCTTTGGCCCCGCGTAAGCGGTTATGTCATCTTCGGCTAATTCAGCTTCCACAACACTTGGCTCCGGTGCGGCGGGTGGGGCAAGATCAGGGAGTAAGTCCGCTTCATTGATAACGCCATATTGTTTTAAAATATCAGCTATTTTTTCTTTGCTTACCGGCTTCTTAATAAAATCTAATGCGCCAAAGCCCATCACTTTTTCACGGGCTTCAGGCTGAATATCACCTGAAACAACAATTACCATGGCATTTAAGTCTTGTTTGCAAACAGCCTCTAATACTTCGTAGCCATCCATAACAGGCATGTTTAAATCTAAAAATACAACACTGCCTAGGCCCTTTTTAATTGCTTCTAAGCCTTCACCACCGTGGGTGGCAAAGGTAATCTCAACATTCCAATTATCAGGAAGGCTGCGAGCCATCTGCTTACGGGCCAGTGCCGAATCATCACAAATAAGAACGGGTAATGACATGTGAAATTCCTAAAATTGCTTTATTTCATCTTATGGCAATAAATGGGTTATTGCCACGTAAGCGGACCATATATATTGTTTTTTGTGGCATTTTTCGTTGATGTTTGTGGCATAAAGGGGGGCTGATGATTCTTTCTATCAGTTGATAGGATTAGATAAGTTGTAGTTAGATTGCATTATTCTTATTAAGAAAAATGTAAAAGAGTCTGCTTTTTGTGAGAAACATCAGTAAAAAAGCAAAAACAATCATCATCAAACTTGCTCAATTAGAATGCAAGTGATAGCTTGGAGCAGATTTTTATTGGGCTGCTCAATTTCATTTGTGACTCGATCACAGGGAATATTATAACTAAAAATGAAATACTTATCTTTACTCTCTCTGTTTTGCTGTGCAATTAGCTTAGGTTTAAACAGTGCTCATGCTGCCACACAATGGCAAGCTTCTAGTAAACTCGACATGCTGACGCCAAATGTGAACGTCAACTTTAAGTTCTATGATCTTGAAGCTAAGAGCATGTATGAATTATTCCAAAAAATTCGTATTGTTGGTCCTGCTGGACAAGCTGGCAACAAGGCGGCAGGTAAAGCCAGTTATAGTATGAACTGGCAACTCAACTTTGAAAAAAATGGGGCGCAATGTCGTGTTGGCGATGGTGCAGTGGATATCGAAATTGATATTGTGGTGCCACGTTGGTTGAATGTTGATTCTCAATCAGAGCAATCGCAGGCGCACTGGCAAACCTATTTAGGTGGCTTGTTAGACCATGAGAGTGGTCACAAAGATATCGTACTGAAGGCTGCCGACAAGCTTATTGATTACATCAAGTCATCTCCGGTTAATAAGGGATGCGCTCAATTGCAGCAACAAATAGACAAAGCTGGCTATCAATTTTTGGCCCAAGCAAAAGCAGAAAGTGATACTTATGATCAAAGAATGAAGCTGTCTTTCAAATAACGGCTCATTCTGATAAGCATATTGTTACGCAGGCCGCTTATAGCGGCCTGCCTTTTTTCAGGCTTCTAAGCCAATACCGATTCGGATGTAATAACGCTAGAATAGCTTGGCTCACTGGCAATGGCTCACCACTTAGCTCACTGGCCAGTATTTCAGCCATTAACGGAGCGGTACACAAGCCTCTTGAGCCTAATGCGCCCAGCATATAAAGGTTAGGGTAGCAGGCACTGCTTGATGACTCGGGGTTAAACTGCGAAAACGCTTCAAAGATAGGTACGCCGCCAACAAAAGGTAAGTTATCGCGGGTGCCACAGCGCACTCCGACACGCGCATTTTGACCAGAAAAGTCTAATGACTCCGGCCAGTTTACCTTATCAAGAGACGAGATTATCTTAGTGTGATTTTCTTCGTGCTCTTCCAAGCTAAAGGCGCGAGAGTTATCATTTCGTCCGTAGCTAGCACCAATGCAATGCATACCATCATGTGCTGGGGTCAGGTAACCTTGGTAGCATAAAACCGTGCTCAGATTGCTAGTCTGCTCTGTATTCGGTACATGACTCACTTGCCCGCGCACAGGATAAATAGGCAGTTGCTTTAGCGGTGCAAAGTTTAGCTGATTCGCACCACTGGCAATGATGAGCAGATCCGCCTGATGGGTTTGATCGTTACAGGAAAATTGCCAGCTTAATTGGTTTTGCTCAATCTCCTTAACCTCTGCGTTATGGTGAAGGGTTAGTTGACCGCGATCTTGTGCTTCTTTGATCAATGCGTTGGTTAAGTCACTTGGACTAAGCCAAGCGCCATTGGGGTAAAGCAGTCCTCTGGCACCAATGTCTAAGCCAACTGTCTTGCACATTTCTTCTGCACTCAGCGCTTTCACTAAAGTTGTAGGGTATTGTGTATCGATAATTCGTTGAATTTTTTTCCCAGATTTTTCATTGTAATCCACCTCAACAACACCGCAAAAATCATGACGAATAGGGTGGTGAGCGAGTTGTCTAAGGGTTTGACAGCTAAATTCAAAGGCATGAGCAAAAAGCTCGCTGTTATTGACATTGTTAGGACTCAGCAGTGGGTAGAGGGCTCCTTGTCGGTTGCCCGAGGCATCTTGTGCGAGTGTTGCATCTTTACAAAATAGCTCAACTTGCCAGCCTTTATTGACCAACGCGAGAGCCGTTGCTGCTGATGCGATCCCCCCTCCGATTATTGTTGCTTTATTGCTTGTGCATTGGGGGGGGTCTCTGCGCTGAAAAGGATGAGAAGGCTCTTCGGCGCGATGATATTCAATTTCCCCAGCTAGCATTTCTCGTTTTCTGCCAAACCCTTTTACTTTTGACATGGTAAAGCCTGCTTCTATTAAACCGCGGCGGACAAATCCTGCTGCCGTGAAAGTTGCAACAGTGGCACCGGGTTTTACTAGTTTAGCCATGGCGTTAAATAACTCTTGCGACCACATATCCGGGTTTTTACTAGGCGCAAAGCCATCTAAGAACCAACAATCCACTAAGCCGCCCAGTGGGCAATAAATTTTTGGTAAGGAATCGTGTATGTCGCCAAACCATAAATCCAATACTATCTCGCCATGTTGTAAATTCAGTCGATGGCAACCAGGCGTGGCGCTAGGGTAGTGCTGGAGCAATTGTTTCGCTAATTCAGCCAGTTCAGGCCATTGACTTAAAGCTTGAGCTAAGTCTGCATGGGTTAAAGGGTACTTTTCAAAACTGGTAAAATACAGCCTGCTGGGCCCTGAATCGGGGTTACAGACTTTAAACTCGTTGAAGCACTGCCAAGCAGTTAAAAAGTTTAGGCCGGTACCGAAGCCTGTTTCCGCGATGACAAAGTGATCTTGAGCAAAATTATGCCATCTATTTGGCAGTTTGTTAGCACTGAGAAAAACATGTTTAGTTTCATCTAATCCATTGATATTTGAGAAGTAAATATCATCAAATTGTTCCGATGTCGGGGTGCCATTGTCGTTCCAGTTGAGATTTGCGTGCTCGAGTTTTTGATTTAACAAGGAAAATTTCACTATTTTATGGCATGATGTTGCCGATTTTACCTTAAATTGTCGAAAGCCGACCAGTTGTCATAAACAAAATGATATAATAGTCGGCAACGTGAGAACCACAGGGTCTATAAATGAGAAGAGCAGTCATCACAGGTATCGGTGTTATTTCCAGTATTGGTAACAATAAAGAGGAAGTACTAACGTCACTACAACAGGGCAAGTCCGGTATCCGTTTTTCTGAGCAATTTGCAGAATACAAGTTACGTAGCCAAGTTTGGGGTGCATTGAATGTGCAACCAAAAGATCACATCGACCGCAAAG
Source organism: Motilimonas sp. E26 (assembly GCF_021278025.1). Taxonomy (GTDB): domain Bacteria; phylum Pseudomonadota; class Gammaproteobacteria; order Enterobacterales; family CBDFNC01; genus Motilimonas. The sequence continues at coordinate 83,488 of NZ_JAIBHJ010000006.1, forward strand.
TTATGCGTTTTATGGGTGATGCAGCCGGTTTTGCTTACTTAGCAATGGAGCAAGCAATTGCTGATGCACAGCTGTCCGATGAAGACGTATCAAATGAGCGTACGGGCTTAGTGGTTGGTTCAGGTGGCGGCTCGTCTGAAAACCAAGTGGCAGCAGCAGATATATTACGTGAAAAAGGCGTAAAACGCGTTGGTCCTTATATGGTACCAAGAACGATGGCTAGTACTACATCGGCTTGTTTGGCAACGCCTTTTAAAATTAAAGGCATTAACTATTCAATTAGTTCGGCCTGTGCAACCAGTGCACACTGTATTGGCAACGCGCTAGAGCAGATCCAACTTGGCAAACAAGACATCGTTTTTGCTGGTGGTGCTGAAGAGCTACACTGGACATTGGCGATGGAATTTGATGCCATGGGTGCATTGTCAACAAAGTACAATGAAACACCTGAAAAAGCGTCTCGTACTTATGACGCTAATCGTGATGGTTTTGTTATCTCTGGCGGCGGCGGTATGGTTGTGGTCGAAGAATACGAGCACGCAGTTGCACGTGGCGCAAAAATTTACGCTGAAATTGTCGGTTATGGCGCAACATCTGATGGCTACGACATGGTGGCTCCTTCAGGTGAAGGTGCGGTACGTTGTATGAAGCAAGCCATGGCGACGGTTAAAGGTGACATTGATTACCTTAATACGCACGGCACTTCTACACCCGTTGGCGACGTTCGTGAGCTTGAAGCTATTAAAGAAGTGTTTGGCGATAAGGCACCAAAAATCAGTGCAACCAAGTCAATGACGGGTCATGCTCTTGGTGCAGCAGGTGTGCATGAAGCCATTTACAGCCTGCTAATGGTTGAAAACAACTTTATTGCGCCAAGCATTAACATCGACCAAGCAGATGAAAAAGCGGAAGGCTTGCCAATTGTTAAAAATGTTGCTGAATCAGCAGAGCTGAAAACAGTGATGTCAAATAGCTTTGGATTTGGTGGCACTAACGCAACGTTAGTATTCCAAAAAATCTAATTTAGTTGGATTGAATGGATAGAGCAGGGAGCATTCTCTGCTCTTTTTTGTTTCTGACGCTTATAAAACTTAGGCTAACGTTATTACTAAGATGAAAATTTTTCTCGATTCCAATATCCCGTTTGCTCAAGAAATGTTCAGTGATTTAGGTGAGCTGCACTTTTTCGAAGGGCGAAATGTGACCGCTGAGCAATTAAAGGATGCTGACGCCCTTTTGGTGCGTTCAATTACGCAAGTCAATGAAGCCTTATTATGTAAGAACGAACGGCTTCAGTTTGTGGGTACCGCCACCATTGGTATGGATCATATTGATAAAACCTATCTATCTGCGCGCGATATTCCATTCCATAGTGCCCCAGGTTGTAATAAAGAGTCAGTGGCACAATATGTCGTGAGTGCGATCTTAGTACATGCTGAAAAACACCTGATTAATTTACAAGGTAAAACCGTTGGTATTGTGGGTGCCGGGAATACGGGGAGCGCTGTTTGGCAAAAATTAACGGCATTGGGCATGAAGTGCCACCTATGTGATCCGTTGCTGGAGCAGGCCGGAGACAAACGTCAGTTTGTTGACATGAAAACCATCATGGAATGTGATTTTATTAGTTTGCATGTACCGCTCACGGTGGATGGGGATTATGCAACCAAGCATTTATTCGATCAGCAGCGTTTACGTCAGTTGAATCAGCATCAAGTGCTAATTAATACTTCACGTGGTGATGTTATTAACAATCAAGCTTTATTAGAGCGTGTTGAATCAGGTTCGTTACCAACCTTGATTTTAGATGTATGGGAAAATGAACCAAATATCGAAATGGCTTTGTTACCTTATACTGACATCGCGACACCGCATATCGCGGGCTACAGCTTAGAAGGAAAAGCCAATGGTACAGAAATACTGTACCGGGCTTTGTGTCAACAATTAGGTGAAACGCCAAGTAAAAAAGTAAGCCAGTTTTTACCACCTGCGGTCGTCGACAGTATTCAAATTAATGCAGAGTTGAACCAAAACTTAGTGAAGTCACTCGTTCATCTTGTTTACGACGTAAGGCGTGATGACAACATTTTTCGTGCCGAGATAGGCCTACCTAATGGTTTTGATTTAATGCGGAAAAATTATCGTGAACGGCGTGAGTTCTCGACACTGAATGTGTCTCTTGGCGCAAATCAAGAAGCTCACTTACTGGCTGCGTTAGGTTTTACCATCGCAAACTAATTTAATAACAATATTATTCTATGCATCTCAATATGATGCTTGGAGAGGGATTATGGAACGTTTAATCAATATCGCAGTACTTGGCGCTACAGGCACAGTAGGCAATGCTGTGGTCGAGCAGCTAGAAGAGCGTGAATACCCCGTTAATCAATTATTCCTACTGTCTAGTGATAATGGCGCGGGTGAAACCCTGATGTATAAAGGCAAGCGTCAACGGGTGCAAAATGTCGCTGATTTTGATTGGAGCCAAGTTGAAATTGCCATTTTTGTCGCTGGCGAGCAAGGTGCTAAAGAGTGGGCAACAGTGGCGACAGATGCTGGCTGTTTAGTAATAGACAGCTCGGCTGCGTTTACTGGTGATCCCGATATCCCACAGGTTATTCCGGAAATCAATGCAGGCGCTTTGGCACAAATTCATCAATCGAAAATTGTCGTTAGTCCAAGTTGCGCCGTTATTGCTAGCGCTTTAGTGCTGAAGCCAATCCATGATGAAGTGGGTATTACTCAGGTCAATATTTCAACCTATCAGTCAGTGTCTAGCGCGGGTAAAAAGGGCATTAGCACCTTAGCCAATCAAACCGCGAAATTACTGAACGCTAAACCTATTGAGCCTGACTATTTTGCTGCGCAAATTGCTTTTAATTGTATTCCTCAATCAGGAAATCGGTTAGCTAACGGTTACAGCCAAGATGAGATGTTACTCGTGTCGCAAACACAGCGCATTCTCTCAGATCCTGAGTTGAAAATAAGTCCAACCTGTGTCGTGGTACCGGTGTTTCATGGTTTAGGTGCATCTTTACACATTGAAACACGCTTTCCACTGGAGATAAACGAAATTACGGGCATGATCCGTGATGCGCAAGGTGTTGAGCTTGTTGAAGAAGCTGACGAGATCGCTACCCAAGTTAGCCATGCCGTTGGTCAAGATACTGTTTACGTTGATCGTGTCCGTAAAGACCTATGCAATGATAATGGAATCCAACTCTGGTTGACCCTAGATAACTTGAAAAAAGGCAGTGCAACCAATTTAGTACAAATTGCTGAACATATAGGCCAGTACTATTTATAATTTTATGTTGCTAACGCACTCGTTTTAATAGAAATATATCATCAATAGCTCCAAAATAGGGGGCTGGATCTCAATTCTAGCCCCTATCCCCCCTGCACTTTCTTTTGTAACTAGATTAGCCCTTCATGCTGGTTTATAGTGATGGGTCATTGAATAAGTATATGCGCTCTCTCAGCGTTATATTTGCTGGTTTTTTGAGCAAATCAAAAATAAAGGATAAAACATGGGACGTTATTTTTCCCGCGCGGCTGTAGCTTTACCTCTATTACTCGCTGCGAGTAACATTAGTGCCGAAGAAGATGTATTCAAAGATGCCCCGGGTTTTTATGTTGAGCTAACTGGGCCCAAAGGTGAAACCGCCAAAGAAGTAAGAACGGTGAAAGCCACGCCTACCGCAGCATCTGCTAGCAGCAGCGCATCAGCTGGAACCTATGGGCCGTTAAAATCTTCTGATACTATGTGGTCTATTGCCAGCAAGGTAAGACCTAATCGAAATGTATCCGTCCATCAAATGATGGCGGCTATCTTTAATAAAAACCCACATGCATTTCTAAATAATGATATTAATCGGCTAGTCAATGGTGCGGTATTAACCATCCCTAGCTATGAAGAAATCAGTGGTGTTGACAAGCAAGTTGCTCGTGAAAGTTTTATTGCAAAAACGCAAGCCGCTAAGCCTGCCACTAAACCTGTGGCCAAAGCTGCTGAACCAGCTAAAGCAGAAAAAGTAGCCGAGCAAGTCGTAACTGAAAAGGTGAAGCCAACGCCTGCGCCAGCAGCTTCTCCTGAGCCGGTACAAAAAGTTGCTGAAACCAAAGTCGAACAAACCATGCCTGATATGGCGGCTAATAATGCCGCGGTTAGTGGGGAGCTTGAGCAGTTAAAAACGCAACTTGATGACTCAAATGAGCAATTGATGCAAGTTGCTGAGTCTAATCAACGCATGAAAGTCAAGTTGGAAGCATTGTCCAATGATTTGTCGACGCTGAAAACACAGCTTCAAGAAGACTCTAAGGTTCAGTTAGAAATCAAAGAGCTGTTATCCCAGCAATTATCCAAGCCAGCACCTGAAGCGGCAGCGCAAGAGGAAAGTGATGATCTACTAAAAATTATCACCTCAAGCTGGTTATATCTAGGCGCGTTAATAGCGATGCCTATTTTAATTCTGTTAGTTATCTTAAGTTTCTGGTTACGAGCTAAAACGAAAAGAGAAGCAGAAGAGCAAGAGCAAGAGATCGCCACATCAACCAGCACTTTGATGGAAGAGAAAAGTGAATATGATGAATTACTTGCCGCCGATGAAGAAGCTCAAGAAGCAAGTGCTTCTGAGCAAGAGTTCACTGTTGAAGATAACTTAGCTGCTGATGAGTTAACCAATGCGAATCTAGCGTCTGATGACATTGACTTAATGAGTGAAATTGACCTTGATTCTGATGACAGCCTTAACGCAGATTTAGATTTTGGCAATGATGAACTTGAGAGTATCAATGATGAGTTTGACTCATTAAAAGAGATGAGTGAGCCCGAGTCTAAAGCAGAGCCTGAAGACAACTTTGATTTTGACTTGTCCGATGGGCTGAATCTGGAAGACGAGTTAATTGAGCCAGAAGTTGAGCAAACTAATAGCATTGAAGAGTTAGCTACTGAAGCGCCAGTGATCGAAGACGAAGTTGTTTTTGAACAACCAATCGAAGAGCCGGTAACGGCTGATACTGTAGCAGAAGCAGAAGAAATAGCATTTAACCCTGATGAGTTACTGTCTGCGGATGATCTTGAAAATATCGAGTTCGAAGAAGCTGAAGATGAATTATTTGAATTAGCTGAGAGCAATGAGTTAGTTCAAGAAGAAGACATGATTGTTGAGCTAGGTGAAGACGATGACATCTTATTAGAAGAGTTGTCGCCAAGTGCCATGGACGATGATCTGGTTTCTGATTTAGCGCCTAAGGCTGAAGCCGCTACTGAGGTTGAAGCACCTAAATCAGCAACAGACCTAGACGAATTTGACTTCAATATGGCAGAGGATACGCCATCAGAGGCGATAGAAGAGTCAGCTGCTGAGCCGATAGAAATTGAAACTGCTGAAAAAAGCAGTGGCGATGATAACGAATTAGATTGGGACTTTGCTGAGATTGATACGGTAGATGAGCCTGTTACTGCACCTGAAATAACAGAAGTCGATGATATTGACGACACTGATCTATTAGCCAGTCAACTTGGAGAGATCGCATTTAACGAGCCATCCTCTCCGGCGGATGTTCCCAATGTAGCTGATGTATCAGACGATTACATTGATATCGAACGTTTACTCGAAGAAAGCGGTGACGAAAGTACTGATGAGCCATACCAAGGTGCTAACTTTGATTTAGGCTTAGACGACTTCCCAGAAGTGTTACCGGAAGCCGGTGGTGTTGATGTTGACATCGATGAAGGCGGAATTGGTCAAAAGCTAGATCTAGCGCGTGCTTATCTTGAGATAGATGACAAAGATGGCGCCAAAAGTATTCTAGAAGAAATCCAAGGCCAAGGAAGTGAAGAGCAAATAGCGGAAGTGACGAAATTACTAAACCGTTTAGGTTAAGTGTTCAGCAAAACTTCACCATAAGGGATGCCAAAGGCATCCCTTTTTTGTTGCACTCGTTCCATCTTGACAAGGTTTGGGTATAATTGCCTCTTTTTTTAATAGGCACATTTTCTCATGCAAATAGCACTCGGTATCGAATACGATGGTTCAGCGTATTATGGCTGGCAAAAACAAATAGAAGTCGATACGGTGCAAGACCGCTTAGAAGCAGCCCTGAGCTTAGTAGCCAATGAAAAAATTGATACATTTTGCGCCGGTCGCACCGATGCGGGCGTTCATGCGACTGGTCAAGTGGTGCATTTTACCACTAACGCTATTCGCAATGAGCGTGCTTGGACGCTTGGTGTAAATGCTAATTTACCTGACGACATAGCAGTCGTTTGGGTTAAAGAAGTACCGGATACCTTTCATGCAAGGTTTTCAGCTACTGCAAGGCGCTATCGTTATATTATCGATAATTCAAACCTACGTAGCGCAATTTTAAGTAAAGGTCTTAGTCATTATCATGAACGCCTTGACGAAAAGCGGATGCATCAAGCGGCGCAATACTTAGTTGGCCGTCATGACTTTACTTCATTTAGAGCAAAGCATTGCCAAGCTAAGTCACCTTGTCGTGACATTGAACATATTCAAATCACCCGTCAGGGGCCGTATATTATCATTGATATAAAAGCGAATGCTTTCTTGCATCATATGGTGCGAAATATTACCGGCAGCTTGATTGAGGTGGGTAAAGCAAAACAGCCGATTGATTGGTTGGCACGGCTTTTAGAAGCAAAAGATCGCAGTGTGGCTGCCGCTACCGCTAAAGCTGGAGGGCTATATTTAGTTGACGTGGACTATCCCGCTGAATTTGAATTGCCAGCTCACCATATCGGCCCATTATTTATTGATAACCAATAAGAAGCATTGATGAAACCAACAAATTTATCTGACTGGCTAAGCCATCTAGAGCAGCTTCACCCAAGTGGAATCGAATTGGGTTTAACCCGTGTCCGACAAGTCGCAGAACAGTTAGCACTGATCAACTTTGATGCAAAAGTGATCCTTGTTGGCGGCACTAACGGTAAAGGTACAACCTGTGCCTTATTGGAATCAATGCTGATGACAGCTGGTTACAAGGTTGGCGTATATTGCTCTCCGCACTTAATTCGTTATACCGAGCGTGTGCGCATAAATGGGCAAGAATTATCAGAGCAAAGTCACTGTGATGCTTTTAGCACGATTGAACAAGGGCGCGGAGATACTGCATTAACCTATTTTGAATTTGGCACCCTAGGGGCATTATATTTACTTAAGCAGGCGCAATGTGATGTTATTTTACTTGAGGTTGGACTGGGTGGGCGTTTAGATGCAACTAATATCGTTGAGCCTGATGTGTCAGTGGTGACCACCATTGATATTGACCATGTAGAATGGCTAGGTGATAACCGCGAAGATGTTAGTTTTGAAAAAGCGGGCATTTTCCGCAGTGGTAAGCCAGCCATTTGCGGCGATTTTGACACTCCTGCGCGTTTGATCGAGCACGCCAATGCTATTGATGCCCACCTCATGCTTGCCAATCAAGCCTTTGCTATGGAAATAGGAGAGGGCGTTTGGCATTGGCAAGGTGGTGAGAAAGCACTGCGAGATTTACCTATTATCCCGCTGCCATTGCAAAATGCGTCAACGGCGTTGGCGACGTTAGCGGTACTGGGTCTTGACATCACACCCGAGCAAATCAAACAAGGATTATCCCAAGCGCGATTAGCGGGCAGAATGCAATGTATTCAAACTGAGCCAATGGTTATTTTGGATGTGGCCCATAATCCGCATTCTGCAGGGTATTTAGCAGAGCAATTAAAGCTAATGCCGAAACAGCCCATTCGCGCAGTGGTTGGTATGCTAAAAGATAAAGACATTAAGGCGACATTAGCGCAATTTGATGGCTTAATCAGTCATTGGTATTTAGCTGACTTGCAAGGGCCAAGAGCGGCCACTGCCGAAGTATTGGCACAATATACGCCCGCTGATGCCAGCCAACTGTTTAAAAATGTTGAGCTTGCTTATCAACAAGCAGTTGCTGACAGTGAGGCAGAGTCGGTGGTAATTGTGTTCGGCTCGTTTTACACTGTAGCGGAAATTATCGATAGACAACAAAAAGGTTAGCGCGTGGCAACTCAGTTTCAAAATCGGTTAGTCGGTACCATTATATTAGTTGCGTTGGCAGTTTTATTTTTGCCAAATTTATTAGATGGCCAGAAAGAATCATATCGGGAAGAATTTGTGGCTATTCCAATCCAACCTGAGATGGCAGAGCCGAGCCAGCAGCAAGCTTATCAGCCGCCCGCTGATTTGAGTGAAGAAGATACTGAGTTTGAGATTGAAACCTTGCCCGATGCGGTTGTTATTAAAGCGCAAGATGATGTCGAGCCAGTCAATAAGCCTGCTGACAATGCGCAAACCGCTCAGACTGATACGGCGGAAAAAGTACAAACAACTAACCCGACACCAGAGCCGATAAAAATAGTCACAGCTAAACCAGTAGAAAAAGCCGTTACTAAGGCTACGCCAGAGCCGGTGAAAGTGGCGAAGGTGAAGCCAACCCCAACACCAAAAGTGGCAAAGGTTGAACCAAAGCCAACACCAGAGCCACTGAAAGCGGGCGTAGTTAAGGCCGTCGCTCCGGTAGCTAAGGCCGAATTTAAAGATGCGGCATGGGTCGTTCAACTTGGCGCTTTTCGAAATGCTGCTAACGTTAAAGCCTTAGTGAAAAAGTTACAGAAAGCGGGCTATACAGTACACACTATTCCGGCAGTGGTGACGGATCAAAGTATTAACAAGGTATTTGTTGGTCCTGATGTATCGGCACAAAAATTAGAACAAAAATTGCCTGCATTAAAGGAACTGACTGGGTTACAAGGGCGTGTCATTGCCTACAACCCTCTTGGCTAAGTGTGATCTAATGCCATTTTTTGCAAGCAATTTGTTAACAAGGGTGATAGAATCGCGGCGTTTTTTAGCTAGGTTGTCCAACAGGATTAACCACGTTCGGGTAAATAAATGGTCTGGATAGATTACGCCATCCTCGGGATTATCAGTTTGTCAGCGATAATCAGTTTAGTGAGGGGATTTGTCAAAGAAGCCTTTTCACTGGCCAGCTGGTTTGCTGCCTTTTTTGTTGCCAGTCAATTTTACTCCGATCTTGCTACCTTATTCACAAATATCAATGACCCCATGATCCGCAATGCCGCTGCTATCGCTGCTTTGTTTGTTATCACCTTATTGCTTGGGGCGCTCGTCAACTACATTATTAGCCAACTCGTCACTAAAACCGGCCTATCAGGCACAGACCGAGTACTAGGTATCTGTTTTGGCGCCATTCGCGGCGCGCTAATCGTTAGTGCATTACTGTTTTTTATGGATTCGTTTACCGCCTTCCCAACTACACCTTGGTGGCAAGCGTCAACCTTAATACCTGAATTTGGCATAGTCATCGAGTGGTTTTTTGAGTATGTGAAAACCTCCTCCAGTTTTTTAACCAGCCCCTAAAATACAAGGACAAGAGACATGTGTGGTATTGTCGGCATCGTTGGATCTACCCCTGTTAATCAAAGCATCTATGATGCATTAACTGTGCTGCAGCACAGAGGTCAAGATGCAGCAGGCATCGTGACTATTTCAGAAGGTAACTTTAAGCAGCGTAAAGCCAATGGTTTGGTCAAAGATGTGTTTGAGTCAAAACACATGCAGCGCTTAAAAGGAAATATCGGTATTGGCCATGTGCGCTACCCAACAGCGGGTAGTTCAAGTGCCGCCGAGGCGCAGCCATTTTATGTGAACTTTCCTTACGGCATGGCTTTAGCCCATAACGGTAATCTAACCAATGCTCCTGATTTGGCGAAAGTTGCTATTAAATCTCGTCGTCACATCAACACCACGTCAGATTCTGAAACACTGTTAAACGTGCTAGCACATGAATTAGCCCGTGTTGATAAAGACCAGCTTGATGCTGCTGATATTTTTGCTGCTATCAGCAAAGTACACGAGCAAGCCCTTGGCGCTTACGCCGTGGCGACCATTTTAAATGGACATGGTTTGATTGCATTTCGTGACCCTAATGGCATTCGTCCTTTAGTGTTGGGTAAACGTGTTGCAGAAGACGGCCAAACTGAGTACATGGTGGCTTCTGAAAGTGTTGCGATTGACGCCATTGGTTTTGAGTTTATTCGCGATGTGGTGCCTGGCGAAGCGGTATATATTACCGAAAAAGGTGAGCTACATACGCAACAGTGTGCTGCTAATCCAGACTACTGTCCGTGTATCTTTGAATATGTATATTTTGCTCGCCCTGACTCCACTATCGATAATATTTCGGTATACGGCGCTCGCCTAGAAATGGGTAAAACCTTAGGTGATAAAATTAAGCGTGAGTGGGACGATCTTGATATTGATGTGGTTATTCCTATCCCGGAAACCTCTTGTGATGTGGCGCTGCAAATTGCACTCCAGCTTGAGCTACCATATCGTCAAGGTTTCGTGAAAAACCGCTACATTGGCCGTACCTTTATCATGCCGGGCCAAACTCAGCGTCGTAAATCAGTGCGCCGTAAGCTTAACGCCATTGATGCCGAGTTTGCTGGTAAAAATGTATTGTTAGTTGATGATTCGATAGTTCGTGGTACTACCAGTGAGCAAATCGTTGAAATGGCGCGTGACGCAGGTGCTAAAAAAGTGTACTTCGCTTCAGCGGCACCAGAAATTCGTTTCCCTAACGTATACGGGATTGATATGCCAACGGCTAACGAGCTGATTGCCCACGGCCGCGATGTTGACCAAATTTGTCAAAACATTGGTGCTGATGGCTTGATCTTCCAAGATCTAAAAGACCTCGTTAAAGCGGTTTCAGTCCAAAACCCAGAAATTACTAAGTTTGAAACTTCAGTGTTTAACGGTGAATACGTAACTAAAGACATTGACCAAGACTACCTTGATTATCTCAATAACTTACGCAACGACGATGCCAAAGAGCTCCGTGAGCAAAAGGAAGAAATTGCTAACCTTGAGATGCATAACGAAGGAGCATAACCTTTAATTGCTTCAGAGGTTAATAAAAAGGCTACCTAGAGTAGCCTTTTTTATTGCTGAAATATATTAAATGAACGCAGGCCCAAACCCGACTGACCATAAAATGACGGTACTCGCTAAAATCGCCACTAATAATACTAGCCCGACCGTGACCACTGAGCTTGCGAAAATAAAGCCCTGATCTTCTGGAATATGCATCAAGATAGGTACACCTGTGTAGAGCAGGTAAATTGACCAAGCTAAACCAGCAAAGCCCACCAGCATGATAAACCAAGGGTGTGGGTAGAGGGCAGCAAAGCCGACCATAAACAAGGGGGTTGCCGTATAAGCGGCAAGCTCTAGAGCATGAACAAAATTAGGTTTGGCCCCAAAGGTTTGGCTCATCCAATTGGTAAGGTAGGCGAGGGCAAAGACACCAGTGACTAACGCAAAGTAGGTTGCGATTGACATCATCGCGGCGCTATTGACTGATAAGAATATGGGGTCACCAACGCCGATACTCCAACCAATAAAAGCAGTGGAATAAAACATACACACACTAGGCACTAAGGCAATTATCAAAATATGGCTTAAGCTGGCACTGATGCTTTCATGGTTACGATCTATAGTATGCCACTCAGTTTTTGGGTGGGCATATAATCCCCAAATATGGTTAAGTATCATAATCTGTCCCTCGTCCAATGATTTAGATGTATACGTTACACATCCAATAAGTAGATCAAGTGTTAAATTTTACAACTAAGTAACATTTTTCCACTGCTCTAACTTTAGTCGAGGTTTGAAGCGACAGGCAAATTTGGCTAAAAATTAACCTTTATCGTTAAGAAAGGGTTGTGAGATAAGTTGCTTGCCAGCCGAGTTAACTAATAACATGCTACCTTGCTCATACCAGTCCCCTAACACAATACGAGTTGCGGGGCTCTGATTAATCTCAAACTCGTGTATTGCTGGCCGATGAGTGTGACCATGGATCATCAGGTTTACGCCAAACTTAAGGCAATCTTCTTGTACTGCGGGTGGGTACACATCCATGATCTCTTTGCGTTGTTGCTGTTTTTCCTTGCTTTGGTTTTTACTGCTGGTGCGGATTTTCTCGCCAATTTTAGCGCGGACAAACTTTGGCAACGCTAAGAACAGCATCCGTAACCAAGGTTTATAAACCCATTTACGATAATTTTGGTATGCCTCATCTTCGGTACAAAGGGTATCTCCATGCAGCAATAATGCGGTTTCGCCATAGAGTTGTACTAAGGATTTTTCAGCCAAGATAGTCATATCACAAAGGCGTGCGTAGCGCTCTCCGAGCATAAAATCACGGTTGCCGTGAATATAGTAACAAGGTACCCCTGATTGGCTTAAATCAGATAGGGCTTTTGCAACCTGTTCAGTTAGGGGCGTTTGAATATCGTCCCCTAACCAAATCTCAAATAAGTCACCTAAGATATATAAGGCATCAGCTTGACGCGCCTCAGTAGCCAAAAACTGCAGGAACAACGCCGTGATATCAGGGCGAGATTCAGTTAGATGTAAATCGGCAATAAAATAGGTGCTCATTATCAACTACTTATTCAGCAACAGTCGCACTAACAATAACCACTTCTTCTAGTGGTACGTCTTGGTGCATGCCGTAGTTACCTGTTGCAACTGCTTTAATTGCTTCAACAACTTCCATGCCAGCAACTACTTTACCAAATACACAGTAGCCCCAGCCTTGAGTTGTTTCAGATTTAAAATCAAGAAATGTATTGTCGTTCACATTGATAAAAAACTGAGCAGAGGCTGAGTGTGGGTCCATCGTACGAGCCATCGCTAACGTGCCCGTTTTGTTAGATAGGCCATTGTTCGCTTCATTTTTGATCGGCGCGCGCGTTTGCTTTTCATCCATGCCTGAAGCAAAACCACCACCTTGAACCATAAAACCGTCTATTACACGATGAAAAATAGTGCCATCGTAATGGCCTTCCTTAACGTATTGTGCAAAGTTTTCAGCGGTTACCGGCGCGTTCTCGTAATCGAGTTCAATTTGGATGTCGCCGTGGTTAGTTGTTAACGTGATCATTTTGTTACCTTACCTATTAATAAGGCCCGTATTCTAACCTAAGCAAAGCAGCGGGAAAACCACCGCTTCGGATAAACCGCATCAAAACCCTAGCATTTAGCTGAATTTAAATAGGCGATGAGGCAGGTTGGACAATGCATACATATTTTTTGTTGGTGAGGTGCTTGGGTATATGAGCAGGCTGTTAACAAGCAATTGCCCGTAACAGGTGAATTTAAGCGTCGCTCACGGTAGAATGCGATTTTTGTCCCCACTATTTAGTATCGAGGAACAGATGCTCAAGATATACAACACATTGACACGTCAAAAAGAGGAATTTAAACCTTTAACCGCCGGCAAAGTTGGCATGTATGTGTGTGGGGTAACCATTTACGATTACTGTCATATCGGTCATGGCCGTACGTTTGTTGCGTTTGACTTGGTTGCACGTTACCTACGCTATGCTGGATACGATTTAACCTTTGTGCGCAATATTACCGACGTTGACGACAAAATTATTAAACGTGCTAATGAAAATGGTGAAAGCTGCGACGCGCTAACCGCTCGTTTCACCCAAGCCATGCACGATGATTTTGATGCTTTAAATATTAGCCGGCCTGATTTTGAGCCACGCGTGACCAATCACATGGATGATGTGATTGAGATGATTGAAAAACTGATAGCTAAAAACAATGCTTATGTATCGAGCACAGGTGACGTCTTGTTTTCGGTTAGCTCATTTGCCGATTACGGCAAGCTCAGCCAACAGAATTTAGAGATGTTACAAGCGGGTGCGCGCGTTGAAGTAGAGCAAAGTAAAAACGACCCTCTGGATTTTGTGTTGTGGAAAATGTCTAAGCCGGGTGAGCCCAGTTGGGAGTCACCATGGGGCGCAGGTCGTCCAGGTTGGCACATTGAATGTAGCGCAATGAATAACAAAATTTTAGGTGAAGTATTTGATATTCATGGTGGAGGCTCAGACTTGGCTTTCCCGCATCATGAAAATGAAATTGCGCAGTCATGTTGTGCCCATAATGGCAAGTACGTTAACACTTGGATGCACTCCGGCATGGTGCAGGTTGATAAAGTGAAGATGTCTAAATCACTGAATAACTTTTTCACTATTCGTGATGTGTTAGCTGAATACGATGCTGAGTCGGTGCGTTACTTTTTATTGTCAGGCCATTATCGCAGTCAGCTCAACTACAGCGAAGACAACTTAAAGCAGGCGCGTTCAGCCCTCGAACGTTTATATACCGCTCTACGCGGTATTACGCCGAGCACCGCAGCAACCGATTCGCCTTATGCTACGCAGTTTAAGCTGGCAATGGATGATGACTTTAATACGCCTGAAGCGCTGCCAGTATTGTTTGAACTAGCAAAAGAAATTAACAAAGTTAAAGACAGCGACGGTGATAAGGCCCAAGCGCTGGCTGCTGAGTTATTAACTTACGCTGAGGTGTTAGGCTTACTGTACCAAGATCCTGAGCAATTTTTGCAAGGCGGTGAGTCAGATGATGAGGTGGCTGTGATTGAGGCGTTGATTAAACAACGTAACGATGCTCGCGCCGCTAAAGATTGGGCCAGTGCTGATGATGCCAGAGATAAGCTTAACGCAATGAATATTGTGCTTGAAGACAGCGCAGGTAAGACTACTTGGCGCAAAGCTTAATTTTACTTAATGCACGAATAAAAAATGGAGGCGTTAGCCTCCGTTTTTGTTATTGGCTATTTATCACCGCTTCACTTAAGCCTTATCGAAAGACTCACAAGCTTCTAAAGTATTTTCAATCAGCGTCGCGACCGTCATTGGGCCAACGCCACCCGGTACTGGCGTAATAAAAGCGGCGTGCTGACGTGCTACTTCAAATTCCACATCACCCACTAGCTTGCCGTTTTCAAGGCGATTAATACCTACATCAATAACCGTAGCACCCTGTTTCACCCATTCACCAGGAATAAAGTTAGGCTTACCTACACCAACAACCAGTAAATCGGCTTGGCGCACGTGATGTTCAAGATCAACGGTGAAGCGATGACAGCAAGTGACAGTACAGCCCGCGAGTAGTAATTCCAACATCATCGGACGACCAACAATGTTAGAAGCCCCTACAATGACCGCATGTTTACCGTGTGGCGCTTGTTGGGTGCTATTAAACAGTGTAATGATACCTTTCGGTGTACAAGGACGAAGCTGTGGAATACGCTGCGCTAGGCGGCCTACATTGTAAGGATGAAAGCCATCAACATCTTTATCAGGACGAATGCGTTCGATTACCTGAGTAGAGTCAAGTCCTTCAGGTAGTGGCAGCTGTACTAAAATGCCATCGACTGTATCATCTTCGTTTAAGCTATCAATTAATGACAATAGCTCTTCTTGAGAGGTAGTAACGGGGAGATCATAAGACTTAGATACAAAGCCTACTTCTTCACAGGCACGGCGTTTACTGCCTACATACACTTGCGAAGCGGGGTCAAGCCCTACTAATACTACCGCTAAACCGGGTGCTCTTTTTCCTAAGGCTAAACGTTGTTGCACTTTCTCAGCTACATTTGTTCTTATTTGTTTAGCGATGGCTGTTCCGTCAATTATTTGCGCAGACATTGATTTTGCTACTCTTTTATTGTCATTAAAACTGCTTATATTGTGGCAGAACAACGAAAGCTTGTCAGCCAATTCGTACAACCCTTATGCATGCTGATTAACAATTGAGCGAACAGCAAATTTTTTAAAGAAAGTGTTTGACCAACTGGGCTCAACTCAGTAATATCCCGCCCCGTTGTCAGGCACTAAGCGGTTGCAAAGCCTTTAGCGCTTACAGTATGCGCCCTTAGCTCAGCTGGATAGAGCAACGGCCTTCTAAGCCGTAGGTCGAAGGTTCGAATCCTTCAGGGTGCGCCATTTAATTTGAATGAATTCAGTTAAATGGTTAGAGATATAGCGGCGGATGTAGCTCAGTTGGTAGAGCCCCGGATTGTGATTCCGGTTGTCGCGGGTTCAATCCCCGTCATTCGCCCCATCTTCTTCAAGAAGATAAAATGCGGAAGTGGTGAAATTGGTAGACACGCTAGATTTAGGTTCTAGTGCCGCAAGGTGTGAGAGTTCAAGTCTCTCCTTCCGCACCATTTAACGTCAATGAGTTGGACAGACGTTAACTTGCTCAACAAGCAAGCCTCCAAGCAAAATTTAAGTTCGGTGATTAGCGTAGCCTGGTAGCGCATCGTCGCAAAGCTCATAGAGAGTGGGACCAGAGGGTATCGACCCTCTACAATATACCAGCGCACAGTTTAAGTTCGGTGATTAGCGCAGCCTGGTAGCGCATCTGGTTTGGGACCAGAGGGTCGGGAGTTCGAATCTCTCATCACCGACCAGTTTTAGTGGCGGATGTAGCTCAGTTGGTAGAGCCCCGGATTGTGATTCCGGTTGTCGCGGGTTCAATCCCCGTCATTCGCCCCATTATTTAAATATATAGTGAACCATTAAGTAATTTGCTTCGTTATATAACACATCGGTGATTAGCGCAGCCTGTTAGCGCATCGTCGCGAAGCTCATAAAAAGTGGGACCAGAGGGTTTCGACCCTCTACAATATACAAGCAAAAAGTTTCAGTTCGGTGATTAGCGCAGCCTGGTAGCGCATCTGGTTTGGGACCAGAGGGTCGGGAGTTCGAATCTCTCATCACCGACCAGCTATCCAAGTTTCTCTAACAAGCGAAGCTTGAGGTCGGGAGTTCACTAATTCAAAGAACACTCATCACCGACCAAATTAAAAAAGCCGCTCAATGAGCGGTTTTTTTGTGTCTGGATTTCGGCAGCTTAATTGGTGTCAGCTGATATTTTTTGATACTTATTGCTTATTGGCCACTTCAGCGCGCCCTTGCTATCGAATATCTTTCTAAGCTCGCGGATAAGGGCATCAAAATAACATTTCTATTCGATTTTCAAGTGGGTAGTATCTAACTGTGTCGCTTTATGGCTTGATTATAAATCAGGTTAATTTTCTTTAAAAAATCATTTTTTTGCGACTGTTGTTCGTAATCTAAGTGATAAGAATTATGAAAACCAAATCGCATTGTTACACCGCTACCTTGCAGATAGAGTGTGTAGCAGTCGAAGTCAGTAAACGCTAATATGCCTGAGCAGAGTTTACCTTGGCCGGTGTCTTCACCATGCTGCTGAATATATTCAAATACCGTTAGTATAGTTTTACTGCAAATCTCATTTTTCATCGCTCACTCCTTTGAGATTTGATACATGTTTTTTGATACGTAGCTATTACCTATTTAGCTCAGCTCTAGCCAAGTTGAAACCGGCATTAGCCACATTATTTTCGCCGAAACCACGCTAATATTTCTGTGGTTACGGCGTAAGCTTTCCCGACCATTTAGCTATTCAAGATGAACAACTATAGTGCGATATCCCGCCAGCGTGGAAATATTCTTGAGGTCTCAGTCGATAATACTTCTCTTCAATCGCCTTGGCTTGCTCACCGTATGGGTCGCTAAATACTTGCTTTAGTTCTTCAATCAATGAGTAATCGCCTTGCATCGCTTGTTGATAAGCGGGCGCAACCAACCACTCGCGCCAAGTGTATTTGGGGTTGGTGCGTTTCATGTTGCTTGCAATGGTTTTTAAATCTTGTTTCTCATTTGCCAGCAGATTGAGCCATTGGTCTAACCAATGCTGCCATTGCTTATCTTGCTCAGCAGATGTAGGTAGGTAAAAACTCTTTTTCAAACTGCTGATATCATTAGGTATATGGGATAGCTCACGGAAGAAGATAGTGTAGTCAACCTTGGTTTGGATCATTAACTGCATTAGCTGGCTAAATAGTTCAGGGGGGAATTCACTTAGGCCCAGTTTAGTGGCCCACATTGATTGACATTGCTGTTGTATTTCGTCTTTAAAGCCACGGCGAACGTCATCTAATTGGGCCAGTGCTTGTTCATCTTGCGCTAACAGTGGCCTTAATGCTGTCCAAAGCATATGAAAGTTAGCTTCGGCTGCCGCGGGCTGATTAAAGAAAGAAAAGTGTTTGCCCCCGCCGGTCCACGGTTGAAACTCGGGGTCAAAGGCTTCGCAAAAACCAAACGGGCCATAATCTAAGGTAAAGCCACCGGCGGCGCAGTTGTCACTGTTAAAATTGCCTTGGCAGTAGCCAACACGTAGCCAGTTAGCGATGAGTTTGCTTAAACGCACTCTGAACAACTTGGCTAATTCAATAATCTGTTGATTAAATTCAAGGTTTGCGTCTATTTCAGTTTGGTATTCACGCGCAATTAAATGCACCACTATTTGCTTTAACTCAGCGAAGGCGTTGCTGTGGGTATTTTCACGCACTCGGCGGGCAAACAGCTCTATTTGACCAACACGTAAAAATGAGGGCGCGACGCGGGTTGAGATAGCGACTGGGTTTTCAACCATCACATCGGGGTCGGCGGAATAGGAGTTGCTTGAATACCAAGGCCGAGAGACCGTTTCTGACTTGGATACATATAAGGTGAGAGAGCGAGAGCTTGGCACCCCTAAGTTGTGCATATATTCTTGCGCTAAAAATTCACGCACACTAGAGCGTAATACTGCCCGGCCATCTGCTCCGCGACAATAGGGGGTAGGGCCTCCACCTTTTAATTGCATTTCGTAGCGCTGGCCATTGAAGACGCCTTCAAATATAGACATGGCACGACCATCGCCGTAGCCATTACCGGTATGAAATGGGCATTGCTGAGTATATTCGGTGCCATAAATTGATAACGCATAGCCTGTTGCCCAGCCGAAGCGCTTCATGGGGGCTGGGGCGTTACTTAAATCACCGGAAAAAAGCTGACGAAAATTTGCATCATGAGCCAGGGCGTCCGCTAATCCCAGCTGCGCAAAAAATGCTTGGCTATGACTGACATAGTTAGCATTTGCTATAGCGGTGGGTTTTACAGGGACGTAATGACCTGAAAATACTTGTCGCGCATAGTGATCATGGCCATCTGCTGTGGCGTCTGGATCAGGGGTGAGTTGCTCCATCAAGGAATAATCGACAGCCTTAGCAAAGGTCGCTAAATCTGAAATGTTAGGCTGCGGGGCAGTGCTTGATGGAGCTGTCATCGCTGAAATCCTTTTATTATATAGTGGTTATTCATCACGCTGTTGTACGAAGTGCGGTGAATTACAGTTTAAGCAATGCTTACTTTAATTTCTTTTTGCTTGGCTGGCTATTTACTTACTGGATCTTATCGCGAATCGTTGGCGTTATGATACGCTCAATCATCATTTTGCTGCTGACCGTTAAGGCAATTGCGGGTCTATACCCAATCAACCTGGAGATGCTTGAAACATGCTTCTTCAAGTTGATTGGGTATAGATGGTTAATGGGCTGCGCTCACTGTAAAATATCGTTTTGTGTGAGTTATTTGTGAGAGTGTTATGTGGATTCAAAAAGAAATTGTTTTATCGCCGAAAAAGCGCGGTTTTCACTTAATTACTGATGAAGTATTACAGTTGTTGCCGGAAATATCTGAGGTATCTGTTGGGCTTGCGCATATTTTTATTCAACATACCTCAGCGGGCTTAACTATCAATGAAAATGCTGACCCTACTGTGCGACAAGACTTTGAGCAGTTTTTTAATCGCACTGTGCCAGAAGACGAGCCGTATTATAAGCACATTTACGAAGGCAGTGATGATTTGCCTAGTCATATTAAGTCCAGTTTATTAGGGCACAGTGTGTCAGTCCCCGTGACCAATGGCCGCTTTAATATGGGCATTTGGCAAGGACTTTACCTTTGTGAGCACCGTAATTTTGGTGGCGGCAGAACCTTGCTGGTGACGCTCCAAGGTCAGGCTTAGTTAGATAGTAAAGTCTCACTATGAGGGTGTGGGGGGCGAGTTATTTGCTAGTACCCAGCTAGCAAGGCAAATGTTAAACTGGCACCAAATTATGTTTACTAGTGAAAGGTATTTCGATGAACCCGATTATTGCACTGTTAAAAGAGAACAATGTCTCAGAAGAGAAGATCAACGAGTTATTTCAAACCCTCACGCAAAACCCGTTAGCGGCTATGACCACCTTGAGCCAGTTAGGGCTACCACAAGATAAGCTGCAACAATTAATGGTGCAAGTCATGCAAAATCCAGCTTTGCTAAAAGAAGCGGTCGATGAGCTCGGTTTAGATTTTGCTAAAGTTGAGGAAGCTAAAGAGCGTCTTCAGCAATAAGGTTTCATTTGTTGCATGCTCTTAAAATAATGAGCATGCAACGGTTAAAAGCGTAAGTATTTTCTTACTTCTTGCCAGTCTTGGAATGGCGCTTGGCCAAACTGAATCAGCTCACCAGTAAAGCCTTCCTGACTGCGACCTTTTGATTTGTCATCAATCAGATAATCTCCCTTTAACAGGCCTTTGTTTGAGCAAATGATCAGCTTTTCGGCAAAATCTAAGCCAAAATACCGCTCTACCCAGACGCGTTTTTCCGTGTAACAAAGTGGATTTCTAACTGACGGCGCGGTGAGAATATATGGCGTGTATCTTGTCGAGTCGATCAGTGCTTTGACAGCTTCTATTGCGCCTTCTATGGGCTCAAGTGCCGTATAAAAGCCATATTGTGATTGGGGAAACTGAATTTGTGGAGTATGGGCAATCGCGCGTTGGAACGCGCCACTAAAATCACACAGCACATCGTCCATATCTATGTAAACTATCATGCTACTTCTCGCCTTTGAGCTACAGAATTATTGAGATTAAGCATCATATTGTTGAGCCTGTAACGCGGCAAGTGAAATCCGCTCAAGTGCTTTTAGGAGAGAGGCTGCAATGACGGCTAGTGTGGCAACATTGGTTTTTTAACCACATTAGTGGGCAATCATGGATGCGTTGGCTAACCATTGGCTATAGCATAGTTATTTTTGCCTTTGCGTTTTATTTTATACATGGCTTGATCGGCTAATTTTATGAGCCCTTGCGCTGAAGTCGCGTGATCGGGATATAACGCAATGGTAACATAAAGTTTATTTTCATTATTTAGTCTCTACCGTGAACTGCAGTGGTGGTTTAGGTGGCATGGTAAAGCCGTTGATATCGGTTTCAGCAAAACTTGGCAAGCCGTCATAGACGCGTAAGTTATCAATGGCGTACCATTCTTCACGCATGGATTCTTTCGGCCAGCTGTGGAAAAAATCGTTACCACCAATGGCAACAATGTTCCATTTCACCATTCCGTCAGCAACGATGACATCTTCGCCATCATTACGTCCGCTGCGCAGATAAGGAATATCGGTAATGGTGAGTAAACGCCGCCCATTCATCCATTGAATGAGTATGCCGTCGCGTACATTCATGGCTGAATTCATCTTGACGTAGAAGCCCATTTTGATCCAGTCTTGCTCACTGCCATGAACTTGGTCATGATGAACCGGTGCTGCGTCGATGACGCCACCATCACGTAAATTGAGAGGTCGTTCGGTGGTGCCGTTTGGGCCCATCCCTTCTATCATATCTACGTAGTTCAGCGACCCCTGGGGAATAGTAAGTTCGCCATGATTAAATGTATAGCTGTGCCCGTGAGGGCCGCCGCGAACGGTAATCACATTACGCACGCCATAGTAGTCAGTCATCCAGTTCCAAATGACAATGGGGCCTTTATCACCACCAGGAAAGCCTTGGTATTCGCTGCCGCGTTCATCAAAGCTGGATACGCGAGCTATTTTACTCATGTCGGCGCGTCGACCAATATCTTGCCAAGGTGGGTAGACGGTGGTGTTATCGGAAAAAGTGATCCAAAATTCAAAATAAACTTCGTCTATTCCTTGGTGGATATTACTATCAAAAACAGGTTTACCCGCCACGAGATCCGGCAAATAAAGGCTCAGAATACCGTCAGTCATCCAAGCGTGACTGTTGTCTTGGGTTGGTTCACGCCAAAATACGGCCGACTTTCCTTTTTTACCTAAAGATTTATCGCTATTGGACGCGAGTATTTCAATGATTTCATGATGATTTTCATGGGCATTACGTGGACTATAATGCTGGCCTTGTTGGCGCGCAGATAAAAACTTTCCAGGTAATATATGGCCTGCGGTACGGCGCTGCGTAAAATCGGCTTTATTATCATCGCCAAATGTGCGGCCATCATGAATACCATAAAGGTTTAAGCCGTTTTCAGGTAAACCTGAGTGCCAGTCCGGCAATTCGTCGAAAGTTTCTTCTATGAGCAAGTTTGCGCCCTGTGTGCTGAATGTGATGAGTAGCAATATGCTGAGTAAAAAGTGTTTTTTGTTGCATGGGAAGGGCATATTGGGCTCCTATGATTTTGGCGAAACGAATTGGCTTAACCGGCCTTGGTGATCTTTCGTGGCAATTTCAAAATGATATTGGCCTAGCGGTAACTCGAGATCCCAGCGGGTAATATTGGCCTCTAGTTCCATTTGCTGGCTTTGCGTTGTTGCGGTATTAGTCCAGCGCAATACATAAGCTGTAATTTCATTGTTAAGTAATGGTGAGCCATCAACTCGTTGCTGCGGTGCCGCCCAATCTAAGCGATAACTTATTGTGGACGGTGCTAAAGAGGGGGTTGGCTGCGCCTCAGGAGTGGGTGAAGGCGTTGAAGCAACATTTGGAGGAACGATATTGGAATCAGTAATATGAGTGCTATCGGGGTTGTTGCTACTTGATCCGCCACATGCAATAAGGACAAAACACATAGGCACGCTGCTGATAAATGTGAACAGTGGTTTCATTACGTTTCCAGGCAAAGATATATTGTGATGTATAATATGCTATTTGTTGCATAGTAAAGGTTTGCTAAGTAAGAAATATGATCTCGATCTTTTTTTCGTTTTGCGTTGGCAGTGTTGCTTTGAGTTTAGAAAGTTGCGTCGTTAAGGCTGCTTTTTCTTAGGTCGTATGAAGCTTACCCTGTGATTATAGCGTTATACTTGTTGGGTGTACGCATGGGCTAAATTGCTCTAAGGAATAAATGATTTGTTAGTGGTGTAATATCTCGGCCAAATGGGATCTCAGATTGAATGAACCCCCTATGCGGACTTCCATTTATTTGTAAGGCAAAGCTGGGCAACTTTATTTCTGCTCTTTGTTGGGGGGCAATTTGGCTAAATGGAGCGTTATTGTGAGCAGCGATAGTGCGCAACTGAGTAGGATAAAGCTGCTTATTAGGTTATGGTTTTGTTAATAAATGTAGTGTTTTTATGTCGTTATAGGATTTTTATTTAACATACTGGAAACATAATTGCACTGTTATTGAGAGCTAGTCCTAATTTCTAGATGTAAGTTGCTCATTCAGTTACTTTCCCTCCCCATCTGTTCAAATACCAAACTATTATTAATAAAATTGTCATGTAGTTGATTTAAATTTTATGTTGTCAATTAGGCTGGATGGCAAGAAATTAAGAAAAGTTGACTGTAATTCTGGCTCAGGCAGTACCAGATGTGGCTTCAGGCACTTTACATATGTGTGCATTGTTTATACGGAGTTTTAATGAAGAAGCTAGCTTTGATCACGGGTTCAAAAGGTGGTATCGGTTCGGCCATTACTTGTAAATTAGTATCAGAAGGTTATCGCGTGATAGCCGCGTACTACACTGGCAATCGTGATTGTGCAGAGAAATGGTTCAAAGAGCAGAATTTCACAGATGAACAGGTAAAACTGTTTGAATTAGATGTGTCTGATTCGGCCCAATGTGCGGAGCGTTTGAGTGCCTTGTTACAAGAAGAAGGCACCATTGATGTGTTGGTGAATAATGCTGGTGTCACTCGCGATAGTGTGTTTAAGAAAATGACCGCTGAACAGTGGCATGATGTTATTAATACCAACCTAAACAGCTTATTTAATGTTACTCACCCCTTATTTGCCGCGATGTGTGAAAAAGGCAACTGTCGTGTAGTGAATATTTCTTCTGTTAATGGTTTGCGTGGTCAATTTGGTCAAACTAACTATTCTGCCGCCAAAGCCGGCATGATTGGTTTTTCTAAAGCCCTTGCAGCAGAAGGGGCGCGTAGTGGCGTGACGGTAAACGTAGTGGCACCTGGTTACACTGGTACTCCGATGGTAACGGCGATGCGCCCTGAAGTACTTGAAAAAATTACCGGTGAAATTCCAATGAAACGCTTGGCTAGCCCTGAAGAAATTGCAGCGGCAGTAAGCTATTTAGTGAGTGATGCGGCGGCTTATATCACAGGTGAAACTTTGTCCGTTAACGGCGGCTTATACATGCACTAAGTGCAATTCTAAGAATAATTAAGGATCTGGTTGAGATGGAAAAAGTGTATATCGTTGCGGCTAAGCGCACCCCGATAGGCTCATTTTTGGGCAGTTTGAAAGATTTTGCTGCAGGTAAATTAGCGGCTGAGAGTATTAAAGGTGCAGTGGCGTCAATTGCATTGCCAGTGGACCAAATTGATGAAGTGATTGTGGGCAATGTGATTGCCGCAGGGCAGGGTATGAATGTAGGGCGTCAAGCGTCTATATTTGCTGATATTCCCGCTGAGGTACCAGCTTATACCGTGAATATGGTATGTGGTAGTGGCATGAAGGTGGTTATGGATGCCGTTTCTCACATTCGCGCAGGTGATGCGCAAGTAGTGGTTGCTGCAGGGGTGGAAGTGATGTCACAAATTCCATTTACAGTCCCTGCGTCAATGCGCCAAGGTCAAAAGATGGGTAACTTAGCTTTGACAGATTTACTCATTAACGACGGCTTAACGGATGTGTTTAACCAATATCACATGGGAGTGACCGCTGAAAATGTGGCCAAGCATGTGGGGGTTACGCGAGAAGAACAAGATGAGTTTGCCCTCGCCAGTCAGCAAAAGGCGGTCGCTGCAATTGAAGCGGGTCGCTTTGTTGATGAAATTGTACCTGTTGAGATTGTTACTCGACGTGCGATCCAAACGTTTTCAGTAGATGAATATCCTAAAGCTGATGCCACGTTTGCTGGTTTAAGCGCTTTACGACCTGCATTTGATAAAGCCGGTACGGTGACAGCAGGTAACGCTTCGGGGATTAACGATGGTGCGAGCACTGTCATTGTAGCATCAGAAAGTGCGGTTAAGCGCCTTGGCTTAACACCATTAGCAGAGATCGTGAGTTGCGCACAAGTAGGATTAGACCCTAGCTTAATGGGATTAGGCCCTGTTGGCGCAGTGACGTCTGCATTGAAGAAATCAAACTTATCTATAAACGATGTGAGTGTGTTTGAGCTTAATGAAGCATTCGCTGCACAAGCATTAGGTGTAGCGAAACAATTAGCATCAGATCACGAAGTGCCAGTGCAGTCTATTCTAGATAAAGCTAATTTTAATGGCGGCGCTATTGCCCTTGGTCATCCTTTAGGGGCATCAGGTAATCGAATTTTAGTTTCGTTGGTTCATGAGTTAGCGCGTCAGCAAGGGGATTACGGCGTTGCCTCTCTTTGCGTCGGCGGCGGCATGGGCACGGCGGTGTTAGTAAAACGTTGTTCTTAAAGCTGTTTGTAAGCTTTTTCATTAACTAGTTAGTGGCTATACACGCTTTATGTAAGGCGTGAAATTTTAAAACTCAGGAGATAAACCATGTATACCGATATGTTTAAATTGTTTAACGAGCAGTCAGAAAAAGCATTAGCACCTTACCTTAAATTCAACAAGTTAGTGGCTAAAAATGCAGAAGTATTAACGGAGCTACAATTAAACGCAGTGCGCACTTACAGTGAAATTGGCTTATCGCAAATGAAAGCAGCAACTGAAGTAAAGGATGTATCTTCTTTAGCGGTTTTCAATAGCAATCAAGTCGCTGCGCTTACACGTCTTTCTCAACAAATGATGGAAGACAGCAGCAAGTTACAAACGATTGCAAAAGAATTTAAGCAAGACGTTGAAGAATTGACAAATGAGAACATTAAAGCGGTAACACCTGCTTAATAATTGGCAAGCCAGCCACCTTATTTAGGGTGGCTTTTCCGTTCAAGAGGGTCAACTTATGTTTCAACACTTCTTCTCGGACTATCTTGTCAAATTGCAAGAAAGCAACCAGCAATGGTGGCAGGACTTTGAGCAAGGCAAGGGAGCCGTCAATTCTCCACTTAATCAGGCAATGAATGAAGTTGGCTTAAACGACTTCAATGAGTTGTTAAAAGGTGCCGCCAACCAACCTGCTGCGATGCTTGATTTGCAAATGCACTGGTGGCAGCAGCAAATGGAAATTTGGCAAAATGTTGTTATGCAAGAAACGGGTAAATCTTCCGTAATTGAAGCCGAGCGTGGTGATAAACGTTTTGCTGATAGTGCATGGCAAGAGCAAGCCATTTTTAATTTCATTAAACAGTCTTATTTACTGTTTAGCAAAACTTACCTCGACACGATTAATGCAGTGGAAGGGGTGGATCAGAAGACGAAAGAGCGTCTAGGCTTTTTCTCTCGTCAGATGATAAACGCAATGTCGCCAAGTAACTTTATTGCGACAAATCCAGAGCTATTAAAACTCACCCTAGAAAAGAATGGGGAAAACCTAGTAGAAGGCTTATCGCTATTACAGCAAGACATGGCGAATAGTGCTGATGTACTTAAGATCCGCATGACCAATAACGATGCGTTTAAACTGGGTGAAAATGTGGCTAACACACCTGGCGAAGTGGTGTTTAGAAATCAATTGTTTGAACTGATTCAATATCGCCCGACCACAGAAACCGTTCATGCTACGCCTTTGTTAATTGTGCCGCCGTTTATTAATAAATACTACATTCTAGATTTGCGCGAAAAGAACTCGATGATGCGCTGGTTGGTCGATCAAGGCCATACCGTATTTATGATGTCGTGGTGTAACCCGAGTGCGGCTCACGCTAATGTTGAATTTGGCGATTATGTAACTGAAGGTGTGGTCAAGGCGGTTTCAGCCATTGAAGAAATCACAGGCCAAGAGCAGATCAATGCCGCCGGTTACTGTATTGGTGGCACTGTATTAGCGTCAACAATCGCTTACTATGCCGCTAAGCGTATGAAAAAACGCATTAAGTCAGCTTCATTTTTCACAACGCTGTTAGACTTTTCCCAGCCCGGCGAAGTCGGTGCTTACATCAATGACACTGTAATAAGTGCAATTGAAATGCAAAATAACACCTTGGGCTATATGGACGGCCGTTCATTGAGTGTTACTTTTAGTTTGCTACGTGAAAATAGCTTGTACTGGAATTACTACGTTGATAATTACTTAAAAGGTAATAGTCCAGTTGATTTCGATTTACTGTATTGGAACAGTGATAGTACCAATGTTGCTGCCAGCTGCCATAACTTCTTACTACGTGAGCTTTACCTAGAAAATAAACTAGTACAGGACAAAGGCGTGAAGATTGGTGGGGTGTGGATTGATTTGGAGAAAATTAAAGTACCCAGCTACTTTATTTCAACCAAAGAAGACCACATTGCACTGTGGCAAGGCACTTATCGTGGTGCGTTGCAAACGGGTGGCAATAAAACTTTCGTGCTTGGTGAGTCTGGCCATATCGCGGGCGTGGTTAATCACCCAGATAAAAACAAATATGGTTTTTGGACCAATGAGGCGATGCCAGATAATGCTGAAGAGTGGTTTGACAGCGCTGCGCACAATGATGGTTCTTGGTGGCCGCACTGGCATCAATGGCTATTGGGCTTTAACCCTGACGAGCGGGTTGAGCCTTATCAGATTGGCGCTGCTAACTACCCTGTTCTTTGTAGTGCTCCAGGCGTGTATGTGAAACAAACCTTACCAGTTGAAGCTGCGCCAGAGGTGGTTGAAACCCAAGAGTTTGCTGCCATGGTTTAGATTCAGCTTGCATGAGCTAAAAAGCGTGGCAGGGTGCCACGCTTTTTTATTTCCGCAAAATTAGATACGATTATTAGCAGGGCAGCTTGCTAAAAAATCAATCATCTCATCATAAAAATGTTGCTGGTTCTCTTCTTTATCAAAACCATGCCCTTCATCTTGTTTCAACATGTATTTTACTTCTACTCCACGTTTACGCAGTGCATTGACTATTTGATCTGACTCCTGCTGTTTAACGCGAGGGTCTTGAGCGCCTTGCGCCACAAACAAGGGGGCTTTGATCTTGTCAACATGGTAATACGGGGATATTTCTTTCAATTTCTTAATATCGGTATAAGGGTTACCGACATTCTCAAGCCAAGATTCTCGGCTCATCCCCCAAGATTCATCCATATTCATTAAGAATGTATGCAGGTTAGATATGCCAACATAATCTACTCCGCAGGCATATAAATCAGGGGTAAAGGTTAAGCCAGCTAAAGTAGCATAGCCGCCATAGGACGCGCCGTAGATCATCACTCTTTTAGGATCGGCAATCCCTTGTTCGATAAGCCACTCTACCCCGTCGGTAATATCATGCTGCATACCACCAGAACCAAATTGATGAAAGCCAGCCTTAAAGAACGCTTTACCATAGCCACCTGAGCCGCGAAAGTTAATTTGTAATACGCCGTAACCTTGATGTGCTAGCATTTGCACTTCTGGGTTATAGCCCCAAGTGTCGAGTACCCCAAATGGCCCACCATGGGGTAAGATGACAATAGGCAGGTTAGTTTTCTCTTTATTACGAGGCAAGGTTAGCAGGCCATGAATAGTTAAATCATCTCGCGCTTGGAATTGAATTGGACGCATGTCGCTTAAGTGTTCGGACTTTAACCAAGGCGAGGCTTTACCTAGCGCAGTAAAGCTTTGCGTTTCGGTATCAAATAACATGTACTCTACGGGAATGTTGGCATCGGTATTGGCTAATATCACTTCTTTGCCATCTTGGGTTATCGAATTAACCGTGAAGTGAGTCGAGAATTTTGATTCGATAACTTGATATAACTTTTTTGTCGTAGGCGATAGAGGCTGTAATTTACCTTTGCCTTCGGCAAAGTAGACCCACGAAAGTTCATTGTCTTGCGGGATAAAGCCTGCGCCCAATACATCATAATCGGCATGTTCAAACACGGTCGCCACTTGGCGAGTATCCATATCGAATTTAACGACCCTTACTTTGTCGGAGTTGCGATTAGTTAAAGCAAAGATTTCGTTAGTCGCATCATTAAAGTGGATGATTGAGAAGTCTTCGTCTTTGTTTACGGTAATTAGTTTACTAAAGGTCATGTCGCCTGGATGACGATAATGGTATTCCACTTTTTAATATTTATCATCGTTAGGTGCCTAGCGCGACTTAATTCTGGCGAAACCATCTTGGTCGTATATCGGGCCCCATAGACTATCAGAACGTGCAAATTCGGGAGTTATTCTTTTCGTGTTAATGTCTAGGGAATAGGGATAAAAGTAGCGCTTATCCTGTTTATTCATGTAGAAGATTATTTTGCCGGGTTTATTTTTGATTCTCTGTACGCCAGCAACCCGCGTAGATGGGAAAGGGGTAAGGTTAGTGATTTTCCCTGAGTGTATGTTAATCATGTTAAGTTGATAGTTTTCATCACCATCATTGTCTTGGTAATAACCCAAGTGAGCGTCATCTAACCATAAATAGCCGTCTAGGTTTTGACTGGTCACTTGCGTTAATTGCTTGTCTTGTTGCCCATCCATTTTCAAGAATAACTGCATTCTTCCTTGTTCATTTCTAGCTAACTAACTGATGTGCATACCATTGGGTGATAATTGGAAGTTACTGATAGCTGGTTTCTTAAAGAAAAGGTCAACGGCTTGATGCTTAACCTGATAAGGCCCCACTAGGGCAGGCATTGAATCAGCTTGTTGAGTATCAGAAGTTGCGCTAGGTGTGCTTGTAGTGTCGTTTGTTGTATTGGCACAGGCGCTTAATAGTCCAGCCAATAGTAAACAAGGTAGCAGCTTGGTTTCCATAAAATATCCTTAAATAGGTAGATTAAGAATATTCTATTTTCATTTCTATTGATGTAAAGACATAATATGTCAAAGGCATCATAAACAAAAACCCTGCAGTGCAGGGTTTTGTTTTAGGATTCGTGGCAATAAAACTTAGTCGTTGGCATAACCTGGTTCAGGCAGTTCAGCGCCATCAAGCACTGCTTTACCATTTTGCATACTAAGGCGATTGTTAATAAACCATTTCACTGCTAATGGGTAAATTCGATGCTCTTGGTCTTGTACACGTGCAGCTAAGTCTTCAGCTTGATCTTCAGAAAATACCGGCACCTTAGCTTGTAAAATCACCGGGCCACCGTCTAATTCTTCAGTGACAAAGTGCACACTGGCGCCATGCTCCTCATCCTTAGCATCAATAGCGCGCTGGTGGGTGTTTAAGCCTTGGTACTTAGGCAGCAAAGATGGATGAATATTCAACATTTTTCCTGCGTAATGTTGCACAAACGCAGGCGTTAGAATACGCATAAAGCCAGCCATCACTATTAAATCAGGCTGATACTTATCTATCTCGCTGATTAAAGCTTGGTCGTATTGTGCGCGATCTGTGATGCCTTTACTGGCGACAACGGATGTTGCGATACCCGCATTCGTTGCCCGCTCAAGGCCATACGCTTCGGCTTTGTTACTGATCACAGCAACAATGTTACCAGGCTCATCACTCAGATGAACTTGGTCGATGATGGCTTGCAAGTTACTGCCGCTACCAGAGATTAATACCAGTATTTTCTTACTACTCATGACGAACCTTAGTTTATTACGACTTGTTGCTCGCCATCTGCAGCGTTTTCAATGTGACCAATTAACCAAGCGTTTTCACCTAGGCCAGTTAATAGCTCAAGCGCTTTTTCTTTGTCGGCATCAGCAACGGCGATGATCATACCAACACCACAGTTAAAGGTGCGGTACATTTCTTCAGTTTCAACGTTACCGTTTTCTTGTAACCAGTTGAAAATTTCAGGCCACTGCCAGCTACTGCCATCGATAACCGCTTTGGTGTTCGCAGGAAGTACACGTGGGATATTTTCCCAGAAGCCACCACCCGTAATGTGTGATAGGGCGTGTACGTCAGTTTGCTTGATCAGTTCAAGAACTTGCTTAACGTAAATGCGAGTCGGCTCAAGTAATGCTTCACCTAAAGTGGTATCACCAAAAGCTTGGCTAGTATCAGCGCCAGATACTTCTAGGATCTTACGAACTAATGAGTAACCGTTTGAGTGTGGGCCACTCGAACCCAGTGCAATTAGTGCATCGCCAGCAGCGACTTTAGTGCCGTCAATTACTTCTGATTTTTCAACTACGCCCACACAAAAACCAGCGATGTCAAAATCGTCGCCTTCATACATGCCTGGCATTTCAGCTGTTTCGCCGCCGATTAATGAACAGTTTGACAGTTCACAACCCGCGCCAATACCTGTAACAACTTCAGCGGCAACATCAACATTGAGTTTGCCAGTTGCGTAGTAGTCAAGGAAAAATAGTGGCTCAGCACCTTGAACAATCAAGTCATTCACACACATAGCCACTAGATCGATACCGACTGTGTCGTGCTTTTTCAAGTCAATGGCGAGACGTAGCTTAGTGCCTACACCATCTGTGCCAGCAACCAATAATGGTTCTTTGTAACCAGCAGGAATTTGGCAAAGCGCGCCAAAACCACCTAGACCACCCATAACTTCAGGTCGTTTAGTACGTTTGCTTACACCTTTAATGCGTTCTACAAGAGCGTTACCCGCGTCGATATCTACGCCAGCATCTTTATAACTCAAGGAAGTGGTTTTGTTGCTCACAGAAGTCCCTCACCCATAACCAGACATTGTATTGTTAATGACAGTGTGCCACTAACTGGTAAAAATTCGCGGGTATTTTAGCAGGGCTAGAGCACGAGTAGAAATTTTTCTGTGTATTAATGCGCAAATTTATAAATATAGCGAGGTTGAAGAGGAGGTTTTTGCTAATATTAGTGGAATTTTTGCAGTTTTATCGTGTATTGGAGTTAAAAATGAAAGTTACTGAAGTTAAACACCCACTAATTCAACATAAACTAGGGTTAATGCGTGAGGCTAATATTAGTACTAAACGCTTCCGTGAATTAGCGCGTGAAGTGTCAGCATTGCTTACTTATGAAGCAACTTCCGATTTAGCCCTTGAAGACGTGAATATTCAAGGCTGGTCTGAAGAGATTACCGTACAGCAAATTAAAGGTAAAAAAATAACCGTTGTGCCAATTCTGCGTGCTGGTTTAGGCATGATGGATGGTGTGCTTGAGCACATGCCCAGTGCCAAAATTAGCATGGTCGGGATTTACCGTGATGAAGAAACCCTACAACCTGTGCCGTATTTCGAGAAACTAGTGAATCAAATTGATGATCGTTTAGCGCTCGTGGTAGACCCTATGTTGGCAACGGGTGGATCAATGATTGCGACGTTAGATCTACTCAAGAAAAAGGGCTGCTCTAACATTAAAGTATTGGTTATTGTGGCAGCGCCGGAAGGTCTTGCGGCAGTTGAAGCGGCGCATCCTGATATTGAGCTATACACCGCCTCTATTGATGATGGATTAAACAAGCACGGTTATATTATGCCAGGCTTAGGCGATGCTGGTGATAAGATTTTTGGCACCAAATAATCAACTCACGTTGCAATTAATTATTCAGGAGGAATTATGGCTCAGATAGACGGGTCTGCAACTGCAAGTGAGTCGAATAAGATACAGGGAATGGTAATGACGAGCCAGTGGCAAACCGCATTAGCAGGTTCACAAATGCTCTTCGTCGCCTTTGGTGCGTTGGTGCTTATGCCGTTGATCACGGGATTAGATCCTAACGTGGCTTTATTCACTGCGGGTATTGGTACGTTATTGTTTCAATGGGTGACTAAGCGTCAGGTGCCGATATTTTTAGCATCGTCATTTGCTTTTATTGCGCCTATTTTGTATGGCGTACAAACTTGGGGCATTCCCGCGACTATGTCGGGTTTAATGGCTGCGGGTGTGGTTTACATGTTAATGGCGGGCTTTGTGAAAGTGCGCGGCAGTGAATTTATTCATCGTATTTTACCTCCTGTGGTAGTGGGCCCAGTGATCATGGTGATAGGCCTTGGTTTGGCACCCGTTGCAGTGAATATGGCAATCGGTAAAACCGGTGATGGCTCGGCTGTGCTAATGGAACAAAGCACTGCGATGATTATTTCGTTATCGGCTTTAGTGGTCACCTTGTTAATGTCGACTATGGCAAAAGGTATTTTCAAGTTAGTGCCCATTTTTGCCGGTGTGGTGGTGGGATATGTGCTGGCCATCGCGTTTGGCCAAGTGGATTTTTCTCCCATTACTAATGCTAAATGGTTTGGCATCCCTAACTTTGTGGCGCCAGAATTTAGCTGGCAAGCTATTTTGTTTATGTTGCCTGTTGCTATTGCGCCCGCAGTTGAACACGTCGGAGATATCTTGGCGATTGGTAATGTAACGAAAAAAGATTACCTGAAAAAGCCAGGCCTACATCGCACTCTATTTGGTGATGGCGTCGCAACGGCGGCTGCGGCTTGTTTTGGCGGTCCACCTAATACAACTTACTCCGAAGTCACAGGGGCGGTGATGCTAACGCGTAACTTTAATCCTGTTGTAATGACTTGGGCAGCGGTGTTTGCTATTGCTTTGGCCTTTGTTGGCAAATTTGGCGCGGTATTACAAACCATTCCTCCTGCTGTTATGGGCGGGATCATGATGTTGCTGTTTGGTACCATTGCTTCAGTGGGGTTAAATACACTGATCCGTCATCAAGTGGATTTAAGCAAAGCACGTAACCTTTGTATTGTGTCTGTGGTATTGATTTTTGGTATCGGTGGTATGGCATTTGGGGTGGGGTCGTTTAGCTTACAAGGCGTTAGCTTGTGTGGGTTAGTGGCGATTGCGCTTAATTTATTACTGCCAAAAAATTGATTTTGTTAAAGCGATCCATGGTTAGCACCTGCTTGATTAATCAGAATTGATATTTAAGAAAAAGCCCGAGCTCTGTTAAGATCTCGGGCTGTTGTTTTTATAGATAGGAAATCAGAGCCCGTGTTTAAGGTAAAAGGTGTCATTAGCTGTTTGATATTGGTGGCAAGCTGGCTAAATGTAGCGTCAGCCGAAAATATATATCAGGTAGAAGTAAATGCTGGGGCTAATGTTTCAAACAAAGAGCTAGTTGATACAGCATTTGAACGGATCATGCTTAAAGTGACCGGTCGTTACGACACGCTAGATAACGAAATACTTCTTAAATACTTACCACCTTTACCCGAGCTTGTTCATCAGCAAACCGTTATGGGGGATGGCCGAGCTCTATTTGAGTTTAATTCTTTTAAAGTGAATCAGTTACTGCGCCAAGCACAAATTTCAGTGTGGCCGACGCCCAGACCCAACACTCTATTTTGGGTGGTTCAAGACCAAGAAGATCAGAAAACCTTGCTGTCAGAGCACGCCGCTGCAGGCTTAATTACGGGGTTAAAAGAAGGGGCGCAAGTGCGCGCCATGCCGATCACCTTTCCTTTACTCGACTTTGACGATTTAAATCAAATATCAATAACGGATGTATGGGGTCGCTTTTTAACGCCCGTTGTCACAGCCAGCCAGCGCTATAACGTCGACTATATCGTCCTGATAAAAGCTACTTTAGCTGGACCAAAAAGTCAGCTTACCTGGCAATTAATTGATGCCCAAGGTTTGCCTTTATTACAAGGGGAAGAAGTGGGTTTGGTTGAGGACAGCAGTGTGCAAGTGAGTCATCAACTAGCTGATTATTTTGTTGGCCAATCTTCACGGGTATTAGCGGCCAGCGATGATGATTACGTAGTGGTACAGGTTGAAAATGTTAATGCAATGGCTGATGTGGTTATGGTCAAACGCTTTTTTCAGCAGTTGTCTAATGTGAGTAAGGTAACGCTTAAAACTATTGCGCCCGGTAATATGCAATTACAACTTCAACTGATGGGTAGCCAAGAAGAGTTAAAGCAAACGATCGCCACGCACTCAAACATGACTGAGATTGAGCAAGATATTGAAGGGGTTGATTTAAGTTGGCGCTGGCAAGTAATAGATCATGAATAATAGGGACCTATTCGGCAGCTGCCTTTTGCCCATTATTGTTGCTAATGTTACACTGGGCGCCACACGATGCGATTAAGAATGATTAGTGGAACAGCATAACCCTTCACAGCTTTCGCTGTCAGTGCAATTACCCGATGATGAAACGTTTGCCAGTTTTTATCCGGGAGATAATTCCCAACTGTTAACTGCACTGAAAAATGCAGCCATCGGACAGGGGGACGACGTCATTTATTTATGGGGTACAGAAGGATCGGGTCGTTCTCATCTACTCCATGCAACTTGTGCCGAAGCTAATGACAGTGGCCAAGCAGCTGCTTATGTCCCACTCGATTTACATCATATGATGAACCCAGAAATGCTAGATGGGATGGAGAACATGCCCCTTATTTGCATTGACTCTCTGGAAGCAATAGCGGGAAATGCGCAATGGGAACAAGCGTTATTTAATCTTTATAATCGTTGTTTAGAAAAAAAAGCCCATACCGAGCTAACGAATTGCCTGATTTTTACTGGTAATAATAGCCCGAAGAATTTAGGTCTTTCATTACAAGATTTAATATCACGGTTGGAATGGGGCACTGGCTATCGAATTAATCATTTAGATGATGAGGCTAAGCTTGGTGCGCTACAATTACGTGCACAGCTGCGTGGCTTTAAATTACCTGTGGAAGTAGGGCGATTTCTGTTAAATCGATTAAGCCGTGAAATGGCCATGCTGTTGAAGACGTTAGATCACCTTGATAGCGCATCAATTGCAGCGCAACGCAAATTGACCATTCCCTTTGTTAAAGAAACCCTTCATCTATAGTCAAGGTTATCGGCGCTGTGCCTTACTAAAGCATCAGCGCCGTTGTGTTACGGCTACTTTGGCTCTTTTGGTTTACGAATACTCAAACCTAATTCTCGGCCGCGGTATTTGGCATAGTAAACACTGCCTGTAAAAAAAGTGGTGGCTAATATTAGCTCGATAACAGCTAACCAACGCTCATTCGGATCGGCGATGATCAGGGTGATACTATGTAGAAAATACCACAAGCTGATAAAACTCGCCCAAGCGTAAGTATATGGATTGCCTTTTAAAATGCCACGTAACGGGAATAATAAAGGAACCAACCACATTACTAGCATGAGAATGGGACTTATCCCTGTAGGGGGCGGCGAAAGCCATAGGTGCCAAAGCGGCACGTAAATGAGTAAGCCGAAATAGCCGGCTTTCGCGATAGTTCGATAATGTTGCGTTTGCATTAAAAAAGATCCAATACTTGCTCAGGCGGGCGGCCTAGCGCGGCTTTGTCACCATAAATGACGATAGGGCGCTCAATGAGCTTTGGGTTTTCAACCATGGCATTGAGTAATACTTTTTCATCAACTTCATCTTTAAGGGCAAGCTCTTTGTATAACGTTTCTTTGGTACGTATGAGCTGGCGAGCAGTGTCAAACCCCAATTTTTTTACTATTTCGCTGAGCAATGCCGTGCTCAGTGGCGTGGAGAGATACAGCACGATTTCAGGCTGCAGGCCTTGTGCTTCTAATAGGGCGAGTGTTTCTCTGCTCTTTGAGCAACGTGGATTGTGATAAATTTGCACTTGTGACATGCTGACGCTCCATATTCAGTAATATTGGTATTGTAACCAAAGGGACATGAGTTTAGTAGTGATGAAAATACGCAACCTGATCTTGCTTAGTGTTTTAGTTTTGACTGCTTGCGGCCAAGCAGAATTAACCTTATCTAATGGTCAACCCGCTAATTTGGCCGATTATCGTGGCCAATGGCTGTTGGTAAATTATTATGCGGATTGGTGTAAGCCCTGCATTAAAGAGCTTCCGGCTCTTGATAAGTTTGGCTTAGCTTCAGAGCAACGGCAAGTCATCGCAGTGAGTTATGATAATTTGCCTTTAGCTGAACTACAAACCAGTTGGCAACAGAGAAATGTATCGTTTCTATTTGCGCGGGTGGAGGTGGATGACTTCACGTTGCCAAGGCCCAAAGTGCTGCCAACTACCTATGTGCTAAACCCCCAGGGAGAGTTGGTACAAACATTGGTCGGTGAACAGGATTTAAGCAGTTTGAATCAGCACTGGCAGAGCCTTAGCGCTGCGACTGCGCCTTAAGATCGCAGCTCATCTAAGGCAGCTTGTGCTTGCTTAAATTGTTCAATTCGAGCCTCTATTCTCGCGCGATCAAGATTATTATTGGTTTCGACACCCGCGCTGGTTAATTCATCAATGGCTTTTCTATAATCGCCATGTAAAGCAAGGTATTCAGCCCTCGCTTGATAAGCTTTACCTAAATTACCAAGACCTTGATTCACTTTAATCGCCATGGACCAAGCTAACGCATTATCTGGTTGCTGGCGTAAAAATTTGTCGAGAACGACCAACGCTTTTTCATAGTCCTTCTTTTCCATATAGGTGTTAATTAGGTTGATCACAACCACAGAGTTATTTGGCATTTCTCGGTAGAGAATAGATAAACGGTCAATTGCTTGTTGGTGGCGGTTTTGTGCAATATCTAAATCTGTCTTTGTATCGATATAAAACAAGTTTCGTGGCGATTGGGCTAATAATTCATCGATTATCTTCTCAGCCTCTGAGTATTTTTCGATTTGTATTAACGCCAAACTCTTACCATAAAGTGCAGCCGCCTCTAACTTGTAATCTTTGTTTTTAATCTGATTGTTAAAAAAACTTAAGCTAGTGTTGCCTGACATATTGGAATACCTGGCTTCTATTCGGGCTTTGGCTAATTGGTAAGACAAACTAGGCGATATTTTTTTGCTCGGGAATTGGGCGGCGCGGTTACGAGACTCCGCTACCCTTGTTTCCGGTAAAGGGTGTGTGAGTAGCATTTGCGGCGGCTTGCTTGAATAGCGATATTGCGCTGACAATTTACCAAAAAAACCAGCCATTTCTCTCGGATCAAACCCACTTTGGTTCAAGGTCTGAATGCCAATTCGGTCTGCTTCAAATTCATGGGTGCGGGTGTAATTGATGTTAGCTTGCATATTAGCCGCAACGCTGGTTTGTAACATTGCAAGGCCTGCTTCAGGGGAAACGAGTGCCAGTAATAAAGAGCCCGCCATCGCGGCTAGCGTGGCGGGGTTGCTGCGCGATTGTGCTTCCATCATTCGTGCTAAATGGCGCTGTGTAACATGGGCTATTTCATGTGCGACAACAGAAGCCAGTTGGCTTTCATTATCTGCATATAAGAATAAGCCAGTATGAATTTTGACGTAGCCGCCAAAAAAAGCGGCAGCGTTTATTTCATTATCTTGAATTAAAAAGAAATTAAATGGAAATTTCACCGAGTCGGCGTGAGCAACTAAGGTGTGGCCAAGATCAGTAATATATTCAACTAAAACGGGATCATATACTACAGGTAGGCCGCCTCGAGCCATTACGCTAAATGCTTTACCATATTGAATCTCTTTTTCTATGGTTAATGCGCTGGCGCCTGCTGTGCCTATTTCTGGTAAATTGGCATGAGTAGTGCTGCTTGCAGCGAACAAAAGGATACCTGATATAAGCGAGGTTAAGGCTGATTTTGCAAACACGAAGTCATCTCAATTACAGTGATGACTGCAGCATAAACGCTCTTATGGGGCAGGTGCAAGGTTCGTTGAATTAAAATTGGTCGCTAACAATTAAATATGCTCCATATGTGGATATCGTTTGTGTTGTTATTTGATTGCCCTGATAATGACAGGGTTGTTTTGTGATTGGGAACAATGAGTAAAATATGACCACTTTAGATTGCCGAGATCTTTCTTGTCCAATGCCTTTAATCAATATGCGCCAGTGGTTGGCGAAAGCCCATCCTCCAGCACAGTTAACTTTATTGGTCAGTGATCCCGGTTCAAAACAGGATATTCCACGTTATTTAATGAAGCACGGTATTCCATTTGAGCGTGAAGAGTTGCCCAGGGCAGCCTTATCATTGGTGATTTTTTTAGCGTGATAAATGAGTGATATAGGAGTCGTTTCGGCTTATGTTTGATGTTTTTTCTCGATGGTATAAAGATAGGTTTTCTGATCCCCATGCGGTGACCTTAACTATCTTGTTGGTTTTTGGCTTTAGTGTGGTGTTCTTTTTCGGCTCATTACTGGCTCCGTTACTGGCGGCGATAGTGATCGCCTATTTACTCGATTGGCCTGTTTGTTCATTGCAACGATGGGGGGTTAATCGTACCGGCGCCGCTATTATTGTGTTATTGGCTTTTGTTGGGTTTACGGTACTCGCCTTACTGGGTTTAGTGCCTACTGTGGTTAAACAAGGCGCCAACTTTATACGTGAGTTACCTTATATGCTTAACCAAACCCAAGGTTATTTACTGACGTTGCCTGAGAAATATCCCGAAATGGTGGACGCTGAAATGGTGTCGACTGTTGTTGATAATATTCGGGATAAATTAATCAGTAGTGGTGAAGCAATCGTTTCTTTTTCATTGGGGTCGTTGATTAATTTAGCTGCGTTGCTAGTTTATTGTATTTTAGTGCCTTTATTGGTGTTTTTTATGCTCAAGGATAAAACGGAGTTAACACAAAATGTTACCCGCTTTTTACCAGAAAATCGCCAATTGGCAACGCAAGTTTGGGTTGAGATGAACAGCCAGATCATCAATTATATTCGTGGAAAAGTGGTTGAAATTTTGATTGTTGGCAGTGTTAGTTATGTTGCATTTGCTGTGCTTGATTTACGCTATTCTGCGTTGTTGGCGGTGTTGGTAGGCCTGTCGGTATTAATTCCCTTCATTGGCGCAGCAGCTGTGACGGTTCCCGTTGCGTTAGTGGGCGTGTTTCAGTGGGGGTTTACTTCTGAGTTTCTCTACTTAATGATAGCTTATGGTGTCATTCAAGCTCTTGATGGCAATGTACTCGTGCCGGTTTTATTCTCTGAAGCGGTGAATTTACATCCTGTTGCTATTATTGTCGCGGTACTTGTATTTGGTGGGGTATGGGGTTTTTGGGGAATATTTTTTGCAATTCCTTTGGCAACCTTAGTGAAAGCAGTTGTTAATGCGTGGCCATCGGATAAAGCCAAAGCGGCTGAGTCATTAGCTTCTGCTGAGTAAATAAATGTTGCTCCCGTCTTATTGAGCGGGAGCAATGGTTTTATTTGCTTGCTAAGTAATCCATTACGACTTGATGGTGCTCTTTAGTTTTAAATTTATTAAATACATGTTCAATGTTGCCTTGTTCATCAATCAAAAAGCTGATGCGATGGATCCCGTCATATTCTTTACCCATAAATTTTTTCAGGCCCCATACTCCAAACGCATCGGCAATCTTATGGTCTTCATCTGAAAGTAAGTCGAAGTTTAAATTGTCACGTTCAACAAACTTGGTCAGGCGTTTCACGGCATCAGGACTAATGCCCAATACCACTAAATTGTTATCAGCCCATTGCGCTTTGCTGTCACGCAAGCCACAAGCTTGGGTGGTACAGCCGGGGGTCATTGCTTTGGGGTAAAAGTACACCAGTACTTTCTTGCCTTTTAAGTCTGCTAAAGACACAGTTTGGTCGTTTTGATTTTGTAAACTAAACAGCGGGGCTTTATCACCAGCAACAAGTGTTTGCATGTTTTACTCCATAATTAATAGTGCGCTTTCGGCCTTCTATACCTATTTCACCAAGTTCTTGGATCAATAAATAGTAATATATTACTTTGATAAGCTTTGCAGGCAAGGATTCGTGTTAGAAAACGTATCTGTAATTTGTTGTACTGTGGTATCTTTTATTGCTGTTTTCTAGTTTATTGCAAGAGTGTGACGGGCT
This sequence comes from Motilimonas sp. E26, assembly GCF_021278025.1. Lineage (GTDB taxonomy): Bacteria > Pseudomonadota > Gammaproteobacteria > Enterobacterales > CBDFNC01 > Motilimonas. Next base: position 124,205 of record NZ_JAIBHJ010000006.1, read on the forward strand.
AGCTCTATTGGCAGAGCGAGTTTAGTGATACTTTGACAAAAATACCAACTATGTCACTGAGTAAATTGCTTTATGTTACGGGGTCGTTTAATTAGTGCGCTAAAATCCAGTTTGTTTGGCCTTTTCACTTGGTGATTCATATCTGATGCTTGTTTTTAGCCAGTTGGAAAAGTACCATATTTCGCTCGATTATAAGGAGATGTCTAAATGCTAACGGGTAGTATTGTTGCTTTAATCACACCGATGGATGATGCCGGTGAAATTGATTTTCTAGCACTTAAAAGTTTAGTGGATTACCACGTTGAAGCAGGTACTGCGGCAATTGTTTCCGTAGGCACAACAGGTGAGTCGGCAACACTTAATGTTGATGATCACGTAAAAGTGGTAATGAAGACATTAGAATTCTCCGCTGGCCGTATCCCTGTGATTGCTGGCAATGGCGCTAACTCAACTTCTGAGGCTATTGCGCTAAGTAAATTGTTCCAAAGCAGCGGTGTTGCAGCAGGCTTGAGTGTGACTCCTTATTACAATAAACCGACACAAGAAGGGTTATTTCTGCATTATAAAGCCATTGCGGAATCTTCAACCTTACCGCAAATTTTATACAATGTACCCGGTCGTACCGCGGTAGATATGAAGCCAGAAACCGTCGCGCGTTTAGCCAAGTTAGATAATATTATCGGCATCAAAGAAGCGACTGGCGATCTACAACGCTTAGCAGATATTAAAGCGTTAGTGAGTGATGACTTTGCACTGTACAGCGGTGACGACGCCACTGGACTTGATTTTATGCTGCAAGGGGGCCATGGCGTTATTTCTGTTACGACTAACGTGGCTGCTGCGCAAATGGCTAAAATGTGTCAACACGCACAAGCGGGTGAGACTGAAGCGGCTAAGGCGATAGATCAACGTTTAATGCCAGTACATGATAAATTATTTGTTGAAGCTAACCCGATCCCAGTAAAATGGGCTTGCTACCGTTTGGGGCTGATCCCAAATAATACATTACGGTTACCTTTAACCACTCTTTCTTCACCGTTGCAACCGGAAGTGGAAGCAGCGTTAAAACAAGCAAGTCTCATCGATTAAGGCGGTTATTGCGTGCTAAAAAAACAAGGTATTTTCATTGGCGGCCTGTTAATTACAGTATTGGCTGGTTGTAGTAGTTTTGAGTCACGAAAAAAAGCGACAGATAATTTTGATTATTTGGATGCTTCTTTAGCTCAACCCATTTCAACTGCCGGTATAGGTGAGGTTGCCCTTGATACTACTTACAATGTGCCTGCGCTAGGTAAAGGAGCGCTACCCACTTATTTAGGTGAACAGGTCGATGTGCGTTCGCCTGCTCAAGTTCTGACTGTGCTAGAAGGGACGCGAACAGATGACACGGCAGAAAATACAACGGTCATCTTTACCGCCAAAGACCGTGGGGTGGCTGCAAAAGATGATGTGTGGAGCTTGTTACTCAATTTCTTCGAGCAACATAATGTATCGGCTAAAAATCTAGATAAACTTAAAGGTGAATTAGTTTCAGATACATTTGTGTTTGAACAAGAGTTTGGCTCTTTTTTCAATACGACAGATTATCGTTCAGAAGAGCAGTACAAATTTACACTCAAAGAGCCTTCATCATCGCGCACGGCAAGCTTAGCTGTTGAGCTGTTGAGTTTTAAAGAGTCGGTTGATGGTGACGTGAACACTAAACCATTACTTGATGCGGAAAAGAAGCGTTATGAAATCGGTATGATTAACCGCTTCTTGGTATTTGCATTAGCAGAAAACCAACGTAAAAATGCATCATTGCAATCACAAGATAATCGAGTTCCGCTAGACTTAGGTTTTGATGACAATGGTTTACCCGCTTGGGTAACGAAGAAAAACTTCGATATTGTATGGGCAAAATTACCTTTGGCTTTAGCTGAACTTAATTTTGAATATGAATCCAGCAATAAAATCTTGGGCGCTTATGTCATGGGTTTTAAACAGCCTTCTAATGATTATTGGCGCGAGAAGGGGTTACGTAGATTTGAGTTAACTAAAGGTTCATATACTTTCCAGCTTGGTCAGTCTAAGCAGGGGGAAACCGTGATCACTATTTTTGCTGATGATAAGCAACCGTTGTCAGTACAGCAAATAAGTGAAATGTATTTAAGCATTGTCGATTTAATGCAAAAGCACATGCGAGTCGAAAACAATTAACCAACAGGGCGCGATAATATCGCGCCTTTTTTAATTAACAATACTAGCTGTATTTCAGTTATTGCTATTTAAGAAGGCATACAAACATGAGTCTTGCTGACAAGGTATTGGCAGTCAATAATGATCTTCCAATCCGTACCGATAAACCCGTTCATAGTGGTAAAGTTCGTTCGGTTTACTGGTTAACCGAAGCTGACAGTCGCCGTTTAATTGCGGAAAAAAATTACGACGTGGCGCCCGATACACCATTGGCTATCATGGTTATTAGTGATCGAATTTCAGCTTTTGACTGCATTTGGCACGGAGAAGGTGGCATGAATGGTGTGCCGGGTAAAGGCGCAGCGTTGAATGCGATTTCAAATAATTGGTTTCGTTTATTCAAAGAGCAAGGCTTAGCAGACAGCCATATTCTAGATATACCTCACCCGTTTGTATGGATAGTACAAAAAGCACGTCCTGTGATGATAGAGGCGATTTGTCGCCAGTATATTACCGGCTCGATGTGGCGCGCTTATGAAAAGGGTGAGCGTGAGTTTTGTGGCATTGAGCTACCAGATGGTTTAACTAAAGACCAAAAGCTACCTGAACTGCTGATCACGCCATCAACTAAGGGCATTTTGCGTGGTATTCCGGGCGTTCCAGAAGCTGATGATGTAAATGTGACGCGCAAGAACATAGAAGACAACTTCGCAGCGTTTAATTTTACCAAGGCTGAAGACATTAACCTTTATGAAAAGTTGCTCAAAGAAGGCTTTAATGTCATTAGTGAAGCGCTAGAAAATATCGGTCAGATGTTTGTTGATACCAAGTTTGAATTTGGCTACGTCACAGATAAAAATGGCCAAGAAAAACTGATATACATGGATGAAGTTGGTACGCCGGATTCATCGCGCATTTGGGATGCCGCTGAGTTTGCCAATGGCAACGTGGTCGAAAACTCAAAAGAGCAATTCCGTCAATTACTGCTCAATCATTTCCCCGATCCGGACATCTTGCTAAATAAAGATCGCATGCCAGAGCGTGAAGCGCTAGCGCGTGATAATGCCTTACCAGAGTCAGTTTTGATGAAGGTATCAGAAATCTACTTAGGTGTGGCAGAAAAAATCACTGGTGAGAAGATTACCTTATCGGATAATCCAAAAGCCGAAATTATTGAGATCCTACGTGAGCAGTATCAGCTAATCGCTGATTAAATAGCGCGTCGAGAAATATCTTTATAAAAAGCCAAACTGATGTTTGGCTTTTTTGTTCAGGTATAGGTGTTAGTGACTTTTTGCTTTTTCAACAATGTAATCGGTGAGGGCGAACAATACGCCCGAGATCACAAAGGTTAAGTGCACCATAATTTTCCAAAATATCTGCGCTTCGGTTAAGGCTTCTGCGTGAATAAAGAGCTTTAGCAGTTCGACAGCAGAAATCGCTACGATAGCGCCAATCAATTTCTGTTTTAAGCCCGAAAAACCTACTTTTCCCATCCAAGATGGTCTGTCTTCATGATCATCAATATCAAGCTTAGACACAAAATTTTCATAACCACTAAAGATGATTATCAGTAGCAATCCCGCTAATAGGGCGGTATCTACAAGGGTTAAAATATTAATAATGGTTTCTTCAGAGCTGGCAGTAAAAGCCGTTAGCACCATTAGGTATAAGGATTTAGTAAACTTAATTAACAGTATAATAATGGCCACAAACAGCCCGATAAAAAAGGGCGCTAACAGCCAGCGGCCTTGAAATATGACGGCTTCAATCTTTTTTTCCAACACAAGTCTTCCTAACAATTTGTTAAAAGGTAAAAAATAGAGGGATCTGGTATCTAAAGTTCATTCTATCCCGAGTTGTTTAGTTGTCATCTGTTTTATCGTTGTTTTTGTCTTTAGCTTTAAAATCCATCTTTGCAGTGTGTTTAAGTAACATAATATTACTGGCAATGATGCCAAGTACTAAAGCGATGATGATGACAATCCAAATTGTACTCATTATGGTGTGCTGATCTGAGTGATAAAACGCTGCCATATCGTGGGTAACATTATCCGCAGTGTTGATTTACCCAAAACACTCGACTGAGCTAATACGCTATCTAGCATATCAATGGTAAACATCTGTTGGTAGCGCGCAGCGACAGGGTGATAGCTTAAATGCCAGGGCTCAATAGCGACGCCGCCTAGCTGCTTTTGATAGGGTAAATAAAAGCCAAATTTGGCCATGTTTTTCTCAAGCCATAATGCAAGAGGATGCTGACATCCACCTAGTTGATATTCACTGGGAACAAGTTGCAACTGATAGTTATCAGGCAGCAATGCAGGGCTGTATACATCGATATCGGTGCCCCAATGGTGTCGGCTGGCGCCGGGCAAGGCTGACCAATGTAAAATGGCCAAAATTTTATCTCGTGGGGTCAATAAAGCTGTATCAAGGGGACGAGAGAGGTGATCCAGTACAGGTCTTTCCCCACTCATTTTCCCATCCCAAATAAGCTGTTGCCGAGAAAAACCACGAAAGCTACTGGCTATATCCAGTTCGATGCCATCATTTTTTGCCGCTTGTTGCATTGATAGAAAAGCGGCAAGGGCGTTGGCCTCTAACCAGTGATAAGGCCCATAAGGCGCCAAATGATCACTCACTTGGCCAGTTAATTTAAGGGCTATATCACGCTTAGACAGTTTCACGGCTATACCGGATCACGGCTAAGTAATTTAGTGAGGGTAAGGCGGTACATATCAACCAGCTTCTCTAAATCGGCAATTTTAACGCATTCATTCACTTTATGAATGGTAGCATTAATTGGGCCTAGTTCTACCAGTTGTGCTCCGGTTGGCGCAATAAAACGCCCGTCTGAGGTGCCGCCAGAGGTAGAAAGCTCAGTATCAAACTTAGTTACCTCTTTGATTGCCGCTTTAACGGCATCAATCAGCTCACCTTCACCTGTAATAAATGGTACGCCGTTGTAGGTCCAATTAAGCTCATAGTCTAGGCCTTGCGAGTCTAATACATTATGTGTGCGCGCCACCAAGTCAGCAGCCGTGCATTCCGTAGAGTAACGGAAATTAAACTGCGCCGTTAATGCGCCTGGTACGATGTTGGATGCGCCCGTACCTGATTGAATATTAGATATTTGGAAACTGGTTGGCGGGAAAAACTCATTACCGTTGTCCCACACTTTTTGCGATAATTCGGCAATCACTGGGCCTGCTTTATGGATTGGGTTATCCACTAAGTGCGGGTAGGCGATATGACCTTGAATCCCCTTAATGACTAAATCACCGGTCAGTGAGCCACGGCGGCCATTTTTTACAATATCACCAACCTCACGGGTACTGGATGGCTCACCCACAATACAATAATCAATTTTTTCATTGCGTGCTTCTAGCACCTCAACCACTTTGACTGTGCCATTAATAAATGGGCCTTCTTCGTCACTGGTAATTAAAAAAGCAATGGAGCCTTGATGATCATTATGTTGCTCAACAAATTGTTTTACCGCCACCATAAAGGCAGCAATTGAGCCCTTCATGTCAGCCGCGCCACGGCCATGTAGGAAGCCGTCGATAACTGTTGGCTCAAATGGTGGTGTATGCCAGTCTGCAAGTGGCCCGGTGGGGACGACGTCAGTATGGCCGGCAAAGCAAAAAAGTGGCTTAGCGGTGCCACGTCGTGCCCATAAGTTAGTGGTATCATCGAAGACCATGGTTTCACATTCAAAACCAAGTGCTTCAAGATACTCGATCATCATTTGTTGGCATCCCGCATCTTCTGGGGTAACAGATTCTCGGCTAATTAAATCTTTTGCTAAGCTAAGTACGGCACTGTCTGGCATAATAATTCCTTTATTCATTCAATTTTTGCGAGATTAAGCAAAGATTTCAGCGTATTGATCGGCTTTAAAGCCTAAGTAATATTGGCCATTATGGATCAGTAGCGGACGCTTGATCATGGCCGGATGTTCGACTAACAGGGCTAATGCGGTTTCGGCGGATAAATTCGCTTTGACCTCATCGCTCAATTGTCGATAGGTTGTGCCGCGCTTATTAACCACCTCTTGCCATGGCAAGTGAGCAAAAAAGTCCGCGATCATTTTCTCGTTAATCCCTTCAACACGATAGTCATGAAACTCAAATGCAATGTCATTTTTAGTAAGCCAAGCTTTGGCTTTTTTGATGGTGTCACAGTTTTTTATGCCATATACAAGGGTCATATTGGCCTCTTACTACAATAAATTGATAGCATCATAACACGCTCTTTTATTATCATAAATTAGCAGTGAGGGTTTCTTCTTGTAATCAAGCAAAGTGGTCGAAAAAATACTGATGATCAATTTTCTTTTACGAAAAACCTGCAGTGCTAATTTGGAGGCATTAAGCCAATTAGGATTATTGCTATACTGTCACTATCGTTGCAATGGGCGTTATTTTACATGGTAGATCAAGCAATATGACGCTGAGACATTTTCGCATAAGCATATTTTTAGCGAGTCTTCTTTTTTGCTGTAGCGTAAGGTCTGAATGTGACCGAGAATATACGATTGGTTATGAGAAATATGGTGACTTTTTGCTTGTTGATGATGCTGACCAGATTATAGGTGGCATCGATTATGACATCGTGAGCAGTATTTTTAATCGTTTAGGCTGTAAGTTAGTATGGATCTCAATGCCATGGAAACGCAATCTTGTTGCAATCAAAACGGGCAAAATCGACATGGCGTCGGGCGCGAATGCAACACCAGAGAGGGCTGTTTGGGCAAATTTCTCCATTCCTTACCGACAAAACTTCCATGGGTTGTTTGTGCAAAAAGCAAATAAGAAGATATTGCTCATTGATAACTTAAGCGACATAGTGGGAACCAGCTTGAGACTTAATTACCAACGTGGTGCTTTTTTAGGTCCACCATTTGAGGACTTGATGGAGCGACCTGAATTTAAGCAGCGGGTTAGCACTGTTACTGACGAAGAGCAGCAGATAGGCATGGTGGCCATTGGTCGAGTGGACGGTACATTTCTTAATATATCGGTTGGCAATGCTCTATTGAGAAAGAAGAAGTTAACTCATCAAATTATGGCTCACCCTAGTATCAAGCTTGGCGTTAAAGACTATGTATTTCTTTTTAGTAAAATGACGGTGGAAAAAGAGTTTATCGAAAGGTTTAACTTAGAGTTAGCAGCGTTAAAGCAGGATGGAACATTAAAGAAAATTGTTGAACAATATCAATAAAAATACCGGACAAACCGAGAGCGTATTCCTTAGTCGTCATATTTAATGGCACAAAAAAGCCCAGCTCAGCTGGGCTTTATCAATTAAATTAGAACCTGGCAGTCTTTTTATTTAGTAATGCGTAATATCACTGAATCAGACAAGGTTACTGTTCCTGCAAGCTTGTGCAGATCTTTAATTTCATCCATGTTTGAAATAACAACAGGAGTCAATGTCGATTTTGCCTTTGATTCTAGTAGCGCAAGATCAAATTCAATGATGGGATCGCCTTTTTTCACGGATTGCCCTTCTTGCGCGATACGCGTGAAGCCTTCACCTTTTAGCTCAACTGTGTCGATACCAAAGTGAACAAACAGCTCTAAACCAGTATCAGATTCAATAGAGAATGCATGGTTAGTTTCAAAGATTTTACCAATTGTACCATCACAAGGAGCAACCATTTTGTCACCCGTTGGTTTGATAGCGATACCGTCACCTACAATTTTTTCAGCAAAAACAACGTCAGGTACATCTTCAATTGGTACAATCTCACCAGATAATGGGGCAAAAATTTCAATGCCACCTGTTTCAGGTGTTGGATCTGAAACCATTTTTTTTAGTTTATCGAAAAAACCCATTTTATTGCTCCTAAATTTAATCTATGCAGCGTTACTTAACACACAGCTTGTTGTTTAATAAAGTCATCAACTAACGCTTCAATTTCAGCAGCTGTGGCAACAGATAATGCTTTGTCAGCCAATTCTTTTGCTGTCTTGTAGTTGGTATTACGGATTAGCTTTTTCACCGTTGGAATAGATATTGAGCTCATTGAAAATTCATCTAAACCCATGCCTAATAGCAGTAAAGTCGCACGGTCATCACCGGCCAGTTCACCACACATTCCAGTCCATTTACCAGCCTCGTGAGAAGCATCAATCACACGTTTAATCAACGTTAATACTGATGGTGTTAATGGATTGTATAGTTTAGAAATTAGTTCATTACCACGGTCTACCGCAAGTGTATATTGTGTTAAATCGTTTGTGCCTATACTAAAGAAGTCAACTTCTTTGATTAAATGATGTGCAATTGCTGCCGCTGCAGGTGTTTCAATCATCACACCAATTTCGACATTTTCATCAAAGGCTAAATTTTCTTCGCGAAGTTCAGCTTTCAATGTGTTTAAAATGTCTTTTAGCGCACGAATTTCTTCAACAGCAATGATCATTGGGAACATGATACGTACTTTACCAAATGCAGATGCACGCAGTAGGGCACGTAATTGAGGGTTCATGATCTCTGGGCGATCGAAACAAATGCGGATTGCACGCCAGCCCAAAAATGGGTTCATTTCTTCTGGCAAGTCCATGTAAGGTAAATCTTTATCACCACCAATATCCATAGTACGGATAATGACTGGCTGATTTGGCATCGCTTCAACAACGGCTTTGTAAGCAACAAATTGCTCTTCTTCCGTTGGCAGTTGGTCTCGATCCATAAACAAGAACTCAGTTCTGTATAGACCGATGCCTTCTGCGCCGTTACGCTCCGCGCCATCACAGTCTTTTACTGTGCCAACATTGGCACAGACTTCAACTTGGTGACCATCTAAGGTGATCGCGGGTAAGTCCTTTAACTTAGCTAATTCAGCTTTTTCTGCAAGGAATTTAGCTTGAATGGCTTTAAAGCGCGCTAGGTCTGCATCAGAAGGGTTAATGATAACTTGATTGTTTAACGCGTCTAGCACAACGGTGTCACCGTTTTTGACACGCTTAGTGATGTCGTTGGTACCGACAATTGCAGGAAGTTCTAAAGAACGCGCCATGATTGACGTATGAGAAGTGCGTCCACCAATGTCGGTAATGAAACCAAGCACTTTATCTAAGTTAATTTGTGCGGTTTCTGAAGGCGTTAAGTCATTAGCAATAAGAATAACTTCATCTTGGATTGTGCTTAGAGACACAATATCAATGCCAAGTGCATTTTTCAGCAAACGATTACCTATGTCGCGGAAATCCGTTGCTCGTTCACGTAAATAGGGGTCATCCAACTCTTGCAGCATGGTTGCGTTTTGTTCGATTACAAATTGAATGGCTGCGCCAGCTGAACTCTTATTATCCTTTAAGTAGGTTATGATATCCTGTTCTAACTCTTCATCTTCAAGCAGCATAATATGCCCTTCGAAGATTGCTTCTTTTTCTTCACCAAATGTTTCAAGTGCTTTTTGCTTGATTAACTCAAGTTGGGCAGATGCTTTGTCTCGTGCTTCTAAGAAGCATTTTATTTCTGTTTCACTATCTTCAACACGGTTGGTGTTGATGACAATTTCGTCTTCTTGGAGCAATAGCGCTTTACCAAACGCTATGCCAGGTGATGCTTGAATACCTGATATCATAACCTATCCTTTAACTGCAAAAAATGTCGGGTGATGGAGTGTGCTTATTCAAGTTCCGCCATTAACGCAACTAAAGTATCAACCGCTTTTTGCTCATCAGCACCTTCAGCTTTGATTACAACGCTGGTGCCTTTGGTTAGGCCAAGAGTTTGTAGCTTGAACAGGCTTTTTGCACTTGCAGATTTACCGCCTACTTCAACAGTGATGTCAGATGAAAATGATTTTGCTTCTTTAACAAATTGAGCTGCTGGACGAGTGTGTAGGCCGTTTTCAGCAGTAATAGTTACAGTCTTGTTATACATGGTTTTCCCCATTTTTTAGTTTGAATGTTGCAGATATTTAAAAGAACATTGCACCTTTCTTTAAAATTCTGCTTTTTGGTTTTGTAATAAAGTAACGAAAAACGACGTAAAGAAGTTTAATCCACGTCAAGTTTTTTGCGACCTCTTGTGAAAATCCTATTTTAATTGATTAGCTGATGATGGCTCAGTTATGACTAATTGTCATCTAGGATTAACACATTATAAGAATACTTATTTTAGTAAGTAAAAAATCATCCTAAATTCGTGCTAGAAGATCAACGTTTTTCTAGTTATGTCACAAATTAATCTGACTTGCGAGTAACGATTTTCCTGTACTTTAATAAAGGTAAACTTATGTTTGTTGTTCTTTTTAAAAGGAAAAGGCGCACAGAGGCGCCTTTGAAGCAGGTTTAATGCCTAATTACGCTTCAAGCTCTTGGTCGGTGAAAATTCCAGCAAATAAAGCAGATGAAAGGTAGCGCTCACCAGAGCTTGGTAAAATTACTACAATATTTTTATCGGCAAATTCTGGTAAAGCAGCAATTTGGTTGGCTGCAACAACTGCCGCACCAGATGAAATCCCGGCTAAAATACCTTCTTCTTCCATCAAACGGCGTGCCATGTCGATGGCCTCATCATTGGTAACAAGTGCAGTGCGGTCAACCATAGATAAATCTAGGTTCTTAGGTACAAATCCTGCGCCAATACCTTGGATTTTGTGAGGACCCGGTTTAACTTCTTCACCAGCTAATGTTTGCGTGATCACCGGCGAGTCAGTTGGCTCAACGGCCACTGTTGTAATTTTTTTACCTTGCTTTAACTTTATGTAGCGGCTGACGCCTGACAAGGTGCCACCCGTACCAACACCAGCGACAAATACATCAATTTCGCCATCTGTGTCTTGCCAGATTTCTGGGCCAGTGGTCTGTTCGTGGATTTCAGGGTTGGCAGGGTTATCGAACTGTTGTAAAAGTACAAATTTTTCAGGGCTCTCTGCGACGATTTCTTCTGCCTTATTGATTGCGCCTTTCATACCTTTCGCGCCATCGGTTAGGATCAGGTTAGCGCCTAAAGCTTTAAGTAGTTTACGACGCTCTAAGCTCATGGTGTTAGGCATGGTTAGGGTAATTTTGTAACCACGAGCGGCAGCTACAAAAGCAAGTGCGATACCAGTATTACCACTGGTTGGTTCGATCAGCTCTTTTTCTTTGGTGAGGATACCTTTTTTTTCTGCATCCCAAATCATGTTCGCGCCAATGCGACATTTAACACTGAAGCTTGGGTTGCGGCTTTCTATTTTTGCAAATACATTACCTTTAGCTACACGGTTAAGGCGAACTAACGGCGTTTTACCTATAGTCTGAGTATTGTCATCATAAATTTTGCTCATGGGTATTCCTTATATGCAGTAAATGGCAATAAAACTAAAGTTAGCATACCTTGATGCTAAAAGATTTGAAGTGACAATTTGTTATAACGTTATGTTATTAAAAACTAAATTTTTATCACTTTATTTTAGTGACTAGCCTAATAGTTTTTGCTGTATTTTTCATCTTATGATTTAAGCTGCTGCTTGTTTCGTCACACTTTTTTAAAGGGGTTTTTCATGCTGCCATCTTTTCTCACCGCAACAGGTATCTTCATCCCACCATTTTGTGTAAAAAACCAAGAGTTGGTGGTGGCTTATAATCAATATGCGCAATTTTTTAACCTCGAGAATGCGGCCTCAATTGAGGTGGGGCAGGTGGCCGCCAAACTCAAATCTGATGATGAGTTTATTCTCCGGCATTCAGGTATTTTGCAGCGATATTATGTCACGGATGAAGGTATTCTTGATCCTGATGTGATGTGTCCATTATTGCCCGAGATTGATGAAGAGCATACTTCATTAATGGCTGAGATGGGTAAAAATGCTGCCCTTGATGCGTTGCAGCAAGGGGCAGTTGAAGGCCATGAAGTTGATTTGATTATTGTTGCGGCTAGTAACGTGCAGCGTGCTTATCCGGCTTTAGCCATTGAAATTCAAGATTTATTAGGCGCATCCGGATTGGCCTTTGATCTCTGTGGCGCTGAGTGCTCTGCGGTGATGGCGATCCAGCTGGCGAGTCAAGCAATTGCTTGCGGCAGTGCGACTAAAGCGTTAATTATCAGCCCTGAAATAGGCTCTGCTCAAACGGATTTTAGAGACCGGGAAAGCCACTTTTTATTGGGTGATGCATGCAGCGCCTTGTTACTCGAAAATATTGCCAAAACGGGGGCGTTGGAGATCATCAACTTTAATATCGCCAGCCAATTTTCTAACCAGATACGCAATAATTTCGGTTTTTTAAATCGCTTAGCGCCCGACTCGCTGTACAGCAAAGACAAGTTATTTCATCAAACGCCGCCAAGCTTTCCTGCGATTGCTGATGCGATTTGTACCCATGTGCAGCAGCATCTTGCAGGGTTGAAGTTGCCTGTAGAGAGGGTGGCACAATACTTTTTACAGCCAACTAATCGAGTATTAAACCAAGTGATTGCAGATCAGCTTTTGACTGATGCTACAGATAAAACAGTGCCCGATTGCGTTGCGCAATACGGTGGCACAGGGGCCGCTGGACTCGGTTTAAGTTTTCATTTACATCAACAATTGGCGGCTGATGAATATTGCATGTGGGTTGCATTTGGTGCGGGATTTTGTGTTGCTTCAATGGTATTGAAAAAATGCTGATTCTTATTCAGTAATGCGGTGCGCTCAAGGTCGAGCGCATCGCAACCCTTCGTACCTTAACTATGGATAGAGTTTACATGGCAATGAAGGGCTTAAGTTGGCGAGGTTTAACCTCGTCCCGTCATATCTTTACGATAATGGGCTACCCACATCGCCGTACCGCCACACACGCCCACGGGCATTACGATAAGGTTTACAATCGGTATTGCGCTTAAAATAGTTGCAATACAACCAAAACTTAAATTGCTCATTCGTCTCGTTTTTAGTGTGTCACGCATAGTAGGAAAGCTTATTTTATGGTTATCAAAGCCATAGTCGACATACTGGATAGCCATCATCCAACAAGATAGTAAAAACCAAAGTACCGGCGCGACAGTTTGTCCAACTACAGGGATCAGGAACAAAATCAAGCAACCAATGGCTTTTGGTATAAAGTAAATCATTTTGTCCAGTTCACGTTTTAGAGCACGTGGTATGTCTTTCATTACTTGCATTAAACCATCATCGTTGATGGGCTGGCCGGTAAGGTGTAATTCAACTTTTTCAGCTAATAAACCATTAAATGGTGCTGAGATAAGGTTAGCAACGGTAGAAAACAGGTAGGAAAAGATAAATAGGATACATAACAATAAAATGGGCCAAATAACGTACGATAACCAGCTCAGCATCTCGGGTACGTAGCTCATTAATTTGTCCATCCAAGGACCTAACTGAAGATAGAGCGCATAAAAAGCGCCGGAAAATAGTAGTAAGTTAATACATAACGGCACGAGGACAAAAGTTCGAAGCCCAGGCTGACGGATCAAATTAAAGCCAGTAAGGAAAAACTCTAAACCACTCAGTGGCGCGGTTATTTTGTTGTTATTGTGCATAATTAATTAAACTTTCCAATGTTGTAATGGTTTTATCTTGTGCGCTTGGTGTCATAGTAAATCAATTTAAATCATCACTAAAGTGAGACAAGGTATGAACCGCAATAAATAAATAATGCTTAATTTCAAATTTATTTAGGCTTAAGATATAAAGGTTATGTTTACCTTATGAAATATTAACATTTATTCACCAGTTTTTCTGTTGGGTCACGGTTCACGACTGGACGAATAAAGGCTTTCAAGGTACTGTGCTCTTGTCAAAGGCGGGTTCGCTTGGGTACAGTAAACATAAATACATCAGATCAAGTTTCAGGAACACCATTTAGACGGTTAATTTGTTTACAAATAGGCTAAAAAGGCTACCATTATTAGCTTAGTCGATAGCCTTTTGACCGATTAAACGTTACTTATAACCGAGACTTAACATACATTAAGAGATTGTTGAATGCAGGATTTTCGTCTTGTTCTAATCATTGTGGGCGCAATTGCGATTGCCGCATTATTGATCCATGGCTTATGGTCAAATCATAAAAACAAACCTAAATCGCTTAAAGATAAGCCGGTACGTAAAGTAGAGCCCAAAGAAACCAGTACCGAAACTGAATTTGACGCCGACGGTATCGGTGAAGTGCGAGTGGTTTCTTCCGGTTTTAGTTCATCGAATGATCTAAAAGAGGAGCACCTTACTCGCGGGCCTAAAGTCAATTCAGACTCGTCAGAAGACTTGTACCCAAGCTTTTCAGCGGTTGAGACTGAACACCCAGAAAATACTGCGTCCATTGTTGAGCCGATGACAACGGCTAACAATCCTGTTGCGCCTCAACCAGCTGTAACCGAAGCGCAATATCAAGGAGAGAGAGTATCGCAGCAAAGCACTCATCAAGAGAGTGTTCCTGAATCTGATGAAGTGGAATACGTTACGCGCGCCCCTGCTTTTAGAGAGCCTTATTTCGATGAGCACGGCCAAAAGCATTATCACGAAGCGAAACCCGTTCAAGTAAAAGTTAAACCAGCAGCTCGCCCTGCTGCTGTTGAACACGTTGTTAAAGCTGAACCTGTCGTTAAGGCAATCGTTGAGCCAACAGTTGAAACAAATGTTGTACCTGAGGCTTCCGCGACTATTGACACCGAGCAACAAAAATACGAACAAGTTGAGCATCAGCAAGAAGCTGCCGAACAGCCAGCTAAAGCAGACGCGGCTTACGAAGGTCCACAAGATGTATTTGTACTTAACGTCATGTCGCGAGAAGGCACGTTATTTGCGGGCGCTGAATTATTACCAATATTGCTTAACTTAGGCTTTAAGTTTGGTGAAATGGATATTTTTCATCGCCATCTAAGTCCAACAGGTAATGGACCCGTATTATTTAGCATGGCTAATATGGTTAAACCCGGCACATTTGATGTTGACCATATGGAGCAATTCGAAACCCACGGGCTATCACTGTTTATGGCGCTGCCTTGTGCGGGTGATGCATCCAATAATTTCCAGCTTATGCTCCACGCATCAGAGATGCTAGCATCTGAATTAAATGGTTTATTGCTTGACGGGACTAGACAGCCGTTGACACGCCAAAAAGTGAATGAATATAAGCAGCGTATTACCGACTTTGAACGCCAGCAAGCCTTAGTTGATTAGTTCACTTATCATCGTTGATAGCCTCTTCAGTTGAAGGGGCTTTTTTATTTTAGCTTGACCGCAATGAGCCATTGAGTATGACAACTTCTGAACACTTCCAATTTAATAATGAGCAACTAGCGATTATCAATCAGCTTGACTTGGATATTGACCTTATCCCAATTCAGGAAGCCATTGGCCAACTTGAATTTGATCACCTTTCAGAGCAAGCTTTGGTTGCGACCTTAAAGATCACCAATGCCCTTTATCGCTCTGGCGCGCCACTGATTACCGATCACCAATATGATGCACTCACTTTCAAGCTCAAGGATATTGCGCCAAATCATCCTTACCTTGCCACAGTAGAGCCGGAAGTATTGGCCGAAAGCAAGACGGTGCCATTGCCGCAAAAAATGTTGTCAACAGATAAGGCCTATACCTTTGCTGAAATTGAGAAATGGGTTGACCGAGTGTTAAAAGCGGCACAAGAAATAAAAGTAGATACGAGCGAGATAAAAGTGCGGGTAACGCCAAAACTCGACGGCTACGCGGCTTTTGATGATGGCACCACCCTTTATACTCGCGGTGATGGCGTGAGAGGGCAAGATATCACCCGCGCTTTTAATCGCGGTTTACAAGTGGCGAATAATGGCGACAGAGGCTTAGGGCCGGGCGAAATCGTTATTAGTAAAAGCTACTTTGATGAAGTATTAAGTCAGCACTTTGAAAATTCTAGAAATATTCAAGCCGCAATCATTGCTGAAAAGAAAGTGGATGAGAATGTGCAAAAAGCCATTGCAGATGGCGCTTGTGTTTTTTATCCGTTTCAATTGATCGACAACTGGACTGGTGATTATCAGACCTTACTAGACGACTTTGAATCCATTGTGGAACAGATCTGGAATGCCGTTGATTACGATATAGATGGCGTCATTCTTGAAGTGACTAATGAGCAAGTAAAGGCTCATATGGGCGCGACCAGAAAGCATCATAGATGGCAAATCGCTTTTAAGGTTAATGAGGCATCTGCGGACGTTGAAGTCTTAAGCGTGGTGCCACAAACCTCAAGAACGGGCCGAGTTTCTCCCGTTGCTTTACTAAAGCCGACCAAACTCAGCGGTGCTACCATCAGCCGTGCGACAGTGCATCATTATAAAATGGTGAAAAATAATGGCGTTGGGCCAGGGGCGGTGGTGCGTTTAGTGCGCAGTGGTTTAGTTATTCCTAAAATTGAGTTAGTGGTTAAAAAAGCAGAGCCTGAACTGCCAGAGCATTGCCCTAGCTGCAATTCTGTACTCGATTGGGTGGGCGACCATCTTATGTGTGGCAACCCCAACTGCCCAGCAAGGCGCGAGAATACCCTGATCCACTTTTTCAAAACCTTAGGCAATAATGATGGTTTTGGGCCAAAAGTGATTGAAAAACTTCACCTTTACGGCGTGGATGAAATACATCAGGTATATCAGCTGACTGAGCGTGATTTTGTGCGCTTTGGCTTTGGTGAAAAGACCTCACGTAACTTAATCGACCAACTTAGAGCCAGTCGAGAGCTTGAAATTGAAGATTGGCGCTTTCTGGCGGCATTTGGGGTTAACCGTCTTGGCGCGGGAAACTGTGAAAGATTATTGCAACACCATAAGTTACTGGCACTTTTTGAATTAACCGTAGAGCAAATTGTCGACTTAGATGGTTTTGCTAAGTTAAGTGCCGAGGCGATAGTAGCTGGTTTAAGCAGCATTAAAGGTGCGTTCTTTGAGGTGTATAATTTAGGCTTTAATTTGTCTGAAACACCACAAATTTCTGAGCTTGAAGTATCGCAATCGCCTATTTCCGGCAAAATTATCGTCTTCACCGGCACTATGGTGCAAGGGGCGCGTGCCGACATGGAAAAGCAAGCCAAAGAGCTTGGAGCGAAAACCGCCAAATCGGTCACTGGTAAAACAGATTACCTAGTTGCAGGCCTCAAGGTGGGAGAGAGTAAAATTACTGCCGCGCGCGAGAAAGGCGTGCAGGTATTGAGTGAGCAAGAATACTTGGATTTATTGTCCGCTGATTGAGCTCTGGTTGTTAATCCCTAGAGGAGCAAATAGCCCTTTCATGCTCAAGTGTCTATCAAGCCCCATTTTAGGTGGGGCTTTTTGTTATACGCAACAATAGTTAGCCCGCTAATGGTTATTTATTGATGATTTAATTTTCCGTTCACCTTAAATAACTTAACCAGTAAATATTGGCAATTATTTATCGCGATTCGAAAAGTAACGCGTGGGTGATTCACCATAGGCCCGACGAAACATAGCGATAAAGTTACTTGGCGTTGAGTAACCAAGAGCATACGCTACATCGCCAATTGGCTCTCCGCGCGCCATCATTTCTAGCGAATGTATTAGCAGTATCTGCTGCCGCCATTCATTAAAACTCATGTTCAACTCATTTCGAATTAACCTTCTTAACGTACGTGATGAGATGGCTCCTATTCGTGCCCAATACTCGACAGAATTTTTACTGTTTGGCTCAACTAAAATCGCTTGAGTTACCTTTTGTAGTCTTGGATCTTTAGGCTGTGGGAAATAAAGTGATTCGTGAGGGCTGTTGCAAATTTCATCAGAAATTACGTCAACTACGCGTAAATTTTGTGTAGATAGCGCTTCGGTTTTGCTCCAAGTGGATGCCCTGCTAGATAGGACTTTTAAGACATCACTCATTTCAATCACACATGGTTTCATTGGAAACTGACTACAGCTCTCGGGAGTAAATAATAATGACCGGCCTTTAAGGGAACCACAAAAATAAACACTGTGCATCGCGCTTGGAGGGATCCATCCAGCACGATGAGGCGGTAGTATCCAGGTTCCTTCATCGGTTTTAACTTGTATCAGCCCTTCATCGATACACAGAAGCTGACCGCGATAATGCTTATGCCAATTATGTGGCCGTTGATCCAAATGCCTGAAGTTACTCCGCTCATGTTGCCACTTCTTGGCAATTAACGCTGCGCCATTTTCCCATTCACTGTAATCACAGTTTGTTGTTTTTTCTACGTGCACCAACATTGGCCAGTATTCATTATTTTATGTCCTTTTAACGTTACCATGACAAGTTAGCTTTCGCGTAGCATTTTCGCAACTAACATTTTTCGAAGGCAATACAATTATGAACGAACCTATCTTTATCTTTTATTACATTGTAGCCGGCTTGGGGGTTGGCTTTCTCGCGGGACTTGTTGGCATCGGAGGAGGAGGGATGGCTGTCCCTATTTTTGCATTTCTGTTTTCAATTCAGGCTGTAGCTGATGCAGAAGTGGTTCATCTCGCACTAGGGACATCGATGGCTTCGATGATTATTACCACATTGGGTAGTATGCGCGCTCACTACAAAAAAAAGAATGTTGATTCAACCATGGCTATAAAAATGTTGAGCGGCATTCTAGTAGGTACATTTTGTGCAACATTCGTAGCATCATATTTACAGGGGGTCTATCTAGCGGGATTTTTCAGCGTATTTATGTTGTATGTTGCCTATAAAATGTTTCGAAGTACGGAGCATGAGTACAACCCAAATCCACATGGAGTCATCGGCAATATCACTACTGGGTCAGTGATTGGTTCCATTTCGGCACTTGTTTCTATAAGTGGCGCGGGTTTAATTATCCCTTATCTTATCAAGCAAAATTATGAGGTAAAGCGCGCTATTGGCACGTCAGCTGCGATAGGTTTCCCTATCGCGTTGTCTGGAAGCCTCGGGTATATGATAAATGGTTGGGAAAATACAAACTGGGACAACTTAGTTTTAGGATACATATACCTTCCTGCAATGATCAGCTTTTCCATCAGTAGTTTTTTAACGACTAGCCTAGGAGTGCGTTGCGCTGACCTTTTCCCGAGTAAAATACTCAAAAAGATAGTGGGTATTCTTTGCGTCCTTCTAAGCTTTAAAATGTTGCTACAAGTACTGAATTGAAACCAGCGATGGTACCTCATGCTGCATTAAAAAGCGCAGCAGCTGAAATATGGCGTGACCTTTATGAAGTCAATGCGATTACGCCATAGGTTTTAATTTCAGCGGTGGAGCAAGTCTTGTAGGGCTTCTTTTATATCTGGGTGTTTAAATTGATAGCCGGATTGGCTTAATTTCTGCGGTAATACATTTTGTCCGTTGAGCAATAAGTCACTCATTTCCCCTAATAAAACTTTGAGTACAGTGGCGGGAACAGGACAAAAAGCAGGCCTGTTAAGAGTTGCTGCTAATTCCAGTGCGAAGGTTTTATTAGTTACAGGCTTAGGGGCAGTTAAGTTAAACACGCCTGACAAGGCTTCATGCTCTAACAACCATATAATGCCATTCACCATGTCATCGATATGGATCCAAGACATGTATTGCTGGCCAGAGCCTATCCTGCCTCCCACGCCCATTTTAAAAGGGGGCAGCATTTTTTTTAAAGCGCCACCTTGGTTACTGAGCACGATACCGGTGCGAAGGATACAAACGCGACTAAAAGGCTGGGCTTGATTGGCTATGTCTTCCCATTGTTGGCAAATAGTATGACTAAACTCTTCGTGATACTGGTCAAAGTCTTCGGTAATGGGCTGGGCACTTTGACGGCCATAGATGCCAATAGCAGAGCCACTGATAAATGTTTTAGGTGGTTGTTCAGATACTTTAAATAGATCGACCAATTGTTGTGTGATGGCCCATCTACTTTGACAAATTGCGTGTTTTTGTTTTTCGGTCCAGCGTTTTTCAGCAATGGGTTCTCCGGCAAGGTTAATCACTGCATCAAATTGATTAAGATTTGTTAAAGACGCTAAATCCTCAATGATGGTTATGTCAGAGCCTAGCAGTGAATGTGCTTTATGTTTGCTGCGGCTTAATACCGTTAATTGATGGGCGGAGTTAAGGGCTTTACAGAGCCTCTGACCAATAAGCCCAGTGCCCCCAGTGATCAATATATTCATACCTGTCTCATTATTGACTATTTATTCTTAGTATTACGTTAAATTAGCAAAAAAGGATGTTATTTTGAGATGAAAATTTTTTATTTCGTTTGTTGATAAATATATAGGGTAAAGCATGGTTGATCAGTCTCTCATTAGCCGAGGTATTTTAGTACTTGCGGGGATCATTATCTGTTTAGCGGGGATCAAGCTTGCTAGTGCTATTATTGTGCCTTTTTTATTGTCCTTGTTTATTGCCATCATTTGTCACCCTGCTATTAACTATCTAGTGCAGTTTAAGATCCCCAGAGGCATTGCTATAAGTTTGATCATTGGTGTTATTGTGCTGGCCTTTTTTATTATGGGCAGTGTAGTTGGGGCGTCGGTAGCGGAGTTTCGATCCCAACTACCGGAATATGAGGCACAGTTAACAGAGCGTTTTGTTGGCTTAACAACTTGGCTGCAAGCACATGATATTCAGATTTCAATGGATGTATTTAAAGACTATTTCAATCCCAGTATCGCCATGAATATGGTGACGAATATGCTTTCGGGTTTTGGCAGTGTGCTAGCTAATGTATTTTTATTATTACTGACTGTGGTCTTCATGCTGGGAGAGGCAACCGGCATGCCGGCGAAGCTACATTTGGCTTTTCGCGATCCAGAGATGAAATTACAAGGGTTGGATAAGTTTTTAAGCTCGGTCAATCAATATATGGTGATTAAAACATTTGTCAGTATCGCAACCGGCATATTGGTGTCGATTATATTGTGGCTTATCGGGGTTGATTTTTTTATTTTATGGGGCGTGTTGGCTTTTTTACTTAACTATATTCCTAACATCGGCTCAATTATCGCGGCAGTACCTGCGGTTATTTTGGCATTTTTACAGCTGAGTCTAGGCCATGCTGCTATCGTTGCCTTAAGTTATGTGATGGTCAATACCGTGATGGGTAATATGGTTGAGCCAAGATTTCTTGGTCGAGGGTTGGGCTTATCTACTTTAGTGGTATTTTTATCATTAATCTTTTGGGGTTGGTTGTTGGGGACCGTTGGTATGCTGCTGTCGGTTCCCTTGACCATGATATTAAAAATAGCCCTAGAGAACAGTGAACAAGGGCGCTGGTTTGCAGTGCTATTAAGCTCTGAAAGTGATGTAATAAATTCGATCAAGCAAAAGTAATCACTCGTTGTGAAAATAGCGCCATGGGGCGGTTCTAGTGTAGAATCGCCGTTTTACTTTTTGAGCCTTCTATATGTCTTCTTTCAGTCAAATCCAAGGTCATTTTAATTGGCCCGAGTCGACCCAAGCTTGTAGGATCTTTCATGGGCGCGGTGGTCGATACCCTGAGTTTCGTTTTATAAATATCGATTGGTTTAGCCCTGTTGTGTTGATCATTTTATACAGCGAGGTGGAGCGTAAATGGCTTGATTCATTGACCGAGGTGATTAAAGCGCAGTTGGGTGAGCGTTGCTTGAGCATTCAAGTTCAGTATCGTTTTCAGCATATGGCCCCCTATGAGCTGCTTTGGGGTGAAGACATTCCTGAGCCAGTTGCCGATGAAGCTGGGCTTAAATATCAACTGCGTTTAGGCAAAAATCAAAACTATGGTTTATTTTTTGATATGGAGCAGGGGCGACGTTGGGTACAAGCGCACAGTGAGCAAGCTAATGTGCTTAACTTGTTTGCTTACACCTGCGGTTTTTCTGTGGCAGCTATAGCGGGTAATGCCCGCCAAGTGGTTAATTTAGACATGAGTAAACCATCCCTTTCTGTTGGCCGAGAAAACCATCGCCTAAATCAACATGACTTGAGCAAAGTGAAATTCATGGCCCATGATTTATTCAAAAGCTGGGGCAAACTTAAAAAATCGGGGCCGTATGATTTAGTGATTGCCGATCCACCGTCGCTACAAAAGGGAAGCATTAATGTTATTCGAGATTACCCTAAAATTATTAGACGGTTACCTGAGCTACTAGTGCCGGGAGGACGTGCGATGTTATGTTTAAATTCACCTGATCTTGATTTTGCTTTTTTGAAATCAGCGGTGGCGGAGCATTGCCCTGAATTAGTTTTAGAAGATAAGATCGAGCCTTCTTCTGTGTTTATTAATCAACAACCAGATAAAGGCTTAAAAATCTTAATTTATAGGTTAGCGAGTTAGATTAAGTTTTGATCGAGTAATCCCGCTAGTTGGCTTTGTGTCGGGCTGTTCATCGCTTTGAGCTGCTCGATAATTACCCGTTGCTGGTTGTGACTGAACTGTTTTTTCTCTAGGTATAACATTAAAGAGATATCATTTTCATCATGGAGTAGGTCGAACAGCTGTGCAGCTTGACCTTCTATCATTCCATTCATATTGCCCCCTTAAAATGCGTTGTACATATTTAAGGTTAATCTACCTCTAGGTTTGTATTAGATTTTATTTGTCTAATGTCCGGTGTTTTTCTTGTGAAATGGAAATAATGTAAAAAATAGGGCTGTTTCATTCTTTACATGTGAATAAATATAAGTTAATAGGCGAATAATTTTTTATTTGTGTTAGTAACAATAGGGGGTTAAGCAAAGATATCCACAAAATCTGTGTATAACTCTGTGGGTTAGCTGGTAGCGCTAATTAAGTGGGGGATTTGGCTGATGTATGTTAGAAAAAAGCCCTGTTAAACAGGGCTTTAGTAATCTAGCCTTTCAGTTGTGAAGCTTGTATTGCCGTTAAAGCAATGGTGTACACAATATCATCAACTAAGGCGCCGCGCGATAAATCGTTTACCGGCTTACGCATACCTTGCAGCATTGGACCAATACTGATCAAGTCGGCACTACGTTGTACCGCTTTATAAGTCGTGTTACCGGTATTTAAATCAGGGAAAATAAATACCGTGGCCTTACCTGCCACAGGACTGTTTGGCGCTTTACTTTTAGCCACATTTTCCATGATAGCGGCATCGTATTGCAATGGGCCATCGATGATTAAGTCAGGGCGACGTTCTTTCGCTATCTTGGTGGCTTCTCGTACTTTATCAACATCTGAACCAGTACCTGAAGAGCCAGTAGAGTAGCTGATCATGGCTACTTTGGGCTCAATGCCAAATGCGGCTGCTGAGTCGGCAGACTGAATCGCAATATCCGCTAATTGCTCGGCATTTGGGTCAGGGTTGATGGCACAGTCGCCATAAACTAATACTTGATCAGGCAATAACATAAAGAAGATAGATGACACTAAATTCGCACCCGGTGCTGTTTTAATTAACTGCAGCGGTGGGCGGATAGTGTTTGCCGTGGTGTGGATCGCACCAGATACCAATCCGTCTACTTCATCTTGTGCTAGCATCATAGTGCCGAGCACTACGTTGTCTTCTAGTTGCTCACGAGCAACTACTTCGGTTAGGCCTTTACCTTTACGAAGCTCAACCATAGGTGCAACGTATTTCTCACGCACTGTTTCAGGGTCAATAATTTCAACCCCTTCACCTAACACCACACCTTGTTGAGCAGCGGCTAAGTGAATACGCTCAGGGTTACCCAGTAATATTGGGGTTGCAATACCACGTTGGTCACATAAAGCTGCTGCTTTGATGGTTCTTGGTTCTTCACCTTCGGGTAATACCACGCGACGATTGACCGCGCGCGCTAATTCAGTGAGGTGGTAACGGAATGCCGGCGGTGACAGTTTACGTGGCAAGGTGGAGCCTTGGGTTAACGTTGCAATCCAATGTTTATCAACATGCCCCGCAACATAATCTTGCACTAGCTCGATGCGCTCTGCGTCATCTGTTGGAATTTCAACGTTAAAGCTTTGTAGTCTAACTGAGGTTTGCCAAGTGTTCGTGCCGATCAACATAATCGGTAAACCAGTCGTTTCCATTGCGGTTTCACACAACTTCATCACCTGTGGCTCTGGCTCGTAACCGCCTGTTAGTAATAAACAGCCAATTTTTACGCCGTTCATTGACGCTAAACAAGCTGATACAATCACGTCACTGCGATCGCCCGAGGTTACTAGCATTGACCCCGGTTTAAAGTGTTCAACCATGTTGGGAATTGAGCGTGCACAAAAAGTAACACTTTGCAGTCGCCGAGTTGCCATTTCACCTTTATTTAGGATGGTGGCATTCATGTGCTCTGCGAGGTCTTTGGCGCGAGGGGCGACCAGACTTGGATTCCAAGGGATACAGCCCAAAATGCGCAGCGGACTTTTGCCAAACATTTGTAGCACTTCGAGGTTGGCACCAGATTTATGGTGATGCTCAAACATTTCAGTTAAATCAGGGCGCGTTTTTTCGTGATCATCAAGGGGTGCACCTACCTTGTTGATGATACAACCGATGATACGTTTATTATCGTGGCCACCAAAGGCGGATACGGCAATTTCAATGCGCTCTTTCAGCTGTTGGCTTGAGTCGTTACTAGGATGAGTAACAAATACCATTTCGGCGCCGATGGCCTTGGCTATTTGGTAGTTAAGCTCGTTTGCAAACTGAAGTTTTCCGGTTGGGACCAGTCCCTCTACTACCACGACATCTGCACCAGAGGTGCCCGTTTGAAAACGAGCAACAATGTTCTCTAATAACTCTGAGGTTTGATTCGTAGAAATCATGTTCTCAGCGTATTGCATGCTAAAAGGCTCAGGCGGGACAAAATTAGTCGCATTGCGAATAATAGTGGTTGAGCGTTCTGGGCCGGTATCACCCGACTTCGGTTGGGCAATGGGTTTAAAGAAATTGACAATTACACCGTGACGTTCCATGGCACGAACCATGCCTAGGCTAACGGACGTTACTCCAACACCAGAGCCAATGGGAATAAGCATTATTGTACGAGACACAAGCGTTCCTCAAATTAGGTTGTTGAGCAATCGCGCTTCGTATAACGAACCACGCACCATTGCTGCAAAAACTTGGGAGCGAAAGCTCCCAGCCGATTATTTTAAGCACTGACAAGAGCAGCAGAATCTTTTGCGATAACCCACTCTTCATTGGTGGGGATAACTAAGGCTATCGGGCTGTTTTCTTTAGTAATAATGCCTTCGTTGCCAAATCTTGCAGCTTCATTTTTTTCATCATCAACGGCAAAGCCAAAGATAGCTAAGTTTTGCAAAACAATTTGACGAATTAAATTAGAGTTTTCCCCTATACCGCCGGTAAATACCAGAGCGTCGAGGCGCTGTAATGGTACGGTATATGAAGCGATGTATTTTGCGAGGCGGTAGCAGAAAATTTCTAGCGCTAAGGTACACCCTTTGTGGCCTTCTGCGTAACCTTGTTCAATGGCGCGACAATCACTCGATACTTCAGAAATGCCCATTAAACCGCTTTGCTTGTTTAATACATTATTTACTTCATCTAAGGTGTAGCCTAGCTTGTTAACCATATGTTGGATAATGCTTGGGTCGATATCACCACTACGAGTACCCATTACTAGGCCTTCTAGAGGGGTGAGCCCCATGCTGGTGTCAACACTCTTACCATTTTTAATTGCGCATATAGACGCGCCGTTACCAAGATGGGCGGTAATGACATTGGTTTCGCTTGGCTCTTTACCGAGCACTTTTGCGGCCATTTGACTAACAAATAAATGACTTGTGCCGTGCATACCATAGCGACGAATACCGTGCTCGCGGTAGAGTTTGTAAGGTAAGGCGTATAAATATGCAGACTCTGGCATACTCTGATGGAAGGCAGTGTCAAAAACTGCTACTTGAGGTAAGTTAGCAAAAGCGGCTTGAGCCGCGCGAATACCAATTAGGTGAGCAGGATTGTGTAATGGAGCCAAGGCCGCGCAGGCTTGAATACCTTCAATTACATGCTCATCAATGAGCACTGACTTAGTGAATTTCTCACCGCCATGTACCACTCGATGACCAATCGCAATTAAGTTTTCTAGTAGCTCAGGCTTAGTGCTGAGGATCTTTGATACGATATATTCAACTGCTTCACGGTGAGCAGAAAATGCACCTAATGACGCTTCTTGTTTAGTGCCGTCTAACTTCCATTTTATTCGGGCCTCTTCCAAATTAAAACATTCGGCTAAACCTGAGATGTACTCATCGCCATTTTCGGCGTTAAGCACTGCAAATTTGAGAGAAGAGCTACCGCAGTTAAGAACGAGAACAAGTTTGTTCATTGGCAAATCCTAAAAATTACATTTCGATTACGAGTGGAAAACAATTGCGATTATGTCAATTGCTTGACTTAATGTATCCTTAATACAAGTCGGACAAAAAAGCCGATAGTCGGTATCATTAACTGATCCGCGCTGTTTATAATCAACGTTTAACCAAGAGAACAATAGGGTAAACGTCTGTGGATACGCTTAGTTGTAACAAGGATACAGCTAATGTAAGAAAATAACAAAGCGAAGCGTCTTTAGAGTTAATTGAAATCAATTTTTAACAAATTAGGCTCATTTTCTCGCCACTTTTAGCGGTAAGGCAGGTAAATATGAAATTTTTTGGTGGAAAATTACAAACAGGTAAAGCCTACATGAAAGTGTGGCCACAGCGAAAAGAGCTAAATGGTCTATTTCCTGAGAACCTAGTGATTAAGGCAACTGAGTTTGCTGAAAAGTTTATGCCGATGTTGGCAGTGTTAACGATTCTGCTGCAATACCAAGTTGGCCATGAAATGTTTTGGCCAACTACGGTAGGCATGGTTTTATTTATGGTTAGTTTACCGTTGCAGGGGCTTTACTGGTTAGGTAAGCGTGCGCAAAGCCCGTTACCGCCTAGTTTGGTGCGCTGGTATCACCAGATCCATCAAAAATTAGCGCAGCAAAGTAGTGAAGAAAATGAGCCGACAAAACAATCTGTTAGTAAACCCACCTATGGTGACTTAGCCTCTGTATTAAATCAGGGCTTTAAAAGTTTAGATAAAGCATTTTTGTTTGATTAGCCATTAGCCATTAGCCATTAGACATTAGACCGAGTGACACTCAATTTTATTTCAGTAAAGTTGAGTGTGTTACTTGCAACAAAGCTAGCACTTTTGGCTTTGCCTTATGACTTTATTCAATATTTGTCATTTCGCTGTGATTGTAAACATGATTCCGCTCTATTAATTTTCCTCTAACCTCCTCATTGCTCTTGATAAATAATCTACAATTGCTTCTAGTTGATCTTGATCAATTCTTAAATAGTATTTAAACTTTCAGAAATTTCTGAAACATGTATAGGTTGATATGGAAATCTCACCCCGTGTGCAATCTTTTGTATTCCATTTTGGCGAAATGGGCAGCCGTTGGGGGTTTAACCGTACGGTTGGGCAAATGTATGCCTTATTAGTGGTGACCGAGCGCCCATTAAGTGCAACTGAGCTGGCTGAAACGCTGAATATTTCACGTGGTAACGTCAGTATGGGCATGAAAGAGCTGCAATCTTGGCGCTTAGTGCAAGTGAGTCATATTCCTGGTGACCGCAAAGAGTATTATCGAGTGACTGGCTCAATTTGGGATATGGCCAACACGATTTTCGAAGAGCGGAAAAAGCGCGAAGTAGACCCAACCTTGTCTTTATTACGTGACAACCTACTTGAAGAGCCCAAAGACAAAGAAGAAGCCTTTGCATTTGAAAAAATGCAAGAAATTCATGATTTACTTGAAATGTTGACGCAATGGTCGGGGGAGTTGCAACGTTTGTCACCGGAAAAATTAAGTACCTTGATGAAGTTGGGCGCGGGGGTAAGCAAGATGTTAAGTATGAAAGATCAACTTTTTACTAAAAACAGCCAACCAACATCAGATTCATAATGTTTATATATTTGACGCAATTTAGGAGCGTTTTATGATCAACGAAACCTTAGTGGAGCTGTCTAGGTGGCAATTTGCAATTACCGCCATGTTCCATTTTTTGTTTGTACCATTGACTCTGGGAATGACATGGATCCTGTTTATTATGGAGTCTGTGTATGTCATGACTGGGCGAGAAATATACCGAGATATGACTAAATTTTGGGGCAAACTCTTTGGTATTAATTTCGCGATTGGTGTTGCCACTGGCTTAACTATGGAGTTTGAGTTTGGTACTAACTGGTCGTATTACTCACATTATGTGGGTGATATTTTTGGTGCGCCGTTAGCGATTGAAGGGCTAATGGCGTTCTTTCTAGAATCGACCTTTGTTGGTATGTTCTTTTTGGGTTGGGATCGGCTCACTAAACGTCAACATTTAGCTGCCACCTTCTTGATGGCCTTAGGCACCAATTTATCTGCATTATGGATATTAATTGCCAATGGCTGGATGCAAAACCCAGTAGGCAGTGAATTTAACTACCTAACCATGCGCATGGAAATGGTCAGTTTTGCAGAGTTAGTGTTTAACCCTGTTGCTCAGGTTAAATTTATCCATACCGTGGCTGCAGGCTATGTCGCTGGCTCGATGTTTGTGATGAGTATCAGTAGTTACTACATCTTGAAAGGCCGCGACTTGCCATTTGCGAAACGTTCATTCTCGGTTGCTGCGGGTTTTGGTTTGGCGTCTATTCTTTCGGTGATCTTACTGGGCGATGAATCGGGATACGAAGTTGGTGAAGTACAGCGGGTTAAGTTAGCGGCTATTGAAGCCGAATATGAAACGCAACCGGCACCCGCTTCATTTACTGTTATAGGCTTTCCCAATGATGAAACCATGGAAACGGAACATGCCCTGAAAATACCTTATTTAATGGGGATCATTGCCACACGTTCATTAGATGAAGAGGTGGTAGGTTTACGTGATTTGCAAGCTGAACATGAAGTGCGTATTCGTAATGGCATGGTTGCTTATGAGTATTTACAAAAGCTGCGCAATGGTGAAGACACGCCTGAAAATATCGCCCGCTTTGATGAACTTAAAGTGGATCTTGGTTATGGCTTACTGCTTAAAGCTTATACGCCGAATGTGGTTGATGCCACGGAAGCACAAATTCAAGCTGCAGTAAAAGACTCTACGCCACCAGCTGCGCCATTATTTTGGAGTTTCCGTATTATGGTGGGCTGTGGTGTTGCGATGCTCGGTTTATTCGTGTTGGCGTTTTACTACAACGCGAAGCGACAAATAGAGCAAAAGCGATGGTTACTTAAGGCTATTTTATTTGCGTTGCCTCTGCCTTGGATCGCGATTGAAACGGGTTGGTTTGTGGCGGAGTTTGGCCGTCAACCTTGGGCGATCAGTGAAGTGCTACCCACCTTCTTAGGCGTGTCAAACTTGACGGTTAGCCAAGTGATAACGACGATGGTTGCCTTTATCAGTGTTTATATCATCTTGTTTATTATTGAAATGTTCCTCATGGTGAAGTTTGCCAAAATAGGACCAAGCTCGCTGCACACGGGCCGCTACCACTTTGAACAACAAGCAGATGCCACGGCATCACTGCGTCAAAGCCATTATTAGGAGTCAGGGATGTTTGATTACGAAAGCTTAAAGCTAATTTGGTGGGTGTTAATTGGCGTATTAATGATCGGCTTTGCCATTACAGATGGCATGGACATGGGCGTGGGTACTTTGCTTCCTTTCGTCGGTAAGTCTGACGATGAGCGTCGCGTGGTAATCAATACGATTGGTGCCCATTGGGATGGTAACCAAGTCTGGTTTATCACCTTAGGTGGGGCGTTATTCGCTGCTTGGCCGATGGTTTACGCAACGGCATTCAGTGGTTTTTACTTCGCCATGATGCTGACCCTATTTGCATTGTTTTTACGCCCGTTAGGGTTTGACTACCGCAGTAAAATTGATAGTAAAAAATGGCGTAATAATTGGGATTGGGCGCTATTTGTAGGTAGTTCAGTACCGCCGTTAGTGTTTGGTGTTGCCTTTGGTAACTTATTACAAGGTGTTCCCTTTCATTTTGATGATCTCATGCGTGTTACCTATACCGGTTCATTTTTTGCTTTGTTCAACCCGTTTGCACTATTGTGTGGGGTAGTGAGTGTGGCAATGGTGACAATGCATGGCGGTGCTTGGCTAGTGATGCGCACAGAAAAAATAGTGGCAGAGCGCGCTGCTCGCATTGGTCAATGGGCTGCGTTAACTTTAGCTGTTGCTTTTATACTGGGTGGCATTTTGATTTGGCAAATGGTGCCGGGGTATCAAATTACCAGTGCTATTGAAACGGCTGGGGTAGCTAATCCCACTTTGAAGCAGGTTGAGATCGTTTCTCAAGCTTGGTTACATAATTATTCTGTGCAGCCGTTAATGTGGTTATTACCTGCACTGGGGATAATTATGGCGTTATTGGCCAGCGTATTAATGAAAATGGCACGAGGTGTCGCGGCATTTATCGCCAGTAGCTTAGCAAATGTGGGGGTTATTTTAACCGCTGGAGCTTCTATGTTCCCATTTGTTATGCCGTCTAGTTCAGTGCCAAACCACAGCTTAACGTTGTGGGATGCAGTTTCTAGTGAGATGACGTTGAATATCATGTTGCTTGTGGTCGTGCTGTTACTGCCGATAGTTTTAAGCTATTCGTTTTGGTGTTACTACAAAATGTGGCGTCGTGTCACGGTGGCTGAAATTACAGAGAATAGTCATTCATCTTACTAATTATTTTTCACTCAGGTGATGGTTATAGGTTTCTATGCTATCACCAGATAAGGACAGTTTATGTGGTATTTCAGTTGGATATTAGGTGTGTTACTGGCGTGTGCTTTTGGCATTATTAACGTGATGTGGTACGAAATGCAGCAACATGTTGATAACGTGGCAAAAGACCAAGACGTCGATAATTAAGTACCTTGTTAGGGCCTGTTGACCTTTCGCGGTTAATTGTTGTTCGAGCGGGGACACCTTGTCTAAAAACGTTTTGAGCGTGGCGAGCAGTGTGTCGTTTAGTATTCTAAACAAATACTGCTCAACAAAGCGTTGCAAAACAATCTAGAAAGGTCAGCAGGCCCTAGGCTCCTTGACAACGAGTTAAGGAGCCTTGACTCATTCATGTTACTCCCCCCATTTTTTATGATGTATCTGGCTGTGTTTCAGTTTGTTGTTAACGTTTTTCAACTCATTGTCTCTAAGGGAATACTCACATGTCGCAACAACTTAATGCTGATGAAACAAAATTAGCCAATCGTTGGCTGAAACAGCAAAAATCGAAATCCCAAGGTTTATTGGCAAAAGCCATTGCATTTGGCTCGCTAAACGGCTTGGTGATGATAGGCCAGATGGCTTTGTTAGCATGGATCATCGATGGCGCAATATTTAAGCAGCAATCGTTACATGATTTAACCCCATGGCTAGCAACCTTGGGCTTGGTGGTGCTGTTAAGAGCGGGCTTAGGTTATGCTAGCGAGCGTTTTAGCCAGCGCGGCGCAGCAAAAATAAAGCAAGAGATACGACAAGAGTTATTGCAAAAAATTGTCTCATTGGGACCGGCTTATACGCGACAGTACGGGCAAACAGCACTCGCGCAGTTACTGCATCAGGGAGTGGAATCGTTACAGGACTATTTTGCTGGCTATTTGCCTGTGGTTGCTTATTGCGCAGTGATCCCTTTGGCGGTGCTGGTACTAGTATTTCCCTTTGATTGGGGAGCAGGCCTGATCTTTCTTTTTACCGCGCCATTTATTCCTTTTTTTATGATTCTGATTGGCAAGCGCGCCGAAGCCATGAATCAGCAACATTGGGCTAAGTTGTTGCGTATGAGTAGTCACTTCCTTGATATTATTCAGGGTCTTACTCAGTTAAAAGTATTTAATAGTGCTAAGCAAGAGCTGGCGGCGGTGAGAGAAATTAGTGACGACTATCGCCGTCAAACTATGAAAATTCTGCGCGTGGCTTTCTTGTCCTCGTTTTTTTTAGAGTTTCTTGCATCTGTGTCCATTGCTTTAGTGGCGGTAATTTTCGGTTTTCGTTTGTATTATGGCGAAGCCAGCTACCTTATCGCACTATGGGTATTGCTATTGGCACCGGAGTTTTATTTACCGTTTAGAAACCTAGGCACGCAATACCACGCTAAAATGGCGGGCGCGGCAGCGGCTGCAGATATGATTAAGTTACTTGCTGAGCCTGAGATTTCTGAGTCTGATCACCCTACAACCAACGTTGCTCAATTTAAGGCGCCATTTACCTTATCTTGCGAGTCGCTAAATTATGCTTACCCTGGTCGCAGTCGCACCTTATCGGATATTAATCTTACTTTTGAACAGAGCGGTATTTACGCCATTGTTGGTGAAAGTGGCGCGGGTAAGTCGACGTTAATCGATATTCTATTAGGTTTTAATCAAGCCGATTTTGGGCAGGTGTTAATAAATGGTCAGCAGTTAACTCCGGCCTTAAGAGATGCTTGGTTGCATCACTGTGGCTGGATTGCGCAACAAGGACATATTTTCTTTGGCAGCATTGGTTACAATGTCGCTTTAACTAACGATTATGACACGACAAAAGTCAATGAAGCATTAGAGCAGGCGGGGTTATTTGACTTTGCCAATGAACAGCCTGCACAACTTGAGACCGCGGTAGGTGAAGGTGGCCTTGGGTTATCAGGTGGTCAAAGTCAACGACTGGCATTGGCCCGAGCATTTTACCATCAACCGGATGTATTAATTCTTGATGAGCCGAGCAGCCATTTAGATAAAGACAGTGAAAAAAAAGTATTACAAGCCAT
The DNA here is from genome assembly GCF_021278025.1 of Motilimonas sp. E26. Taxonomy (GTDB): domain Bacteria; phylum Pseudomonadota; class Gammaproteobacteria; order Enterobacterales; family CBDFNC01; genus Motilimonas. The sequence continues at coordinate 156,992 of NZ_JAIBHJ010000006.1, forward strand.
CACAGCCTATGCTAAAGACCATTTAGTGATAGTGATTGCTCACCGTCTGCACACGGTTAAGCAAGCAAAACAAATTCTTGTTATGTCTCAAGGTCAGATTATTGAGCAAGGCTCACATCAGCAGCTACTGGCTTTGCAGGGAAACTATCATGCTATGGTCAATGTGAGTCAGTCTCATGGAGGGCATCAAGATGCGTAACTTCTTTCGTTTACTTGAACTCATGCGCCCGCAGCTCGGCTTTATGTTACTAGGGGCGTTGCTGTCACTGTTAGCGTTACTTGCTAACATTAGTTTACTGGCGGTGTCGGGGTGGTTTTTAACCATCATGGCTATGGCGGGGTTGACAGGGGCGTCCATTAACTATTTTACACCCGGCGCAGTGGTGCGGTTTTTAGCCATAGTCCGTACTGTGGGGCGTTACGCTGAACGGGTGATTACCCATGAGGCCACTTTTCGAATTTTGGCGCAGTTGCGCTATTACTTTTACCAAAAACTTGAGCCTTTGTTGCCTTACTATCAAGTTCAGTTTCAGTCCGCTGATTTACTCACGCGAATGCAGCAAGACATCGACAATTTGGATAATTTTTATTTGCGGATCTTATTGCCTGCGATCATTGCTTTGGTCAGTGTACCTTTGGTGTGTGCGGCAGTGGCTTATTTCTCTGTGTCATTAGCGCTAATATTGGCGCTGGTGTTAGTTATTCTTGGCTTAGGTTTGCCTTATCTCAGTTTTCATTGGGCTCGCAGTCAGCAACGGAAAAAGTTAGATCTCAATAATCAAATGCAATTGGGGTTGGTGGATGGCATGTTTGCGCTACGAGAATTGGTGATGTATCAAGTGGCGGAGCGTTATCAAGAAAGCATGTTGCAACTGTCTAGCCGTTTTTTGCAATTAGAATTAGCGCTGCAGCAAAAGAACAGTGTCAGTAATTTAGTTAATTTTTTACTTGTTAACGCTTTGGTGTTATGTAGTTTTATTATACTGATCCCGTTAGTAGGGCAAGGCCAGCTGGCCCCTGAGTATATTGCTAGTCTCTCGTTATTGATGTTAGTGAGTATTGAAACGGTTATGGCGCTGCCTTTGGCTTGTCAGTTGTTGCCACAAACCTTAGCAAGTGCACAGCGGCTATTTGATATAGTGGATATGCCTGTCCCCAACTTTAAGCAAGATAATCATGGGGCGGCTATTCAAGCGGGTGCGATTGCGTTTAATCACCTTAGTTTCAGCTATCCCGAACAATCAAGCTGCGCCTTAACGGATATTCACGTTACCGTCCAGCCCGGTCAAAAAGTAGCGATTATTGGGCCTAGTGGGGCGGGTAAGTCCACCTTAGTTAACCTACTAATGGGCTTTTGGCCGACCAAAACTGGGCAGCTAACCATTGCAGATCAAGATATTAATGGCTTTAGTAAAACCACGTTACGTCAACATATTGCCTTAATGAGTCAAGCTGGGCATATATTTAATGCCACCATTGCGGATAACCTGCGCTTAGCCAGTCCTGATGCGACCGTCGATGATATGGTTCAAGTGTGTCAGCAAGTGGGGTTAGGCGACTTTATTGCGTCATTGGAGCAGGGAATCGACACTTGGCTGGGAGAAACGGGAGCAGGGTTATCGGGTGGCCAAAAGCAGCGTTTACAGCTTGCTCAAGTGTTGTTACGTGATAGCCATGTGTTGGTTTTAGACGAGCCAAGTAAAGGGTTGGACGGGTTAACAGAGCAGAAAATGATGACCGAAGTATTTAGTCATGTTAATACCAAGCAGCAAACGCTGTTGATGATCACTCATAAACCGATTATGCTCCAGCAAATGGACCTAATTTTAGTGATGGCGCAAGGGCGTATCATTGCCCAAGGCGATCATTCGAGTTTAATGGAGACGAATGAATATTACCGCGACTTACTGGATTATTTTTAACAAAGGCACTTAAGGTGCTAAATAAATTAGCTAAGTTTATGTAATAAAGATAAAAAACTAGGTGTTTAAATATACTTAACCCGAATATTGGATAAGCGAACATAGTATGCTTCCCTGCAAAAACGCGGTGAATATGTCCCTATAAGCTTTGCGTTGTCATCTCTGAAAATGACATTTTGCCGCAAAACATACTTTATTTTGCGGCGTTAAGCTTAAGCAGACCCTAGGTTTGCTTGTTGCTTCAATGTTACTGACTACAGTAAATTATTACACTTTAAACTGGCTCAGTAGGGTATCTTGCTCAGATACTTGCTGAGTCATCGCTTGGCAGTGATTAACTTGTTCAAGGGCCCCGTTAGAAACGTCTTGACTAATATCACGAATATTCGTGGTGTTACGGTTTATCTCTTCAGAGGTTGCTGATTGCTGCTCAGCAGCGGCGGCTATCTGTAAATTCATATCATTAATTTGCACTATTGCTGCGCGAATTACATCGAGTGCTTGATTTGCTTTACCTGCTTCTTCTGAGGTCTCATTTGCCATTTCACGACTCTGTTTAATCTTGGTTTCAGCTTCTCTAACGCCAGATTGTAGCTGCTCTATCATGGTTTTGATTTCGCTGGTTGATTTTTGCGTGCGTGAGGCAAGTGAGCGCACTTCATCTGCTACAACGGCAAAGCCTCGGCCTGTTTCACCTGCACGAGCGGCTTCAATCGCAGCATTAAGAGCCAGTAAGTTGGTTTGTTCAGCAATGCCTGTGATGACTAGTAAAATAGATTCGATATTGTCACTGTATTTAGCCAGCTCAACAACCGTTGCGACTGCTTGATCCATTTCAGTGGCCAAGTTTTTAATTGAAAGGCTGGCTTTAGAGACTATTTTCACGCCATTAGCTGTTTCTGTGTCAGCTGTTTGTGCCGATTGAGCGGCGACTTGAGCACTATTCGCGACTTCTACCGCACTTGATGCCATTTGGTTCATCGCGGTGGCGAGTTGGTCCAGTTCTGCTAGTTGAGTTGCCAGCTCTGACTCTGCCTTTTGCGATTCTTGACTTGTTAAATCGGTACTTTTCCTGATGTCATTGGAAATCGATTTGACGTTAGTGATCATCTGTTGCAGTTGGCCAATAAACAGGTTGAATTGATTCGCAACTTCGCCAAATTCATCTTTGGATATGACCGGTAAACGTTTAGTTAAATCGCCATTACCACTGTTAATTTCTAGTAGCGAGCTGCTTAATAAGCCGATGGGTTTGAGGATAGATTGCATCACTCCGCCAATAATCACTATACCTATGATTATACTAATAACGCCACCAAATAATGATTGCCAGGCCATCAAATCGGCTGACGCCATCACGATATTTTCATCAACCACTACCGCTAGATACCAATCTAATCCTTTCAAGCCCTCAAGCGGAATAAAGCTAACCCACAACGCTTTATTATTCACTTCAACTTCATTAATACCATGTTGCAAAGCGATTTTTTTACCGCCAAATACTTGGCTATAGTCCTTACCATTAAAATCCGCATTAGGATGAGAAATTACCTTTCCTGCCCCACTGAGCAAAAATGCATAGCCAGAGCCATTAAAATTAACGGTATTAAGAGCTTCAGAAACTACTTTTAGGCTTAAATCACCACCAAATGCGCCTTTAAAATCGCCTTTATCTGAAAATTTAGCCACCACGGATATTAGAATATCTTTGGTAACCGCATCAGCATAGGGCTCAGTAATTGCCGCTTCGCGACTATTTCTTGCTACGTTGTACCAAGGACGTTTACGGGCATCCCAATCGTTGGGTTGCCAACTAGGATCATTAGATATGCCTTTGCCATCTGTATCCAAGCCACCAAATATGAGTAGGAATTCTTGTTTTAGTAACGGACTGTTAAACACCCTTTGGATATTTTCAGAAGTAAAATCGCTATCGATAACTTGAGCCACGAGATTGATGATATCAATTTTCCCGTTGAGCCAATGAGTTATTTGCTGGCTTAGTGCCGTGCTGGACTCTTGAATAGAGCTGTGTGATTGGGCTTTAAGGTTTTGAGTCATTTCACTGTATTGATACCATGACAATATAGTAATGGTAATTGCTAAAACCAGTGAAGATGCCCCAACGACTTTCCATGCTACTTTCATATCTCGATCCTGCACAATAGATACAACTAGTTAGTTGTTAACTAGCACTGTAATATTTAGCTTAAGTTGGAATGAGATATTTGCTTGATTTTATGGTGAATTAGATATCATTTTTAAGTCAAATGTGAGGCGTGATTTCTATCTAGTTAAGTTCTTTATACTTAAAAGAAGCAAGCCATTGTGGCCGATAGGTGGCCATTAAGGTTACTGCCATGCCATTTAATAATGCTTCTGGGAAAAGGAGTAAAGGCCACAAGTAGAGGTAATCCTCTGTTACTGCTGATGCGCGGTACTGGCCATCAACTAAGTAAAATAGCCCCAAAGCAAGATGACGCCCTAGCATGGCTAAGGCGGCACCAAAGAAACCACAAACAAAAATATAAATGAAAAAATGCTGTGGCAGATAACGTCGGTAGCCAGTTAAAACACCCATGGTGACAGCAATAGGCAGTGCAACGCCAAGAAGAGCTTCAATAGTTAGTTGTGCAGGCGAGCTGCCTTGCCAGATGCCAAGGAGTATTAAATTAGCCACACCGACTAACAAACTTAAGTGCCAGCCAACCATCAGGGTTGCCACTGATAAACCAAGAAAATGCATTTCTAAGCCGGGATGTAGGCCTGCTTTTAACAACCACAAAGGCAATAAAGCGACAGCAATGCCTAAACAACGTTGCTGTATGTCGCTGGTAATACGGATAAAAGGGGAGGTGCGGTATAAACACCAAGCGACTAAAAAAATCATGCACAATAGAGCAAGGCCACTAAGAAAGGTAAATTCAATAGCGGGACTATTATTCATAATTACTAAAAAATAACGTTGTGATGGTATTCACTTAAAATCGCCTTGATGTTATTCATCACATCTCGAGAGGGTGGCGAGACCCCCTCTAGTGGGTATTCTTCACCCATGGCAATCCACTTATGGCGACCGAGTTCGTGATACGGCAGTAGTTCGATTTTTTCAATGTTTTTCATTGGTTTAATGAATTCACCTAAATCACGCGCAGATTGCTCGTCGTCGGTATGACCGGGAACAATAACATAACGTAGCCATGTTGCTTGGTTACGTTGTGCTAAGTGTTTGGCAAAGGCAAGGGTGTATTTGTTACTGACATGGGTTAACGCTATGTGGGCGTCATTATGAATTTGCTTGATGTCTAGCATCACTAGATCAGAGACGTCTAATACTTCATCGACCAATGGTGTCATTTTACGAACAAAACCATTTGTATCAAGACAGGTATGGATACCTTCTTTTTGAGCCTGGCTAAATAAAGCATGCACAAACTCTTGCTGTAGCATAACTTCACCGCCAGAGGCGGTAATGCCGCCGCCTGAAGCATTCATAAAGTGACGGTATTGAACTAAATCATCCATCAACTCTTGCACTGTGGTTTCTTTCCCGCCTTCAGTATCCCAGGTGTCACGGTTATGACAATACTGGCAACGCATCAAACAACCCTGTGTGAATATAATGAAACGAATACCGGGACCATCGACAGTACCACAGGTTTCAACAGAGTGAATTCTTCCGGTTACTTTACCAAAGTCTGGAGTGACATCGGTCTGAACATTGATGGCTTCAGAATTTGTTGTGACAGTCATAGATACCTAATCGAAAATGCATTCGCGCGAGCAAACAATGGCTCGATTGTAACTAAATTACAGTCGCCATAAAAGAGTCACACCATAAGTAACCCTTAAAAATACATGCTTTTTACTGCCCATTAAGTGCAGTGCCTTTCAGGTTGTATGCTTTTTTGTTCTTAGCTGAGTTTTTCGGCATCAGTGGTTGTTAACAATGTTAACAAGTAGAATTGTTATCCTCATGCTGTATTCGCCTGTAGACCGTTTCATTTGTTGTGATTTTGCTCCGACTTTAACTGTCCGTAAATTAACAAAATCAGCTTTTTTACTATCTATTTCTAATCACTTTAAAGTAAATAATGATACTTTAGATTATTACTGGTTAATTGTATCTTGTTGTATTTAATTGATTTTATTATTTCTTCTTTGTCTTTTTTATTATACTTTATGTCTTTAATTTATTATTTTATGTTTTTGGTGAATTCAGAGCCAAATGTCATTTTTGTTCCAGCCGAATTAAGTTAATCAAATGTAAACTTGACCTAAATAGAATGGTTATGGCTGTTAGATGCGATAAGACAATCAGCCAGTTACATGCTTCTTATCGTTAGGCTCAAGGATGAAATGTTGGTGTATAAACGCAAAACAAGCTGGCCTTTGGTGGTCGTCCATCTAATTGGCTTACTTGCTTTACTTCTGAGTTTCTTTTCAGGATTGCGGTTAGCGCAAGACAGCCTGTTTGCCTTGCCTATGCCGCAATGGTTGATGCCGCAAGGTGATGTCTATTTTTGGCATGGTATTGGTGCATTGCTTTGGATTTTTGTGCTTATCGGATACGCCGGATTTGCATTATTTCGCAATAAACCATTAAGTGCGGTGAAATCACGGCATTTGATTATTCAGCTGATTCGCGTTCTTACTCCGTTAGCTGTTATCTCTGGAACACTGCTTTACTTGAGTCCAGCTTGGCTCAGCTACCTTCTACTACTTGAAGGCCATTACTATATTGCGTTACTGATGATGTTAGTTGTGACTTTACATGTTGTGGTGCAAATACAGGCTGGGCTAAAACGCACTTGGCCTATTTTTCTACCACAGCGGGCTACGTTATTGGAATGCCTGCCAATGTTAGGTGGCGTTGTTGTCATTGTGACTTGTTTCTTGTTCTATCCCGCAATCACGCCAAAATTAGTCAGTCTGCGCACAACTGACAACATTGTGATTGATGGACTTAATAACGAATGGGATAGGGCTGAAAAAACGACGCTATTGGTTACTCAAGGCGCTAATCAAGCAACCAGTGTGACGGTTACTGCGCAGTCTATGCACGATGGTGAAGTGGTCTATTTTTTGTTTCAGTGGCCTGATGCTAAAGCAGATCTAATGCATTTACCTTTGGTTAAGACTGCACAAGGTTGGCAGGTAGAGCATCAAGGCTTTGAAGTTGATGATGAAATCACGTTCTATGAGGATAAATTTGCACTGATGTTGAGTGAGTCCGCTCGGATCGGCGGAGCAGGTAGCATTCACCTAGGGCCAGCCCCTATCAATGGTGCGCCGCCATCGCGCTCCGGTCGTGGTTACCATTATATGAAGCAGGGTATGGTAGATGTATGGCAATGGAAGTCGGTGCGGTTAAATCATATGTCAGTGCTTGATGATGATCATTTTGGTCAACCTGCGCCACCATGTGATTTTTGTCCTCGCTATACCGCTGGCTATCAAACTGATCCAAAAGAAGCAGGTGGCTATCGCATGAACTGGCAATGGTTTAAGCAAGAGCAGGTTTTACCGTTGCGCTTACCTAAGCAAGCAGCATGGCAGCGCCTTGAGCAGCGCGACCAATTTGCCATTAGTTGGTGGGATACCCAGCCTTACAGTGAGCATTTAGATACTTATCCCATTGGCACCCGTTTACCTAGCGTGTTATGGATGGATAGTTTTGAAGGTGACCGCGCTGATGTGCAAGCAAAAGCACATTGGCAAGACGGTGTATGGAGTTTAGAGATAGCACGCAATCGTGATACGGGGTCTAAGTTCGATTTGCCCTTGGTGAATGGCTTGTATTTGTGGCCGGCGACCTTTGACGCGAGCCAAACTCGCCACAGTTACTCGCAACAACCTTGGCAGCTAGTGATGGAGCAAAAAGGATGAAGTCTTTAATGCTTTGTATTTTAGTTGTAACAATGATTAACAGTGCACAAGGCGCTGAGTTACGCTTCGCTAAGGTACATCAGCAAGGGCAGATCATTTCACCTAAATCGGGACCATGGCATTGCGTTCTCGATAAACAAACTGGCTTACTTTGGGAGGTGAAATCTGCTCAAGAGGGGGCGCACTATTATAAGTCAACTTATTCATGGTGGGAGCGGCAAAGCTCGCAAGGTAGCGAAAAGGGTGGCAGTTGTGCGGTAGGAGATGGCTTTGTGCCTTGTGACAGCCAAGATTTAGTGGACTTATACAATCAATTGGAATTGTGCGGCGTCAAAAATTGGCGAGTTCCGCAACTTGATGAGTTATCAAGTTTAGTGAATTCATCTGCCTATCCCGGCCAACCATTGGTACCCGCTGGCCTGTTTCCATTAACCGTTAAAGGACCTTATTGGACTCAGACCTGGAGTGACGACAACAAACAATTAGCCATGGTGCATTTTGGCTCAGGAGAAGTTGGATTTTTGAAACCCAGTGGGGCGGCATGGCTGCGTTTAGTGAGCAGTGTAAAGGGTCATTCCTCTTCAGCTAATCAGCAACACAATCAAGACAAGGAGCAGTAAGATGCAAAGTCGAAAAAAACAGGGTTTTCGTTTGGCAATGTTGCCTACGTTAGTCATGGCCAGTATGAGTATTACCGCGCAGGCGGCCACCGAGCAAGTGCGCGTGGTGTGGGATAGTGATCCTGCACGCAATGCTGTGATTGGTTTTTCACCAAAAGGCCAATCAAGTAACGCGTATGTATTATATGGACAAAATGCAGATGAAACTAAATGGCAACGTAAAAGCCCATCAGCGTCTTATGTATTCGATGCAACATTAGAAAGTCAGTTCGTGCGCTTGAGTAACTTAGTGCCTGATAGCACAGTGTATTTTAAAGTATGTGACGACAGCGGTTGTGGTCCGAATTATTTATTCAAAACCGCGGCCAATGTTGCATCTGACTTTACTTTTGTCGCCGGTGGTGATTCGCGAAGTAACGCATCCACACGTCGCTCAGGTAACCAACTGGTGAGTAAAGTTCGGCCATTGTTTGTTATGTTCGGTGGTGATTTAACCTACGGTAATGAAGCGCATGAAGTCTCTCAGTGGCTTACAGATTGGCAAAGCACTTTTAGTCAAGATGTAGTGAATGGCAAAAGCTATCTTGCCATTCCTGCGTTAGTGCCAACAGTCGGTAACCATGAATCCAATGATCATACCTTTATGTGTAAGGTGTTTGGTATTGACGCAAACAACAATGGCCGCTGTGAGTTAGATGACACCTATTATGCCTTTAACGTTGGCGGCAACCAGTTGCGTGTTTATACCCTAAACACAGAATTTCGAAGCTCAGGTTATCAAACTCAGTGGAGCCGACAAAAAAGTTGGCTTAGCAGTGATTTGTCAGGAGCCGGAAGCAGCGCTAAGTGGCGTATCAGTCAATATCATAAGCCAATGTTTCCTCGTACCACTGCCAAAGGCTACGTAAACAGCAAAATGTTTGAATGGGCTAGTGACTTTTACAACAAGAAAATGAACTTAGCAGTGGAGTCGGATAGTCATCTAGTGAAGTATTCTTGGCCGGTGAAGCCTGCGAGTAATGACATGGAGCAAGTCACCGCGGGAACGGTGTTTATTGGTGAAGGTAGCTGGGGAGCCCCAACACGTCCCGCTGATCGTTACTCGCCTTGGATTGCTGACCAAAGCAGTTTTGCACAGTTTAAGATCGTGCAAATGAAAGGCGAGGAAATGTGGATCCGCACTGCACGCTTTTCGGGTAATCCGCAAGCCCTTAGTCAACAGGCGCGAGAGAATGATCCATTAGCATTGCCAACCGGTTTAAGTATTTGGAATGCAAATGGTATCGGTGATGTTTATCGCCTTGGTCAAGACAGCAGTGGTCGCACTGTGGTGGCAGATGCAGCGATTGCACCGGAAGCTAAGTTTGTCGCCAGTTGTAATCAACTAGCCTGTCGTTTTGATGGCACAAGCTCGGTTGGGGCAGACTTAAGTTATAGCTGGAATTTCGGTGATCAGAACAGCGCATCAGGCGCGCAAGTTAGCCACAATTTTAGCAGTGCTGGGCAATATTCAGTTACGTTATCGGTACAAGATGGTAAAGGCCAATCGGCCCAATTTAAGCAATCGGTTACAGTGCAAGCGCAACCCGATGAAGATAGGGTTCTGATTAACAATCAAGCGAAAACCAACTTATCGGGTCTGAAAGGGCAAGATCAAGTGTTTACCTTTACCAATGAAATGGTCAGTCAGCTAAGTATTACGACACAAGGTGGTAGTGGTGATGTTGATCTATTAGTGAAATTTGGCGCGGTGCCAGCAGGGGCGGATGCAGATTGTCGTCCTTATAAAAATGGTAATAATGAAAGCTGTGATATAGCCAATGCCAAAGTGGGGACTTACTACATCGTGCTCAATGGCTATGACAATTACAGTGGTGTTTCGCTTAAAGTCGTTGCTAGCCAAGGTGGCAGCAATCAACCTCCTGTTGCAAACTTTACCAGTACGGCCCAAGGCTTAAGTTTGAACTTAGTTGATAACAGTAGCGACAGCGATGGTGAGGTGACGTCTTGGCAGTGGTTACTTGGTGATGGTTCATTGGCGAATGGTCAAGTGGTTAGCCATAACTACCAAGCTGCTGGCAATTATACCGTTAAGCTCACGGTGACTGATGATCAAGGAGCGAGTCACAGTGTTAGCAAAACCATTAACGTTGCTTCATCAGGCGCTGGTAACACCTGGTCGAGCACTGCGGTTTATGAAGCTGGCGACCAAGTTACCTACCAAGGTGAGGTCTACCAAGCTCAGTGGTGGAACAAAGGCGTTGAGCCCGGTGCATCACAATGGGGACCATGGCAGCTAATTAGCGGTGGCACCTTACCGACACCAACTCCTACTCTAGCCCCCACACCAACGCCAACGGTGGCCCCAAGTGTTACCCCTACTGTCATTCCCACCACCACGCCGACACAAGCGCCGGGTAATGGCTGCACCAGCGAGAGCTGGAACGCCCAAGCTTCTTATGGTCCTGGTGATGAAGTCAGTTATAACAATCAACGCTGGAAGGCGACGTGGTATAGCACCAACTTAGCCCCTGGTTCTAGCAATGCTTGGAGCAGTTGGGAAAATCTAGGTAGTTGTAATTAATGATAAAAATTTATGGTCCTAGGTGCCATAAACACTCGCGTTACCTTAGGTTTGCCTGAGGTAACGTATGAAAAAAAACTGAAGGCAACTCTGCCTAACAAGGATGATAAAATGAACTTTAAAATGACCCCCATTGCAGTTTGTATTGCGCTGGCACCACTTGCAGCAAACGCTGTCACAGAGGCAGAAGTAAACGAAGTGTTTACTTCCCAAGGTGAGCAAATTGCTACAGTGATCGGCTCAAATCAAGAGATTGAATATCAGCTTAAACAGCTAGACGGAAAGCAATTAGCCGTTTATGAAAGCGATATTATTTTAGGTGAGCATGAAGAAATGCAACAAATGGGCGCTGTGCCTCTAGAAATCCAGTCTTTTAGCAGCAATATGCAAGCTAAAGCGTCTTGGGGCGGACGCACAACTTGGCCCAATGGTGTGGTGCCTTATGTGATCACGTCAGGCGTACCTGCCGGAGATGTCACAACCATTAAAGCTGCGATGAAATGGCTTGAGGACGCGGCTGATGTTACTTTTGTAGAGCGCAGTAACCAAAGCAGCTACATCAATATTATTCGTGGTGACGGTTGTTATTCGATGGTGGGGCGCACTGGGTCTAAGCAAGACTTATCTATCGGGAGCGGCTGTGGTACACGGGGTATTGTTGCCCATGAGTTTTTACATGCACTCGGTTTTTATCATGAACAATCTCGAGCAGATCGTGATCAGCACGTGAATATTCATTGGGAAAATATCAGACCGGGCATGGAGTCTAACTTCAAGCTAGGCGCAAGTGTTACCGCATCGGTTGGCCCATACGATGTGCGCTCAATTATGCATTATGGCTATCGTGCATTTAGTAATAATGGCCAGCCAACCATTACCTCTAAAAACCCGAATGTACCAAATTCGGCATTAGGCCAGCGCACCGCGCTAACGGATTTAGATATTTCGGCATTACAAACCATTTACGGTTTGCCAAATGGCGGCACTAAGCCAACGCCGGAGCCAACGCCAATACCTAATAGTAAGCTGAATAATGGCCAAACTGTTTATGCCGCTGGTAGCAAAGATAACAATGTGTTCTACAGCATTGACGTACCAAGCGCGAGTCAGCTGACGGTATCCATTGCGGGTGGTTCTGGTGATGCGGACCTATATGTTAAGCAAGGTAGCAAACCAACAACAACTAGTTACGATTGTCGACCATATAAAGACGGTAACAGTGAATCTTGTACCTTAGAGAATGCCTCGGGTACGGTGCACGTTATGTTACGTGGCTATGCTGATTTTGCTAATGTGGGCTTAACAGCAAGTTATACCGCAGGTACAAAACCAACACCTGCGCCGACACCTGTGCCAACCATTACACCAACACAACCGCCTGTGCCTACCACTGAGCCAACGCCGCCACCATCAGGTGCTTGTGGTGAAAACTGGAGTGCCTCAGCAGTTTATACTGCAGGTAATTTAGCTGTTGATGGCAATAAGCAATATAAAGCTAATTGGTGGACGAAAGGTGATCAGCCTTCGAGTAACAATGGCCAATGGCAAGTATGGTCTTTTGTTAAAAACTGTAACTAATAAATATTGTCAGCTGTTCAATAATATTCAATAGATTATAAGTCTCAGGGCGGCATAGTTCGCCCTGTTTGATTGACTTTATCAAAACTAACTGCTCAAATTCTCCGCTCATGTTTGCTACGGCGACAACCATTACGTTAATAGAATTAAGTCAAAGGATATGATGAAAATTCTTTATCTGTGTTGCTACTTATTGTTTTTTATTTGCTTCAAGCTGGCAGCCTTTCCTTATCAAGGGGCGCACCACTTTGAATCAATTGGCCTAGAGCAAGGTTTGTCTCAAGCGACAGCGGTTGCTATGGTGCAAGACAGTCAGGGATATATTTGGATTGGTACACAAGACGGTCTCAATCGTTATGATGGCCACAATATTGTGCATTACCGTTATTCGGCCAATGATGAGCAAAGTTTATCTGGCAATTATATCTCTAGCTTGGCCCTTGATAGCCAGCAACGCCTTTGGGTGCTGACACCCCAAGGTCTCAATTTATTTCAACAGCAAAGTAATAATTTTAAACGCTTCAATGTGCCAATATCGGCCCATCAACGTAATGCGACTAGCCCTTGGCAGTTAAAATCTGATCATCAAGGCCGGCTTTGGATAAAAAGTGCTGGTGGAATGAGTGTTTTTGACCCTGACTCAGGGAAAGAAACCATATTACCGTTACCTGACGCTCAGTTACCTATCTCTGATTTCATTTTTAGTTCAGATAATCGTTTATGGTTAACGAATCAGAGCCAATTGTATCTATGGTCAAAAGAGCGCCAGCAACTAGTGCTGCAACCGCTAAAGCTTCGAGATAACGATGAAATCATTACTCTAGCTAGTCCAGATGGTGCGTCCTCTGCAATATTATGGTTGGTAGGCAATAAAGGGTTATATCGGTTTGATGCAGAGAGCCAGCTTACGCAATTCTACGACAAACAGACGCTCGGTATAAATGCTAAGTTGACGGATTTAACTTTTGATAGTGATGGAACGCTATGGCTAGGGAGCCAGTCCGGTTTGTATGTATGGTCAACGGCGATGGTGCGCAGTCAACTAGTGCATCATAAAGTGGGTGATCGAGTGGGGCTTAAAGATCAATATATTCGTCAATTGTATTTTGACCGTACTGGGGTGTTGTGGATTGGCACGCGGTTGGGGGGCGTCAGTAAGTTAACACCACAAGCAGCGCAGTTTCACTTATTGAATCAGGCACAAGGGATGATGCACAGTAATGTCGTGATGTCGTTGGCCAAGTTTGGCTCGCAACTGTGGCTAGGCACAACGGATGGCGCCATTAGCCAAATACAGTTGGATCGACCAGAGGTTCAGAGATGGCGGCCGCTGTCGGAAACGGGGCAAGATCTGGGGGTCATCGTTGATATCGAAATGGATAAGCAAGGTGATATCTGGTTCGCTTCAAACCGTGGCTTAACAAAATACCTGCCAGAACAACATTCGTTTCAGCCCTATCCCATTACTGGGCCATCAGGGGAGCGAGACAACTATATTAGCCAATTGTTTACATTTCGGGGGCAACTTTGGCTGGCTAGTGCGCGTTATGGGTTAGCAAAATATGACGAACAGACGGATAATTTTGTTTTTTTAGAGCAGGGCCGTTCGGTTGTTTTACAAAATATATCCAGCGTACTCGTGGACGGTAACCAGCTTTGGCTGGGGTCGTTCGACGGTCAACTATGGCAACTAAGTTTCACGGATGACGTTCATTATGAGCTTCAAAAACATGAGCTTAATTATTTAGGTCAAGCCCTCAAACTCGACATTATCACAACACTTTACCAAGATGCCGATGGCTCTATCTGGGTAACTAACCGTAATGGTTTAATTATTTATCAACCGGGTAGGGGAGATGTAAAGTTTTTAAGTAGTCAAAATGGCTTCCCAGACGGCGCATACTATGAAGTGTTACCTGATGCGCAAGGCAATATTTGGGTGACCTATGCTCATGGCATATTACAGCTTAACCAGCAAGGTGAGTTGATGGGGCAGATTGATAGCGAAAGAGGGCTACCGGTAAATGAGTTTAATGGTGCCAGTGCACAAAGTGATGACGGTACATTATTTCTAGGCAGTGTTGATGGCTTATTGGCATTTAATATCAGCCAGCCCCTAGCTGTTACTTCGACATTACCTGTGGTTTTCACTGATATTCATACCCAATTAATGCAGCATAACACCCAAGGTACAAGGCAATGGCATAAAGAAAACGGCTATCAAAGTGAACTGGCGTTATCTTATGATAATGCCACTATTAAATTGGGTTTTTCGGATCTTGATTTTGGCCATTCTCCTTCTTATTTTCGTTATCGACTCAATGGCTTAGATCAACATTGGAATCTCGCTGAGCTGGGGCATAACGAAGCCATATATCATCAGTTAGATCCTGGTGAGTACCAATTTGAAGTGGAGGTGAGTAAGCACCCTGAGCAATGGACAGGCTTAACTAACATGCTACCTATTACTGTTGCTACCCCTTGGTGGCGAGAATGGTGGGCATATGTATGTTATTTAAGTAGTTTGTTACTTATTGTTTACTGCTATATTCGCTTTAGGTTAAGGGTTGCGGAGCAGCAAGCACGTAAGCTTAGAGTTCAAGTAAAGCAGCGTACCCGAACGATCGAACAGCTGTTACGACAAAAGGTGCGTATTTTTACCCATGTTGTGCATGATCTCAAAACGCCTTTAGCCTTGATTTTAGCGCCTGTTCAGCTTTTAAAGCAAGAGGTTAGAGAGTCGAGTCAACTGCAGCAATTAACCCTTGTTGAGATGCAAACAACACAGTTGTTGGAGCAAATAGATCGGCTTGTCAAATTAACCGACTCTAGCTCAATAAATAACGCCCCAGTTGTGGGAGTTTATGATTGGCAAAGGATTATTAACTCTGTATTAGAGCAATTAAGCCATTCCTTTGAGCTGAACCGTGCGAAAACAAAGTTAGATATAAATGGCCCACTATGGGTCAAAGGCTCCGTTTCTGAACTAGAGGTGATCGTATTTCATTTATTGACTTACCTTCTTACGCTTGCGAAAAAAGGTGCTGTTATTTCAACCTATGGACGCACTTGGGACCAAGAAATTAAGATTTGGCTAAGTGTGCAGGGGCTTTGTCTTGGGCAAGCACAGTGTCAAGCTTTGTTAGCGCCATTTCATGAGATCAGTGTGGTGGATGCGCTAAGGCTAGATGAATTTGGTTTAATGATGTTAAAAGAGCCCCTCAGTAGCTTGCATGGGGTAATGACGGTAGAGCATCGCCGTCAACAAAGTTATATTGTGGTTACTTTACCGCTGGCAAGGCAGCAAAGTGAGCATAGGAATACCAATGCCGTTAGGGGGGATTTGGCTTCTTGGTTAAAACAAAAGAAACCCGTTGATCTCAATGCTGCGCCGATCTTACTTTTAGCAACTTCAAGTAAAAACATGGCCGATTTTCTTCGTAGTTTATTTAGTGAAGAATACTCCGTGCTGCTTGCCAGTGATCATCAAGCCACCTTATCACTGGCGCAAAAACACTTACCCAAAGGCATTATTTTAGATTTTGACGATGCCATCGATCTTTGTGCCAAGCTAAAAAGTAATGCCACACTAGGACAAATTCCACTATTGATGCTCACCACTGAAATGGATAAAGAGGCAAAGCTAGCTGCGTGGCAGTCAGGCGTGTATCAAATTTTACATAAACCCTTTGAGTTGGCAGAGTTAAGGGTGTTGGTGTCCAATATGATGCAGCTTAGCGTTCAGGTAGAGCAGGAGGCTGATGTTGGTGAAAAATCGTCTTTTATGGCTCGTTTAGATGGCATTTTAGCGTTGGATTTTGCCGATCCAGAGCTAAACATTAATTTGATCGCCGATAAAATGGGCACTAATACTAAGCAGCTACAGCGTAAGTTAAAACAAGCGGTTGATATGACCCCAAATGAATACTTGCGTCAATATCGCCTAGCAAAAGCGCAGCAAATGCTTGCCGAGCCGCTAACCATTCAAGAGGTTGCGCTAAGGTGTGGCTTTAATTCACCGAGTTATTTTACCAGTTGCTATAAGAAAGCGTTTAAGCAAACGCCAAAACAGGCACAGGTTCAAGGCGTAGAAGTTGAATAGCGTGGTATCTAGAGAAAAGTGATGAAAATTAAAACCGTTTTCAAGTATGTTGCGAAGGCAATGTTGGTTTTTGCTGGCATTGCGGGTGTATTTGGTTTATTTGACGTAAAAATAGTGCTTACCTCAGAAGTGCCAACAGGTTATTAATGAGTCAAAAATATTGAGTGGCTCAGATTGGTAGTTTTTTCACTTAGTTGGTGTCTATCTTAAAAAGAAGCGCAGTTTCAATAGAGGTTCCAGTCAAGGCGATAAATGAACAAGGCCCGCTATTGCTATATCTTTAATCAGTATTGGGCTTGAAAAGCGGCTATAAAAAAGCCTTGCTGAGCAAGGCTTTTTGTTTTCAAGTTAATCCCTGATATCAGGATTAAAGCGAGCTATTAAAGCGAGCTATTAAAGCGAGCTAGTAAAAGTACGCGTGATAACGTCGTTTTGCTGCTCTTTAGTCAGCGAGTTAAAACGTACCGCGTAACCTGATACACGAATGGTTAGCTGAGGGTACTTGTCAGGGTTTTCCATCGCGTCTAGTAGCATTTCACGGTTCATAACGTTTACGTTCAAGTGCTGACCACCTTCGGTGTTCGGCGTGTGCTTGAAGTAGCCATCCATCAAACCTGCTAAGTTAGCGCGTTGCGAATTGTCATCTTTACCCAGTGCGTTTGGCACGATAGAGAAGGTATACGAAATACCATCTTGTGCGTAAGCAAACGGCAGTTTAGATACCGATGTTAATGATGCAACCGCACCTTTCTCATCACGACCGTGCATTGGGTTAGCACCTGGAGCAAACGGTGTACCTGCGCGACGACCATCAGGAGTGTTACCTGTTTTCTTACCGTATACCACGTTAGACGTGATAGTCAGGATAGATTGCGTTGCACGGGCGTTACGGTACATTGGACGTGCTTTGATTTTCTTCATGAAGCTTTCAACAAGTTCACATGCAATGTCATCAACGCGTGGGTCGTTGTTACCAAATTTCGGATAATCGCCCTCAATTTCGAAATCAACCGCAATACCATCTTCGTCGCGTACAGGCTTAACTTTAGCGTACTTAATTGCAGCCAGTGAGTCAGCAGCAATAGACAGACCGGCAATGCCACATGCCATGGTGCGAGATACATCGCGATCATGCAGTGCCATTAGCGCAGCTTCGTAGCTGTACTTGTCGTGCATGTAGTGAATACAGTTAAGTGCTGTGACGTATTGCTCTGCTAGCCAGTCCATGAAGTGGTCTAAGTTAGCGTAAACTTCGTCGTAGTTAAGCACTTCGCTAGTGATTGCAGGGATCGTCTTAGGACCCACTTGCATTTTCATTTTCTCATCTACACCACCGTTGATGGCGTAAAGAAGCGTTTTCGCAAGGTTGGCACGCGCACCGAAGAATTGCATCTGTTTACCAACAATCATTGGTGAAACACAACATGCGATAGCGTAGTCATCGTTGTCAAAGTCGTTGCGCATTAAGTCATCGTTTTCGTACTGAATAGAAGACGTATCGATAGATACTTTGGCGCAGTACTGCTTGAAGTTTGCTGGCAAGCTTTCTGACCACAATACAGTAATGTTTGGCTCAGGTGATGGGCCCATAGTGTATTGGGTGTTTAGGAAACGGAAAGCGTTCTTTGTTACCAAAGTACGGCCATCTGTCCCCATACCACCGATTGACTCAGTTGCCCAGATTGGGTCGCCAGAGAATAATGTATCGTATTCAGGCGTACGTAGGAAACGTACCATACGTAGCTTCATCACTAGGTGGTCGATTAGCTCTTGCGCTTGCTCTTCAGTAATTTTACCCGCTTTTAGGTCACGCTCAATGTATACGTCTAGGAACGTAGCAGTACGGCCGAAAGACATTGCTGCACCGTTTTGTGATTTAACCGCAGCGAGGTAGCCGAAGTAAGTCCACTGAATCGCTTCTTGTGCCGTTGTTGCTGGATTAGAAATATCGAAACCGTATTTCGCAGCCATTTCTTTCATTTGGCCTAGAGCACGGTATTGCTCGAAAATTTCTTCACGTAGCTTAATGGTGTCTTCGAGTTTAGTCCCTGCTACTAGCTCAGCTTCAAGTGATTTGTGTTGTTTGGCTTTATCCGCCATTAGGAAATCGATACCGTATAGTGCTACGCGGCGGTAGTCACCAATAATACGACCACGACCGTATGCATCTGGTAAGCCTGTTAGTACGCCAGATTTACGACATTTCATAATGTCGCCAGTATAAACGTCGAACACGCCTTGGTTATGTGTTTTACGGTAATCGGTATAGATTTTCTTAACTTCAGGGTCAAGTTCGCGATCGTATGCAGCAATACCGCCTTCAACCATACGAATACCACCGTTAGGGATAATCGCACGTTTAAGTGGCGCTTCAGTTTGTAAACCAACAATGGTCTCAAGGTCTTTATTTACGTAACCAGCATCGTGAGAAACAATGGTAGAAATAACAGAAGTATCGAAATCTACTGGAGCGTGAGTGCTGTTTTCTTGCTTGATACCTTCCATCACTTTTTCCCAAAGTGTGTCGGTCGCAGCCGTTGGGCCAGCTAAGAAAGAATCATCGCCTTCATATGGGGTGTAGTTCTTTTGGATAAAGTCACGAACGTTTACCTCTGTTTGCCAGTCACCTTCGGTGAAGCCAGCCCAAGCTTGGGTAAGTTGCTCTTTAAGTTCTGCCATAACGGTATTCCTACAGTATGTATTACTAATTTTCATTAATGGACTAAGCCATTAACAGCTATATGTTTAACATGCCATGTTGCTTTAATACTTCAAGATGATGGACTGGAAACCTTAACCATGGCCATAAGCAGTATTCACCTTGTTGTTATTTATTTACCACTTTATTTTGACCTTCTAGCCTAATCCACCATTAATGCTTTTACCAGTACTAGTTTTTGTTATTAAATCAATCGTTAAGCAAGGCGTGGGCCTAGTATGCTGATGTGATTTACAAGACAAAAAGCAGTGTTGTTGTTAGTTGTAAGCTCTTGGTTTGGCAGCGTTAAAGAAGTTAATTGGGTGGTATGATAAACGCGAGGTGAAACGACTAAGGCTAGCATTTTTTGCGCTATCTGGGCGACATCTAGAGTGTGCATTAGTTGAATCATTAATGTCATCATTCTCACTCCTCACCTCTACGTTTCATTTTCTCTGAAACAAAATATAGCAGAGGGGTGGAGGGGGAAAATTGATCATGATCATTTATCATGATTTTGTTTTGTAATTTTACTACATTTCTAGTGGTAACCTGTTTTTCCAGTCTCTAGGCATTTATCACGATTAAAATGGCGCTGAACCTTTTGTATAAAGGCATAAAACCATAATAAACCTAGGGGAAAGAGGGAGGTTGAAGAAGAGTGGGGGGGAAACATAAGCAGCATAAAATGCTGCCTATGTTGTAATTGACCGAAAATTTGTTACAGCTTGTGCTGTTTAGTCGCGTGAGTAGTTTTAGCCTGTTGCAGTTTATCGTAGGCTGTTAGTAATTTTTGATGTAAAGCATGACCTTCTAGTTTTTGATTGATTGGGCTTAAACCAAAATTAGGCTGTTTTAAATCAATCAGATCAAATACTTGTTGTACTAACTCGGCGCTGTACATGCGCTCAAACACCTTGATGTACTGTTTACGCTTACGATTTTCATCAAGCTCAAGTTGCAATGCTTGGCTTAAGCAGTCATAAAAACGCATGCGTGCTGGGCTAAGGGTCGATTGACCGTAATCTAACGTCCACTGCGCCCATTCTTGCGCTTCTTCTAGTTCGCATAATGTCAGTGAAAGTAAGCAACGAAGCTCGCCAACACGCAGGGTTTTCCATGGATTACCAGCTTCAAACGCTAACCCAATCAGCTCAAATACCCGCTCTTGTTCGCTATAGTCTTGCGCATCTAAGTAATCGAGCACTTTACTTGCTTGTTTTTGGTCAAACCAATTCTTCGATAGCTTGAACATCAACTTACGCAGCTTGTTCCCACCGCTATTATTGCGCCATACTAAATCTTCAACGGGGTAAATCTCCGATAGACCAGGCGCCAAAATACGACATGAGTATACATTTAAGTGTTCGTAATCGGCGATATAAACAGGTTGTTTGATTTCGTCAAATGCCGCGATGAGTGCATCAAATTCATCGGGCGAACTGCCTTCGCTGTTCCAATGAACAAACTCATAGTCGGCTTTTTTCTTGAATAAATCCCAAGAAATTAAACCGGCACTATCAATAAAGTGGGTTTCAAGGTTGTGGTGATCGGCCACGTCATCATTATCAAATGTTGGTGGGTAGAACACGTCTAAGTCTTTTAAACTGCGGCCTTGTAATAACTCGGTTACGGTGCGCTCAAAAGCCACTTCAAATTTAGGGTGTGCGCCAAAAGAAGCAAAGCAAGTGCCATTAGTAGGATTTAGCAATACCACGCAAATAACTGGGTACTTACCCCCTAATGAAGCGTCATAGCTATAAATAGGAAAGCCTTCCGCTTCTAGTTTATCAATCGAGGCTTTAATACCGGGGTAACTGGCAATGACTTTAGCTGGGATTTCTGGCAGGCTGATGCCATCAGCAATGATTTTGTTTTTTACGCTTCGCTCGAATAATTCAGATAAGGCTTGTACGCGCGCTTCGGTGCGTGTATTACCTGCTGACATGCCATTACTGACATACAAGTTTGCCACGATATTCATTGGAATATAAACGGTTTCTTGATTGTCTTGGCGCGTGAAAGGCAAGGCACAGATCCCGCGCTTATCATTACCTGAGTTAAAATCAACCAAGTGCCGCGCGGTTAGCTCATTATGTGGGTTGTAGTGTTGGTGTAAATAATCATCCAGTATGCCTGTTGGTAGGCTGTTGTCATCGGTTAAGCTAAACCATTTTTCATTGGGATAATGCACGAAATCACTTTGCGAATTTTTTTTACCTAAGTAGAAATCAGCCCAAAAATAGTTACAGCTTAAACGTTCAAAAAACTCACCTAAGGCACTGGCTAGAGCGGCTTTTTTACTGGCCCCTTTACCATTGGTAAAACACAGCGGACAGTCCTTGTCACGAATATGCACAGACCACACATTAGGAACAGGGTTCAACCACGACGCCTCTTCAATATCAAAGCCAATGCTTTTTAGCTTGGTTTGCATGGTTTCAATAGAGTCTTCCAGAGCGGCGTCTTTACCTGTAATAAAGGTGAGGGCAGAGTTGGTTTCAATACGTGACATAAGGTTTCCGTTAAATTGGCGCTAAACACAGGGCGCTAGAATATCACAATGAAAAGCAGGGTGAAGTGATATCGAAATAGCGACCTGTAAATTCATCTTTTGTAGGCATACCCAATCTATATTTGTAGTAATTCAGTAGACAAATTAATAAACGGATTAACTTGTCTACCTTGTTTGACGGTTATGATTGAGCGCTAAATCTGGATTGATTAGTTAGCACAAACAAAAACAGCACCGCCATCAGTGAGGCAGCAAACCAATAGGGTAAACATTGATTAGTTTGGTACAGCAAAGTGGCCACAACCGGTGCCAAGATAGAGCATAGCCCTTGAATCGCGGAGAGGGTTCCCGCCGCAGCGCCTTGTTCAGATCTAGCGACCGAATTGGCTGTGATTGCTTGGATCGCGGGAAACAGTAACGCGAGCCCAATTGCCATAAATATGTAACCTAAGCTAAGCATGGCTGCAGAATAGGCAAATGACACAATACATAGCCCCGCGAATGCGGCTAGGGGACCCAATATTAAGCTTTTATATAAAACGTTGTGCTTAATTTTGGCCAGCAAACCTTGAGTAATACCTAATGTGATGCCGGTGATGGTTAATACAATGCCAGCGAGTTGTGCGGCTGATTCTGGCGTGTCTCGAATGCGATCCAAGATAAAAAAACCTATGATGATTTGGGCGGTGATAACCGCAAACATAGAAGCAAACATCGCCAGAGCAGGGAAGCGAAGACGAGCATCAAATAAGCGTACAGTGGCTTCTGGAGGCGCTTTGTTTATTTCGGTTACCGGTAGGTGAAGTTTAATAAATACCCAAGCAAGGACTGGTAAAAGCGACAACACATACAGCGGTAGGATCAGCGAGTACTGTGACAACCACCCACCCAGCGCTGGCCCCGCAACTAAGCCAATAGCACTTGCTGCGCCAATGCTGGCCATGGCACTTTGACGCTCTTCTGCTGTTGATATGTCGGCAACAAATGCATTGCTAACTGGTGTAATGGCGGCCAAAAACAACCCCACCAACGCGCGTAAAAAGATCAAACCAACCAGCATAACAAGGGAGTTAAAGCTAGCCTGTAATGACAAATCTAGCCATATCGTCATTAGGATAAAAGAGAAGGCGTAGCCGAAAGTGGCTACCAGCAATACCGACTTTCGGCCTATTCTATCACTGCTGTCACCCCATTTTTTGGCGCTGAGAAACCAAGTAATTCCTGACATCGCAACCACTAACCCGCCATGCCACTCAAGTAATCCCACTTCTCGGATAATGGGCCCAATCACAGGGATAATCGACATCATGGCTGTCATACAAGCTGCATTTAATATAAATAATTGTTTGATAGGGCTCATCATATTGACTTTAAAAACAAAATAGCTAGACACATGGGGTGGAATATACAGGTAATATATTTTTATTAAAAGTGCTAATGAAAAGCGTTATCATTATCCAATGATCCTCCGTAGCAATATCTCAGCCATTGGCGCTGCGACTGCAACAGGAAGGCGTTTATTTTTGCTTACAGCAATAGACAAGTCGTCTGGCGGTAAAATGATAATTAAAACTGGTTATATAGAGGTAAACAGCTCAAGGGTGTATTACCAAATCTCAGGTAATCGGGCTGGCGAGCCGTTGCTAATGCTTCACGGTGGCCTTGGCTCTGGCCATGAATTAAAGCCCATTCATCAATACTTAGGGGATGATTTTCAGCTAATAAGTGTGGACTTTCGCGGTCACGGCAAGTCATTAATAGGCTCTTTGCCACTCAGCTACCAGCTGTATCAGCAGGACGTGGAAGCTGTACTACGCTATCTCGCCATTGATCGGTATGCCATTTTCGGTTTTAGCGATGGCGGGATTGTAGGCTACCGATTGGCTGCACAAGCGCCAAGTCGAGTCATTTCTTTGATCACCTTGGGTGCACAATGGCGACTCAATGCTGAGGATCCATCAATGCAGTTGTTGGCTAACTTAACGGCTGACTTTTGGCGTGTTCGGTTTGCTGACGATGTCGCGCTATATGAACGGTCAAATCCCGAGCCTGACTTCTCAAAGCTACTCACTGCGGTTAAACACGCTTGGTTTGATAGCACCAAATCAGGTTACCCCGGTGACCTAGTGAAGCAAATCATTTGTCCCACCTTGATCATGAGGGGGGACAACGACTTCATTTTTTCCCTCGATGAAGCGATAGCATTAAAGAGCAAGATTAGCGCTTGCAGCTTTGCCAATATTCCACTGACAGCCCATGCCACGCATCAAGAAGCGCCAGACATAGTCGGTGCTATGGTTAAACGCTTCATATTAAAGCAACGTAAATTACTAGGTAATAAGTCATGATGAGCCATGCTTGGCAACCCCTTACCAATGCGCAACAAGCCTATTGGGATGAATTTGTTCGACACCCAGACCAGCCTCTATCGATCGTCGCTCATTGCTTGGCAATCTCTGGCGCCGTGGATATTAATAAACTAGCACAGGCCATTAACCAAGCCGTTGCAGAGGCACAAGCCTTGCACCTTAAGTTTCAGTGGGCGGACAGTGCGTCTTATCCACAGCAAATGGTCGCTCGCCATCAACAACCTAGCGTCGAGGTGGTGGATCTCCGTGACCAAGATAATGCACTAGAGCAAGCCGATGCTAATATGCGCTTGGATGTCGCGACGCCGATCGACTTGGTGCAAGACACCATGACCAAAGTCCAGCTCTATTTGATTAATAATGAAAAGGTGCTTTGGTATCTACGCACTCATCATATCGCGGTCGATGGCTATAGCATGTATTTGATTGAGCAACGCTGTGCCCATATATATCAGTGTTTACTGAATGGGACAGATGCGTCACAGCGCGCCTTTAAACCGTTTGATACTTACCTGAAAGAGCATGGGGATTACCAGCAAAGCAGTCGTTTTGAAAGTGATAAAGTCTATTGGAATCATTACCTCGATACAGCCAACCTCGCACTCAGTAACATGGTTGCAGAGGTGACAAATACGACGGTGGCAGAACGAGATGTTACCGCTTCAGTCAGTTGTGCACTGGTTACGACCGCGCAAAAGTTAATGATAGGTTGGGGTGATATGCTTACCTTACTGTGCGCTACTTATCTCTACCAACATTGGCGCGGTGAGCCAGAGCGTGACCCACTGCCAGTATGGTTACCTTATATGAATAGGATGGGTAATCCGTGCGCAAATACACCTGGCTTGATGGTGAATACTATTCCTTATTTGGTGAGACTTGACCAGAATGAAGCGATCGATCTCTTCTTAAAAAGAGCGGTAACTGAACTAAGAAATCACTATCGTCACGGTCGCTACCGAGTCGAAAATAAACAAAGGTCAAGTGGTCATTATTGCCTTTCTCCTTTTATTAATGTTTTACCTTTTGACCCTCCTGAGTTTCAAGCTTGTTCTGCACAGCAGCGTGTTATTGCTGGTGGGGTGGCTGACGGCTTCAATGTGACTTTTCGGTGTGCCAGGCAAGCAACCAAACTGTCATTAAAAATAGAAGCGGAAACGCGTTTATTTAGCCCATCCCAATTACAGCGACACGCAGATGATTTATTGCAATATTTAACTAAAACCCTGCAACAGCTGGAGTGAAATAGAGGGCTGATTAGTCGTCTATTTCACTAAAAGTAGCTTACAACAAAAAAAATAAACAGAAACAATAATTACTTATTTTTATAAATGAGAATGCTTTACATTTGTCTTGTTGATCTATAAAGTTCGCTTCGTCATTCGTCAAGCTATTGAAAGAAGTAACTATGTGTTTTACTTATTGGCTTTTTTTGAGCGTTTTTTACGTTCCATTAGCCTGACGATGTTTAATCAAAATTTTGGCCCATGTACCAAAGCAGAGGTCAATGAGGAACATCGGAAGTTCAGCTTACTACTCATTCTTTGAGCCCATGCCTTTTCAACTCAGTTTGAAATGCTTCCAAATCACTCATTCATCTCGGTACATCAACGTACCTACTGTTAATGCTAAATGAAGGAGAGTTTTAATGACGGCATTACGTCAAACGCCAGAGAGTGAGTTAGGAAGCGGCACATTTAAGTTGCGTACATTATCTGTGATCATCTTGGGTCTCTGTGTGAGTGGTCAAGCTACTGCAGAAACAGATAAAAGCACTGCTGCAACCACTAAAGACAATTCAAACCAAACCATTACGGTATACGGTGAGAAAACAGAACGATCAATTTATGATACTGGCTCGAGTGTCAGCGTATTTGACGAAGACCGCATCGCTACCACCCCTGGTGCGACTGAGGTTGATGACCTGATACAGTTAACACCCAATATTGTGGATTCTGGTGTTGGTAACAACTTACCTTCGGTTCGTGGTGTTGATGGCTCAGGTCCTTCGATTGGCGGACTTGCAGCATTTGGTGGCTCGATGCCAAGACTGAACCTTTCCGTTGATGGCCGCTCCTTAGGCTATTCCGAAGCTGCATTTGGCCCGCTTTCGCTGTGGGATATGCAGCAAGCTGAAATTTACCTAGGGCCGCAAAGCTATGTTCAAGGCCGCAATGCATCGGCTGGTGCCATTGTTTTAAAATCAAATGACCCGACCTATGAATTTGAAACTAAAGCCCGAGCGGGGCTTGGTCAACAAGACTTTTCGCAGACAGCTGCTGTTATTTCCACTCCGATTATTGATGATCAGCTAGCATTCAGGTTGAGTGTTGATCAGCAAAAACGCGACAGTTATGCAAATCTAACAACTTACCAGCCAATAGGCGATCCAAACCGCATTGAGATGATGACGGCGCGCGGTAAGTTCTTGTTTGAACCGATGGGATTGCCAGGATTTAAAACCACGTTGACGTTTGCTCATATGGATACGCGTGGACCACAATCTGAAACTGAGCAAAATGCAGATATGCGTGCCATTTACGAAACCCAATCCGCTAGCGGCATTTGGGATTTATCTTACAAAATATCCGATACGCTAACGTTCGAAAACAACCTGATTTACACCGATCTTTCGTACAATCGCTACTCAGATCCGGCTGCGCGTCGCGGCAAACAAGATATCAGCTCGGATAGTAAGCAATTTCAAGTTGAACCCTTGCTGCGATTTAATTCGCTCGGTGGCGATGTGTCTAGCCTAGTGGGTGTGCGCTACTTTAAGTCTGACGATGATGAAGCCTATGAAGAGTTAGGTTCATCAACACCAATGAAAGGTAAAAACGAAACCATGTCAGCTTTTGCTGAGGTAACTTACGCCATCACCGAGACATTGGATGTTGTCGCTGCAGGTCGACTCGAGCGTGAAGGTAAAAAGCGTAACATCGATTCAGGTTTTTATGGCTTAGATTACGATGAAACATCGACGGTATTTTTACCTAAGCTTGAGTTTGCTTATAAGCCACAACAAGATCAAACAATCGGTATTCGCGCAGCTAAAGGCTTTAGTTCTGGTGGCGCAGGTTTAGGCTTTAATGGCATTAACTTTGCGGGCTTTACACCTTATGAGTACGAAAATGAATACGTTTGGAACTATGAACTATTTACTCGTCACAGTGTATTGGACAATGTGTTGGAATTAACGTCTAACGTCTTTTATAACGACTTTGACAACTACCAAGTGCTACAAACTGCCCTCAATGGTGATGTGCGTGTAGATAACGTGGATGGTGCCTACACCTACGGTGCAGAGCTTGGCAGTCGTTGGTTTACTACCGATAACTTAGAGCTATTTGCTGGTGTTGGTTTGCTGGAAACTCACTTTGAGTCGCCAACGGGCGAGTCAAACGAGCTACCACGAGCTCCTTCTCTCACTGCTAACATTGGTGCCTTGTACACCATCGCTGAGGGTTTTGAGCTCAGTGGTAACGCACGTTACACAGGTGGCTACTTTACCGATGTTGAAAACACTAGCAATGAAAAAATCGATGCTTACTGGGTTGCTGACACTCAACTAGCTTATGTATTTGATCATGGTCGTGTTGCGCTGTTTGCAACCAACTTATTTGATTCAAACGACGATATCTACAACTTCCGTGGTGTATTAACCAAGCAGCAGCCTCGACTATTTGGAGGTTCGGTAGAACTTTATTTCTAATCAGTTAGAACCAGCCTAAAAACGCCTTGCCTAGAGCAGGGCGTTTTTTTGGCATAAAAAAAGCAGCTCAGTGATTTAGCTGAGCTGCTTTAAATAGATTTTGGATGTTATGCCGTGGCTTTAGGTGAAGTGATGATGGCTTGCCATGAGGTTAATGTAGGGTTCGCCATTAGCTAAACAAAGTAAATGTCTAGTCTGCTTCAGTTGATGTGATGATGGCTTGCCATGAAGTTAATGTAGGGTTCGCCATTAGCTGAGCAAAGTTAATGTCTAACCCCGCATTTCTCAGCTGGCCCGTTAGGCGCATCATGCTGATGGAGTCTAAGCCGAGTTCAATTAGGTTCACGTCGGGGGTAACCGATTCGGCAGGCACATTGAGTAACTGGCTGACCATGGTTAACAAATCAATATTCGCTTCTTGCTTTGACAAAATTATTTCCTTGTTGTTCGGAAGCAAAACTTCCAATAGTGACTTCAAATTCGCGGTACACAATATCATTACTTGATTGTTTGATACAAATGATTATCATTGTTATTCGTTTTTATGGGTAAGCACCCATTGTAGCCCCAAGCGGAAGGAGGGATGGCCTCTTAACTGCATACGCCAATTATAAAAGGGAATAACATGGAAACTGCGTTGAAGGAGAATACGGTTCAACATGGCCTGTTGGACGGCTTTGTGGATCAGCCAGCCCATCAAGCCAAGAAATTTAGTGATGCCAACATTTGGCAAAACACACCACTATGGGGAATTTTAAGTGAAGGCGTTGCAAGGCATCCGACTAAAACGGCGGTAGCGGATCCCAGTGGCGCATTAACCTATGCCGATTTGTTGCAAGCTGCAGACGAAATGGCGGCGGGTTTACAAGACGCCGGTTTAACAGCTGGGGATCGGGTTGTTTTCCAGATTGCCAATAGTCTTTCTTTTGCCAAGGTATTTTTTGCCTTACAACGTGCGGGTTTAGTACCCGTGCTGGCGCTGCCTGCTCATGGCATTGCCGAAATTAGCCACTTTATCAAGTTGGCTGGTGCTAAAGCTTATTTTGGCTCTAATTTAGACAACGACGGCAAAGCCTTGAACATTGCCGATGCCTTAAGTCGCGAATTTGAACAGCAATTAAGTCATATTTATATCGCTGGCGAGGCGGGCAAGTATTCAACCTTGCCTCAAGGTAATGCGGCTCAATTTATTCCCGTCGCATCAGCTCCCGAGCACCCTGCCTTGTTTTTAGTGTCAGGCGGCACCACAGGCCTGCCTAAGTTGATCCCTAGAACCCACAACGACTACCGCTTTAATATCCAAAGTTGTGCCGCTGCCAGTGACTTCTCCAGTGAAGAAGTCTATCTCGCTGTATTGCCTGCGGCGCACAATTTTACCTTAGGTTGCCCCGGCTTATTGGGGGCGCTACAGGTGGGTGGCAAGGTGATTTTCACTGCTAACCCTAGCCCGGATTATTGTTTTGCAGTGATCGAGCAAGACAAGGTAACGGCGACCGCATTAGTCCCTGCGTTGGCACAGCTATGGACTGCGGCCAAGGAGTGGGAAAACGCCGATACCTCCAGTTTGCGAGTGATGCAAATTGGCGGTTCCAAGCTAGCCTACAGCGATGCGTTGGCGGTGCAAAAAGCCTTTCCCGGTGCCTTGCAGCAAGTTTTTGGCATGGCGGAAGGTTTGATCGCCTGTACGCGCCTGAATGATGACGAAGAGTTAATTGCCGCTAAGCAAGGACGGCCAGTCAGTCAGTGGGATGAGGTTCGCATTGTCGATGACGAAGGCGCTCCCGTTGAGTTAGGCGAAGAAGGTGAACTGCTTACGCGGGGCCCTTATACCTTAAGAGGCTACTATCGCGCTCAAGAACATAATGCGCGTGCCTTTACCCAAGAGGGCTTCTACCGCAGTGGCGATCGCGCCATCTTAGATGAAAACGGCTATATCGTGGTGACAGGTCGGATCAAAGATGTGGTTAACCGCGCCGGCGAATGTATTGCCACCGACGAAATAGAAGAACAATTGCTGATGCATCCGAATGTGGCACAAGTGGCGGTAGTGGCTGTGCCCGATCAGCATTTAGGCGAAAAAATTGGCGTTGCTTTGGTCAAAAAAAGCCTTGTTCCCACGCTGCAAGAATTGCGCAGCTTTCTCAAGCAGCAAGGGTTGGCCTCATTCAAGTTGCCCGATGAGCTGCATATAGTGCCTAGCTTGCCTAAAACCGCGGTGGGAAAAATTGACAAAAAGCGCGTACTAGGTCCAGACGGAAGCCCTTGGGTCAATACACAAATTTAAGTTGCATCAGGGAAATAAGATTAAAGGAAACTAACGTGTCATCTTTAAAGAAACCAGAAGCATGTGAAAACCTCAATGATATTCGGATAGGGATAGATACGCTCGATAAAGAAATCGTGCAAATCCTCGCTAAGCGCATGGGCTATGTCAAAGCCGCCGCCCAATTTAAGCCGGATGAACAGAGTATTCCTGCGCCCGAGCGCGTGGTAGTGATGTTGCAAGACAGAAAGCAGTGGGCCGAAGAAGCCGGTATGTCGGCCGAGTATGTCGAAAACTTGTTTACCAACATCATAGATTGGTACATCAACCAGCAAATTAAACATTGGCGTGCCGAAAGAGGGCTAGCCGAGCCCGACAATGCCGTCACTTGATTTTACGATTTTACATTATCAGCTGGGGTAGCAACGAGCGCATTTCGCTGCTCTGTTTTCACATTTTTACTTTAGTTGCTGAGCACACAAGATTTGATTTATCAGGCTGCATCATGAACCGGCGCTGATGAAAGTATTAAGGACAATTACGAATGGCGATACCAAAAATAGCAAGTTACGACTTGCCAACGCACACCGAGTTTCCAACTAACACAGCCAATTGGCAAATTGAGCCAAGTAAAGCCGTGCTGCTGATCCACGATATGCAGGAGTATTTTGTTGGATATTATGAGCTGAATGCCGCGCCAATGGCGGATATTTTAACGAATATTCAAGAGCTTAAAAAACAAGCCAAAGCTGCGGGTATTCCTGTGGTTTATACCGCTCAACCCGCCAACCAAGACCCAAAAGACCGCGCCTTATTAACAGATTTTTGGGGGCCAGGTTTAAATGGCGATCATACGCCTGTAGTGGCCACATTGGCGCCAGAGCAAGACGATATTGAGTTCGTTAAATGGCGTTACAGCGCCTTTAAAAAAACGCCTCTGCTTGAGTACATGCGCGAAAATAACAAAACCCAGCTAATCATTTCGGGTATTTACGGCCACATAGGTATCTTATCGACCGCATTAGATGCCTTTATGTACGATGTGCAGCCGTTTGTTATCGGTGACGCCATTGCTGACTTCACACGCCAAGACCATCTTCACACCTTAAATTACGTGGCGGGTAGAGCAGGTAGCATTAAAACCTTAGATCAAGCGGTGGCTGAAGTTAGTGCTGCCAAAGGGGGTGGTTTAAGCCTAAATGTATTGCAATTCGATGTCGCTAATACCTTAGGTGTCGATGCTAACGATATAGATGTAAACGAAAACCTAATGTTTATGGGGCTAGATTCGATGCGCGCCATGACGCTGGTGGAAAAATGGAACAAACAAGGGGCGAACGTGTCGTTTGCGCAATTAATTGAGGCGGTTTCGTTGCAAGAATGGTGGGATGCCATCGAAGCAACCCTCACCACTCAGCAAGAGCAAGTATCAGCTTAACCAGCAAATTCAAAAAGGTAAAATGATGAGCGATAACAACGAGCGTACCTATCCTATGTTGCTGGACTTTGTTCGTAAGCAGCCGGTGTCTAAAAACTTATTGCGCGTTACCGTGACAGGCGAAGACCTCAAGGGCTTTCCTGAAGATCAAAATGGGACTCATATTAAGGTGTTTTTCCCTAACCGAGAAAGCGGCATCTTGCAGCTGCCGTACCGTGAAGGTGAAACCATCATCTGGCCTGAGCATAAGCCCGTGCCCAGAGCTTACACCGTCAGAAAATACCGCGCCGATGCCAACGAGCTGGATATCGACTTTGTTATTCATGGCACCGACGCTCCCGGCGGTGGTTGGGCATTTAAAGCGCAAGCAGGCTCGCAAATAGGTTTGGTTGGCCCTGCGGGGCCAGAGCCTCTGATCCAACCAGCAGATTGGCACATTATTGCCGGCGATCTGACCGCTGTGCCTGCTATCAGCGCGTTACTGGAAAGCTTGCCAGCAGACTCCCAAGGTTACGCCTTTATTGAGCTTGAGGATATTGCCGATAAACATGACATCGCCCATCCTCAAGGCGTAACACTGCAATGGTTAGTGCGAGACACCAACAGCGATCAATACCTGTTAAGTAATGCCATCAGCGGCTTAGCTAAGCCCGAGGGTGCGCAAACCCTGTCGGCGTTTATTGCCGGTGAAAATGCCAGCGTGATTGCCTGTCGTAAATTGCTCAAAGATGAATACAAACTAGCGAGAAAGAGCATGTATGCCATTCCATACTGGAAACGCGGCAAAGACGAAGAAGCCTACCATCAAGAGCGCCACGACGTGATGGATGCAGAGTATTAATCTTTGATAATGTTGAAAAAACTAGGAGCGGCATTGATGCCGCGATGCTGCACCAGCCTATGCCGCTTGGTGGGCGTCTAACTTCTTAAAGCACGTTATATTTTCGTTATTTATATAGAATACAGTGGTCTACAAGCACTCTTTCTATATCTTGTCGTTGTGAGATGATGACGCTGCATTGTATTGTTGTCATCTCTTGCTCTTTTACTTTATACAAGATGCGCAATCCATTGTATTTATATTCTCTTATGGTTTTTATGCCAAGGTCTAATAGTGTGAGCGACAAGGGGACTGCTAGGGGGTTCTCTTTGACAAGATCTTCAAAATGTTCAATTGTTGCTTGCATTTTTTCTATGGCTTTATCTTCTTCCATGTGATGAGCCATAAAACTAATTAAGTTGTTTGTCAGCTGTTCAAACGTTTCTGTATATTCAATTCGCACTTCTTGGCTCATCAATATTCTCTCCAAGTTGAGATCTTCTTTTGGCCAATCTTTCCTTGAAGGTTTCACTTGTCATCACACGGTTGTTCTTATCGTCTTCTTCTGAGAAAGAAATTAACTTGAGCAGTGCGACTGCTTCATCTCTTTTTTTTCTTTCTTGGTAAGACTCTATCACATAGGCTGGTTTGCCATTTTGTGTAATTGTCATGGGTTCTTCAAGTGCCAAGTTGGCTGCGTTTTTTTTCAAATAACTTATTGTTTCTATACGCATCTCGCGTGTCCTCCAGTTGCTCGGATCCAATACTGTCATATCACCGTGCATTTAATTGGTTTATCACTAGCTGGTCATCCTAGTGATACTTATTATCCTATAGGTAGTATGATAATAAGTCAATCATTAGACTTTATATAGTCTAAATATGGTTCGCTGGTGAGATTTTACATTTACCAGAGCTGCGGTTTGTCATTAGGGAGGCGAACGTTGAATATTGCACTGTTTGATTTCGATGGAACGATCACGAATGCAGATATGTACACCAAGTTTCTGCACTTATCTGGAACAAAGCGAAGAGCACTACTGGGAAAAATAGTGCTGCCACCCTTTTTTATCCTTTATAAACTGGGTGTTATATCGGCCCCTAGAATGAGAACCATTGCTAGCTTTGTGGCCTTCTTTGGCCGGAATGTTGATGAAATCGTAGCTGCTGGGGAGAAATATGCTGAGGATATTGTGCCGAAATACCTTAGAGAAGTGGCTATAAAAAAGCTGAATTGGCATAAAAAGAATGGCGATAAAATTGTTATCGTGTCTGCATCACTCGATGTGTATTTAAAACCTTGGTGTACTAAAAATGGGTTTTCCCTCGTTTGTAGTGAGCTTGAAGTTGACCGTGGTCGGTTTTCTGGACGTTATGTCAATGGTGACTGTAGTTGTGCAAATAAGCCGAAATTGATCCATTCTAAGTTTGAACTAGGGCAGTACGAAAAAATATATGCCTACGGTGACACAAAAGAAGATTTAGCCATGTTGAGTTTGGCTGGTGAAGCCTACTTTAACTGGCGGCACTACACTGTCGACGAATAGCTCTTGCTTCAAAGCGGCAGTTAAACCCTTATCCATGATTAAGGGATTAACTGCGTTCCTCACAGATATTGTATACCGCAAGGCGGGCTCAAAGCCGCGCATATTCCTCTCTCAGCTGTTTCTTATTTATCTTACCGACCGAGGTTTTCGGTAGGGCATCGACAAACTTGATTAGATCGGGAATTTTGTAGTCGGCTAGGCCGTTGTCACGAAGGAAGTATTTGAGTTTTATCGGGTTAACTTCAACGCCTGCAACCTTCACTATCACCGCGCAGCTGCGTTCGCCTAAGTAGCTATCTGGGATTGCGATTAACGCCGCATCATGCACGCCCTCGTGGCGTAGCAGTTGGTTTTCGACTTCTTCTGCCGCTATCTTTTCACCGCCGCGGTTGATCTGATCTTTATCGCGTCCGGTGACGATAATATTACCGTCTTCCGTGAGTTTGACGATATCGCCGGTGCGATAAAAGCCTTGCTGATCAAACGAGTGCTGATTGTGCTCGGGGGCTTGGTAATAGCCGCGAATGGTGTAGGGACCTTGAGTCAGTAAAAAACCTTCTTCACCCACCGCCACTGGGTGTCCGTCTTCATCCACTACCTTGACTTGGTCATGGACTGAAATGGGCCGGCCTTGGGTGGACACGATTATCTCAATTGGATCATCTAGTCGGGTATAGTTAACGAGCCCTTCAGCCATGCCAAACACTTGTTGTAGCTGGCAGCCAAGCCTGTTTGGCAGTGCTTTAGCGGCTGTTTCGCTAAATTTGGCGCCACCAACCTGAATTAATTCTAGGCTTGAAAGGTCATATTGAGTCGATTGCGCCTGCTCCATCCAGAGCAATGCTAGGGGGGGAACTAAGCCCGATACCGTTACTTTATGCGCTTCAATAAGCTTAAATGCCGATTTTGGTGTGGGGTCTTGCGTTAGGATCACGGTTCCTCCTGCAAAAAATACCCCTAAAGCACCCGGAGAGCTGAGCGGGAAGTTATGTGCGACTGGCAGGGCGCAAAGGTAGCGCGTGTGGGTATCAAATTGGCAGATGAGATTACTGCCTATCACGCTATAAGCGTAGTCATTATGGGAGCGAGGGATCAGCTTTGGCGTACCTGTTGTGCCTCCGGAAAGTTGAAAAAAAGCCAAATCTGATGCCGTTGCCGTCTGACTATGATCCGCTTGCCCTTTGATATCCTCCAAGGCAATGAACCTCTGATCTTGCAAGTTTTCAGGCGCACCGCGAACCACTATGTGTTGCAGCGTATTACTTTGTGCTAACACTTGCTTGGCTAATCCTTGATAGTCGAAACCCGCTGGCTCACCATCGATAATGTAAGCTTTCGCTTGTGCATGTTGGCAAAAATAAGCGATGTCAGAAAAACGGTGCGCGGGCAGGGCTAACACAGGGCGAATGCCTTTTTGTAAAAGCGCAAAGTAACAAAAATAGAACTCGGCGACGTTAGTCATCTGCAGCACTACATTGTCACCTTGGTTGAGCCCTAACGACTGGAAACCTGACGCCAGTTGCGACACCTGTTCAGCCATCTGTAAGTAGCTAAACTGGCGTTGACCACAAACAAGCGCAGTGGCACCACTGAATTGGCTCACGGTGTGCTGAAAATGGTCAAATAACGTCTTGTCTTGCCAGTAGCCTAATGCTCTGTATTGTGCGGCCAGAGGTGCTGGCCAACTAGTTAAATCTAACTGTTTATCCGCACTCATTATTTCACCTAAGCCGTCAGTAGATCGTTTAGTTGGATACCGGCCGCAGTGAGGATGGTGCCCATCTTAGCGCCTGTTTCATCTAGTTCACTTTGTGGGTGGGAGCCATTTACTATACCGGCGCCAGCAAACACTTTAATTTGTCGCTTTTGTACTTCAGCGCAGCGGATGGTCACCACCCATTCACCGTTGCCTCTTGAATCACACCAGCCAACCATGCCAGTAAAATAACCGCGATCAAATTGCTCCAGTTTGCTGATGGCCTCATAAGCTTTTTCTCTTGGGTAACCACAAACCGCAGGGGTAGGGTGAAGCTCAGCGGCGACCTTCAGCACGTTGATAGCGGGATCATTGACTTGTCCTTCTAGCACAGTTGAAAGGTGTAGCATAGTGTTGGTTTCGATCACCGAAGGCACCATAGGCGTGTACAAATTGTAACAATACTTACTCATGATCCGTTCGATTTCTTCAACCACTAAACCGTGTTCGTGTAGATCTTTACTGGTATTGAGCAGTGAGTTAATGGCGTGTTGATTTTGTTCATCTGAATCAGAGCGTGGGCGAGAGCCAGCCAACGGGTTAGAAATGAGATGACTGCCTTTTTTTGCCACCAGCAGCTCAGGGCTGGCTCCCATCAGCTTTTGCTCGGCACTGATATTGGCTGCAAAGGTATAGCCTTTCGCGTTGATAGATAAAAGGTTACGTAGCAGTGTTTGCTGCTGGATATCTGTGTCTGTTGCCACGTCGATAGTGCGTGAAAGGACGACCTTGGCAAGCTCGGTATGAGCAAACAAATTGATTAGATCGGATACGCCTTGTTTGTAATGATGACCACTTGGCGAAGAAATCACGCGAGCATTGGCTGGCGTAAGTGCGTTTTGGCGCAAGGCTCGGGTGCTACTCGATACGAACAACTGCTCGGGAATAATGAATTTGGTCGGGTTTTTTTCATTAAATGGCACAATACCAAACAAAACCGGGTTATCGGATTCAGACTTTTTAGCGTCCTGTAGCATAGCATTCGCTTTATCAGCTAATGCTGAAAATGCAATAGGCTGGTGGCATTCCATTTCAATGCCTTTACCTAGCATAGTGTTGTTAGGAGAAGCGAAGAAGAATGGAGAAGACGCTAGCTCATTATCCAAAAGCTCACTTTCCATTTTTGAATAGCCAATCACTTCACGTTTCATAACAGATCCCTCTTGATATATAGATCGTGATGACGCTGCACAATCACCTTCAAACATGGTTAATGGATTGTGCACTTCATCGGGTTGCTTATTTTGGTCAGTAAGATTACATTTACTTTTTGATAAATGCTAATGATAATAATTATTATTAGGTTTTATCTTTTGGTTTTAGCCTGGCTGGATATTTATTCGCGCCAGGCAGCAGGTAGTTGGTTTTTATTTAGGCGGTTCATCTCACACATGGAAAAGTTTCTTAAACAGCAGCACGTGTTATTAACAGGTGCAGCCAAAGGTATTGGGTTTAGTACCCTAGAGCATTTACTCCAATCGGGGGCCAAGGTGCTGGCAACGGATATTGATGAACAATTGCTAGCCAGTCACAGCGCAGTCCTTGCTGCGCAGTATCCGGGGCAACTTAGGGTGGCAAAGCTGGACTTGTCACAGCCTGAGCAGGTGAAACAGCGTATTGCTCAATGGGTGACAGAGTTGGGTGAGTTCGATCACCTAGTTAGCTGTGCAGGCATTCTTCACCTTGGATCGCTGTGTGATATGCCATCAGAACAAATAGAACAAACCTTTATGGTTAATTCGTTTGGCGTTCTAGCCGCCATGCAAGGGGTGGCAAAGTGCATGAAGTTACGCCGCAAAGGCAATATTGTGGTCGTTGGCTCCAATGCCGCCAATACACCCAGAGCCAATATGGGGGCTTATGCGGCATCTAAGTCGGCGCTGCACATGTTGGTCAAGTCAATGGGGATAGAACTCGCGCCATTAGGGATCCGTTGTAACCTTGTCAGTCCGGGTTCAACCCGTACCGAAATGCAACTAAAGCTGTGGCACGAAAACTACGGTGAAGAGCAGGTGATTGCTGGCGACGCCAAGCAGTTTCGATTAGGTATTCCCCTTAATAAAATCGCTGAGCCAGCCGACATTGCGCAATCAATATTGTTCTTGATGTCTGATGCGGCTAACCATATCACCTTACACGACCTGCGTATTGATGGCGGCGCAACGCTGGATCATTAATAACCCTAGTTTAGTGACGTAAACAGTGGCGCATCAAAAGTGCATTTAATGGATTAAACATGTTGGAAATAAAAATGAGAGAACTGACAACGATACAAGCTGCTTATTTAGTAGGCAGACAATCAGGCCAAGCTATGGGGGGGATAGCAGCCCATATTTATGCCGAGTTTGATAGTGAGCACCTAGATCAAATTAGATTAGCGCAGGCCGTTACTAAACTGTTCACTCAGCATCCCATGTTGCGCATGCAGATAACGCCAGAGGGTCAGCAAACCATCGCGCCTTTGTCCTCGATTCATCAACTCATGGTCGATGATATTGAGCACCTCTCACCCGAAGACACGTGCGCCTTTTTGAGCAATAAGCGCGTATCCATGACCGACCAGCAATTGGATTTGAGCCAAGGGCAAGGTGCG
The DNA here is from genome assembly GCF_021278025.1 of Motilimonas sp. E26. Lineage (GTDB taxonomy): Bacteria > Pseudomonadota > Gammaproteobacteria > Enterobacterales > CBDFNC01 > Motilimonas. The sequence continues at coordinate 195,398 of NZ_JAIBHJ010000006.1, forward strand.
CAAATTAGCTTGACGCGCCATGCAAATGGGCAATGTCGTTTGCATATCGATGTGGATATGATGGCCGTTGATGCGCAAAGCTTTCGCATCTTAGTCGCTGACTTGGCGCGTTTCTATCATGACCCAGCGGCAGGCAGCGAAGCGCCAGTTGGGGTTTCTTTTTTTGACTATTTAGCCCAGCAAGCGGCAGACTGCTACTTGATTGCGAAAAGGAAAGTGGACAAACAATGGTGGCAAGGGCAATTAGCCACGGTGGCCGATGCCCCTAGCTTGCCTTATGTGAGTGAGAGTATAGATCGCCAACATGGCCATAGTCAGCGCTTTACTCATTTGTTCACGACTGCAGAAAGAACGGCCATCGAAGGGCTAGCCAAGCAGCATCATCTTACTTTAACCCAGTTATTTTTAGCTTTATTCTCGCAAGCCGTGGGCAGTGCCTGCGATAAGCCCAATTTTCGTTTGAATGTGCCGACTTTCCATCGCGGCTTTTATACCCAAGACGTGGATTTGACCATAGGCGACTTTTCCAATCTGTTGATTTACAGTGCCAGTTTACGCGCTCAGGAATCAACCCTGCAGCTGTGTCGTCGCACCGCAAATCAATTAAATCAATTACTTAATCACGAAAGTTATTCAGGGGTTGCGGTGATGCGTGATCTATCGCGGTTGCACGGCGCGGTGCAAGCATCACCTATCGTCTTTACCTCGGGCATGGACATAGCGGGTGATAACTTGTTTGCTGATGAGGTGACGCAGGCATTTGGCAAGATGAACTGGGTGATTTCGCAAAGTGCGCAGGTGACCTTAGATGCGCAGATTGCGCCGGCTTATGACGGTATTTTTGTTAACTGGGATGTGCGTATGGACGTCTTTCCTGACGGTTTTGTCGATACCTTGTTCAACAAGTTTATCGCCATGGTGCAAGCCTTGGCTGGCGATCCGCAAAGCATACATCACACCTTAGAGCACACCTTGGCTAAGCTTGGCTTTGCTTGTCCTGTTTTGCCATTACCGAGTTCGGATCCTAAGCCATTAACCGAGCTGCAAAAGTCTTATTTGCTTGGTCGCTCGACTCATATCCCGATGGGCGGCTGCGCGATGCATGAATTTAGGGAATATCGCGGCCAAATCGACCCGAGTGTGGTGGAAATGCGCCTGCAACATTTGGTGGCCAAATACTCAGCCCTGCGCACCCACATAGATGACGTTAAATTAGTGCAATATGTATCGGCTGAGCCCGCGCTCAATTATCAGTGCCATGACCTGCAACATTTAGCGATTGACGCTGCGTTGCAACAGGTAGAGTCGATCCGTCAAGCCAGTAGTCATGCCAAGCTCGAGCTGTCTAAGTCGCCTTGGTCGGTGACAGTGATCCAACTGCCCGCATCGGATTTAGCTTATCAAACCTTAGTGTTTACCAGCTTTGATGCGCTGATTGTCGATGGCCGCACTCACTCACTTATTTTATCCGAGCTATTGCAAAAAGACAGTGAGCAAGGGGATGAATTAGCTGCAAGCTTTGCCAATACTCAAGCCAATGACAAGGGGGGGAAATCAGCACCGGACAGTGCCAAGCGACAGGCGGATGAAGCCTATTGGCTCAATAAGCTGAACCCTGAGTGCGCGCCGCCAGCGCTGCCTTGGAAACAGCGCCTTGATCAGATTAAAGGGTCGCGCTATCAGCGTGAAAGTATCGTGATTGAAAAGTCGCTATTAACCCAACTGACCATGGTGGGGGCAGCTCATAGCTTGTTTTTAAACTCGACGCTGTCGGCGTTGATCCTTGAAGGCATCTCTTATTGGACCTCAGAACAAGAGATGCGAGTTGGTTTTCCCGTTGCCATTCCACAAAGCGAGCGCCCGTTAGGTAATGATTCGACCTTTGTGATGTTAGAATACCGCAAGAACGAAGGCTGCTTATTAGCGCGCGCGCAAGGCATGCAAAATGACATGTTAGAAGCACTGGAGCACCTTGATTTTTCAGGCATTGATATCAACCGCCAGCTGATCAATGCGCGCTCAACCGCACTGGCGTTACCCGTTGTGCTGACCAACGGATTAGCTTGGCATACCTTATCGGCCCAAGACGACTTAGTCTTCTTTGATGGCATCACGCAGACCCCTCAGGTTGCCTTAGATATCCGGCTTAATTTCGATGAGCACAAGAACCTAGTATTAAGCTTTGACTTTGCCGTTGAGGCGTTAGAGCAACGTGTGGTGGTGGCAATCCTAGAAGCTATTGAGCGCCACATCCAAACCTTATGTGAAACCCAGAGTTTTGCGATTGCTTCCCATCAGGTGCTTAACCTTGACCACTACAAGCTGAACCGCGATAGCAACGAATTTGCCTGCTCGCAGTTTTTAGCCAAGATAGCGGATAACCTAGGCGCAAACGCCAGCACTGATATCGCGATTATTTGTGGTGAACGCCGAATTAGCTATCAAGACTTTGGCGCCGATGTACATAAAGTGATGCAACACTTAGCCCATTTAGGCTTAGGGCAAGGCGATGTGCTGGCAATTTGTTTACCAAAAAGCCCAGAGCATTTGGTGGTGACCCTAGCGTGCTCACTGTCTGGCATTATCTGGGTGCCGATTGATGCGTCGTCACCCGAAGGGCGCTTGGATTACTTACTCAGTAATTGTAATGCCAACTTAGTGGTGACCTTGGCGCCGTCAACGCGGGCCAACGCCGTCACTTATGATTCGTTGCTGCAAAGCGTTACATCAACTTATGAACCGCTTTCGCAGCAAGCCTTGGTTGAGCTTAGCCAAAGTGAGCAGGGCGCTTATTACCTTTATACCTCGGGCACCACGGGCAAACCTAAATGCGTGGTGGTCAACAGTCGCGCCACTTCGAATGTGATTGGCGAAACCTGCAAGGCGTGGCAGATAACGTCTGACGATGTGCTGATGTGTGTTACGCCATTTCATCACGATCTTTCGGTATTCGATATTTTTGCGGCGTTTTCCTCGGGAGCGACCTTGGTCTTGCCAGCCGCGGGCGAAGAAAAAGATGCGATCAGATGGAATCAGTTGGTGGAGCAGCACGGCATTACTATTTGGCAATCGGTACCGGCCTTAATGGAAATGCTACTGGCTTGTATGCAAGGGGAAAAGCTCAAATCCCTGCGACTGGTGTGTCAGGGCGGCGATTATGTTAAGCCTAAAACCATCGACGAGCTTAGAGCGTTGCCGCAAGACATCACGCTGGTCTCTATTGGTGGCCCAACGGAAACCACGATTTGGAGCATTTGGCACTTTATCACCGACCAAGACAAAACAGTGATCCCATACGGCAAGCCATTTCCTGCCAATCAATATTACATTATGGATGGCCTAGGCAAGCATGTGCCACAAGGCGTGGTCGGTCGGATCATGACGGCTGGGGTGAACTTGGCATCTGGCTATTTAGCCGACGGCGAGCTTACCCAAACGGATTTTGTCACCATTATGGACCACCAAGGCAAGCCGGTCAGAGCCTTTAGAACCGGTGACTTGGGCTACTACCGTGAAGATGGTAACATCATTTTTGCTGGCCGAGTTAACGGTTATGTCAAGGTAAGAGGGGTGCGTGTTTCGTTGCCGGATGTCGAGAAAGAGCTCAACCTTTGCCCTTTGATAGAGCAAGTCTTGATCGTGGACTATACCGAGCGCAATGGCGATATCGCCCTTGGCGCAATTTACACCTTGGCCGAGGGGCAATCCGCCAGCGCCGCCGAGATACGTGAGTTTGCCCAGCAATGTTTACCCAACTCGCATGTGCCGTCACAGCTGCTTGAACTTGAACAACTTCCCTTATCGAGAAACGGTAAGTTCGATCGCATCCAAGCCCGAGAGTTATTAGTGAATGCAATGACTCAAGCCAAGCCTGAACAACAAGTGGCTGCTCGATCAGTTAAACCTAACAATGGCGCAGCAAACAGCACTGTAGCCACAACGGGTGATCTCATCACTAACCTTGTTACAACTAACGTTACAAGAACGAACATTGCCGCGATAATTGCAGCGTATGAACAAGCAACAGGTCAACAAAGTGCAGATTTTGATGAAGAAAGCGCATTACTTTCGTTAGGATTAAAGCCGTCCCACCTCAAAGGGGTAGCCGCTGAACTTGGCCGTGTATTTGGGCGTAAGGTACTGGCGCACAAGTTGATAAAATGTCGAAACGTAAAAGAAGTTGCGGCAGTGGTGTTAGGCTAGCAGCAACAGCTTCATCGTTTAAATAATCTAATTTTAAAATGTTGAACCCTCTTAGCCCTCCTGTTTTTGATACTTAATATTCAGAGGGGCTTAGGTGGGGGATCTTGTTATTTATAAAACATACTTTACCAGGCAGCGTTTGGCTTAATCTTATGATTGCGGCAGCAATTGCCCTTTAACGAGATCATCTAAATGGATGTTTGAGCTCGCCGTGATCATTTACAAACCAAATAGGCGGAGTTATTGGACTGCCATCTAAATTGGGGGCTCGCTTTTTGCGCCAGCTTCAAGCACCAAGTGCACCATTTTTTCTATTTACCTTTCGAGAGGCATAACGCAATTAAGGAGGGTGTCCCGTTATTTTTATTTTGGCTTTCTTTCACCCATTTTAGGAAATTGATGGGGCCTCATTTTTCGGTCACTCTTTCGCCATGTCTTTAATTGCGGTTAACTTTGTTGGGTTAGCTTTTTTATAAGCGCTAATAGTATATGTACTTATTATGAATGGGATGGAAACATAGTAAGATGAAAAGTTGAAGTAACCAGATGAGTTGCCAATTATCACGAATAAAATGGCTAAACATCCGAATAAGATATAGAAAACCATAAGTGCACTCGTAAAGTTTGATAATTTACTATTCTCAAGCCCAACCTTAAAACCGCATATATCACAATCTACTTCACCACCATTTTTTAGATTATCAAAACAAGCCGCTGTCATGCTGTAATCACCACTGCACACCCCGCAAGTCACAGAAACCTTATTTTCACTACTCATGTAAGCGCCTCCAATACCAAAGTATCCTAACAACCGACTCAGCGGTAAAATGTAAGCAACAATATTATCATTAAAAAGTGAATTATCAAGCTTGGATGTAGAGATGAACTCAGCACTTTTCTCCCTTTCCTGAGTGTCTACTTCGTTGGTTTCGCCATAGCTGGCGTGGTCTCGGTAGGCTTTATCAGATAGGTTTTTGATCGTTAGAGTTAAGTGGCTGGTGGGTGAATGGAGCTCACTAAGCATAAATGTCATGCAGGGCGTAGCCTGACTTTTTAGGGGAGCGATGGGATAGGCTCTCTTCCCGATGGCTTTCCCCGTTTTTATGACATTGGTCAGTGCTTTTGATCCTTTTGAGTCATGATCCAAGACGCTTGGTCTATTTGTGGTTTGAAGCTTGTTACGGTAACAGGGGTTTCGGGGTGAATAATTCGGCTTAGCGTCAGGCCAGATTTTATCAATGTGTGAGACAATGCAAAATCTGACCCATTGCAGATTCAGTTTGCAGAAAGCTCTACATGCTATTCCGGTGCGCTGCGAACACCATTTCTAATAATTGTAATTATAGATACTAATGAAGCGACGTTTGAATTTTTAAATGTGTGCGCCATAAGTTTGGGTATTTTCGGATCCCTCATTTGTACTTGCTCAGACTTGATCTGCCGTAAGCAAGCTTTCCTCGATCATAACTAACTGAGTCAGCATCTAAAATCGGATTTATCTTGATTGTTGCACATGATAATAGTTAGCATATAGGTTATCACTTGTGTTGTGTGGTTGCTTCCTATCTCTTTGCTGATAGCAACCCATCTAACCGAATCAAAACCATACGAACGGAAGCGAAACAAAGCTATGAGAATTAATCGAGTTATAACGGCCATTATGTTGTTGGTGGTGTCGGCGTCGTCTGCTGTGTTGGTACAAGCTGCGCAAGATGGGTTTCCTCGCACCTTTGTTAATGCCGATGGTTCAAAAACGACGATTCCTGCTAAGCCACAGCGAATTTTGTCCACTTCCGTGACGATCAGTGGCAGCCTGTTGGCCATTGATGCTCCCTTGATTGCCAGCGCCTTAACTTATGAAGGTAAGTTTTTTAGCCAGTGGGCAGACATAGCTGAGCAGCGCCAGGTTGAAAAGGCATGGCCAGCGGGTAGTGTCGATTTGGAATCTGTCTACCTGTATGAGCCAGATTTGATCGTGGTGGCTTGGAATGGAGGAGATTCTGCTAGGGATCAAATTGCTGAATTTCAACAAATTGCGCCGACGATTGTGGTCGATTACACCTCACAATCTTGGCAGAGTTTGGCCATTAAGCTAGGTGAAGCTACGGGCTTAGAGATGCAGGCAAAGCAGAAAATTGGTCAATTTGAACAGTTTGTTGCGACGAGCAAAAACAAATTAGACATACCGGCTGGCGAGGCCAATATCGTGGCGTATTTTGGTGCGGGCGCGACCAACTATATTGCATTAGAAGAAGGAGTGCATGCCGCACTATTGTCAGCGCTTGGCTTTAAAATGGAAGTGCAAAATCGCCAATGGCATGACAATACCGTCCCATTGGCTGACTTTTTACGCGTCCACTTTGAGCGACTACCCCAGCTTAAAGCTGAGACAACCTTTTTGTTAGAAGTGGGTGGAAACAGTCCTGCACGCTTTATGCAAGATCCAATTTTAGTTAATTTGCCCTCGGTTAAGAATAAGCAAGTATTTGCGCTAGGGAAGAACTCCTTTCGCATTGATATGTACAGTGCTACGGAAATCGTTAATGACATAGTTAAACTATTTGGTCGAGATGAACATGCTGGCTAATGTTTAAGGGATGGCTGTAATGAGTGGTATGGCAGAATCTACACCAACCTTTAACGTGATAAGAAAGAGCCAAAGGCGGTTTTGGCTAGTGGCGGGTATGGCACTGCTACTACTGGTTACTTGTCTTAGTATGTTCATTGGCACGCACTACATTTCTGCTGCGGTGACCTTAGAGGCGATTTTTTCATTTGATCCTGCCAATAGCGACCATTTGCTAGTGGTGCATTTGCGCATACCAAGAACCTTACTTGCCTTGGTTGTGGGTGGCGCATTGGGTGTGGCGGGTGTGATTATGCAGGGGTTAACGCGTAATCCGCTGGCTGATCCTGGGATTTTAGGCGTTAACGCTGGGGCTGCCTTAGCAGTTGTCCTAGCGATTGCATTTATCGGCATTCATGACATGGCTTATGTTATGTGGTTTGGCTTGTTAGGAGCGGCCATTGCAGGGGCGGCGGTTTTTGTCTTTGCTGGCGTCAATAAGGGGGTTAACCCCGTTCGGGTCGTGTTGGCAGGGACGGCCTTATCTGTGGTGTTGCTGGCATTTACTCATATGCTCACGATAAATAGTCACGAAATGGTGTTTGAGCAGTATCGCCACTGGTCTGTGGGAGCTTTTCAAGGGCGTAGTTATGATGTGCTGATACCTGCTGCCATGTTAATTACTGTTGGGCTGGTTATCGCATTTTGTTTAAGTCAGGCTCTCGACACCGTGTCTTTGGGTGAGGATATAGGTCAAGCCCTTGGTGTTAACCCACTGAAAATTTGGTTTTTTTCGGCTCTTGCCATTGTTATTTTGGCCGGTGCTGCCACAGCTGCCGCTGGCCCAATTAGCTTTGTCGGGTTAACCGCTCCTCATATCGCCCGTATTGTTGCTGGACCCGACCATAAATGGTTAATCCCATTTTCTTTGCTGATTGCGTCGACTTTGGCAGTGGTTGCTGATGTGTTGGGACGCGTTATTGGTTACCCCAATGAGATTAGTGTCGGCATAATGATCGCTTTGATCGGTGGGCCATTTTTTGTGTTTCTCGTTAGGCGTTGGAAGATCTCCCAGCTATGAACAGTCGTTATTTTTTGCCAACGTCAAACGTGAGCCATGTTTGGCGACTAGGCCAATTTTCAATTTCTTATCAACCTTTGTCTATCCTTGTCGCATTTGTTTTGTTGCTTTTGGTTGCTGCTTTTGCCATCTACGCCATGACCTTAGGTAAACTCAATATCTCATTGCTGCAAGTGGTGGATGCCATACTTGGGGTCGGTGAAAGTGGGGTAAAAGAGCGGATCATCTTAAATATACGATTGCCTAAAGTGCTGACAGCCATTTTTGTTGGTGCGGCATTGGGCATATCGGGTGCGGTGTTTCAGTCGGTGTCAAGAAATGCTCTTGGCTCGCCTGATGTGATAGGTTTTACCACTGGGGCCGCAACGGGAGCAATCGCGCAAATAGTCCTGTTTGAGCAAGGTGCGCTTGAAGTTGCGCTGGCTGCGATTATTGGCGGTGTGGTGACGGCGATTATCGTTTATCTCTTGGCTGTCAAATCGGGTGTTGTCGGTGGTTATCGCTTGATCCTGACGGGGATTGGCATAGGGTCGATTCTCAGCGCACTGAATAGTTTGATGCTGGTTAAGGGGAATTTAGATAGCGCTATTATGGCGAACCTTTGGCTGGCGGGCTCTTTGCACGCTAGAACCTGGATGCATGTATACCCCGTGCTCATTGGGGTTGTGTTGCTGCTGCCTATTATGATGGTGTTAAAACGCGCCTTAGCCATGATTGAAATGGGTGATGAAATGGCGACTCAGCTGGGTATTCGCGTTGAGCGAGTTCGTCTGTCGATGATTTTTTTCGCTGTGGTGTTGGCTGCGTTTGCCACTGGTGCAGCGGGTCCGATTGCATTTATCGCGCTCGCGGCGCCTCAGTTGGTTAGCCGATTAAGGCAGTCTCGAGCACTTTCTCTTTTTTCCTCTGCATTGATGGGGGCATTGCTGGTGTTGGCCGCGGATGTACTGATCCAATGGTTGCCGTTTCAAGCCAGTGTGCCGATAGGCCGAATGACGGGCATTGTAGGCGGTATTTATCTGATTTGGTTACTGACACGCTCGCGACAGTTCTAGATACTTTAAATTATGATAATGAGAATGCTTTACATTAAAGTTTATTGTGAATAAAGTAAGCCACTCATTTTAATCAACCCAAGCATTTAAAGCCCCATCTCGCTGTGTTGATACAGAGTTGATGGGCTGACGCTCCAATACAGGATGGCTCTGAATGATTTCAGACCAGGAGAAAGGAACATGATGAATAACCAGCACCACTGGCAAGGACAGGGTGGGCGTGGCAGCGCAGTAACCGATTTTGAAGAGCGCGTTTGGATGCACCATCAGCACAATGAAGATGGCGCAATGCAATATGCAGCGGCATATCATTTCACAGGCAAAACCAACATAGGGCGGTTGGTTGCAGCACTGAACAAGCTGCCTCAATTTGTGCCTTCTCTTAATATTTGTTATCAGTTTGATGAGGATGCCGGATTACTTAAATATCCAGGTCATGCTCTTGCTCAACCAATTAACATCGAAGCGGTAGATTCTGTTGCCGACGCTATCGCTCACCTGCAAACCAAACAAGCCACTTCGATCGCCCTTGAAAGTCAGTCTCCGATCCAATTCACTGTTTATATTTGTGGTGAACAAGAGATCGTATTGGGCGTAATTTCACACCAAATACTTGAAGGTGGACTGTCGTGGCAAGAAATATTTGAAGTACTCAGTGCCTTATATAATCATGGTCTCGCCGCGCTTGATAAGCCAAGCCAGTCCAGTCAGGTGATAGGCTTCAGTCCGTTACAAAAATTACCAGATCTCTCTGCATCTCACTTACCTTGGCTGCAGGGCGTGAGCCAAGATATTGATATTGTGCAAGCAGGTGTTAGCGAAGACGTAGCAGCTTATTTACAAGCCGCCACTCCCAGAAAATTTACCACGGTTGTCAAAAGAGATAGTTACGAAAAACGCCTTGGTAAAGCGATGAGTGAAGCTGAAATTCTTGCTGCTACTGCTGTTTTGTTTGCCCGCTATATCACCGAATCTAACGGTTTAGACAGCCTAAATGTGTTGGTTCCTTGCGACATTAGCCGGGCTAATTTTGCTATTAATGGCGCGATGATTGAATCAGGTTTGAGCCAGTTAACTTTAACAAACAATGACTCACACCTAGAGCAAGCCATCAATGACGTGCTATCTCAGCTTGGCTCGGCGAAGCTGTTAGAAGCCGAACCGCCAGAGACCGCGGCGGCACTGGTTACTTGGCTGGTGGATCCTGCGCAATATCTGTCCCTTACAGAAATTGAGGCGAAGAAATTACCGGTTGCGCCACGGCTAACAAAATGTGAACTTACCCTTGCAGTGGGGCTTAATTGTGATGGTGACCTTGCCTTCGAATGGGTGACTGGCGCAAGTGTATCGCCACATCTAGCGGCGTATTTATTTGAACAGTTTATTGCTTATATCGGTGGTGAACGAGTGGTTAAACCCGCGCCGCAAGAACAGAGTAAAGCTGAGTCCATACTGCCGCAGCAAAAAAATGTTCAAGATCACTTCATTGTAGACACTATTTTGGCCGAATTTCGCAGTGCACTGGCGTTCGATGAAATGAGCAAAGACGATGACTTCTTCGATTTTGGTGGTCATTCCTTAATAGGCACCCGAGTGATTGGTCGACTGTTGAAAGATCACGGTATTGAGGTGGCTATTGCCGACTTATTTACTTACCGCACTGCGGCGGAATTAGCTAAACATGCCAGCAAAATCCAACCCGATGCACCTTCACTCGCTAACAAACAAGACAACCCACCAGCTGCTGCGCCTAGCTTAGGGGCTGTCGTTGAGCTGATATTAGCTGAGTTTAAGGAAGCCCTTGCCACAGACGATATGACAGCTACGGATGATTTCTTTGATTTTGGCGGACACTCCCTGATCGCCACCAGGGTAATCGGTCGATTGCTGACCCATCATGGCATTGCCATCAATATCAATGATTTGTTCGGCAATCCAACGGCACAATCACTGGCTGAGCAAGCCGTGTTGCAAGTCACTGAAACAGCGCAAGCAACCACGGCTTTGACTGAGGTGGGCTCCAACATCGCTCCCTTATCACTGGCACAAAATTCACTGTGGAAGGCGATTCCTAAATACGCCAAGTTTGGTTTGAATACGATTTTTAACTTGCCGTTTGTATTGCGTTTCTTAGATGAGTTGGATGAAGTTGCCTTTGGTGAGGCGTGCCGAGATCTGCTGATCCGACACGCCAGTTTGCGCAGCCACTTCTATGAAGACAATGGGGTACCTTGTCAGCGAGTGGTGGATGCCACTGAAATTGATAGTTATAAATGGTATTGGACGTCTGCGGAGTGTGACATTTCCGACAGAGACGAATTTCTCAAGCAAGAGGCAATTCATCCGTTTGACTTAAAACAGGAATTACCGTTGCGGGTGCGCTTTATCCGCTGTCAGGAAACGGGCCTACAGTTCTTATCTTTCTTATTCCACCACATAGTACAAGACGAGTGGTCGGTGAATCTGATGATGGATGAGCTGAATTTCGCCTATAAACAGCGGGTGCAAGGCAAGTCGCCAAGTTGGCGCTATGAGGCGCTGCCAATGCACGAATATGCTCGTATGCAAAGAAGCTCGGGTGCCCATCAAACGCACCTTGATTATTGGCTAAATAACTTAAAAGGTGTGCCTTGGTCGACGCCTATTTTCCCGAAACATCACCCTTTATCAGCCCCCACTGATCCAAACGGTGCGAAAGGCGGCTGGGTTATCGTGGAAATAGAGGATGAGGTCAGGGACGGGTTATATGCCCTTGCCAAAGCGCAGAGCGCCTCATTGTTTAATGTTGTTTATGCTTCCATTGCGGCTGCGCTCAATGCTGTGGGCGCGCCTAACAAATTGATTGTTGGTACATCTGCGTCCGGTCGCCATGATGTAGAGTACTACGACACCATAGGCTATTTCACTACCGTGGTCGCGCATCTCGTGGATTTTGATCGGGCCCATACTGTGGCAGAATTGGTCGCTCAAGTGAAACATACCATCAATGAATCTATGCCATATGGTGATATCCCGATTGACCTGATTGAAGAGGGCCTCGTAGGGGGCGAGCCGGATGTTGACGGCCATATGTTCGAAGTATTTATTCAGTTACATGCCAAAAGTAAATTCAGTGGTGCATTTGAATTGCCTAATGGTGATAAGGTTAACTTCCAGCAAGTCGATTCAGATCGAAGCGAGTCCGGCTTAGGTTTGCAGTTTGAAGTATTGGAAGAAACAGTGAACGAAGAGCAAGTGCTGCGGGTAATGATGAGTTACCTGACCGAAAACTATAGCCAAGCTCAGGTAAAATTGCTGTGCGATACATTGAATGTGCTATTTACTGAGTTTGCTAAGTCCGCTAAGGGTGAGCAATTACTGGGTACGATCAAGCAACGGGTGATGGAGTCCGCGCCATTAGCCGAAGTGCAATAATGGAATAATCAAACGTGGCGGTTGAGCAGTATTGAAAAGTATTTTTCGCTTCTGCTTAATCGTCACCTCAAGCAAAGCATATTAGAATAAAATCAGAAAATTATGAGCCTATCCACAGAGATTGAACCTAGCACGTTATGTCGGTTAAAGGCAGAGCATCTAACCCTTGCCTATGAAAATCGAGTGATTTGCGAAGATCTCGAACTGACTATTCCACAAGGTAAATTTACCGTTATTGTTGGCCCGAATGGCTGCGGTAAATCTACCTTACTGAGAAGCTTATGCCGCTTGTTAAAGCCTGCCCAAGGGCAAGTTTGCCTTGATGGTAGAAATATCCAGCAAATGCCAGCCAAGGAATTAGCAAGAGCATTGGGGTTACTGCCGCAAAGCTCGCAAGCTCCAGAAGGGATCCGAGTCGTGGATCTGGTGGCTCGCGGCCGTTACCCGCACCAACAGTTATTCAAGCAATGGAGCCCAGCCGATCAAGACGCGGTGTTTCAAGCCATGGCCGATACAGGAGTTACTGAGCTAGCCGAAAGGCAAGTAGATGAGCTTTCAGGTGGTCAGAAACAACGGGTTTGGATTGCTATGGTGCTGGCTCAGCAAACGCCGATCGTTTTACTTGATGAGCCAACGACCTATTTGGATGTGGCACACCAGATAGATTTGTTAGAGCTGTTTTTAAGTCTAAACCGAGATAAGCAACATACCATAGTGGCGGTGTTGCACGATTTGAACCAAGCCTGCCGTTATGCCGATCACCTGATTGCTTTTGCGGATGGCAAAATCGTTGCTCAAGGTGAACCTAACACCCTAGTTGATGCGGCGTTAGTTAAACAAGTTTTTGGCTTAGACAGTGTCATCATTGCCGATCCTGTCAGTCATACGCCATTGATTGTGCCACTTGGCAAGCAACGAACATGACTTATATGTCCGAGCTACAAGTACGAACTTTGGCTGAACAGTCGCTATGGCAGTGTTCCTTTAAGGTGCAAGCTTATCGCGATGAGCATGCGCAGCTGCTTAATGTTACTCTGCCTAATGCTCTGCAACATGCGGTACCAAAACGCAAGGCTGAATTTGTTGCTGGTAGAGCCGTGGCCTTAGCCGCACTGCAAAGTGTGGGTTGTGATAGGGTTGATATTCCTATCGGAGAGCACAGAGCGCCAGTTTGGCCCCACGGCTGGAGCGGAAGTATCTCCCATACTGATGAACTGGCGATAGCGATAATTCGCCCATCCAGTAAGGTGAGTTTGTTGGGGGTGGATGTGGAAAATCTGATTGCAGCAACTCAGGTGGGCTCGCTGATGCCCCTGTTTGTCAGTGCTAAAGAGCGTAAGCTGCTCGCTGCGACTCAGCTTTCATTGCCAGCGTTTGCCACCTTGATATTTTCTGCCAAAGAGAGCATTTTTAAAGCTGTCTACCCTTACGTGAAAACGTACCTAGAATTTAGCGATGCCATGCTGATAGGGGTAGATATGAGTAAGAGGGAGGCTTATTTTAAGCTATGTGCGCGCGGCGAAGCACTATTTGGCTCAGCATTGACACTGAGTGTGCACTTTTTGTTTGAAGATGGAAAAGTCTATACCTTGGTCTGTGCTAAGTAATCAACTATCTGCTGAAAGCAAAATGTTGCCGTAAACATACTTTATCCGACTTGCGTTCAGTTGAAACAGAATAGGGATCAATTAATCTGAGCTTTTGGATAAGCAATATCTATTGCTCATATCTTTAACTAGCACTGAGGTTAACTCATATTGAGAGCTTAAATGCTTATTCGCCATTACATGTAGCTGTCCGCTTAAATTTGGTTTGCTTAAATTTGAGCGTTACCTAATCATAAGCATTAAACTCATTCTTTAGCCAATGACAAAATTGTTGAACAGCACCTATCTCTTTACGAGCAGGGTTAACGCGCAACCAATAGTGATAACCTTCAAAGGCGGTAAAATCTGCTAGTGGTATAATCCAGCCTTGCTCAACCGCTGTCCTAGCAAGAATATCACTTAGTAGCCCAATACCTTGTCCCGACATAATAGCTTGCAGTACAAAGTACTCTTGCTCAACAGTGGTTACACGATAGCCTGATACATCTACATGACTTTGCCACGGGATATTCTTAAGCATGCTTTCGTTAGCCCATTGCGTGACAAACAGGGCTGGCGGGTACGGTCCTAAACGTTCATCTCGAGCGACTAATTGTGCCGATTGATAGAGGGCTATTTGCTCTGTTGCCAATCGTTGCTCTGATGCATTATGTTGTGAAGGCCCATAGCGCAATGCCATGTCGATATGCTGATCTCGTGAAAAGTCGATAAGGCTATCACTGGCACATATTTTCAATGGGTTACGAGGAAAGGCAGTGCTAATTTGTACGCTTTTTGGGGTCAACCAAAGCGCGGCAAATGAGTTACAACAGGATAAGTTCAGATCCCGTTTGTCGTGTTGCAGTTCGTTGAGGGTGGCATCTAATTGATTAAATGCTCCTAAGCAGGCGAGCAATAGTTTGTTACCGGCTGCGGTTAATGACACGGCTCGGGTATGGCGTTGAAATAGCGCGACACGAAGTTGTGATTCCAGTGCCTTAATTTGATGTGATACGGCAGTAGGTGAGATGTTTAAGGCGTTAGCGGCCGCTTTAAAGCTTAATTGCTGCGCCGCAATAACAAAGGTTTTGAGGTAATTAAGGGAAGATATTTGCGTTAGCATAGTGTCTCTATAGTTAATTTTAAGTTATCTATTGTTGGCTTTTTCTAATTTGTCACGAGTGCGGCGTGATTTATACACTCCACCTATCAGCAAAATAAGGAGAGTGTCATGAAAAATATTCTATATGTTAGTGCAAGTGTCAGGAAGTTTCATCCAACTCAGCAGCATCATGTGTCAATAAGCCGGATGTTAGGCGATACATTTATTGATGAGTTTAAGCAGCAGTATAATCAAGTTGAAGTAACTCATCGCGACTTGTCTTTAACCCCACCTATGTTTATTGATGAAGCGTTTATTGCTGCAGCTTTTGCTAAGGGGGAGTTAAGTGAGCAGCAGCGCACTGTACTGGCCCAGTCTGATAGGCTAATTGATGAGGTGAGCAAAGCTGACATTATTATGATCAGTAGCCCAATGTATAATTATGGTATGCCTGCGGTGCTTAAAGCTTGGTTCGACTTAGTGATAAGAGTAGACAAAACCTTCTCATTCGATTTAGGTCGTGGTGACCAACCTCTTGCGCCAATCCTCAGTGGTAAACAGGTGGTGCTGTTGGCGTCTTGGGGCGAATTTGATTTTAAAAAAGGCGAGGCTAAGTCTGAGTTCAATCATTTGTCGCGCCATATTGAGCAGCTTTCTCCGTATCTCGGCGCGGATACTTTTTATGAAATTGCATCTGAATATCAGGAGTTTAACGATGATCGCCATCGCGCGTCAAAACAACAAGCGCTCGTTGCAGTTCAAAAGCTGGCAGAGACATTAGCAGCATCATAAATCAAGCCATTCGATAGCTCATCAGCCGCATCTGTGCGGCTGATATTTGTTTAAGAATTCAGCACTCATTCACGTTAATTTACATTTTTGATAATCAGCCAAGCTATCGAATGTTTGATAGCCCGCGCTGCTAGTGTAAGACCCTTTCTTGATCAGTTGTTTAAGATTTAACGATTGATTGTCAAAATCGTAGGCAAGCTCGGTTACCCCTGCGGCTTGCCAGCGTGTTAATAAAGATTGATGCACTAAATACATGCTTTTGTGAGCAGTTAATTGAATGCGGATCATTAAACGCTGCGCCACGGGCACATCGGCTAATCTTGATTCAACTCGGGCATAGCTAAACACTTTATGAAATGAAAACACGGTGTAGCCAGAGCGAGTTTGCTTGGTGGCATCGATGATCGTCGCCGGGGTGCGAGTGACACCTAAGATTGGCGAAAAATATATATCATCAGCAATCTTGTTGCTGAGCATAATGCTTTGCTCTTGGCCCCAACAAAATGAGATAACTGGTAATCGTAATGGGTTATTACCTAGTTTAGCTTTTAGCGCTTTAACCGCTAAAGGATCACTTCTCTTACCATGAAATGTCAGTGGCTCTTCGCCGGTGAATAGTTGTGCTATGCCACCATCTTTCGGCTCTGGCTGCCAGGTGAAATTATATTCATTGAGGTACTCAATATATTCATCGCCACTTTTTTCACATACATCGACACTGAACATTTGTAACGGGCGATACTCTTTCAATATTCCTTGCATGTCTAACATATTGCGTCTCCTACGCCATGTAAGGTTGCTAATTGTTTCGTGGTCTTTTTTTGTAATGTGGCTAACTCTTTTCGCGCAGCGTCATTTAAATCTTTTCGTCTTATTGCATGGCGCTCATCAAGAGTGATGTGGCCGGCCTGAAAAATCTTATCCAGGTATAACTCAAGGCAAATATCATTGAGCACATATTTACCTCTAACGGGGTGGGAAGTGAGTATGCTGATCAGCCTTAATTGTTTCGCAGCGTCCTGTGTTGTCAAAATGATGGGCAGTATGTTGCCGACGTCTCGGTTATAGCCTTCAATATCGAGGCTGTAAACTTTGCTATCAATATAATTCTTGGTTGCATGTTGATAATCTGAGAATGTGATGTTGCCTGTGATATATTGCGTCAGTGATTGAGTGATAACTTCATTGCGCGTTTCAAGTGGGGGAAGGTCGATGAGGCTAAAAACAGCTTTGTCGGTAACATCTGGCGCTAATATGACGACACTTAATACGTTTAGAAATCCTTCGTTGCGATCAAATGGGCGATTTGGAGAATCGATTAATAGTTCAAGATGATCCTTTTGATAGCGCAAAACGGTGAAGTTTGTATCCCTTGGCATGACGCGCGTTGCAGCAGTGAGTTTTATTGGCAGTTGATATTGTTTGGCAATAGACTCGACATAATCAACACAGAGTAATTGTTCTTTTGTAAAGTGAGTGGCAAACACTTCATCATCACAGCGTAGGGCATGACGGTGAATTTCTTGAAAAATATCTACATATTCGTGAGCACTAGTAAATATATAGCTTGGGTTCATGCGCCAAACATCAGCAAAAAATTGCTGATAGCAAATCGGCCTTAGCCGTAATATGCCCTGTTCAAGATATTGCCGCTGCGCTGGCTCAGATTGAAAATAAGCTGCGATTAACACTAAATATTCAGCCATATCGTATTGTTGGCAATAGCGCACCTTAAATGCGAACAAATCAGGTTCACTCACGTTGTAATGTTGCAGTGACTGATAAAAATCTTGTTGCAGCCTTGGTGTAACAAAGCCATTGTAACGATTGCAATAAAACTGCGCGAAGTTGCTCAGCGTGACTTGTGGGGCTAGCGCTAGAAAAAGCGCGATGACTCTTTGCGTCAAGCTTGTTGGGTTGGCCAAACTGCGCCAATAGCAGGTGGCTAATAACATATGAAAATCACTGATACTAGATAGTAACTCATACTTTGGCTGAGCACTTTGTATTTGCTTGTGGCTATTTTCAAGTTCAAGGCAAGCGCTCAGTTCGACAGCTATTTGCTTTGCGTTGACAGCTTCTAAATCAGCTTGTTCGAGCCAAACTTTAACGACTTTTGGTAATGTAGATTTAGGTTTTAGCTCTGCAGATATATTGTCCAATATGGCGCTTAGTAGATGCTGGTCGATTAATTGCAACAAGGCTTGACTGTGTTGGTCGTGAACATTTTCATGTTTATCCATGGCTAGCATCATGGCCGCCAGTAACCCTTCATTGGGGTTCCCTTGTAGCTGCCATAAATTGGGGTCACATACATTGCGTGTTTCGCTACGAAGTCGGGTTATTCTTTTTAAAATGCTGTAGTCCAGTCCATGCACAGACTCTAAATCATCGAGCAATTCTGTCATGGCTTGTTCTTGTCTCACGTTTAACTCATCATTGACAGACTCTGGCGGTATAAAGCGTTGTTTGTAAGTTTCAAAGTTGAGGCAAGCGGTGTCTTCATCTTCGACTAATTGCTCATAAATAGCCTCATTAAACGGCGTTTGATCGAGTAAATGATAAAAAATATCCAATATACGTAAATAACAGCCTTGTTTTTGCTGGTGGCTCTCTTGCGTTTTTAGAAGTTTGTCGGATAAACCTTCAAAAATGCAATCTAACATATCTTGGATTTCACTTTGCTCAGGGAAACCTGACGTAGCAACGGCGCAGCAAATTCGCTGGAAAAATGCTGGCGCATGTTGTTTAGCGTGCAGTGCGACCAGCACATGGTCTAAATTGAGTAATAAATCTTGTTCTCTGAGCGTGTCGCCATTTTCACCTGTTAATACATAGTGCCAAAGCTTATCACCAGCAGGCAGATAGTAAATAAAGGGGGCAACCTCAATTAACTCGTCGTTAAGGGGGAAAGTCAGCAACGCGTTAGCTTGCTGTAAATAGGGGGCTTCATGCTCATTTTCTGTGGATGCAGCATGAGAAAATATTTTACTGAGCATACGGCTAAAAAGGCTAGGCTTGGCCTTTGGTTGTTCGGCAGTTTGGCTTGGCCGCTTTTGCTCGTTTCCCTCAACCTGATCGTATTCTCGGTATTGTTTAATCCCAGGCCAATTTTGTCTATCTGTATAATCATTTAACGCGATACGACTGTGTAGTCGGTTATCCGCGATAAGCTGCTGCAACTGCGTGACATTCCAGCGTAAAGTATCACTTGGCTGACCTATTGGGTTATGTCTAAATACCGCCATCCAAGTTAACTGGTTATTTTCTTTTAAGTATTCAAGAGTGGCATCAACAAGGATTTTTATTTCGCTGTACTCCCCCTCAACTAAAAGTAATTGTGTGTTAGGGGCTAAAGCGATAAGTTCAGTTAGTGCCATCTCTGCGTATGTTGCACCATAGGTAAAAGCAGAGTGGAGCTGTTGCCGCTTGGCTTTACTGCAAACAAGGACAAAACAGGGGTTATCGTAGCTACCCAGTGCCTTTAATGCCTGTTGTACTTCGGGATCATTTTGACAAATGGAGTAAAGGTTTTCGTTAAACATGAAAAACACGCCTGTAATATATCAAGTGAATAGCCAATGCAGATATAAGCATGACGGAGTTAGCGAAGGCTCCAGTTGTTTACTGCGTTGGCCAATAATCAACTGAAGCTTGGGTATATACCTAGCTGGCTTTGTAGTGAGTATGTTTTAAAATTTAGGTTGGTGTGTCTACATCATCCCACTCTGAGCCTTCAAACCCAATCAGCCAGTTTAGTGCGTAGTGACGCTCTACAATAACGCCACTATCTACTTCAAAGGGAAGTGCTTTTTCATCAAGCCTGGCCTGTCTACATAACCAATGAAGCCTGTAGTGCAAATCCAAACAATCCAATACTTCATTGATAGGCTTCAACTTAATATCTTTTTTAAAGGCATCGCAGTTAAAGGCTATCTTAGCCACGTTAGGCACATCGCAAATTGAGTTTGGGAAGACAAGCTCTGGTAGTAATCCTAGTACCCAAAGTAATAAAGCAACCCCTTCATAGCGCCAAGCAAATTGTATGACCTCTTCTTCACTTGGTTCACCATCTAGAAAAACGATTTCAGCAGGGCTAAGATCTATAAATCCGTCAGGAATTTTTTCCTTGAGGGTCTCAATTTGAATAGGCTCCCCTGTTGCAAGAGACTCCGCTCTAAGTGCGACCACAAAAAGAGCCATGGCACGATGATAAATTGCATCTTCAGGCCGTAATAATAACTCTTGCTCACATGGGATTGGGGGAAGGTTAGGGACAGGAATATTAGCTTGTTTTAGGAAATGTGCTGTTTGCTCTCTACGTTTGTAACTCTCGGGTAAAAAGGGGACGTTAACAGCTGGATCGGGCAGATCACCATTTGGGGTAAATAAGACGCTCCCCTCTGGACTACGAATAGAGCCATCTTTGAGAAAAAGGATGGCATTTGAAGCCAGTGACCATTGTGCTAAAGCATCTAGATCAGTCTCTTCAATAGTAAAGCTAATATGATGATTGACTCTTTGAATGTGCCTAAGGAGATGATATTTAATCTTGGTCATTTCCTTTTTGCCTTTTTCCAATACATAGCCTTGAAACCCTTTTAAATGCTGAGTGAGTTCAGGATTGGTTAAATCACGTCGTCCATGAAGGGTATGGGAAAAAGCTAATGAAGGAGGCATAAGGTGTGTACAATATGCGTTAACTAAAATGCTCATGTTTAAATGTCCAAATTAATTTAAATGCGGTTGAATTACAGGATACCCACTTAAAACTAAACAGTTCGTAACGCGAAAAGTGGCGACCAAAAACTGAAATGCCGAGTGCCAATAAGTCACCACTCATGCAGGTATTTTTTATGATAAAAATAATATCATTCAAAAGTGGTTTGGTCAGTACCTGATTGTTCAAAGTATTTAATCACTTAACTTTGTTTTTACGCGTTAGCTCCTGAGATTAAGCCGAGGCTTAATCACTCAGTAACCACCGATGTGTTTAAGCCTGACGCAGTCAAATTTGCTCTAGACTGTACATGTTAGGTGGTTTTCACTTCGCAATTCACCCGTGTTACAGATTGATTTTCGATAATAAAGAATGCGTCTTGGGGTAAATCTTGTGTCCAAGCCTGCTCGTAACTCAAGCCTAATAGTAACCCTCTGAGTGCAATTCCGGTTAAGCCGTGACTGACCACTACGACGTTATCCGACTCTGGGATCTCAGAAAGCCAATGAGTTAACCTTGCTTGCACCGCGTCATAGGTTTCTGATTGTGGCGCGTTAAGATACCAATCATTATTTTCCAGTAATGTGGGATGTTCTAACGTTAAACTAGGTATGGTTCGTTGCTCCCAAGTGCCAAGTGAGAACTCTTTTAAGCGGGGGTCTTCCACGACTCTAGTGGGGCAGTAACTCAGTGTTTCACAAATAATGTGTGCAGTTTGAACTGCGCGGCCCAACGGGCTGCTATAAACAGTAAAATTCTGCTCTGCTAAATGTGTTTTTAACTGGGCAGCAACACCTTGTGCTTGCGCGGCTCCTTTTGCGGTTAATGGTGAATTGCAATGGCCTTGCAGTTTTTGTTCTGCGTTAAACTGCGTTTCGCCGTGCCTTAAAACAAATATTTTTCGTGTCATGGAGTCCTCTTCATTTGACAATATTTACTGTAAATTAACGGAATAGAACATTATGCGCAAAAGCATGATTTTGAGTCAGTTTTAACTCGTTGTTGGCAGGCGCTTACAGTAGCCCTTGACTCCCACCCTGTTGCTTAGCTAGTATGACGCCACTATTTCTTGAGGAGTTTACGCCAACATGAAGATCTAAACCTGTTATCCATTTTTTACTTTATTTTTGGATCTACAGGGTTAGTAGGCGTAGCTCACTTTCCGATATTTCGTTGCCATTGCATTTTCTGTTCATTAATTGAATCGCTATTTTAATTGCGCGCATTGGCATCGTTTTCATCACTAAAATATACAGTTACGGCTTATGTCCCTGTCACACAGGAGGCAAATTATGCCTGTTTTACAAGCTCACCATATTAGTCATCAATTTGAAAACGGCGACACGCTATTTCAACAATTGTCATGCTCAATGACCAAGCGCCGCGTTGGCTTAGTCGGCCGCAATGGGGTGGGCAAATCGGTATTTGCATCAATATTAAGCGGCGAGCTAACCCCATCGAGTGGCACTGTTACTTTGCCAACATCGTTTGGTGTGTATCGCCAGCAACCGTCGCAGTTACTTGCTGGCGAACTTACTATCGCGCAATTCTTGGCAAAAGACGACGTACTGACAGCGCTTAAGCAAATTGAGCTGGGCGATTACTCAGTGCATTGGTTTGACCTGATTGGCGATGAATGGGACCTTCCAGCCTGGCTTAGTGCGCAACTTAGCGTCATGGGGTTACCACCAACGCCAGACTTTCCTTGCGCTCAACTGAGCGGGGGGCAGCTAGCGAAATTACAGCTGTGGCAATTGTTGGATAGCGATGTTGAGCTGTTGATCCTTGATGAACCGTCAAATCATCTTGATCGCCATGGCAAGCATTGGTTAATTGAATCGATGCAGGCGTTTAAAGGAGCCATTTTGCTCATTAGCCACGATCGTGAATTACTGCGAGAAATGGAAGAAGTGTGGGAATTATCTAAATTGGGCTTGCAAGTGTTTGGTGGCAACTATGACATTTACGCTGAACAAAAAGACATTGAGTTACAATCGGTTGGGCGTCAATTGGCCAGTATTGAGAAACAGAAAAAACAGCTTCTAGAGCAAGCGCAGCGCAATCGAGAAAAAGCAGAGCAACGAGCCGCGCAAGGCAACAAGTTACGTAAAGAGGGCAGTCAGCCATCCATTTTACTTGATGCCAAAAAAGACAAAGCCAGTGCTCGCGCCTCGAACCGCAATAAAAGTGAGCAACTGCGCCAAGCTCACCTGCTAGAAAAACAGCAGACCTTGAGCGCAAGAAAAGAGCAAATGAAAAGTCAGAAGCTGTATTTGGCAGACAACCAAAGCCGCGCTCGCAAAGTGGTTTCTATTGTGCAGGGGAGGTTGGCGTTCGGTAGCGAGCAGCCCATCACCGAACAGATATTTTCAGCTGATAAGGTACACCTAATAGGGCAAAACGGCGCTGGCAAATCGACTTTTTTGAAAACCCTTTTAGGTGAGGTGCCATTGCAAACAGGTGCGCTGCAGCTGAATACGCCACTTTATTACCTTGATCAGCATGTTGGTGCTGTTCGTCCTGAGTTATCGATGTTGGATAACTTGATGCAACATTGTGATGGCATAGCTGAGAGTGATGCGCGAACGCTACTAGCGGGTGTTGGCTTTCGTCGTGACAGTGTTTTTCGCTTTGGCGGCATGCTCAGTGGCGGCGAAAAGATGAAACTTGCAATGTTGATTGTTAGTCACCAATCAATGCAACCACTGTTGTTACTTGATGAGCCAGATAACCATCTCGACCTTGATTCAAAAATAATGCTGGCGCAGGCGCTAAAAGATTATCGTAGTGGCTTTATTTTAGTCAGTCATGATGAAGAATTTGCCCAGCAATCAGGTGTGACACGTTGCATTAACTTGTGAGAAACCGTCAGCCAGAGCAAAGAGCGCTGGCTGACTCGTGACCTTTCAATGATAGTGTGAGCGCTCAAGGCATACGCTTTTGCCTTGTCGCCCGTTTCATATCAATGTGCTGGGTAGCATACAACTTTTTTACTTGGGAGAGTGCAGGCCAAGTCGGTTTCCTTCTGTGTCTAGAAATAATGCGAAGAAACCGCTTTCGTCTGCATGTGGTGCTTTGGCTGCGAGAATTTTTCCGCCATTTGCTTCTACTTTTGATAGCACCAGTTGAAGGTCTTCGCCTGCATTTAGATATAAGGTGATGCCTGAGCTAGACGGCAAGTAGCCTTCCCCCTGGACAATCACCCCAACCGTAGCTTGATCCTCGTAAGGGAATATTCCCATTCTCATCCCTGGCATATCCATGGTTTCAATCGTTAAAGCAAAAATGCTGCCGTAAAATTTTACCGCACGATCTAAGTCTGTTGCTGGGATCTCAAAAATTGATGCGATATTGTGCATTATTTCATCCTTGTTGTTTTGCCTGTACTGCTAGCATTCTGTGTGATTAGTGTGCCGCTGTTGATGGTCGTGTATTACTTTGAGCGAGCGGTTTTCAAGATAGAGCAGGGTGGTAACAAGAAATTGTAAAAAAGCGACAGATCTGCTTATTTGTTGAAAAGCAAAGAAAGCGCCATGCTTTTGTCGTCGAGAAAATCGCGCGGGTTGACTCCTGTGAATTCCTTAAAGTCTTTAATAAAGTGAGATTGGTCATAATAGTTGCTTTTGTACGCAATGCTCGTAAGGCTGTCTTCTTGGCTTATTATTAGTTTTAAAGCCGTTTGTAAGCGCACAAGTTTACTTAAATTTTTCGGGCTTACGCCAACCATGTTCAAAAACTTCCTTTCTAACTGGCGTTTTTTATTGGGGTTTGAATCGGTGATTGCATCAATGGATACATTGCCATTCTTTGAAAATATAACGTCCACTGTTGTTTTTACAATGTTCTCAATGGTATGAGGGGCACTCAGTTTGGCGAGAAGAAAATCTTCTAAGATCTTAATTCTTTGCTTGGTGTCCTGTGGTCGAATGATATTATCTTCCAGCTCTGCGGCTTCATCATGCGCAAATAATTCATAAATTGATGTTTCTTTATTTCTTAGGCTTATTATTGGCTTAGATACGAAATGGGAAAAAGCATAAGGAAAGAAACTGGCGGCGAAGGTATGGACATATCCTGTTGGTTGAATATAGAAAGGCGAAACCGTTTGTCCAAGTACCATGGCGCGTGGCTGCAGTATGTAATCATTTGCTGAGGTAAAGCGCTTAATGTCATCGCCTAATATAAAGGCTAATTCAATGCAGCCATCGGGAACAATGCGTTGTTTTGCTGGCTTATCTTCCGAATCGACTTCAAGTGTCCAAAAGCAATTAATAAATGAAGATAGACTTTTACTAGGTAAAAATGTTTTGTAATCCATTACTTCCCCCGAATCTAGAAATTCAGCTAATCGATTAGGTGTTTCTAAACAAATACTGGCTTATTTTTGTAAGCTCTAACGTTAGCCGCTTTTTTGACAGCGCTCCCTGAGAAGTAATCGAGTAAGATTTATCCCCTTGCGTTACTTTAATAAACCAAAAACCACCAGTATTTCCAAGTCCCTGTACCACTTCAAGTTTAGTCATATCATTTAGTTTTATCCGTGACATAGTATGTCTAAAAACACTGCTAGTTGAAATTTCTAAGGTACGATCTCTATGATTAAACTTAGCTATTTTCTTTTCGAGTGAGCCATACAATACGCCCCCACAAAGTACGCATATGACGACACCAAACAAATCAGAGCCTTGTGACAGCAAGCTATAAATACCAAGTAGAAACATAGTGATGGCCAATAAACGTAATTTATTAGGGTAAGTTTCGATAATAAGTGAATCACTTATAAATACACCTAGGGCCATTTAAGGGAGTTAATAATAATTTTGCTAAAATTGTTAAGTGAAGCAATGCCTAGCAAACTGTATAACCGCTCCACTTGAAATGTTTGCGTATGCCCGACATGGTATTAACTAATCAGTGAGCACCTCTGTCGGCAGGGCGCCATTTAATAACTGACTGTTATTTAAAGATAACCACTAGAGAATGGCAAGGGTTTTCCTTAACTGTAGCACTTTGAGTAAGCTGCGAGTAAAACGGCGAGAAAAGAATATTGGGCACTGACTTAAATATAAGATTGCTAGTGTAAGCCTGCTTCAAATGTGGGCGGGGCCTATTATTTTAGGCAAGTTAGCCAACTACAATGACAGAGTCAGAAGGGCCAGAGCCCACTTCGAGAATATTTGTAGCATTAGAATGATCAATAAATCACCCAAAAAAGTGAAATTTAAGTCATTGTTAATCATTCATTAGTCAATTATTATTACGCAGCTAGCGAGTGGGTTAGCCCTAATCTGATTTAATCAACTCGCCATTTTTGCTTTCCCCAAATTTAATTTCAGCTACGCTGAGTAGGATATGCCATGCAAGATAAAGCCTCTAACAATGAAACGTCGATTAATTCTCAAGCTGCGATAGCGGAGTTGAAAACGACATTCCATTCTCCTTCGACCACAAGCAATCCTATTAATAAAGCGTTACCAATCAGCAATCATCGAGCCAATGTTAACTCAAACAATATCTTTCAAACGCTATTGTTCGATCCTCAGATGACGGCAGCAGAGAAGCATAATGCCATGGTGCAAGCCTTGCTATTTAACGATAAAGATAGCGAGAATGACGGTAGCGAAAGCCTAAAACAATTTATTCAGTTTAATCAGTTGTTGCAGCAAGAGCATAAGCAACTAGCGCAGAAGATCACTGCAGTAAGTGATACAGAAGTTTTCTCTGAACTAAACAGTGTTCATGACGAAACGTTTAATGCATTGATATCATTTGAAACAAAAGTCACCGAATTAACCGATATGGTCGATGCCATTTACACATTACGGATGCAAGGCATAACTTATGATGTATTAAGAGAAATTGCAAAGGTCAAAGAGGCGGAGTTTAAACTTGCTTCACAAAGGGCAGAGCTGGAGCAAGAGCGAGAAAGTTTAACCAACGCGGTAAAAGATAAAACGCGGCAGATAGCGGTGCTGGAGCAAGATCTGACATTGTTCGGATTTGGTGTGATATCGCGGGCTTCACGGGAAAAAATCGCATTACTTAAAATTGAAATACTTGATCATAACGAGGCGATAGTAACCTTAGCTCAGCAAATTGCCAATCTACCAAACGAAGTAACAATAGAGACAAACTGGGCTGAATATACTGAGCAAAAAACAAAGTTAAGGGAATTATTAGCGCTTTCACCGCTCCAGCACAAAGAACGGCACAAGGCGCTAATCAATGCCGCCCAAGATTTCATTCGCAAAAGTGAAGAGCGGTTGAATCGGATCACTAAGCATATTGAAACCATGGGTTCTCAGATTAATAGTTTAAGTGAAGCAAATGTAAACATGAGTGAGTTTTACGCCATCGTTAATGCCGCAACTAAAGAAGCGAATATACAAAATGAGACACTTAGGCTCTCGTTACAATCAGTTGAGCCTCTAGAGGCTGAGCATGAGCGTGACGCTCGTGAGCGGCGTAAAGAAAACTTAACACTACACATTAAATCGCTAGCCGAGTCTGCTCAGCATTCCCAAGCGGTGGTAGCTGAGTTAGCCGAGTTAGGCGACAAAATTAAGTCGATGCAGCAAGCAAATATAGAGCAAATAGCGAACACGCGTCAGCTATATAACTCAAGTAAGCTTGGCATTGCTGGGCTAGCAAGCCAACTGAGTACTGCTGTGCAAGCCGTGTCATCGGCCGCATTGGGTGAAGCTTCAAAGATGGCCGGCCTTTCTTTAGCGCAAATGCAGAAATTGAGCGACTCAATATGGCAAAAAGAGGGGGTTTGCCTAGCGCAGCTTAGCCAACAAAGTGAGGCTGAGTTTAATCCACTGTCACCTGAAAACGTGATGGATAGTAAAGTCGAACTTAAAAAGTTAGATGCTGCACTGTTAGGATCTACTAAGGGGTTATTAAGTCGCTCTGACTTATTAACTCAGGAATATTAACGCCATTTATCAAGGCGCTGCCTTACCGATTAAATCTAAATTTGGCTTAGGGCCTGTCGCGTTAAGCTAAATTTGTTGAACTCGCGAAATCCAACTTGAAAGATGGGTAACTGTCAGATCAAGTCTGAGCTAGTACATATTAACTCCAATACATGTTGTTAAACGATTCTATTTCGACCATTCTGGCTCTTCATTGAGCACTTGGACATTTGATATTATTGCAGGCAGGTAGCCACCAAAAAGGCATTTCTTTGTTTCAATGGGAACTAATGCTGTTTTCATTTCTTTTTTTTGATTTAGTGCATACTTAAAGCTAATCGTATTCTCAGGGAGCTTCTTTATTTCTTTTTTCGACAAATACAACGAATAAGGTTCAAATGGATTGTTAGTGGAAAAAAATAATGCTTGGTTACCCACTACGTTTTCACCCCATACCCGATAATAGTCAGGAATCGCTATAGCTTTTGGTTTAACCCTTAGTTCAAATTTAACAGTTTCTCCTGTTGGGATCCTAAAGAATGGAAGCAATATGAGTGATAATGAGCAGGCTAATACCATTGTGAAAAAATTAAATATATAACCTTGAAATTTGTCCATCAGAGCCTTTTCATCTTACGCTTTAGTCTCCATACGCACAGCGTGTGTATAAATTCTTTGTTGGACTGAGCTGACGCCGGTGTAGTGGCATCAAGTTGGTGTCTTTACACTATAGAATTTGCTTTTGAATGTGCCCCTGGCTTTTCACCAGTAAGGCATTTAAGTATGTTATTCAACATTCCTTATTGGCATTGATGACTCTATAATCTGCCATTTAAACCAAGTTGCCTTCTTGTTACAAGCTGACTTTATTTAAAATAAGCCATCTATCTCCTTTCATCCTAGTCATCAACATCATTGGCACATTGTGATGCTGAGGAGACCAGCCAATTTAACTATGCCACTACAATAAGAGTCCTAGAATCCGCCAGTTTCAAACTCAGAAGGGTATCCTGTCATTCCAACCCATTAAGATTATGATTGTATAAAAGCCTAAGTTTTCCCCAGTTTGGATTTCATCTCCAGAGGAAAAACTTAAGCTTAGGCTTAACTCATTTACTTATGACTATGGCAATACTTGCTCAGGGTAGGTTACAACAGAGCCATCACTCAAAGTCAGACTAATAGTTAACTTTTGACCCGAAACAAACGTCTGGCTAAAGTCAGCATTGTAGTTAAACGTCACTCGAGTTGAGATACCCGCTAAGAAACCACCCAATGCAGCGATATTTGTAGCATCAAAATATGCACTTCCTGTTTCAGCAGCAATATTTTGCATTGCTTCAGTGCTCTCAGGCTTAAGATCATCACCTGCCGCAATAACAGTAACAGGAATATTATATTGGTTAGCTTTTGCGATAATATCCTCTGGAGTATTAACCGAAGTATTATCTTCTCCATCGGTCAGTGCAACAATCGCTGGCTTAGCAACTTGAGCACCTACAAGCTGATTAATAGCAGAATCAATAGCATCGTAAAAAGCGGTACCACCGCTAAATGGGTAAAAATCTATACTAGCAATACTATCAACACGATCTTCATGACGAGTGATGACAGGCCCCCACCATGGATCATACATTTCTGATTGAGGGCTGTATAAATCAATTAAAGTATGTAGTGTCGATGTATCATTAACAAAGCCAGTAGGGCTATTAATTGAGTAGCTAATCTGATCACCATTTACGTTAAACAAAGACAAGTATTCTGTAATTGTTTCATCGACTAAAGGATAAATATGCGATGAAAACAAGGTTACAGAAATCGTCGCATTGGGATCATTTGCTTTGGTCATATCAACCAATTGATGGGTTGATGATGCCACTAGACTATAGCGAGTGTGGGCATTACCATCGGGGGCACTAATTACAGCGCCATTAGCATCAGATACAGGAATATCCATTGACCCGCTTGAGTCAAGGGCGAGGGCTAGCGTGGTCGAATCATTTGCTATATTTTGCGAGCCTACGACATTATTTACCGTTAAAGGTAGTGCATCCAATGAGAAAGAAAATGCTGATTCTGGCAAGCCTATCACGGCTTTTTTAGATTTCGAATCGGTGATAATAAAGTTAACGCTATTATCACTCGTTTTTCTAAACCCTGTTAATTCATATACTGCATCGGCTTCTGCAGTTGAGACTAATTTAGCAGCGTTAGCTGCCAAAAAATTTTCAATGTCACTGATGATCGATTTAAAGCCTTCTTTGTTCGCTACCACTTGTTCAATATTAGCCACTAAATCTTCTGCAACAACAAAGGTAAATTCGCCGCAAGTATTTGTTGCTACAGAATCACCCACATTTTCCCCAGCAGCATTTTTTAACTCTACCGTTGCGCTGTTAAGAGGTAGATAACCATCTGGCACATTCGGACATTCAGCGCTTCTTGCCTGAATCGGATTTATAGCTCTACGAGCACTGGTCGTTATACTGATCGGTACAACTAGTTGGCCATTTATTGTTTGGTTATTAACTACTGGAGCGGGCGTTGGTGGGACAATTTCAGGAAGATCTGTAGGGTTTGTTTCGTTACTTTGCGTCGTATTACTACTTCCCCCCCCACAAGCGACTAAGGTTGAACCAAGTACTATAGAAAGGGCAATTTTATTCAATTTCATTTTGATATCTACTTTTGTTTAAAATTTGTCACAAATATATCACAATTGTTTTGTTTTTATACTACACGTTTGTGTGGTTTTCATACGATAGAAATGCGACAAAAAACAAGATTTTGACTTTAATGAATTTTTCAAATGTAAATATACAAAAGCTTAACATTCACAAGCTTAGCTTGAGACCGTTTTACCCCGCACAATTGAACCTCTAGTGTCGCCAAAAAAGCCACATTTAGCTAATCACAAGCGATACGAACAAGTACTTGATATCAATAAATTAATGAATAGCGCCTAGCTGTAGCTTTTCCGCGATGAAAGGTTTGGAGGAAGCCGCTAGCAAAACTGCGAGCTGAGAACGGGATGGCCTCCAGAGAACATCATATCAGGCGTAGAGTAGGAATGGCTTACTGGCGACAGTGGCGCAAGCCCAGAAGCAAAGTCAGAAACCTGCTATCGTGTGACGTGCATATCCTGTCAGCGGTTGCTTGCGGCATCACCAGTAAAAAGGCCCATGGTGAAGTTCGAAAACACTTGGCATTCAACACGCATTGTCCAATGCTTATCTGAAGAGACAGGGTCTTTATGAGCTGAGAGATGGGTGGATTAAGCTTCACTATTCATAGTGAAACGGTCTGTTCGGATCCGTATGAAGGGGGTTGTGAGGGCTAGATAGCTTCGGCTACTCGATTAGCTGTTTTTAAACTAAAACAGTAAACTTGAATCTTTAACATATAAATAGCCAATAAGACCAACCGAGGCATATGAAAGTAATTTCAGAGAAGCTAGCCAATTTGTTTTGAAATTAAGTAAAGTTACAGCAACAGCAGATATAAACGCACAACACCAAATGACGACAACTATAAAAACAAATAGTAAATCTATAATGTCACCTAAACCATAAGGGTCTCCTGATGATACAGGTATATGCTCATATATTTGGGCTCTATATACCAGCCCAGAGAATGCAAAAAAATGAATTAAAGCGACACTGAATGCTAATAACTTATCGAACTTTGATTCCATTTAGTACATGACTCCAAGGTAATATTGCACATACAGATAACGCTTCAATCAGCCTCATCGTTTCTTCCGCATGACTTAACCACCGCCATCTTACTCGATGTAGGTTGTATTGACTTGTTAGTCTGCCGCGTGAGGGGGATAGCTTGCTATGGCGTTTTAACGCAACGCTTAGCTAGCTGATTTAATTTTGAGGACCAATATACTGAGTTCGAGGTAATTTGGATAGTCTTTATGCCCATATTTATCTGAATGTTACGAACGCTCAAGCCTTCCACGCTAGCGTAGAATTTTCGCCTTTCCCGTTTTAGTGCAGCTGTATTTCTGATTGTCTGATCACCCCCATATTGAGCTTCACTAGCCGACTCAACGGCTGACCACATTCTTTGAAGCAAGTGGCTTGCTGGCCTTGCTCCATTAATTCCTGCCACTTAATGGCGTTGCTTTTGCTGACGACAATTTGCCCCCATTCCGCTCTCGCTTGGTTTAATTTTTGAACGCATCGGCTGTGGTACAAGCCCATGTATTGATATTGCGGTTTTTTCGGCAACGCGATGTGAGCCAGTATTCGCTGGATCAAATCTTGATGGCTTAAGGTCAGAAATTCACGCCGCTCGGTTTGGTGAGATTGATAGCTAATTCGCACGTTTGTTTCCGTGAATTTAAGCAATTGATTGTTCTTGATCGCGCCACCTCGAATGTACCGAGACAGGTATTTCACCACGCCATTGCCATGCGCGAAGGTTTTTGCACAATGCACCACCCAGTCTAACCGTACCCACTTATTAAACCGGTTGCTGAGGGTTTGCGGCGTATCGCCTTGCGGCACTTTTAATTCGTTATTTTTGAGTGCGAGTCTGAGTTTGCTCAGGTACTTCCCTCGAAATAGCTGCATCATGACTTTGGCAGGCAAAAAACTTTTCCGCGTCGGTGTTTGCCAGTGACCATCAACATCCAATCCACCATGACTGTTTAAGCAGTGAATGTGAGGGAAATTTAGGTGGGTGTCCCCATTATTTTTTAGCAATGAGTTCCTAGCAACTCAAGGTCTGGTATCACTGAAGGACATTTAGATAAAGGTTCATTACGGAAGATGAACCGCCCATTGCACATCTTCTCAATCAGAGTGCATGATGGGTGGTGTGGGGGCTGGTGGTTAGAGACCTCCGGCTAACCGATTATGCGAATTTTTCAACTCTGGTGATTGAATAGTCGTGGCAATAAGCTCTTCAAAAAGTTCTAACTGTCCAGCTGGGATTAATTGATTCTGTATAGCTTTTCGTTTACTTGAGTCAAACAGCCGCTCTGCCAGCCAACCAATTAGATACATTAGTGAGAGACAACCTCCGGCAGTGGCTACGTTACCTTCTATCACGAGAGGTAAGTCTTGAACGTCTCCTCCTATGCTTTGTAGAACACTCTTAGCGTCTGGATTCGTGGTTAACGGCTTACCTTTTAGTATACCTAGCTCATGAAGGATAAATGACCCCGCACAAATCGAACCAATTAGCTGCTTTTTTGGGTCAAGATTCAGCGCTGACATAAATTCAGTATCTCTCATGGCGGCTGGAATGCCACGTTTACCACTCGTTATAAGAACGACATCTTGATTCGTTACCTCAGAAATATGTCCGTCAGTTTTAACTTTCATACCAAGATGGGAATAATGTTCAGGTTTAGTTCCCAGTATGCTAACTGACCAACTATCAGTTGTTCGCCCAAGCAAGTCATACATAAGAAAGAAGTCTACATCTGTGAAATCATCAAATAAAACAACGCCAACTTTATACATTAAATTTTATCTCTTTCGTTGATCTCATAAGTCGCATGCGCGCGAACTTGTGAGCGTCGTAGGTGCCGCAGGCCCCGAAAGCCGCGATTTGTTATGCATCATTTCCGTTTTATACCATATACCCAATCCAAGCCTTGAATGGCCGTAGTCGGGAATGCTGTGGCGTGGCTGGCGCCTGAAACGACGGCAAAGTTTAGCTCCATCTCTGCGTTGCTTAATGCTGTAATTCTGTCTCTGAGCTGCATAGCACCAGCAACCATGTCTTGCCTTTCGCCAAAAGCTGGCGTTTCATACTCGCCTACGGATAAATATACTTTTATCTTCGCCTTTGCTTTGGTTAAGGGGATATTTAGTATTGCGTAATCATCAAACCAAACCGATGGGCTCCCCAATATGTAGCTGGAAAACAAATCCGGTTCAGTAAATAGAATATAAGCACCAAATAAACCGCCCAGTGAATTACCGACAAAGGTTCGATCCGTTTTGCTTGCCCTATATTGGCTCTCAATAAATGGCATTACTGTTTCACGCAAAAAAGTTGTGTGCGCTTTAGCATTTCCAGTCTGCAACTTCCAGGCTTTCGCCGATGTTGGCGTGTAGTCTCTGATCCTGCTGCTGGCACCCTTCGAACCTTTCTCATAAGACATTGCAACAATGATTGCATGCTGCATTAGGCCGCTATTCATCTGAAAACGCATAGCACCACTCACAATTGGAAAGCTGTAATGCGCGTCGGTGAGGTAAATTACCGGATAAATCTGGTCAGTATTCGTCGTGTAGGAAGGTGGCAGTTGAATAAACAAGGGGTAGATACGCCCACTAGATTTTTCTTCAAGCTCGATTACTGAGCTTCGTGGTAATTCATAGGGGGGTTAGCACTTGACGTAAAACTGACGAACAGAAATGCCAAACATATAAACAACTTCATTTGATAATCCATGATGTATAGCGGGCCTGTAGAATTTTTCTTTGAATAATATTTAGTGATTTTTTTGAGTCTCTGTATCGCATTCTAAGCCATTAAAACGACTTTGCTAATGCATTTACAAACCTTAAATCACACTTGTTTTTGTTAAAATCGAGTAATTCTACAGACTCAACGCCCGGCTCAACTGCAGGAGGTCAGATTGCAGCCGCTTGATAATCATTGAGCCTCCTCCAGCTACCTTTAACCTAGGTATGCTAACGGTGACAAAACCAAACGGAGAAAGCTCAATGAACTTTTATAATAACTCACATCCATACTACTGCGGTATCGATCTACACGCACGTATTCTTTATGTCTGCATTATTGATTTGCAAGGAGAAATTGTTCTCCATAAAAAAATTAAAGCTGACAAAGATGAACTGATGATGTTACTCGAACCCTACATTGGCCAAGTGGTTGTCGGAGTGGA
>NZ_JAIBHJ010000060.1 GCF_021278025.1 Motilimonas sp. E26
GGCGTGAGCCGCGTAGGTGTGGAAGATAACTTTTTCGCGCTGGGGGGAAATTCGTTATTGGCGGTGCGTCTAGCGAGCCAAATTTCTAAAGTATTTTCAAAGCAAATGTCGTTAAGTGTCATCATGAGTACACCCACAGTACAGGGCATTGCAACGTATTTATCTGTACAAGAGCAAACTTTAGCAGAGCTACCTTATATCGAGCCAGACCCCGCACACGCTCACGAGCCTTTTCCTCTAACGGACATTCAACAAGCGTATTGGTTAGGCCGAGACAGCAATTTCGAACTGGGTAATATCTCGACCCACGGCTACGTGGAAGTGCCGTTTGTAGGCACTGATACAGGTCAACTTGAGCGAATCATTAATCGCTTAATTGACCGCCATGGGATGTTGAGAATGGTCGTGCTGGAAGATGGGCAGCAGCGAATTTTAGACGAAGTACCACATTACTCATTAACTGAGTACGACCACTCTACTAAAGATGCTCAGTGTACCTATGATGCGGTAATGGCGCTGCGCAATGAGCTATCACACCAAGTATTGACGACAGACACTTGGCCGTTGTTCGATTTTCGCGTGAGCCGTTTGTCGGCGTCTGAGAGCTTATTACATATTAGTATGGACATCATGTTGGTAGATGCTTCCAGTTTGATGATTTTGGACAAAGAGTTTGCGCAGTTGTACGCCGATGAGAGTGTTTCCTTAGCGCCGTTGACATTGAGTTTTCGTGATTATGTGTTGGCCGAGCAAAAGCTGCATGAAACGGCCTTGTACCGATCAGCGGAAAAATATTGGTTAGATCGCGTTGCTATGTTTCCTGCTCGCCCGAGCCTGCCTCTGGCTGTTGAACCAAGTGCAATCCAAGAACCCCATTTTGAACGCCGGGAATGCTCGCTTAATGCTACGGATTGGGGGCAATTACAAGCACTGGCTAAGCAACACCAAATTACCCCTACCGTTTTGGTATTAGGTTGTGTGGGTGAGGTATTGAGGACGTGGTCAGAGCAAGAGCATTTTGGTTTAAATCTGACACTATTTAACCGTTTGCCGTTGCACGAAGAGGTAGGCGACATCTTAGGTGACTTTACTTCATTGAGTTTACTCGAGATGGATTACCGTGAGGCAGGAGTGTCTTTCATTACACGCTTATTGGAATTACAAGGTCAACTGTGGCAAGACCTAGAGCACACCATGTTTGGTGGTGTGGCGATGCAGCGAGCGATGACGCAAATTCAAGGTCATGCCAGTAATTACCCAGTGGTTTTCACTAGTACGCTTGGTTTAAGGCAAGAGCAAGAAACAGATCCATCAGCTTCAGTTTTAAAGGGCATAGAAGAGGCATCGGACAAGCTGATGTCTGGCTATAGTATCTCGCAAACCTCCCAAGTATGGTTAGACATACAAGTGTCTGATTTTGCTGGCGGATTACAAGTGAATTGGGACAGTGTGGAAGGATTGTTCCCCTCGGGCATGTTAGATGACATGTTAGTCAGCTTTAATGGTTTATTGCGGTTATTGGTTGACGAACCGACGGCGTTAGAGCGACCAGCGAAATTGCCGTTACCATCGACACAAGCGGCGTTGATAGCGAGAGTTAATGACACAGGGCAAGCGTATGAGCCGGGTCATTTACATCGTTTGTTGATGGCGCAGTGTGATCAACGGCCGGAAGCGATTGCCGTTAAAAGCCGAGAGCAGGTGTTAACGTATGCAACGTTAGCAGCAGCCAGTGGCACATTAGCGTGTGCATTACAACGCGGGGGGTGTCAAGCGAATGAGCTGATAGCGGTGCTGATGCATAAAGGCTGGGAGCAAGTGGTGGCGGTGTTGGGTATTTTACGTGCAGGTAGTGCGTATTTACCGATTGATGCAAGTCTGCCGATTGAACGTGTCAAGAAGCTGTTGACACGAGGCGAAGTTAAGCAAGTGGTGACCACTACCGATCTAGCGGGCATTGTACCAGAAGCATTGCAGGTTCATATGCTGGACCATCAGTGGTTGGCTCAAGTCAGTCAAGAAGACATGCCAGAGTCACAGAGTATGCCATCTGATATTGCGTATGTCATTTTTACTTCGGGCTCAACGGGTGAGCCTAAAGGAGTGACCATCACCCATGAAGCGGCGCTGAACACGGTGGAAGATATCAACCAGCGATATGAGCTGACGGCTGACGATGTGGTGTTTGGTTTGTCGAATTTAAACTTTGACTTATCGGTGTGGGATATTTTTGGTGTATTAGGCGCTGGGGGGGGGTTGGTGCTACCGGAGCCTTCGGAATACCGAGAGCCAGAGGCGTGGTTACGTTATCTTGCACAATCGGGCGTAACGGTATGGAACACAGTACCAGCGTTGATGGAAATGTTAGTGGGCGAATGTGAACTGCAAGGGGAAACGTTACGCCTGCGTTTGGTGATGATGAGTGGCGATTGGATCCCAACGGATTTACCGCATCGGATCCGCAGTGTGGCCCCGCAAGCATTACAGATGAGCTTAGGTGGAGCAACGGAAGCTTCGATTTGGTCGATAGAGCATAAGATAGTTGAACAAGACAGCACGCGTAGCAGTATTCCGTATGGAAAGGCGTTAGGTAACCAAGAATTTTATGTATTGAAGTCGGATCTGAGTTTTGCGCCGATAGGGGTAACAGGAGACTTGTATATAGGTGGTATAGGGCTTGCTGCAGGCTATTGGCGGGATGAAGAAAAGACAGCGAACAGCTTTATTATGGATACCGAACGGGGTTGTCGCTTGTACAAGACAGGTGATAGAGGATGTTTATTAGCAGATGGCAGCATAGAGTTTAAAGGCCGGGTAGATAACCAGGTCAAAGTGAGGGGCTTTAGGATAGAGCTGGGGGAGATAGAGAGCCAGTTAAATCAATGTAAGAGTGTAAAAGAGTCGGTAGTGGTT
Source organism: Motilimonas sp. E26 (assembly GCF_021278025.1). Taxonomy (GTDB): domain Bacteria; phylum Pseudomonadota; class Gammaproteobacteria; order Enterobacterales; family CBDFNC01; genus Motilimonas. The sequence goes on from NZ_JAIBHJ010000060.1 coordinate 2,914, forward strand.
GCGCTGGACAGTCCACAGGGAGGCAAGTTACTAGTTGGGTATGTAGTGGTGGTAGAAGGAGCTGCAGGAGATGCATCAAGCAGAATATCAGGGTGGCAAGGGTATTTAGAAAAGCACTTACCGGATTATATGGTGCCAAGTGTGTTTATGGAGCTGGAACAGCTCCCATTGACGGCGAATGGTAAGGTAGACAGGAAAGGGCTGCCG
>NZ_JAIBHJ010000061.1 GCF_021278025.1 Motilimonas sp. E26
CTCGCCTCATAATAACCACACTATTTACCCAGCTTCTATCAGCTGGTGCAGTCATGCTTGATTTTTATCAATCCGCTCAGCATTTAGCATCTCTATTCTTTTTTAGTCATTAACGAAACATCAGCAGATGATCTAGTCGCTAATCAGTAAATAAGATTTGGCAATTGTTGTGGTGGCTTGGTATAAAATTGCCTATTTATTTTGGTGGGTGTCCCAGCTTTTGTACTATGTAACCTGCTGACAGGGTTCCAGTTTTCAGTACCTAGGTCTACATATTGTACTTTCCCTCTTACTCGGCTTAACCAGTACCAACCCCGCTTTTCAATGGATTTGTACCATGGCACCTTAAAGCCTGCATCGCTGACAATGAGGGGTGTCGTGTTACTCGGTAGAATGCTTGCAAGGTCGGCTAGAAATTGGTCATGAGCCATCTTTGAACATTGCTCTGAAAGCGGAAACGCCTTCTCATAAAGCGTAATAGAGCGGCCTTGTAATGCAACTGAGGCTCGCAATACCATGAGCCGTTTTTGCTCACGAATATCAGACCAATCAACAAGCACAATAGGCATTGAATTGCCTGAACAAATGAAGCTTGCGTGCCAACGTTATACCGCAAGTCGCTCTTTATGCAGATGGTGATTACCTAACAGTCGGTCTATTCGTTTGATGTTATGTTTTGTTCTGGCTTTCGTTGGCAGGTTACGACCAAGCTCGGTAAGGGTGAGCGTTTTACACGCCAGTAATGCATGGCAAGCCAGCGTTAAGCTGTTAAGTCGTTTTAGGTGTAATTCAGGGCAGAATTGGTAAAGAGAGTCGTGTAAAATATCGAGTTCGCACATCTTGTTGTCTGATAGTTGATTTTTGGCGAAACCATTTGATCATATGACAAGGTGTGCATCCACCCTAAGTTGATGATTTTTATCAATATAATTAGGGGATTCCTCAGCACGTTGTATGTACTAATAAGCTACTTTATCAATGGATATACAGTTTTTGACGAATCCAAAAAAACCGAAATGCCCTTTCGATTCAAGGTTAGTTATGTTCTGGTTATGTCAGCTATATTTCCTTTTTTCTACGGGGTGTTTATCAAAGAGGTTGTTATTCTTCATAAAAATGTTGCGGCAGGTAAAAATGAAATACTGGAAAGAGAAATATACAATTAAAAAAGCAATGGATTGCGGGATTCATGGTTATGAATATGTTCCGGTAATTGGTTATTCCGACGAACAATGGGCCCCTTATGTAGACAGAAGAATTCATGACGATTGGATTTATTATGTTGAGGTTTGTGGGTTTCAATTTGCTTTTTTTTCGATTGAAATGCTTGAACTTTACATCGATTTCTTTAGTAGGAAATCTTTACCAAGTACCAGATTTGGTGGGATTTCTCCTTTCTCTAGAGGTGCCGCGGCATCTGTGGGTGATGGTCAATCTCCCTTTGAGAGGCTGCCTGCCTATTTACGGAAGAAAAATTATCGTCTTCGAGTTGTGAAAGCACTGACTAAAGCTAAGATGCACTTTAAGAGCAATGTTTCACATGTTATTAGATAGTAGGCTATGGTAATAGCTTTGAATATTGGCTTGCATTGTTCTAGAACGGGTAACCTTTCACCAGCCCCCTCTTGAAATTTATATGTGATCCAAATCGACTGATCTAAAAATCGTGCTTAAAGGATCCTCCCAGCCTGCCAACATCAGCGCCATGAAAAAGAAATCGATGTTCACCCAAGATGCGCCTCACGTTGAGGACATTAATGATGCTAACGCACTCATCAAAGAGTTGTGGGATAAGTTGCGCGAGTACGAAGACAAACTGGCAACCAGTTCACTCAATTCCTCGCGCTCACCTTCAAATGATACACCTGAGGTTAAAGCCGAGCGAAAAAAGCTCAAAAGCCTCGTAGCCGAAATGCGACAGGCGCTTAACCTGGACACACGGGGCATCGACGACCATTAAGTGAGCTAACCACTTCCGATGTTACCGTGCCTTGCCTTCCTCATTCGCAATGCAGTGAATGTGGTGGCGATGTTGTCGTCAACGCAACACCTTCACGTCGCCACCAAATGTTTGAGTTGCCAAAACAAGCGCTGGATATCACTGAATATCAATTGTTTCATGGCCGCTGTGATTGCTGTAGCACCGTTACTCAGGGCCAATTGCCTAGCGATGCGCCAACAGGGCAAATAGGCCCAAGGCTAATGAGTCACATCGCCGTGCTGGCTGGCCAGCATCATTTAAGCCTGAGTAAAATCAGGCAACTTCTGTTAGACCAATATGGTACGACATTTTCAATTGGCGCACTTTCAGAAGTGCAAGGGCGTGTTAGCTCAATGCTAACACCTGTACATCAAGCATTGAAATCGCACATCCAAAAAGCGCCGCTCATTCATGCCGATGAAACCACACATGCGCGTAATAATGACCAATCAACACGCTGGGTATGGTTAATGGCGAGTGCTGACGCCGTGTTTCAAACTATCCGCTACTCACGCAGCCAAGACAATGCGAAACACTTGCTCGGAGAGCAGGTCAGCGCCATTATCATCACCGATCAATGCGCCAGTTACAACTGGATAGATCCGACCCAGCATCAGTTCTGTCTTGCTCATGTGAAGTGTAATTTACAACAAATGGCTGACTATTCCGTAAGCGCTCAATTCTCCGCAGGCTTGATTGTTAGGCGATCATTTGTTCTTGCGGATATTCCACGGTAGCAGTGCTT
>NZ_JAIBHJ010000062.1 GCF_021278025.1 Motilimonas sp. E26
ATTGGCTTTAAATTCGATTGAAAAACAGTCGAAGGGATCAGCGTACCTCTTGACAAACGGGAGGCTCATATGTGTTAAGCGCCGGCCTGATTTGTAAGCTGATCTCTAACTTCCATGAGTGCGAATCCTAAAAAATTGAGACCTTTCCATGTATTTGGGTTTTCAGATGCTGAATTGTCTTGAGCTAATCCAATACCCCATATTTTATCTACTGGGCTCGCTTCGACTAAAACTCGATTTCCGGTGTTTAGCAAAAACTCCTTTAGCTCTGAATTTTGAGAGAACTTCGCTAAATTTGCATTTACCACAATGTCAAATCGTTTCTCATCCCATAATTCTTGCTCGAATCCAAGAACCTCACGGCCAACTGCCTTTGCTTCTCCTGGATTATTGGCAGAAAGCACTTTCTCACATGCGTTATTATCACCAAACAACTTAGCCTTGTGATACATCATGTAGTGCTCGGCCGTGATAAATTCATTTCCATCTTCTTCGAACTTTGAATCATACCACTGGCTAAAGCAGCTCTTTGTTACTTGGCCGCCTTTTTCTTGATGCCCCCAGAAAAAGACATATTTCACCTTGTTTCCGTGGTTTACAAAATCGACAAGCTCTTCTCTTGTTCTAATCTTCAATTTTCTTCCAATACTTGATGTATGCTTGCGCTTAACGAGCCTGTAGAATTACTCGTTCTAAAATATATTTTTATGATGCACCAAACCATAGCTGAGTTCTTGTTTTGACTCAATTGTTTAGTCTTTTTCTGCTGTGATGAAAATTATCAAGGTTTGGCGTTTTTATGGGAAGTTTCAGGCTGGTTTTGGGGGGGATTTCAGGCAATAGGGGCTTGCCCTGCCTAATGCATCGTCTTTTGCAGCTTTTCAAGATTATGAACAAGGCAATACAGCTGCCACTGGGCATTCACTTTGGCTTGCCCCCGTAGCGTCAACTTATTCATGCCTTTATTCACCGTTATATTGCCGAACACGGGCTCGATGCAGCCCAATCGTTTGCTATATTGCCTTCGCCCCATTGGGCTATCTATTTTAACTTTCATTTTATCGATATAGCTCAGCTGCTTGCGTGATTCATCATTTTTAAACTGAACTTGCCGCCCTGTTTTTATCGGGGGCTTTCGCATACATTGCCCTTGCAGCGGGCATACTTTGCCATCTTTTAAGTAACCACAGAATCGCGTGTAGTGTTGATGATGGCTTTTCAAATTATCACCGCTGCACCACATTTCATTGCCTGCTGGGCAGCGGCACGTTTGGGTTGTTTCATCATAATGAAAATCTGCTGGGGTAAACAATCTGGGCTTACCATTGCGCCGCTTTAGCCTGCGTTTTCTTGCTCTGTTTCATACGTTTCACTTTCTTTAAATAGTGGGTTTCGCTTTCTAAATTGGTTATCTGCGATGTAGGTATCAAACCCGCTTTGTGCCATAAACGCTAAGTTTGCTTCGCTGTTAAACCCACTATCGGCGGTAAACTTGATGGTGTGCTTGGTGGCGCAGTGAGGGGCGCGGAGCTTATCAAGCTGTTGCTTTAATTGCGTCACCGCAGGTTGCAAGGTTTGTTGCTCACCCACTGAGCCCCACACCTGTGCTTGCAGGATGATTTGGTGTTTATCATCGTTTATCGCTATCCCGTTGTAGCCTTGGATAGAGCCTTTGGATGTGGTCATCTTCGCACTATCGGGGTCGGTGATATTGCTTTTAACTGGCTTGCCTTTGCTGCCGGTTTTTTCTTGGTGAGTCGCGAGGAATTCAGCGATTTTGTCGATACTTTTATCCAGTTTTTCTTTTTGCTTTGAATCCTGCGTTATCATCTCTTCATTGAGATTATCTTGGCATTGATGACGCGCAATGATGCGCTGACTGGCGCGCTAATTTCGCTTTTTTTCGCTCTAGTTCGTCGAACGTGCCACTCCATTCCTTACTTGCGTTTGATTTTAACTTGCAGCCATCAATCGCAAACATGTTACGGCCTATCAAGCCTTCTTCATCACATATCAGTAGTATTTGTGTAAATAGCGGCTCAATTTGCTCGTGCATTTTTGCAACAAACCCAGCGATAGTCGTGTAATGCGGCTGAATATCACCGGAGACGCTCATAAATAAAATATTCGTTTCACAGGCCTTTGCAATGCGGCGGCTACTGATAAAACCATGGGCATAACCCAATAGAATAACCTTTAACATCACTGCAGGTGGGTAAGCCGCGGCACCTGATTTTTCGTTGTTATACCATGCATCAAACCCGGATAAATCGAGCTTGTTTTCGACGATATAACAAAGCGCATACTCAAATGTGCCCGGCAGAATTTGCTCAGCAAAATTGATAGGAATGAATTTGTTTTGGCAGGATAAGTCAGGCTTGTAGTTGGCCATAACAATGAGTCGCAGGTGAATAATATTGATTAGATCACAGCATGAAAGTAGGTTCAAGGTTAAAAAATGACCAACTTAAAAATCAGGTGTATTAGCCCCTAAAAAGAGAAATTCTACAGCCTCAACGCCTTGCTAAGCGGCGAAAAATAGTTGGCTATAATTTGCGAGGAACGAGCGAAAGCCAACTGTTTTTCGTCCGTTTAAGCAACTTGATAATCATTGAGCCTCCTCCAGCTACCTTTAACCTAGGTATGCTAACGGTGACAAAACCAAACGGAGAAAGCT
>NZ_JAIBHJ010000063.1 GCF_021278025.1 Motilimonas sp. E26
CCATCAAAATGAGGGGATAACTTGAGTATGAAATATCAGCCACACTCTGCCGCGCAGCGGCTTCGTTCAACAAGGCGTTTAAATGGAACAAAAACAGTGGGTTACGCTTCGCTACGCTACACATTATAACCCACAATTTTTGTCCGCTTAACGCGGCGTTGAGGCTGTAGAATTTCTCTTTTTTAAGAAATATAGCCTGTTTTATGGGTTCCAAATGCATTACCTATTGTCTTAAAAGCGCTTAGGATTGATTGCTGGGCCCCGTTTTTTAGTCAAATTTGGCTGTTGGAGTTATTCTACAGTCTCGTTACGTGGTAGAAGATGGATCTCCTGAGAAAAATTGTTAGGGTCTGGGATGCTCTTGAAGTGCCCAAGATTGTTTCGGTAGATACCTATGACGATGAGGGGGCTTGTGTGATATTTTCAGGTTCTCGTTTCGACGAGCATTCTGATGAAACCATCAATTGCCACTTATCTTCATTCACTTTCATGACCGATGAATCGTTTCGATACTACTTTGGTAGTCTTTTGATAACAGCTATCCGCGATGGTGGGGAGTCGATTGAGGTTATGGCGCTCCATCTTGAAGCACCGAAGGGTGATATTAGTCGCCCTAGCTTTTCGCAAAAGATTGGCGGGTTTAGTGCGGAACAGCTCGAGTGTATTCGGGAAGTGCTGGAAGTACTCATCAATCGAGGTGATATGTTTGATGATGCTTTGGCTGTGACGTCTGTGCGTCAGCTACTCACGTAACAAGGCCAATCATAAGGGATAGCGCAAGCTGTCATAAAATTTGAAACAAATTTTCCGCCAGCTAGCACTACCCATGTTGGCGGCGTTAAATGTCTATGAATATCTCAGAAAGCACATATTATAGAAGGCAACATGTTACGGGCCACGGTTGTGTATTGGTTTCTATAAAATTTGGGGTAACTCCGGATAATGGAGTACTTGTTGTAAAGCGTCTTGGCTTAAACCAAGATGATGCTCAAATTCAATTTGACGTAGAGCGTCACAAAGAAGAAATAATAGAGGGCGTGCAAGAAGCCAATAATAAGTATGGCGGTGTTCTGCAAGTTCAAGAAATTGAGGTGGTGCCAAATGACTACCCTAAAGAGGGCAAGCTAGGTATGCAGCATTTCAAATTGCAGAGCACGTGCTTGGTAAAAACATTTAACAAGTTTAGGCACGGCGACCCAAAACACTCCGCTTGAATTTGTGTGGAAAAGACAATCGCACAAATCCAAGCTCCGGCCTTGGGCGCGTGCTAAAGGCGTTATAACCTGTTCTTAGCCACAACCCATAGGACATAAAATATGAAAAAACTAATTATCGTAATATTGCTCAGTACTTCGTTTTCAGCCTTCGCTGATGAAAAGATGGATCTTGTTCTGCAAATGCTACAGGTTACGGAGGCAAAGAAAAATCATGAGCTAGTTATAGATTCTTACATTACAAATTTTTCGAAAAATCCAGCAATGGACAATGACCAATTCAAAAACTATTTTAGGCAAGCTATGAGCTGGGATGCTCTCATAGACCCGATGACTAAAATTTATATGGAGTCATATACAACCGAAGAACTTCAGGCACTAGTCGACTTTTTTGGAAGTCCAATTGGCCAGTCATTTATTAAAAAATCACCTGAGGTAAATCAAAAATCTGTTGCCGTAATGTCTGAGAATATTCAAAAAGCCATGTCTATTTTACAAGGTCAGCAATAGGTTATAACCAGTCAGTGTTTGGGACCGCGTACCGCGGCCCCAAACTGAGGCGTTATGCGGTATGCGAATGAGAGTTACAATTTATCTATCTCTATTTTTACAACTAGCTTTATTGGTAGGCTTTTTCTATTTTGGGCACAAAGCTGATTTAGCAATGGATATTAAGACTGGGATTGGAGATTATTATCTTTGGGATTACTACAGCCGAATAGGTGATAAGTATTTATTGGGTGCATTTGTAATTTGGTTTTCAACTAATGTCGTTGCATTCAAACGGAAATTGTATGGGCAACGAATTGTTCAGTTATCAATTTCAGCTCCATTTGTAATATTTGTATTGGGGGCGTTTTCATCTTTTTGAGTGTGAAACCGCATAACACATATGAGCCTCCCGGCCGTCAATAGGTACTAGCTATTTCTTTGGCTGCGTTAGCAGCCAAATTCAAGTC
>NZ_JAIBHJ010000064.1 GCF_021278025.1 Motilimonas sp. E26
TCATTTGGTAACCATAGTAAAGCACTGTCTATTTATCCAGCTAAAGCGCTCTCCGAGCTCCGCTCGGCAGATTTAACGCCGTGCTAAACGGCACAAAATGCTTGGCTAAAATTTGCGAGGAACGAGCACAGCCAAGCTTTTTGTGTCCGCCTTTTAAGCACTTTGTTATGTGTTTTTACGCCAACTTTCCATTTGAGTTAACATATCAGGATAGCGCCACCCCATAATATAAATTACAGGTAAAACAAAACATATACTACTACCAAAGAAAGCTAATGACTCTTTAAGTTCAGTTAATTCAAGTGGTTGAATATGACTTTGTATTGAAATTAAGAAGAACATTAAAAAGCAAAAATACAGAACAAATACTAAATAATGGATTGCTAAGTTTAATTTAGTTCTAGGTTTGGCAATAATTTTTTGTTGCAAACGACAATGAACTTCGATTATCAAAGTGCAAATAATTGTTGAAATAAATACAAAAATCAAAAAGTCCATCATAGTTCAAGAAACACATAACGTCGCATTAAGCGGACAAAAATAGTGGGTTAAAATGTGTAGCGAAGCGAAACGTAACCCACTGTTTTTGTTCCGTTTAAATGCCTTGTTATGTGTTGGTATTTGTATCAAACATCGGAGCATTAACCATAATATAACCGTATAAAAGACCAGTAATTATTGCCAACAATATCTGATAACTAAAATGCATCAAAGAGCTAATAACTAGAGTTAATAGACCAGATGCAAAACCACAAACAAGCGAAACTGCTATTCGGTGATACAGAGTTCTACTTACTTGTTTAAGTTTATAACCAATTTCAGCTCCAACAATACCAGTTGTGCAAGCGAGCAAAAATATTAGCATGATACTTTTGAGTTCCATCTAATTCACACTCTCCAAAAACACATAACGCCAAGCTCACCCGCGGAGGCGCGATAGCGCCGGAGTCGGGTGCAGCGTATTGTTAAGCGATTTACTGCTGAAAATTGGCTTTAATGAACTCAACCGACTCAATATATTCATCCTCCGACCAATATCCTATTTCAATGTGCGTTTTATCGTCCCAAAGGCAGATAGCCTCACAATCCGGATCGAGCTGTATCCCATAATCGTGACCAAGCCCCTCACAGATTGCAAACACATCTTCGGTTTGGTTTGAGATAGATCTATAGAACTTCAGATTTTGATAGTGCAGTGGAAGGCTTGACGACATTACACCAAACAACTTGCTGCCGAATCCTTTATAGCGTGAAGATACGTCAGAATACGGTTCCTGAATGTACTCCCAGCTATTGTTAAGTAGTTTGTGCATATCTATGTCGCTTAACGCCTCGCTAATAAGTGAACCAAGTGCTGGCGGGCGAATTGCTCAGCAATTGGCATGACAGCCTTGGTGAATCTTAATTCAGCGACTTGTTAGTGGCCAGTGTGATCATGCCTAAGATGGCTAATCGTTCACAATATTTGGCCTCAAAATCCGTGGCTCACCAAGTGCTTATCACATCCTTGCTGCCAAAGTGTGGCAGGCAATGTTGAGTAAATGCGCTGAAGATTGATTGGCAAAGAATGCTTCTTTCACTGTGCTTATCTCACACGCAACATTTCAACTTGGATTATGAAAGTCGAAGTTAATAGGCCTACTAACGCTTCAATCAGCCTCATCGTTTCATTCGCATAACTTAACCACCTTCACCTCGATGTAGGACTGCATTGACTTGTTAAGTCTGCCGCGTGAGGACGTATAGCTTGCTATGGCGTTTTAACGCAACGC
>NZ_JAIBHJ010000065.1 GCF_021278025.1 Motilimonas sp. E26
AATGCGCTTGGCATGTTGTAATGCGCACTGCCACCATCAATTTGGTCAAGCAGCCACAAGCGCTGCTGGCCGTATGATAAAAGCCTTGAGACCTTATCATTTGGTAATTTTAGAATTACTTCTCTGCTTCTTGAATTGCGTGCAAGCAGAATATTGATAATCTCCTGCTTGTTAGCTTTAATAAAAGCCTTGTCGTCAGAACCAAGAGAAGATAGCTTTCCTGTAACCTTTAGACTGCCACTTTCAACTTTGAAGTTCAGACCCTGGCGAATCAAACTATATAAATATTCTTTTAACATCAGATAATCCACTCTTCGGAGCCCTCTTCACTATCTTCTTTACATGCTGCATTCAAACTCACTTCAATATCAACCATGCGGCTAATACTCTCAATGGTCGTATTGTTAAAGAATGCCCTTAGTTCTAACTCTATAGAAAACAGCTGATTTATTTTACTAATAAGCTTAGTAACAAGAATTGAATTACCACCTAGCTCAAAGAAGTCATCATTAATCGAAATATCCTCAACCCCTAATAACTGAGCCCAAATAAGAGAGATACTTAACTCTAAATCAGTCCTAGGTTTTACAATGATTTCAGATTTTTTTGGAAGAGGTAAAGCTTTTCTGTCCAATTTCCCATTAGGTGTCCTTGGTAGAACAGTGAGTTTTTCAAAGAAACACGGAACCATGTAACTAGGTAAGAGCTTAACTAAGTGGTTCTTCAGATCCTCTTTTTCCACTTCAAAGCCTTCTTTAGGAACAAAATAGCAACATAATTGTGCTTCTTCACCAAAGAAATTATCAGCAACAACAACAGCATCATTTAGTGATTCAATGCCAATCAACTGGTTTTCAATTTCACCAGTTTCAACTCTAAAGCCTCTAACTTTGACTTGATTATCAATCCGGCCGATATATTCTAAATCACCTTCAACGTTCCACCTAACAAGATCACCAGTTCTGTACATCGACTGATACAATTCATCTTTAGAAAAAATATTTTTAATAAAACGCTCGTTTGTTATGGAATTTTTATTTAAATAGCCTTTTGATATTCCAACGCCAGATAAATATAACTCGCCAACTGCACCTAAATGAACGGGTTCAAGGTATTCATTCAAAACATACGCTTTTGTATTTGCAATCGGTTTACCTATATTTGCTTTAGAATTAGCTTTTCTTAACGTATATGTCGAATATGTTGTATCTTCAGAGGGCCCATATAAGTCATATACTTTTACTTCTCTATCTGCGTAAATTTCATCAACTAACTTTTGCCTTAGAGGTTCACCTGCAAGATTAATGACCTTTACTCCATAAGGTATATTGCTCGTTTGCAACAGCATCTCAGCTGCTGAAGGCACCGTATTTATAAGACTTATTTGCGAACTAAAATCCCCTCTAGTTAAGTCAAGAATAGTATTTACTAAAATAACTGAGCCAGAACCACTAAGAGTCACAAATATTTCAAATATAGACAAATCAAAACAAATAGACGTTGAAGCTAAAACAGCACAAAGCTCTTCTGCTGTGTAAACATCTAATGCCCACTTAATAAGCCCAACTGCACTAGAATGCTTTATCATGACGCCTTTAGGCTGCCCCGTAGAGCCCGAGGTGTAAATCACATACGCCAAGTCTGACGCTACATGCCCTGCCACTGTGCTATT
>NZ_JAIBHJ010000066.1 GCF_021278025.1 Motilimonas sp. E26
TTCACCAACAAACAGCGCGACAAAATCAAAGTGTTGTACTGGGATAAAACAGGCTTTGCTCTTTGGTACAAGCGCCTTGAAAAAGCCAAGTATAAGTGGCCTACAAAAGAGAAAAATGAGGTGTTTATCCTGACTCAATTCGAGCTTGATAGACTCCTTTCTGGCTTCACGATTATCGGCCATAAACCCGTTAAAATAAACAATTTTACAATGACTTAATCGAAAATAAAGCCTTATTCACCAAGCGTTAATGGCATAATTTTAATATAATCAATGCCATGAAAAAGACGCCAAATATTAACCCAGAAAGCCAAGATGTTGCCGAGCTACAAGCGATGGTGAAAGCGCTGATGGCGTCGCAAAAACAGAAAGAATCTGAGTGGAAACAAGAGCGCCAGTCGCTACTTGAACAGCTCAAGCTGGCCTTCGACCGCCAGTTCGCTATACGCTCGGAGGCGTTAAAGCCTTACAATGAATCTCAAGGTGACCTCTTCAACGAAGTGGAATGTGAAGCCGCTAAAGAAGAAGTTGAGGTCACGACCACCACCACGAAGAAACGTGGTAAACGCAAGCCACTTCCAAAGACCTTGCCTCGTGAGGTTATCGAACTTGATTTAGACGACCATGAAAAGCAGTGCGCTTGCTGCCAACATAATCTGCATAAAATCGGTGAAGACCGCAGTGAGAAACTTGAGTTCTCACCAGCGGTGCTCAAAGTGCTGGAATATGTTCGTCCTAAATATGCTTGTCGTCAGTGCGAGCAAACTGAAGACAACCATCGCATCGTTCAAAAGCCAGCGCCGCAAAGCATTATCCCTAAAAGCTTCGCGACAGAAAGTCTGCTTGCCAACATCATCCTTGGCAAATATCAATACGCGATGCCACTGTATCGCCAAGAGTCGCTGTTCACTCAATCGGGTATCGAACTATCACGCACCACCATGGCAAGGTGGGTTATCCAAGTCAGTGAGAAGTTCAAACCACTCTATGGCGCCCTAAAAGAGCACTTACTTCAACAAGTCGTGGTTCAGGCGGATGAAACGCCGCTCAATGTGCTCAAGGAAGATAAGCAATGCTACATGTGGCTCTACTGCTCGGGGGCTGACTCGCCAGGTGCCGCACTGCCCAATGTAAAGAATATCGCCTTGTACGACTATCAAAACAGTCGCGCGAAGGCGTGCCCTGTTGCCTTCTTGGAAGATTATGGTGGTTATCTGCAAACCGATGGCTATGGTGCCTATGATGGGCTTCATCAAGTCACTAATATTGGCTGCTTGGCGCATGCACGGCGTAAGTTCATGGATGCGAAGAAGCTTCAAGGTAAAGGTAAGACAGGCAAAGCGGATAAAGCGCTGGCCAAAATCCAGAAGCTCTATGGGATAGAATCTCGCTTAAAAGGTGAGTCTGCGGAAAAACGAAAAGCTGAACGTCAGCAACATGCCAAGCCGATACTGGATGAGTTGTACGAGTGGATGACAACTCAACAAGTGATGGAGTCTAGCCCGCTGGGTAAAGCGATAAAATACACGCTCGGCCAATGGCCAAAGCTCATCCGCTATATCGATGACGGCCATTTATCGATAGACAATAACCGCGCTGAACGCGCA
>NZ_JAIBHJ010000067.1 GCF_021278025.1 Motilimonas sp. E26
CCCGCACATCTCTAACCGAGGGATGCTTAAGGTGTCTAAACCGAACAGGAGAAAGCTCAATGAACTTTTATAATAACGCACATCCATATTACTGTGGTATCGATTTACATGCCCGTATTCTTTATGTTTGCATCATTGATTTACAAGGCGAAATTGTCCTCCATCAAAAAATAACTGCCGATAAGGAGGCTTTACTGACCTTACTTGAGTCTTACATTGGCAACATCGTTGTTGGCGTTGAATGCATGCATTGTTGGTATTGGGTCTCTGATTGGTGCCACGAGAAAGGCATTGATTTCGTCCTAGGCCATGCCCTCTACATGAAAGCCATTCACGGCGGCAAAGCCAAAAATGATAAAATCGACTCTTTTAAAATTGCTTGCCTATTAAGAGGTGGCAATTTCCCGCTGGCTTATACCTATCCGAAAGCCATGCGTGCTGCTCGGGACTTATTACGACGTCGCACTAAAATTGTTCGTCACGGCGCCATGCTCAAAGCCCATGTCGCAAACACCAACAGCCAGTACAATCTCCCTGCCACCGAATTAAATCTCAAAAACATCAGTGCAAGGCAACAACTACGGCAACAATTTGATGATCCAATCGTTCAGCGCAACATCGATATGGACATGGCTTTACTCGATTTCTACGCCAAAGAGCTGGCTCAGGTCGAATGGTTCATCGAGCAGCAAGCCAAAGCCATGCAGCCCGCTTACCTGAGTATCCTTCGAACGGTCCCTGGCATTGGTAAAATATTGGCGCTCACTATCCTTTTTGAAATCGGCGATATTGAACGATTTGAATCGGTGCAAAAGTTTGCCTCCTACTCACGACTCATCAAGTGCAAAGCGGAATCTGCCGGTAAAACCTATGGCACTCAGGGCAACAAAATTGGTAACGGCCATCTGAAGTGGGCATTTTCAGAAGCGGCAGTGCTCTACCTGCGCGGCAATGACAAAGCACGTGCCTACCTAAATCGATTACAAAAACGGATGAGTAAAGGTAAAGCGCTTTCAGCACTTGCCCATAAACTCGGCCGTTGCGTCTATTTCATGTTAAAAAATAAAACGGTATTTGATGAACAACGATTCTTAAATAACTGACGTTTAAGTCGCGCAATAAGGTGAGCTGAAGACCTAACTCGATAACGGCGAGCATCTCGTGGACATCATGATAATTGAAGCCTGACTTCTAATGTAACGATGAACACTATGCCAATGCTTAAAGCGATTTCGCCTTGATTAGACACCTTATTGGCGCGCATAAAACAATCAGCAAAATCGCTTACACCTTGGCTGAGCCTGAAACTAACTGTGCCTTGAGCACCTTTGACTTGAATAGTGCCAGCACGAGGTTAACCGATAACTGTCTAGTGCCCCTGTTATTTTCATGGATGAAAAACAACAGGCAGCGGTGAGACCGCACTAAGAGAGCCTCAATATGTGTTTGTTGTAGGCGATATCCTAACAACAGCATGACAAAGCGAAGTAAACG
>NZ_JAIBHJ010000068.1 GCF_021278025.1 Motilimonas sp. E26
GATTGAAGTCGTTTTTTGTGAATGAAAGGGCATTGATTTTGTAGCTGTTGGTGTATGATATTAAGTTCACGCATCTCCTTGTAATCTGGTTTGTTTTTGGCGAAATTAATTAGATCACACAACGAGATGCTTTTCTATGTATTTGATAGCGAAAGATATTTTGTGGGGATTCGCTAGATTGCGGCGTTGAGGCTGTATAATTTCTCTTTTTTAAGAAATATAGCCTGTTTTATGGGTTCCAAATGCATTACCTATTGTCTTAAAAACGCTTAGGATTGATTGCTGGGCCCCGTTTTTTAGTCAAATCTGGCTGTTGGAGTTATTCTACAGTCTCGTTAGAACAATTCAGATATAGAGCTATGGAAATAAAAATTAGACATGCCGAGGTAGACGATTACGAGGATCTCCATAAAGTGTATTCTCATCCCAAAGCGATTGAAGGCACTTTGCAAATACCTTTTCCCTCAAAGCAATTATGGAGGAGCCGACTTTCCGATAAGCCAAAGGAAGTAACAGTTTTAGTCGCAGAAATTGGCGGCGAGGTTGTCGGCTCAATCGGGCTACATATACATAACAACTCACCGAGGCGTAGGCATGCTGCAGGATTTGGCATGGCTGTTAGGGATGACCTACATAGAAAAGGTATTGGCAGTAAGTTACTTCAAGCAGCTTTAGATCTCTGTGACAATTGGCTTAATATCCATCGCGTCGAGATCGAAGTATTTACTGATAATAACGAAGCCGTATCGTTCTATGAGAAGCATGGATTTGTGAAAGAAGGTGAATTTAAAGATTATGCTTTTAAAAATGGTGCATTTTGTAATGTCTATGTTATGGCTAGAATTAACCAAAAGTTCTAACAATTTGCTCCTGTTGACGGCCAAACCTACGCGGCTTTTGTGCGTTTCGCTTCGCCGCACTATAGCACAAAATCCACTCCAGTTTGGCCGCAACAGAGCAAGGCGTTAGCTTTTTGGTTGAATTATGAGGACTAAATAGTGTTCAAACGTTTTGTCGTTGGGCATATCAACAAACAGTCGGGAGTGAATCAAGGAATCTTAGGCGTGGCTTATCGTATCAGTCGAGAAAGGCAGGCTGAAGGAACCAGCGTAGTTGACCTTGATACACATCTAGAATGGTTGATGAGTTCTTTTCCAATTCCTGATGTTTTTGATAATCCAGAAAGCTTAAAAGGTGTCTGTTGGTTTAAGGATACAGCGGTTGAAATTATTGCTCACGTAGTAGCCATAATTCCTTATGTAGAACAAAGTGGCTTCATAGTTACGGAGTTAATATCTGATCTACCTGGAGTAGTGATATATGAAGATGACTTCCAGATCGTCGCTATCCCAAATGAGTAACAGAGCTTAAAGCTAACACATATGAGCCTCCCGGCCGTCAATAGGTACTAGCTATTTCTTTGGCTGCGTTAGCAGCCAAATTCAAGTCAA
>NZ_JAIBHJ010000069.1 GCF_021278025.1 Motilimonas sp. E26
TGAAAGGGCATTGATTTTGTAGCTGTTGGTGTATGATATTAAGTTCACGCATCTCGTTGTAATCTGGTTTGTTTTTGACGAAATTAATTAGATCACACAACGAGATTCGTTTCTATGTATTTGATAGCGAAAGATATTTTGTGGGGATTCGCTAGATTGCGGCGTTAAGTGTCATCGGTAAATTTATGTTGAGTGCCATATACGAAGAGAAATGTAGCGGTTGCAAGAGAGATTTAGAGTGTCATCTTTGCACAGAGCTTCTTTGTGAAACGTGTGCGGTTCAAGTAAATGGTAAGCAGTGCTGTAGACCGTGTTCGGCCTCGATAAGAAACGATGAAAGTTTAGTCTCCCATTTTATCCAATGGCATCGCAAGGCTAGTCTTGGCAATGTGGCTTTATCGAAGCCTCCGATATTGGTATCGCATGAATACAAAATAGGAAGCACATTTTCGGTAGCGGAGTTCGAAGGAGAGGATATTATCGGTTCCATCACATTTCGTTCTGATGCTCAATGCGACGCTGATGCAATATTTATCTCTTCGGAAAAATCTGTATTCAATGAATATCGTATATTGGTAAGCAAAAGTGAAATAGACGAATTCCTTGCATCGGTATACGCTAGTGTCCAAGGGGAAAACACTTAACAAACGCAGTCTGTCGGAGCGCCTTTCCGTTCCTTCGTCACTACAAGGCGTCCGCAGCTGCGGGCGTTAGGCATCATGAATATGAATCTTGAAGAGTATTGGAAATCTTACCTCGGGTACTGTTCTGAAAAAACAGGAGCAGGCTCAATACCCGAAATGATAGGTATCCCTCTCGTTGTGGCTCCATTGGTAGCTGCGGGCTATGAGATCAAATTGCCTGTCGAAGAATTATCGAACTTTATAAACAAGTTTCGTGAAATAGATGATGTCACTCGCAGGTTAACGGTCAGAGAATTGGAATCAGAGAAAATAGAAAAGATCACTGAGGCCTTTAAAGCGGGGGGTACTTATTCAAAAGAAGTAATTCCTCAAATATTTCAAAAAGATGAGGTTGCTAAACAGTATCATGAGATCATGTTTCCCGAACCAAATGCCTAACAAAGCTATTAAAAATCGTTCCGGCCAAAAAACGGCCTCCACTGGACGCGCTAACGCGCGCCTTTTATAGCGGCGCTGACGGATCCCCTCATAATTTAAGCATCGCTGTTTGATGGATCACCCGTATATATTCGTAAATTGCCCACTCTATATCCGCGCTACTTCTTCGGTGGTCCCGTCGCCTTATAACCTCTTTTGCGAGCCGTGTTATTGATAAAACATGGCGGGTTTTGATGGTGTTAGCTTGAAACTGATATTGCCAATT
>NZ_JAIBHJ010000007.1:0-19750 GCF_021278025.1 Motilimonas sp. E26
AACCTCGATAAGTAATGACGGAGTCATTATCAAGGCCCAGATTAAATTAGGAACAATGCGGAGAATTGAGCGCTTACGCATTAGCTGACAAGACCTCGCCCGAGAGCGTACTGGTAAATAAACCTTCCGGCGCATTTTGGAAAATATCAAAGTAACGGGCATTACTGATATCAGCTTGTGCTTGGGCATCATTCTTTTGTTGCTTCTCTTGAGAGGTGCGATGGGCTAAGGCCAAAGCCAAAAATATCAAACCAAGAAAGGCCGAACCAGCGACAAATTGCTCAGTAAAGTCATTTCGTGGAATAACAGCAAAGCGGTTCAGTAGTAAAAAGCCCATGCCGACAATAAATAACAACCAAGAGGTTGCGAATAATCGGGCTAAGTTATTACCTCTAATCCAGTAATAGCCTGCTTCAATTAATGAACTCAGCGCCATGAACGACACCACTACCGCCAAGAAATACAAGGCAAATTGAAAATTAACTATCAGCGGCGAGATGATTAAAGCAATACACGCCCCAAATAGGCTCTTGTTGAGTAAGCTGATGGCACGGTTACGTTTGAAATGTTTTAAGCCTTCGCCAAGCATACTTAAAATTAAACACAATAAACCGACAGACATAATCAATAAGTTATCGTGCCAATAGTTTAGGCTGGAGAAGAAGAAAATACTGGCATACCCTTTTAATA
The DNA here is from genome assembly GCF_021278025.1 of Motilimonas sp. E26. Classification (GTDB taxonomy): domain Bacteria; phylum Pseudomonadota; class Gammaproteobacteria; order Enterobacterales; family CBDFNC01; genus Motilimonas. The sequence continues at coordinate 691 of NZ_JAIBHJ010000007.1, forward strand.
TCCAAAGCGTCGTCACGAAACACAAGCAAAACGCACTGTAGAAAAAGAATCGTGCCTCTTTCAGCATAATGAAAAGAAACAGGCTGTAGCAGCACATTAAAAGGAAAATGCCTGTCAGAATGCCAGTAAGAAGCTTATTATTCAGTTGTTCACTGAAATACCACTTCATTTCCCACAGGGTCATTGGTAGCTGTAAAAAACCACTATTCTCTGCTTTTATATAGACAGTTATGGTTCGCCCGGCTGGGATCTCAACGGGCACGCTAAATGCGCGGCTAGGAAAAGGTTTATTTTCAAATGGTCGATCTGTTCCGAGATTATACTGAAAAGCCAGTAAGTTATTCTCGACAATGTAAATATCTAATATATTGGTGAGGGAGTAGCCAACTTCAAGTAAGGTTGATACATCTGTTATTGAATGATTATCAAGATTAAATTTAAACCAATAAGGGTGAGAGACTAAACCAAAGCTCAAGACCTCTTGTTCACTTACTTCCCAAGTATCTTGATATTCTCCTATCAATAAATCTTTAATGCTGATCCGACTTGCAGAGTCTGCTTGAAATAACACGCCTTGACCAAGATTGAGTTGCTGGAATGCGGGCGAGATAGCTTGGGAATAAGGGGGCGTTTGTGCAGCAGCTATAGTGGTAAAAAACCAACAAACTAATATTAATAATCTAAACAAGACAATCTACATCCATGTTCTAACAACGACAAGCAAGTAAAACTAATTGCACTTTTGCTGAGCATATCATAATTAAGATGCTGTTCTCATCTTTAGTCACTGTAAGTGATTATTTATTTGCACTGAGCTTTTTCGGGATCAAAAAAAGGAGGCTAAGCCTCCTTTTTTTATCAAGCTAATATTACTTAGCTAGTGCACCTTTAGCGGTATCAACTAAAACAGCAAATGTGTTTTTGTCGAATACAGCGATGTCGGCAAGGATCTTACGATCGATTTCAACAGATGCTTTTTTCAGACCGTCAATAAAACGGCTGTAAGACAGGCCATTTTGACGAGATGCGGCGTTAATACGCGCAATCCATAGTTGACGGAACTGACGCTTACGTTGACGACGGTCACGGTAAGCATATTGACCCGCTTTAGTTACTGCTTGTACTGCTACGCGAAATACGCGTGAACGTGCACCGTAATAACCTTTAGCTTGTTTTAGAACCTTTTTGTGACGAGCGCGAGCTACGACACCACGTTTTACTCTTGGCATTTTCTAATCTCCCCTTATGCGAATGGCATCATGCGACGTACTGAAGCAACATCAGATGCTGCTACCATGCTTTTAGCACGTAAGTGACGTTTACGCTTGGTGCTCTTCTTAGTCAGGATATGACGTAGGTGAGACTGTTTACATTTGAAACCGCCAGAAGCCGTTTTCTTAAAGCGCTTTGCAGCACCTTTGTTAGTTTTCATTTTTGGCATTGCGAACTCCGCATTGTTCAATGAATAAAAATAATAGAGGCGAATTAAATAGAGCTTGCCTAAACAAGCTCACTCAATTACTTGCTGAGCCTTTATTACCGCTTTTTAGGGCCAAGTACCATAACCATTTGGCGACCTTCCATTTTCGGGAAAGACTCCACGACAGATATCTCTTCTAAGTCCGCTTTGATACGGTTTAGTAGATCAACGCCAAGTTCTTGGTGTGCCATTTCACGACCACGAAAACGCAGTGTGATTTTAGCCTTGTTACCCTCTTCTAAGAAGCGAGTCAGGTTGCGCAGTTTTACCTGATAATCGCCTATGTCAGTTCCAGGACGGAATTTTATTTCCTTCACTTGGATCTGTTTCTGCTTTTTCCGCTGGTCTTTAGCGGATTTGCTTTTTTCGTAAATAAACTTACCGTAGTCCATAAGACGACAGACAGGTGGCTCAGCATTAGGGCTGATCTCAACCAGGTCCAGTTGCTGCTCAGCAGCTTGAGCCAGTGCTTCAGTGAATGAAACAATACCTATTGGTTCGCCATCTGCATTAGCTAAACGAACTTCATTAAGACCTGTGATCTCGTCATTAATACGATTTAGTTTGCCCGCCTGTTGGGGCTTTCTTCCACCTTTTATAGCTTATTCCTCCAAATTGATTTGAGTTCGGTTTCGGATCTCTTGACTGAGTTTTTCAACAATAGCGTCAAGTTTGAATTTACCTAGATCCTCACCTTTCCGTGTTCTTACTGCTACTTCGCCAGCTTCGACTTCCTTATCGCCGATAACCAACATGTAAGGTACACGCTTTAATGTATGCTCGCGGATTTTAAAGCCTATCTTCTCATTTCTCAAGTCCGCATTCACTCTAATGCCTGATTTTTGCAATTTTTCAACAATTTCATGGGCAAAATCAGCTTGCTTATCAGTAATATTCATTACAACCGCTTGAACAGGTGATAACCAAGTCGGGAAAAAGCCCGCACAATCTTCAGTAATAATACCAATGAAGCGTTCAAGTGAACCTAAAATGGCTCGGTGGATCATAACAGGCACATGGCGTTCATTATCTTCACCCACATATGAGGCACCTAAACGACCCGGCATCGAGAAGTCTAATTGCACCGTACCACATTGCCATGCACGATCTAAGCAGTCATAGAGTGTGAATTCAATTTTAGGGCCATAGAATGCGCCTTCACCAGGTAAGTACTTAAATTCTAAATTTTTAGAATTCAGTGCATCGGCAAGTGCCTGCTCAGCTTTATCCCAAACAGCATCATCTCCCACACGTTGCTCAGGACGCGTGGACAGTTTAATTTCAATGTCTGTAAAACCAAATGTTTTGTAAGTTTCAAATACCATATCAATACAGCTGGATACTTCAGCAAGTATTTGATCTTCAGTACAGAAAATATGAGCATCATCTTGAGTAAAACCACGAACACGCATCAAACCATGGAGCGAGCCCGATGGTTCGTTACGATGACAAGAGCCAAACTCAGCCATGCGAAGCGGCAGGTCACGGTACGATTTTAACCCTTGGTTAAAGATCTGCACATGACCAGGACAGTTCATTGGTTTAATCGCATATTCACGATTTTCGCTACAAGTACAGAACATGCCGTCAGCATACTTGTCCCAGTGGCCTGATTTTTCCCATAATGAACGATCTAAAATTTGTGGCGCTTTCACTTCTTGATACTGATACTTAACTAGCTTTTCACGCACAAAGGTTTCCAATTCACGGAAAATAGTCCAACCGTTGTGGTGCCAAAACACCATACCTGGCGCTTCTTCTTGCATATGATAAAGGTCAAGCTGTTTACCAATTTTACGGTGATCACGCTTGGCCGCTTCTTCTAAGCGCTTTAAATAGCTGCTTAACTGCTTTTTGTCAGCCCAAGCTGTACCGTAAATGCGTTGCAGCATCTTATTATCAGAATTACCACGCCAATAGGCACCAGCCACTTTCATCAGTTTAAAGTGATGACAGAACTTCATATTGGGTACATGTGGGCCACGACACATATCAACGTATTCTTCATGATGGTACAAGCCTGGTCTCGCATCTGCTTCTATCCCGGCGATGATCTCAAGCTTATAATCTTCGCCACGAGCTTTGAACACAGCAGCAGCTTCTTCAAGAGGGACTTTCTTTTTAACCACCACATAATTGGTTTTAGCCAATTCAAGCATGCGTTTTTCAAGCTTCGCTAAATCATCTTCACTCAGAGGCTCTTCCATATCAACGTCATAGTAGAAACCGTTATCAATAGTCGGACCAATCGCCATCTTGGTATTTGGCCATAATTGCTTAATTGCATGACCTAATAAGTGAGCACAAGAGTGACGTAGAATTTCTAAACCTTCTTCGTCTTTCGCGGTGATAATAGAAACATTAACGTCTTTATCGATGGGATCACAAGCGTCGACAAGTACACCGTCAACACGACCAGCGATACAGGCTTTAGCAAGCCCCGGACCGATATCCTGCGCAATTTCCATCACACTTGTTGTATTTTCGAATTGGCGTTGGCTGCCATCAGGAAGAGTAATTAAAGGCATGAGCTTTCCTTGTTACAGTGGTGACGCATACCAAGCGCCACATGTGTGTCTAATTTGACTGATTACAGTCGATAAAATAGTTGGTCGACAATAGTAGAGAAAAGCCCTGCGCAAATCAATGTTACTGGGGAGATATCTAGCGCTCCTCATGAAAACTAGGCGCTAGTTATAAACGTTAGTTAAGTGGGGATATTTGCAGTTTATTTTCAAGCAAACCAACAAACGCCCCTTGACGTTCATGATCTATCGCCAGTGTGTGCTCATCCAGTGAGATGACAACACCGCTATATAAGTGGCCTTGACAAGTTAGTCGAGCCTGCGTTATGTAATTCTCAATATAGTTATCTATCGTCTCAACTCGCTGCTTAACGTCATTAATGCGTGCTTCTTCATGTTGCTTACTCAGGTTTAAGCGGTGAATGAGGGTGGTTTTTTTATCTGTATCGGGCAATTGATTTACCTTAGTGGCTGCTTGATCAATTTCATGTAACTTATGTTCTTCCTCCTCAATTTCTTGTAATAGCACTTTTCGCTCAAGGTATTTCGCAGCCAAATCGCCCAGCATGTTTATTTCCGTACGTGTACCGGCATCTGCTCCGACATTGACAGCGGCCACCCCTTTCAGGGCACGCACGATACCGCCAAGAATCGTGCCTTTACGTCCTCCCGCATCCATCACTTCAACTTTATCAAAGCAGGTAACATCACAGTGGATCAACTGGTGATTGAAATGTAACGTGCCATGGCACGTTATTTTAGTATATTGCGCGAAAACCCCTTCAATGGATCCATGAGCCGTCAAATGACAACTATAGTGGTCACCTTCTTCGGTGTGGTGCCCTATTACACCTTTTTCTATAATTAGATCACCACCCGCTTCCACCTCGGCCGATTCAACAATGCCGCCAACATTAATGTCACCGGTGGCTTTTACCTTCATCCCTTCACAAATATCGCCTTTAATTAGAATGCTGCCATCAAAATCAACGTGACCAAATCCAACATCCACACTGGGGATCATTAATACATCGTCAACAATCATTCCACGCTCAATCTCTATGGGTATGCCTGTTTTGGTTGCGACTAAATAATTCGGGTTTTTGCTACTAATTTCCGTGTTTTTTCCAACATCAAATTCAAGCTCTTTACCTTCTTTATGGACAATTACCTCGCCAGTTACCTTAAAGCCATCTTCGCCAAGTGTGTGCGGATGCTTACGCATTAACGGCTTACCTTTACTCACAGAGATAAGGGCTCCTAAATCACGCATATCTACCTTGCCACTTTGCAATTTTTTGGGCTTACGAACCCGCTCTTTTAACGTTTCAACTAATCGTTCAAAACGCGTATCCGTGCCATTTTTAGCCGCTAAGCCCTTGGCGATTGGCGCTCGAATCACTTTTCCAGGCTGTGCTTTATTTAGTGTCGAGATCAACGCAACAATATTATTGGTGCGGATCCCATAAGTTACGCCCGCCGAACTAAGGGCTTCTTTTACTGTAACTTCATCTAATTTGTTACCTCCCCAAGCTGCAGTAACATTGGCAAAGGCCGTCATTTTTTCTTTGTCTAAGTCAATTGAGATCACCGCATCAAGACGCTGGGCAATAATAATGGGCTTATTGTCCTCGTCTGATACCTCTGCTTCTTCTCTTAGCTTGGCAAACAGCTTAACTGCTTCGGTTAGCCCGACTGCACTGGGCTTGAATTTCTCATAAGGGCTAGCCGCCAATGCCATTAACAGGTGTTCTTCTTTAATAACATCGGCTAATGGCTCAATGGAGAGTAATAAATCAACATTATTTTCATGGAGTGTAAACAGGTCAGGTGAGATCATGAAAAAGCTCCTTATGGGCACATAAGCTAGAATAATGACCCTAGCGTGAAGCGACTAGTTGCTCAATCATTTTCGCCAAATTAGACTAGAACCGAGATAGAGATCAAGCTCTTAGCACTGTTAATCATCTTCTATTATATCAACCTTAGACCATTACACCTCGCAGTGAATTAAAGACATAAAAAAAGCAGCATATATGCTGCTTAGAAAGTCGTTATTACGGCTTTGGTTTACGCCGCATTGGCGCATCACCAACATCCACACCTTTAAGGTAAGTTTTATTAACTGATTTAGTCCGTGTGGCTTTCACTTTAGTGGTTCGACCTTGTTTACCTTTTTTGATCTCATCGGTACGCGTCACTTTTTTAGCCACTTTTAATCCTGTAAACTTAGCTTTTAGCGCTGCAAACGAATCAAAACTGATAGGCTGGTTTAGATAAGCTTCTACTGCTTGAAAGTTTTCCCAGTCTTTAGGCCCCACTAATGAAATTGCACTGCCCTTTGAGCCAGCGCGGCCAGTACGACCAATTCGATGAACATATTCTTCCGCATGCTTGGGCATGTCAAAATTAACCACGTGTGACACATTAATTAAATCTAAGCCACGAGATGCAATATCCGTCGTCACTAGCACCTGTTGCTGGCCACGAGAAAAACCATCCATTATTTTATTACGGTTACCTTGGTTCATGTCGCCACTTAAGGCAACACTATTTAACCCTAGCTCGGTAATGTATTCTGCTAAGGTTTGCGTATCCGCACGAGTAGCAGTAAACACTATCATTTGAGTAATGTTTTCTTCACTGAGTAATGCTTTTAACAGCGCTTTTTTGTGATCTAAATTATCAGATAAATAGAAGCGTTGGGTGATATCGGTATGCTCATCATTAGCACCACCAATCGACACCCGAACCGGCGCTTTAAGTAACTGCTGCGCAATACTGCTTACCTCGGTGTTATCTAAAGTCGCAGAGAACAACAAAGTTTGACGCAAACGGTGATCAGCCGCGCGGTTTATTTGTAACAGTTGATCGGCAAAACCTAAATCTAACATCCGATCGGCTTCATCCAATATTAACATTTCGAGGCCATTGAGGTGGATCTGGCGCTGGGTAAGATGATCAGCAATACGCCCAGGCGTCCCGACGATAAATTGCGGGTCTTTTAACAATTGCTTGGCTTGATCATTAAAATTTTCCCCGCCCACGATTAGACTGGCTTTGACACCTGTACCCGCGACCAATAGTCGTAATTGTCCGTAAACCTGCTTAGCCAACTCACGGGTTGGGGTCAAGATCAACACCCTCGCGTCGCGCTTACTTAACGCGCGCTGTTTAAGAACTCGTTGCATTGCCGGCAATAGAAATGCCAACGTCTTCCCAGAGCCCGTTTTTGAAGAGGCAATCATATCTTTGCCTTGCATCGCCACAGGAATGGCTTGGCGCTGTATATCGGTGGCAGTGGTAAGGCCTTGATGAGATAACGGGGTTAATAATCGACGATCTAATGAGAATTCTTCAAAATCCAAGGGTGATGCTCCGCAAACTAATACTTAAATAACGCAGTGATTATACCCTGTTGTCGCAATTGGAGCGACCAACAAAACCGATAACACTTGGATTTCATCTGCGCAAACCTTATATTGCCACAATCTCAACGTCGGTAGATGAATATATGTTTCAAGATAATCCGCTGCTAGCGCAGCTAAAACAGCAAATGCAATCCGAGCTGCCTAAAAAAGAAGGCATCATCAAAGCCACCGAGCGCGGCTTTGGATTTTTAGAAACCGATGATAAAGAAAGCTATTTCATCACCCCAAATGAAATGAGAAAGGTATTACATGGTGACAGGGTCATTGCCATCATTCGTGAAACTGGTGATAAGCCAACTGCTGAGCCAGAGTCATTAATCAGCCAGCAGAATACTGAGTTTGTCGGCAAAATTAAGCACTTTAAAGGCAAACTACAGTTTGTTGCTGAAAACCCAGTGTTCAAACATCCATTTAACGCCAAGCTTAATGCAACATTAAAAAGTACCGGTTTAAAGGAAGGGGATTGGGTTAAAGCAAGTTTGACGCAACACACACTGAAAGACGAAAAACGCTTTGCCGTGCTAATAAATGAAAAAATTGCCGCCGGGGACGACCCCTACGTCGGCCGCTGGGTGACCTTAGCAAAACTTGATTTAGCCACCACCCCGCCAGCGCCGCCTCTAACTTGGCCTGAACTAGACGCAAGTCAAAGAGCCGATTATCAACACCTCCCCTTTTTCACCATTGACAATGAAACAACCCAAGATATGGATGACGCCCTTCATATAGAAGCGCGTGAAAATGGCTGGCAATTAACCATCGCTATTGCTGATCCCACGGCTTACATCCCCCCGCAAAGCGAGCTTGAGCGCATTGCTGCTGAACGTGGTTTCACTATTTATATGCCCAATTTCAACGTTCCCATGTTACCTCGCGAGCTGAGTGATGACTTATGCTCACTAAAAGCGGGAGTAGCGCGCGTTGCGATAGTCTGTAAAGTGAATATTGATAATCAAGGTCATATCATTGATGAAGCACAATTTGAGCTGGCCACCATTCAATCTGTGGCTAAGCTAAGCTATAACCAAGTTTCAGACTTCATAGAACAAACAAACTTAGATTGGCAGCCTGAGCCAGCCATAGCAGAGCAGCTTAAATTACTCGAACAATGCAGCGCCAAACGCTTAGCATGGCGAGAAGCTAACGCCCTCACCTTTGACGACAATCCTGATTATAAATTTGTATTATCTGACACTGGTGAGCTCGAAGAAATTCTTGCACTACCAAGGCGCATCGCACATCGCATGGTAGAAGAAGCCATGGTATTGGCCAATGTTTGCGGAGCGCAATTGTTGACCAAACATCAAGTACAGGGGGTATTCAATTGCCAACCTGGGTTACAAGTCGAGCGGACCAACGAAGCCATAGCATTAATGGCCGAACACGGCTTTGCAGTGACCGCTGAACAATTAACTGACTTAAAACAATATTGTGAAATACGTCGCCAAATCCGTAGCCAAGGTAATCAATACTTAGATTTCAGACTACGTCGTATGTTTGCTTACAGTGAATTTAAGCCCGTTGGCGAACCTCACTTCGCGATGGGTCTACCACTTTACGCAACATGGACCTCGCCCATCCGCAAATACAGTGATCTAGTTAACCACTATCAAATCAAAAGCATCTTAACGCAACAGCCCACCACAATGCTGGATGAAAATCTTGGCAATCAAATAAATGAAAAGCGCAAAAAACAGCGCATGGCTGAAAACGGCGCCAATGCTTGGTTATACGCCCAGTACCTCGCTGCTAGAGCCAACACAGGCGAAGTCTTTAATGGCCAAGTGGTGGATGTAGTACGTGCAGGCGTTAGAGTTAAACTGTTAGATATAGGCGCATTTGTGTTTATCCCATCCAGTTTCCTTCACAAAGACAAAGAGCAACTTCAGTGCCGCATGGAAACAGGTCATGTGTTAATCAATGATCAAGTTGTTCTTACACAAGGGCAAAAGTTGGATGTCGAAATTCATGAAGTAAACATTGATACGAAAAATTTTATTGCTCGTCCACATCGACCATTATTACCATAACTTAATGAATCGCAGATTAGGGTTATATTTGAATAAGATAGCCCTAATCTGAGCACCATACTAGCACTAAAAAGTTGGCAGCCAGAGCTGCCAATTTCTTTCAACCGGCTGACTCATTGATTTGATTTTTTCATTCTGATTAAGACCAACCCCATTGATTGCCTAATAACACCAATGAAGTACAGATATCTGGCTGCAATTCCTGTTTCAGCAAATTAAGGCAACGGTCGATTTATTCTAACGATACAGGTTATAATGCTCGCTTTATCCTTAACGGAACACCCACTTGCCTAAGTTAAATCCTTTATCACTCGATCTGTTGCAACCTGACTTCACATCTCTGATAACACACAAGTCTCGTAACGAAGCATCAGACTGGACAGCCTTATTTCCTTTTGCACAACGAGAGTTAACTGATTTTCAGCTGTTACCCAACAAGCTTCTGACTTTTTGCATCAGTGATTGGAACACCGCCAAAGAATATATTTGCCAGATATTACCCCAGTCATCAGCACAACAATTAGCAACACATTTTGCCATATTTGATCATTGCGAACAGGCAGGCGTCATCATCCATGATCAGCCCGTTACAGCGGCCGATTTCCAACAACTTGACCCAGCCACACAGACACTGCTGACAGAACGCTTCGGCGCCCTGAAACAAGGTAAACTACGCCCACTTCCTGAGCAGCGCTTAGCTTTTTTGAATGCTTTTAATGAGGCGGATTTGTTTGGTGAAATTTACCTCAATAGCGCTCAACAATTGATTTTAAGCCCTGGCGCATTACTGACACAGCGTAATGGCTACTTAGTATTAAATGTGCCACCGTTGCTGGAAAATCCAATACTTTGGTATCAAGTTAAAAGTTATTTATTGACCGGGCAACAACACTGGCAAAATGCGCGTGGCGCAGACAAACTACGAGGTGTAAAACTCCCCGATTCAAGCGCCCTAAACTGTAAAATAATCATTACCGGCAGTCGTAGTCAATTGGCGGAGTTAAGTCAGCTTGACCCAGAGTTTGCAGGTCTAAACCAGCAGTTTGCTGAAGTAGCCGATGAAGTGAAAATTACTGATAACAACATTGGCTTAGTCCGTGACTTCATTAACTTACAAGCCATGCATAATCAATTAGCGCCACCAGACGATGTTGCTCTTAATGCTTTGCTACAACACCTGAGTGCGCGCCGTGAGCATCGTCATTATATTCAATTTAACGTGAGTTATTTGAGTAAATTGTTTAACCGTTGTCGATTGATTAATGCTCACTTCTCACCCGCTGTGCTGAGTGAATATATCGCGCAGCAAAAAAATGCCATGATTTTGCCGCAAAGTTACAGTGACGAGTCGATTGTTGAGCAACAAATACCAATCCAATTACAAGGACACGCTGTTGGTCAAATAAATGGGCTCTCAGTCGTAGAGCTTGATGGCCATCCTATCGAATTCGGTGAAGTATTTCGCGTCACCGCTGCCGAATTCTTAGGCGATGGTGAAGTGATTGACGTTGAACGTAAGGCTGAAATGGCGGGTAATATTCATTCCAAAGCCATGATGATAGTGGAAAGCTACTTAAGCCAAGTCTTTGGTAAAGAAGAGCACGTACCTTTTTCAGCCAATATAGTCTTTGAGCAAAGCTATAGTCATACCGATGGCGATAGCGCGGCGGTTGCCACTTATGTGGCGTTAATGTCCGCTTTATCACAACAACCTGCACGCCAAGATCTCGCCATGACAGGCGCGATGGATCAAGCGGGCAATGTGATGGCCGTGGGCGGCATAAATGAAAAAATAGCCGCCATTTGCCGGACCGCTCAATTAAAACAACTTAATAGTCCAGTAACTGTATTGATCCCCGCATCAAATTTGATCAACCTAAGTTTAGATCATGATGTGTTGGAAGCCGTTAAGGGTAAACGCTTAACTATCTATGCCATCAGCCATGTCGATCAAGCCATTAGCATTGCCATTAGTGATGTGGATACGGTTTATGATGCGATCCGTCATCGAATAAAAGAGCTAGGTGGCCGCGATGATGATGAAGATACTTGGCTGGCAAAATGCTTACAATTTTTCCGTTAAAGCAAGTTGTTGCACACACCATTACAGACTCTAACTTGCATGGTGGCAGGCTTTTATATAAAGTGTGCCACTTTGTTTTTATATCAAACTACCAACGAGTGAGATTATGACCTCTCAAAAAGATTTAGGTAAGCACGCTTACACTAAAGAAGAGCTACAAGCATGTGGCCGCGGTGAATTATTTGGTGAAAGTAATTGCCAATTACCAGTCGATAACATGTTAATGATGGATCGTATCCTAAAGATTAATGAGACTGATGGTGAGCACGGTAAAGGCGAGATTATCGCTGAACTAGACATCAATCGCGATCTTTGGTTCTTTGATTGTCACTTCCCTGGCGACCCTGTCATGCCTGGCTGTCTTGGTTTAGATGCCATGTGGCAATTAGTCGGCTTCTTCCTTGGCTGGAGTGGTGGCCCAGGTAAAGGTCGCGCTCTTGGTGTAGGTGAAGTTAAATTCACCGGTCAAATCTTACCAACGTCGAAAAAAGTCACTTACAAAATCACCATGAAGCGCGTCATCATGCGTAAATTAGTCATGGGTATTGCTGATGGTGAAGTGTCAGTAGACGGCCGCGTTATCTACACCGCGAAAGATTTAAAAGTAGGCTTATTTAAAGATACTGACAGCTTCTAATTTTCGCCAGCGCGATAATTTAGAAACTTGTAACATCAAATAAGAAAGCCCCTTACGGGGCTTTTTTTTATTTCATAAAGAGACCGTGACTCCTTTCTTCATAAGCATCACGCCAACCTCCTAGCCAAGAGCTTTTGGCATCCACCTGCTGAAACGGACAAACTTCTTTTGCTCGTCCAAGCACTCCAGCATGATAACCTTTGGCGTGAGCACGCGCTAAACGATCTCTTTTTTGTCTTTTCATTGAGTACGACCTCTTATGACTAATAAAAACACAAAGCCATTTCAACTTTGTTATTTAGAATTAGATGAGTTTTGCAGGTACGTCAATGTCGCTTTTAAGCGATTTCAGCGCGTTTTTAATAACTCACTGAAACCGTTTCATTTAGCAAATGGCTATTATTTCTATTTTGTGAACTTGCGCAACACTAGTAAAGGTAACCCAAGTAACAACAGCCAAAATGCATTACCGCCCGAGCGTGTAAATGGTTTGTCAATCACCTCAGCTTCCTTAGAGTCATAACAACTAGGCTGGCTGTTTATGTCACCTGCTGATAGATTTCGTGTTAATTTTAGTAATACAGGGTGTGCATTAACCATATTAATAAAGTCATCTTTGTTATCGTAACGATAACCAGTCGCCAAAATGGTGCCGTCATCGCTAATGTCTTTTGCTTTTTCAAAGCGGTAATAAGGTAACTTAACGACGCCTTGAGCATCTTTAGTACATACAAGGTCGTTGAGGTACCATGCATCTTGGGTGCTAACATCGTAGACAAATGCAGATTGGCGACGTGGATTTCCCGATTCCACAGGCTGAACCTCACCTGGGGCATCGGCCCAGCCAACCACAAGCCCGCTATCATTGATCGCGCTAGCCTGACTGTTTGCGCCGGGTTTATTGCTGTTAGTACCTTCAACTCGCTCTTTTTTGGTACGTATGTTTTTATCCGCCAACGGCAAAATAGCTGTTTGGGCTGCTTTATCAAAGATAAAAAACTCAGTTGGACGGTTACGCCCCTTGACCAGTTCAAATACGCGGTTACCAATAATCAGACCGTTATTGTTAATATCCGTGGCCCAAGTATGTCGAAGATTATCATTAGGATCATCAACCCCCATTTCAACTTGCGTCAGTTCAACTGGATTCGCTAAATACTCACCGTTTTCATTGGGCGTCATATAAACTGCGCGAGCACGATCACCACGCTCACTATTGTTCATACGCTGACTAGAGAAACCAACCACAACACCTTGCTTGTCACTACTAAATCCAGCGGCGCTGTAAATCATTCCTTTCTCACCACCGCGATTATCCAACCATCGTTCAGTCGGGTTAGCCACCATTGCGCTTCCCTCAAGAGAGCCAGTGTCACAGCCATTAGTGACATCCCAAACCCAAGGCTGAGTGTTAAATCCTGGACAATACGTGAGTTCGTTATATCGATTGCGATCTTCATCGGTTGTGCTAGCAAAGCAACGATCAAGGTATACATTTTCATCATTAGGACGATTGACACTGGCGTGGCCAAACACTAGCTTACGGGTTTCACCATTAGCAAACGTAACCTCACTGATGTTGTAAGCCGCACTAAAACCACCTCGCGTAAGGTCGGTTGTTGGTTTTAACTGACACACTTCGCCCGTGGCCGATTTATAAAAAGCATGGCGAGTAAAATCGCGGCTAAAAGGAGTGCCCGTTGAGTAAGTGGCTGAACCATAGCCCACTGTTTCACCACTATCAGAGATATCAGTAACAACTTGATCGGTTGAGTTAGTATTAGCATTATCGAATACGTTAGTGCGGTTAGGATTTAAGTCCGCACCTAGGGTAAAAGGAATAAACTGGCTACTGTAATAATTGTCAGCCGCTTTAGTTTGATCTAAGCGCCACTTACGAATTGCGTTTTCATAACTACTTTGCGCAGCGCTGTTGCTGCCTTGATAAATGACTTCACAAATTTCGTTTGAATAATAGCATTCGCGTTCATAGGTGAAATGCAGGCCATAATCTATTGCCTCAATCGAAGACCGTGTTGTTAGACCAGCAGCTAGCGTGCCATTGGGCGAGATTGCAACCGCATAAGGACCAAAGTTTGCCTGTTCAAAGTCACCGGTTTTGTTAATCGCAACTTCTTCAATTTCATAATACGCACCAGGGTTCACAGGTGTGGCAAGCGCGCTTGATGCATAAGCTAAGCCTAATGCTATAGATAATGCTGATAATTTAACGTTCATTAACGAGTTATTCCCCTGTTTGTAAAGCTTCTAATTCTTCCCAACGCTCTAAAGCTGTTTCAAGCTGCTGCTCTAATTCCGTTAGTTTTAACAATTTAGCCGTAGTTTCATCACTGGGACGATTGAAAAATGCTGGATCATTTACTTCTTCTTGCAGTACTTCCATGTCAGATTCAATTGTCTCTAACAAGCTCGGTAGTTGCTCCAACTCTAATTTTAATTTGTAAGATAATTTGTTCTTTTTTGCGACAGCGGGTTTAGTCACCACTGGGCTAACTATTTTTTCTGCGTTTTTTTCTGACTTAACGGCCTTAGTTTGTTCGGCTCTGGCATCTAAAATTGCACGCGCATCTGCGTAGCCACCCACAAAAGCTTCAACCTCGCCGTCGCCCTTAAATACCCAACTATGAGTCGCCGTGTTATCAACAAAATGACGGTCATGACTCACGAGTAATAACGTGCCCTTGTAATTGGCAAGTAATTCTTCTAAAAGTTCCAATGTTTCAACATCTAAATCATTGGTTGGCTCATCGAGAATAAGCAAATTACTTGGTTTCAAGAAAATTTTGGCTAACAACAGACGGTTTTTTTCACCGCCCGATAAGGCCTTAACCGGCGTGCGAGCACGTTTAGGATGAAATAAAAAGTCCTGTAAGTAGCCCAATACGTGGCGCATCTTACCATTAACTTCAACCTCTTGCTTTCCTTCAGCTAAGTTATCCATCACAGTTTTTTCAGGATCGAGCTTATCGCGATACTGATCAAAATAGGCCACCTCAAGTTTCGTGCCGCATTTGAGCTTTCCACCCTGAACGTCCAACTCACCTAGCATTATTTTTAACAAGGTACTTTTACCACAACCATTAGGGCCAATTAATGCAACTTTGTCGCCGCGTTGGATCATAAAGCTGAAGTCATTAACGATTTTTTGATCTTCAAACTCGTAGGCTAAGTGCTCCGCTTCAAAGACAATCTTGCCTGAGCGCACCGCTTCATCCACATTTATTTTCGCTTTACCCATCACATTAATGCGCTCAGAGCGTTCTTGACGCATCGATTTAAGGGCGCGAACGCGGCCTTCATTTCGCGTGCGGCGAGCTTTAATACCTTGCCTGATCCACACTTCCTCTAAAGCCAGCTTGCGATCAAATTCAGCATTTTGCTCTTCTTCAACACGTAGTGCTTCTTCTTTACGCTCCAGATACAACTCGTAATCACCTGGCCACGAGGTCAAGTTACCACGGTCAATATCAACAATACGCGTTGCTAAGCGGCGAATAAACGCCCTATCGTGACTAATAAATACAATACTGCCAGCAAAGTTCATTAGAAACTGCTCAAGCCATTCAATCGTCGCCACGTCTAAGTGGTTGGTCGGCTCATCAAGAAACAATAAATCCGGCTCACCGACCATGGCTTTCGCTAACGCAACTTTGCGCTGCCAACCACCCGACAATTGATCGAGGGAAATATCAGGATCAATTTCAAGTAACTCAAGGGTTTGATTGATTTTTGAATCCAACAACCAGCCGTTGTGCAAATCCAGTTGCTCTTGTAGTGCCTGTAACCGATTTAACTGCTTGTCTGTTGGATTATTGCCTAACTCATGAGAAAGCTTATGGTACTCTGTAACCGCTTTGCCCACTTCAGCCATGCCACTGGCTACGTATTCATAGGCTGTCACGCCTTCAACTTGCGGTGGATCTTGTTCTAAGCGCGCTATTTTTAAATCGTTAGTTTTAACAATACGGCCATCATCAAGCTGAATTTCACCACACAACACTTTTAATAGTGTTGATTTACCGGCGCCATTTCGGCCCACTAAACAAACACGCTCCTTCGGCTCTATCACCAATTCAGCGTTATCTAATAACGGCGTATCGCCAAAGGCTAAATCCGCTTGTTGCAATGTAATTAATGCCACAGTTTATTCCAAAAATAAGGTTACGGCAGCCGCGTCAAACGGCCAGCCTAAATCATTGTCACTTGAGTCTTTCATTAACACCGGAATGCGCACGCCGAAGCGTTCGACTAATTCATCATCAAGTGCAATATCGATGACGGTATACGTCACCGCTAAATCGTCTAAAATAGCTTTGGCTGACTCACATAAATGGCAGCCATCAGCTGAATACAGTGTGACCCCTAACATTTTGTTAAGATCCAACACTGATGAATTTTGTCGTTACGCTTGAAGTCTTCGGGAATCGATGCCTTACTGACATCTTCAATTGAGAAACCAGCTTCCTTCACGCCTACTTCATCTAATTTAAAGCCACGTTTGTTATTAGAAAAAACCAATACGCCACCGTCAGTGAGGTTTTTACTGGCATTGGTCAATAAGGCAACGTGATCGCGCTGCACATCAAACGTGCCGTCCATGCGCTTTGAGTTTGAAAACGTTGGTGGATCTAAGAAAATTAAATCATATTGATGTTTACACTCATCCAGCCATTTCAGCACATCAGCTTGTTCAAATTGATGTGCACCTTTGATTTTATTCAGCGCAAAATTTCGCTTGCCCCAATCAAGATAGGTGTGCGACATATCAACACTTGTGGTCGATGCAGCGCCGCCAAGGGCTGCATGAACAGAAGCACTGGCGGTATAACAGAATAAGTTTAAAAAATGTTTTCCCTTGGCCATTTCACCTAAGCGTTTACGCATTGGACGATGGTCTAAAAACAAGCCTGTATCTAAATAATCGCTCAAGTTAACTTCAAACATAGCGCCATTTTCAATCACATTAAGCAAGGTTTGTCTCTTGGTTAACGCTTGGTATTGGCTTTTTCCTTTTTGTACTTCACGCACTTTAAGGAACAGCTTGTTTTCAGGAATTTGCATAACATAACGCGCGGTTGCCACGATATCGAGCACACGTCGGCGCGCTTTAGCAGGATCTATTTTCTTGGGCGCGGCGTATTCTTGGATCACCACATTATCAGCATAAACGTCAATGGCGACATTGTATTCAGGTAAATCAGCATCGTAAACACGGTAACACTCTATGCCTTCACGCTTAGCCCATTTATTACGCTGCTGTAAATTTTTCTTTAGACGGTTAGCAAAATCTTCTGAATAAATAGCAGGCTTGTCGCTGCTTAAACCACGGTCGCTGATCTGGTAATTTTTCAGTACACACTCTAACGGGCCATTGAACAACTTGTAGGTTTTACTCGCGCGCAAACCAATACAGCTCAATAGCTCTGTATCGGTTGAGAATAACGAACATTGCCAGCCTGGAAATGCTTTTTTGAACTGATTACCCAGTTTTGAGTACAAATCAATGGCGCCGCTCATGTCACCCATACGCTCACCATAAGGCGGGTTGGTAATAATCATCCCAGTTTGGCCATCGAGCGGATTACCAAACTCTGTTGCGTCTTTAACACTAAACGTGATCAAGTCGGCCACACCTGCTCGCTGCGCGTTACCGCGTGCAATCTCAATTAAACGACGACTTTTATCTGATGCGAAAAAGCGGGTGTCACATTTGTTTTCGTTACGCTTATTCATCACGCTGGCTTGCGCGAGCATGCTTTGCCAAAGCTCGGCATCATGACCCGACCAATGTTCAAAAGCATAACCTGTACGTAATAAGCCAGGTGCACGATTCGTCGCCATCAATGCCGCTTCTATGATAATGGTGCCCGAGCCACACATAGGATCGACTAATGCTTGGTCCAGCTGCCAACCACTGCGTTTCACAATCGCGGCGGCTAAGTTTTCTTTTAACGGCGCAGCGCCAGTTTCAGTTTTATAGCCGCGATGATGCAGTGGACTGCCCGCCATATCTAAATAGACATGAGCCTTGTCTTTGAATAAACGCACATTAATACGTACTTGTGCATCCGAGCGCTCAACATCAGGACGCTGATCCAATTTTTTACGGAAACGGTCAACAATGGCATCTTTTACTTTGAGGGCACCAAACTGCGTATTGCGAATGTCATCGTTAGTGCCAGAAAAATCAATGGCGAAGGTTTTATCAACAGCAAACGTATCTTCCCAAGGAATGTAACTACAACCTAGATACAGATCCATCACATCATTGACTTTAAATTCGTTCAACCGCATTAGTACGCGCGAAGCAAATCGCGACCATAAACACACTTTATAGCCTTGCTCTAAGCTACCCGAAAAGCTCACACCTGAGCGAACTGCTTTTGCCCCTTCTATTCCAAAGGATTGCAACTCTTCTTCAACCAAAGATTCAAGACCTTGGGCTGTGGTAACAAAGTATTCATATATAGTGCTAGTAGACATTAATTTTTCCGAGGTTAAAGATACCACTGCAGAATGCCGCTGGGCACTCTGATAAATAAGAGCCGCATTATAACGTAAGCGAGAGTTTTACGCATAAACAAATCTGAGTAGCGGTAGAAAGGCAGTGTTTATTCTTGCCCCTTTAGCACCTTAAACCAATTGGCCTTGTGTTTTCTATAAAGTGTGATCAGGTTTAAAAAACAGCACAATGCCCACTTCCCCGCCACATTGCTTAACAAATGGTCAAACAGTATTAAAATTACGTTTACCTCTTGCATAACGCCATTCATCTCTATACTATTCGCCGCACTTAGACGGACGCGGGATGGAGCAGTCTGGTAGCTCGTCGGGCTCATAACCCGAAGGTCGT
>NZ_JAIBHJ010000007.1:19850-204479 GCF_021278025.1 Motilimonas sp. E26
TGGTTCAAATCCAGCTCCCGCAACCAATTTGGTAAAAGTGAATAAGAAAAAGCTCATCGGGCTCAACTCTTATAAACTCGGCGAAGGTATTTGGTTCAAAGCCAGCTCCCGCAACCAATTTTAATAGATAAAAAGTTTCAAAAAAACCAGTCGCGGGATGGAGCAGTCTGGTAGCTCGTCGGGCTCATAACCCGAAGGTCGTTGGTTCAAATCCAGCTCCCGCAACCAATTTGGTAAAAGTGAATAAGAAAAAGCTCATCGGGCTCAACTCTTATAAACCCTGCAAAGCTCGTTAGTTCATACCAAGCTCCCGCAACCAATTTGGTAAAAGTGAATAAGAAAAAGCTCATCGGGCTCAACTCTTATAAACTCGGTGAAGGTCGTTGGTTCAAATCCAGCTCCCGCAACCAATTTGGTAACAGTCAACTACATCCAACCTCCCCCAGCTTAACTCTTATAAAGTTTTAACCGTATATATTCACAGCTTTTTTGCATTAACGTACCATTTCGCTTATCTAGGGTTCAGGTTAGTAAGGGATAATTTAAAGGCGCGAGCTAAATGCCTTAGAGTACTGCAGATAAATTTAATGGCTGATAAGAGGATTAGTTGCAAAAATAGCGTAACTAGTATGAATATCGTATAGCAACTGACTTACTTATTATTGATGAGGTGAGTCCCATCTAAATTTTTGGCTGTTTTATAAAAACGCTCTACCGGACAACAAACCTGATTCCGGCCAGCTTTCTTTGCTTGATACAAGTAACCATCAGCCTCTTCTACAGTGTGGTTGTTACCCTCATCATTTTCGAGAAAGGTAGAGGCCCCGATACTTACAGTTACAAACTTATGTGGCGAGCAAACATGTTCGATTTGTTTATCATAAACACTTTTTCGTATCCGTTCGGCTACTTTTAGTGCACCAAAAATGTTGGTATCAGGTAATACAACAACAAATTCTTCACCGCCGTAACGGCAAACAAAATCAAGAGGTCTGACTAAAGCGGAACGGATTAACTCGGCGACAGTCTTAAGCGCTTCATCTCCTTGTACATGGCTATAATGATCATTAAAGAGCTTAAAAAAATCGATATCTATCATTAGTATGGCGGTATCATTATGCTGGCGTTTAGACTCACTCGTTTGCTTATCCAGGTGGATATCTAGGTAACGACGATTAAATACCCCTGTTAAACCATCTATAAAAACCAATTTTTCTAACATGTCAGTTTGAAATTTCAAAGTTAGGTGGGATTTAACTCGATTTTTTAACGTCAATGGACTAATTGGCTTAGTAATAAAGTCAATTCCACCACATTGCCAACAAACGTCCTCTTCATCTTGTTGATTAATAGAGACAACAAATATAATAGGAATATTTCCCAGCTCTACTATTTCTTTAAAACGACTACACAGTTCTTTGCCTGTCATATCGGGTAAAAATACATCCAATAAAATTAGATCGGGCAAGTTATCCTTAAATACCTCTATTGCCTCTTCGCCAGAAGTCGCCCCAAGGACAACATAATCCTTGGACAAGACATTATAAATCATCTGTATATTTATTGGCTGGTCATCCACCACCAAGATCTTAGATTGGCTAAGATCGAGCTCAGCATTATCATTCAATTGGCTAAGAGGCATTATTTTCTTCAACCTGAATCTGTTGCTCAAATTGTTTGAGGGTTTCTTTCGCTTCTTTGAATTTTAGTACATTTAGTGCATCAATCAACTCACCAGCCCGAACGGGTGATATTGATTTGAGTTGTAATGATATTTCTTGAAAAGTATCAATGGCATGCATATTAAAACTGCTAACCTCTTCAACTAAGCGTTTAAAAATGGGTAAAAAGTCCTCTTCTGAGGTAACTGGAGTGCTTTCATCTTCCTCAAATAATGATAATTTTTCACTTAGCTCTGTAACTTGTACAAGGGTTCGCTTCATTAATTCAACGACTTCAAACTCAGTATGAGTGACGTCATTTAAATCTGGTTTTTCTTTTAGTTCTTGTTCAGCCAGTTTGGCTAACGTAGCCAACGGCTTAAATCCTAGTGAGCTGGCGCTGCTCTTAAGGGTATGAAACATTAATGTGAGCTGCTCTAACGTTTTGTCTTGACAAGACATTTGCTTTAAATATGACTGTAAGTCTTTATAGAATAAGCCCAATGAGCGTAAATATACGTTACTTAAATAGTTAAAGCCCTCTAAAGCATCGTTTATACAGATATTCTCTTTACGGCAATATTCTATAATCTCATCACTCAATTCAATTCGTTCGTCCGTATGGCTTGCTGTCAGCTTTTTTACTCTTTTTCTATTATCCGTTACCGTTAAAATTTGATGCACGAGGTCGACTAAACTAAATGGCTTACCAATGTGGCCATTCATTCCTACGGCCAAACATTTAGCCTTATCTGCAGGCGTCACATTCGCTGTCATAGCAATAATAGGTAGCATTTTAAACTTATCTATCGCTTTTATGCGTCGAGTCGTTTCATAACCATCTATACCTGGCATTTGAATATCCATTAACACCACATCAAAGGGCAACAAGCTATTTGTAAGCTCTTCTAGTGCTTGTTTACCACCTATGGCAACAGTGGTATTGGCACCTTGGCTCTCCAATAAACCAGTGACTATCTCTTGATTGGTTGGATTATCTTCAACAACCAGCACACGTTGATCCAGCAAGGCATTATCTTTCGATTTCAGTCCATTGCTGAGTGCCGTATGTTGTGCGGCCGTTGCGGCATCCAAAAATGCGTCCATCATTTGAGTTCTTGTGACCGGCTTGGTCAAAAAACCATTGAGCAGGTGAAGATAGTGATCATATTCTTCTACCAGGATTTGCTGGCTGTGTGCAGTCACCATAATCAGTAAAGGAACTTGCTTATTAGGCTCTCTTTGTTTAATTGTTTTTGCCAACTCCCATCCATCCATGGCTGGCATTTTCCAATCAATTAATGCCAAATCAAATTGTTTTTGCCCATCAAAAGCATTTTCTAGTAAGTTTAAAGCCTCATAAGCCGATGTAGTTGTTGTACTTTTCCAACCTAATTGCTCTATCATATTTTCTAAGATAGTGAGACTGGTTACATTATCATCAACGATCAATACATTAATGGGCCGTTCCAAACGCTTTTCTATCTGCTGACATTCAAGGGCGTCGGCCGGCTTTAACAACAAATCAAAACGAAACTCAGAGCCCGACCCCACCTGGCTTTCAACTTCTATATTACCCTGCATCAACTTAACGTACTGGCTTGAGATGGTGAGCCCAATACCCAGCCCACCATAAATGCGTGTATTGGAATTATCCGCTTGGGTAAAAACATTAAAAATTTGTGTTAATTGCTCAGGCTTAATCCCAATACCAGTATCTTTTATCGACACCTTCAGTCTAACGTCGTTACTATCTTCAAGCATTTCACGGCTTATGCTGAGTACTATTTCCCCCTCATAGGTAAATTTGACTGCATTTCCAGCAATATTAATCAAAATTCGCATTAACTTATTACGATCGCCGTAAAGAAAATAAGGAACATCAGCAGCGACATAAAAATGAACTTCAACGGGTTTAGACCCTACCATCACACTCAGCTGAGCACCAATTTCACTCAACACATCATCAAGCTCAAAGTCTTCTTCGTCCAATTCTATGCCGTTTTTTTCTAAATTTGTCACATCCAGAATATCCTCGACTATTTGGGTCAGCACCGATACCGATAACTGACCATCAACGACATACTTTCTTTGAATTTCATCTAATTGCGACTGCTCGAGTAATTGAAAATAGCCATTGACTGCGTTTAAAGGAGTGCGTAATTCATGGCTCATGTTGGCAATAAATTCTGTCTTAATCCTGTTAGCTAAGTCCGCTTTTTCAAGGGCTGATTCAATCAATTTTTGTTTTTCAAGGCGCTCTGATATATCTTTCGCGGCAAGGTAGATACAAGGCTCTTGGTTCGTGTCGATGACGCAGCCTGATATCAGCACGGGCACTAAAACATTATCTATCGTCCGGTAACTTGCTTCAAAAGTGAGCCTATGCTCTGTCATAATACGACTATAAATGACATCCCATGGTTCTGACTCTTTGCAGACAATAAAATCCTTAATATTAAAATGCTTCAATGATCTTCCTTTCACGCTCAGAACAACATTGGCATATGGATTACAATTGATAACATTGCCATCTAGGTTAAGCCAAAGTAGCACGTCATGAGAGTTTTCAACCGCGGTATCAGCCAAGGTCAAATGTCGTTGAATTAAATTTGGTTCATTTGTAAAAACAAACCCTTCTAATTCTCCTCTGACAAGTATTGGCGTAACGATCAATTGCAACGGTAAATGTTCACCTGACTTTAGTTTGCAGTAACAATCTATCTTTATCTGGTTTGGAAAAGATGATTGCTGCTCTATCCAGTGCAAAAAATTATCCGCTAGTTGTTCACTCTTTCCTTCCAAACTAAGGCTTTCGACATCGAGCAATGCGAGTATATTTTGGCTATTTGTTATTTCATCAGCACCGTAACCATATAATGATGAGGCCGCGTTGTTAAAAAAATGAATATTTCCTGCTTTATCACAAGCAATCACGGCCGCCTGCATGCTATCAATAATGTCACTTTCAAACATAAGTTGCCGTTTAAACTTCGATGTTACCGTTGCTATTTTATTTTCTAGTAACTGATTTGTTTCAACTAACTCTTGTTGTAATCCTTTTAATTCGGTTACATCATGGATACTAACCGTCGCACCAATAAAGTCATCTTGTTCAATAATAGGCGCAATGCTAATGGATAAGAGACGCTCTTCAGAAAAATATTCTGAGTTGTATTTTATTTCAATTTGCCTTACTGCCTCGCCATTTGCGACTTGCTTAAACAGGTTAATCAACTGCATAGAGGAGAGACAAGTTGAAAGCCAGTGTGCAAGGGGTTTTTTCAACGCATTTTCTTTCGTAAAGCCAAATAATTTGCCCGCCGTATTGTTCCAATGAGCAATGGCAAAATGTTTGTTCAACCCCACGATGCCATCTGTCGAATTATTCACAACGGTTGCCAACTCAGCTTTTTGTCTAATTTCAAATAAACGCTGAAAAATGTAGTTCACCAAAAAGAAAGCCAATAGAGCCAGCAGCATTGTAACCGCCATGCTTCGCCAAAATACAATAGTAGGGTCTTCGAGACCCAAACTTTCGATAAATAAAGGGCTAGGCAGTAAACTGATAGACCACTGTCGACCAAAAACACTTACTATTTGTGAAGACATCCCCGCATTCACGGTGGGGCTGTTGTCAGCGGCTGAACTGTAAAAATGAATTACTTGCTGCGTAGTTGTATCAGAGATATCAATAGTAACGCCATCATCTAGTTTGACTGAATCAAGAACTTTACCTATCAGTAAGGGTGAGTATACCCAGCCAAATAATTCTTCAAACGGCTGATTTACAGGGCCTTTAAAGATAGGGTAAAGAAGTAAAAAGCCATGCTTTGCCTGTTGATGAGCCTGAATTAAGGTGATTGGGGCGGTCAGTTGTGCGGATCTTGATGCCGCTGCTTTAAGTGCTGCTTGTCGCCGGTGACTCTCTGAGCCAATATCTAAGCCAACGGCATTAGCGTTATTTATTTCAGGTTCAATATATTGAATGATAAACAACGGATTGGTTGGTTCATCTAACTGTTTTAGCGTGAAAGGCCGTTGCCGATCCTGTTCAGCCGATGCTAAAAAAGTCGCTAAGTTTTTTTGCGTCACTTTTTTGATTACACCAAAGCCCATACTGCCGGGAAACGCTGCTTCATATTGTCGACTAAGCGAATAACGAAGTTGACTTTGATAATTAAATTTTTCTATACCTGTAGCCTCTATCGCTGCAAGTAATCCGCGTAACCCCTCGTAGTATTGGTTTATCGCACTAACAACATCAATACTGATTTGGCCGAGAGTTGCATCAACCGCTAACTCAATAGCATGCTCATTTGTTACCTTGGCCTTATTTTCTGCATTAATAGCAAATATTGTTCCAGTTACAAAAATGGCAGCTGGTGCAAAATAACGCCAAGTCAATTTGTTCTTCATTTATACCTGCTGCCCCTGTTGGCTGTGATTAAGCGAGTCTAAAAACTTTGAACGGTCGGGACTAAAGACACTGAAAACTAATTATTTTTGCAAATGCTATTCATTTACAAATTTAGTGTTCTATTATAAAAAAATCAAATTAGAATTTTTTATTTATCAACTCACGATGAATGGAAAAGAAGTCGGTAAGGAGGTCATCTTGTTCCTAAACCATCCAAACATGAGAGACAGCAAAATACTCGTTATTGATGATACGATCAATAATGTACTAATGCTAAAAGAAATCCTCAAGGGTTGTGGGCAACTATTTTTCGCTGAATCTGCCAAAGAGGCCATTGAACGCCTACCTAACTTGCTACCTGATATCATTTTACTCGATATTGTGATGCCCGAGATGGATGGTTGGGCAATGTGTGAATACTTAAAAAATGATGCTCGCTATGAAAACATTCCAATTATCTTTATCACCGGTCATGATGAAAAAGAGTATGAGAAGCTATCTCTCGAATTAGGCGGTATCGATTTTATCAGTAAGCCATTTAATCCAAAGATTTGTCGGCTAAGAGTACAAAACCACCTTAAGTTGCACTACCAAACAAAGCTTATCAAGCAAGGACGTGAGCAACTGCAAAAAATGGTGAAACAAGTACCTGTGTTAATCACTTATTGGGATGTAAATTGGAAAAATTTGTTCAGCAATGATTACCAAGGCACTTGGTTTGGCTTGCCGCATATGCCTGAAGATAACGTAGGAATGACAAATATTTTTCCTCACGAACTATGCCAAGCTATTCAAAGCCAAGCTACCAACAGTGATGAGGTTAACTTCTTTGTCGAAGCAAAAGTCAATGGCCGAATAAAACACTATCAAGTGTTTCAATCTCCTTTCCAACAGATTGGGAATACTGGCCGTTTCCTAGTGACCCTAATTGACGTCTCCGAAGCTAAAGAAGCAAAAATGGCGCTTTACTCGGAGAAAGAACGTTTGCGGGTAACACTAAATTCAATCGGGGATGCTGTTATAGCCACAGACGATCGTGGCTGTATCACTTTTATGAACCCGATCGCTGAACGCCTGACGGGTTGGCGCTTTTGTGATGCAAAAAAACAGAAAATCGACAGCATCATGCCACTCCAAGATGCCAATACGAAACGGCCTTTGATGAACCCTCTATATTTGGCGTTAAAAGAGCAACGAATTTTAACTATGGCTCTAAACTGCGAGTTAGTTACAAGAAGTGGAGCCACTATTGCTGTAGATGACTCAGCGGCTCCGATAAGAAACTTAGATGGCGAAGTGATAGGCGCAATTATGGTTTTCCATGATGTCAGCGAAGCGATTGCAACCGCGATGGCGATGGCGTCAAAAATGAGCCACTTAGCAAATCATGATCAACTTACCAACTTACCTAATCGGATCCTGCTCCAAGATCGTTTATCTGTTGCTTGTTCGGCAGCCTTCGCCGCCCAAAAGAAAGTCGGTTTATTATTGATCGACATCGATCATTTCAAATATTTAAATGATTCTCTCGGTCATCATTTTGGCGATGAACTCATTTGTCTGATGGCCAAACGACTCAAAGCCTTACTCCCTGAATCCTATACCTTAGCACGTTTAGGTGGCGACGAATTTGTCATTCTGATGACAGGAATACGTTCACCAGACTTAGTCTCTGCTCTTGCCGATAAGATAGTGGAAAACATGCATGAACAGTTTAAGCTTGCCGAACAGTTTTACAGCGTTTCTGTTAGTGTCGGAGTAAGTATATTCCCAGATGATGCAGAAGATACGGAGCAGTTGATGCGCCATGCAGATGTTGCAATGTATCGAGCCAAACAAGAAGGCCGTAATAGGTATAGCTTTTTTTCCAATGAGCTTGAGGCTGCCCTGTTGCAACGTCATCAACAAGAAAAAACCCTTAGAGCGGCTTTAAAAGACAATAATATACTTGTTTATTATCAACCTAAATACGACTTAGTCAGTGAGCGTATCGTCGGAGCTGAGGCCTTAGCTAGACTACAAGGAGATGATGGTACTATCATTTCACCGGCTCAATTTATCCCGCTAGCGGAGGAGTCCGGCTTGATAGTTGAATTAGGAGAGCAGGTACTTTACAAAGCTTGTCAACAAGCCAAAAACTTGCTTCTCAATGGTGCAAATATTCCGATATCTGTCAACGTGGCTGCTGCGCAATTTGCTTCACCAGAGCTAGAGCAGCACATTCTGAACGCATTATCTCAATGCGGCTTACCTTCTTTTATGCTGGAGTTAGAAATTACTGAAACAGCCTTGATGATTGATCCTTCGCTTACCCAGAAAAAGTTAAACAAGCTAAAAAACCTAGGGATAAATATTTCAATCGACGATTTTGGCACTGGCTACTCAAGCCTTTCTTATCTTAAAACATACAATGTCGATATCATGAAAATAGACATGTCATTTATTAGAGACATGCTAAGCAATACTCATGATTATGAAATAGTCAAAACTATCATAACTTTAGGCCAATCAATGGGGTTACACCTAGTGGCTGAAGGCGTTGAAACCAAGGAACAACGTAGTGCACTGATTAAGTTAGGATGTCCGACTGCACAAGGATATCTTTATAGCCCACCCATCACAGCCGAACAATTTATAAGTCTTATTAAGTCAGAGCAGCAGTAAGGTAATGATGAGCCAAAACAAGTATCAAAACCCCATCATCAATAAATACATTCCTCCTATGGGCGGTCTTTTATTGATGCTGATAGTATGCATAGGGCTCTATTTTGCATTTGCACTTTATGCTGAACGAAGCATTGTTGCCCAACAATCAGCAAAATTATTGCAGGCGAATACAGCCAGCTTAAATACCTTAGAGCGCCGAATAGCGGAAAGCAGGAATAAAGTACAATTTTTACATGCTACCCCACCAATCAGCGGTATTAGCCGCGCAATGTCCCATAATGGGGTTGATCCATATGACGGCACTACAACCGAGCAATGGAAAATAAGGTTACAGACAATATTTATTGCCTTTGTTCAAAATAATCCTGAAATTCGTCAAATCCGACTAATTGGAAAAAATAACAATGGTCAGGAAATTGTCCGCGTAGATCGCCGAGCGGGTAAAGTCATCGCAACACCCGATGAGTTACTTCAGCAAAAGGGGCAGTCTGACTACTTTTCAGCTATCGCTAAGTTACATCCCAATGAAGACTATATTTCAAATATTAACCTTAATCGTGAATATAATACGATAGAAACACCAATTTGGCCGACCATTCGCATCGCGCAGCCCATCTTTGATGAAGAGTATGCTTTTTTTGGTTTTGTAATAATTAACCTTGATGCATCCCCACTATTAAGTCTTTTACAGGAAGATTTTAGCCACTCTGGTATGGCTTTTTATTTACTGAATTCAGAAGGCTACTTTATCTCCGCTCCGAAAAAAAACTTATTGTTTGGCTTTGATCTTGATAAGCCAAAAATGAAATGGGACGTACTGACTCATGGAGCACCAATCCCTAGCTCTGAAGAAATTGTTCGTGTCGTTTTTGAAGGTAACAATCACCTCATGGTTGGCAGTAAGATGATGCTGTCGACACGTGAAAATCGCTCTTTGTACTTAATCGCAGCGCAATCAGAGTCAGCATTACAGGCAATCTGGCATAAGCAACGAAATAGCATCATTTTTCTTATCATCGTTATTTTCACAGTGGCAATAACCATCATATTTGCTTACCAACGCTATTTGAATAAGCTCTTATCTCTCTATCAAGATCAGTCTCGTTATGAAGCGATCATTGCAGGCTCATCAGACGCCATCATCAGTGTCGACAAGCGTGGCAATATCCTTAACTGGAACGACTCAGCTTCTTTTATGTTTGGGATGAGTGAAAAACAAGCAAAACTTAATAAAATCAATGACATTATTATTCCGACTCAACAAAGCAGACAAATTTCTGAGTCGTTATTACGTAAAGTCATCAAACAAAACACCCCTATAACTTTAGAGTTAGAAACTGCCACTCACGGCGCAGCCCCGCAAACTCTTAGCATTAACCTCTCCCCTGTTGTGACGACTAACACGGCTATTGAAGCCACTGTCGCAGCGCTAATTAGGGATATATCTGAATCCAAAATTTATCAACAAAAAATCCAAGCTATCAATGATTCACTGGAAAAACAAGTCGCCGAACGAACCAAACAATTGGAGCTTGCCAGCCAAGAGGCTACCGCCGCAAATAATACTAAAAGCGCATTTGTAGCCAATATTAGTCATGAGATCAGAACACCTTTAAATGGTATTGCTGGAATGCTTGAACTACTCGGACGAAGCAATTTAACTACAAAGCAGCACCAGTACCTGAGTATGGCAAAAAGTAGTATTTCAACCTTGAGTATTTTGATTAATGATTTACTTGATTTAACCAAAATTGAATCCGGTAAGCTGGATATTGAACGAACCCCACTAAACCTTATTGAAACCGTCAGTGCCGTCGTTGCGACCATGGCTCTGAAAGGAAATGAAAAAGGGCTATCACTTTATCTAGATTGTACTGAAGTTAATGCTGAGCAGCTGATATCCGATGCTTACCGTATTAAACAGATCATCACTAACTTACTTGGCAATGCCATTAAATTCACTGCTCAAGGCCATATTATTATAAAAGTTATCAGCCAACAGCTAAACCAAAAGGACCAAGTGAATATCACCATATCGGTAACCGATACCGGTATTGGTATCTCTCAAGAGCAACAGCGAAAGCTATTTAAACCGTTTAGCCAGGCCAACACGACAATAGAAAAAAACTTCGGCGGAACAGGTCTCGGGCTGTCCATTTCAAAACAGTTGGCTAATCTACTTGGGGGCGATATTAGTGTTTCAAGTACCCCGAATCAAGGCAGTACCTTTACCCTTTCTATACCTGTTGAGGTTGACATGGATAATGACACAGGGGGCCTAACGCCATATTTATTAGGAGTAAAATGTACACTGGTACTTTCAGATGAAAAAGAAAAGAGCATTCTCGCCAAACAGCTACAGCGATGGAAAGCAGAAGTCACTGTTCAAGACACTACAGCGACTTTATACACACTAAGTAATGATAAGTTGCCGGATTTACTAATCATACAAAACAACCTTATTAATGAAGAATTTGTCTCTTGGTTCATGGGGTTACCGACTAATAAGCCGTGTAAGTTATTACTTATTTGTGACGGCAAGCAAGAGACAAACCATCTAATTGAAGAAGGCGAAAGCTGCATTTACCTAACCAAGCCGATACTACCATTGCATTTTTTACTTTCTTATCGGCAATTGAATAACCCAGAATTAAAGTCCACTCATTCGGAGCGTTTAGTCGATCTCACAGCAGAAGCCGTTACTAAGCAAAATTATAAAGTTTTAGTGGTTGATGATAATGAAATCAATCGTTTTGTTGCCAAAGGCTTGTTAGATGTATTCCCAATCACGCTGTACAGTGCTAAAAATGGTGCAGAAGCGCTCGACTTACTCAAAACGATGCAACATAAAGATGATTTACAACTTATATTAATGGATTGCCAAATGCCAGTAATGAATGGGTTTGATGCAACAAAACATATTCGTCACGGTGAGGCTGGCGAGTTAATTAAAGATATTCCGATTATAGCTATGACAGCTGGCGCCATGTCTGGCGATAAAGACACTTGTTTGCAGGCGGGAATGAATGACTTTATCGCCAAACCTATCGACCCCATTATTTTTGAGAAGAAAATAAAGCATTGGCTAAATATAACGGATGTAACAAAAACGGATTAACGCCCTCATTCAGGAGGTCATACTTTAGTAATAATGGTGAATTTATGAACATTCTTTACGCAACAGATAGCACATTAAAGAAGCATATTGGTCGTTTGAATTATACTCGCTCAGACTTAACCTAGGCAGTTATCGCAAAATTGAAGTTTGCTTATACATACACCCAGACAAGCTGTGCAATAGATACAACGGCTATCTAATTAAACGGAACCGCCGTTGTACCGTGACTAAAGTCCTATTAAATTTCTTTAAGCTGCATTCAAGTCTTGACCAACAAGTAATGCTTCCAGCTTCTCATGTACCGCTTTAATCACCAATGATTTATGGCTTTCAATAAAAAAGTGCCCGCCATCAAACATGATTTCATTTACTTTGCCCGAGAAGTGCAACTGCCAATCTAACAATTTGTCTTGTGGAACCCCTTCATCATTAACCCCACCAAAAACCGACAAACCGCAATCAAGGGCGGGTTTAATGTCACTTTGATGGTTTTCCACCATCGCAAAGTCAGCACGTAACATAGGCAATAGCATTTCCATAAAGTCGGCGTTATTTAAAATTTCATCGGGTGTACCACCAAATGATCTTAATTTTTCAATAAACGCTGCTTCTGCTAGTTGATGGATGGGCGAGTCGGTATTTTTGTAATGCGGCGCTTTTGAACCAGAAGCAATAAAGTGAATCGGTAATGGCCATTGTTGTTGTCTAAAATATTGAACGAGCTCGTAACCTAAACGACTGCCAAAGCTGTGCCCCATGATCACATACGGCACCTTAAGCAGTGGCTTCATTTGACTTGATAAATCAACCACTAACTGTGATAAGTTAGTGTAAGGCGCTTCACTTAAACGCATCCCCCGTCCCGGAAGCTGAACCGCCACCAACTCTACGTCGTTAGGCAGTTCATCTGCAAACTGTAAGTAAGTAGTACTGCTGCCACCCGCATAAGACAAACAAAATAGCCTTAACCTAGGGTTAACCTTAGGTTTAGGTACATGAAACCATAACTGACTCATAATGAAACACATCCTTTTAAAAAAAAGCTAGTAATATCTTACAATTACTGCTTTAAATATTGTTTTTTGTCGCTACTCCTAGCTCATATTGAGCCTGAGCATCAGGTGATAGTTTTGATATTGACGCAACACTCATCTCTGGAGTTTTACCCATGCGCCTGACCTTAGGTAACATAAGGCCTAATAGTGCAAATGTAATGATCAATGAACCAGCTGACATAACTACCCATTGATTACCATAATGTTTGTTGAAAAAGCCTGCTATCGCGCCAGAAAGGGGCATTAAGCCTAAAATACAAAACATCAATACCGACATCACCCGCCCCATATATTCATTCGGAGTACGGCGCTGAAACCAGGTGGTACCGGCAATCATAATAAATCCGGTTGCTATCCCCATCACGATCAAACAAATTGAAACAGATATTAAACTGGCACTGACAAAGCCGAGCAAAAATAAGCTAATGCCAGACGTCAAATCACCAATCAAAACAAATAGGCCCAGTTTATCCGGCGCTGGCCGTAACCAAATCGCCATACCAGCCCCTATTAATGTCCCCACGCCGATCATTGCATATAAAGTACCGTAACCCGCCTCGGTTAAAGATAGATCAACCTTGGCGATCAAAGGTAAAACAGCAAGTAACGGGCCATGCATAAAAAAAGAAATTAAAATTAAATAAGCTAACACCAGCCTTATTCCCTGATCAAGCCAGCAAAACTGCATACCTTGAAATACTAAGGTAAATAGCCCCTTGGCGCTTCTCGCAACTGGTTTAACCTGAATATAATAAAGTAAGCATATTGATATCAATACCAACCCAGCATCAACAACAAACGCCAGAGCCAAACTTGTCGAATCATATTGCTCTGGGTTAACTTGATTGAGATAACGCATCAGCCAAATCAACCAACCTGCCAATAGCGGCCCGACAATTTGTGCTAACTGAGAAGTGCCCATCACAATACCATTTGCTAACCCTAACTCTTCGTCTTTACAAATAGATGGCAAAATAGATTGGCTAGCGGGAATACCAAACGCCCCCAACGTCCCCAAAATCAAACCAAATACACATAATACAGGGATAGGGGTTATCTGTAGATAGACACATGCTGCTAAACACAGCATCACACCGATACCAAATTGTCGGGAGCGAAATAACACCAATAAAGGTGACCAACGGTCGGCTAGTGCCCCGCCAAATAAAATGAAAAAACCATGGGGCAAGCTGAAACAGGCCATCACAATAGACATGAGAAAAGCATCATTATTAGTCTGGCTGAGAACCAACCAAGGCAAAGCAACCATGGTGAAATAGCCACCCAATTGGGCTAACGATACGCTGAGCCAGTGCAATATGAAATTTTTGTTCTGCAATAAAGACATCTGAGCAACTTATAGCTGTAGAAAAGAATAAAAGGGGCTACAGCCCCTTTCTGTTGCGCTTACAACCATTAGAGCGGTGTATTACAAGAGCCCACTGGCGCCCAAACATCCCACTGGCGAGAGCTTTCAGGCCATTGTGCATTAGTCCACCACTTAGCTTGGTACTTCATGCCGTTAAGCTGGACGATATCCCCTGCGGTATAAACATCACCGTATTCCCAGGTGGCTGCACCATCGCAAGTATTTTTACTCATACCATACCAAGTAGTTGAAATTTCAGGCCAAGTACCAATGGTTAATATATCATCAGTGTGGGGCATCACTTGGGCTTTTTCTTCATCAGTCCAATGGCGATTTTGTGCCTGATGACAACTTTGACAGGTTGAGGTTTGTCCACCCCATTTGCGATCAGCAAGGAAGAAAAAATTAGGGTCATCACTAGGGTCGTCATTATGATAACGCTCAGCAATGGCCTCTAAGTTGTTTTCTCTATGTAGCCAAGCCTCTTGCCCAATGGTCCAGTTCTCAAATTCAAATGCTGGGTTATAACGATAAGTAAGCAAGGTTCTTGCGTCCTCAATTGCTCCAAGTTTCACTAAGTAGTCGGTATAGCCCACGATCATGCCCAACAAATTAAATGAAAAACGCGGTCTATCTAAACAAGTTCTTACCTCAGGACAAGAAGTCGTTAAGACACTTCCCCAAGCAAAAAATCCTTCCATGAAGTTTTCTGTACTGGTAAAAAAACTGGCCCCCACAGTGAAAGAGTGAAACATCGGATGTAAATTAAACCATTGTCGATGCTCATCATTAAGGGCTAATTGTGCATTATCATCTTGATGAAGTTGCGCCAGCCAACCTCTGTCCATCACCGACAAACCACCGAGAATAGGGGCAAGTCTAAAGCGTTCATTAGTGTTATCTTGCTGCCAAGCGGATTCCATGCGTTTGGCCATTCTTAAGGTATAGTCAGAGAAATAACTCGCGATTAGAAAATTATGCAACGCACTTGGGTCATCAAAGTCTGCTTCACCGCCAATCCAAGTGTTAACGGCTTTATTTAAAAATGCCGTAAATATATTACTTGGATCCTGTGCAAAATCATCTAGCAGTGCAGCTGCTGTTTCAAAGCGACGGGATTCGTCATAGTTAAAAGTTTCATAAAACTGTTGGTGCACAGCCTTGTCTTCATTATTAGTTAAATTGACTGAAGAAAAGTATGGGTGCAATTTAGTGCTGTTTATTTTCTTTAAGCGTTTGGTCCAACGCTCACTTTCATTTAATTCGTCAACCCGATTAAAAAAATAATCAACAAGAATACTGTTTTTTAATGCTTGACCTTTACTAGGCACAAGCCACTCATTAACGAGTGAACGATTTAAATAATATAAGGCGAGAAATTTAGCTAAAACAGCGTCTGTAGGACTATCCAAATATGCAGTCAACGTTTGACGTTCAAAATCAGACATCTCAAGTTGACTACCTCGTGGGAGTGGCGTGGTATAGTCTGAAATTTCATCGGCTAAACGAGCGTAATTTAGATCTACTTCAGTGTTAAGGGCTAGTCCACTTAGCTTGGGGTGATTAGCAAACAACGCGAGTGTTTCACTCGACACACTAATATCTGCACCATTTTGTTGCAATTGGTTAATGATTGCAAAAGGCGCTTCATTATCTGTGCTTGCTAATACATAACCCGAAGTTAAAGTACTGGTCATTAATAGCGATAACGCTAAGGGTTTAAATATCATTTTCACTTTTTTCATCCTTAATTAATAAAGGTAATGAGCAAGCCAATCACTTATTACCCATATTGTTTCCATTAGGCTATTACTAGCCAGCTCTCATCATTTTTATTTTATCAACCGAGTCAGTTCATTTAGAAAATGCTCTGCCAATTTCTCGACTGTCTCTTTTTTATACAAGGTATCACTGTATGAAAAAGTCACTTTAACTTGTCCCGCAACGACATGGGCTAAAACATATATTTTCCATTTTCGGGTTAATTTTTTATCACGCCAAATATTGTGATGATCAACCTCATCATAAGAAACCAATCGAATATCCCCTACTTCTTCCGACTCAATAGACTCAACATCATCTAATAAATTCAAGGCAATATCAGCACGGGGGATGTTATCCATTAACGCTGTTACTGCCGAGTCTTGGCTCAAGTAACGTAATAAT
Source organism: Motilimonas sp. E26 (assembly GCF_021278025.1). GTDB lineage: Bacteria > Pseudomonadota > Gammaproteobacteria > Enterobacterales > CBDFNC01 > Motilimonas. The sequence continues at coordinate 36,307 of NZ_JAIBHJ010000007.1, forward strand.
GGAAAAGATTTTAATTCCTTTGATGCATTAAAAAACTGTTGTGAAATATCTGTTATTTCATCCGCTATATTGGCACCTTGAGGACAATAAAATGGCGTGGTATACACATCAGAAAAGTAACCAACTAATCGACTTAGGTTCTGACCAACTTCTTCATCACGTCTTCCGTGTCGTTGAATATCTAAGTTGACATACTGGCTTTGTGTGAGATGAGCAATGGATTTAACTAACGCCGCTACCAAGGCTGAACGCACACTGACTTTGTTCAGCTTAGACAAGGCAAAGCGCAGCGCTTGTGTATCTTGCGCTGAAAGCTCAACTTCAAGACCTTGGTTACTGGAAACTAAATTCGTTCCTGGATAATCAGTTGGCAATGGTTGCGCTTGCTGCCAATCAAAATTACTCATAACGGCCAGCTCAGACTGCATCTGATCTGATTGCACATATTCTGATAACGCTTGAGCATAAGCTGGATAAGTAATATCTCGCTCAGGGAGGGTTACTTTTCCGCCCTGCTCAAGTTGTTGGTATATAGATAAGAAGTCATTTTTCAATACACCACACGAGAAACCATCTACTAGAGCGTGGTGTATAGTAATGGCTAAGTAAGAATGGTCTGCTTCGCCGAAATTTAATAAACACACTTGAAATGGATTACTTGTTAAGTTAATTGACAGCTGGAGCTCAGCCATCACTTCTTTTAGTTTTTCACTTTTAGTCAACTGAAACGAACTTAAATCAACTGTTGATAAGTGATAATCTTGGTGTGCAATAATATTCAATTGCTTGGCGCCTGAAGATTGAATATTAATTCTTGCTCTCAATACACTATGGTATTTCATCAACAAGTTAATGGTTTCATTAACGCGAGCAATATTAAGATAGCCGGTTTTAAATTCAAGAATAATATTGCTATTCCAGTGATTAATATCCCCTTGACGCCCCTCTCCTTGTGCAAACTCAAACATCTCATGAATGCTTGGTAGTAATGGAACACCTTTTATCTCACTACCACTGAGTTGGTGAAGGTCTACTTGAGCTTTTTGCTGAATGACTTTCGCCAATTTTTCAATTGTTTGCTGTCGATGAATATCTTGCGCTTTAACACTAAAACCAAGGTTAGATAATTTAGAAGCCAATTTAATTAAAGTTAAAGAGTCTCCGCCTAACTCAAAAAAATTATCCCTTATACCTATGGTTTCTAAGCCAAGTGTTTCTTGCCAAACTTGGCAAAGTTGTGCTTCAAGTGGTGTTGATGGTGCGACCATTTCATTTTGCGTCTGACTCACGTCGCCCTCAGGTAACGCATGGCGATCTATCTTGCCATTTGGGTTTAAGGGTAAAGCGGCTAACACAATAAAAATCGACGGCATCATATAATCAGGCAAATTACACGCCACAAGTTGTTTAGCTTGCTCGATTAATAGGTTTTGTGTTCCTTCTTGCTCAACTTCACTAGATACCAAATAAGCAATGATACGATCAGGATTATTTTTGGCGATAACATGTACTTGGCTAACACGCTCATGGGCCAGTAATGTTTGCTCTATTTCACCTAACTCAATCCGACAACCGCGTATTTTTACTTGATGATCATCACGGCCGACAAATTCCAATGTACCATCTGCGCGCCAGCGCATCTGATCGCCCGTTTTATATAAGCGTTGATTGGCTACAAATGGACTGTTAACAAAAACTTCAGCGGTCAATTCAGCTTGCCCTAAGTAATCAATGGCTAAACAATCGCCACTAACATAAAGCTCCCCCGTCACGCCAACCGGCAATAAATTTAACTCCGGATCAAGAACGTACACTTTGGCATTAGCGAGAGGCTTACCAACAGGAATAAACCATTTATCAAGCGCATGATGAGCGGGATTTGCTAGCTGGTTGAATCGATTAACCCCTTGGCTACCGCTAGCCTCGACAAACTCTTCAGCAATCTGCATTTGATCGAGCAATACTGCTTGTAAGCTGTTGAATTCCGTTAGTGGATTACTGAGTACAACCCTAAATACGCGGCTTCCATTGACGCCATGAGCGTCCAAAAATAAGGTTGTTTTAGACACAAATGTCCGGCCAGCTCTAAATTGTTCTTGTTGAATCACCTCTACAGCATCATTTAAACGCTCTAGGTCTGCCAAGGTGTAAGGGCGTTCGAGTGCGCGTAAATCACAAGGCACGTAACGGTAATTGATGATATTCAGGTCAGGGGTCGAACCAACAATTTCAAAGCAGTTAGAAGCTTGAATCAACTTAACAAAGTAAGCCGTTTTTTCCATGCTCTGCTCAACTAATCGGCCATATCCGGGTTTTGAAATTAAATGCAAACTGGCATGTAACAACAGCGCATTAGCTGGTCGAGAGCCCTCTAAAGTGTATTGCCCCATATCAAAACTACCAGGTTGCGCTTGGTAGTGAGCATGAGTCGTAATGGCTTGCAAACTACCGGTGTCTCTGAATAAACACAAGCTAATGCCTTGTGGTAGATATAATTGCTTATGGGGGCAAAGGGTAATGGTATCTGCTTGTTCAATACCTCTTAGTTTATGTTGATACTTATTAGAGAATTGAAATGCACCGCCCCACGCCGCGTCCACATGAAAATGTAACTTATGACGTCGCGTCACTGCGGCAATATCTTCTAATGGGTCTACCGTACCGGTTTCCGTCGCGCCAGCAATGCCGATAACAGCCGCGATGTAGATATTATTTTCTTGGCAGTATTTGATGGTTTGCTCAAGGTGCGGAATCGACATTCGCAGTTGATCGTCTTGCTCAATCGCCAATAAGTTGGCTTGGCCAATACCAAATAGAGAAACTGTTTTCTTCATTGAATAATGCAGTAAACGACTGCCTAAGATCACCATACGCTGGTAACCTTTTTGTTCAAGAGCCCAATTTAGACCATACATATCAAGGGCTTCTTTCTCTATACCGGCTTTGATCAAGCCATTATTTCTGGCATAAAGTAACGCGGTCACATTAGATAAACTGCCGCCACTGGTGACCAAACCGAACACATGCTGTGGGTCTTGGCTATGTCGATCATAAAAGCGATTATCAAAGTTATAAAATAACTTATGTAAGGTCGAAATCACCTGGCGCTCAATTAAACTCATGCTACCTGATGTTTCAATCTTCACTAAGTTCTGGTTTAGCTGAGCAATAATCTTACTTATTTCAGGCATGAAATTGGGTAACTTAGAGGTCATATGGCCAACGAAAGTATCCGCGGTAACATCCACTATGCCTGGTAACACATTGGTTTTTAGTTCAGCAAGGTATTGCTCTAAAGACGTCGCGACAAGGGGCATATCAGTGCCACAAAAATGTTGACTGAGCCCAGTTACATCAGCTCCTAACCGAGGGGCGGCTATCGATGATTGCGAAGCATTTTGCTCGGTGTCTAACGCAACCTCTTGATCAACAAAATGCTGCAATAAGCTCAAATCGAAATCTGTATGGCGAAGCTCATAAGCCAGTACGTCTGCGCCGACCTCAGTTGAGCCGTAAATATTGTATAAGCTCACATCTGGGAGTTTTTGCTGGAATGTTTTAGCCACATCCATGGTTAACGCTTCACCACTGGAAACAACGCCGCGCAATGAAGGAAGCGCATTAGGCTTAGTTAAGCTATCCAGCAACACCCTTAATAGCGAGGGAACTAAAGTGATCCGAGAAATACGATGCTGATTAATTTCTTGTATCAGGCTCGGTATGTCTTGAACTTGCTCATCACTCAGCACAACAAGATGTTTACCTAATGAGAATGGCTGAAATATTTCCGCGACATGATCAACAAAAGCCAGTGAAGTTTTATGGCAAAATACATCTTGTGCAACAGCTGGTATATATTGATTCATCCACTCAATACGATTAACCATCGCTCGGTGGCTGCCCCGCACCCCTTTTGGCTTTCCAGTGGAGCCAGAAGTATAAATGACATAGGCCACACTTTCTGAGTTAACCGCTTCTGCACTCTGGAACTGGTCAGAACAAAGTGCCAATGCATCAATAACATTTATCGCATCAAGACAGACCGCCTGCGTTGCTGAAATCGGCGTCGTTTCCATGATAGTGAGGCATGTGAGCACCGTATTTAACTGCGCATCTTCTAGCATATAAGCAAGGCGGTTTGCTGGATAATTAGCCGCTAACGGCACGTAAGCCGCGCCTAACTTTAGAATAGCCAGCATACTTACTAATGAATCAACACTGCGGGGCAAACAAATTCCGACTAAATCCCCTGCTCTTATTTGTCGTTGTTGGCATAAATATTGGGCCAATTGATTGGCGCTAGCATTTAGCTGTCCATAGTTTATTTGCTGTTCGCCAAAAATCACTGCAACGCTTTCTGGTGATGTTGTAGCCTGATGCTCTACCATTTGATGTAGCAATAATTCGCGTTGGTAAGGTGTTTCCGTTTGATTCCATTCTACTAATTGTTGATGGCGTTCATGTTCACTTAAAAAGTTAGCCTGATACACACTAAGATCGGGCTGTACTGTCAATTGCTTCAATAGCAATTCAAAGTGTAAGCCCATTCGGGCTATCGTTTCGGCGTCAAATAAATCCGAATTGTACTCCCAACGAAATGACAAACCTTGCTGGTTTTCACTAACATATAAAGTGAGGTCAAATTTGGCATCTTTGGTATCAACGGTAATGGGCTCTAACACCATTCCATCTAATTCAAACTTCGCCTGCTCATTGTTTTGCAGCACCAACATTACCTGAAATAGAGGACTATAGTTCGCACTTCTCTCAGGGTTTAAGCGTTCGACAACTTTCTCAAATGGTGCTTGTTGATGTGCATAAGCTTGGTATAAATTATCTCGGCTTTGCTGCAATAATTGATTAAAACTAGGGCGATCGGATAAATCAGCTCTTAACACCAAGGTATTGGCAAAGAAACCAATAATATTTGCAACTTCTGCTTGCTCCCTATTTGCAATAGGGGTGCCGATCACAATGTCTGTCTCATTACTATACCTAGCAATAAGTGTTGAAAATGCCGCGTGTAACCCCATAAAGAGAGTGGCGTCATTTTGCTGACAAACGCGACTAAGTTGATCTTTTAAACCGAGGCTAAGCTGTTGATCATAAACACTGCCTGAGAATGTCTGTGTAGAAGTGCGTGGTCTGTCCAAAGGTAAACCATGAACCAATGGTAATCCTGCCAGTTGTTGTTGCCAGTAATCCAATTGTTTGTCCAACCGTTCACCTTGCAACCATTGTCTTTGCCATGCTGCATAATCTGCATATTGAATAGGCAACTCAGTTAAAGGCGCTGACACCCCCTTTGATAGGGCGTTATATATACTGATAAATTCCTTTACCAATACCGTCATTGACCAGCCATCGCTCGCGATGTGGTGCAAGGTGACATACAAAATATGCTGCTGCTCAGATAGGACTACCAGCGCACTGCGTAGCATAAAATCGCAACTTAAATCAAACACACCATTGACTTGTTCATCTGCAATTCGACTGAGGGCAACCTCCTGATCTTGTTCATTTGATAGGTCAATAGTAGCCAATGAAAAGTCTTCTGCTGATTTCAGATATAACTTCGGCTCCCCATTTTCTCCGGCATAAAAGCCCGTTCTTAAGGTATGGTGACGCTCCAGTAACATGGCAAAGGTTTGTTTGAGTAAGGCAAGGTCTAACTCACCTGTCATCTTCAGCGCTTGCGACATATTATAATGTGCGCCAGCACCTTCAATTTGGTCTAACAACCAAAGGCGCTGCTGAGTAAATGACAAGGGTAAATCGGCACGGTTTTCAAGTCGTGGGATCGTGACGATAGACTCCGCTTTTTTATTACCTGCTAGATAGCTAACTATCTCACTTTTTGATGATTTTAACGCCGCCACTAAAGTTGGCGTTAATGCCGCTTTATTACCCCGAATAACCAGATCTTGTTTACTATCTAACCCTACTCGTATGCCACTCTTTTTCAATTGGCTTAGTAAATCCATTACTGCATTCATATTGTCAATTCCACTTCATCAGATAGTAAATTATCGTCTTGATCCATTTGCACACTGAATAGCGTATCCAGCCTGTCCACTTCTACCGCCAATTGCGCCAAGGTTTCATTGTTAAAGAAATCTCTCAGTGCGAGATTGATGTTGAACTCGTTATTGATTTTGGTGACCGCCTTAGTTGCATTTAACGAATGCCCGCCCAATTGGAAAAAGTTATCGTTTATTCCCACTTGAGCCAGTCCCAGCACTTGTTGCCATATCTCACTTAAACGTTGCTCGGTGTCCGTCGTTGGCGCAACATACTCCCCTTGCACTTGACTTAAGTCAGGGTCCGGTAACCCTTTTCTATCCACTTTGCCATTCGCCGTCAGTGGCATAGCATCAAGTAACATTAGGCTGCCTGGCAACATGTAATCTGGCAGCTGTTCACTCAAATAACTGCGCAATTGATGACTAAATGCCGCTACATCAACCACCCCGTCACTGCTCACAACATAGGCCACAATCAAGTCTGGATCGTTTTGTGCCATGACCACACATTGCGCCACCGCTGGGTGCTTCACTAAGCATTCTTCTATCTCACCCAGTTCAATCCTAAAACCACGGATCTTCACTTGATGGTCTAACCGACCGAGGTATTCCAACTCACCTCCACGCTGATACCGTACCAAATCGCCAGTGCGGTAAACCCGCCCTAATGGCGATGACCCAACTGTAAAGTTGATGAACTTCTCCGCCGTTAGCGCATCACGGTTTAAATAACCTTTCGCTAGCCCTGCTCCGCCAATTAATAGCTCACCCGCGACACCCATTGGCACCGGTTGCAACTGGTTATCCACCACATAAAACTGGGTATTGGCAATCGGGCGCCCTAAGGTGATCGGCGTGTCTACTGATAATGCTTGTACTGACGACCACACACAGGTTTCGGTGGGGCCATACATGTTCCACAAGGCGATGTGAATTTGTTGTGTTAACGCCGCTTTTAATTTACTGCTTAACGCCTCACCACCACACAACACTTTGAGTGGCTGCTGGGCGTACCAGCCGTCATCAATCAGCATGTTCCAAGTGGCCGGCGTGGCTTGCATCATCGACACTTGATGGCTATCAAGCAATTGGCGCAGCGCACCTGGCTGGGAGGCATCATCGCGACTGGCAATCACCAATGTCGCACCACTGATCAGCGGCAAGTAGAGCTCTAAGGTATGAATATCAAACGACAGTGACGTGACAGCCAACAAGGTGTCATCATGACTCAGGCCGGGTTTATCTTGCATCGACAGCATAAAGTTGGTCAGCGCGCCATGTTGGATCATCACGCCTTTAGGCTGACCTGTTGAGCCTGAGGTATAAATCACATAGGCCAAATCCTCTGCGCTAACGGCAACTTCATCAACATTATGTGATTCGTAGTCAGACACATCGGTGGTGTCTAAATCAACCACGGTTTGCCCATCGACTGTTAACACGTCACGTAAGTGACTTTGCGTGATCACCACTTGGGCACCACTATCAGCCAACATGTAGGCCAATCGCGCCTGGGGATAATGAGGATCTAAGGCCACGTACGCCCCGCCCGCTTTGAAGATAGCCAACAGCGCCACCATCATTTGTTCGCTGCGCTCAACACAAAGCCCGACAAGGCTATTTCGACAAACGCCCAAGGACCTCAAATGACGCGCCAGTTGATTGGCTTGTTCATTTAGATCTTGGTAACTCAAGGTACGCTGTGCAAAGCACACCGCCGTTTTCGTTGCATTGGTATCTGCTTGCTGAGCAAACAGATACGGCAGCGGAGAATCAGGTAAAATAACCTTGGTGGCATTGAGTTCGGTCAGCAAATATTGCGATTCTGACGCCGATAACATCGGCACATTAAATACACTCACACTCGGCTGTGATACTAAACCATCCAGTAAAATGGCAAAATTTTCCGCCATTTTTTCTATGGTTTCGCAGTAAAAAACATCTCGGCTATATTCCCAGTTGAGTGCCAGTCCTTGCGGTGTTTCTTTTACATATAGTGTTAGATCATACTTAGCTTTGTGCTCAGGATAAGCCAATTCTGTTACCGTTAAATCCGGTAAAGTAATATTAGTTTGCTCATTATTTTGTAACACCAGCATGATTTGAAATAGTGGCGTATGACTCACACTACGCTCAGGCTGGATAACTTCTACAATTTGCTCAAACGGTACCTGCTGATGATCAAAAGCGTCGAGACAGGTTTGTCTACTTTGCCCAAGTAGCTCAGTAAAACTAGGCTCACAGCTCAAATCGGATCGAAGCACTAAGTTATTGACAAAAAAGCCAAGTAATTTAGCCACTTCCGCTTGCTCACGGTTAGCAATGGCTGAGCCAATTACGATGTCTTTCTCATTACTAAAACGAGATAAAAACGCTGCAAAGGCCGCGTTAAGTCCCATAAATAATGTTGCTTCATTGTGCTGACAAAGACCACGTAAGCCATCCGCTGTTTTACTTGAAATGGTTTGAGTCACATTTCCGCCACGAAAACTGGGCAAATTTGGCCGTGTAAAATCCAATGGTAAACTGTGTACGCGGGGTAAGTCAGCAAGCTGCTGCTGCCAATAGCTTAACTGTTTTGTTAAATAATCACCTTGTAACCATTCTCGTTGCCAAATGGCATAATCAGCATATTGCACCGGCAACGGCGCAAGTGGATCCCCCTCCCCTTTAGCAAACGCTTGATAAAGCAGGCTGAATTCTCGCATTAATAAGCTAACAGACCAACCATCTGATGCAATATGATGCAGCGTGACCAGTAGCACATGATGTTCGCTAGCAAGAGTAACTAATGTTGCACGCAACATGAGATCACGTTCAAGATCAAAGCCGTTCTCCAGCTCATTTTGCATTATTGACTCAAGATCCGCCTGCTGCTCTGATGCGGTTAGTGTCGCTAAATTTACCCTATTAATACTGACACTTACCTGTTCATTAATAACTTGCACTGGCTCGTGTTGAGGATAATTAGTACGTAATACTTGGTGGCGCTCAACCAAGGTTGTCATGGCTTTGGTTAACGCCACGTTATCGAGCTTACCTTTAAGCTCGATTACCGTTGGCATATTGTAATGAGCATTGCTGCCTTCAATTTGATTTAACAGCCATAAACGCTGCTGGGCAAATGAAAGCGGTATCGGTCCCTGTTTTTCATACGCAATAATAGCCATGCTCTGTTGGCTGGTTTGACTGTTAATCGTTTCTACTAACGCCGACACGGTTTGCGCTTGAAATAGGGTTTTCACTGGCAACTGAAGATCAAACGCCTGATTCACCTTAGCAATGACTTGGGTTGCAGTAAGTGAATGGCCGCCCAATTGGAAAAAGTTGTCTTGTAACCCTATCTGCGGTTGTTTCAGTACTTGCTGCCAGATCTCACAAATCTGCCGCTCTAGCTCGCAATTTGGCGCAACATAATCTTGCCCTTGGTTTAAGTCTGGTTGTGGTAAGGCTTTACGATCTATCTTGCCATTACTATTGAGTGGCAGCTGCTCAAGACACATCATGACACTTGGGATCATGTAATCTGGCAATTGCGCAGCTAGCTGAGCGCGCACCGTCTCTATTAGCACTTTTTGCTCAGTCTCAACCAAGGTTTTGCTCGCAACAAGATAGGCCGCTAAATAGGGTTGGCCCGGTTTATCTTCGCGCACTAATGCCACACACTGCTTAACGCCGTCGGCGTTAAGTATTTGTTGCTCTACTTCGGCTAATTCAATGCGATAACCACGTATTTTCACCTGGTCATCCGCTCGGCCTAAAAAGACCAGCTGACCATCTGACTGCCAGCGCACTAAGTCACCGGTTTTGTATAATCGAGTGGCTGGCTCGCCCGCGATTAATGTGTGTTCAATAAAGCGCTGTGCCGTTAAATCATCACGATTTAAGTAGCCTCGGCCAACACCATCTCCCGCAATATAAAGCTCCCCTACTGCGCCAACAGGCAACAAGTTTAGATTGGCGCCTAGAACATACAACTGAGTATTGGCGATACCGCGGCCAATGGTTAACGGCGTGTTAGGCTCAATCACTTGCGCACTGGCACAAACAGTGGTTTCACTCGGACCATAAGCATTGATTAAACGGTAACGCTGTGACCAGCGCTGAGCTTGCAGTGGGTCGCACGCTTCGCCCGCCACAATAAGTGATTGCAGCACATAATTAGCCTCAATGTCTAAGTGGGGCAATAAGGAGGGCGGTAACGTGGCATGAGTGATTTTTTGCTCAACCAGCATCTGTTGCAGCAATGCAGGGTTGGTGCGGCTGTCATCACTGCAAATATGCAGCGATGCGCCATGCATTAACGCCATCAGCCACTCAAACGTTGCCGCATCAAAACTAAACGAGGCAAATTGCAGCACTCTACTTTGCGCGCTGACCAAAAACGCCGATTTCTGGCCAAAGGCCAAGTTCACCGCGCCGCGATGCTCAAGCAATGTCCCCTTTGGCTTACCCGTGGTGCCCGAGGTGTAAATCACATACGCCAACTGACGACAGTGCTGGTCATTCATCTCAAGATCTGACGTCTTTTGACTTGATATTGCATCATTGGCTTGCTCTAACACCAAGGTGTCAACGTGACGGCCTAAGTTAACTATCTTGTCGGCGATGTCTTGCTGCGTGATCACCAAATTGGCCTGACTGTCGTCAAGCATAAAGGCTAAGCGCTCTGGCGGATAAAGCGGATCAAGGGGCAGATACGCGCCACCCGCTTTTAAGATAGCCAAAAGCGTGACAACGGTGTCGACAGAGCGCGCTAAAGAAACACCGATTAACTGCTCTGGCGCTACTTGGTACTGCTCACGTAAATAATGCGCTAGCTGATTCGCTTTAGCATTTAATTGCGCGTAAGTTAATTGTGTAGTGGTATCGGCAACAGCTAACTGATCGGCAAATTCAACTGCTTTTTGTTCAAACACCTGTTGTAAGCAAACATTATCCGGATAGTGTGTCTGCGTATCATTCCAGGCCACGAGCTGCTGGTGAAGCTGAGACTTTGAGATCCAATTTAAATTGGCGATAGGGCTGTCGGGAGACGAGCAAATAGCATCCATTAATTGTGTCAAGTGCTCGGCCATCGCGGTAATCGAACTTGGCTTAAATATATCGGTATTATATTCCCAACTAAACGACAAGCCTTGTTCGGTATCTTTTACATTAATACTGAGATCGTATTTCGCTATTTGCGCGTTTAAAGCAACTGGGTTAACCCTAATGCCGGGTAAATCAACGTTGGCCGTTTCATTGTTTTGTAGCACCAATAAAATTTGGAATAACGGTGCATGACTAGTACTGCGCTCAGGCTGTAGTCGCTCTATCACTTGCTCAAATGGCGTTTGTTGATGATCATAAGCATCCAATAAGGTCGCTTTACTTTGGCGCAGCAACTGCGCAAAGGTGGGCTTGCCTGTTAAATCTGAGCGCAGCACTAAATTATTGATAAAAAAGCCAATCATCGGCGCAACTTCAGCTTGCTCGCGATTAGCAATCGGGGTACCAATCACAATATCAGTTTCATTGCTGTAACCCGAAATCAAGCTCGCGAGCGCACCGTGTAGCCCCATAAATAATGTGGCATCATTATTTTGGCAAAGTGCTTTAAAAGCATTACTGGTCCTTAGATTTAGGTTTTGCTCTAATTGTGCGCCGCGATAGCTTTGTTGATCAGGTCTTGCATGATCAAGTGGTAAGCTGTGAACCAAGGGTAAATTTTGTAATTTAGCTTGCCAATAATTGAGGTCCTGCTCTAAACGTTCGCCACTGAGTAAGCGCCGTTGCCAGTGCGCATAATCGGCATACTGGAATGCTAATGGCGCAAGAGCAACCTCCGTTCCCGCCACATAGTCACGGTAAGCTTGACTGAGCTCATTCATTAAAATGGAGATAGACCAGCCATCAGCAGCAATGTGGTGCATGGTCACGAGTAGCTGGTGTTTTTGCGCTGACAAGCGGATCAGTTGCGCGCGCAGCATCATATCTTGAGATAAATCAAACAGACGACTGGCCTCTTGCTCAATGATCTGTTGGCTGTTGACGCCTTGTTGTGCCATAGGCTGTGACGAGAGGTCCGTAACTGCTATGGTCATTGCACTGGCGGGTTGGATCAGCTGATAAACCGCCCCTTGCTCATCGGTTTGAAAGCAAGTTCGTAAACTTTCATGGCGCGCTAAAATATAGCTAAATGCACGGTTAAGGGCATCCAAATCTAAGTGGCCATCAAGTTGCAATGTTTCATGCATGTTATACTGCGCACTGCCCCCTTGTATGTTGTCCAGCAGCCACAAGCGCTGCTGGGCAAACGATGCCAATATAGGCTCATCACGAGAGACTGGAGTGAATTTTTCTGTATCACTGACATTGGCTAAGCTGATCGCTTGCGCCAGTTGTGCCAACGTTTGATGCTCAAATAACTGTTTCACCGCTAAATTGATGCCAAACTGGTGATTGACACGCGCAATAACACGGGTTGCCGATAACGAGTGGCCCCCTAGTTGGAAAAAGTTATCACTACAACCGATTTGGCGATGGCCAAGCACATCTTGCCAAATCTGACTTAAGGCTAATTCTGTTGCGCTGCTCGGCGCCTGATAATCACGGCTCTTGGCTTGCCAATCAGGCTCTGGTAAAGCGTGGCGGTCAATTTTACCGTTTCGATTTAACGGTAAAGCGTCTAACGCGATATATTGACTGGGCTGCATATAGTCTGGCAAGTTAGCACTGAGTTGCACTTTGATCTGTTCAAGCTTTACTTGCTGATTGAGCAGTTTAACGTAGGCTACCAGTTGCTTTTGCAGCTGAGGATCTTGTTTGAGTAACACCGCCGCAGCAACGACTCCATCACAACTAGATAATTTTGCTTCTATTTCACCCAGTTCAATCCTGAATCCACGCAATTTAACTTGGTTATCACGTCGGCCTATATACAACAATTGCCCGTCTGGGCTACGTTTCACGAGGTCGCCTGTTTTGTACAAACGCGCATCATCTTGTTGGCGATATGGATGCGGAATGAATTTTTCTGCCGTCAGTTCGTCTTGGTTTAAATAGCCCTGCGCCAATCCAACGCCACCAATATAAAGCTCACCAACACAACCTGCAGGCAACAATTGTTGGTTGGGGCCAAGGATCAAGCTGTCAATCCCCTCTATTGCAACGCCGATAGCGGGCCAAGAATCTGCCGCCGAATGAGTGGCATTGAAGGTAGTTGCAACATGGGTTTCCGTTGGCCCGTAATGGTTCCAGAGATCACAGGATGGATGACCATCAAAAAACTGGCGTAGCTCAACGCTCATGTATAAGGCTTCACCAGCCACGATCACTTGCTGCAATTCTGGTAGTTTCTTGTGCTGTAACAAGGCTTGTTCAGCAACCAATTGCATGACTGCTGGCGGCACAAATAAGCGCTGGATCTGCAAAGCCTCAACCCGTTCACTTAATTTGTCTAATTGTGCTTTTTCAGCCTCAGTGATTAAGACTAATTCACTGGCAGTGTACCAAGTGGTGGCTAGTTCTTGTATCGACACATCAAACGTCAGTGGCGTGAACTGTAACGTACGTAAAGGCGTTGATAAGCCGTCATGTTTGGCAGTAGAAGCCACTAGGTTAGTGATGGTTTGATGAGTTTGTAACACCGCCTTTGGCAACCCAGTAGAGCCAGAGGTATAAATAACATAAGCCACATCTTGCGCCGACACCGTTTGCGGCAGGTTTGCATTTGGCTGCTCTGAGCATTGCTGTAACGTTGCTTCAAGATCAAGCTCTACGCGAGCGAGATCTGGCTTCAATTGCGCTATAACCTGACTGAAGCGTTGCTGCGTCAGCGCAAGCTGAACGCCACTGTCTTGCAAAATATGACTCAATCGCGCCGCAGGTGTGGCTGGGTCAAGGGGTAAATAAGCCGAGCCTAGTTTTAAGATTGCCAGCAGACCAATAATACTTTCTATTGAGCGTTCAACCATTAAAGCAACACGATGGGCTTGGCAAACGCCATGCTCTTTATTTAGTAAGTGAGCTAATTGGTTCGCTTGCTGGTTCAATTCAAGGTAAGTCAATGAACGATTCTGCCAAACCAAGGCCTTGGTATGAGGTTCAGAAACAGCCTGTTGTTCAACCAATTGGTGAATGCAGGGTAAGTTGTCTGGCATACTTGGAGCCAACAATTGCGCTAATTGGGCGGTTTGCTCTGGCGGTGTTAATATGGCGAGGGTAAAAATATCCTGCGTCGGTGCAGCCATACATTGCTGTAACAAGTGCTCAAAATGCGCCGCCATGCTGGCAATGGTGTCATGATTAAATATATCAGTGGCGTACTCCCACGAAAGCTCAAGACCAGTCTCAGTTTCAATCACATCTAAACTTAAATCAAATTTCGCAGTTTGGCTTTGTTGCTCAACAGGGGTTATTTCCATGCCCGCCAAGCGAGGGATCCCCGCCGCGTTGTTTTGCAATGCCAACATCACTTGAAAAATTGGGCTAAGGTTTAGATGGCGCTCAACCTGCATTTGCTCAACTAAGTATTCAAATGGCGCTTGTTGATGTTCAAACGCATCTAACAAACAGTCACGACATTGTTGCAACAGTTCATTAAAGCTACATTGTTGTTTTAGCTCTGTTCTTAACGCTAAGCTATTAACGAAGAAGCCGACTAAAGGCGCCAGTTGATCATTATCTCGATTCGCCGTCGGCGTGCCAATCACGATATCGGTGTCATTACTGTAGCGCGACAATAATGATACTAGTCCTGCATGGAGCAACATAAATAGGGTGACGCCCGATTGTTGTGCGAAGCGATTCCACTGCGCCGTGGTGCTAACATCAAGCTTCCTGACAATGGTCTGCCCTTTAAACGAGGATACCTTAGGCCGCGCTTTATCAAGTGGCAGACTATGCTGACCGGAATGTCCGGCTAACTTTTCACGCCAATAGCCAGTTAATTTTTCAAGTGTTTCGCCCGATAACTCGGTACGCTGCCACCTTGCATAATCACTGTATTGAATCGGCAACTCTGGCAGTGCTGGCGCGCGGCCAGCACTAAAATCATTATATAGGCTAAACATTTCGTCACACAAAATGTGACGCGACCACCCATCAGACGCGATATGATGCATGGTAAGCAGTAACACAAATTGCTGCTCTTGCTCCTTTACTAAAGTGGCCCTAAGCATCAGCTCAGTGCTTAAATCAAACGAGCACTGTGCGTCTTGTTCAATAAGGGCCGCTATTTCTTCTTTGCGTGTCGCCTGATCAAGCTCGGTCAAGTCAATTTGTGTTAGCTTAAATGCCCAGTCATCACTGACCACTTGCTGCACCGTTTCATCTTCATTAACACGATATAAAGTGCGTAAGATCTGATGCCGAGCACAAATTTGCGCTATCGCCTGCTCCAACGCATCCACATTTAACATGCCCTTAAGCTGCAAAGCCGTCGCCAAGTTGTACTGGCTACTTTCACCATCAATTTGATCGATCAGCCATAAACGTTGCTGCGCAAACGACAGCGGTCCAACTGGCTGTCCCGTTGCCGCAATAGCACTTAACGGCTTGGCTACAACTTTCTGTTGCTGCGACGTTAAAAATGCAATCAGCTCTGCTTTATTCGCCTTTAGTAGCTCAATCGTGGCACTGGATATTTCACTTTCGGCATGAATATCAATGCCGCCATCATCGTTGAGTGACAGCGAGATAGCTTCGCTTAAACAACGCTCAACTAACGCTTTCATACTCATATGCTCACCTTCACTTTTTGCGACTCACGTACTACTGAAATAGCCTCTTGTGCGACCTCTTGCGCAGGTGAGGCGTGGGCGAGAATAAAGTCAGTCATCGCATCGACACTGGGGTGTTTTAAAATCAAGGTAGCAGGTAGCGGTAAATCAACACTTGCTTGTAAGCGGTTTTTCAAATCCATGCCCATTAATGAGTTCAAGCCATATTCAAACACATTGACGTTAGGCTCTAAGTTTTCACTTGAATCAAGACCAAGCACCATGGCCAAGGTGTCAGTTACCTTTTCCAATAAAATTTGGCGCTTCTCATCCCCTTCACTGCTATTAAATCGTCCCAAGAAATCATCTAACTGACTGGCGTCGGCTAAATCAAAGAACTGACTAAATACCGTGGCTTGGCTAGGATTAACCTGTTGATTGAATATTTTTGACCAATCAAGATCAAACACCCCAGCCTGCGCCATGGATGATTGCATCAAGTGCGCCATCGCATGTAACCCAGCATCAGGTGCTAACGCTGCCATACCGGCATTATTCATCCGTTTAATATCTTCACTGGCTAAGTTAGCCGCCATACCAGCTTCAGCCCACGGTCCCCAGTTAATTGACAACCCAGGTTTTCCCTGTGCCCGGCGGTAAGCACACAAACCATCCATGTAGGCATTGGCGCTGGCATAGTTGCTTTGCCCTGCCCAGCCAACGACGGCGGCAATGGAAGAGAAACAAACAAAAAAGTCGAGTTCAATGGCTTGGGTAGCTAAATGTAAGTTCCAGCTGCCTTGAATTTTCGGCTGCAACACGCGCTGATACTTTTCATGGCTCTGCTGCATAATAGTGGCATCGTCTAAGACACCCGCTGAATGAATAATGCCTCCCAGTGGGTATGCCCTGCCATTGATTTGCTCAACAACACGTTTAACGTCACCCAGCTGGCTCACATCCCCTTGCAACGTCAACACCTCTACGCCCAATTCACGCACCAATTCAATGGCATGTAATGCGTCTGGTTTAGGGGCGCTGCGGCCCATTAACACAATCGACTTCGCGCCAGACTGAGCCAACCAAGCCATAATTTCTAGGCCTAAACCACCTAAACCGCCCGTAACTAAGTAACTCTTTTCGCCTGTAATCACCGGCTCTGGCACCGCTTTTAGCACTTTGCCACTACGTTGGCTTAGATCGAGCAGCACTTGGCTATCTTGCTGCTGCAACTGCAACGTTACTTGAGCCAAGTTGTTTAAAGTGAAGGTCTCAAGTGGCGCAGACACCTGATGTAACTCGTTGTCATCAGCTTGGAGCAGTTGCATACTTTGACTAATTTGACGAGGACGATGCGTGATTAATGTTGCGAGATCCAACTTCACATAACGAATGTCATGTTCTTGTAAAACATTAAACAGCGCGACATTCCCGCTATCAGTCAAATTAACAAACAAACCTGCTGGTTTGATTAATTGAGCAATACGCAGCGGCTGTGGCCCTGTTGCAAAATTAATCACTGCATCCACCTGACTAACGGCAAAACCTTGCAATAAATCGGCTAATGCTTGCGTTTGATGTGATTCGCATACCCCAGCAACGTCTACATGATTGAATAATGCACGCTGCTCTGTATCAGCAACTGTTACAACAACATTCACACCTTGCTTAGTGAGCTGCTGACATAAAGCAATTGCAGCTGCAGATGTGCCTTGATGTACAAGGACGGTGCCCTTCTCATCCGCTAAAGAGGTTAGAGTCATTTGGTTAATCAGTGCCGCTTTTAGTGCACCTAAATCGAGCCTAGATTGCGCCTTAATCACTAAATCAGCACGGCAAATAATCGATGATGCTGGTGGCTGCGTCGTCACTGAAACAACAACCTCATCTAAGCTAAAGCCTGACACTTCTGCGCCCATTGTTACAATGCGTCCCTGCACAGCATAAACTTGCGCTTTACTCGCATTAGTTTGACTAGACTCAACCAAACTGGATAGCTGTGCTGATTCAAGCACGACTTTTTCCAATTCAATAACCAGCTCGTTACCCGCGAGCAACGTCGGCTTTTCTGCCAAATATGGCATTAAGGTTTTACCTTGCTCCGCATGATGAAGGCCCAATTGATAGTGGGTTGTGTCCGTCATTGGCACAATATAATGTTGATTTTGTGCGATGGTCTCATGTTTGGTGCGCTGTAAACGATGCACAAAACGACCACTTTCGCGCAGAGATAACTCTTGCTCAAAATGCTGACTGTTGACCTCATCTGTGAGCAGGTTTATCACCGCCTCGTTCGCAGCAATATCAAGATCGACCAAACTTACTCTATATTCAGGATGCTCTGAAGCCAATACGCGAGAAAACCCCCATAACGCCAGTTGCTCTGGGCGTGGTAAGCATTCATCCTGCGGAAGTTGATACGCGCCTTGAGTCGCAATGTAAATTGGCAAACCTTGCTTCCAACTGACGCTATTTATGCCTTGAAAAGCGTCTAACGGCACGATCGTACTGTGATCGCAAGCTGGCGATAAATGTTGCTCTTGATTAATCGCGCTATTAAGTCCCCACAAGTAAATAATGCCTGTCACCTGTTGCGACATCACTTGCAGTTGTTGACTCAGTTCAACCGATGCTTGCTGTTGGTAAGGTACGTTGGTGACTTGATGGCCAAGGGCTTTCAGTTGCGGAGTGAGCGCTGCGGCAACACCTTGCTCATCAGCAAACACTAACCAATGACCAGGCGCTATCTTGGTCGTTTCTGACGCCTTATCTTCAAGCCATTGATAGTGATAGGTAGAAGCGAGTGTCGCTTGCTGATCTTGCAGTTGTGACGTATTAGCTTTTAGCTCAACGCCAATTAACTCTATCAACGTTTCACCCTGTTCATTCAAAATGTAAAGATCGCCTTTAATTTCGTGGGCATCTTTAAATTTAGTTTGCAAATAACCGTAGCTGATCGCTGTTGGCTTGCGTAAATAGTTAATCAGGCCAATTTTCACGGGTAAATACGCGCTGCTGATGGTAGCGAATAGGCTTTGAAATGCGCCATCTAAAATAGCGGGATGTAGCATGTGAGTCGAAAGCTGCTCTTGTAATTGAGTTGGTAACTCAATTTTAACTAGACTGTCCATATCATCGTGCCAAGCATGTACAACGCCTTGAAAACAATCTAAGTAATTTAAGCCCAGTTGATGACAGTGCTGGTAGAAATCCGCTTTACTTTGCTGGGCGCCAAGTTGCCCTTTTATCGCAATTAAATCAAAAGTTTGTTGCCCATGTGGTACAACATCATTACTGATGCGACCTTGGCTATACAATGACCATTGACCGGAGTCTGGATGACAGGCCGAAATGGTAAATTCTCCCGTCTCTTGTTGATAAACGGTTTCTAAGGTTTGCGTTTGCTTCGGTGAAACAAAAAATGCGCGCAGGAATGCAATGTTCTCAATACAAAAACCCGCATCACTTGAATCAGGTTGAGATTTAGCCACATTGAGGGCCATTTCAACATAAGCCGCACCGGGGTAGATAATTTCGTTATCGACTTGGTGATCGATAAGGTAGCTTTGCTCTTGTAAATCTAACTTGTTTTGCCAAAGGGCAGCAGTGGAGGTTAGTCGGCCACCCAGTAATGGATGTAGGCTGCGCGCAAATGCACCTTGAGGCTGCGTGTTATACAAGCGCGCTTGTTTCACGTCTTCATGCTCTTGCCAATAGCTTGCATGTTGCCACGCATAATTTGGTAATTGCGCAGGCGATCCCATAGCTTGGTATTGCAGCTGCCAATCAACGTCAACACCATGACAATGTAAACTGGCTAAGGTATTGGCCAACATTAAGTTATCATCCGCACCGCGTTTCATGGTCGGGATCACGATGCCCGCAACCGCCTTAGCACTTTTAAGGTTTGCTTCGATTGAACTTCCTAATGCGGTATGGGGGGCCACTTCAATGTAGCTAGTCAAGCCATCTTGACTCATCGCCTCAATGGCGGCTTTGAATAATACCGGCTCTCGGACATTGTCAGCCCAGTAGGCCGCATCCCAATCACCTACTTGCGTTAATTTACCTGAAACCGTTGAATACAGCGGCGTATGCGGCGTTGTCACAACAATATCGTTAAGGGCATTGATCAGCGGCGCTTTTAATTGGTCCATCACTGGGCTGTGATAAGGCACACCTACTTTTAGAAATCGCGCAAATATTCCTTTGCTATCTAATTGATTAAAAATATCCGTTAAGCAGTCCGCATCGCCCGATAGGGTAAGCGCAGTTTCACTATTGATGGCGGCAATGGAAACTTTATCACTAACATTAGCTAAGTAAGGTGCCACCTCTTGCTCTGTTAGTGCGACGGCGAGCATTTTCCCTTGCCCTTCGGTGGTCTGCTGCAGCTGACTGCGGTGATAGATAACTTTTACTGCATCGTCAAAACTTAACGCGCCCGCACAATAAGCGGCAGCGACTTCTCCAGCGCTGTGTCCGGCAATAGCGTCGGCTTTAATACCCCAGCTAGCGAGTAGCGCCACCAGTGAAACTTGAACAGAAAAAATGCCCGGTTGCGCAATTTCAGTATCATAAATAGCATTAGGTTTTGTCTCATCGGCAATCAGCTCAACCAATGACCATCCTGTATAGGCTTGTATTGCATCACTACACTTGTCCATCATGGCAGCAAAAACAGGCTCTTTTTGGTATAACTGCATGCCCATTTGCGGCCAAGTAGTCCCCATGCCTGAGAAGATGAATGCCAAAGGCCCTGAAGCTTGTGGCGTCACTGAATACTGCGCATAATTATTCGCGGGGGTATCGTTAATAAAGTCTGCTAGCCCTGCCAATACTTGCACTTTATCTTGACCATTAACCACTAAACGATGTTTAAAGTGCTCGCGACTTAATGCCGCCTCGGCGCAAATGCTATCAATCGAGACAGCTTCATTTGCGTTAATATGGTTAATAAAAGCCTGTGCTTGTCCTTTCAGCCCTTGGCTTGTTTTAGCACTCAAGCATAAGCTTTGAATGACTTTAGTGGTTGCATTTTGGTCATTTTTTACAGTGATCTGAGGCGCTTCTTCTAGTACTACGTTTGCATTAGTACCGCCAAAGCCAAATGAATTGATAATGGCTTTTTTAGTTTGTCCCGGTGCCACAGGCCATGGTTTATTTTCACTGGCGATCTGAACGTTTAACTCGGCTAGATTTATCGCCGGATTAGTGTTGTGATAATGGATGTTTCTAGGGATCACTCCCCCATTCATCGCCATCACCGTTTTAATTAATCCGGCGACACCTGCTGCTGCCTCGGTGTGGCCAATATTGCTTTTTACCGAGCCAATAACACATTGCTCTTGCCCTTGCTGACGTTGCCCTAAAGTCTGCCCGAGTGCATTAACTTCAATGGGGTCACCAACGGCGGTGCCCGTGCCATGGGCTTCTGCATATTGAATATCGGCACCAGTAAAACCCGCCTTAGCTAATG
The DNA here is from genome assembly GCF_021278025.1 of Motilimonas sp. E26. Lineage (GTDB taxonomy): Bacteria > Pseudomonadota > Gammaproteobacteria > Enterobacterales > CBDFNC01 > Motilimonas. Next base: position 57,513 of record NZ_JAIBHJ010000007.1, read on the forward strand.
ATTTTTTCAACAGCCGTTGCTGTGCATCGCCATTAGGTACGGTTATCCCGCTGGTCTGTCCGTCTTGGTTAACCCCAGAAGCCTTAATTACTGCTAATACATTGTCACCATCTGCGATCGCATCACTGAGTTTTTTAACCACCACTAGGCCAGCGCCTTCACTGCGCACATAACCATTGGCAGAGGCATCAAAACTTTTACATTGGCCATCGGGAGACAACATCGATGCTTTACAAATCGACATGGTTAACTCAGGGCGAAGTAGAATATTGACACCACCGGCTATCGCGACGCGACTGTCTCCGGTTAACAGGGATTTACAGGCCATGTCTAAGGCGACCAATGAAGAAGAGCATGCCGTGTCTAAAGTGACACTTGGCCCAACAAAGTCAAAACAGTAAGAAATGCGGTTAGCGGTCAGGGTCATTGATGGCCCCGTCGCAGAATGGCTTGCGATCATGCCATGGGCGGCTGAGTCCAGTTGAATTTGCTCATAATCATGCATGAACTGACCGATAAATACGCCTGTGTCACTGCCTTTTAACGTCCCCGCTTTTAGTCCTGCATTTTCCAAGGCTTCGTGAGTCAGCTCAAGTAGCCATCGGTGTTGTGGGTCGATATGGGGGGCTTCTATCGGTGAAATACCAAAAAATTGTGGATCAAATTGGTCTATGTCCGCAATGAAACCACCACGCTTAACATACATGCGGTTAACTTTGTCTTTATCACTGTCGTAATAAGAGTTGATGTCCCAGCGATCGGCGGGCACATCAACAATGCCATCGCCACCCGCTAACAAGAAATCATAAAATTGAGAAGGTGAATTTACGCCACCGGGATAGCGACATGACATGCCGACAATAGCGATATCATTACTATTTGTATTTTCATTTATGTTCATATCATCAAACTCTTATATTTAGCAGTCAAAATTTTCAAATGAGGGTAGATGTTAAAATAAATTATGTAAGTTTAAGCGCTTTAATTATGTTTTAAGTCAGTAAGTATGTATTTCTAAAGAATGAAACTACGTACTTAGATAAAGGTAAGATTTTTTGTTAGATAGGAAATATGTTGCCGAACTAAAGCAACCCAAATAAAGCAATAAAAAATAAATTAAAAAGCTCATAACAACCAATTCACAATCACAACAGAATCAACTGACAACATACTAAACGACACTTTTTAATCATTCAATACACCTTTTTAAACATTTGATTAACCAATTATTAACACAAGACCATTCTTTATTTTAATAGGTTAATTAGCCACATAAATTAATAATTACGAAATTATAAACCAATTGAATACTATTAATTGGGATTTAACGCCAGAAAAGACTAGTAACATAAAGGTCACTAACAAACATTAATAAGGTTTTTTATATGCTGAACATGCTGTGAAAGTAACAATTAATGTAGTTGCATATCGCTTTATTCGATAAAAATAACATCATGTATTTTTAGTTGATTAAATGGCAATTTAGATATGACTTGCAGCTCAAAAAAAGTTTAGAGGAAAAGGAAAAGAAATAGGAAATGGCGTTTAGGGTTATTGGGCCATCAGAGAAATAATATGTTGTTCATCAAAGTAAAAATAACATTTAAAAATGTCACCTTTCTTATAATCACGAGATAATGTCTCGATTAATTGAATGAAGAGCAGGTTTTCTAATAAGTCTATTTTAATTATTTCCGCGACAGAAAAGTCAAAGTAATAGCCGACTTTAGGATATAACGCTTTAAACATGGCTTCTTTAGATGAAAAAGCGATCGTAACGGCAGTCGCTAATAACTCAACACCAGAAGATGTCAGTAAATTGAGTTCATTGTTAGTGACGATAGTTGATGCAATGGAACTTGCTAACGCTTTGTCTATAACACCTTCACAGTCAATACCAATGTATTGGTAGGAAGAAACCTCCGCTACCGCAGCCAACGCAATTTGCTTGCTATGGGCAATTGAGCCAATGATCCTATCTGGCCAGATTGGCGCACGATTTTCACCTATATTGATAGTTACTCTCTCAGTAGAGAGTAACTGTAGAGCTTGCTGGGAACAAAACCGACCGGCTAAAAACTCAGCTTGACGTTTATAGACAGAATTTGCAATTTCAGCAGGACAATCCACCCCCAGCATCTCAAACATATTCAGCTGATATCGTGCAATGTCAAAATGACATTTCACTATCATCAGGTTTGAAAAAGTGGGTAATTCAAGCGTCTCTATACGATGGATGAAATCATTGATTGTTACGGGCAATGTAGGATGATAGCTCAAGGCTCTGCCCCTTCAGATATACTAAATAAAAATTTCAAAAAACATCTCCTTAGAGCAAAAGCATGAACGTACAATATTTGAGCATAACCTTCAACAAGTAACATTTTATTATACGAAACGCCGTAGAATCATACTTCTAAGGCTGTTGATGGCTTAACTACCGACAGATATTCGCCTAAGAAAACACCACTAAACGTTCAAAAAACATTTATGGGTTTGCCTAGGTTCCCCCTCACTCAGTTGACATATCTAATTGCTAAAATCATATCCACAAAGGACTAGGAATGACGTTATGTAGAGCTTAACGAACATGTTTAGTCTACATGCCATCGTTTATCTTCAAACGCGTTAACAGCGCGAACCTAACTTTAACCACATATAAGTCTAAAAATACAAGCCTATATTGCCCAAATCTACCAATCAAATAACGTAGTTCACAAAATACCATTCTTTTCCTACAACTATTTATATTTTGCCGCTGCTAACACATCAATCAAGAATTCTTTTAAATACAGTCATGTACACCTGTCACATCTTGTTAACAGTTTGATTTAAATAACTTTTATACACCTCACCGGAATAAAACCTTTTATTAGCACTTATCACTACAAAAAGGAACTACGCCTATTATCTAAAACCGATTAAACCGTCTTTATAGTCAAAGTGACTACCAATTATAAAATGAAAAATCTTTTCAAAATGAAGAGAGGAGGATCTATACGCCCACGAAAAAAATAATTTAAATTATTGTTTTAAAAGGGTTTTATTTACTGTTATGTTTTTTAACGCAGAACATTTAATCAAAAGGAGAGACCATGATTTTGCAAAATATCACCAAGATGCTGGAAGAGGTGCTCGGCGTAGAGCAACAAGAAATAACCTTAGAGGCGAACTTAGTCGATGACTTAGCTGCGGAATCAATCGATTTCGTCGACATTATTTATGCATTAGAACAAGAGTATGACCTAACGATTGCGCCTGGCGACATCTTCCCTGCGTTCTTACAGCAAGGGCAATTTCTTAATAGCTCGGGTGAAGTCAGTGATGAAGTACGGAGTAAGTTAAACAGCCAATGCCCACATCTATCGAGTGCTTGCTTGAGCGAGTTTTATGATAAAAAACAAGCCAGTATATTCTTTAGAGTCAGTGTTCTCGTTGACTTTATTGAATATAAACAGAATACCAAAGCGGTTTCTGCTACCCAGCAAACTGCAGAGCTAGCATAAAGAAAGGGGTTAAGATGTATCCAACAGATGTTGTGGTAACAGGCCTAGGTTGCGCCAGTGCTCTAGGTAATAACAGTGAACAAATGTGGCAATCCTTAATTGCTGGATACACTGGCATTAAGCCATTAGTACAGCATGATCCTCTGGCCTGCGAACAAGTACATCTGTTAGCAAAATGTCAACAATTGGAATTTTTATCTGGCCACATGGATAAGTGGCCCCTGACTCAAAAGCAGCTACGCCAAATGTCAACGGTATCCAAGATGCTCTGCCACAGTGCTCTCAATGCCCTAGATCAAGCGAAGCTGTCCTACGACGATATAGCTAATAATCTCAAAGTCGGCACCATTATAGGTGCAGGCGTCAATTTGTGTGAGGAGCAAACCAAATTACTACCAGCGCAACGTAACCCTAACTGGCTATTGCAAACTTACCCCAACATACACTTGGCCCATTTATCTCGAGTGCTAGGGCTAACTGGGTTTGCAACCACCATAGTAAACGCTTGCACCAGTGCTAGTCAGGCTATAGGCCAAGGTATGCAGATGATCCGTGCAGGCTTATTAGACATAGCCTTAGTCGGCGGTGCTGATAGTCGTATCTCACCGGCCTTCTTGTCCGGATTCTCACGCTTGAATATGCTCAGTAAAGGAGCAGACCTTGAGCGAGGTATGCGACCTTTTGATCAACACAGGGATGGATTTGTGTTAGGAGAAGGCGCTGGCGTGTTGATATTAGAAAGTGCTCAACATGCATCCCAGCGTGGTGCAAAACCATTAGCACAAGTGCTTGGCTTTGGCTGCAGTCAAGATGCCTATCGCCTAACAGAGCCTTGCCCTCAAGGCAAGGCCCGCGCCATGGCATTAGCACTACAAGACGCGAGTATCAATGTTAGAGATATCGGCTATATCAATGCCCATGGCACAGCAACGCAGCAAAATGACTACGCCGAAACCCTTGCGATACAACAAATATTTGGTTCATTAACACCATGGGTGAATTCCAGCAAGGGATTTCTTGGCCATAGCCTCGCCGCCAGTGGGGCATTAGAGGCAATAGTTTGTATTAAAAGTTTACAACAGCAAATGCTCCACCCCAATCGCCCTTTTACCCAATCAAAAGACACTCCCCCACTGACATTAGTGGGAGAGCAAGCTATTTCCTGCAAATTGAATTTTAGTTTATCCAACTCCAGTGCCATTGGTGGGACCAACACCAGTTTAGTTTTTAAGAGGATAGAAAAATGAGTGAGATTGACCGGATTGTTATTTCTGGCATCGGCGCATTAACCCCGTTAGGCGCAGATATCAATGAGCACCTTGCCGCCCACCAGCAAGGTGAGTCCTGTTTACGGGCCAAGCACGAACTACCGTTTTTACAAGGCGATGTTTCTGAGTCCAATATAAAACAATGGATCCCAGATAAAAAGTCTTGCCGAATGCTCACCCGTCAAGGTTTACTGGGGATTGCCAGTGCTACTTTAGCTTTAAACAAAGCACAGCTCAGTACCAGTGAACTCGCGGAACAAGACCAACTTAACGGCGTTATCTACGGCGCTTTTTATAGTCAAGGTGTGCTCAATGCTGCTCAGCCTTACCTTAATGCACTCGATAACTCAGATACCATTGATTACCAGGCATTTGGCGATCGCCACTATCGCGAATTTCCACCACTGTGGATCTTACCGCGTCTGCCCAACACCACCGGCGGTCAGATCTCGATTCAATATGGCCTGCGGGGACTCAGTTACAGCGTGGTAAATGGCCCCGCTGGCGGCATGATCTCAGTGGGTGAAGCCTTAGAATGCATACAAGACGGCAGGGCCCGTCGCTTTGTTACTGGTGCATCAGAAATGGATCCGACTATTGAGCAGCTCTTTGCGCTCGATCAACTCGGCGTGCTTGCCACACAGACGCCATCAAAAGCGGGCTTGACCATCAGTGAAGCGGGTGTGAGTTTTATTGTTGAGCCCCTTGCCCTTGCTCAATCGCGCCAAGTATCAAATAGCATTGAACTGGTTGCTTATGAAAATAGCTATATTCCGCACATTCTCACTCTTTCTGAAGCGGAGCTTGAACAAAAAGTCAGAGCCCACTTTTTACGTACACTCGATAAAGCGGAACTATCACCCCAAGAGATCAGCGCTATTCAATTAACTATGGCCGGGATCCCTGCCCTTGACCAAAGTGAAGCGAAGGCAACGCAGCAGGTATTTCGCGCAACCGTTCCGGTGCTTTGCGCCACTGATTACTCTGGCTTTGCATTAGGTGCAGCCGCGGCTACTAACCTCTTTTATGCTTGCTTGCAGCTGCAACATCAGTACTTAGCACCGGTGTTAAACCAAGCCAAGAAACCGCTTATCGGACAACTTAATTACCAACAAAAATGTCAATTAGATGCCGGTATTACCACCCTCTTTTGCCATCACATTGACCATCTTGGTAACCAAGTCAGTCTAATTTTGCGTACCACAGCACACCATCGCGCACCCCATCTCAAGCAGGAGCTAATATGAAAAGAGTAGTTATTACAGGCATGGGCGCAGTCAGTGCCTTTGGCACCGGTACCGAGCGACTTTGGCAAGCCTTGTTGGCCGGTAAAAATGGCATTACCCAGATATCGCACTTGCCATTACAAGGTGACATTGTTGCCATTGGCGCCGCTATTCCAAACTTAGAAAAAGAAATACAGGCCATTCCTAAGCTGGCTGCGATGCGAACGTTAGATCCATCGATCAAGTCGTTCTTTCTGGCAGTACATGAAGCGGTCGAACAAGCAAAACTTGATTTTACAACCCTTAATTTGGCAAAAGTGGCGACCATGATAGCCGATCGGCCTTTTTCGCCTACCAGCTTAATGGCGCAATTTTTGCCTTCTATTAAACAAAGTCTCACTAATGAAAACATTGCCAGCCTTTCGCCCTTGCAATACTGGCAGGCATTGCAAAATGATAACGAGTTAAAACATCGCTATCGCTGCGATGAACGCGACAGCATTAATCACTTTATCGCCCGTTATTACCAACTAACAGGCCCTGCCCTAAGTATTGGCACTGCGTGTGCTTCCGGTAACAATAGTATCGGTGAAGCATTTGAAAAAATTCGTCATGGCCGATTAGACTGCGCGTTAGCCGGTGGCGCCTACGATTTTGATATGAATTCAATGGTTGGCTTTACCCGCATTGGCGCGTTAAGCACTCATGACAACCCTGATACTGCGTGTCGACCTTTTGATGCTAGGCGCAGTGGCTTTGTCATGGGTAGCGGCTGCGGCGTGTTAATTATGGAATCTCTTGAACATGCCCACGCACGCGGCGCCAATATCCTGTGTGAAGTCACAGGTTATGCTTCTTATTCAGATGGCTATCGCGCCACTGACCCCGACCCTTCCGGTATGGGCGCTCAGCGCACCTTACGCGGCGCATTAGCTACTGCGCAGTTAGCGCCAGAGCAAATTGGTTACATTAACGCCCATGGCACCTCAACCACAATGAATGATAAAACCGAGACCAATGCCATTAAAGCCGTGTTTGGTGAACATGCCTACCAGCTGCCTATTTCCTCCACTAAATCGATGATCGGTCATGGCATTATGGCCGCAGGTGCGCTAGAGGCCATGGCTTGCATCAATGCGCTACGCGATCAGACGATACATGGTACCCGTAATTATCAGCAGCGCGATCCTGAGCTTGATCTTGACTATGTTGCTGAAGGAGCTCGTCAGTTAACACTGAACCATGTTCTGTCTAACAACTTTGGCTTCGGCGGACAAAACGCCAGCGTGATCTATTCCCGATTTGTGGCGCAATAAGGAAAGCCTGATGAAAAGTACTTTAGTCGCATTATCAAAGCTCAATATCAGCGAATCAGCAAAAGAGATTGTTGCGGATGTCTGGCTTGATTTAAGCCAACATCGATACCTTTATTCTCATAAATTAAATAATCAAGTCGTGATCCCCAGTGTGTTCTTACTAGAAATGGGTCTAGGCGTATTATCTCGTACATCATTTGGGGAGGAGTTGACGCAAGCCTCAGCCAAGCAGCAAAGCTTGTGTTGGCAAAATATCACCGCACCGCGATTGGCTTATCTGATTGGTCAAACTAAGCAACACCTTCAGGTACATTGGCGGCCCATGGAAAATGGTTTAGTGTTGACTATTTGTTATGACAAGTTAAATGAGCAAGGGCAATGTGTTAGGCCAGCCTTAACGGTATTAAGCGCAGAGTTACTGCTACCAGGCTTGAATTCAAAAAGCGCTGCAGATGAACCACGCAATGTAACAACACCGACCACAGAAGAAATAACCAATGCCTACCTAATACCTAGACAAGTAATTGACGACTATAAAGATCTATCGCCAGGTAAACTCGGTATTTTATTTTGTACCTTAGAATTTCGTTATTATTGGCAGCAGCAAAAACACTGCCTCTGGGCTTATTCTGATATTAGCAACAGCGCCCAATATTGCTTTAGTAGCGAATCAGACCCCTGCTTTGTCAGCCCTGTTTTGGCCTGCATGTCAGCTATCCAACATTTGCCTTTTTATGGTTATTTACAAGGCCAAGTCGCGATCCCAGCCAGTATAGACCAAATAACCTACCTTCCCGGTTGGCAAAATAAAGATAACAATCAGGGTAAACTCATCAGCCAAATCACGCCATCCAATAAACCACACCACGTCGATATTTTGCTAATGAGACAAGATAACCTCCATCCGATAGCGCTATTAACTGGCTATCAGTTACTACCAAAAGTCACTGCAAGGAGCGCCGCATGAAGCAATGGTTCTTTGTACACTTTGCGCAACATCTTCAGCAAAGTTCAGAGCAGTTAAGTTTTGAATGGCTGATTGACCCACAGCAACAAGTGTTTTTGCAACATCATATTTTCTCTGGTCAATGCTTAGTTCCCGCAGCAATTTCAGCGGAGCTGTGTGTTCAAGCCGCAATGCAGTTTGCGCAACTTACGCCACAAGTAAACCCTGTACAAATACGTTATCCGAAGATCACCATCGAGTCATTTAATATTAAACGGCCACTTGCCTTAGCAAGTAATGAGCAGATCCGACTGTTTATTAGCGCGACACACGTTAAGGGGGGGGGTTATAAGGTATCACTGCGGCGCCATCTATATCATGCCAATGGTAAGTTGTTACGGCATAATGTGTTGGTTGCACAAAGTGTTATTCAGATTTCAACGGCCATACCGACAACAACAGAACGACCTTATTTATCTCAATTGAACAGTATGAGTAAGGCGCTTTATCAATCGTTCGATTTTGGCCAAGCTAACTACTATAAGTTGATCAACCCCAGCCACGGCGATCTTTTTCAAAGCTTGACTGGTAAGTGTACGTTATCTACGGACCAACAATGGCTGGTATCTGAATTTAATATTGAAGATAAAGAGCAGCGCTACAGTCACATTGATGATCTACCTTTTGTTTGTTCACCCTTGGCAATAGATAGCGTACTGCAGGCGTGTGTACTGAGCTGCATCCAAGTTGAGAGCAAACGGCATGAAGATTTTTTCAGCAAATTGCCGGTTGCGATGAGCCAGGTGCAGTTTTTTCAACCGTTTCAATTCAATCATCTCTATCAATGCATGTTGAATTTGGTCTCGCTCGATGACCAGACTCAGGTTTTGCGTGCGTGGGTAAAAGATCAGCAAGGTCAGCTCATTGCTTACTTTGACTCCATTACTTTACACCGTGCGCCTAATGAGCGCCGCCTTGCTTGTCAATTTGAGCGTGACTACCACCGATTTTTATTAACAGATCAACAAAGCAAACCTGATGTGGAGGTTTTATGTTAAGTATAAAAAACAAACAGCGCTTAAATAGATGGCTAGATGGCGCAAAACAAGGCTTGAATCAGCAATCCCGTGGCATTAAATACAAATGGCCAAATACACCCGGCCAGCCAAGTCAAGAAACCATTAGCCAAGTTAGCCTGCCACTACTTGAAGGGGCAGTGGTGCATTGGGATAAACACGGCTTATGTCAGTTCCATTGCCGTATTAATGAACAACATTCGCCTTACTTACGCCATCACCGCTTTCCGATGGGCGACATCATGCCTGCTACGGCTGTCTTAGAATACTTTGTTGAAGCCGCGTCATGGTTACAGCAAAAAAGCCATGGTCACCAGCAATGGTATCCACTACAGGTGAGTCAACTGAAGCTTGACCGCGTCTTAATATTGCCTCAAGGCTCATCTGCAGTCGATCTTCAAATTCATGTTAACAAGCGTTTTATTGGTCCCCATGGCCATGAAATCCAGCTTAGCTTGCATAGCCCGCGATTTAACAAGCAAGGTAAGTACCTTGGCCTAAAATGCCATGCTTATGTCACAATTGGTTTTGACCCCAGCGTACGCGCAATCAACAAAGTACCACTGCTGAATGGCTTAGTTCACCACTATCAGACCACTGAACAACAAATATACACAAAAGTACTCACCAGCCACGGTGAAAAAATGCAAAGTATTACTGGTGAACTGTATATCAATGAGGAACGAAATCAGATCCTCGCTTCTTATGATTGCCAAAACAAGGAAACCACTTGGTTAAATAGCGGTAATGGCCACTTTGTCTTATCACCTTTAGGCTTAGATTCCTGCTTGCAGCTGCTGTGTTTTCTCGCGATTTTGCAAGATGGGCTGCCCAGATTACCGGTATTTATTGGCCAACTTAACCTGTATCGCGCGCATCCAATGGATCAGCCTTGTCGCGCCTTGATCGAATTAGTGCAACAAGACGTGGGTAAAACCGAAGCCAAAGTGACCGTTTTTGATCAACACAACCGAATCGTTTTCGATGTAAAACAAGCTATCGCACAAAGCCATCAAGGGGGCGCGTTTGATCTTAGCTTGTTTGAGCGCTGGCTTGAAAACATCTTAGTGGCAGCCCATGTAGAAGAGACAAGTACAACAGGGGAACAGCAATGAAATTTAATGCCACCCAATCGCCCCATTTACCGCTGCAATATAATTTAAAAGGTAACCAGGCATCGAAGATAACCTTAGTCTTTCTAAATGGGCTCTTTCATGGCGAAGCATCTTGGATCAAGCAGCAACGTTATCAAGGCTTTCAAAACTACAAGCAATTGTTCCTCGATTATCCTGGCTGTGGCGGTAATCAACTCAGTAGCCAGCAACAAGATTTTACTTTTAGTGATATTGCTAATGCCATCACAGAGCTGCTCCAATACCTATCCCTTGAGCGGGTGATCTTAGTAGGTTATTCCCTCGGCGGCATGCTCGCCCTTGAAATGGCCAAACAGTGGCCAGCGCAAACGGCGCAGCCTAATCTCCATACTCCTCATCTAGAAAAAATAGTGTTAATAAACAGCGCTGACCGGATCAGTATCAAGGGCCAATGGATGATGAAAAATGTGCAGCAGTTGCTCAACCTAGATATTCCTCTCCCGACCCTTTTTAGCCAAGTTTACCCTTGGTTTTTCAGTGATGAATATCTGCTTAAACTCGATAGTATGAGTGATTACGTATTACAAAGTTACGCCAACTACAACCAAGACAGCCAAGGCTTAACGGCATTTTTGCACGCTTGTCATCGCCGCCAAAATTGTGATGGGAGCACTCGCCAATCTACGCCTGCGCAACCGAATGAGCAGGCTGTGCTCAGCATTCCGATGTTGCTGATAACGTGCAGTGGCGATCCTTTATTTCCACCTAGCATTACTACTGTTTTTTGCCAGCAAAGCGCAAACATTACCCAGATCGATCTTGAGCTGCAATCCCATGTTGCCAATCTTGAAGCCGCCGTAGCTGTGAATCGACACATCGAACAATTTATTCCAGAACAATCGCCACTTGAACAAACACTAATAGGAGCGACCCATGCAGCCATCCTCTAATATTCCGATTCAGCTTCGCAGTTATCGAGGAGCCAGTCTCATGGCTCAACTCGATATTAATTTAACTGAAGCGCCTTTGCCCATTGAACCATTGAATCAATTATGTGCGCAAGATGGACTGACGTCATTACATGTATTGGTTGACGCCAGCCAAGGAGAACCCGCTTTGCTAGAGCAATTATTTGTTTTATTACAAGGCCTGTATCGACCATTAATGCGTGGTAACAACAAACAGGTTTGGGTGGTTTGGCAGCGCAGCCGTGAGTCGATAATTAGAGCGGGCGCTCAGGCGTTATGCCAAATTGCTGCATTAGAGTTGGCACGTAAAGGGGTGAGCATTAATTTTATTCACCAACGTTACGCTTTGTCAGATCAGCAGCGGCAATGCCTGCTACATTGGCAGTTTGCTCATTACTGCACCGCGCAAGCCTTTTCACTGCCAGAAGCCCCATTATCGCAATTAGAGAAACGAGAGGAGTTATTATGAAAACGGTATTAATTACTGGAGCATCGAGAGGCATCGGCAGTGCCATGGCAAGTTATTTTGCTAAGCAAGGTTATCGAGTTTTGATTAACGTACGACAGCAAAATCAGCACAGTGATGCGCTGCTACAAACGATAAAGCAGCAAGGCGGCAAAGCAGAGCTGGCGATATTTGATATCACCGATAAGCTCGCGCGCGAACAATACATGCAGCAATGCCCCTCCCTTGATGTATTAATCAACAATGCCGGATGCTTAGCCGATAACTTATTGGTGCAAACGCCATTAACAGATTGGCAACGTTGCATGGCTACCAATTATGAGGCCAGTTGCGCATTGTTTGAGTTGGCAAAACCGCACTTACTAAAATCGAAACAGGGTTGCGTAATCAATATGGCCAGTATTTCTGGGGTTCGTCCACGTGCAGGGCAAAGTGCTTATAGCGTCACTAAAAGCATGTTGATTGCATGGACTCATTGGCTTGCACAGCAATACCCACAAATAAACAGTTTTGCAATTTCACCGGGGCCAGTAGCAACCGACATGATCGTTAACGCACCTTGGTATCAGGAAAAAAACGCGTTTAATCGGATCCCCTTACGCCGTTTTTGCCAGCCGGAGGAGATCGCCCATGCCGCATATTGCTTAGCGACCCACCCAATGATCCACTCGGGAGAAAATTTGATTATTGATGGTGGTTATACCCAAACAACACAAACCGCCTAAGGAGTAATCGATATGCTTCAATCTGTGATCAACTGCAACCATCTTAATGCCAATGCATCGCCTCCCCTTTCGCCAGGCGTTATTAACCTTTACTATGCGATTATTGATAATAATACCGATAACGACAATACAACCCAACAACAGTTAGCCAGAGTGGCTTTAACTCAAGATCAGTGGCTAAAAGTAAGGGAAAAAACCAATGCCACCCGTCTGCAATTTATTAAGCAACGAGTCATGCTTAATCAAGTGTTAAAGCGGCACCTTGCAGGCCAAGAGCTTGAATTTGAATGGGGTCCAGTTGGTAAACCATCGGTTAAAAATAGTGCGATTGAATTTAACCTGTCACACTGCGCTGAGATCATGATGATCGCCGTTAGTAATGCTAATCCGCTGGGCTTGGACATTTGCCAGCATCACTTTAGTGCCGCTAAAGTGAGGCGACTTTCTGAAATATGCTTAACCTCTGACGAGCTACATCGACAAAACGATCCTGAATATTTTTATGATAGGTGGGCCTTAATGGAATCTTGGTTAAAAGCCAGCGGCGTAGGATGGATAAAAGGTATTAGGGAGCTTGCATCTCATGTTTTTGACGCAGGTAATTTATACAGTTACTTAATACCACTAGCCAAGCATGACTTGGCGCAGTTATCACCGCAAAAACTGAGTATTGCGCTGACTGCACAGCAAGAAGTTAAACACGTTAATTTAATTCACTGGCCGATTCAACATTAAGGAAGACCGTATTAATGACCCCTGTTCACTATCGATTTTTTAACATCCTAATCGCCGCGACTTCGGGGGCATTAATGGGCTTGTCGATGCCAGGACATAACGTAGGTTATTTAGCCTGGTTTGCCTTGGTGCCAGTTCTGATCTTGATACAGCTGCGTCCTGAAGTAAAACCTTTTCGCTTACTGCTGCCAGCAACCATTATCTGGTCTTGGCTCGCTCATGGCTGGTTTCAAGATTTATTCGGCGCCATCATTGGCAGTCTTTTAATGATCGGGGTGGGCTTCTTCTTTGCCCGCGTTATCCATTGGGGGATCGTACTCAGTCGTCATTGTCGGCCGATATTGAGCCTATTTGCCCTTCCCCTTGCTTGGTGTAGCGTTGAGTTTTTGCGTTATGTGTTACCTTATTTGGAAGATATTTGGTTTGTATTGATTGCCAAAAGCCAGTGGCAACAAACCGATTTGTTACAAATATTGTCGATTACCGGATTTGTCGGCGTGAGCTTTTTAGTTGTGCTCAGTAATACCGCCATCACGCAACTGATACTGACTATTTGGCAGCGCAAAGCCATACATAAACCCGCAATAGCTTGCCTAATATTGATTGCTGGTTTGGCATACTGGGGCCAGCAGAAAATTCCCGCAAACGTGCCCGCTACAGTTAATATTGCCGCGACGGTAGACTTAACCAATCAAGACCCCAGTATCCAAAATTTAGCGCTCAAACCCATGGATGGTGAAGGCTATTGGGCCGATACCCAAGTCATGTCTCAAGCTATTTTTGATGTTAATGCCGCACTGACCAAGACATTACCGCAACCTGCTAATTTTATTGTCTGGCCTGAAAATGAAATGGCCACCATTGACAACCCAGTGATTGTTTCACAATTACAAGCCTTAGCACGCCAACAAAACAGTTATCTTGTGGCTGATTTGGTGTGGCGAGAAGGGGAAAATCAATACGATACCGCGGTGATGTTTGACCCTGAAGGTAATGAGGTATTAAGAGCGCCAAAAATCGCAATTACATTCCGAGAAAAACAATTCGGTTTCACTCCCGGTAAAGTGCAAGACATGAAAGTAGTGGCAACGCCATTTGGCAATGTCGGCCTTGGCGTATGCTTTGATCGCCATCGATTGTGGATTTCTCGCGCCTTAAAACAGCACGGCGCTGATATTATCTTAATGCCCGTTGATGATGATTTTAAAGGCAATAAGCAGCTGCCCTTGCTGCACGCTACTGACAGCATCTTTCGCGCGATTGAAAATCGCGTGACCTATGGCTTGGGTACCACCAGTGGAGTAAGCATGGTGATCAACCCATTCGGCCAAGTGACTGCGCGCAGCCAGTTTAACCAACGGGAAGTGATCCAAGGAACAAGTAGCATTCACCCCGAGTCAACCTTTTACAGTCGTAACGGTGACATCCTCGCCTGGCTAATGTGCTTACTCACATTAGCTATTATCATCGACACAAGGCGGAGATTTAAGTTAAAGGGTAAGGATTAATGAGAGATAACGGCCATGGTAAACACTTGGGTAAACATATTTGTCTACCCAACGTGAAAAATAGCCCCACTAACCGCAGGCTTTGCCTAATTGCTTAGTCAGACTTTCACGTTTACTTTGCTCGACTTTCAGCGCTTTAAGCTTTTCAGCATCACCTTGTAATTGCGCTCGCGCTTGAAACTCTTGGTATGATTGAATGGTTTCATAAAAAAATACTTCATCGGATATGTTGGCAACTTGCTCTTCCACACAGCGACAGTCGAGTGTTTTTTCGACCCCTTTTGCCTTAGCGTCTTTACAAGTATTGACAAAAAACTGCCGTGCTTTAACTAGTGCGCCTGCCTCTACTGCTCTTTTGTAAGCGGCTTGATTAGGTGGTTGGGCATAGAATTCATCAAGCCCAGAATCAGTGGCATGGGCAATACCGGTAAAAAATAAGCCACTGATAAAAATAGATTTAATGATTTTAGAAAAATGTTTCAACGTTAACTTCCTTGTTAATTAATGAGAAAAAAGGTCTACTGGCCAAAACGAGTTGGCTCATTGGCCAAATAGCGTACCTCAATTTGCCTCGAAGGTCTTCCTAACACCGCATTTCGATGTGGATAACGGCCAAACTTACGAATAATATCATAATGGTGCTCTGCAAATTGCAGGTACTGTTGCACCAACTGCTGCGCTTCAAGGGAGTGGGCATCTTCAAGCATACCTTGCATCAGGGCCAGGCACTGCTCTTGATCTTGCATGTTTTCCGAATGTTCGTAAGGTAAATATAAGAAAAGCCGATAATCCAACGGCAAGCGCAAATCAATTCCGCGCGCCACCGCCTCTTTTGCCAGCGCTAACCCTTGTCCGTCATAAGCAAATGCTGCTTTGCTGCCACGAAACAAATTCCGACTAAACTGATCAAGTACGATCACTGTCGCTAATATGCCTCGGTCTTGTTTTAGCCAATGCGCATATTCGCCGGCAACGATGCCTTGATGCAGTGCAGCAAATTTTGCTTTTATTTCAGCATCAACTGACTCGCCACCTTGAAACCAGCGATTTCGATGGAGGGCGTCCGATAAGCCATCCCTTAAGTCACCGAACCAATATGTCAGTACTGATTCATATTCATTAGTATTCATTTTATTCCCTTTATCATGCTTATTCTGAACTTAGAATCAGCCATGTAACTTGCTCTTCTAGCAAAAGTTGAACACAGGCAATTGTATCTATACATAATATTTTTAACTGGTTACTATTAATTAGTATTTATTTCATCATGGAACAGAGCATGCAAAAAAGCATTATTTGCGATATCGACGGCGTTTTACTTCATAACAATTCTTTGATCCCTGGTGCCGATACATTTATTCACCGAATGATTGAACAAGGCAACAAGCTGGTTATTTTAACTAACTATCCAGCCATGACCGAAAATGATCTACATAATCGGTTTAAATCCGCTGGCATTAATGTACCACCGGAATATTTCTACACTTCGGCCATGGCGACGGCCGCTTTTATGGAACGCCAAGAAGGCAATAAAGCATTTGTGATTGGTGAAGGCGCCCTGACCCACGAGCTGTATAAAGCAGGCTTTACCATTACCGATATTAATCCCGATTTTGTCATTGTCGGCGAAACCACCAGCTATAACTGGAGCATGATCCAAAAGGCGGCCCGTTTTGTTGCTGATGGGGCCCGTTTTATTGCGACCAATCCAGACACCCATGGCCCGAGCATGAGCCCAGCATGCGGTGCGTTATGTGCGCCCATCGAGCGCATGACCGGCAAGGAGCCCTTTTATGTCGGTAAACCCAGCACTTGGATCATTCGTGCGGCTTTAAATAAAATTGGTGCCCATTCCCAAGATACTTGCATCATAGGGGATAACTTGCGCACCGATATTTTAATGGGCTTTCAAGCTGGCCTAGAAACGATATTAGTGCTTTCTGGTGTGAGTACTCGGGCAGATATTGACAAGGTACCATTTAAGCCAAACTATATAGTTAACTCGATCCAAGACATCGATTTTTTATAACTCGTGCCTAATGCCTGAGTGCTACTCTATTGACTCTAAGCGATAATACAGGTATTGATTATCGCTTTATCAACCCCCTGTACATCACAACATAAGAAATATAATTATCATGGAACCCAGCACCCTAATTACCCTAATCGGAATCGCTTTTGCTAGTGGCATGGCGATAAATGCCATTGGACTTCCCCCTATGGTCGGCTTTTTATTAGCTGGCTTTGTGCTAAATGCCATGGGGTTTGAGTCTTCTGAAGGCCTCTCTACCATTGCTGACCTTGGTGTGACACTGCTGTTATTTTCTATTGGCCTTAAGCTTGATATACGTACCTTGTTTAAAAGTGAGGTGTGGGGCGCGGCATCCTTACATATCACTGGCTCAGTATTGTTTTTTGCTGGCGCGCTGTTTTTATTGAAATTCCTGGGGCTTGGCTTAGTGGAAAGCTTAGACAGTAATGGCTTTTTCATTGTCGCGTTTGCGTTGAGCTTTTCCAGTACCGTATTTGCAGTAAAAATTCTCGAAGAAAAAAGTGAAATGAACTCCCTTTATGGTCGTATCGCCATTGGTGTACTGATCATGCAAGATATTTTTGCTGTACTGTTTTTAACGTTTTCTACCGGAAAATTACCCGAATACTATGCCTTAGGCTTGCTATTATTGCCCTTCCTGCGGCCTTTACTGTTTAAGGTAATGGATAAAGTGGGCCATGGTGAGCTACTTGTATTGTACGGTTTTTTCCTTGCCCTCGTTATTGGCGCGGGCCTGTTTGAAATGGTAGGAATGAAAGCCGACTTGGGCGCACTCATCGCCGGCATGCTCGTTGCCGCGCATCCAAGTGCGGGTGGCATGGCCAAGTCATTATTCAATTTAAAAGAGCTGTTCTTAGTCTGTTTCTTTTTAAATATTGGCTTAAACGGCCTACCTACTGGCGATCATTTGATTATTGCTGCGTTACTCGTGTTGCTATTACCGTTAAAAACCATTTTATATTTCTTTTGTTTCAACCTGTTCAAGTTACGTGCGCGCACCTCACTTCTGGGCTCGTTTTCCCTCGCCAACTACAGTGAGTTCGGCTTAATTGTAGCGGCGTTAGCGGCGAGCAAAGGCTGGCTCAGCAACGATTGGCTCATAGTGACAGCCATTGCCCTATCCTTTAGTTTTATCTTGGCATCAGTACTAAATAAAAGCAGTGACGCTATTTATCAAAAACTGTCTCCTCGGTTAAAGCGTTTCCAGCATTTGCGCTTACATGTTGAAGATAGACCGATCCGTGTTGGTGACGCAAAAGTCTTAGTCATGGGCATGGGCCGTATCGGAACCGGTGCTTATGACGAGTTAAAAGAAGTGTTTGGCGATACCGTATTAGGCATAGATAACAGCCATGAAAAAACCATTAAGCACCGAGAGCTAGGCAGACGCGTCATTACAGGCGACGCAATGGACTCGGATTTTTGGAATAAACTCGAGATCACAGACCAAATTAATCTGATTCTACTTGCAATGCCCGATCATAATGGTAATCACTATGCTGCTATTCAGCTACGCAATCGTAACTGCAGTATGAAAATTGCGGCCATTGCCCGCTTTGCCGAAGACATTGAGGAATTAAAAGGCTTGGGTGTTAATGCGGTATTTAATATGTACGATGAAGCCGGGGCAGGATTTGCGCGTCATGTTTGCAGCGAAATGCAGAGCATGACAACCCCAGTAGCCAGTCGTATCGATATTTAAATCTGTTGCACAAAGTCATTGCGCGCTTAATTGGGCAGTGACTTTGTGTTGGATATTTGTTAAAACCATGAATCAAAAATATAACTGGCAATAAAGTGGCATTACCTATGTCTATTTTCTTTGCTTGATGCAAATGTGTAGTAACCGAGCCATATATTAATAGGCTCAAAGACTGATAAGAAGGGAAGTCTATGTGTTCGATTTTCGGTATTCTCGACATCAAAAGTGATGCGGTTGCACTGCGTGAGCAAGCGATTCAAATGTCTAAACTGCTCCGTCATAGAGGCCCTGATTGGTCAGGCGTTTACGCCAGTGACAAAGCGATTTTAGTGCACGAACGTTTGTCTATTGTTGACGTTAATACAGGTGCGCAGCCTTTATATAACCAAGACAACACACACATTCTCGCAGTGAACGGCGAAATTTATAACCATAAAGACTTAGCAGCTAAGCTTACTTGTGGTTACCAGTTTAAAACAAAGTCTGACTGTGAAGTTATTCTTGGTTTATACGAAGAAAAAGGCAACGCATTTTTAGACGACCTTAATGGTATCTTCGCATTCTGTCTATACGATGAGAAAAAAGACAAATACCTGATCGGTCGCGATCACATCGGTATTATCCCGCTTTACATGGGCTGGGACGTACACGGTAACTTTTACGTTGCCTCTGAAATGAAAGCATTAACGCCAGTTTGTGCAAAAGTGCAAGAATTTCCACCAGGACACTACCTTGATAGCGAAGATGGTAAACTGACACGTTATTATCAACGTGATTGGATGACCTATGAAGGGGTTAAGGACAATGGTGGTAGCGCTGCAGAAATTGGCCAAGCATTAGAAGAATCGGTAAAACGTCAGCTAATGTGTGATGTTCCTTACGGCGTACTGTTATCAGGCGGTTTAGATTCATCTGTGATCTCTGCAATCACTCAACGCTTTGCTAAACAGCGAGTTGAAGATGATGATAAGTCTGCTGCTTGGTGGCCACAACTGCACTCTTTCTCTGTCGGTCTTGAAGGCTCACCCGATCTTGCAGCCGCGCAAAAAGTGGCGGATTCGATTGGTACTATTCACCACCCTATCATCTTTACGGTACAAAACGGTATCGATGCGCTACGTGAAGTGATCTACCACTTAGAAACCTATGATGTAACGACAATACGTGCATCCACTCCAATGTACTTGATGGCACGTAAGATCAAAGCCATGGGGATTAAAATGGTGTTGTCAGGTGAAGGGGCTGATGAAATTTTTGGCGGCTACTTGTATTTCCATAAGGCGCCAAACGCACAAGAATTTCACGAAGAGCTTAACCGTAAACTCGATAAGCTGCATATGTTCGACTGCCTACGTGCCAACAAATCCATGGCAGCATGGGGAATTGAAGCGCGCGTACCTTTCTTAGATAAAGAGTTCATGGATGTGGCAATGCGCACCAACCCAGAGCTTAAAATGATCAAAGATGGCCGTATCGAGAAAAACATTCTACGCGAAGCCTTTGATGGCAAGCTATTAGATGAAGTATTATGGCGTCAAAAAGAACAGTTCTCTGACGGCGTTGGCTACAACTGGATTGACAGCTTAAAAGAGTTCATTGCCACTCAAGTAACCGATCAACAATTAGCCAGTGCGGAATTTAGATTCCCAATCAATACGCCAGATACTAAAGAAGCTTACTACTATCGCAGTATCTTTGAAGAGCACTTCCCTCTTGAGTCTGCAGCACAATGTGTGCCTCATGGTAAGTCGGTTGCTTGTTCTACACCAGAAGCACTGCTTTGGGATGAGTCATTTCAAAATAATGCTGACCCTTCTGGTCGTGCGGCTGGCGTACACAATGACGCTTACAAAAAATAATTTTGTAGCTCATCACTATTGTTAATGATTAAAAAAGAGCCTACGGCTCTTTTTTTGTTTAGACTTTCCGCTAATAGCTAAGCATAAGATACTAAATTAACATGTATAAAAAGGAGATTTTATGTGGACTGAAATATTAACAATAGCTGAGCCTGTTGCGCTTTTATTTGGTGTAGTACTTGTGTTAATTGGCTGCATTACTTACAGCCGAAGAAAATCTGATTACTTCGCCCCTGTTAAAATATTTTTTAATCAGGTCGATGATCTCACTATCGCTGAATACAAATTCATTCGCTCAGGGGTTGTTTTTCTATTACTGGCGGTTATTTTTCGCTTTATTAGCCTTACTTTTTTCCCTTAGTCAGCTTCAGTTCAAAGGACGAGTGCGAGCAAGCTCTCACTCCTAGATATTCATAAGTCACTAGTTCATATTACATTCACCTATTGTACTACTTTTGCATACAATTAATTTATCCCAAGTCTTACGATAGCATTTATGAAAATACTGCTGATTGATGATTCTAAAATTGAACAAATGGTTATTGGCTCCTTTTTAGATCACGCCTTGCATAAATTAATAATCGTCTCTTCTGGCGAGGAAGGCGTGGCAGCATTCTTATCAGAACAACCTGATTTGATTTTGCTTGATGTCATGATGCCGGGCATTGATGGCTACGAAGTAGCAAAACAGATCCGTGCTTCTGAAGAGCCTTGGGTACCGATTATTTTTCTTAGCGGTAAAACGAGTCCAGAAGATTTAATGGAAGGAATTAACGCGGGAGGTGACGACTATTTAACTAAACCTGTTGATCCTTTAGTGCTGAGTGCGAAACTGCAAGCAATGGAGCGCATTGCCAAAATGCGCATGCAATTAATTAATACAACGACTCAATTAGAACAAGCCAATATTGAATTAAAAAAAATGAGTTTAAGTGATGGCTTAACCGGGATAGCTAATCGCCGTTATCTCGATCATGCTCTCCCCCTTGAGCTTGCACGCGCTTTTCGTGATAAGGTAGCCGTGAGTGTTTTACTGATTGATGTCGATCATTTTAAAAAGTTTAACGACTACTACGGCCACCTTGAAGGAGATGATTGCTTAAAAAAGATTGCTCAAACACTGACTCAGGCATGCAAACGTAGTACTGACTCAGTCAGTCGCTATGGCGGAGAGGAGTTTTGCATTATCTTACCGAGTACGAATCAAAAAGGCGCAATAGAAGTCGCTAAGCGCATTAATCAATTAATACGAGACCTAGCAATCCCGCACATGAATATAGGTCCAGAGAGCATGGTATCTGTCAGCGTAGGCATATTCAGCTATTTAGCTGAGACACCAATTGACTGTAACGACTTTTTATCCTACGCCGATCAAGCTCTATATCAAGCAAAAACAGCAGGAAGAGCGCAACATGCCATCTACCAAAGTAACTAAACTTAATAGGGAAAACTATGCGGCAGGATCGTCAGCAAGTTGCAATTTTTTAGCGGATGTCGCTTTAGGTTTTTTTTC
Organism: Motilimonas sp. E26; assembly: GCF_021278025.1. Lineage (GTDB taxonomy): Bacteria > Pseudomonadota > Gammaproteobacteria > Enterobacterales > CBDFNC01 > Motilimonas. The sequence goes on from NZ_JAIBHJ010000007.1 coordinate 79,474, forward strand.
GCTAACAGCCTTACCACCTTTGAGCACATTCATTACATCGTTTTTATTCGCGGCTAAAAAGAGACCTAATTCTTCAAGCTGAGTATCATCAAGCGCAATCGGCCCAGTGGCGAGAAAACTTGACAACTGATCAGCGGTATCAAGCATTTTATCGTAGGCATCCGCTTCTTTTTTGCTCGTAAAGGTCATCTTTTCTTCACCATTTCGTTCAACTATATACTTAATGACAACGGCCACAGGTTTTCTCCATTAACTGTTTTTTTATACAGTATCATTATCTCTATTTATCGCCAAGCATTTAATTCGTTTTGTGCTCACAGTTTCGATATACTTTATCTAAAATGAAATGATTCTGATGGTAATGAATAAGTATAATGAAACCTTAATCGCTTGCGAGCATTGTGATTTATTACAGGTTAAGCAACCGTTACAGCTAGGTCAAATCGCCACCTGCCCCCGCTGTGGTAGTCGTTTATATTTTAACTCCATCTGCTCGCCTATGAGCATGCTAGCATTAACTTTAACAGCGTTAATTTTGCTATTGCCTGCCAATCTATATCCACTTTTATCGATGACTATGATAGGCAGTACAGAAACAGCTAGCCTACTACAAGCTACACTCAAAATATTTCATGAGGGCAACTACTTCGTCGCGTTATTAATTTTTATTTGTTCGACTATCGCTCCTTTTTTAATGTTGTTATCTCTTTGCTGTGCGAGTTTCATTATTAGTTTTAACATCCAAACTCAGTGGTTAAAAAAACTATTAAAATGGACAGATTTTTTGACGCACTGGTCAATGCTAGAAGTGTACTTAGTTTCTTTCCTTGTCGCGCTAATTAAACTTGTTGATCTCGCAGATATAGAGTTAGGGGTTGGATTAGTGTGTTTTAGTCTGCTAATGATCATTAACAGCCTAATCTTGTCTTTTTTTGATGCTAGCAGTTACTGGCAAAAGGTACCTATAGATGCAATCAGCTAAAGACGCAGGGTTAGTACGTTGCGGGGAATGTGCACTAGTTTGCTCTTTTCAAGAAAATAGCCAATGTCCAAGATGTAATGCAACGCTAACCATGCGACAAACAAATAGTTTGCAAAAAACATGGGCATATTTAATCACAGCTTGTATTTTTATTTTTCCGGCTAATTTCATGCCTATCACGATATTGATTAGCCAAGGCAATGAAACCCCTGACACCATTATGTCTGGTGTTATCGCACTGATTAACAGTGGCAGCGCAGGTATTGCCATTATTGTTTTTGTCGCATCTATTGTTGTCCCTATAGCTAAAATTCTCGGCATGGGGTTTATTTTGCTTTCTTTGCAATTGCAGTTAAGCATGAGCCACAAAATGCGTTTTATTATGTTTAAGTTTATTGATTGGGTCGGCCGCTGGTCTATGCTAGACCTCTTTGTTATTTCAATCATGGTCGCGGTTATCGACAAAGGACAGTTGTTAGTTATTGTGCCAGGCCCAGGCGCAACAGCCTTTGCATCAGTGGTCGTATTAACCTTGTTAGCGGCAAAAAGTTTTGATACGCGTTTAATGTGGGATTTGGAAAAAGATAATGACTGGACAAATTGAGCCGACAGCCCCCGTAGTGAGTAATAAACGAAACCTTTCAGCAATTTGGTTTTTACCCATCTTGGCTTTAGTGCTCGGTGGTTGGTTATTATTTCAGCATATGTCTAATGCCGCTTCTGAGATCCGTATTCACTTTGAAAATGCCAATGGTATTTTAGTTGGCAAAACACGAATTAAGTATCAAGGTGTCGATATAGGTAAAGTAACCGATATCAAACTAGACGAGGATGTTTCCGGTGTTTATGTGATTGCAGAAATCGAGCACCAAGCCGCTCATATGCTTAAATCAGATACCAAGTTTTGGCTCGTGTCTGCTAAAGCATCGTTAAGTGGTATCTCGGGGTTAGATACCTTGTTTACCGGCAGTTATATTAACATGCGCCCTGGCGTTGGTGAGCCATCCGATAGTTTTATTGCCGCTGATGAACAACCATTGAGCCAATCAGAACGAGGTTTAACGGTTAAACTGTTGGCACAAGATATGGGGAGTGTCTCTATTGGCTCTCCGGTTTACTATAAAAAAATTCAGGTCGGCGAAGTTTATAATTTCCGTTTAGTACGCGATGCACAAGAAGTTGAAATACAACTTAATATTGATGTCAAATACGCCGACTTAGTCAAGCAAAACTCTCGCTTCTGGAATGTCAGTGGCATCAATGCAGACTTCTCGTTGTCGGGAATAAAGGTCCATACTGAGAGCTTAGCCTCTATTATTTCTGGCGCTATCGCATTTGACTCCCCTATTGAGGGAAATAAAGCACCTTCTAATTTCTTATTCAAATTTTATGACGATATCGAGGCAGCAGGTCGTGGTGCAAAAATCCAACTCAAATTAACGTCCATTGATGGTATCAATGTCGGTACGCCTATTGTTTATAAGGGTTTTAAGGCAGGTAAAATCACTCAAATAGAGTTGGATGAAGAGCAAGGGTTATTTGTTGCCAATGCCGTAATTGAACCTATGTTTAGAGAGCAACTTAGTGAAAATACACGGTTTTGGCTCGAAAAAGCAAAACTCACTATGGCCGGAGTAGAAAACTTAAGTAACTTAATCAAAGGGGATTTTATTGCCTTTGAGCCTGCAAATGGTAACCCGATGCGGACTTTTGTTGTGTCTGATAATAAAAACGTTTCTGACACGGCGATGCGCGTTGAACTGTTTGCCGATGATGCCAGTGGCATAGAGCCAGGTGATGCTGTTTATTATCGACGCGTTTCTGTTGGTCAAATACAAAACATTACACTCAATGAAAAAGCAGATGGCGTGACTATCACACTGACCGTTGAACCAAGTTTTCAGCACCTCATCGCTGGCAATACCCGCTTTTACAAAACAGGAGGCATCTCTCTGAAGGCCTCATTAAAAGGCATGGAGCTAAGTGCTGAGCCTCTACCTAGCTTACTTAAAGGGGGGATAAGCCTGTATAACCCCGATAATAAAACCAAAGGTAATCCCCTATCCCAATATCGACTATATCCCGACCGCGCGTTGGCTGAGCTTGGCAGTGCTGCATTTGCAAGACCCCTTAAGGTTACCGTCATTAGCGACAAAATGAGTTCAGTTACGTTAGGATCTCCCGTATATTTTCGTAAACTCCCCGTCGGTGAAGTCAGTCATTATGACTTAACCGCTACGGGAAAGGTGGCCATTGAGCTGGAGATTGCGGGCCAGTATCGACATTTAATCACAAAAAATAGCTTTTTCTGGGATGTCAGTGGCATTGATATCAAGGGGGGCTTGTCTGGGCTCGAAATAAAAACCGATTCCCTGCTAGCGATAGCAGCAGGCGGTATTGCCTTTGACAATAAAACAACGGCAACACCTAAGGTAGACGGACACTTCCCTCTGTTTTCCAGTTTTGAGGCCGCGACTCAAGTCAATTACAATATTTATCTCAGTTTTGCACGTGCCGATAATGTTAAGCCTGGAACTCAAGTGCGTTACAAGGGCATTGTCATTGGCGCAGTGGAAAGCCTGAATTTAAATGAAAGAAATGACAACGTACAAGCAAAAGTCAAAATAAAACAAGATTTTGCTGATCGCTTTCGACGTCAAGGCAGTCAGTATTGGTTAGTCAATGCTAAGGTTTCGTTAGCGGGCGCTGAAAATTTGGACACTGTGCTAGCAGGCCCTTATATCGAAGCCCTACCCGGCTCAGGTAAAGCGCAAACTAGTTTTACCGCAGGCCAACAAGCGCCATTACTGTCTCGCGAACAAAAGGGCTTGAGCCTAACCTTAACCGCGCCAAGAGCTGGCTCCCTCAGTTTGGGCAGCCCTGTCTATTTCAGGCAAATTCAAGTCGGTGAAGTCACTGAATTCGCGGTTGCCAGTGCAGGCGATCAAGTCGAGATAAGTATCAATATTGAGCCACAATACCAACACTTGGTTAGAAACAATTCCGTATTTTGGCAGGCTTCTGGGTTTAACATGGATGTCGGCATAACAGGCGCAAGCCTAAAAGCAGAGTCTTTAGAAGCTATTATTCGTGGTGGTATTTCGTTTGCTACCCCCGATGGAAAAATTCAAGCTAAAGCTAAAATCGGTCAGCGATTCAGTCTAGAGCAAGAATTTAAACAAAAATGGCTTGATTGGCAGCCTAAAATTCCACGTTAATCATGATAATATGTCGCCTCTATCTATGAGGGGCGACCAGTGGCAAATCAAATATTCTTACCCGATACTTTTTTATCTTGCATGGCCAAAATCATGCCTAATGAGTTATCCATGGATGACTTTGTTGCAATTTGTAATCAGCCATTACGCAAAAGCATTCGGGTTAACACCTTAAAAATTAGTGTTGACGTCTTTAAGCAACGCGCATTAGAGCACCAATGGCAACTTAGCCCCATTCCTTGGTGTGATCATGGTTTTTGGATCAGCAGAGAAGATGAATCAGTCCCCCTTGGCAATAGTGCTGAACATTTAGCAGGGCTATTTTATATTCAAGAAGCAAGCTCAATGATGCCTGTGACTGCGTTGTTTCATTTATGGCAATCAGAGACAGCTGATCCCGTTGTACTTGACGCAGCGGCGGCCCCCGGCTCTAAAACGACACAAATAGCGGCATTAATGAATAACCAAGGCTTGTTGATTGCAAATGAGTTTTCTTCTAGCCGAGTTAAAGTGTTACACAGTAATCTTATGCGCTGTGGTATTAAAAATACTGCCCTTACCCACTTTGACGCTCGCGTGTTTGGTAGCTGGCTGACAGAAAGTGTCGATGCTATTTTATTAGATGCTCCTTGTTCAGGTGAAGGCGCAGTGCGTAAAGATGACAATGCAATGAAAAACTGGAGCGAAAGCTCCGTCTCAGAGATTGCCAACACACAAAAAGCGCTAATAGAAAGTGCTTTTTATGCTCTCAAACCTGGTGGCACCCTAGTGTATTCTACCTGCACCTTAAACCAGAGTGAAAATCAGGAAGTATGCCAACACCTACTTGAAACCTTCGGTGATGCCGTCGCCGTACTGCCCCTGACAAATTTATTTCCCGATGCCGCAAACGTTGCTACCACTGAAGGTTATCTCCATGTTTGGCCACAAGTGTTTGACAGTGAAGGCTTCTTTGTCGCTGGCTTCAGAAAACTGGGATCGGCTCAACCAAGTGAGAAAAACCGCCATCGCGGCAAGTTTCCATTTAGCTTTGCAACTAAAGAGAAAACTGAAAACTTTTTCAATTATCTGGATAGTCAATTTGGCGTAAATGCCGATCAACTCATCGGTGATGTTTGCATACGCGATGCCGAATACTGGCTTTTCCCAAAAGCGTTCTCGGGTATTAAAGGCAAGATGAAGTATGACCGAGTCGGCATAAAATTAGCTGAAGCGATTAAGAAGAGCTTTCGTATTACTCACGAATTAGCGCTCGTCATAGGCCAAATCGCTAACAAAAACACCTTTGAGCTCAATGCTAACCAATGTAAAGAATACTACATGGGTAGGGATATTCATTTGGAGCAGGTACTCGGCAAAGGTGAAGTTATCCTCCTCTACCGAGGTGCGCCGGTAGGCTTAGGAAAGTGGGTAAACAACAGAATTAAAAATAGTTACCCAAGAGATCTGGTACGTGATTACCATCTTTTTGACTTTTAAGCTCGCAGATCGCGCTTTTTCTACTAATCTTAATTGTCATAAAAAAGAGTTTATCTTCCCCTAGCTCGGGTACGTAGGAATTGTCCCGAGCCCTTTTTTACCGAGGACCGATCATAAAACGCTCTGGGTAACTAATATTAAATCGGATCGCAATAAAGCGGAAAACGGCAACCACGAAAAAACCAATCGCAGCAGGTAGCCCTGGAGGTAAGCTGGTTTCTTTTAAAATGACATAACAAATACTGCCCACTAATACGGGCGTTGCATATAGCTCTTTCGTCGATAACAAGGTGGTATGGCCGGTCATCACATCGCGCATAACCCCACCCATAATAGCGGTGATCACTGACATTAATACCGCCACTACTGCTGAATATCCGACACCTTGTACTTTATCAATGGCTTGAACGGCAAATAAAGCAATGCCTAAGCCATCTAAGTACAGCACCCAATGGTAGCGTTTGCGCATGCTTGGTTCGCTAAGGAAAGTAACCAGCGATCCGAGCAAGGCAACCCACAGATAAGTTTCATCAACAAGCCAGAAAACCGGCTGGCCTATCAACAAATCACGTAGTGTTCCACCACCAAGAGCGGTGATCATGCCAGTCAGTAACACACTGACTAAATCAACCCGCTTTTTACTGGCGGCTAACACGCCAGTGGCAGAAAAAACAAATACCGCCAGTAAGCCAAAGAAGTAAAGCATAAAATTCACTTACCCCATTGCAGGTGGATCACTCAGTAGGGGTTGCTGTGTTGAACAACCGGAAAAAGTTAGCCGTGGTTTGCTCTGCAAGGGTTGCCAATGTAACCCCTTTTAGCTGCGCAACAAATTCAGCGACTGCACGGGTATGACCAGGCTGGTTTTGTTCACCGCGATAAGGCACAGGTGCCAAATAGGGCGAGTCTGTTTCTACCAGTAATCTATCAAGTGGTAGTTGCTCTACTACTTCTCGTAGCTCATTGGCGGTTTTAAAAGTAACAATACCTGAGATTGAAATATAAAAACCCATTTCAATCGCGGCCTTAGCCATGGCTAGCGATTCCGTAAAGCAATGTAATACACCGGTTACTTGACCTTCCCCTTCCTGTTGCAAGATGGCTAAGGTATCTTCTCGTGCGTCTCGGGTATGAATGATCAAAGGCTTATTTACTTGCCTTGCAACGCGGATATGGCGACGAAAACAGGCTTGTTGCTGCTCTTTATCATCGGGGGAATAAAAATAGTCGAGGCCCGTTTCACCCACGGCGACCACGTTATCTTGCTGGCAGTAACGCAATAATTTTGCTTCATCTTGATCTGAATTTTGGTGCAATGGGTGGATACCGCATGAGAGAAATACGTTATCAAAAGGGGCAACTAAGGATTCAAGGGCTTCAAATTCACCTAACTCGACCGCGACTGCAAGCATATGGCTAACACCACGCTGTTTGGCTTTGGCTATTACATCTGCGACATCAAGGTGTTTATTTTCGTAGTCTAATTTGTCGAGGTGACAATGGGAATCAACAAGCACACTAACCTCCGGGCTTATTTTTTAGGTCGATAAAGTATTGGCTAAGTAACAGGTCTTTTTTCAAACCTGAATGAGAGATAAATTGCTGTTTCAGGTTTAGCCACGCTTCCGCAAGATGATAGCCTGTAACAGCTGACCATTGTTGGCTACAACGAACAAGTAATGTGTGGTAGTTACTAAAAATGAGTTTATCCTTCGCCACTCCAAATTGCACTTTTTGCATATCATGGAGCAAGTAATAAAACCAATTCATCCTGGTATCAAGATCTTGACTAATAAAGTCGGCTAACTGGAAACTGCTACTCTTGCCTTGTATGAATTGATCAAACTCGACTGCGATTTGCTCGTATTCAGTAGCGTTTTGCTGTTTTAACGCCTGCAATACGGCTAATGGCGCACCTTGATAAAGCTGAATTAAGCCCGCAGGTACATCACTATAACCTTGCTGTGTTAGCCATGGCAGACAATCATTGGGGGCATGGAGCAAAATTTTCTGGCAGCGGCTGGTGATCGTCGGCATTAACCGACCAACACTTTCACAAAGTAGAATAAAGTAACTGTTATCGGTTGGCTCTTCTAAGGTCTTTAATAAAGCATTAGCTGATGATTCGTTAAAGCTTTCTGCATTATCAAACACCACGACTTTTGCGGTACCTTGCTGGGCACGTTCGGCAACCACTTTATTAAGCTGACGCACGGTATCAATGCTAATCAGCCTTTTTTCAGTTTCATTAATTTGATGAAAGTCGGGGTGATTCCCAGCCAAAAACAATTGGCAACTGTGGCAAACGCCACAACTACCGTAATGATGTGGCTGCGCGCACAATAACCGCTGTGCCAACTCCTTCGCTAAATCATGCTTACCTAGGCCAGCAATACCAGACATTAATAAAGCATGATGCAATTTGCCTTGGTCCGCTTGCGTAAATAGCTGCTGAGATAAAGCCTCAAGCCAAGGATATATCACAATATTTGCTCTGCGACCTGAGTAAGTTGTTGTTCAATTTGCAAGGTAACTTCTGGCAAGGTTTGACTGGCATCGATGACATAAGCATGGGGGTCTTGTGCCACTAAGCTTAAATATGTCGCTCTGGTACGTTGGAAAAAATCGATGGCTTGTTGTTCAATGCGATCTAACTCCCCGCGGGCACTTGCCCGTTGTAAACCCTGAACCGGGTCAATATCCATATACAAAGTCAAATCAGGGTGAAAGTCAGCCAGTACCGCGCCTTTAATTTGCTGGATCAACGCCAAATTAATACCTCGACCACCACCTTGGTATGCCTGAGAGGATAAATCATGGCGGTCACCGATGACATAAGCGCCTCGCGCTAAAGCCGGTTTGATCACTGTCTCAACCAATTGCACCCGTGCCGCGTACATCAACAATAATTCAGCTTTGTCACTCAAGATTTCGTCGGTATTGTCCTTAACAATGCTACGCATTTTTTCCGCTAATGGCGTTCCACCCGGCTCACGTGTACATACAATTTCTTGCACACCATTGGCGCTAAGCCAAGCTTTAACACCTGCAACTGCGCTGCTTTTACCCGCACCTTCGAGTCCTTCAATTACAATAAATTTACCGCTGTTCATAAGATCACTTTTTTAATATGTATTTTCTAACCGCACGGTTGTGCTCAGCCAAATTCTTCGAAAAATAATGTTCGCCGTTACCCATACTAACAAAATAATAATAAGGCGTATCCGCAGGATTCAATGCGGCATTTATCGCATCTTTACCCGGCATGGCAATCGGTGTTGGTGGTAAACCATCAATAACGTAGGTGTTATAGGGCGTTGCTTCACGCAAATCTTTCCGCCTGATATTGCCATCATAACGATCGCCCATACCATAAATAACGGTGGGGTCAGTCTGTAACCGCATGTTGGCATTTAAACGGTTGATAAACACCGATGCAATGGTTTTACGCTCTGGTGCATGGCCACTTTCTTTTTCGATGATAGAAGCCAATATCAGCGCTTCATAAGGTGTCTTCAAAGGTAAATTTTTAGCTCGATTTTGCCATGCTTCATCTAAGTCTTTTTGTTGCGCAGCATAAGCGCGCTCTATTACTTCCAAATCTGTTGCATGATAAGGAAACAAATAGGTTTGCGGCTGTAAGAAGCCTTCTAGTTTTGATTGCGCTAGGCCTAATTTTTTCGCGAGCGCGGCTTCATCATCAAGCACCCCAGTTAAAGTGACTCCTTCAACTTGCTCAATTTGCTGTTTCCATTGCTTATAAGTACTGCCCTCAATGAGAGTCAATTTAAACTGATACTCTTTACCATCAACAAACTGTTGTAATACCTGCTCTATTGTCCAATTTGCTTGTAAGTGATAGGTCCCGCTCTTCAATGGTGTTAACTCAGGATATAAGCGCCCTAACCAGACATAATAAGGGCTCGGTTTAATGATACCTGCTGCCACCAATTGCGATTCTAATTGGCGAAAGTGACTACCACTGGGCACAGTGAACACAGTATCTTCTTTGATCACCGCAGTGGTTCGGTAGTTTTGTAGTTGATGCCATAAATAACTAATAGCACCTGCGCAAATCAATAATGAAAAGAGAAACAGCAAAAATATTTTTTTAATCATCTTTTATTTCTTGTTGAAGTCTTTGTACCAAAGAGAAATCCGTTAGGACACGTTGTTGAAACTGCTTGATAGGCACTAGACCCATTAACGCGTTGGTGATAAACATGCTATCCACTTGAGCTAATTGCTCAAGTTTGAACTTTACAATATTAACCGGTATTTCAAGTTGCTGAGCACAGCGCAACACTTGCTTACGCATCACGCCATTGACACCGGCTTGAGATAAGTCAGGCGTATAAAGAGTTCCCTGTTCGAACCAGAATACGTTAGCAGCACTGGACTCAACTACATGGCCATTCACATCACAAACAATCACATCATCCACATCAAGAGATTCAAGCTCTTGTTTGATTAACACCTGATCAAGACGATTCAATGTTTTGTAGCCTGCAAGTTGAGGATTTAAGCCGAGTTGATATTGACAAGAAGTCAGTGAAATTCCTTCTGTTTGCCACTGTTGATACTGGGCAGGCCATGGCGTCACGGTGATGATCCGTGTCGGATTATCACAACCAACACCACTGTAGCCTCTGCCCCCTTCACCGCGGGTGATTAGGATTTTTAAGCAACCTAGCTCCACTTCAGCTATCGCCGTTTGCACTTCGCTAAATAAAGTCAGCAAGCTTGGCAGCTCAATAGCAAACTTTTTACTCGACAGCATCAAACGCTCGACATGATCACGCCAAAACTCAACTTTACCTTGTACCACTTTTGCCGTGGTAAAAAAGCCGTCACCGTAAGCTAAGCCTCGATCAACAGCCGATATTTGACAATTGGGCTCGCCGTTAATTAGCATCATAGTAAATACAAAAAAGCCTGATAAATAATTATCAGGCTTTATACCAGAAAATGGCCTTTATGGCATTAAACGCGTTTAAAGATGAGTGACCCGTTAGTGCCACCGAAACCAAACGAGTTTGATAAGGCATATTCTAGGTTCGCTTTACGCGCACCGCCCACAACGTAGTCTAAATCACAACCTTCAGACGGGTTTTCTAAATTGATGGTTGGCGGCGCGACTTGATCGCGCAACGCTAACACCGTAATGATCGCTTCTATCGCACCCGCAGCCCCCAATAGATGACCTGTCATCGATTTGGTTGAACTAACAAGTACAGATTGAGCGTGCTCGCCAAACACAGATTTAACTGCCTGCGTTTCAGCAATGTCACCGGCAGGTGTTGAAGTACCGTGAGCATTGATGTAACCAATTTGGTTTGCTTCAATCTTGGCATCTTCAATGGCATTTTGCATCGCAGCCGCCGCACCTTCGCCATCAGCGGGAGGCGACGTCATGTGGTAAGCGTCACCGCTCATACCAAAGCCAACTAATTCAGCGTAAATTTTTGCGCCGCGTGCTACTGCATGCTCGTATTCTTCTAACACGATAACACCCGCACCGTCTCCCAATACAAAACCATCACGGTCTTGATCCCAAGGGCGACTGGCTTTAGTTGGATCATCATTGCGAGTAGAAAGTGCCTTAGCCGCACCAAAGCCACCCATGCCTAATTCTGTAGAGGCTTTTTCTGCACCGCCAGCCAACATCACATCGGCATCGCCGTATTGGATCATACGCGCAGCTAAACCAATACAGTGTGAGCCAGTGGTACACGCCGTAGTCACAGCAATGTTAGGCCCTTTTAAGCCCTTATTGATTGAAACATGGCCTGACACCATGTTGATAATGGTCGAAGGAACAAAGAATGGGCTGATTTTACGCGGGCCCGATTTTTGTAGGTTAATAGCATTCGACTCAATTAAACCAAGGCCACCGATGCCTGAACCAATGGCAACACCGATACGACGAGCATTTTGCTCATTTACTTCCAATTGGCTATCTTGAAAGGCTTGCTCGGCCGCAATCACACCGTATTGAATGAATAAATCCATTTTACGGGCATCTTTGCGGCTCATGTAATCTTCAACATTTAAGTCTCGGATCAAGCCGGCGAATTTAGTTGAATAAGCCTCGGTATCAAAATGATCGATATTTGAGATACCACTTTTACCCGCTAACAAGGCTTGCCAAGAATCGTCAACTGAATTACCGACAGGGGATAACATTCCCATACCAGTCACAACTACTCTGCGCTTTGACACGTCAAAATCTCCGGATGGTAGATAAAATAAGTAGATAAATAAAAGGCGGTCAAAAGACCGCCCCCATAAAATTAACTGTTTAAGTTAAGCTGCAATTATTCTGCGTTGTTCACTACGTAATCGATAGCTGCTTGAACTGTAGTAATTTTTTCAGCTTCTTCGTCTGGGATCTCTGTGTCAAATTCTTCTTCAAGAGCCATAACAAGTTCAACTGTATCTAGTGAATCTGCGCCTAAGTCATCTACGAAAGAAGATTCGTTTTTCACTTCTTCTTCTTTAACACCAAGTTGCTCAATGATGATCTTTTTTACGCGTTCTTCAATATTACTCATGATCAATTTTTTCCTTTAGAAAATACGCTAATTGCGTTAGTCGCGATAGTGTATTCCATCGCTCGAAAGTTTCAACCCCGAGATGACTGGTCTAACCAATTTTTTCGTGATTTTTATCGAAAAAATGGGCTAAAACAACATCTCGTTAACAATATGGCATCAAACCATATACATCCCGCCGTTAACATGCAACGTTTCGCCGGTGATATATGCAGCACTGTCAGACGCTAAAAAGCATACAGTTTCCGCAATCTCTTTTGGATCGCCTAAACGACCCGCTGGAACTTGACCTAAAATGGCCGCTCTTTGTTCATCGTTGAGCGCCTTGGTCATGTCCGTTTCAATAAATCCTGGTGCAATTGCATTCACGGTAATACCCCGTGATGCAACTTCACGAGCAAGTGATTTAGTAAAGCCAATTACGCCCGCTTTTGCCGCTGCATAGTTAGCTTGACCCGCATTGCCCATGGTTCCTACCACAGAGCCGATGCTGATAATACGACCGTGACGTTTTTTCATCATTGCACGTAGTACTGCTTTACTAAGGCGGAATACAGACGTTAAGTTAGTGTCGATTATATCTTGCCACTCATCATCTTTCATGCGCATCATCAAATTATCACGAGTAATGCCAGCGTTATTAACCAACACATCGATATCGCCATAGTTTGCTTTAATATCAGCAAACAACTGCTCAATAGAAGCCGGGTCGGTCACATTCAGCTCAAGGCCTCTGCCGCTTTCTCCTAAATATTCACTAATAGCAGCTGCGCCGTTTGCGCTGGTAGCAGTTCCTATTACTGTGGCACCTTTAGCTACAAAACTCTCTGCAACTGAGCGGCCAATACCACGGCTTGCTCCTGTTACCAGTACGATTTTGCCTTCAAAGTTCATCTTTTATCCCTCGTTCGTCGCTGCTAGCGCTGCATTTAAGCCAGCAACATCATTTATCGCTTGTGCCGCGATGGTTTTATTAATTCTTTTCACTAAACCTGATAATACTTTACCCGGACCCGCTTCAATTTCTAAGGTGACATCAAGCTTAGCCATCGTTTCAACAATTTCAGTCCAACGCACAGGCAAGTAAAGCTGACGCACTAGGGCATCTTTGATTGCTTCGGGGTTAGTTTCTTGAGCCACGTCGACATTATTAATCACGGGTATGACAGGCGTATTAAATTGAATATTTTTTAATGCTTTAGCCAGCTCATCCGCTGCTGGCTTCATTAATGCGCAGTGTGATGGCACACTGACAGGTAAAGGCAGTACACGTTTTGCACCCGCTTCTTTACATAGTACGCCTGCACGCTCTACCGCAGCTTTATTACCCGCAATCACCACTTGGCCGGGTGAATTAAAGTTTACTGGCGAAACAACTTCATCTTGCGCAGCTTGAATACACGCATCGGCAATCCCTTGGTCATCAAGGCCAATAACCGCAGCCATTGCACCAACACCCTCCGGCACTGCTTGTTGCATTAATTGACCACGCAGCTCAACCAGTTTAATTGCATCTTTAAATTCAATCACTCCAGCACACACTAGTGCTGAATATTCACCTAAGCTATGACCGGCCATAATCACAGGCGCTGCACCGCCCTTTTCTTGCCATACTCGCCAAATAGCTACCGATGCAGCTAATAAAGCAGGCTGGGTTTTAAAAGTCTTGTTTAATTCTTCAACTGGACCTTGTTGCACCAATTGCCAAAGGTCGTAGCCCAATACATCACTGGCCTGTGCAAATGTGGCTTCAACAGTGGCAAACTCTGCTGCCAACTCTGCCAACATACCCACGCTTTGTGAGCCTTGGCCTGGAAATGCAAGTGTAAAAGTGGTCATTATTATTCCTTACTACATTCGAATCAGTGCTGAGCCCCAGGCAAAACCACCGCCAAAGGCTTCTAATAAGACTAAATCACCCGCTTTAATACGGCCGTCACGCACCCCCTCATCTAATGCGATGGGCACCGATGCAGCGGAGGTATTACCGTGTTTTTCTAGCGTTAAAATCACACGCTCAAGAGGCATGTTTAATTTTTTTGCCGTTGCGTTGATGATTCTATAGTTAGCTTGATGAGGCACTAACCAATCTAATTCAGATTTATCTATATTGTTCGCTTCAAGGGTTTGAGTGACAAGTTCACTTAACTTTGTCACCGCCACTTTAAATACGTCATTGCCTTTCATAAACATGTACGACTCAAGCTCGCTGCCTGATAAGCCACGTTTGGGGTTAGGCAACTTTAATAAATCACCAAAGCGCCCATCAGCATTGATCTGGGTAGACAATATGCCCTGTTCGTTACTGGCTTGGGCAACGGCTGCGCCTGCGCCATCACCAAACAGAATGATGGTGCCACGGTCTTCAGGGTCACAAGTATGAGACAGGGCATCGGCACCTATCACCAATACGGTTTTGTACATGCCACTACGAATAAAGTTATCGGCCACACTTAATGCGTAGGTAAAACCGGCGCAGGCCGCACCTAAATCAAAAGCTGGAATGTTGGTTAAACCTAATAAGGCCTGAACTTCACACGCAGCTGCAGGAAAAGCATTGTTGGCTGATGTGGTCGCCAAAATGATCAAATCAACATCGGTGGCTGGTATATCCGCAGCAGCTAAAGCTTGCTCGCCAGCCTTGTAAGCCATGTATGACACGGTTTCTTGTTCACTGGCAATACGACGTTCTTTAATCCCTGTGCGAGCGGTGATCCACTCATCACTGGTTTCAACCATTTTTTCTAAATCTTCGTTAGTGCGAACAGACGTTGGCAAATAACTTCCGGTTCCAATAATTTTTGTATACATAAGGAATTAAGAATCTCTTTCTAGTAGTACTGCTTCTAATTTATCCGTTATTTGCGCCGGGACCTGTCGCTCAATTTCTTTAATGGCAGCTTTAATTGCATTTAAAAAAGCCTTGCTTTGCGCACTGCCGTGGCTTTTTATTACTATGCCCCGTAGGCCGATTAAACTCGCGCCATTATATAGATCTGGATTCATATGAGCCAGTTGTGGCTTTAGAGAGGGTTTTAATAAAAACCCAACACAGCGGGTAAACCAATTCTGATTTATACTCGAAATTAGCTGTTGTTTAAAGAGTTTTGCTAAGCCTTCACAGGTTTTTAGGGTGACATTGCCGACAAAACCATCAGCGACGATAACATCGGCCTTACCACTGAACAAATCATGACCTTCTATAAAGCCCGTGTAATTAATTTGTGAACAAGCGGATAGTAGCTGTGCGGCACGTCTTACTTGATCGTTACCTTTCGTTTCTTCTTCACCAACATTGAGCAAAGCAATTTTTGGAAAAGCCTGTCCTTCGACTTTTTCAGAAAGTACTGAGCCCATTAAGGCAAATTGAAATAAAGTATCCGCATCACAGCTGATATTTGCCCCTAAATCCAGCAAGTAAGTGTGCCCACCTTGTATATTAGGTAATGCAGTAATAAGTGCCGGCCTGTCAATACCAGGTAATACTTTTAAAATCGTTTTCGACAACGCCATCAAAGCGCCAGTGTTGCCACTACTCACACATGCCTGAGCATCGCCTGATTTAACCAAATTAAGCGCAACACGCATCGATGAGTCTTTCAAACCACGCAGGGCAAGTAACGGTTTATCATTCATAGCGACGTTTTCGCTAGCATGAATTAGCCTAAGTCTTGGGTGTTGAAGCAGATGATATTGTTGGATCAGAGGATCTATTTCAGCCAGGTTACCAACTAAAATAAGATGCAATTGAGGGAACAAATTTAGTGCCTGCTGGGCTGCAGGCACCGAAACCTGGGGGCCGAAGTCGCCCCCCATGGCATCTAGCGCGATCGTCAGATCGTGCAATGCAGATAACCTTACAGGTTAACTACTTTTTGGCCACGGTAGTAACCGTCAGCAGTTACATGGTGACGTAGGTGTAACTCACCAGAAGTAGCATCTACAGAAAGTTGTGTAGGTACTAGTGCATCATGTGAACGACGCATACCGCGCTTAGAACGAGATTTTTTGCTCTTTTGAACAGCCATGGCTGACTCCTTACTTACTTTTGCGTTTTAGAGATTCTAAAACTGCAAATGGGTTAACGCGCTCTTCTTCTACAATTTCACCGAACGAGGTATCAAATTCTTTGAGTCCACAATCTGCAACATCATGCATAGCAATCAGTGGCAGGTTAAGAATCAATTCATCTTCTACAAGCTGATGAAGGTTTATCTCACCTTCTTCATCACGTTCAATGATATCGTAAGCGCTAGGTAAATCGGTATCCTCTGCACCGAAGCGCACAGGTGTGTATAAAAACTCAGCTTTACAAGTATACTGAAATGCGTCTGAGCACCTCTGACACTCAAGTATTACGTCTACTTCGGCCGTCCCACGAATAGTAGGCAGCTTCTGCAGATCGAAATCGAAACTCAAGTTTGTTTCAATATCATTGCAAATACCTTTTGTTGATTCTGCAAGTCTACTCAAGTTGGATGCAGGAACAATGCCCTGAATATCCAGTTTTTTTTGAGCAGCGCGAACAGGGTCAACGCTAATTTGAATCTTAAGTCTTTGCATAAGGCGCGCATAATATAGATTCGGTGAAATAGAGTCAAAGGAAAAACCTCTTTTTTCCGCTTATTCTCGCTTTCTGCTCACAGGTTAAAATACAATAGCCTAAAACACCCTAACAGAATGATTCTAAAATGAACAAAAAACTTATTTTGGCTTCAACGTCGCCATACCGAAAAGCGTTACTGGAAAAGCTAAACCTTCCTTTTAGCACGGCTAAACCAGATACTGATGAAACACCCCTAGCTAATGAAACCGCATTAGAGCTTGTCGAACGCTTAGCCATCGCAAAAGCACAGGTCATCGCTAAACAGCACTCCAATGCCATTATCATTGGCTCAGATCAGGTCTGTGTTAGTCATGGCGACATTCTTGGCAAACCGGGTAACTATGAAAATGCATTTGCCCAATTAAAAGCTGCCAGTGGAAATAAAGTCACTTTTTATACTGGTCTTGCGGTGATCGACAGTGAAACACAGCAGGTAACCTCACTAGTGGAACCTTACATTGTCCACTTTCGTCAATTAACCGATGAAATGATCGACCATTATTTGACGGTCGAACAGCCTTATGACTGCGCTGGCAGCTTTAAAAGTGAAGGGTTTGGCATTAGTTTATTCGGTAGGCTTGAAGGAAGAGACCCCAATAGCTTAATTGGCTTACCGCTGATTTCATTAATAGAGATATTAGATGAAGCTGGACTAAGGGTGATTTAATTTCCTTAGCCAGCAGTTAAACGATGTTAAAAAGCGCTTACACTATTAAGCTCTTTTTAACTGACCTAACACAGCGACCAATTCAGGGCTCAGTGGCGCTTCTACTGTCATTGTTTGTTCAATGCCAGGATGAAAAAAATCCAGTTGAGCAGCATGTAAGAACAACCTTGTTAATCCTTGTTTTTTCATCTCTGCGGCAAACACATCATCACCGTATTTATCATCACCGGCAATCGGGTGACTATTGCAAGCCGTGTGCACACGAATTTGATGGGTTCGTCCAGTTACTGGGCTTGCTTCTACTAAGGTGCAGTGCTGATAACGCTGCAAAATTTTAAACCGAGTTTCACTTGCCTTACCTTCTGGATGTACCTGCACTAAGGACTGTTCTGCCTTTTTTAACAATGGCTCAGTGACAACACGAATAGATTTTGGCCACGACCCTTGCACTAATGCATGATAACGCTTGCGCATGGTTTTATTACGTAACTGCTCATGTAACGAACGTAATGCACTGCGCTTTTTAGCAATTAATAGGCAACCTGATGTATCTCGGTCAATCCGGTGTACTAGTTCAAGAAAGCGGCATTGTGGTCGCAATGCCCGTAATCCTTCAATCACGCCAAAGCTTAAGCCACTGCCACCATGCACAGCCAAACCAGAAGGTTTGTTAAGCACAATCAACCAGTCATCTTCAAATAAAATTTGCGACTCAAGGGCGGCAACTTTGTTTAACTTAACCGAAGGCGGCGCATCGGCTTCAGCTACGCGTAGCGGGGGCACTCGAACCACATCTCCCACAAGCAACTTGTATTCCGGTTTAACCCGCTTTTTGTTTACCCGCACTTCACCCTTACGCACAATACGGTACACCAAGCTTTTCGGCACACCTTTTAAACGCGCAATAAGAAAATTGTCTATCCGCTGGCCTTGATATTCATCGTCGATGTCAAGGAACTGGACTGTTTTATATAATTCATTCATGGCGCGCATTCTACCAGAAGCGCAGCCAGATCAAATAGAAATAATACCTTGCTAAAAACACTAATAAAATGGGATAATCGGCAGGTTTTTCCCGCCAAAACGGTAAAAATCAAAAAATACAGGCTGAAAAATTTTAAGCAGTAATGAAACAGCTGTAACAGCGTCGCATTCCGAGAAGAGAACGAGCCTGCTAGGCGAATTAGCATAAAACCACTATAAAACAGTCAAAAGGTTTTATGTAGCCGAAACAGCGCCCCATGCATTCCAACCGTGAGGTTGCATCCATGCTAACGACCCGGGGCCAAGCAGCCAAAGGGTGCGGCGATTTATGACACCGAATTTAATAGAGTAAAAAATGAAAAGAATGTTAATTAACGCAACTCAAGCAGAAGAGTTGCGCGTTGCCCTAGTTGATGGGCAAACTTTGTATGATTTAGATATAGAAAGCCCTGGACACGATCAAAAGAAAGCCAACATCTATAAAGGTAAAATCACCCGCATTGAACCGAGTTTAGAAGCAGCATTCGTTGAATACGGTGCAGAACGTCATGGTTTCCTTCCACTTAAAGAAATTGCCAAAAATTACTTCCCAAAAGACTACTCTTACAAAGGTCGTCCGAATATTCGAGAAGTATTAAAAGAAAACCAAGAAGTCATCATTCAAGTTGATAAAGAAGAGCGTGGTAACAAGGGTGCAGCGCTCACCACTTTTATCAGTTTAGCGGGCTCATACCTAGTATTAATGCCAAATAATCCTCGTGCAGGGGGTATCTCTCGCCGCATTGAAGGTGACGAACGCACTCAACTGAAAGAAGCGCTAAGTAATATCACCTTGCCTGATGGCATGGGGTTAATCGTGCGCACAGCAGGTGTAGGCAAGTCTGCAGAAGAGCTTGAGCATGATTTGAAAATGTTGATCAACCACTGGTCACACATTACCGAAGAGTCGGATAAACGCGCAGCACCTTGTCTGCTTCATCGTGAATCAAACGTCATTGTTCGCGCTATTCGTGACTATTTACGTCGCGACATTGGCGAAATCTTAATTGATCACGGAAAGACTTACGAGCTTGCTAAACAACATATTGCCATGGTTCGTCCTGACTTTTTAAGTCGCGTAAAACTCTATCAATTAGAGTCACCTATGTTCACTCACTATCAAGTAGAGAGCCAGATTCAGTCGGCTTTCCAACGTGAGGTTCGTCTGCCTTCTGGTGGCTCAATTGTTATCGACCCAACCGAAGCCTTGACGTCCATTGATATCAACTCCGCACGCTCTACCCGCGGCGGTGATATTGAAGAAACAGCACTAAACACGAACCTAGAAGCTGCAGACGAAATTGCCCGTCAATTACGTCTACGTGACTTAGGCGGTTTAGTTGTTATTGACTTCATCGACATGTCACCAGTACGCCATCAACGTGAAGTTGAAAACCGTATGCGCGATGCAGTACGTCAAGACCGTGCGCGGGTTCAACTTGGTCGCATCTCTCGTTTTGGTTTGATGGAAATGTCGCGTCAGCGTCTACGCCCTTCATTAGGTGAATCTGCTTCTCACGTTTGTCCTCGCTGTAATGGCCAAGGTACCATTCGTGATAATGAATCACTGGCTCTGGCCATTCTTCGCCTGATTGAAGAAGAAGCGATTAAAGAAAACACAGTACAAATTCAAGCAATGGTGCCTGTTGCCGTGGCAGCTTATTTGCTGAATGAAAAACGTCGCGCGGTGGCCAAAATTGAAAAACGCCACAATGTTGAAGTTTACATCATTCCAAATGAAAACCTGCAATCACCGCACTTTGAAGTTTCTCGTTTACGTAAAAACGATGAAGTTGAAGTGATTGATTACAATAGTTTAGAGCGCACTGCTGAGGTATATCAGCCAGGCCAAATTAGCTCACATCGTTCAACCGAAGAGCCTGCTGTACATGGTTTTGTTACTAGCAATGAGCCGACTACAGTAGCAGATAAGCCGGCGGCTCCAACAGCAAAAGTGGCTCCTCAACCAACGTCTTTATTTAGCCGCTTGTTTAAAGCAATTGGCGACTTCTTTGCCCCAGCAGAGCCTGTGGTTGAAGAGAAAAAGCAAACAACAGAAAACAAAGCTAAAGAAGATAAACCGCAGCGCGCACGTCGTAATAACGACTCACGCCGTCGCAACCGTCGTAATGAAGGTCAAGGCGAGCGAAATGGGAATGATCGCACGGAACGAAGTGAACGTCCAAAACGCCGCGCTAAGGCTAAACCCGACCAACTAGAAAACGAAAACCAAGGGCAACCAGCCAAAGCTGAACGTCAAGAAAAACCACAGCGTCAACGTCAAGAGCGTACCGAAGGCAAGAACGACAAAGAGCAAGTCGTTGCCGAACGTCGTCAGCGCCGAAATATGCGTAAGAAAGTACGTGTAAAACAAGAGTCTACTGAAACGTCTGACGTCTCGGCAGAGCAAGCTAATGTTGAAGCGGCACAAGCTACGCCACAGCCAGAGAAAAAACCGCGCCGTAAGCCAATCAAGAAAAAACAGATACAAGAGCAAGCTCTCGCTGCCAAAGATCCTGTTACTGAACAATCGGCCGAACCAGCCACTGAGCCAACCAACACGGCAACTCCCGTGGTAGAAGCTCAGCTGGCCGATACCGTTGCACCACAACAACCAGAGTCACAACCGGTTGTTGAGCCAACGACTGAAACAGTAACGACTGAAACAGCAGAAGTTGAGAAAACTGAAGATGAAGGTAAACGTTCTCGTCGTACCCCGCGCCACCTTCGCACTGGTAACTATCGTCGCAAACGTTTTAGTGACCAGCGTGAGCAAGAAGGTAGCAATACAGATATAGCCGCTGAGAATAAAACAGATGATCCCGTTGTATCTCGTTACCCTGAGCAAGCGGAACAAGCTGAGCCATCTAAGGTTGAATCTAAGCCTGCTGAAGCAGCCAATATAGACTCAGCATCTGCTGTTTCACAACCACAACCTGCACCAGCTGAAACAGAAGTGAAGGTGACCGAAGCAGAGAAAGCACCAACAATTGATGAAGCTAAAAATTCAGTTAAGGTGGAAGCTAAAACGGAATCTGTAGTGCAAGAGAGCTCTGCCATGCCTGCAGCAGTAGCAAGCGCCGCTCCTATTGCACCACAGCCAGAAACAACTATTGCTAGCGAAGTGGTGGCAACACCCAAAGCAGCATCAACAGAAAAATTGGCGGCAGCTAAGCCAGTGATTCTAGCAAAAGGACACGCAACATCTGGCATGACTAAGCCAAATTTTGCACCTTCTAATGCACCTAAAGTAGCAACACGTATTGCAGCTAGTCGAGCGCCTATCACTAAATCGGTTAAGCAAGCTGGTAGCTTAAATGCTTCAAGCAGTGCAACTAGCGAGATGAGCCGGCCACAGCAGTCATAAAATGCACTATTAGCGTTAAACGAAAAAGACCGCATTAGGCGGTCTTTTTTCATCTAAAATTTGGTTGATGTGATATTAACCTCACCCTCAGAAAAGAAGATTTACAGCATGTTTGAGTTCCCCAAATTTACTAAGGTCAGCGTGAAAAATGACGTTTTGTCTGGCCTTACAGTTGCCCTCGCCCTTGTCCCTGAGGCGGTAGCGTTTGCCTTTGTCGCTGGTGTCGACCCGATGATTGGCCTTTATGCTGCCTTTATGGTGGGGTTAATTACTGCGGTTTTTGGCGGTCGACCTGGAATGATTTCCGGTGCTACTGGCGCCATGGCGGTGGTGATGGTGTCACTGGTTGCCAGTCATGGCGTGCAATACCTTTTTGCTGCGGTTTTACTCACCGGCCTGCTGCAAATTTTAGCGGGTATATTTCGCCTTGGTAAATTTATCCGTATTGTGCCGCACTCGGTAATGATAGGATTTGTTAACGGCTTGGCTATCGTCATTTTCTTAGCCCAGTTTGGTCAATTTAAAGAGAAGATTGGCGTTGATGAAAACGGCGATAATATCTACCAATGGCTAGCAACTGAGCAGCTCAGTATTATGATTGCTTTGATCCTTCTCACCATGGCTATCATTCACTTTTTACCTAAACTAACCACCGCAGTCCCATCATCATTAGTCGCGATTGCCACAGTAACATTAATCGCTATCGGATTTGATTTAGATACCCGAAACGTTCAAGACTATCTGATCAATATGACAGGTGATATTAATGCAACGGTACAAGGTTCATTGCCGAGTTTTGCATTACCTGAGGTGCCACTATCTTGGGAAACATTACAAATCATTTTGCCCTATTCACTGATCTTAGCGGCGGTGGGTTTAATTGAATCCTTACTCACATTAACCGTGATCGATGAAATGACAGATACTCACGGTAACAGCAATAAAGAATGTGTCGCGCAAGGTGTCGCGAACATGACAAATGGCGTGTTTGGCGGCATGGGCGGTTGTGCCATGATCGGTCAGTCGATGATCAACATCAATTCCGGTGGCCGTGGTCGTTTATCTGGGATCACCGCAGCGTTAGGCTTACTTGCCTTTATCCTGTTTGCCTCAAGTGTAATTGAAGTCGTGCCGTTGGCCGCTTTAGTAGGCGTCATGTTCATTGTGGTATTAGGCACTTTTGAATGGGCTTCTTTTAAAGTGATGCGTAAAGTGCCAAAGCATGATGCCTTTGTGATTGTACTAGTAACAGTGGTAACAGTATTTACTGACTTAGCTATCGCGGTATTTGTCGGCGTAATAGTGTCAGCCTTAGTGTTTGCTTGGCAACACGCTAAACACATCTATGCTGATAGCTCTCAACCTGATACAGAGCATAAAATTTACCAACTTCACGGCCCATTATTTTTTGGCTCAGTCAGTCACTTTCTCGCTCTGTTTGATGTTAAAAACGACCCCAAGGATGTGATCATCGACTTTGCTGGTTCACGCGTGGTAGACCACTCGGCTCTTGAAGCTATTGATACCCTTGCTGAACGCTATATCAATCAAGGAAAAACGTTGCATCTTAAACACCTAAGTCCTGAGTGTCGTCAATTACTCACGCGAGCTGGCGATCTGGTTGAGGTGAATATGATTGAAGATCCAAACTATAAAGTGATGACAGATAGCTTAGGCTAATGTTATTTGCGCTCAGGTATTGTGCCTGAGCGCACTGGCCCCCGGCGATACATCTCCCTCCTTTACTTGCTACGGCGCTGATACTGGCTAATCAATTTATCAAGGCCATTAGCAAAGGCCATTTTATCTTTATTATTCAATGGTGCAGGCCCACCCGATTGAACGCCACTGCTACGTAGCGTGTCCATAAAATCGCGCATATTTAAGCGCTGGCGAATGTTTTCTTTTGTCAACAGCTCACCTCTTGGGCTTAATACCCAAGCACCTTTGCTAATCACTTCATCAGCTAATGGAATATCCGCAGTGATCACAATATCCCCATTATCAACCCGCACAACAATTTCATCATCGGCAACATCAAAACCGGAAGCAACCTGTAGCGTATGCAAATAAGGCGAAGGAGGTGTTGGCATACTGGCATTAGCCACTAAGGTAGTATGAATACTCGCTCTTTGCGCAGCTCGAAAAATTATTTCTTTAATTACCACCGGGCAAGCATCTGCATCAACCCAAATATTCATTTATCACTCCAGAACATTTTTATCTATTAAAATATATGGTTACCTACCTGCTTTATGCCCCTTTCTCATCTATCATTGAGCTAATTATTGCTATTTACTCACTATAATAAGGGCTTGAATTGGTTTCCATCTCAGTCTATTCACGCAATATTGTACTATACCTTGCTCTTTGCCTGAGTTATTTCTTCTGTGGCGTATTACTTGCGGATTTCTTTTCTCAGTCACAAGTCGTGCCTGTTTGGTTGCCCGCTGGTATTGCCTTGTACGGTTGTTATGTCTGGCGCTGGCGGTTTGTACCAGCTGTATTTATCGCATCAATAAGCTTTAACTTATACAGTCACTTTCCACTTAGCCCGGCAGACGTCACCTTCGACTTAATGCTTGAGGTGGGCATGATTGCATCGGGTGCAACAATACAAGCGCTGGTTGGCGCCAGCATACTTCTTTATTGGATTGGTAGCCCCCTGCACTGCCGGTCAGACTTAAAAGTGATCGCCTTTATTTTAATTGTTGGCCTACTGACTAACCTTATTTCCAGCAATATCGGCGTTTATGCTCTGAGTTTATTCAATCCCTACTATGACTTTGCACATCATTGGCGCAACGTATTAAACTGGTGGTTAGGAGATTCACTGGGGGTATTGATCGCGACGCCCTTGTTACTTTCTCTACTCCATTTGAATCAACTCGATAGTCAGACTAAAAAATCACGTAGTTTGATCTTACTTACCGCCACGGTGCTGTTTATATCAGCTTCATTTACGACTTTGTTTTTTGTCCACAACAGTCAACAAAATGCTTTTATGCTAGCTAAAAAAGAAATGAAAGTACTTGAAAACAGCTTATATCGACAGTTCAATAACAGCATATCAACCGTTCAAGTTTTATCCAGCTATCTACATAATACCACTCATATTAGTCGACATAACTTTAATCAATTTGCCAGTAAACTCATCGCGCAACAATCAGGTGTCAAAGCGTTATCTTGGAATCTTTTAGTGCCCGCCTCACGCCAAAAGGAAGTAGAGCAGCAAATAAGCAGTTACTATAAAAGAGAAATCAGCGTTAAAGGAGCCCCTCTACAACCTGATGATCCGATTGTCGTAATAGGATTAATTTACCCAGAGCAAGGCAATGAAGCTGCTATTGGCTTTAATGTTTTTTCAGATCCAGCTCGTAAATCAGCTCTCAATAGCGAACTATTGCCCTACCGCCCCATCGCCACACCCATTATTCGATTGGTTCAATCTGTTATCCCTGAGCCAGGTTACTTATTATTTGCGCCTGTCTATCAACACGGCACGAAAAATGATGATCACACTCCAAGTGGCTATGCGACCGGTGTTTTCTTGGTACAACCTATGATAGATCAGGCCTTCAATACCACGCATTCCTCAATATTTAATTATCAACTATATGAGGAAGGTGCCAACAAGCCATTTATCAACCATACCGAAGGCCCTGCCGCTGTAGCGAGTGAGCCACAAGTCATTTACTTTAATGTCGCCGGACAAACTTGGCGTCTTAACCTAGCAATTAAATCCAGCTTTGTTCAGCAATACCAAAGCCAATGGTCACAACTGCTTTTAATCATCCAACTCATTATCATTGCATTTGTTATGTTATTAATTTTGTTGATGAATAATCGTCGCCACAGTCTTGATTTAATGGTGCAAGCCCGCACCATTGAATTAGAAAAAGCAAAGCAAGAATCAGATAATGCCAATCAGGCAAAAAGTCGTTTTCTAGCCCATATGAGCCATGAAATACGAACCCCACTCAATGCCGTAATAGGTTTCACCCAATTGGCTGAGTTAAGTGATGATAAAGAAGAAATAAAAACCTATCTGGCTAAAACCCAGCAATCATCTTGCGCTTTACTCAACATCATTAACGACATATTAGATATAGCTAAAATCGAAGCCAACAAGCTTGAGCTCGAGTCTATCCCTTTCAATTTACAGAACATATTATCCAGCATGCAAACGCTGTTTGAACCAAGTGTAATTAATAAATCATTAACTTGGCGAGTCGTTAATCATGTCGATGAAGACCAATGGTTTATCGGTGACCCTTTACGCTTAGAACAGGTATTAATGAACCTGTGTTCAAATGCGTTTAAATTTACCGAACAAGGTTTGATTGAATTATCTGCAGAGTTGACAAACTACCAAGAAAACACATCAGCATTAATCATCAGTGTCAAAGACAGCGGCATTGGCATATCTAAAACACAACAAGCTAATTTGTTTAAAGCCTTTACTCAAGCGGATTCATCGACTTCTCGTCGTTTTGGCGGTACTGGGTTAGGTTTAGCCATCAGCAAACGCTTAACCGAGTTAATGCAAGGTAAGCTTACTGTTGAAAGCCAGATTGGTGAAGGCTCATGCTTTTGCTTAACGATACCGCTAGCGACCTGTGAGCCACCAAAAGTGGATCAATCAATTAAGCCAAATACCACACCTCTGTCACAGTTAGCCGTCCTTGTCGCCGAAGATAACATGGTAAACCAAATGGTTATTAAAGGTATGCTTAATAATTTTGCTATCGAGCCTGTTGTCGTATCTGATGGACAGCAAGCTATCGATGCGGTTAAACAACAAGCCTTTGATATCGTATTGATGGATTGTCAAATGCCTATACTAGATGGCTATGAAGCAACTAAAATCATTCGACAAATCCCCGAGTTTATTGATCTCCCAATCATTGCGCTCACTGCAGATGTGATGCAGGATGAAAAAATTTATGCCATCGAAATTGGCTTTAACGCACATATAGCCAAACCCATTGATATGGACAACCTCAAAGCCACGTTAATCCAGTTTGGCACAAAAAATGGAGGCGAGATCATCGTCTAGAGGTCCGTTATACCCCAATTTTGATAAGGCTAAACAATTTAACAGTTGTAAATGCTTGGTTATTCGGCACAATAAATAACCAAGCTATAGAGCTACTTTATTCATAACTTTGAGCCATACCTATGCCATTTCAACGCCCGTTATACATACCCTTTGCCGGACCGGCTTTGTTGGAAACGTCTTTGCTAAACAAAGGCAGTGCGTTCTCCCAAGAAGAGCGCGACAGCTTTAATTTAACTGGTTTATTGCCGCACAATATTGAAACCATTGAAGAGCAAGCCGCAAGGGCTTACCAGCAGTTTTCCTCCTTTAAATCAGACTTAGACAAGCACATTTATTTACGTAACATTCAAGATACCAATGAAACCTTATTTCACCGTCTGATTGATCATCATCTTGAAGAGATCATGCCGCTGATTTATACCCCCACTGTGGGTTTGGCATGTCAGAAATTTTCAAAAATCTACCGTCGTAAACGAGGCCTATTCATCTCTTATCCTGAGCGCGATAAAATCGACGACATGTTACAAAATGCAACCAAACAAAATGTAAAAGTGATAGTGGTAACAGATGGCGAACGGATTTTAGGCCTTGGCGACCAAGGCATTGGGGGAATGGGTATTCCGATAGGAAAACTGGCTCTTTACACTGCTTGTGGTGGTATTAGCCCAGCCTATTGTTTACCCATAGTGCTCGATGTTGGTACTAACAATACACAGTTACTCAGCGATCCTATGTACATGGGCTGGCGTAATCCACGCATTGATGGTGAACAGTATGCCGAGTTTGTTGACGAATTTATTCAGGCAGTAAAACGTCGCTGGCCAGAAGTGTTATTGCAATTTGAAGACTTTGCACAAGCTAATGCCACCCCCTTACTGCAAAAATACCGCAACCAACTGTGCTGCTTTAACGATGACATACAAGGCACAGCGGCGGTTTCGGTCGGCACATTGATAGCAGCATGTCAAAACAAAGGGCAAAAGCTCAGTGAGCAAAACATCGCCTTTCTCGGGGCTGGCTCAGCAGGCTGTGGCATCGCAGAGCACATTGTAAAACAAATGCAACGTGAAGGCTTGTCTGAGCAACAAGCAAGATCCCAAGTATTTATGGTTGACCGATATGGCCTATTAACCGATGACATGCCTAATTTACAAGGCTTCCAACAGCCATTAGTGCAAGCCAAAACACGTATTTCCAACTGGCCGACGCCCGCTCCATTGGGCTTACAGCAGGTAGTCGAACAAGGCAAAATTACCGTATTAATAGGCGTTAGTGGCCAACCTGGGCTGTTTACACAAGAAATCATCGAACAACTTTGCGTTAATACTCCACAACCGATCGTACTCCCCTTATCCAACCCAACGTCACGGGTTGAAGGCACTCCGTCAGATATCATTCATTGGAGCCAAGGGAAAGCAATCGTAGCGACGGGCAGTCCATTCCCGCCGGTGGTATACCAAGAACAAACCATTGAAATATCGCAGTGTAATAACAGCTATATTTTCCCCGGTATAGGACTTGGCGTGTTAGCGGTTGCCGCTAAATCAATCAGTGACAATATGTTAATGGCAGCTAGCCAAGCATTGGCCGATGCGTCAATGGCTTACCAAGAAACGGATGGCCTGTTACCACCGCTAGCTGAAATACAAACGGTCAGCAAAAAAATCGCTAAAGCGGTTGCGATGCAAGCCATTGAAGATGGTCTGGCCTTACCTGTTGCGGAAGAAGTGTTAGATCAAGAACTAATCAATCAATTTTGGCGACCAGAGTATCGCCAATACCGACGTACGTCATTCTAGGTATGTTACATCAAGCCAGTCTGGCTGGCTTGATGTTATTATAACGCAGACTTAGTTTGCACCTTCGTGTGTTGCAGATAATCAAGCAAGCTGTCACTGGCTTGCTCAATCAAATCAATCACTTTGTTAAATCCCCCAGCTCCGCCGTAGTATGGGTCAGGTATTTCTGCGACATCACCATTGGCAAAACTCAAAAATAAAGCTAACTTGTGCTGTTGGTCAACTGGACAGATGGCTGTTAAATCTCTCAAGTTTTGCTTATCAGCAGCCAAGATCAAATCAAATTCAGCAAAATCATCGACGCTGATTTTACGTGAATAAATCCCAGTAAACTGATAACCCCTTGATTCACCAGCTATCACACTGCGACTATCCGGCCCTTCGCCGGCGTGAGCCGCAATGGTCCCCGCTGAGTCAATCACCAAATCAAATCCTCGCAGTTTAGCCTTATGACGCAGCACAGCCTCTCCAGTAGGAGAGCGGCATATGTTTCCCAAACAAACGACTAGGATTTTTTTAACCATGAATGCCTCGTGTATTAATTAAATAAACCTTTAAGGGGTAATTTTTTCAGTAACTCTTTGGCGCCTTCATCTTTCACTTTGTCATCGATAGCTTGCTCGAGCTTCTCTTTTAACTGCTCGCCATGCTGTTTCATTTCCTGCTTCAGTAACGCTTCCATGTCTAGTGCGAAAGCAGGCGCTTGCCAAGATCCTGAAACTTTTATTGGCACGTTAAAGCCTGCTAACTCGTCTTCTGACTTACCACCTTGCCCTTTCAAAGAACCCACTACAGTGACATCAACAAGAAAATCCAAACTCTCACTGACTAAATTGGTATGACCTTTACCATTTACCCGCAGTGCTGGGGATTCCATCTTGATATCTTGCGTGCGTGCCACACCTTTACCAATTTGGAAACTGCCAGTAAGTGCTGAAAAGTCGGTTTTCTTTTCTGCCACCTCATCAACACTTTGACCTTTGAGCTGCGCTTTTCCTTTGCGTACCATTTGCGCAATATTAATGCCGTGTAACGCGCCATCAGTAAACTTCAGCTTGGCTTCACCGGCCAGACTTTTCCTGATTTGAGGATCCGTTAACCCTGTACCAGTCAGATTAATACTAGCATTCATCGTGCCCGCCAATTTGTCCATTTCTGCAACAGCCGTCATTAATGGTCTTACTTGCACGCCCGTTAAAGTTTGCTGCACTTTAAACGTAGGCACCTTAGTCTTACCATTAAGGGTTAGATTGCCCTTTAACTGGCCTTGATAAAGTTGCGCTTGAATGCCTGACAATTGTGCAATGCCTTGGCTAATTTTGGCCTGCATTTTAACTTGTTCAATTTGTGCGTTTGATACAGCAACGTTACTGATGGACAAATCACCCAATAAATCAATTGCTGACAAAATGGATAGATCGGTTGATGCTGGCGATTTAGCTTGCTCTGTTTCCTTGGCTGTTTCTTCAGTGGCTGCTGGTTGCGCGGTGGTTGATTGATTTGAGTCAGTAAACTGGGCCAACAAATTATCTACATCCAGTTGCTCAGACGAAAGATTAAAACGAATTTTGGGGATCTTAGCTTGCTGCACAGAAGCACTGCCTGTTAGCTCATGGGCAAAAGCATTTAGCTTCAGATTCGTTATTGTTGCTAAATTATTACCTAGCTCATAACGTAAATCTGCATTCATTTGAATGGTTTGCTGCCCCTTTGGAATGGCGTCCCCTGCTAATTCAGCCTTAGTCTGCATAGTTGTGATAGTTAAAACATCAAGCTGGGCGTTAACCAATAAGTTAAAACTACTTTCGAATCTCGCTACCAGCCCTTGCTCCGCGTAATCAGCAGATACACTAACGGGAATGGCTTTTTCTAAAGCAATGTCAGAAGTGCTAAAGTCAATATTTGAGACTAACTGCTGCTTTTTACTCACTTCATCACGTAATAACAACTGACCTTGCTCAATATTAATCCCCGCAACACTGATGCTGAATTCAGGTCTTTCGCTCGGTTGATTCGGCTTTGTTGGTTGCTCTTTAGTGGATTGTTCTTTGTTTTGCTCGGTGATACCTTGGCTAAATTCATCGACATTCGTTTCACCGTTAGCTTTGGTCAAAATATTAATTTTCACGCCAGAAAAGGTTACTTGACCGACTTCAATTTTTCTGTCGAACAAAGGTTTAACTGCCAAGTCCATGCTCGCACTTTTAAACTCAATCAAGTTTTGCTCTGAGTAGCCGGCTGCATTACGCAATTCTGTTTGGCCCAACGTAAAACCTAAGCTAGGGAAAAAGCGCCACGACAGATCGCCCGACACCACTAAATCAGCACCAGTTGCCGACTTTACCTGTTCCGACAGCATCGCTTTCACCCGGTCGGTGTCCACTAAACTGGTGATGGTGACGATAGCAATGATAATTAAAAGCACGATGGCTACAAAGGCATAGAGGAGTTTTTTCATTATGGTCCTTTTCAATATCTAGCGAGTATTAATTGGAAATAACTAAACGCATCAGCACTTCTCTTAAAACGCCCATTAACATGGGCAAGAACCTAAGTGCAAATATGCGATTATTAATTCTTCAAAAATTGACGAATGCGAGCTGTTAACAAGTCTATTGCAATCACATTTTTACCGCCTCGAGGCACTATGATATCAGCATATTGTTTCGATGGTTCAATGAATTGCATAAACATTGGTCGCACCGTGGCTTGATACTGGGCCAACACAGATTCCATTGAACGTCCCCGTTCAGCCACATCCCTTTTCAAACGTCGAATCAAGCAAATATCCAATGGGGTATCCATAAACACACTGGTATGCATCAATTCACGTAATTCCGGTACATTCAATAATAGAATACCTTCAAGAATAATGACTTTTTTTGGCTTAAACTCTGTCGTTTCCGCCATACGGGTATGCTCTGTATAGGAATAATTCGGTAATTCAACAGCTTGACCCATTTTGAGTGCTGTTAAGTGTTTAACCAACAACTCATGCTCCATGGCATTAGGGTGATCATAATTGGTTAACACCCGCTGCTCCATCGGCAGATGAGTTTGATCTCGATAATATCTATCCTCTGAGATAACACCTATCTCTTGTGAGCTAAAGTCCTTTCTCAATTTTCTATAAATAGTTTGTGCTATCAGGCTCTTACCTGAGGCTGATGCACCTGCAATGGCGATAATAACCGCTTCATTTTGATCGCTAGACATGGGGGCTCATTATGTGGTTAAGGTAATAAGGAATATCTCTTTTATTATAGAAAGTTAGATCTGTTTGGGGCAAGTCAAGTTTACAGCAGCTTCTACTGTTATTTAACTACTCCGCCCCTATATAGGCTCTAATCAACTGAAACAACAGAAATTGTCTGTACACCTAACGCACAATCTTGATACAACTTTATGGCAACCTTTTCTGCTAACTCAAGATAGGCTTGGCTTAATGGTGAATCTGGCGATTTGATGACCGTTGGCGTCCCCGCGTCGGTATCTTCACGATATTGTCGGTGTAGTGGCAATTGCGCTAGGCATTCACTGTTATGCGCATGAGCCAACGTGACGCCACCGCCTTGATCAAAAATAGCTTCTTCATGACCACATTGACTGCACACATGCATACTCATGTTTTCCACCAGCCCGAGCACAGGTACATTTACTTTTGTAAACATATTGATGCCTTTAGTGGCGTCTGCCAATGCGACATTTTGCGGCGTGGTCACTATCAATGCAGAGGTAACTGGTACTTGTTGTGCCATGGTTAATTGAATATCCCCGGTTCCTGGTGGCATATCCACCACTAAGTAATCGAGTTCACCCCATTGGGTTTCACGCAAAATTTGCGCTAGTGCTTTACTGGCCATAGGTCCGCGCCAAACCGTGGCATCGTTTTTATCCACTAAAAAACCAATGCTATTGGCCACCACACCATGGGCCTTAATGGGTAACATAGTTTTGCCATCATGGCTTTCCGGTTTTGCTTCTGACTGTCCCAACATTAATGGCATCGACGGGCCATAAATATCAGCATCAAGAATACCTACTTTTGCCCCTTTCACAGCAAGCGCCAACGCGAGATTTACCGACACGGTGGATTTACCAACGCCGCCTTTTCCTGACGCAACCACCAACACATTTTTAATGCCTGCAATGGGGCTGGCAATATTAGATTGCAAGGTAGCAACTTGATTCTGGCAATGTAACGTTATACCAAGTGCGGCCAATTTTACCTGCGTTTTTGCTTTTAAGGTGTCAAACCATGTGGGCGCATAAAACGGCATTCTCAACGTTAAAAGGCCGTCGCTCAATTTAAAAGCACCTCGGGAATGCAAGGTTTTGATAAGTTCATTACCGCCCGAGGCAGCTAATACCGCCATTGCTCTATCCAATTTACCGTCCATATTGATCACTTCGCTGGAAATTTGCGCCAGTGTAGCAAAAATCCCGCTATTTTCATGTCATCACTGGGATTTATAGCCTCTATTAGGTAACATTCAACTCAGATTAATCACTGGAAGTTAGTACGGATATTATGGCGAATCAAGCACGCAAAATTTTAGTTACCTGCGCCTTGCCTTATGCAAACGGCTCAATTCATTTAGGTCACATGTTAGAGCACATCCAAGCGGATGTATGGGTGCGTTACCAACGAATGCGTGACAACCAAGTTCACTTTATTTGTGCAGACGATGCCCATGGCACGCCAGTGATGTTAAAAGCACAAGAGCTGGGAATTGAGCCTGAAACCATGATTGCCCAAGTAAGCAAAGAGCATCAACGTGATTTTGCTGGCTTTAATATCAGCTTTGACAACTATCACAGCACTCATAGTGAAGAAAACCGAGAGCTATCTGCTTACATTTATGAACAGCTCAAAGGTAAAGGCTATATTAGCAGTCGCACGATTTCTCAATTATACGATCCGGAGAAAGAAATGTTCTTGCCTGAGCGTTTTGTGCGCGGTATTTGCCCAAAATGTAAAGCGCCGGATCAATATGGCGATAATTGTGACTCGTGTGGCGCAACCTATGGCTCTACTGAGCTGATTGATCCACGCTCAACTGTATCCGGTGCCACGCCGGTCATGAAAGACACCGAGCATTTCTTCTTCGACCTGCCGCAATTCACCGACATGTTAAAAGGCTGGGTACGCTCAGACGCAGTACAAGATGAGGTAGCAAATAAATTAGAAGAATGGTTTGAAACCGGATTAAAGCAATGGGATATCACCCGTGACGCCCCCTACTTCGGCTTTGAAATCCCCGGCGCTGCAGGCAAATTTTTCTACGTCTGGCTAGATGCTCCTATCGGCTATATGGGCTCATTTAAGCATCTATGTGATCGTACTGACGGCCTTAATTTTGATGATTATTGGTCTGCGAAAAGCGATGCCGAGCTTTATCATTTCATTGGTAAAGACATCGTTAACTTCCACTGCCTATTCTGGCCCGGCATGCTTGAAGGTTCAGGTTTTCGCAAGCCGACGGCAGTAAACGTGCATGGTTATGTCACCGTTAACGGTGAGAAAATGTCTAAATCAAAAGGCACGTTCATTAATGCGTCAACCTATTTAAAACACCTTGAGCCAGAGTGTTTACGTTATTACTACACTGCTAAACTTTCTAGCCGCGTGGATGATTTAGACTTAAACCTTGATGACTTTGTGCAACGTGTTAACTCAGATGTGGTCAACAAACTGGTTAACTTAGCGTCACGTAATGCCGGCTTTGTCAGCAAGAAATTCGATGGCATGTTAGCCGCAGAGTTTGCTGAGCCTGAGTTATACCAACAGTTTGCGGATAAAGCAGAAGTGATAGCTAACGCCTACGAAACGCGTGAGTTTAGTAAAGCTATTCGTGAAATTATGGCCTTAGCCGATGTCGCTAACCGTTATGTAGATGAAAAAGCACCATGGGTACTGGCAAAGCAAGAAGGTGCTGAAGCACAAGTACAGGCCGTATGTTCAGTCGGCATTAACTTGTTCCGTATTTTAATGGGTTATTTAAAACCTGTTATGCCTGAGTTGGCTGCGCGCTCTGAAGGCTTTTTAAATGAAGAGTTAACCTGGGATGGCATTCAAACGCCACTTACTAACCACCAAATTAGTAAATTTAAAGCCTTGTTCCAACGTGTTGATCCAAAGCATGTGGAAGCCATGATCGCAGAAGAAAAAGCCAGTTTTGAGGCAGCCAATAAAGCCAAAGAAGCGGCGGCGAAAAAAGCGCAGCAAGCGTCACAGTCTGAGTTAGATAAAGAGCCTATCGCTGCAGAAATCAGCTTTGATGATTTTGCTAAGGTTGACTTGCGTGTTGCCCGTATCGTTAAAGCTGAGAGCCTAAAAGAAGCGAAAAAATTGCTTAAACTGACTTTAGACTTGGGCGGTGAAACTCGCCAAGTATTTGCTGGCATTAAATCCGCTTACGAGCCAGAGCAATTAGAAGGAAAACTGACTGTCATGGTGGCTAACTTAGCACCACGTAAGATGAAGTTTGGCGTTTCAGAGGGCATGGTTTTAGCAGCAGGCCCTGGCGGAGAAGAAATCTATATTCTTAACCCCGATGATGGTGCCCAACCGGGCATGCGCATCATGTAGCAGCAAGCTTAGTCCCCAGACTAAACCAATTAAAGCCAGCTTTTTAAGCTGGCTTTTTAGCTTGAGGTAAAAGAAATAAGGTGTTTAACCGGGATTTCTTTGGCCACTAAATGCTCAACCATCGCCGTTTTCGGACCATGCTCTAAAAATGCCAAAAAGTTTTTGATCGCCTCCGGCTCACCAAAAGCTTCAATATCAACTTCGCCAGATTCCAAATTCCGTACATGCCCAACAATGCCTAAACGCTCTGCTTCACGGACAGTAAAAAAACGAAAGCCAACCTCTTGCACCGTACCTGATACCACCACATGGACACCAATTTTAGACATATCACTCCTCCTGTTTTAACTAGTTTATGCAATAAAAAAACATTTTTCCTGCACCTTGCCCACAGTTTATTGCTCTTTTGCCTATTAAAAAAGCTAGCCAAGTCGTAGAATTGGGCAAATTTTTTCAAGGCCCCAACTATGCCACTTACTGTTACCCTTGCCAAAGGCAAAGAAAAATCGTTATTACGTCGTCATCCATGGATTTTCTCTGGTGCGATAAAATCTACCCAAGGAAAAGCCCTGTCAGGTGAAACTGTAGACATAGTTGATGCCCATGGCAACTGGCTAGCAAAAGCAGCTTGGTCTGATAGCTCACAAATTCGCGCAAGGGTGTGGAGTTTTGAACCAAATGAATCCATCGACTTAGCTTTTTTCACCAACAAAATCAAACAGGCACAAACATTGCGCGATGATTTGATTGCCGAAAAAGGCCTCACTGGCTATCGCCTCATTGCTGGAGAAGCGGATGGTTTGCCCGGCATTACTATCGATCGCTACAATAATGTCATGGTTTGCCAACTGCTGTCGGCCGGCGCTGAATTTCAAAAACCGACCATCATTGGCGCTCTGCAAGCCCTTTACCCAGACTGCGCTGTCTATGAACGTTCAGATGTGGCGGTAAGAAAAAAGGAAGGCTTAGCTCTGACTCAAGGCTTGCTCGCTGGCACTATGCCAGAAGGTGACATCGTCATTAGTGAAAACAACGGCGTTAAAATCAAAGTGGATATAGTTAACGGCCATAAAACCGGCTTTTACTTAGATCAACGTGACAATCGCGCCATCGCTGCAAAATACGTTAAAGATAAAACCGTACTTAATTGTTTCTGCTACACCGGCACTTTTGGCGTTTATGCCCTAAAAGGCGGTGCTAAACACGTACAAAATGTCGATGTATCAGATCTAGCGCTGGCCACCGCTAAAGAAAACGCACAACTTAATCAGCTAGATTTATCAAAAGCCGAATTTATTAATGAGGACGTATTCTCCCTGCTACGTCGTTACCGCAACGAAGGGCGCACCTTCGATACCATTATTCTCGATCCGCCTAAGTTCGCCGAAAACAAGTCACAAGTAGTAAAAGCATGCCGCGGTTACAAAGACATTAATATGATCGCCATGCAACTACTTAATGAAGGAGGCACATTGTTAACTTTTTCATGCTCAGGCTTGATTTCGGGCGAGCTGTTTCAAAAGGTAGTGGCAGATGCGGCAGTAGACGCAGGTAAAGATGCCTATATTGTTGAGCGTATGTCTCAAGCTGGCGATCATCCGGTCAAAACAAACTACCCAGAAGGCTTTTACCTTAAAGGGCTAGTCGTTAAGGTTTATTAAGCTTGGTTATTAAACAGTAAAAACCACGCTAGTGCTGGTTTTTACTGTTACTTATTCGGGTAACGACTTTGCCCCCGTTAGCTTTAATATCCATAGCGAAACAAAAAACACCCCAATAAACCCACCTAAAAAGATGACAGGCATTACGCCATAGCCTAGTACATGCCATATAATTGACTCGAGAGTACTCATATAAATTGCTCCTTATTTGTGTTGAGTATAAGCCGGAAAAAAAGCCAGAAATTGTGATACATCAAACTTTCCCGTAAACATCTCTAAAGAGGTAACCGCCGTTTTTATCCAACACTAACGATAAATGCAGCTGACCTATAGCTGGAAAAAATGTCGGCAACCCAGCATCCATCGCTTTCAGCCACTATCATATTAGATAAAATTTAGTCACTTAACCGTTTACATGAAGAAACAAGGCTCAACTAATGCTTGATAAATATGCTCTTAAAATCATCAACCCCCTTACCCAACTAAGCGCTCAGCAGCTTGATAAGGTTGGACTATCGGCTAATCAGGTTTCTCTCATTGGCTTCATTCTCGGCTTAATAGCGGTGCCATTATTAGCATTACAATATTACCTACCAGCCTTATTTTTTATTGCATTAAACCGCATTGCTGATGGCTTAGATGGCGCGCTGGCAAGACGTCATGGCGCGACCAGTGCAGGTGCCTTCTTAGATATTAGTTGTGATTTCATTTTTTATTCTGCGATTGTACTGGGCTTTGCCCTTGCAAATCCAAACGAAAATAGCATTGCTGCTACGACCTTGATCCTAAGTTTTATGGCTACGGGATCAACATTTTTAGCCTTTGCCATTCTTGCGCAAAAACATCAATTAGAAAACATTGAATACCCCAGTAAAGGCTTCTATTACATTGGTGGGATCACCGAAGGTACGGAGACTATTTTATTATTTTTAGTATGCTGCTTACTGCCACAGCATTTCAGCATTATTGCTTACGGGTTTGCCTCGCTTTGTTTTATCACCGCCGCCATTCGTCTCTATAGCGGTTTCGTTACGTTACAGAAATTCGAACAACGGGTTGCGGTTAAAAACCGGCCAGTGCCTTAACGATAATATCCTCTATACCCATTTATTGCCTTAGGCTACGTTAGCTAGGTCACAGTTGTGACGATAAAAAGAGTTACAGTTAACGCTTTATCAAACAGAAAATTGATTTCAATCCATGTCAGATTTAATCTTTGTGTTATGCGCCCACGTGAATAATAAGAAAAAGAGTGGAGCTCGGTTGTTTGGTTAATGCAGTGTCATTAGCTTAGTAAGAGTTAACGCGCCATCTACACCGCAAATTGCAACGCTTATTTTATTGGCCCTTACTCCAATAAAATAACGTTGCATTTTTTTATCCGCTATTTTTATCTCTAATTACCCCAAGTTCTGGATAAGTAAAACAGTATAGTTTTCCTGCAAAAATGCGATAAATAGGCCCACCTAAAACATAACGTTTAACTTTGCTTTTTGGCATTGTTGCGGGAAATACCCTGTATTCGTTCGTAATTGGCTTAAGTAAAGCTGAAGTGAATGATCTCTGCTCTATCTCAAGCTATCTGCCAACACGGCAAAATAAAAAGCCCAACACGAAAAAACATGATGGGCTCGAACTTCCAGTCTAGCTAAACCGTAACTCAACTTGCCATTGCTAAAGCCTTAGCTTGGCTAAAGTCGGTTTTACCTGAGCCTAATTTAGGCACTTGCTCAACCGACATCCAACTTGATGGGATCATCAAGGGGTTAACGCCCGCCTCTAACATTGCTTTTCGCACTTGGTCTGTGGCTAACTCACCTTCATATAACAAAACAATCTTCTCACCTTTTTTATCATCGCTCAGTGCAACAGCGACAATTTGCTGATCAGGGGCTAAATGTTTAGCGACCGCTTGCTCAAGCGCTCCCAAGCTGATCATCTCGCCGCCAAGCTTAGCAAAGCGAGAATACCTATCGATGATAGTTAAGAAGCCATCTTTATCTATTTGCCCTTTATCTCCCGTCACATACCACCGGGCACCATCGATTTCTTTAATTACTTCTGCCGTTTTTTCAGGGTTGTTGAGGTAGCCTTGCATTACCTGCGCCCCACCAATTAAGATCATGCCAGCTTCGCCGGTCGGCAACTCGGTAAAATCGTTCGGATCAACCACTTTAAAGCTAGTGCCCGGTAGTGGCATGCCCACAGTGCCAACTTTGCCACCTATTTGCACTTGCCACCACTGCGTATCCAGTTGATCAGGCAAATTCACACTGGCCACAGGGGTCGTTTCCGTGGTGCCGTAGCCTTCTAAAATAGGACGATTGAATTTAAGCTCAAAGCTTTGTCTGACTTCTGGATTAAGGCGCTCAGCACCTGCCACCACTAAGCGTAATGAACTAAACATTAATGGATGAAGTTTCTTACTCTTACTGTAGATGCGTAAGAATGTAGATGTACCACACATAATAGTCGCGTTATGCTTGGCTACCGCCTTACCGATACCAAGGGCATCTGTTGGGTCGCTATGACACACCATAGGCAAGCCTTCAACCAACGGCATAAATTGTGTTACCGTCAAACCAAAGGCATGGAATAACGGCAATGACGCCATCACCACGTCACTTTCCTGGGTGTTGAGCACATCTGAAATCTGCTTAAGATTCGCCATAATATTCTTATGACTTAGCATGACCCCTTTGGGTGTACCTTCACTGCCACTTGAAAACAATATCGCCGCCGTCGCGTCAGGTTTAACCTTTTTGCAGTACAACAATCGCAACAACCAAGCGGGTAATAAGCGTACTGAGAATAAGGTCAACGCCTTTTCACGCATGCTAATACCTTGGTTTAACTCCTCAAGATAAATAACCTCTTTACCTTCAAGCACAGGGGCTAAATCAATGCCACGTTTTTCTAGCTGCTTAATAAAGCGTTTCGCGGTATATATAGTGTTAACATTGGCTTGTTCAAGCCCCGCAATAAGCGCATCACTACTGGCAGTGTAGTTTAAGTTTACTAAGGTTTTTCCCCGTAATATCGCTGCCATATTAGCCAACACACCACCGACACTAGTGGGCATTAAAATGCCCACGTTTTGTCCCACTATTTGTTTTTTCATCCGCCTTGACATGCAGATGGCACCTGTTAACGCTTTGTATGCCGATACATCACCGCTGATGCTATCCGTTAATGAGACATTGTTTTTAACCCGCTTTACACTACTCACCCAAGCACTACCAATGCTCGGTAAAGTTTCCACATGGCTCTGCCAAGAATGCACTGATAAATCAAACACGCGGCGCTTTAGTACATCAACAGGCGTGTCTTTGGCTAATGCAGGGCCGAAAGCCACAATTAAATCACGAGACATTCCTTGAGCACTGGTGCGCTTTAATCGTTCTGATGACCGGCTAAATTGACTGCCCCATAAACCACGCAAATAAAACGGCACGATTTTAATTTCTGTTTCACAGGCATCACAAGCCTTCTCATAGCCACGTCTAAACTCGGCTAAGTGGCCGGTGCGACTAATGGTCCCTTCTGGGAATAGAGCCACTGCTTCACCTGCATCCAGTAACTCTGCGATAATGTTTAACGACTTAACACTTGAGGCGCCAGATTCAATAGGCACGCAACCCACCAAATCAAAAAACCACTTTAGGTACCAGCGTTGATATATTGCCTTAAGCATCACAAACCGAATTGGTCGTGGGCAAGCAATTTGTAAAATCGCCCAGTCAATCCAACTAATATGGTTACCGAGTAATAGCACACCGCCTTCACTAGGAATATTCTTTATCCCTTGCACTGATATTTCATAGCGGCGCGATAATACCCAACGAACCAAAATACGCAGTAAACTCTGTGGCAATTTGAAGATAGTATAAGCACCACCAATAACAGCAACCACAGCAGTAAAACCAAGCAAAAACTTGCTGTCTAAACCATAAACCGCAGCCCCTGCCGTGATCAGTAAAAAGCTGGCCATAGCCACGTTTTGTACCCAGTTATTAACGGCTAACACACGGCCCATTTCATGCTCGCCAGCATGAAATTGAATTAAAGCATTAAGGGGCACAATGAAAATACCGCCCATGGTGCCCACCACAAGGAAGCAAATGGCTTGGGTTAAAGAAGAGTCCATATATGGCAAGGCCCACAGCGCGAGTGATATACCCACCGCGCCAATAGGAACTAACCCCGTTTCAATATGAGACTTTGACCAACGACCAGCCAACCATGAACCCAACGCAATACCAACCCCAGTTGTGGCAATAGTACCTTGGATCACTAAAGTGTTGGTCACATCAAAGTATGCTTTGGCATAAGCGGGAAATGCCGCTAGCAGCATTTGACCAATCGCCCAAAACATCGCAAGGCCAATAATAGATAAACGGATCACCATGCGATCTTTAAGGGGACTTAAGCTTTGCTTCATTAAACGGCCAGTGCGATAAGCAGACCAGTCAAAATCGTTGGTTTGGTCGTCAGCTTCAAGTTGTGGCAATCGATACACCATCACCAGCTCAATCAAAGCATTAGCGATTAGAATCCAGCCTAATGGCGCAATCAATAGTAATATCGCTTCAGGTGTCACGGCGTCAGGCTGATAAAAAATTTCAAACAGCAACGAATAAACTAACGTACCCGATAAAATTGCAACGATAGACACCGCCTGTACCATACCGTTTGCCTGCGCTAAACGCTCTTTACCAAATAAGGGTTTGATATAACCAAACTTGGCCGGCGAATAAAGCGCTGATTGCACTGCTAATAAGAAGGTCATGGCAAACGCTGGCCAAAATAAGCCGAGATAGTAACAAGCGGTGATACCGATAGTCAGAGCGACAGCGGCCCAAGCGGCCCCGCGCATCACCTTATTTTTCGGATGGCGATCCGATAAAAAACCCGCGGGTGAAAGCAACAATATAAAAGGAAGCAAAATCAGCGCATTGACAATAGCGGTCAAAATAATTTGCTGCTGACCATCGTATACCTTAAATACCGTATTTTGAATGATAATTTTATGCCCTAAATCGACAAATGAATTCAAAAAAACAGCAAACAAATACGGTAATGCACCGGCATATTGCCAAAGCTTTTTCATAGTGTTCCCTTAATATAATTCCTATCTGCAACATGATACATGGATAGGTTAATCCGTCAGCTTAATAAACGTGACAAATTCTACATTATAGTGAGGAGTTTTTGATAGATAAGATTAACTCAATGGCAAAGCTTTACTTTTTCATCGTTAATTGCAAGGGAATATAAAGTTATTATCATATGAATATTGCACCAGTGTTATATCACTGTTAATGTTGGCTAAATTTTAAAATGAGTGAAACATCATGCGTAAACTATTTACTTATTCATTATTAAGCTTAGCTATCAGCACTGCTCCTGCCCTTGCTTTTGAAATAAATACCGGTCTCCTTGATGCAGCCAAAGACGCTGGCAAAGCGATCACCTTATCGGATGCGGAAATTATCGAATTAGGTCGCGAATCGGCAGCGGCTTATGATGAACAAAGCAAAGTATCACCGGCCGATTCAGAGTACAGCAAGCGTTTGGCTAAACTAACCAAAAAACACTTAAAAGAAGATGGGTTAAATCTGAACTTTAAAGTATATGAAGATTCGAATGTAAATGCTTTTGCCCTACCTGATGGCAGCATCCGTGTCTATTCTGGCTTAATGGACATGATGACAGATGAAGAACTGATTGGTGTGATCGGTCATGAAATTGGCCACGTTAAATTACAGCACACTAAAACGCAGTTCCA
Organism: Motilimonas sp. E26; assembly: GCF_021278025.1. Classification (GTDB taxonomy): domain Bacteria; phylum Pseudomonadota; class Gammaproteobacteria; order Enterobacterales; family CBDFNC01; genus Motilimonas. Next base: position 122,272 of record NZ_JAIBHJ010000007.1, read on the forward strand.
AAAAGCTTACGCTGCCAGTGCTGCGCGTAAAGGCGTTGCCTCTCAAGGAGGTGTGGCTGGTAATCTCGCCAAGTCACAGCTAGTCGATTTAGCCGATGAAGTCATGAAAGCGCAATTTTCTCAATCAGACGAGCTAGGCTCAGATGATTACTCATTTAAGTTTATGAAAAAACATGGCTACAAGCGTGAAGCCCTTGTAAGCAGCTTTAGAAAGCTAGCCAGTTTAGGCGATGTCGACAGCATCACTTCAAGCCATCCCGCTCCATCTAAACGTGCAGAGCGATTAGAGAAACAACTGTAACGCTAGTTTTAACGCAAAAGACTGCAATCTAAGCGTTTGCCGGCCATTTATGGCCGGCTTTTTCTTATCTGCTCGCATTTGAAACTGGCTAAGCCATAACTTTGATAAGCAACATAGTTAATTCACCCTATCGCCAAGCTGGCCATGAATGTACCGCCGAGTTAACTCGGCAGTTTGTATTGAAACTTACTAAAACCAACTATTAGCGAAAGCATACTTTTTTTCACTTATCTAAAGGTAAGTATCAGCTGAGCTTCATTCATTAGCCGTCCTTTGATTGATTAATACTTGCTGTATTTTCTGCCGTTTTCACTGCAGTCGCCCCGCTCAACCATGCTCCGCCTTGGGTATAGCTAACAAACCACCATTTACCCCATTTAATTAACTGTGTCGCAATCCATAGCGACCAGAGCAACATCAGCACACGATAAACCCAAATAGGTAAACTATAAACCTGCACTAAAGGTAACGCGCCAGATGTCACTTGGTCTTGAAAAAACTTATACAGATAAGCGCTGCTGCCATTACCCACCACTTGCATATCCGGTGTCGCCAATAAGCCGACAGGGATAACCAGCAGTAAAATAACTAAACAAATAAAAGTCAGTAACAAGAGCCCGACTTGCAACATGTTAAACTGCCACTGCGCCAACTTGTTGGGCACAACAAATTGATTTCGATAAGCGGTCGCGAAAAACAACAGTGCAAACGGCACTACGCCATAGCTACTCACAGTTGAAAAACCTAGCCCTAATAAAACCCAAGCCATGGTGTTAACCGGTAAAGTAAGGCTTAACTTTCTGGCCAGCACAGGGAGGGCTAGCGCACCTAACACAATCACACCTAACATGCCCCAATACAGCATAGAGGCACCTAATGCAGGCCCAGAGATAAACAATAACCAACGATCACGAGGTAATTCAAACTCGATATCAATATTGGATACTTTGCCCGGCAGTTGAATGTTTGCACTGGTTTCAGCCCAACTTAGCACCCTAGGCAACTGAAATTTAACCTCAATTTCTTGCTCACCTGGATGCAATTGCACCACCGCACTGGTAGGGCTATTGATACTTAAATTTCGACCGTTATGCGTTAACGCCATAATGTTGGCATCCGCTGCAAGGTCTATCTTATAGTCGATTCCTTGACTGGCCCGAACCTTTAGTTTCAAGGTCATGGCTTGGGTATTTTTACCTGCGACATGTAACAATGTGGCTTTTTCAGTGGTGAATACACTGCCACTAACGCCTTCTGGGCGTTGTACCTGAATGTCTAACTGCTCACCAGCCCAAGGCTTCCAGAGTGGTTGCAACTGCTCAGCCTGAGCATCAGATTTGACCGCTGCAATACCACTAAAGTTAACATGCCAGAGCGAAGATGGGATCACACGCCAACGCTCAGAATATGCATTGCTTTTCCCAGCTTGTAAGCTTATCACTGGCGTCGCTGGCAAAGTAGAATGCCACACATAAGTTCTTTGCCCGTTAGGGATCTGTATCGTCACCGCGCCATCATTACGAACCTCAAGACCTGACAACACTTGCTCGCCCGGTAGTAAAGCAACTGTGAAAGTTGCCGACTCATTCAGGGGCGATAATTTTTCAACTTGGGTTTCCACTTGCCATTGATTCCCCAAGCTAATTTTCCGATGTACGATGGCATAAGGTTTCACTGGTAATGGTGTCAAGTTATCATTCGTATCAACGGCCATGGCTTTTTTTGACACCAGGCCAATGTTATTTTTCAACACCACGCCATCTTGTATGCCATCAACCAACCAATCCGGTGTATAGCTGGTAAAATTATGGATAGCTAAAGGTAAACTAATCGCAATTTGATCATTTAAAATAGGCCCTTGCAGCACTACCTGATGTTGTCCTTTTGCGACATAGATAAACGGGTTACCTTTGTCTTTACGTAAGATAGCTGATTGATTATCAAGACTAATGGAATCGGCTTGCCAAGTATTACCCGCGCTAGGTAGCGCAATTGCTACATCAACACTTGCCACTACATTAAACGACAAACGTAATTGCCCTTCACGGATTTCTAAATGGCCTTGGTCGAGTGACACACAATGAGGTAAACAATCTGGCGCAGCCAATAATCTTGCCTCATATTCCGTCAGTAAATACTCAGGTGGGAAATCTTGCGCTTGACTTGGCTCACTGATTAACGTGCCAGTGCTTGCTAAGGCAATAAGCAAGCCTATCGAAGCCATTGAACTGGTATTTTTAGAAGTCTGGCTTGTCCCCTTTGTGCCGGCATCTAGCGATGATTTAAAGCGGCCCACTTGCACTAATTTCATCACTGTCACTAACGCCATCGCACTTAATAATAAGACATTTAACACTCGCCATAGGGCCGTCATCCAAGGGGATGAATAAATGACATCAATGCTCTGCGTGGCCAAGACAACACCTGTCGCATTAATATAGAAGCGATTCCATTGCCAAGTCGGTACTCCTGGCCCAGTTTGTACGCGATCATTTTCTCCCACTTGATAAGGAGATAGCTCTTTAACGCCAGCATAACTGTCAGGACGCCCACTGCGTTGCAGCTTTTTCAAATCTTGACTGCTACTTTGCTGCTCTTTTATCGCCAACGGACTAGCACTTTTTTGGGATAATTCGGCCAAGGGATCAATTTCATCAAAACTATTCTCAACTGCAGACTCAAGCTCAAGATGGGTGTTCATCGCATAATGGCTAATACCAGGCTTCTCTAAACTGGGGTACAGCGCCAAACGCAGTGATGACACACTAAATACCACTATGCTAAGCACTAAAATAAACACAGGGAACAAGGCAAATCGCGACACCCACACTTTGTACTTTCCGATGGGCAGTGAGGCCAAACCAATCAATAACAACAATAGGGCCCACAACAAATTGGGCGCTTTATCTTCATGAAAACTTAATATCAACGTTACGGCCATCAGCATAGCCCCTTTCACGCCCAATAACTTATTCGCTACCGCAACCAAAATCATCAACCAAAAGATATCCCATAAGTTCCACTGTTGGATCCAAGTGCCTGCTACACCGTCGACACCACTGGCATGAAGTGCTCGCCAACCCGGTGGTAAATGAATGCTGGCACTGAAATCTGTCACGTCATTTTGCCAACCCACCGCATTAAAATGACGAATATCGTTAAGAGAACTTACCGCTTCAAGGTTGATTTGTGGACTGCGTATCTCTACCCCTTGCTGACCGTCAAGCTCTGTTATTAACACTGCTTGCTCATTAACTAACGCACGACCAGCCTGCATTTCACTATCAGCATTGAGACGCCAGCCTTGATTCATTTCGCCACGAACTAAGTCTTTAACCACAGCACCTTGACCATTAAATGCCAGCCAAATTTCGCGTCGAATATTGATGGTATTGCTATGTCCCTTACTGGCCTGTGATGTTTTGCTAGTAAGTTGCAAGGCTTGATTAGCCTGTAGCCGATAAGTGGGTAAATTTTTCCATTGTGCGGGAATATCAACTAAAGACGTATCAACACTTGTTGCACCGGTTAGGGTAACCTCACGCCAATGGGGATCACTAGCGAAACTAATGTATTCATGTTCAGGCCAAGCCGTAGATAACTTATTGGTTTGAAATGAGGTGATATTACCAACCACACGACTTTGCAATTTTATTTCATGGACCCCGGGCTTAACTTGCACCCTTAACATGCCATTCTCTTCTAATCGAGCGGGTAGGTTTGACTCGAGTTGAAGCGTTTTAATGTTATCCCATGAGACCTGGCCGATTTCTACTTCACGCGACTTACCACTAACAAACAGTTTAATCTGCGTTGTTAAGCCCATCGGCACATCATCGCTTAACATGCGATACACTTCTACGCGCAAGGTATCTTTAGCACTCTCCGTCCCTGTCAGTTTTTGTGCAAAAATCAGTTGGTTGTTGTTAATGGTGGTGGGAAACCGCTGATCATTTTTGACAATATTCAGCAAAGCTAAATCATCTGGTAATGCTAGGCTTGTCGGCAAACGTGACCAAAGGTACGTTCCGGTGATCAGGTGACGCCCTTTGCTTAATTGCACATAGGGCTTACCTCCCTTATCAAGAACCAACGCGGGTTGTTGATTGACCAAGAGTTGTGTTGGCCAATGAGATTGATTGCCTGGTAAACGTACCTCACTCGCGCGCGAAAATACTTCCACTTGCATCTCAAAACGCATCCCCTCGCTTATTAATTCACCTTTAAATTGTGCAGGCCAACTACAGACTCGTTGTTTGCTAGCCGACATCAACCAGGGACAGTCAAGCTCAGGATGCCGCTCTTCTACCCATTGTTGCCAGCTTGGTGAAAGGGCAGGATCATCGGCAGCTTGGGCGAGATTAAACAAACAACTGCATAAGATGAATATAAGAAACAAGCGAGTTAATCGCATCTCTAAATCCTTTTTAAATAGGCATAAAATTGATAAAAAACAATCGTAAACTTATTTAACCTGTAGAGCTTTAGTTAGGGTTACGTTTTCGATATAAATATGAGTAATAAGTCATTAACGTTGCCTGGCTCACATTTTAAGCCGAGGCTGATATTCGAGGCAGAGGTGTAGAAAAGAATATTGTTCGGGTAAGATAAGGCTTTGGGGTCAGCCCTTATATTGTTAGTCGCGAAGAAGGTATAAAAAGTGAAAAACGTGGGCTTTGGCTGCAGCAATTTTAGTCTGGCAGTATATATCGAAAACAAACCTGCTATGGTGGCTTATGAAAACTTGGATGTGATAAAGCCATTAAGCACTGGTGAGATACAACATATTGGCTTGGAATGTGGAAACGGTTGGCGCAAGGTGTTTAATGTATACAGTAAACTGTTATATGCCCTTGATCTAGACTGGTTTAAGTTTGCTTGTGCCGCCCCCTCTTGGCAAGCATACCGAGATCAACATTTGCTGCAACAAGGCAGTGCTACCGCACTATTATTTAGCCCACCAGTAATAAACCATGAGAGCCAAGCCTTACACATTATTAGTGGTAAAACCTATGCCAACAAATTGATCCTCGCTGGTAAAATCAACTCCGGTCTAATTTGGCTTGATGAGCAATTTGCCATTGATGTAAAAAGCAGACTAATTGTCTGCCCTTACTTTGATTACAGACAACTGTCTAATGAAAAAATTGACCGTGTAGCAGATTACTTAATTCAGCTGGTGAAAACCAAATAAAGTACCTACTCCATTTTGAGCTGTGTTCCACAAAATGGGCAATAATTAACTAAAATCATGCTGTGGTATATGATCTCACCAACGGCTTCTGCTTCTCCCATTGCCACTTCTTCTTCATCAGCGTAGTGAATACCGTGTAGTTGCCACGCATCTACAGGCTCATCTTGACTGATGTTGCAATGCACTAATCGATCAAATTTTGGATAAGCATTTTGTTGGCAACAATGTTCTGCGTCATATTCGCAGTCGGTCATTTCACCTAATTCAACTAAATTCATAGATCCTCAAGGGGTATTTTGGTGTGCTTTAAATTAACGTCTTATACAGATCAACAGCTTGTTGATAACGGCTTAGCTGCTCGGGGTCGCTCATCTTGGCTTTTTGTTGCTCAAGATAAAACTCTGGCTCTTGGCCACTGCGTACTTTCCATACATCGTATGCCGCTTGTTTATCTAGCTCTATGGCTTGTTTCTCGTCCGCTGGCAATAAAGCCAAATTAAAGGTCGTCATTGCATTTCCAAATAAAAAATCGCCCGTAGGCGATTTTAACGAAAGTGATGCAGCCTAACCAGCATTTAAACGCTAGCAGTGTGCTTACTGTGTAGCTTAATGTTGATCATACGTAACGTGGCGCCAATACCGGCCAAAACTTGGTTAGTGTTAACCCCGCGAGTACGTAATACCTTACCATCATCACGCCATGTCACAATACACTCGGTTAATGCACTGGTTTGCCCACCGGGCGGAATACGCAGCTCGTAATCAAGCAATTCAGGAAAATCAAACTGCTCTTCTTCATTCAGCACTTGTTTCATCGCACTGATAAAGGCATCAAAGCCACCGTTACCACTGCCTGCTGATTTACGAATGCTGCCATTAACCGACACGCGGATACTGACAACAGACTCTAAATCCATCCCCGAGGTGATCGAGCAATTAAGCAATTGAACGTGGTTATAATCTTTACGCTCGAGCAAATCAGCCACTAAAAACGGTAAATCTTCAGGTGTGATACTGGCCTTTTGATCGCCCAGTTTAACAATACGTTTGAGTAGCATGCGTTGCTGTTCGTCGCTGAGCTCAATGTCCATGGCTTCTAGGTTTTTCGCCAGCGACGCTTTGCCGCTCATTTTACCCAGCGCATAGCTGCGCTCACGGTTAAAGCGTTCAGGAGTTAAGGCTGACATATACAAGCCGCCTTTTTTATCGCCATCAGCGTGAATACCACTGGTTTGAGTAAACACATCAGCACCAACAATCGGAGTATTATCTGCTATTCGCTTACCAGAAAAATTTTCCACTAACTGGCTAATATGATGCATTTGACTTTCATCAATGCCCACTTCTAAACCCAGCTTATCTTTTAACACCACCGCCACTTCAGCAAGAGAAGCATTACCGGCACGCTCACCTAAACAGTTTACGGTACAATGAATAGAGCTAATGCCCGCTTTAACCGCAAACATCGCATTGGCGGTGGCTAAGCCGTAATCATTATGAGGATGGAAATCAAACTTAGTGTCAGGGAAACGAGTTAACATATCTGACAGGCTATCGAATACCTCATCAGGTGACATCACACCTAAAGTGTCAGGCAGCATGAAATGCTCAATGCCACTGTCAACTAACTTTGCCACCATATCATAGACATACTGGGGGCTATCTTTATAACCGTTAGACCAATCTTCGAGATAAATATTCACCCGTAAGCCTTGGCTTAAGGCATAGTCAACGGTTTGTTTAATATCGGCAACATGCTGATCAAGGGATTTCTTAAGCTGCTCGCTGCAATGCTTTAAACTGCCTTTAGCAAGCAAGTTCAGTACCTGTCCACCCGTCTCTTTGATCCAATCAACACTTAAGGTATGGTCAACAAAGCCTAATACCTCAATACGTTCAACTAAACCTTCAGCCGTTGCCCATTCGTTGAGCTTCTTAACCGCTTCTTTTTCACCCTCTGATACACGAGCCGAGGCAACTTCAAGGCGGTCAATCTTAAGCTTTTGTAACAGCGCTTTGGCTATACTGACTTTTTCAGTTGGAGGAAAAGACACCGACTGCGTCTGTTCACCATCACGAAGGGTTGTGTCCATTAAAAGCACACGGCGGTTTAATTGTCCCATGCTGCATTTCCTTGTTTCACGTAACAGTTACACGTAAAAATAATGGTGTAAAAAAAAGGCGCAGCGAATGCCGCGCCCTTCATCAACTAAGGTTGCATAAGCGCGAAGCTTATTTCCACAACCAAGGTAGTTGTTGTTTATGCTTTTCTTCGAAAGCTGTGATTTTGTCTTCGTGCTTGAGTGACCAGGCGATATCGTCTAATCCTTCAAGTAAACTTTGCTTGCGGAATGCGTCAACTTCAATTTTGATGACAATCCCACCTGGGGTAGTTAACTTTTCCGCTTCTAAATCGACAGTAAACTCAACGCCTTCATTAGCACGAATTTCATCCATTAAGCTGTCCAGCTCAGCTGGCGTAACTTTAATAGGAATGATGCCGTTTTTGAAACAGTTACTGAAAAATATATCAGCGAAGCTAGTAGAGATAACCGTATTAAAACCGTAATCTTCAATTGCCCATGGCGCATGCTCACGAGATGAACCACAACCGAAGTTGTCACCCGCCACTAAAATTTTAGCGCCTTTAAAAGCAGGATTGTTCAGTTCAAAATCTGGATTTGGCGTGATACCGTCATCCAGAAAACGCCAATCGTGAAACAAGTGGATACCAAATCCAGTACGCTCAACCTTTTTTAGGAATTGCTTTGGAATGATTTGGTCAGTGTCTACGTTACTGCGATCCATTAATGCCGCAATACTAGTGTGTTTTTTATATGGTTGCATTTATTACTCCAAACAACTTAGTGAGGCGATTAAGGATTAGTCCCAATCACGGATGTCAACAAACGTACCCGCAACAGATGCGGCAGCGGCCATAGCAGGTGACAGTAGGTGTGTACGTCCCCCTTTACCTTGGCGACCTTCAAAGTTACGGTTTGATGTAGACGCACTGCGTTGTCCTGGTGCTAATTGGTCACCATTCATCGCTAAACACATTGAACAGCTTGGCTCACGCCATTCCCAACCAGCTTCAACAAAAATTTTGTCTAGGCCTTCGGCTTCCGCTTGATTCTTCACTAAGTAAGAGCCTGGTACCGCGATGGCTTGAATGCCTGGCGCCACTTTTTTACCTTTTAACAACTCAGCAGCGGCGCGGAAATCTTCAATACGACCGTTGGTACAAGAACCGATAAAGATGATGTCTAATTTTACATCTGTTAACGATTGGCCTGCTTCTAAGCCCATGTATTTAAGCGCTGATTCAGCGGCTTGTTTTTTGATTTTGTCATCAAAGTCATCTGGGCCAGGAATTGGCGCATTAACATTAATTACTTGTTCAGGTGACGTACCCCAGGTTACTTGTGGTGCAATTTCAGCAGCATCAAGTTCAACCACAGCATCAAATGTTGCGCCTTCGTCAGAAACTAGAGATTTCCAGTAGGTAACAGCCGCATCCCAATCATCGCCTTTAGGTGCAAACTCTTTGCCTTCAAGGTAATCAAATGTCGTTTGATCTGGCGCGATCAAGCCTGCACGAGCACCACCTTCAATCGCCATGTTACAAAGGGTCATGCGCCCTTCCATGGTTAGGTTACGAACCGCTTCACCAGCAAACTCGATAACATAACCAGTACCACCAGCTGTGCCTATTTTGCCGATTACCGCCAGTGCTATATCTTTTGCGGTTGCAAATTTGGTTAGCTTGCCATCCACTTTGACTAGCATGGTTTTAGATTTCTTCTGTTGCAGCGTTTGTGTCGCCATAACGTGTTCAACTTCAGAAGTACCAATACCAAATGCCAGCGCACCAAACGCACCGTGAGTGGCTGTATGGCTATCGCCACAACAAGCCACCATTCCTGGATGAACAAAGCCATGCTCAGGTACAACAATATGAATAACACCATTATTTGGGTTTTCCATATCGTAAAGATTTAAACCGTGCTCTTCACAGTTTGCAGCCATGGTTTCAATTTGCTTTTTCGCAATTGGATCCACTAGCACTGCGCGGCCTGCTTTAGTTGTTGGCACACAGTGATCCATAGTAGCAAGTACACTATGTGGGTTACGGATTTTACGATTCTTCAGCTTCATGCCTTCAAAGGCTTGTGGGCTGGTTACTTCGTGCATGAGCTGTCTGTCAACGTATAGCAGAGGCGTGCCGCCTTCTGGCTCGTGAACTAAATGACTGTCCCATATCTTTTCATACATCGTTTTATTCATTGCTTCCCTTACCACTCTTCACTTTGCGTTACCACGCAAATCAACCGCTGATAATAGTATTAAAATCTTACCCATCATTTCGGTGGATCAGCTGAAAATCGCAATATTAAATGATCGATAGAATTGGCTCAAGCTAGAAATAATAAATTAAGCCAACACTGCAGTTTAAAATGCTAACTCAAGGTCGAGCTAGCCAATAAAAAAAGAACATAACACCAGTTAAAGATAAATACTTAGTATATTCAACCTTAAAAAGACTTATACTCAGAAACATAAACTATAAATATAAAAGCCGCCTTATTTGAATATTTATGAATTTTTTAGGCTTTTTTATGCATGATAATGCATGTTTATGTTTAGGTTAACACCCTAACGCCAAATTTAACCTTGTTTTAGACATTGCTTATGTAGATTTTGCCCTTCGCCAAGCATGGCTTCATTTTGATGGGACCAAAACATATGCTCATCACTAACGTATTTCGCGCCTGAGCCAGCAGGAACAGACGTTAAGGCTTCTTCTTTGCCTTTAAAATACAGGGTTGCAGTTTTGTCATCATTAATATCAATGTAGAACTCCACCTTATCTTGGCAGACATACTTGTCACCAGCAGGCGCTTTAGAACAAGCTGAAAGTGTTGCAACGGCTAAAACGCCTGTAACTGCCAGCATGATACTTTTCATGGTTTAATCCTTATATAAATATGAAAAAAGGTGTTTCTTTTCAGTGTTTGTTAGTGCGCTAACACGCGCAATATTACGCTCAGGGATTTTGTCATGATCCGGGTAGCTATCCAATGCTCGGTTCATGCTCTCCTCCCTGATCAGGTGAAAAATAGGGTATGGCGCTCGGTTAGTTAAATTCTCATCATCTTCGGGGTCTGTTCCAGCAAACTGATAATGAGGATGAAAACTGGCAATTTGATAAACGCCATACCAGTCTTGCTCGGCGAGTAATGCATCGGCCCAATCGAGCGCATCATTAAAGTCCATAAAATCGGCAAATAAATCCGGCGTGGCAAACAAAACCGTATCTAATGTTTTAGCATCGGTGTTCGCTAGTAATCCGAATGCGTGCGCTAAATCATCCAAAAACTGCTGTGGCTCATTGGCATCACTTAATAACACTTTAATTTGCTTATTGCGGTGCGGTTTGTTGGCAAAAGGACATAGGTTTAAACCTATGACCACTTGCTCTAACCAAGTCCAAATTTTTTGCTCAATTTCTGCTTCTTTAATGATCATTTAAATACACAATGCTTGGCATAATCGGCTGCTTCATTTGCGGTAATATCGCCTGCTGATTTTTCTTTAATTTGCTGGCACCATTCCTCTGAGCCAACTTCCGGTGAGCACGCCGTTAGAAACAGCATAAAAATGCCAGCAAAAAATACGTTAATTAATCTCATCAAGGCTCTCTCAATTTGTAATAAGTTGTTTTTCAAATATTACTACAATTGTCATAAAGGCTTAATAGTTAGCGCAAAATTAATACTTAATATCATTCAATCAGCAACGATTAACCTTCCAGCTAAGACATAATCTCATTTCATTTTGGTTATGCAATAGTTTGATGGACTTCACAACAATTATCTAATACCTTATTGAGCCCACTATTTTATTTGGCAATAATCGATGAATCCAACTAAGCCAAGCCTATTATTGCTTGTCATCCTAGGATCTTTGTCTGGACTGACCCCTCTTGCAGTGGATATGTATCTTCCAGCGATCCCGACCATAACCCAAGCATTAGACACCCGAATCAGTTTGGTGCAATTAACATTAAGTGTCTTTTTAGTTGGCTTTGCTATTGGCCAAATGATCTACGGCCCTCTCTCTGACAGCTTAGGCCGGAAAAAAGTATTACTATCTGGCTTATTCATTTTTGTCGTCAGCAATGGATTGGTGTACTTTGCACAAGACATTACCACTTTAATGATATTACGATTTATTCAAGCGATCGGAGGTGGCGCAGGTGCGGTTATTGTCAGCGCTTTATTACGCGACATGTTTGCCAAAGATGCTTTTTCTAAAGTGATGTCGTTTGTAATTTTAATCATGACCGTCGCCCCTTTAGTCGCCCCTTTGCTAGGAGGGCAAATCCTCATCATTGCTGATTGGCGCGCTATTTTCTATTTTCTGTCAACCGCAGGCTTACTCACTGCAATAGCAGTTATGGTATTTATTCCAGAAACCTTACCTGAGGAAAACCGGATCCCATTGCGACTAGGCAGTGTGGCGCGCAATTACATAAAAGTGCTTAAACATCGCCGGGTACTAGGCTTTATCCTCACCAGTGGCTTTTCATTTTCTGGTATGTTTATTTTTTTAACCACCTCACCCTATGTCTACATTGAATTTCTCGGCATTCCCACCGAACAATACGGTTATTATTTTGGCTTGAATATCATATTTATGATGATCTTAACCTGGTCAAATGGCCGCTTTGTTGAAACTAAAGGCTATATATACATGCTACAGCTGGGTTTGAGCCTGTTGGGTTTTGCTGCTTTGATGATGTTGCTGATTATGTTATTCAATGTGAATAGTCGGTTGTTCATCGTGGCTGCTGTGGTCAGTTTTGTTGGCGTTATGTCATTAATTGGCTCAAATGGCATGGCTGGTATTCTAAACGAATTTAGTGACATGGCGGGTACTGCTACCGCCCTTACAGGTACCCTCAGGTTTGGTATGGGCGCCGTGGCAGGCGCCATCGTCAGCATGTTTCACAGCAATAATGCCGATTCAATGGCTGGAGGAATGTTTGTCTGCGCGGTACTCTCCATAGCAAGTTATCTCTGGCTGGTTAAACCCACTAACGACAAAAATATGACGACGGTTGACGCAGCCTAAGATAACCAACACTGTAAGGCAGTAAGCGCATTTAAAGAATGCGCTTAACCATATTATCAGCACGAAACACCCGCATTCGCCCTAGTAGTCTCTGCACTTGCTGAGGGTAATCTTCTAAGGTTTCTATTTGCTTGTAGTGATTAATACGAGTGGTGTGAGCAAGAATGAGCTCCAACTCTTTTTCTTGCATATCTGCTAAAGCACCACTTTTGTCTTGAAGTAATAAACCGTTTTCAAGATCTAAACGCCATGCCCTAGGGTTGAGGTTATTACCCGTCAGTAACATTGTTTGGCTGTCTGAATAAATTCCTTTAAGGTGGAAGCTGTTAGTTTCATGGCGCCATAAATGAATATTAAGGCTACCTTGATCAATATATTTGTTATGTCGCTTGGCAAACTTGCGTAAGTTAACTTCATACAAATACGGTAAACCAGCAATGGTTTTAAAGGGCTCAGATGGCGGAATGTAAAAGTCATTAGCCGTTTTATCGCCAACAACCAAGGTGATGCTAACGCCGCGTTTTAACATGGCGGCAATATCACGCGACAATGCCGCAGGAAAATTAAAATAAGGTGTAAATAAGATCAATTCACGACGTGTGCTGTGAAAGATGTGGCGTATCATTTGGTTTAATTTATTACCGCGAGCACCAAAACCAGCTAATGGTGCAACCCCAATGCAATCAGGTTCGATTTTTTTCGGCAACACGTGGCCGGAATATTGATACTGGGCTCTTTTCAAATGGCGACGCAACTGCTTATGCTGCCCTTTCATCTCGGTCAACGTGGGGATTGGCGCAATATTTAACGGCACGACCGCAAAGTCACCTTTGATTAGATCGTCGATATAGTTAACAAAACTATCGGCCAATTCATTGTGCTTAATAAGACAATAGCGATCGTAGCGATAACGGTCTTTCTTATTCAAATAGATGTTATTTAAACTTGCACCGCTGTAAAGCACTTGGTCGTCGAACACAAACCCTTTTAAATGCAACACGCCAAATAATTCACGGCTTTTAACTGGTATGCCATAAATATTAAAGTCACTATTAAAGGTTTGTGCAAACTGTTGATAAAAAGTCGCATTAGTGGAATCCGCTGCTTGGCCAATAAGACCACGCTGTGCGCGATGGAAATCAACAAGCACCACTACTTCTAGTGCTGGATTACTTTGCTTCGCTTGATTAAGTGCGTGCCAAATTTCTTGTCCGGCCTCATCATCTTCTAGATATAAAGCGGTCAAATAAATACGATGCTTGGCATTAGCGATCGAAGCGAGAATGCACTTTCTGAATTCAGCAGCCTCATACAAAAACTGTATATCACTGATATGACTGATCAGAAAGGGTTGCTCAGCTATAAAGGTTAAACTTCGATTGATTCTGTCCATCATGCCCAAAATTCTTATACTCAATGTTGTAAAAGCGGCGATATTATATCAAGTTATTTACAAATCATCTGTTTAACTATTCACCTTTATCGCAAATTACCAAAACAAATATGATTTTTTAGGTCGTTTCAGTTAAAAAAAAAGCCCCTTTCGGAGCTTTTTGATAACACTAAGTATTACACGTTCAGGAATGCTTTAACTTGTGCAACCACGGCTTCCGCCGTTGGCTGGTCTTCCATCTCAGCAAAAATACGCAGTAAAGGCTCAGTACCAGAGAAACGAGCAATCACCCAACCGCCATTTTTGAAGTACACTTTCGCGCCGTCTTCATAACTGACTTTTTCGATTTCGTAAGCAAACTCTGGCAGCTCTTTATCTTCATAAATACGCTTGTATAGCGCTTCTTTAGCAGAAGGTTTAAACGTACAGTCGCCTTCTGCGGTGTAAGCGTAACCGTACTTGCCGTAGATTTCTTTTAGTAACTCGCCTAGTTTTTTACCTGTTACACAGATCATTTCAACTAATAGGCTTGACGCGAATACGCCATCTTTACCTTTAATATGGCCACGAATAGTTAGGCCACCCGAGCTCTCACCACCGATAAGGGAATCGTCAGCTTCCATTTGCGAACTAATGTGTTTAAAGCCCACTGGAACCTCAAAGCTCTTTTCACCATGATCCGCAGCAATTTTGTCCAATAGGTGCGTCGTCGCGATATTACGTACCACAGACCCTTTAAGGCCTTTATATTCAAGTAGGTAGTAATACAACAGCAGCAGTACTTCATTTGGATGAATAAAGTTACCTTTCTCATCAATGATACCTAAACGGTCAGCATCGCCATCAGTGCCAATACCAATGTCGTAACCTTCATGCGCAACAAGGTGTTTTAGTCGGTACAAGGTGGCTGCACTTGGGCTTGGCATTAAACCACCAAAACCTGGGTTTTCACCATCGTTGATCACGTCAACTTCACAGCGCGCTGAAATCAACACAGTTTGCAGTGCATTTTTTGCTACACCGAACATAGGGTCAATCAACACTTTTAAATTTGCTTTTTTGATTGATTCAACGTCTAAGTAATTCAAAATTGAGTCAACAAATTCATTCATTGGGTTGATTAGCAATATTTTGCCATCTGCAATCGCTACGTCTATATCCAATGATTTCACATCAGCTAGGGTTAAGTTAGCGATTTGTGCTTCAATTTTTTGTGTGATCACTTCATCAGCATCGCGGCCGCCTTCAATGAACACTTTAATACCGTTGTAATCAGCAGGGTTATGAGAAGCAGTAATACAGGCTGAATATTGACAGCCCATTTCACGACACTTAAACATCACGATCGGAGTCGGTACATATTTATCGATGAAACTAACGGTAATACCGTTACCAGCAAGCACTTCCGTTAGCCAAGTCGCCGCTTTTTTCGAGATAAAACGACGGTCAAAACCAACGACAAAACCATTACCCGCTGCATTTTCTGTATTAATAATATTAGATAGTGCTTGGCCAACTAAACGTACATTATCTTTAGTGAACTCTTCACCAATAAATGCACGCCAGCCGCCTGTTCCAAATTTAATCATTACTTTCCCTACACTCTAAAAATAAAAACAAAAAAGGGGCGCTGCATGACTGCCCGCCCCTTAAAAATCACATTATGATTGAGGCTGAGGCTTAGCCCATTACCACAACAACTTCGTTCACGCTGCCTTCAGCCTGAACAGGAATGGCACCTTCTACGGCAACACCATTAAGGGTTACAGAGGCAACACCTTTACTTACGCCATTTGGATTTTCAACTTTGATGTTGAACTTAGCACCACGCCATTCGCGTTGTACTTCAAATCCAGGCCAGTTAGTTGGTACACATGGGTCAACAATTAGGCCTTCAAAGCTTAAACGCACACCCAGAATAAAGTTAGTTACCGCAAAGTAAGCCCAACCAGAAGTACCTGTTAACCATGGGTGGTTAGCACGACCATGATCTTCATGATCACGACCCATGATAAATTGTACATATGAGTATGGTTCAACAACACGTTTGTCCATATTCTCATTTTGGTTGTATGGGTTTAGTGCATCGTAGAACTTCATCGCACGGTCACCACGACCTAGTTTCGCTTCCGCTACCCAAGCCCATGGGTTTGGATGTGAGAAGATTGCACCGTTTTCTTTAACACCTTGGTAAACGCGAGTAACGAAACCGATGTCGTCGTTTGGCGTTGAGAACGAAGGTGAATTTAGGTGTAAGCCGTATTCTGAGTATAAGTTCTCATCAACCGCATCCATCGCTTTTTCACCGCGCTCTTGCGAAACCGCACCTGAAAGCACAGCCAGTGTGTTTGACTCTAAGTGAACGCGACCTTCAGCTTGTTGCGCAGTACCAATTTTGTCACCGTCTTTAGTTAGACCACGGATGTACCAGCCACCCTCTTCGTCCCATAGGTGCTCTTCACAGGCTTTTTGCACGCCTTGCGCCATTGCCGTGTACTTAGCAACGTCATCTTCTTTACCTAGGTATTTAGCAAGGTCGATAAACTCTTGTAATGCCCAGTAATGAAGGAAAGAAACCATGGCTGACTCACCACCGCCTAGGTTTAGACAGTCGTTCCAGTCGGCGCGAAGACCTTTACAGATACCCGTTTGGCCAACATATTCAGCAGAGAAGTCTAACGCTGCTTTCATGTGGTCGTAAACAGACGCTGTGCCACCGTTTGCGTAAGGAATTTGCTCGTCGAAGAAGCTTTCTTCGCCAGATTCCATTACGTATTTACAAATCGTAGGAACGATCCATAAGTGGTCATCAGAACACGTATCTTCGATGCCGTGAATTTTGTCATCATCAGACGGTGTAGGTACTACCGTTGGTGATTTAGATGGTTTAACGTCCGCTTTTTCTGGATCGAACCAATCTGGATCGAATAAGTGTAGGCCGTAACCTTCTTTAACTTGACCACGTAATAAGTCAACAAGACGCTTACGTGTCATTTTCGGGTTAGCATGAGGTACTGAGATAGCGTCTTGCGCAGTATCACGGTAACCCAAACCAGTACGACCACCTACTTCAATGAATGAAGCAAAACGTGACCAAACCACACAAGTTTCAGCTTGGTATAAGGTCCAAGCATTGATCATTGAGTTAAGACCAGCATTTGGTGACTTAACTTGGAATTTGCTACAACGCTCTTCCCAGTGATCAAGAATACCTTGGAAAGCTGCGTCAACATTAGCTAGGTCTTGGTATTTCTCACGTAGACGATCGCCGTTACCTTTACCGATACCAAGAATAAAGGCAAAACGTACTTTCTCACCAGGTTGGATAACGAACTGCTTGTGCAGAGAACCACAGTGGTTGTAACAAGTTTTAACTGTGTTAGAACATTTACCGTTTTCAACCGCAATTGGGTTAGCTTCATCACGGTATGCACCTAGGAAGTTATCACGTTGACCATCGTATGAGTCAGGGCTAAACGTTGATGCTAGGTAGTAGAAACCTTCGAAATCATTAGTGTTGTAGTATAGGTCGTATTCAATCACACCTTCAGTGTAAGACGTACCTGCAGAGTACAAAGACATCTGATGGTTTTGGTTGTCTGACTGAATATGAGAGAAAGAGAACTCAACAAAAGAGAAAGCTGAGATAGTACGTGGCTTATCGCCCGTGTTTTCAATAACCACATCCCATACTTCTGCATCTTCGCCTTTTGGTACGAATAATGTTTTAGTCGCTGTGATGCCGTTATATTCACATTTGAATTTTGAATAAGAAAGACCGTGGCGAACTTCATACTTCGCTTCGTCTAGGCTTTTCGCTACTGGCTGCCATGAGATAGACCAGTAATCACCTGTTTCATCATCACGTAAGTAAACGTAATGTCCAGGGCGGTCAAAAGACGCGTTTGGACGGAATTTAGTAACACGGTTGTACTCAGGAGAATTGTAGAAAGAGTAACCGCCAGCATTGTGAGAGATAACAGTACAGAACTTTTCTGTACCTAAGTAGTTGGTCCACGGCGCCGGTGTATCCGGACGCGTGATCACGTACTCTCGATTTGCATCATCAAAAAAACCGTATTTCATTTATTATCCATCCTTACTTATGTTGCGTACTTTGGTGCTTCCAAAATACCAAAATGTGATACTCGCAAAAAAATAAAACTAAAAGTTAAAAATCACTTTGTATCATAATGGTTGCTTTTAATTAGTGTCTAAATCAAAACACCGTGAAATAACAACTTTTCAATAATAAATAAAAGCTGATATTCACAAGGCCCAACAACCTGATAGCTTCCCTGTGAAAAAATCCTTTTCTAACGCCGTGTTTTTTACCACATTGTACCACTGAAACAAAGCGCGAATAGGCATTCAAGGTCTCTGTTCTTAGATACTGTGATAGCTGTCACCTAGTCTAAAAAACTCAAGATTAAAGCATTGTATTTCTTAATGTTTCATAAGCTCTACAAGATTGGTTCTACTGACTTTCAAGGCTTAACAGCGGCTTAGGTTAACGTAATTAACGGAATTAACGTAGGCTGATGTCAATGTTGTTTACAGCGCGATTACATATATTCACGTTTACATTACTTTAATGCTGCACATCGGCAAACATCAGGCAAAAAAAACGCTGCAATTAGCAGCGTTTATTTTTGTACTAAAGTGAATTAAACCACCTTAGCAATACCTTCACACAATGCATCCATATTTGATTTGGTCATACCTGCAACTGAGATACGGCCAGAGCCAACAATATAAATGCCGTGAACATCTTTTAATGTCGCCACTTGCTCAGGAGTTAAACCAGAGAAAGAGAACATACCATTTTGACGTTCAATAAAGCTGTAATCGCCTTGTACGCCTTTGTCTTTTAACGTTTGCACAAACAAGGTACGCATTTCTTGAATGCGGTCGCGCATTTCAGCAACTTCTTTGTCCCACTCAGCATAAAGTTCAGGATCATTTAGAATTTCAGTTACCACAGCCGCGCCGTGTGCTGGCGGGTTTGAATAGTTAGCACGAATACCGCTCTTAACTTGACTGAAGGCCACTTCAGCCACTTGCGTAGTCGCTGCAACTAACGTTACCGCACCCACGCGCTCGTTGTATAAACCAAAGTTTTTCGAGAAAGAATTCGCAATCAATAACTCTTGATTGTACTGCGCGAAAATACGTAAACCCTGCGCATCTTCTTCAACGCCCTTAGCGAAACCTTGGTAAGCAAAGTCGAATAATGGCAGTAAGCCTTTAACCGCGCACAGCTTAGCTAAAATTTCCCACTGCTCAGCCGTTGGATCAATACCCGTTGGGTTATGACAACAACCGTGGAACAGCACTAAATCACCTGCTTGCGCTGTTTCTAGTGACGCTAGCATAGCGGCAAAATCTAAATCGCGCGTTTCAGCGTTGTAGTAATCATAAGTGACAACTTCTAAACCAGCTGTTTTAAATACATTGCCGTGGTTCGCCCACGTTGGGTTACTGACCCAAATTTTGTTAGAAGGTAAATGTTTAACAGCAAAATCTGCCGCTGTACGCAGTGCACCGGTACCACCTGGTGCTTGTGCAGTAAATGCGCGGTGATTAACAACAATATCGCTGTCTTTACCAAAAAGCAGCGCTTGTACCGCTTTACCGTAAGCAACATTACCTTCAATGCTTAAGTAACTTTTAGTCGTCTCAGAAGCCAAAAGACGTGCTTCAGCTTTCTTAACTGTTTCTAGAATTGGCGTTTGGCCATCTTCATTTTTGTAAATACCTACACCTAGGTTAATTTTCTCTGCGCGCTCGTCTTTTTTAAACGCTTCAGTTAAACCAAGAATTGGATCTGCAGCAGCTTCAACGACCTTCTCAAACATTGTAATCCCTCAATAATATGACTAAAAGTTGCAACTCAGTTATACCATTGCGCCAATTACGAACAAAGTAGAAAGTCACATTTTGGTGTAATTTTACTGCTTTTTTTTATTTTTCAGGCAAAAAAACTGAAAAAAAGAATGTTAATAACAAACCAATAACAAATCTGCACATTATCGAACCGTATTCGTCGATCAAAAAAGCCGGCTCTTGCCGGCTTTTTGCATATTTATTCTACTTTCACTTACTTTAATGCATTAGCATCAGCAATATTAGCACGCCAAATAGCTGGGCCTTGCTCATGAGCATTAGCACCGGTTGAGTCTACTGCTACCGTCACTGGCATGTCTTCTACTTCAAACTCGTAGATTGCTTCCATCCCTAAGTCCTCAAACGCTACGACACGAGACTGCTTAATCGCCTTAGCGACTAAATATGCAGCGCCGCCAACTGCCATCAAATACACAGCTTGGTGTTTTTTGATTGATTCAACTGTTGCTGGACCACGCTCTGCTTTACCTATCATGCCCATCAATCCGGTTTCTTCAAGCATGAAATCCGTAAACTTATCCATTCGCGTTGACGTGGTTGGGCCTGCTGGACCAACTACCTCTTCGCCTACCGCATCAACAGGGCCAACGTAGTAAATGAAGCGACCATTGAAATCAACTCCTTCAGGTAAGCCTTTACCCGACTCCATCAATTCTTTAATACGCTTATGGGCAGCGTCACGGCCAGTAAGGATTTTGCCTGACAGTAACACTGTCTCCCCCATCTTCCATTCTTGCATTTCGGCTTTGGTTAACGTATCTACGTTAACCCGACGAGCATTCTCGCCCACCTCAAATGTTACCTCAGGCCAGTCTTCTAAACGTGGCGGTTTAAGTTCCGCAGGACCGCTGCCATCAAGGGTAAAATGCGTATGACGCGTGGCGGCACAGTTTGGGATCATCACCACCGGCTTAGAGGCGGCGTGAGTTGGGCAACTTTTGATTTTAATATCAAGAACAGTCGTCAAGCCACCTAAGCCTTGTGCACCAATACCAAGGTTATTGACTCTATCCATAATATCTAAACGTAGCTTTTCATCTGTGGTTTGCGCGCCACGCTCACGAAGCTCATGAATATCTACCGGGTCCATTAATGCTTCTTTTGCCATTACCGCGGCTTTTTCCGCCGTACCGCCAATGCCTATGCCTAACATCCCCGGCGGACACCAACCCGCCCCCATCAGCGGTACGGTTTTTTCAACCCAAGCTGCGACATCATCGGAGGGATTGAGCATGACCATTTTCGATTTGTTTTCTGAGCCGCCGCCCTTAGCCGCTACCATCACTTCCACTTTATCGCCCGGCACCATTTCAATGTGAACCACGCCTGGGGTATTGTCTTTGGTGTTTTTACGTGCGCCAGCAGGATCGGCCACTATGGAAGCGCGCAATGGGTTATCAGCATTGTTATAAGCACGACGAATACCTTCATCGATCATCTGCTGTACCGTTAAATCACTTTCCCACTGTACATTCATACCAATTTTAACAAATGCAGTCACAATACCAGTGTCTTGACAAATTGGTCGGTGACCTTCGGCCGACATCCGCGAGTTGATGAGAATTTGCGCCATTGCATCTTTAGCGGCTTGGCTTTCTTCTTTGTTATACGCCTGTTCCAGCGCTTGAATAAAATCCAGCGGGTGGTAATAAGAAATAAACTGCAGCGCATCCGCTACACTTTCAATAAGGTGTTCTTTTTTTATCACTGACATCGACGTTGCCTCACTGTTCCTTGCCCCAACCTAGGAGCATAATTAGCTTTATTGTTATACCCCGTATGATACTCTTGCGCGAACCTTGCATCCAGCAAGTGTGTTAAAAACTCTGGTATGGTTTGAAAAAAGATGTCGTTAGTTGTTAAAAAAAACTTGTCTTTCTCTATGGCAGCGCTAAATCGAATAAAAATTGCGCTATCTCAACAACCTTGGGCCATAATTTTGGGCGGCCAGCCGCCACTAAGCCAACATAATCGCTACCAAATTATTAGCGCAGAGCCCATCGCTTGCATTGAAACTTATGGTAAAACCAGCCAAGTCAGCTATCAACAGCAGCGGCTAACCACCAATCAAGACCCACTCGCTTTAGTACAAGATTGGCGTAAGAAGTTATTTAGCCAAGATTTAAGTCAGCCTTGTTGCTTAATTGATGACGCCCTCCCGCTAACAGAATTGCCCTTTAACGGCGGTGCCATGGGCTGTTTTAGCTATGATTTAGGTCGTCAATTTGAGCGAATGCCTAATCAAGCACAGCATGATTTGCCCTTGCCTGACATGGCGGTAGGTTTCTACGATTGGGCTTTGATTATTGACCATCAAATACAACAAGTTCATCTGGTGGCTAATGGACCAAAGGCAACACAGATTATTGAACAGCGCTTAGCTTGGTTGCATCAATTAACCGTTAATAAAACAAATACAGTACCGTTCGCTCTTGAATCCGATTGGCAATCCAACATGAGCCAACGCCAATACCAGGAAAAATTTGAGCAGGTACAAAGCTACTTACATAGTGGCGACTGTTATCAAGTTAATCTGGCGCAGCGCTTTATGGCGCAATATCGTGGTGATGAATACCAAGCCTATTTAACATTAGTGCAAGCCAATCAGGCACCGTTTTCTTGTTTCATGCGCCTGACACAAGGCTGCGTGCTATCAATTTCTCCTGAGCGCTTCTTAAAACTCGAAGACAATAAGGTAGAAACAAAACCAATAAAAGGGACAAGGCCGCGAATGACAGAGTCACAAGCGGATGCAGCCATGAGGCATGCGTTAGCGACAGCAGAAAAAGATCGCGCCGAGAACCTGATGATAGTCGATCTACTACGCAACGATATTGGCAGAGTGTGCACACCTGGCAGTGTTGCGGTACCAGAGCTGTTTGCAATTGAAAGCTATCCTGCGGTGCATCACTTAGTCAGCACGGTAACCGGTGAGTTAGCCCCGCCCTATGAAGCAGAAGACTTACTCAGAGCATGTTTTCCGGGGGGCTCGATTACTGGTGCGCCAAAAATTCGTGCCATGGAGATAATAGAAGAGTTAGAGCCACATCGTCGCAGTTATTATTGTGGTAGCTTGGGCTATATTAGTGCTGAAGGTAACATGGATACTAACATTGCCATTCGCACTGTGGTATGCGTTCACAACCAGCTTTATTGTTGGGCAGGCGGGGGCTTGGTGGCAGACTCAGAGGTCGCTGCAGAATATCAAGAAACCTTTGATAAAGTGGCGAAAATATTACCATTGCTGACCGTGTAATCAGTGACGTTGAGTAAGTTGGAGGGAAATGAGGTGCGCCATATATTTCATCGTTTTACTCTACAACAAGCACTGCCCCATAATCATCAAGCACCACGGGGTCGCTCAGCTGCCGTCCTCGTTGGGTTGTATCGGCATCAGCACCAATGGCAAGTGTTATTAACTCAGCGAGCCCTACACTTACGTCATCACAAAGGGCAAATATCTTTTCCCGGAGGAAAAGTAGAGCCAACGGATCCATCTTTGGTGCACACCGCCCTAAGAGAAACGCAGGAAGAAGTTGGCTTAACATCGGAGTTTATTAATGTGCTAGGCACCCTGCCCACTTTTCACACTGGCAGTGGTTTTACGATCACGCCAATTTTGGCTAAATTGCAGCCTGGCTTTAACTTAACAGCCGACCCCAACGAAGTTAAAGACATATTTTTTATGCCCCTGAATCAGATAAAACAAAAGCAGCATTGCCAAGTAACACTGGCAAACAAGCCACACGATTTAGTCTTTATCCGCTATCAGCAGCGCCTAATTTGGGGGGCAACCGCAGCGATATTAGATAACTTATACCGCCACTTGAGTTAGTTACCTTAAGCCCCCTTATTTAAGGGGTAATTCAATATCCTTAAACATATTTTCAACTTCAATATTACTTTTCAACATAATGGCTTTATCCACTACATCGCGCGTTAAATGCGGCGCAAAACGCTCCATAAAATCATACATATAACCGCGTAAAAATGTGCCTTTCCTAAAACCAATGCTGGTAGTACTTGAGTCAAACAAATGGCTGGCATCAAGGGCAACTAAGTCACTATCTTGATGTTTATCGATTGCCATAGTGGCAATCACACCCACACCAATGCCTAAACGAACATACGTTTTGATAACATCAGCATCCGTGGCGGTAAACACAATTTTTGGCTCAAGCCCGGCGGCGTTAAAAGCCGCATCTAACTCAGAGCGACCGGTAAAACCAAACACATAAGTAACCAGAGAATACTGAGCCACGTCCTCAACCGTAATACGTTTTTTATCCGCTAAAGGGTGGTTACGTGGCACCACCACACTGCGATTCCAGTGATAGCAAGGCAACATTACCAAATCGTGATACAAGTGCAGCGCTTCCGTGGCAATAGCAAAATCAGCCGTGCCCTTTGCGACCGCCTCACTGATTTGCGATGGTGTACCTTGGTGCATGTGCAATGAAACTTTGGGATAGCGTTTAATAAACCCTTTAATGACATCAGGCAATGCATAACGCGCTTGGGTATGAGTGGTTGAAATATTCAACGTCCCTTCATCAGGGTGAGTGTGCTGACTTGCAACGGATTTAATACTTTCAACCTTGCCTAATATTTCAGAAGCAATACGAATGATATCCTTTCCCGCAGGAGTTACTTGGGTAAGGTGTTTACCACTGCGCTCAAATATTTGCACTCCCAGCTCGTCTTCTAACATTCGCACTTGTTTACTGATGCCAGGTTGCGAGGTGTACAGACTTTCTGCGGTCGCGGAAACATTTAAACTATGATTGAGCACTTCGACAATATATCTGAGCTGCTGCAGTTTCATTATTTCACCATATTAAAATGAACATCTTCTGCTAAATTTTAACAGAATAAGGAAAAAACGGTTTTACTTTACCCCATTAATGGCAAAAGGTAAGCTGAAACTAATTGATTTGGATTAATTTTATGGAATTTTTATGTCCCAAAACGATAATTTAGATTTTGCAGCAGTCCTCGCAACAGCTGTACATGACATGAAAAATTCATTATTTATGTTGTTGCAATCCATCGATACCTTATCGGCGGACAGTGAGAATGATCCACCAGAAAAGCGTCAGCAAATTGCCACCTTACATTATGAGGCGTCACGCTTAAATAGTGGTTTAATGCAAATTTTGGCGCTCTACCGGTACGAACGTGAACAACTGCCTATTAATATCGCCGAGCACTTTGTCTACGATATTTTGGAAGAACAAGTAGGCCGTAATCAAACCTTTTACCAAAATAAAAATGTCGACATATCCCTCAACGTTGACCCCGATCTCTCCTGGTATTTTGATGGCGAGCTAATCGCCTACTTAATCAACGATATTCTCGTCAATGCGCTGCGCTATACTAAAGATAAAGTTCGCGTCTCTGCCAAAATTCATAATATGAAATTAGAGATTTTGGTTGAAGACAATGGCCAAGGTTACCCCGATGAAATGCTTAAGATAGGTGAAAACACGTTGGCCGATTTTGATGTAACGCGTGGCAGAACTGGCTTAGGCCTGTTTTTTGCGAAAAAAATCGCCGCAGCCCATGAGATAAAAAACAATACAGGTCACATTTCCTTGAAAAATGGCGGTGAGTTAGGCGGTAGTCAGTTTATGCTAACCTTACCCTGATAAGATATATGACTGTAATATTTCAAATATTCGGCGATTCGCATTTTAATCTCGACCTGAGGATACTATGGTTCTTCCATTAATATTAATTCTAGCTGGTGTACTTTTGTTTGTGATCATAGGTTACAACATCCTCCAGCAATATCGACAAAAGGTAGAAGCGGAAAAACGCGCGACTATCGTCAAACAAAAAGCGGTTATTGAAGAAACCGATGAAATGCTATTACAGGCATCGCGCTTACCCTTTAGCAAAGAGCTGTTGTTAATATTACACCAACGTGTTTATAACGCCTTACAAGCCATTGCTCAAGTTGACCCAACCCTGGGTCAAGTTAAGCAAAGGCTAAATGATATTACCGGGCAAATTAGCAACATTCAGCAAAATTACCAAGCGCCGCCAAGTGACTCATACCGTTCACCGGATAACGACAAGCAAGCACTATTAATGCTACAAGTGATCAAAAAAATACGTGCCATTGTTCGTTCTGAGCATTCAAAAGGTAAAGTTGAAACCCCTGTTTACGTCATGGAAAACCGCCGCTTAGAATTAATGCAGCTGAAAATTAATCTTGAGAATGCTATCGCGCGCGCGCAAACAGCAAAAATGAACAGGCAATTCGGTACCGTCAAACAATTATTAGATAAAGCCATTACCACTTTATCTGGCGTACCCGATCGTGATGCTTACTTACAATCTAAGCTTGAGCAAATGGAAGCAATGAAAGCGGAAATGAATTCACAGCTTAAAACAGCCAGTGACACCGATTTAAAAGAGCGCCAAGAGAAAGAGGTCGATGAATTAGATGTGCTGTTTCAGCCTAAAAAGAAGTGGTAATCCATTACTTTACAAGCACATCACGATCACCTCTTGCTCTAGCCACAAATCTTGTTCAATCAGCGGCGCCAAGCGCGCCGCCAGCTCTGGGTTTAACTTAGCGGTTTGCCAAGGTAGCTTACCTCTTTTGTTTTGCTCTAACTCGGGCTTACGGCTTTCAACCGGTCTACCGTAGCGCACTGCTATGTCATGTAAATTTCGTGGTAACAAAGGCTTATAAGGGCGCGCTAAATTAGCCGCCATCCGCAAACCAATGTCGATACCAGCTTGATCTAAGTCGCCAAAATGCACCCAACTAATATTAGCGGGTAACATTCCCACTAATAATTCCGCTAATCGTGTATTATTGCCAGGGGCATAAATAAACAAGCATTGCGGCTTTAATTCTATTTCAATAAATGCGCCAAGGTTCTCAACGGTGATCACATGAGTAAAAGCGACATCACCCGGCAGTAACTTTGTCACTGTCGTTAATAAACGCTCTGATAGAATGCACTCGTCAGATAAAGCAAAGACACTCGATAAATCAAGCAAGCTACCTTGTCTAAGATATAAACTAAAGCCATGGGCAGAGCGAAGGCGTAAAATATCATCTTTAGTGACTTTAATGTCTACTTCAATCAGTCGTTGCCGGTCAGCCTCGTCTAATTTTTTCTTCGCATCCTTTTTCAATAATGCTTGAAGTACATGTTGGTTAACTTGCTCGGGAAGGTGAATATTGAGTTGTTGAATATCCAATTCAGGATCGGAGACACCAATGGGTTTCGCCTGCGCTAACTGCCGCTTGATGTATTCCTTACCTTGCGGGTTAAGCCAGAAGCGCTGCCCTTTTGACAAGGTGA
Organism: Motilimonas sp. E26; assembly: GCF_021278025.1. GTDB lineage: Bacteria > Pseudomonadota > Gammaproteobacteria > Enterobacterales > CBDFNC01 > Motilimonas. The sequence goes on from NZ_JAIBHJ010000007.1 coordinate 149,529, forward strand.
AATGATTGTCTGTTAACAACCCTTTAAGCTCAGCTAAACGTTTAGCCGATAAATTTACTTCATGACCATCAAGCAACTGACGCGCTGCGTATTGAACATACTCATCATCAAATAATCCAGCCATGAATATTTATCTACATCCGTGTTCAGCAACGAATTTTTATCATACCCGATGGCCAAAATAACCCAAGAACAATGCCCCAACAACGTGAAGATGTTCATGATTTGACATGATTAAATTTTTCTATCCCTAACACATTCATAAATGGGATAGTACTGCTAATCTACCAGTTCTATATCTAAGTTCGACAATAGGCAAATGGCCTCATAGCGGCTAAATTTAGCTTTTTGTAAACGATTTCGGGTAATATCCATGTGGTAATTTTCTGCTCCAACAAAGTTAGCTTGCGTTAAGTTTGTTTGGCTAAATTGACTACCATAGAAATCTGAGCCGCTAAAGTCAGCACGGCAAAAACTCCCCTCTCGAAAATCAACCCGATGCGCCTTACAATCTTTCAGCGTTAGTTCATTAAGACTTAAACCGAAAAATGAGTTATCCGAAAGTAAACATGATTTAAAAGACACCGTTTGATCAAACACATAGTCAAGCCAAACGGCTTGAGTCCAATCGATGCCGAGCAATTTACAATCGGTAAACAAAGCCTGATTGAACTGGCAGCCTAATATCGAAGCATTACTCAAATTACACTGTAAAAAGTTACACCGGATAAACTGACAACGATTAAAACTCGCTTGTGAAAAATCACACCGCTCAAAACTGCAGTCTTCAAACGTTAATGAATGATGCTCATGTTGGCTAATGAGTTGGTCAAATGTTTCGTCTGTATACTGGGTTTGATTATTAAACATGGTGAATTCCATAATGCATTTAAGGGGGAAATTGAGTAAATACCTGAAAGATAAAGCCTATTGACTCAGGGGGGCCCATTAGATAGTGGTTTCCTCCATCCATCATACGCTGTAAACGGTACTAAAAAGAACGATTCATCTCAACATTTAAGAACCAAGCGTGAATACTATCGAAAAACACAATTGATAATAGTTATCATTTGCATATAATGGTAATTAATATCACTTGTGAGACCGATTCGATGCAATTTTTCGCTACTGACAATGTAACGTATTTTTCTTTAAAGCAATTTACGCTTTCCCATAAACGTTTGTTTCTTCCTGTGCTACTACTAACATTATTACTACAGGACGACTTGCAATCCATTATCGTGGCAACACTTGCTGATGCTTTTTGGGCCGTATCTTGTTATGTCGCTTTTACCCTCACCCTTTACCATTATTTGTCTAGGTTATTTGATCACACCAGCAGGATCAGCCAGTTATATCGACACTCACGCCAAAACCAAGTCATTTTCGCTGCATTGATGGGCGCGCTGCCCGGCTGCGGTGGCGCCATCATAGTAACCACTCAATTTATCCAAGGAAAAGTGGGGTTTTCAGCCATGGTGGCCGTACTAACCGCAACTATGGGCGACGCCGCCTTTTTACTATTGGCAAGTAAGCCACAAGTAGGGCTGTTTATGATAGTACTTGGCGTTGCGGTCGGCATGATATCTGGCATTATTATTAACTTCTTTCACAGTGACGACTATTTACGGCCAAGTATTCATTCAACCCCATTAGGCCCAACAATACAAAACCGAGAGTTAGCATCTAATAATAGTATCATCAACATACAAGGTCTTTTCTGGCAACTACTTATGGTCCCAGCTCTTATCATTGCCGCACTTAACTCGTTTCAAATCAACATCAATCAGTTACTGTCATTGCCGAGTAATAGCATTGAATGGGTTGGCGCAATATTGTCGCTTCTCACATTAAGCTTATGGGCATTAACTAAGAAAACCTGTGACTATCAATCCACCGTCGCTGAAAGTGATAAACAAACTTGCATACATCCAATGGAAAAAGTTGCACAAGATACCCACTTTGTTAGTGCTTGGGTTATTGTGGCGCTACTCAGCTTTGAGTTAACAATTCATTTCGCAGGTGTTAATCTTTCTGAGTCTCTCACTGGCTGGGGGCCGTGGATGCCATTAATGGGATTAATCATTGGCTTATTACCCGGTTGTGGGCCGCAAATCTTGGTGACGAGTTTATACATCAGCAGCGCGGTGCCCCTTTCAAGTCAAATTGCCAATGGCATATCAAACGATGGTGATGCGTTATTTCCGGCCTTAGCGCTAGCACCCAAAGCGGCGCTGGTCGCCACTTTTTATTCTGCTATTCCCGCTTTTGTGGTCGCTTATGGTTATTACTATCTATTCGAATAATTAGGTTACTAAAGTCAAATAAGGCGCAGCCAAGTCGGCGCGCCCTCTATTTTAACAACCATTACCAAGGATGTTCTTCTCCTTGCCAGGTCCAAAAACGCCCTGAGTGCTCAAGTTGTAGCTTTTCTACTAATTCAAGGATCCCAACCGCGCTTTGCTCCGCGGTAATCTCGGCTTCGCTGCCGCCCATATCGGTTTGTACCCAACCAGGGTGCACTGGACATACAATAATGCCCTGCTCTTGGAGCTCTAGCGCCATTACTTGCATCACTTTATTCACCGCGGCCTTAGAGCTACGATAAGCAAATGCGCCCTTACTTACTCGGTTAAGCGAGCCCATTTGACTTGAAACAGTCACAATACGAGGCCGTTCAGCGAGGCTCAAATTATCTAATAGCAATCGACTTAACGTAAAAGGTGCGATGGTGTTAATAGCAAAGGCATTTAACCAACCAGTACTGTCCATGTCTGTTAGGGATTGATTCGTCGGCCCCATGACGCCCGCATTGTTGATCAGTACATCAATTTTGCGGCCCTGTAACCCCTCAGCCAAGGCTAGTATTGACGCTTCATCATCAAGGGATAATGTCATCAAACTTAACTCAGCATGCTCTCCGCCTAGCGCCTTTAAAGCCCCGCAGCTACCTTCATCACGGTAAGTGGCCAGTACCGCATAACCTTTATTTAAACATGCTTCAGTCAGGGCCAAACCAATACCACGGTTAGCACCAGTGATCAGTATTGTTTCCATCGTATCTAGTTACTCCGTTTCTATGAGGTTGGTTTTCATTAACGCCACATCAAGCCTGCATTAATTGAATAACCATCAATGACCTAAAGTTGGCTTAAATATTTCGCTAACGCTTTTATACGCAACAAAATCTACATTGAACTAGCCTAACAGATGTCATTTATTTGATATAGCCTATACACTGGCTAAGACATTACTTGAATGGAGAAAAAGAAAATGGATAACAAGTTACTACTGATTATCTTGTCGTTATTATTGCCACCCATTGCGGTATTTTTGAAAAAGGGCGTGGGCGTTGATTTGCTGATCAACATAGTGCTGTGTTTAATCGTGTTTTTCCCAGGTGTGGTTCATGCCCTTTGGGTAACAATGAAAGATGGCTAGTGCTATATCAGGCGAGTTAACATTGTTTGTTAGCTCGCCTAAATCATTTTTTACGCGGCAATTTCGTTCAACTGCTGCTTAGCTAACGCAATCCCCTGCTCTGCACTTTCTGGCCCCATCGCCAGTGCTTCAGCGTAAACGACTTCTACTTCAGTAATACCAATAAAGCCCAACACCGTTTTTAAATAAGGCGTTACATGATCATGCTCTGATTCTTTGTGGGCACCGCCACGAGTGGTAATAATTATCGCCTTTTTACCCGTTACAAGACCTTGCGGCCCTTTCTCAGTGTAGGCAAATGTCACGCCAGCACGAGCAATAAAATCAAACCAATTTTTCAACTGGGTAGGAACACTAAAATTATACATGGGCGCAGCAAGCACTAGCGTATCGTGCTGCATCAACTCTTCAACCAACTGATTTGATAGCGCCAAAGCCTGCGTTTGCTGCATATCTAAATTATCACCACCGCGTAATGCTGTGGCAATGGCCCCATCTAACACAGGAACAGGCTCCGCCACTAAGTCACGTAACGTTACTCGCACACCTTGCGCCTGCCAGCGCGCAGCTAAGTGCGCCACCAACAGCGAAGATTGAGAATGTTCACCTAAAATACTTGATTGTAATAGCAATGCTTTTTTCATTATTGGCGCCCTTTTGATTATCATCTAGGAATATTTACGCCAACTTTATAGCCTCACAATCTTGAATAATAGTGCTAAATTTAAGCTAAAACATTCTATTATTTAGAACAAACATCACAATCTTGTCCATTATCTGATTTTCAACCTATTTTTTTACAACTAACAATTAATAATCTATACACATAATAATAGCCTGATATATACAATCCTAGATACAGTAGAAGAACAATAAACTAGCAAACCTAGTAAGCTGCGCTATTATACTCTTCTATGAATTTTCTGCTTGTTTAGGGCACCTATATGAAATTGAACAATGTTAGCATCAAACAAAAAATATTAATGACAGTCGTCATTGCTATTTTACTGTCCACCGCCCTCGTTGGCCTCCTCAGTCAAAGGAGTGCTAAAGAAGTCGTACAACAACGTATGCTTAACTCAGAAATGCCCAGTATTACCAAGCAAATTCGCGATCAAGTTGATCATGAAATTAGCGGATTAATGAATGCTGCTGAGCAATTAGCAAACGATCCATTTTTGCAAGCTTGGCTCAACAATGGTCGCCCAGAAGAACAAACACCATTGGTGATCCAGCAGCTAGCGGTATTGAAACAGCAATATGATCTAGTGCAAACCTCCTATGCCGATAAAGAAACAGGTGCTTATTACACTCAGTCAGGTTTTTTACGCTTATTAGACAAACAGCAAGATAGCTGGTTTTATGATTATCGCGACAGTGGTGAAGAGCGCATGCTCAATGTCTTTACCGAGGCTAACGGCGAAGTAAAATTATTTATTAACTACCAACAGCCAAATGGTCGAGCCTTAGTCGGCTTAGCTAAATCCCTTGATGATATGGTGAATTTACTGCAACGCTTCACTATTGAGCAATCAGGTCGAGTATTCTTAGTTAATGCTAAAGGCGACGTGCAAATTCATTATCAAGGTGGTCAAAGTAGCGGACAAAGCCTTGCCCAAATTTATCCTAACGCCAACACGCAAAGTTTATTGAGCCCAGATGATTTCAACATTATTGAAACGCAAGTGAACGGCGTCGATATGTTGGTAGCAAGCAGCTACATTCCAGCCATGGATTGGTATTTAGTTGCTTATGTACCTGCAAATGAAATATTTGCCATGCTCGATCAATCAGCCTATCAAATCCTGATCTGGACCTTGTTGATTGCTGCTGTATTTATTGCACTAGCAGCAGTATTAGCCAACTCAGTCAGCAAGCCCATCGCGCAAGTAGCTAACATGCTACAAGACATTGGCGCCGGTGGCGGTGATTTGCGCCAGCGCTTACCCGTTAATGGTAATGATGAAATTGCCCAACTGGCTAGTGGCTTTAATAGCTTTATCGAAAAAATTCAACAATCAATGATTGAAGTGGCCAGCACCAGTAAGTTATTGAATAGCTCCGCCAGTGACGTTGCTAGCCAAGCCCAGCAAACCTTAAATGACAGCGAATTACAAAAAGACCGTACCGTGATGGTTGCCACTGCGATTAATGAAATGGGCGCTACTGTTAATGAGATCGCCAGCAATGCAGCAAACGCGGCCATTGAAGCCAAAGATGCTGACAACCAAGCAAATGATGGTCAAAAACTCTCGGATCAGGCACGAGGAACAATTAACAACTTATCCAACGATGTATCTGAAGTCGGTGAAGTGATTGAATCTCTCGCTCACCACACAAAATCAATTGGTACTATTTTAGACGTGATCCGAGCAATTTCTGAACAAACTAACTTGCTGGCTCTCAATGCCGCCATAGAAGCAGCCCGTGCCGGAGAAGCTGGTCGCGGCTTTGCGGTAGTAGCAGATGAAGTACGCAGCTTAGCTTCACGCACTGCCGCCAGCACCGACGAAGTACAAGCCATGATCGACAAACTCCAAAGTGAGGCAGCCAAAGCCGTTAAAGCCACCGAACTAAGTTTGAGTCGCTCTCATGAAGGTGTCAGCTCTGTGGATGCCGTCAGTGAATCGCTGATCAGCATTAGTGAACGTATCGCCCTGATCAGTGACATGAACATGCAAGTAGCCGCCGCCACCGAAGAGCAATCAACCGTGGTAGAAGATATCAACCGCAATGTGAATGACATCAATGATATAACTCACCGCACCGCGAACACAGCGCAAGCCGCTGCACAGGCAAGTTCAGAGCTAACCGAGTTGTCTCACCGCCTTGATAGCTTAGTGGCAACCTTTAAGGTTTAGTGATCTTGGTGCTTAGACTCTCAACTAATGGATCACCATTAAATTCAACGGTGTAAAAGCCTACCTTATGAGACTCAAAGGCCAATGTAATATTGGCCTTTTTGTTTTTATGGCGAGTTTCTTGTCAGTACTGATGGTTTTATGTTCATATCCAAGTATTAACTAATTCTATTTATCTGATTAGAGGTACTTTATGACTGCGCCAACGTGGAACCTATCGCTAGCCTACAACGGCTTAACTGATCCACAGATCAACCACGACATCGCTGATATTGAGCAAGGCATTGCAGGCTTAACCCAGTTAGACCCAACCAAGATTGAGCATCTACAACAAGCCTTAGTAAAAGCTGAAGCTATCGGCGTCAAACTGCATACCCTATCCAGTTTTGCTAACTGTATTACCTCTGTGGATGCCAGTAATGAACCAGCCAAAGCCTTAGACGTTAAAATGGACGGCTTATATTCACGACTGCAACAACAGTTAAGCCCAATTCAACACGCACTGATCCACGGTAGTGACGAGCAATTAGCACAAGTATTAGCAGGCAATGAGCAAACAGGCAGCTTAGCTCATTTTGCCTTTACCTATCAGCGCGAGCGCCTAAAAAGCGCAACTTCCCTAACGGTGAAAGAAGAGCAGCTACTGAGCGCCATGCAAGTCAATGGTCGCAACGCCTGGTCGCGTTTATACGACAACCTTACCGGCAGTATTCAAGTTACCTTAACGCTGGCTGATGGCAGCCAAGAAACCATGGGCTTATCCCAAGCCGCTAGCATTTTATATGGCAGCGATACCCTGCGCCATGAAGCTGCTTGGCGCGCCATTAATCAAGCAATGACGCAACATCAACAAAGTTTTGCTGCCATCTTAAATGCGCTAGCAGGCGATCGCTTAACGGAATACGCCAAGCGCAGCGACGTTGCCGTGAGTAAAGGCCAAGCGCCAGTGCATTTTTTAGACCCCTCCTTGTTTGACAGCCGCATTGAAGCGCAAACCTTAAACACCATGATCAGCGTGACGAAAAACAATCGTGCCTTAGGCCAACGCGCGGGTAAATTAATGGCGCAATGCTATGGTCAAACCTGCCTGAAACCTTGGCAAGAGCAAGCCGCGATGCCCGCATCAGAAGGTGAAATTGCAGAGCAATACAGCTTCGAACAAGCCATCACCATCATTAAACAAGCTTTTACAGGGATCGACCCAGAAATGGCCGAGTTTGTTGACTACATGGTAGAAAACCAATTAATCGACGCCGCTCCTGCTCCGAATAAACGCATGGGCGCTTACTGTACCCAATTTGCAAATAGTCGTACCCCATTAGTGTTTATGACATGGGGCAACAGCATGTCAGATGTGATCACCCTCGCCCACGAGCTCGGCCATGCGTTTCATAACTGGGTGCTTAAGGACCAACCGCGTACTTTAGCAAACTACCCAATGACCTTGGCAGAAACCGCCTCTATTTTTGCCGAAAACGTAGTGCGATCAGCATTAATGGAGCAAGCCACTAATAAGCAGGCTAAATTACAAATGTTATGGGAAGAAGCACAATCAGCACTAGCCCTATTAAATAACATTCCCGTGCGCTTTGAATTTGAACAGGCCTTTTACACTCAACGCAGCCAAGGTGAACTTTCGCCAGCGCAGCTAAGCCAACTAATGTCTGATACCTGGGCCGATTGGTATGGCGATGCCATGGACGAAACCAACCCGATGTTTTGGGCCAGCAAACTACACTTTAGCATTGGCTCGGTGAGTTTTTATAATTACCCTTACCTGTTTGGTTACCTATTCAGCAAAGGGGTTTATGCCCAGCGTGCTGCCAAAGGCAATGAGTTTTACGCGGATTATAAGGCGCTACTGGCCGATACTGGCGCCATGACCGCCGAAGACCTAGTGCAAAAACATTTAGGCATGGATATTCGCCAAGCCGATTTTTGGCAGCAAAGCTTAGACTTAATAGCACAAGACATCGAACAATTTGCTGCGCAATTAGCACGCTAATTTGCCCCCAAGCAATTACAAGGTGCATATTCGGCCTAAATTGCTTGGGAATCCCCCCTCGTTGCACACAACATCAAAAAGCAACATGGTTCAACTAGAACACAATACACTTTTGATGCTATAGTCCATTGATTTTAATCTAATTAACTGATAAATCCAGTTTATCACGAGAGCCAATCTATGCCTTTTACACCCTTTCATATGGGCCCTGGAATAATCATTAAAGCCTTGTTCCAAGGCAGCTTTAGCTTAATGGTGTTTGGCTGGGCGCAGATCATCATGGACTTACAACCCTTGATAGTGATGATCACAGGTGAGGGGCATTTACATGGTTTTAGTCATACCTTTGTTGGCGCCAGCTTGCTCACCGTTGTTGCGACCCTCAGCGGTAAACATCTGTCAGAATGGGGCTTGAGATGGCTCGAGCTAGACCGATTTATGCCGACAAAAATAAGCTGGCCCGTCGCTTTTTTCAGTGCCGCCATTGGCTGTGCCAGCCACGTAGTACTCGACGCCATCATGCATCACGATGTGGAGCCGTTTTTCCCCGTTAGCCTCACCAACCCACTGTTAAACCTACTCAGCCACCAAGCTTTACACCAATTTTGTTTATACTCTGGCGTAGTTGGCGCGGTGGTGTTTTTTGCCATTGCTTGGCGGCAACATCGTCGGTAAGCGAGATCATCGCCTACTGAAGAATTGGATCATGGCACTGAATAAGATGTCCAGATACGGTGTTATGTGGGATAAGATCAGGTAAAAAATATGTTGTTGACGCCATAGTCGTTTATTATGTGCGTTTTAATGAGTATCCAAATATAAAGAAATAATATCTTTTGCGTAAGGGTATACACTTTTATCCGCATCATTACATAGGACTATCGTCGATAGTTTTTTAGCAGGAATCCGAATATAAATAGTTTGAACACCTAAGTAAGACCCGCTATGCATATAGGCATCATAGCCATCTATTTTAGTTACTACTTGCCCATTAGCATATAAGCCAAAGCCATCATAAGCAGAAAATTCACTATTAGGTTTATTCAATAAAGAAATTAATTTATCAGGATTCCTTCCTAAGCTTGGACTGTAAAAATGCTGATCCCATTTTAATAAATCATTAAGAGTAGTATGTAAACCACCATCACCACCCCAAAATAAATTCGTCATATCAGTTTGGTAACCACCTGTCATTCTTCTTCTCTTATACCCACTTTGGCTTCGCGACACCTACTCTTATCTGTTCTAGCTACAACCACTTTTCAGCTTTCATCAAGCCATTCCACGCTTTACCAAGTAGCGATGGAAATAAGCGAGGATAAAATAAAGAGGTAAAGGCAAACACACCAAATATTACCCAGAAACCTAAGCTACCTATAAATGCATTTTCAGGTCCCCAAAAAGTTAAATACTTGTTGGTTGCAAGCCAAAGTAATGCTGTTGTTGGCAGCGCAAATAACATTGATGCAAACTGCCCTAGCAAAAACTCTTGCAGCTTATTTTCTGATTGTTTGATAGCAAAACCCCTTAGCTAAAACTGCCACGTAACGCCTACATTTACGGCTAGTTTGAAGCGCAGCGAAAAAAATTGTCTGATAGCCGCGCCTTGATAGTCATTGGGCCCCTCCCCAAACCTCTAACCGAGGTACGCTTAAGGTAACCATACCCAGCAGGATGAAACTCAATAAACATTTATAATAACGCACATCCATACTACTGTGGTATCGGTTTACAGGAAAGCTGGTGGCAAAGCTGGCAGGGAAAGTTGGGACATCCACCAAATTTCGGAGTTGATTCAGGGCAGACCAACTGACCGCGAGGTAAAGTCATGGCCACATCCTGCTCAATAAGTGGTTTTTAAACTATGGCTCAGGATGTGAATTAGTGCAAAAAGTGATGGATGTCCTCAAATCTCTGCAAAAAAGATGGCTGTCCCATCACTTGCCATGGGGTGTCGGCTTCACGACACCTATTCTTATCTGTTAGCAGTATTTATACGGGATCATGAAATGACATAATATAATGAAATTCATCAATCCCATCTAAGCGAAGCCCTTTACTAATAAACTCACAAGGCTTATCACTTTGTTTTAAGCCATACCCCATGTAACCAAAGTTTACAGTTTCATCATCTGCAAATGCCGCCTCCAAATATGCTACCGATTTTTGCGTATCGCTAGAGGTTGGATGGCTAGAATGAACAAATGGTAACCAAGAATACCAAGGAACTCTCTCATACTTTAAGTGGACTTTTAGTGTGTCACAGCTTTCATAAAATTTACGTTCATTCACAAATTCAATTGTAAAATCCGCACTAGCTACGCTACTTTCAAATTCCTTTATATTAACTTCACTGTAATCCCCTCCTGCAAAGCACAAAGTTGGGAACAATAAGATAACTAGAATGCGAGCCATATACACCTTACTGCTAACGCCTAGTTCAAAGGCTTGATAACACAAGCGACAGTTTAGGCTAAAATACGCGCAGCGTATAGCCTAAACCGAGCGGTGTGTTGAAAGTCCTTTGGAACGGCTTGTTATGAGTTGACTAGATTTCTGATACATTCCTTAACATCTGGAGAATTAGCAAAAATATTTGCAAAAAAATTTCCGTCTAGAATTTTTCCATATTCAGAGATATTGGCTTTAGTATTAGCGCCGTTATTAGCAAGAAACTCAATAATCTTAATTGAATTGCGGCTGCAAGCTTTTAAAAATGGGGTTTTGTCCATATATGCTCTTAACTCGATATCAGCTCCATATTCGAGCAGTTTTTGTATTAATGAGATTGCGAGTTCTTCTTTATACTCACCCATTTCAATTAATTGATGAAGCGGAGCTTCACCACACTCATTGATAAAGTTTGCATTTGCTCTTTTACTAAGCGAATACTCAAGAACCTCAAAATTGTATTCTTTGCAAGCCCATAAAAGAACGGTATCACCAGAGTCATCGAGCAAGTCAATATCTTCAAATTCGGCTATGATTTCAATAATATCCTCATTGCTTAAATCTCGAAAATCATAAGTATAATCCATGCTAAATCTCCATACCGAAACTCATAACGCTTATTATACGGAATTCCGTATAAATCCCGCACGTTACCGCACGAAAATCGTCATTCCGCATAAAATAAATTAATAATATTCAGCCAGTTAAATGCTCTTTTGTTAACCGTAACAAGCAACACAGGGGAAAACAAAGGGAGCCTAGTATTTACCGAGATCAAATTTGGCCCCCATAAAGAATTCAGCTGATTCATTTTGTGATTATATATCAAAGTGTTAGAAACAAGGTGTGAACAAAGCGAGACTTTTACTATTTATTTACCGCACCAAAATTTGGCAAAACCAGCTAAACTCCATTACACCTGTATAAATAAACATCAAACAGACGGTAAGTCACGGCCACCCGTTTCATCATTCTTTTGCCGCTAAACAACAAAATACAGGTCAGTTACCGTCTGCAAATAGACCTCACCCCCAACTCAAGTTATCATAGCGCTATTATTTATTGCTTGAGTTGTGCCCTTGTTAAGCTATCGCCATTCCTACCATGCTGGCAATTTTGCCGATGTACTAAAACACCTTGTTGCGCTGCGTATTTTTCGTCATTTAAATGCCAAGCCTAAGCCCTATTTGTATTTAGACACTCACAGCGGCCCCGGCGGTTATGCCCTTAACTCTGAGCATGCACAAAAAACGCAAGAATACCTCACTGGCATTGCCAAACTTTGGCAACAAGGGAATTTACCCGAGCCATTGCAAGACTACGTTGACCTAATCAAAGACTTTAACGAAGGCGGCGAACTAGCCCACTACCCCGGCTCACCATCCATTGCCAAAGCTGTGCTGAGTGAACACGACAGACTAAACCTGTTTGAGCTGCACACCACTGAGATTGAATTACTAAAACAAACCTTTCCTCGTGAGCGTCGCACGGCGGTTGAGCATGGCGACGGCTTTAAAGGCTTAATTGCCAAAGTACCGCCTAAAGAGCGCCGCGGCTTTGTGTTAATTGACCCGCCGTATGAGATAAAATCTGACTACGACAAAGTGGTGAGCACTGTAATTGCTGCTCATAAGCGTTTTGCAACGGGCGTCTATGCCATTTGGTATCCCGTAGTAGAGCGTTATCGCATTAAGCAGATGGAGCAAGGCTTTATTAACAGTGGTATTCGCAACATTCAATTGTTTGAACTGGCGATTAAACCAGATACCACTGAGCGCGGCATGACCTCAAGCGGCATGATAGTGATTAACCCGCCATGGAAACTAAAAGCGGAAATGGACGCCTGTTTGCCCCTGCTGGCTGAGTTACTTGGCGACAACCAACAAGGTTTTTTCCGCAGCGAGCAATTGGTACCGGAATAATTTACTAGTCGCACTGGCGCGTTTGCCAACAACGCGCCTTACTGTTGCGGTGACAGAGGAAATTAAATCGACGATGAAAACTGCTGGTTAGGCCATTTCACAAACAGGTTAGCGCTGCTTGAACTGCGCATCTGTTATGCCGTATAACACTCGGTCATCAAAGCCAGTATCTACTTTATAATAATTTTTTTGTGTTCCTTCTAAGGTGTAGCCACACTTTTCCATCACTTTATAAGAGCCCACATTACTCAGGTAGCAGTCAGCGGTTACTTTATGGGCGCCTAGCTCTGTAAACGCAAGCTTGGTCATAAAGGCACACACTAAAGACGCAATACCTTGACCCCAAGCATGCTCCGCAAGTTGATAACCCACTTCAAAATTGCCTTGCATAAACATAACCTTAGGTAAGCCTGCCATCCCCATATAAGCGCCATCGAGATCTCGAATGATAGCCGTTGGACTTTCAGGCCATTCGCCTTTTGCTATCGCTTGTTGTACGTTTTCGATGATCGGGTTAAAAAAACCTTCATATAATTCAACTGGCGCGGGTGCGAAAAAAAGATATTTAGTTACATTTGGGTTATCCAACATTGCAATGATGTCTTTAAGATCGTCTTGAGTGATCAGCTTGATCGTTAGTTTGTCACTTAGCGGGACGGCTTTACCTTGTTTGAATAGTGATATAGACACTGGCTGTTTCCTTGGCTTTTTAATATGGGCCAAGGATAATGGGCGATTGTTGTCGAGGATTGAACATTTGCGACATTTGCAGCAAGGCTAATTATCCCGCAACATAACAGCAGCCCTACTCAAAATCACCATAAGCATCAATCACTAAGTCTCGAGCATTCAAATAACCTGATGGTGTCACCCCAATAACTTGCTTCATTTGCCTGATCAAATGAGGCTGATCGCTGAAACCAAACTGGCTTGCCATTTCAGCCCAATTGGCCTTATTTGGCTGTTGATGCAAATGCATAAACAGCGCTTCAAACTTGACGATGCTTTGATACTGCTTAATGCCTATCCCTACCGTTTTCTTAAACGCTCGCTCTAACGTTCGCTTTGTTGTAAAGCACTGTTGAGCCAAATTATCGCTGGTAAATAAACCATTATGTTGCTCTATTAAGGCTAATGCTTTTTCAACAAGAATAACCGACCTGTCCCTTTGAACCGATTTCATCAGCGGCTGTAGATCTTGCTCTACACGCTCCAATATGGCCGCTTTTTCACCCTCCACAATCAGTGACTGGTAATCACTTGACGAGAGTAGATGAGCAAGCCAATCAAGCTCTAAACATTGGTCAATCACTCCCGACTCTTGCTGTTGCAGCTGATATAGCGCCGTTGGTGTAAATCGAATACCCAACCGAGTTAATGGAGCGTCATCATTTAAGATAAGGGTTTGTGTACTGGGTGTAATAAGATGGGAGCCGGTCCCGACAAAGTGACTCGCTTTGTTCTGGTAATCATAAGTTTGAGTTGAAGGCGTGATAATGTAATGTGCGTTCACATTCGGTATCAACTGGGGCATAAACGCTATCGACTCGCCCTGCTTTACCTCTAGGTACCAAACCCAATCAACAAGGTGTTTAATCGACTCAATTTGATGTTTCCAAGTAATCATGAGGCTCCCTTAACGACGTATCAGTATATACCCAATCTACTTGAAGATGCATGTTTCACGTTGATTAGATACATCGACCATCAAGAGTCAATCAATTAACGCTTACCCCTCTGTTACTTAACCTCAGTTTTGCTTAAACCTATTACGAATGGATAAAGTATATTTTTACTGCAAAATTTCTTTTTCAGGGATGAAAACGCAAAGCGTATAGGGACATATTTACCGCGTTTTTGCAGGGGAATATACTATTTTGCTTACCCAGAACTCGGGTTACTTATTCTGTCTCCGTAATGATGAAATGATATCGCGCTTGATTTTTCATTGGGAGAACTTATCTTAATAAAATATGAGCAAATATTGTTGGCGTTATTGTGCAACAGTAAAATTGATGAAGGATAGGCCGGGTTTTATGCACCACACCATACGAATAGAAAACGAGTGGTTAACAAAGCTTATGTTTAGTAAATCAATCTTAAAATGTTGTTAGATTATAACCCAATGCAAGGCGCTGTCGCTGATGATCGCGCGTATATAACGCGGCAACCGCTCCCCCCATTAAATCGTTGGGTGCAATCATACTGGCAGCTAAAAGTAGCTAAAGGTCAATTTTTATATCATAGCGTGCCAGATAACTGTGTAGATTGGATAATTAATCTAAACAGCGCCAGCGATAACTTTCTTGTTCCACCGTTTCTCTCATCTACCTTGTTTCATATCGACGGGCCGGCGTCCTTTTTTGGCATTCGTTTTCGAATTCTCGGCCATCGTGGCCTGATTGCTATCCCATTAGGAGAGTGGGGAATGGCAGGTAGTGTAAAGGCGGCAGACTTATTACCCACTGCGATTGTTTGTTCGGTATTTGGGTCCCTTGAAAATTCAAAGTGCTTTGACGAATGTTGCAATAACCTGTCGAAAGTCATGCTGTCTGCAGTCAAGTTTGCCGATGTTGATGTTCGTCTGGCGCGCTACATCAGATACTGTTACAAAAATGTTAGCTCCCACCTTGATCTATCAGATAGCCAGTGTGCTGAGTTTGGCGTGTCTGCACGCCAGCTAAGAAGGTTAACCAAGCAACACCTTGGACTGCTTCCTAAAGACTTTGGCAAGGTAATGAAATTTCAGAGCACTCTCAAAGGGATGAATACACTGGCGTGTAACCAAGCATACCTAGATCATTTTTACGACCAACCGCATTTCATTCGCGAGTTTAAACGTTTGTCTGGGGTAACTCCTACTCAGTTTTTAAAGATGTCCGTTTTATACAATCACTTCTCTGTTGATTGAAGAATAATGTATTGCACTTAATCAACAGTTAAAGAGAGTAAGTAAGATGATTGAAATTGAAGCGATGTTCCCTGTGATGGTAACGACAAACTTGGAAGCGGTGAAAACGTTCTATGAATCTGTGTTTGGATTTAATGCTGTGTTTTTTGACGCTGACTTTTACTTGCATTTGGTATCACCAAGCTCAGGCGTCCAGCTTGGATTCTTAAGGCCGGAGCATGCAACTCAACCTGAGTTTCTGCGGCCACTGATGTCCCCTGAGGGATACGTGATATCGCTAGAGGTTAAAGATGCCGCTCAGGCATATGCCGAAGCACAAAAAATGGATTTGACGATTGCGATGGCGCTAAAAGAAGAAGCTTGGGGACAAGTACATTTTATGCTACAAGACCCAAGCGGTTTTCGAATTGATGTCGTTCAGCATTTAGAAGCTTCAGGCAATTAGTCAGCTCAAAAATCCATATCCATAAGTATAAGTGTCGCGAAGCCGACATTTATACTTAATTCAGCCGTTTGCAGAGCAAATTATGTTCGGTCGTTACCGCGTTAGCCAAGCAGCCAATCGATTTTACCTCTGATATGTAAATAGAATACGTTAACTCAGCATGGGACTTGATCACTCCCACATTTCCAGCGGAGTATAAAGCCATTGCTGACTCGCGCGCCTAAATCGCCTAGACTAATGCGATGAACAATTAACTCACTGAGAAGGTTATGATTTTAGACTTTGCTAAGCTTTCGCCAAATCAGATTTATCACACTTTAACTCAAACCATTGTGCCGCGCCCGATAGCTTGGGTGTTGTCGAAAAATGCTCAAGATACGCTTAATTTAGCGCCATTTTCGTACTTCACCGCCATTAGCTCAAACCCCGCTATTTTGATGTATGCCGTGGGTAAAAAACCTACTGGCGAATATAAAGACTCCGCCACCAATGTGGAGTTAAACCAAGAGTTAGTGATCCACATTGCCGATACCAGCTTGGCCGCGGTGGTAACCGAATCAGCCTCTTCATTGCCAAACGATGAGTCTGAGTTACAACTAGCCAACTTAACCCACCTTAATCTGGTGGAATTCACTGGTTCAAGTTTGCCGCGTATTGAGCAATGTAAAATTGCTTTCGCGTGTAAACTACACAAGGTAGTAGAAATGGGCGAGTTGCCAATGAAGCTGATGTTTGTGGAAGTGACACGCGCTTATCTTGATCCGCAAGTGGCCACTCTTAGCGAAGATGGCCGCCATAAAATAGATGCCCTCGCACTGGATCCCCTTGCCCGTTTAGGCGGCGCAGAATACGCAAATTTAGCCAGTGTATTTAAATCAGAGCGACCTAAATAGCCGATTAACTTTTAAATATTAACGAGTAAAATGCGCCATCGCTGATCATGCCAAACAGCATTCACATCAGCGACTGCGCATTAATAGGAAAATAAAATAGCCACCGCCGATTATCGAGACCAAAATACCGGCAGATATTTGTCCCGGATAAACAACAATTTGTCCTAGCCAATCTGCGGTTAGCATTAATAATGCTCCCAATAATGCAGCAACTACTAGTTGCGGCTTAACTTGTTTAGCACCCAGCATGATGGCCATGTGCGGAGCCAGTAAACCCACAAATGCCACGGGTCCCATCGTCGTGGTGACAATCGCACATAACATGGCGACACAGCTCAACAGTAAGACATAAGCCCAACTTACATTTAACCCTCGAGCAGTGGCAAAGCTTCGTCCAACAGAAATCAACGTAAGCCAGCGCGATGCGCTTATGCTCAATCCAGCTAACACCAGCACCACAGCAAGTAACATTAATGCGTGTGAGCCTTGCGCTCGATAGGCTGAGCCAGATAGCCAGGTTAAAATAACGTATTCGTCTTCACCACCGCGTGTTAGCGCAAAATGCACCAATGCTTCAATCATGGCGGTTAATGAAATGCCCGTTAGTATCAGCATTGACGGCGCATACTGGTGCTTTTTGCCCAAGAGTAGCAACAAAGCCAGCACCAGCATGCTGCCACTGAATGCCACCAATGGCCCGGATTCATGAATGGAGACACCAAACAATAAACTACTGCCCACTAAAGTAAATGTGGCACCGGCACTGATCCCCAATAAGTCAGGGCTGGCTAAAGGGTTGTACACTAAGCGTTGCAACATTGCTCCCGCGATGGCTAACCCTGCTCCAGCGGCTAAGGTGGTGACCATTCGCGGCCAACGAACCGACCAGACAAATTCATTTGGCAAGAGCAATGAAACGCCATTGCCACTGTAGCTAAACAAGGTATATAACAATGTTGCCAGCACCAAGCATGCGCCTAACAACCAACCCGTATAACGCCCCAAATGCGCGCGCCCGCCTGGTAAGCTAATCGATAAACTGTCTTGCGCTCTAAAATGATGCCGAGCAATCCAAATTAATGCAGGTGCACCAATCATCGCGGTCGCGGTGCCACTAGGAATAATGTCGACACTGTAAGCTCCTACCCAGAGAGCCAAACTATCGGTAGCACAGAGTAATATCGCGCCCAGTATTAAGCTAAACCAAAGCTCATCTCTTGCGGTGCGAGCACCTAATATTCGCGCAACATTGGGCGCTAATAAACCAATAAAGCTAATAACGCCAACCGCGGTGATCACACTCGCGACGAGCCATAAACCAATCGCAATAAAGCCAAGAAACATTGGCACCACACTTACGCCACGCGCAGTTGCGCCTTGCTGGCCGAGTTTAAGCACCGTTAGCAAACGCGGGGCAAACAACAAGATAGCCAGGGCAACGGTAATTTTAGGCAATAACCACTGTAGCCAAGACCAACCATTTTGCCCTAAATCGCCAGCGCCCCAAATAAATAAATTTTTCGCGTACTGATCATTAAGTAAAATAATCGCGCTGGCTATCGCGCCCAATAAAATGTTCACCGTCATGCCCGCCAATACAATCGGCAGGCCACTCACATTACGAATTCCCACTATTGCCAGCACCAACAGCAACGTTAAAACCGACCCCATTAATGCCGCTATGGCACTGTACTCTCCCACCCAACTTGGGAAAAAGACATTGATAATCACCAACGCAAGCCAAGCGCCAGACGCCGTGCCCAAGGTCAAGGGCGACATTAACGGGTTTTGTGTTAGCTGCTGCATTAAGCTACCAACCAAACCTAACATTGCACCGACAATTAGCCCCATCAACCAACGCGGTAACTGCACGTAGTAATAGTTAATTTCGGTAAACGATTCAGCAGGTGTACCAAACAAAAGTGCGCTTTGTTCGAACAATGTCAGAACATGACCATTAAAAGAGGTATCACTGGCCATACCACCTAGCTGCAGGTGGAGAAAAGAAATGACGCACAAGGCCACCAGCGTCATGGTGTAACGTATTATCAACGGGGAGCAAGCTCCAATAAACTTTGACTTAATGCTTCGGCGTTATACAAGATAGACATCGCACCACCATAGCTCCATGTTGCTGCTACCCGGTTAAAGCGCTGCTGTTGTACAAATGGCATGGCTTGCCAAACTCTAGATTCCGCTAACTTGTCACGGTATTCAAAGGGCTCAAAATACAGCACAGTATGCTGAGAAAATTGCTGTAATGCAGTGATCCGCTTTTGCGCGATGCCCCATTGTGTTCTTGGCTGCACCTCTGATTCCACCACCCCCAATTTACTCAAGGCATACTGAGGAATAGAGTTTTCGCCATATACATAAACCGAGTTAACACTGGCAAAGCGAATGGCTTTCACTTGTGGTAAGTTGCCATCATAAGCCGTTAGCAATGCTGATCTAAGTTCATCCAAGCGCGCTTCCATCGCCTGCAATTTTTGCTCTGCCAGCGCGGTTTTATCAAGCAGTTGCGCTATTTTTCGAAAGTTATCAACAGCCGCGGCAGCGTTATCATGAGACTCACTGTAAGTTTGGTAAAATAAAACGGGGGCAATTTTTTCAAGTCGCGACGCCAAATCTTTTTGCGGTGCGGCAATCAAGATAACATCGGGCTTTAATGCCATTAATTTTTCAATATTGGGCTCTATCCGAGCGCCTATATCTTCAACGCCTTCGGGTATGGCTGGCGTCACCACCCACTGTTCATAACCTGTAAGATCGGGCATCGCAATCGGTGTTACGCCAAGTTCAATCACTTGCTCCGCAATGTCCCAATTTAACGCGGCGACACGCACAGGATGGCTGGTAAAAGAGTGCTTTCCATCACTGTCTTCAACCCAAATTTCAGCCTTAATTGACCAAGAAAAAAGTAAACAAAACACTAAAGTGGCAAGCGTAATAGATTGAGTAAACTTGTTTTTTGACTTAAGCCAGTCAATAGGTGCAAGGTATTTAATTAGCATACAACAGCGACCTTTTTATCTTTTGTCGGGTGATTAATAAGTTGGATATTGGCTTGGTATAAGTCAGACAACTGCGCTTCGTTAAGTAAGCTTGAATGGTCTCCTTGAAACACAACTTTACCTTGCTTTAACGCGATCACGGCATCGGCATAACGCAATGCTAAATTAATATCATGTAAAATAATGACAACCCCTTTGCCTGTGCTGCGATTAAGCCGCTGTAATAACGCTAACAGTTGATATTGATGCCCCACATCCAGCGCCGAAGTTGGCTCATCAAGTACCAGAACGGGCGACTGCTGCGCCAATAGCATGGCAATCCACGCCCGCTGTCGCTCGCCACCTGAGAGCTGATCGGCCAATACCTGCTTGAAAGCCAATATGTCGGTGTCGGCCATGGCTTGGTTCATGATGTCTTGATCGCGTTTGCGAAATCGACCGAAGGTTCCTAACCAAGGAAAACGCCCCAATTTTACTAACTCTGCCACGGTTAAACCGGACGCCGCGGGTAAACGCTGAGGTAAATACGCCACCTGTTGCGCCAGTGCTCGCGCTGACAAGTGCACTAAAGCTTGGTTATTGAGTAACACTTGGCCAGAGTCTGGTTTTAATTGCCCGGCTAATATATTGACCAATGTCGATTTTCCTGAGCCATTGTGGCCCAAAATAACGGTTAATTTATCCGTGGCGATCGTTAATTCAGGCAAAGACAAAATGTCTCGTCCATCACGTCGAACATTAACTTGGTTTAGTTGGAACATTGGCTGATCGTCTTCTTTTCAATACAAGTAATTCAAGTGGGTAAACAGCGCGATACCTTATTAGCTTTCGGGCAATTGGCGCAATAATCACCGTCATTACGCCGGTAATGCATGCAGCAACTTTTGCGCGTGAATGCCAGCATTTGAGTGGCTTGATCAACAAAAAAAGCAGTTGGCGGCGTTGCCGGCAACTTTAGCTCATTCTGCCAACAAGCGATCTGATCCATTAGCTCGCTATGGCTCAAATCATCCCGTAAGTGCTGCATTCTTAACGCACTCGCAACGAGATCATCGGCTAATAAGGATTTAATCAACCCCGGCCTTAAACGGATCTGTTGGTCAAATTGCTGCTGTAATTGCGACAACAATTGCCATAACTCATTCGTAGCGTTACGGATCAACATGGCCTGATCCCCTCGATATACAGAGGCATTCGCGATGGAAAAACCAGCCACTAAGCCTTGTTCAAGGTGCAAGGTTTGGCTTAAGGCGCGTAACTCGGGCACGGCTTGGATGCCGTAAACACTCAACAAGGACAAGTAAATAGGTTGCCAGCTTAACATTGTCCAACTTCGCGTTAACCAGTATAACGGCCCTGCCTCTGGGTGTTGTTGCTGCCAATAGCCATAAAGCTGCGAAAGCAAAGCCCCCGATGTATCCTGCTTCTTCTCGTCAGTCGCCGAAACAGCACGTAATAACGGTTGCTCACCGCCGCAACTGCCCTGCATTAGGGGGGCAATTTGCTCCGCTAGCGCAATTAACGCAGCATGAGCAGGATCGTGACTGTCACTGGCAACGGTCGAATTTACTCGGGAGAGAGCCTTTGGCTGACTCGTCATACTTTACTCACCACATCGCTAGTGGAACACAAATTAAAACGCCAATAACCATTGGCGTCAGGGACACTATTTACCATTAAAATGTCAGGCTCACGCTCGCTTCAACACTACGCTCTTCGCCAAACCAGCAGTTTGCTTGGTCATAACAAGAGTAATATTCTTTGTTTAACAAATTAGTCGCCGCTAACGAAGCTTTCGCTCCAGCCAGCGAAGTACTGACATTGGCCAGATCATACGACAAAGTTAAATCGACCAAGGTATAACTCGGTACTGTGTCGGTGTTCATCGAGTCCATTTGCGTTTCCCCGACATAGCGCAGACCCGTACCAATTTGCGTGCCACTTAACGCACCTTGATAGAATTGGTAATTCGCCCACAAAGAGGCTGTTTGTTCTGGTACCCAAACCGGTGTTTTACCTTGGAGACCAGTGGTATCTTTGGTGATCTCCATGTCAATCCAAGTATAATTAAACGCGATCCCAAGGTTATCGGTCAGCTCATGTTGGCTCTCAAATTCAACGCCTTTTGACACAATCTCACCGGATTGCATCTTCGGCCCGTAAATATTATTCGGGTCAGATACCAGCGAATCCTCTTTGGTGATATGAAATACGGCCAAATTTGCTGTGTGCGCTAAACTCTCATCGCTATATTTCAGCCCGGCTTCCCACTGGTGCCCGGTCGTTGGATCAAACCCACTACCCGCTTTATCAATACCTGAAACTGGCTCGAAACTTTCGGCATAACTAATATAAGGGGCGAAGCCGTTATTAAATTCATACAATCCCCCCACTCGGAAAGAGAGGTTATCTTGGTCAACTTTGTCACGACTTGAGCTTGCATTACCGCTGTAAACCGAGTTAGATTTTGTCTCAGATGTGAACTTGTCATAACGAACGCCAGCAATAACAACCCACTGATTAAAACGCATTTGGTCTTGTGCGTAAAAGCCTAATTGGCGCGTTTCCAGCTTTACATCTGAACCATAATTAAAGGTTAAAGAATCGCGGTCAATGGCCTGGTGATTTGGCTGAAACACATCCACCATCAAGCTGTAGCCATCACTGGTATCTTTGTAGATAACATCGGAAGACAATGCTTGGTAATCAATACCCAGCAACAGATGATGCTCCATCTCTCCAACCGCAATACGACCAGATAGTTGGTTATCAATGGCTAAACTATTTGAGGTTTCATCGGTTAAATAGGCATGACGCCCAATCGTACTTTGGTCTAGGGCTAAACCTGCGGGATTGTTGTACATATTTTCTTGATAAGCACTTGCATCCATGTAGCGCGTATTTTGTAAAAACTGCCAATTGTCATTTAAATCATGCAGTAACTTATACCCTAGCAATAAAACTTCTCGCTCGTAGGTATTCCAATTCTCATCACCCAAGAAGGTACTAGGCGACAGGTTTCCCATCGGATGTGGCTTTACCGAGCCTGCAGCAGGTACTGTGGTATAGATGCCAGCACTGGGATCGTTTTGGTAATACATGTTCACATTGAGTAAAGTGCTATCGCTCATCTGCCAATCTAATGATGGCGCGAATACCCAGCGCTCTTCTTCTGAAGTGTCGGCTTGACCCTCTTTTTGCCGTACTAGCCCCACCACGCGATAAGCTAAATTACTTTGCGCAATTTGACCCGTACTATCAAACATCAACTCTTTACGTTGATAACTGCCTGTCTTAACACTAATACCGTGTTTCGCCTCACGTTGCGGCGACTTAGCGATCATGTTAACCATGCCGCCAGGCGGCGTACTACCATACAAAACAGACGTTGGGCCTTTGAATATTTCAATTTGCTCAAGCATCACAGGATCGATCTGCGGCTGTAAATTCCAGCCGTTATACATCAAAGGCAAGCCATCATAGAAGTTTTGGTAATTATCAAAACCACGAATATTAAATAAATCAAGTCTGGTCACTGCGCCGCCACGTAACTCTGTATTAACCCCCGGCACATAGCGTAATGCTTCTGCTACTGAGCTAACATCTCGCTGCTCTAACATGTCAGCATCAATGACCGAAATAGCCTGTGGCGTTTCGTACACGTCTAGAGATGTTTTTGTTGCCGTGTTCCGGTAGGCCTGACCCAATACCGTCATGGTTTGCACCTCTTCAGCTGACTCCCCTGTGGCATTGTTAGTCGTCCCCTGCTCAGCATAAACTAGCGGTTGATACAAAATTGTCGATATCATACTCGCCAAGGCAGTACGTTTATAAATGATGGGAAATGGCATGTGCATCCTCTAAACAACTAGAATAAATGGTAATAGATATCATTTGCATTCTATATAGATTCGCCAATAAAAGTTAACAATTTGGGGCATGTTGCGACATTTATCCTAGAGACTCTCCTTTCGCCATCACAGGCAGCCAATATTCCATGCAAGCCTGCTCAGCGGATCCATCATATTTGACGGGATATACTTCTAATTCATAACCGTCTAAGCCCCGATAGCCTGATTCCGGTAGCCAATTTAATAAAAACCACTCAATAGTCGCCGCTAACTGCCTTATTGGGCCTCTATGTGTCACCACCGCATACGTTTGTTCCGGTACATATTTGGTTTTAAACGGCGTGATAATCTGGGCGATAGCAGACATGTCAGCTGAACTCATAGAATGACCAAGTGCTGCCCAATAACGAAGGTTGCCGCCAGCAAGGTTAACTTGCGTCGTATCAATGACTCCTAGCATCGCATCAAGATAAGTTGGCTTAAATGGCCATGCGTCTTTCACATCTGCCAATGAATGATGAAATTGTTGCCACACTAAAGGCACGCGCTGTTGGAAGTTAGGCTGTGGCGATAATACCCCACTGATCTCAACGTCAATGCCAATGAAATGAAATCCTGCTCGCGTTTCAATTCGCACTTGGGTTAAGCGCTTCCCTCCTTTAGGTAAGTGATGCACTTTTGTCACTTCTAATGGTTTTCTTAGCCCAGTTAACACCCCCCTTTTTTTATAGGCCCTTGGACTTAAGTCAAACATATTCTTAAACGCTCGACTGAAGCTCATTTCAGAACCAAAACCCAGCAGCAAAGCAATGTCTATCATGCGTAATTCCGTCGCCACCAATAGTTCGGCAGCTCGACTAAGCTTAATTTCACGGACATAGTTGGCTACAGAAAAACCCGTTTCGTGTAAAAAAACCCGTTGCAACTGCCAACGAGACCAACAACTTTTTGCCGCCAATTGTTCAACTGATAAAGGCTCATCCAAGTGCTGATGTATATATTCCAGAACGCGAATGATGCGAGATAAAGGCGGACGGTCAGTGACGATGGGAGCTATTTTAGACATCTATTTGAACAAACCATTAACTAAGCAGAAGCGTATTTTGCCACAAAAAAAAGTAAAAACGATACTTATTATCATTAACAAGTTCCATTATGGCCGATCCCGCCTCTGTGACATCAGTCAACCACAGCATAGTACCGACACAAAAACGGCATTGCAGAGTGATATACCCAATCAACCTGGAGATGCTTGATTTCAGCATCTTCAAGTTGATTGGGTATAGATGAGCTGGCTGGTGTTAAACACGTAAGGTTTACATTGACTTTGACCTGAAGCTATCGTTAATTATGTCAATAAAGTTAGATGATTATGAATGTTAACCATCTGGGCTTTAGTTAGGTAAGTGTTTTGCAACCTAACATTGCAAACACCTATCGCAGAATGAAACAAGCCTCATAAGCTAAAAATGTTATTAAACATCGGAGTATTGAATGAGAATCCTATTACCAAGTTTGTTGTTTATGAGTTTAACCGGGTGTTCAAGCTTGACGCCTAGCCAAGAAAGCACATCCACTCATCCACCGACAGAATGTAAAGGAAGTGTCGCCTTACCTACAAATATTGCCGCCAATTTTGAAGCGATTGAAGATCAAGCTCTGTTAGAGAGTGCACTAGGCGAACCAGAACAAGGTAAGTTGTGCCAAGGACAAGTTTACAAAAGCCGTCAGGCTGCTGAGGTCGTGATATTTAGAGCGTGGAATAGTACCAATCCAAACAGCCAATTTGGCCAATGGTGGGCGTTTGATAAACCCAATGGGAAAGTATCGACTTACCGCTCAAATTATGAAATATGCTACCAATGGTCGCCATTAGATAAACTCGTTCGCTGCACTCTTAAGCCGGGTACAAAAGTCGTTGTCGGCAACGGACAGAGTGCGAAATGCTCTGAGTATTTGACCTATGATGTTTCAGAGACACAGCAAATTTATATTTCTGATGCTGCTAATTCAGTAACAAACTGCAGTGAATATGACGGAACATTCAGCTGGCAGTAAAATGCTTGTTACCACCTCATTACTCATACCAGCCAAGAGTAATGAGGCCTATGCTGTACTATTCACTGGGGGCGTCTTCAATTTTTTTACGCATCAGCTCTAGTAACTGCCCTGTCATCATTACCACTGACATATGCAGCATGCTACGTTTTTTATCCGCCGCTTCGGTATGTTTATAAGCTAATTTTTGTAGCTCAGATTTCGCTTCTTTAATTTGTTCTTTTATTTGTTTTATTTGCGCTTCTCGAAACTGCTCTTCCCGAGACAAGCCGCTCGTGCTCTCGCTTTCTTTTCCGCGATTAAGTAACAAGTTTTTGGCTTGTTCAAGGGCCTGTTGTTTTTGTTGTTCGAGATGCTCTTGTTGTTGATTAGCGTAACGCTCTTTCGCTTCATCTGACAGGGTAATTTTGTCACCCTGCGCGACTAAACCTCCCGCTAGTTCACGTGTTGGCAGATCAGCTTTTGGCAGCGGCTCTTCCTGCTTAGTCAACGCCGTGCTTGCGCGAGTGTCATAACTCTTACTAGCATTAAGATTTATCGCCATCTCGTGCTATCCCATCTGTTGTGAGCCTATCATAGAGTATCGGCCAACCCGGCTAAAAGTTAAACTAAGTGGCGATAAATTGCCATTTAGCCATATCGTAAACAGCTCATCGAATGCGCTTTAATAAACCTTATTCAGGTCTGAAAGTAAGCTGATTATTGTTTGACTAAACCCAATTTCCTTGCCAATGGTTCAATTGCCCCGCCTTGAATAAAGACCGAGAACAACACGATAAAAAACACCATGTGCATCATTTCTATTGCACCAGGTACGCCTGCGGTTGCAGGGATCAGAGCAAAAACTATCGGAGTAGCCCCCTTTAAACCAATCGCCGAGATAAATATACGCTTTTTCCAACTGGCGTTAACAAAAGGCAAATAGCACAGCTGAACCGCAAGGGGTCTAGCAACAAATATGAGTAAAATTGCAGGTAGAACTGACAGCCAGAATACTTCAACGAGGTTTTGCGGGAATATTTGCAATCCTAATACAACAAACATTAACGACTGCGCCAACCAAGAGAGGCTGTTATAAAAATGTTTACTGATTTCATGGCCCCGCAATAATTCATTACCCACAATGACCCCAGCCACATATACCGCGACTAGCACATTGCCCCCCAACAATTCATTGCTATAAACAACAATAAGAAAGCAGGCCAAGATATAAACAGGGATCAATCCTACTTCGTCTAGTTCTATTTTGTTCAGTACCCAAACGGCTGATTTGCCAAGCGCAAAACCTAATCCCGCCCCGACCAGTACTTGCTGGGTTAACATTAAACCAATACTGGCAAAGCTAGGGCTAACGCCAGTGCTATTCACAATTAAGTCCGTTAATAGGATGACCATTAACAATGCCACGGGGTCGTTAGTTGCCGACTCAAATTCCAACACGGTATCAGTATTTTCTTTTAGCTTTAATTGCTTAGATTGAAGAATTGAAAATACTGCAGCCGCATCAGTTGAAGAAACCACTGCAGCAAATAATAAGCAAGTTAAGAGATCGAAATCGAGCAAATAATACAAGATCACTGCAAAAATTAATGTAGTGAACAACACCCCTAAACTCGACAAAGTGCCCCCCTCACGCCAAGCCACCCTAATACTTTTGGTTGACGTGTTTAGGCCACCAACAAATACAATCACATTCAAAGCCATGCCGCCAATCAACGAGCTAAGCACTATGTTGTCATAAGTAAAGTCAAATTCGCCGTTACCAAAAGCTAAGCCCACTACCATAAAAATTAATAGCGAAGGGATCCCTAGGGTTTTGGATGGATGGTGCAATAAAATGCCGATGACCACCAGCAACGCAATTCCAATCATGCTCATTTCAAACGACAAGTGTCCTCCCCGCCATCTCAGCCTAAATAAAGGTCTAATTATCGGTTACTTTTCAATTCTTTTATACACTTCCTTAACGTAACCGTCTTGCTCAGCAAAACCAAGCATACGCAGTGGATAAGGGCCTTGCTGGGTCAGTGTGTCGCCGTCCAAGGAGAGAGAGAAGCTAATGGCTTTGCCCTCATAATTGGGGTAGCTACAAAATTCAACCCACTCGGTGTAGGTTTCGCCCTCTAAAGTAAAGCGTCCTCCACCTGTATCTAAGGTTTTACTCGCTGCTAAGCGCTCTTCATCTGTCACACTTGCGCTAAATGGAACGCGGTCGGCAGTTTTAGAATAAAAGTAAAAATGACCCGATTCCGTAAAATGTTTGATCATTTCACGGTTAGGATCAAAGCTATCCGTCATTTTATCGGCAATGGTCATTTCAGCAGCGATAAGTTGCCAACGGCCAATCAAATTTTCTTTGGTCAACATATTGGTTACTCCTTGATAGTCATGAGCCGTTATCATGTATTTGATTTATCTTTGAGTCGAGAACATTTGTCGCTATCACTGTGCCCTGTCGGTATTTTAGTTATACTCACTACAACATTTATGCCTAACGGTTCGCCTATGCCCGATTCAAAATCACTAACTAACCCTATTCCATTACCTCGGCCTGCTGAAATTATAACGCTACCTAGTTATAAAAATTGCCATGATCACCAATACACACAAGTGGTTATTGGCCTTAAAGGACAAGTAGAATTTGAAGTGGCTGGCCGTGGTAATATCGTTGGTCCAGGGCAAGGTTGTGTCGTAGTGGCATGCTCTGACCACGCATTTGCCGGCATTGCCTGCCAATCGGATATATTGGTTTTAAACTTGCCGACACCACAACGGCACGATCCCTTAATGCTACAAAAAATCAATCAATTAGCTCACTGTGACACTTATTTTCAGCTCGATGCGCAAATCCAAAAATTAATCCAAATGTTAGTGCAAGAAATGCAATCTAACCCTGATGACTTATTGCTCAGCCGCGCTTGTAACGATACCGTTATCGCTTTATTACAACGCCACATCAGTGCATTTCAAACCGGGAAAAAAGAGTCGCGCTTTGACTTAGAAACCCTTGACCGTTACATAAATCAACACCTTAGTCATAAAATTTCCATTGCTCAATTAGCGGGCAGTGTGTTCTTAGGTGAAAGCCAGTTTCATCTCATGTTTAAAGAACAAATGGGGATTACACCTCATCAATACGTATTGAACAAACGTATTGATTTAGCCAAAAAACTCATTAACCAAGGTCACTTAAATTTAAGCCAAATATCCGAACTGGTCGGTTTTTCAAGTCAAAGTTCTTTCACTCACCGCTTTACACGTGCTTTGGGTATCTCTCCTTCGCAGTATAAAAAACAATATAGTCCCAGCTAGCTAACAAATGTCAAAATATAATGTTAATTTTAAATTAGTGACTATGTTTAAATTTTGTTAATCAATGTACTTTCAGACAAATACACCGTAGTTTTTGACAAGTAATACTCTGCCACCCAAAATACACTGACAGCCATTGTAATTTTCTCGGCTTGTTTATTAAACGAGTCGATAGTGAAATCAAAGGAGAAGGCATGTTTACTGCCACGGATGTGTTAAAAGCAGCGTTTCATGAGCAACCTCTTGACCAACTTTGGTCGCTGATTTCGCCATTATATATGGTGGATGAAACCCAATGGCTAACTGAGCTGTTACCCTTAGCAACCCCTTCGGCCGCAGAAAAAGCGCAAATCGCCGATAAAACCAGCCAGCTCATCAAAGCTATTCGCGCCGATAAAAACGCAATCCAAATGATTGATGCTCTGCTACTGGAATACAGCTTAGACACCCAAGAAGGCATTTTACTCATGTGTTTGGCCGAGGCCTTAATGCGTATTCCCGACTCAGCGACTGCTGATGCGCTGATTAAAGACAAGCTCAGCGTTGCTGATTGGCAATCGCATTTGGCCCATTCAGACTCAGTTTTTGTTAACGCTTCCACTTGGGGCTTAATGCTTACAGGCAAAGTCATTGGTCTTGGCAATCCGGCACCACAAAGTCCCACCCAAGCACTCAATAAGTTAGTGAACAAACTGTCTGAGCCAGTGATCCGGCAAGCCATGCATCAAGCCATGAAGGTGATGGGCCATCAATTTGTGCTTGGTCGCAATATTAATGAGGCGCAGCACAAAGGTCGCCCAATGCGAGACAAAGGTTTCACCTATTCATTTGATATGCTTGGAGAAGCAGCGTTAACCAGCGCAGACGCCAAGAAATACTATCAGGATTACTTAACCGCCATTGAAGCCGTTGGCAAAGATCAATACACCAGTAAAACCAGCCCTGCACCGTCGGTGTCCATAAAGCTATCGGCATTACATCCGCGTTATGAAGTGGCGAACAAAGCCCGAGTTCTTACTGAGCTTTATGAAACCCTTAGTCGATTACTGCGCCGCGCCGTTGAACTAGATGTTGCGATCACCATCGATGCCGAGGAAGCCGATCGGTTAGAGCTGTCACTGCAACTATTTGAAAAGCTATATCGCAGTGATGTGGTCAAGGGCTGGGGTAAGTTTGGTTTGGTGATCCAAGCCTATTCTAAGCGTGCTTTACCTGTTTTAGTTTGGCTCAACGCGTTAGCTAAAGAGCAAGGGGATTTGATCCCGCTACGGTTAGTCAAAGGGGCCTATTGGGACAGTGAAATTAAATGGTCGCAACAAGCGGGCTATGCCAATTACCCTGTTTACACCCGTAAAGAAGCAACTGATGTAGCGTATTTAGCCTGTGCTCGATTTTTGTTAAGCGATCTTGTGCGTGGCAATATTTTTCCACAGTTTGCCAGCCATAATGCGCAAACCGTCAGCGCCATTGCGGTCATGGCTAATCATAAAGATTTTGAGTTTCAGCGCTTACACGGCATGGGCGAAGCCCTTTATAACCACGCCATGGCAGCTTATCAACAATCTGTGCGTATTTACGCTCCAGTTGGTAGCCATAAAGACTTACTGCCTTACTTAGTGCGCCGATTACTTGAAAATGGCGCCAATAGTTCTTTTGTGCATCGCTTGGTGGATGCACGTTGTCCCATCGACACCTTAACACAGCATCCTGTAGATATGCTGACAAGCTATGACAGCTTCAATAACACCCAGATCCCGTTACCAGGACAAGTGTTCCCTGATCGCGCCAACTCACTGGGTATCAATGTCGATATTATCAGTGAAGCCGAGCCATTTGAGTCTCAAGTCCATCACTTACTCAGCAAGCAATGGACAGCAGGGCCGATCATTAATGGTGTGGCACTGTTTGATCAGTTATTCCAAACCAATGACGTTCATATTGAAACCATTACGGCTCCTTATGATCGCCGCATTCAAGTCGGCAGTGTCGCCTTTGCTAGCCAAGAGCATGTGACCGCCGCCATCTCCGGAGCAGAAGCCGCCTTTCCTGCTTGGCAGCAGACGCCAGTGACTGAAAAAGCAGCCATGTTGGAAAAACTGGCAGACTTACTGGAACAACATTTGGCAGAGTTTACTGCGCTTTGCCATCAAGAAGCCGGTAAAACCATTCACGACAGCATTGATGAAGTACGTGAAGCCGTGGATTTTTGCCGCTACTACGCCAAACAAGCTCAGCAGCTAACACCGCAAACCTTAACGAGTTTTGATGGCGTTACCCGTACCAGCACCCGTCAAGGTCGCGGGGTATTTGTCTGTATTAGCCCATGGAACTTCCCTTTGGCTATCTTCCTTGGTCAAATCAGTGCGGCATTAGTAGCGGGTAATACAGTGGTTGCTAAACCTGCCGAGCAAACCAGTTTAATTGCCGCGCGCGCTGTTGACTTAATGGCCGAGGCTGGCTTTCCTGCTGGCGTCATTCAATACCTACCGGGGCGCGGTACAGATATCGGTCATGCCCTTACGAGTCACCCCGCTATTGCTGGTGTGGCATTTACTGGCTCTACCCCCACCGCCCAGCGCATTAATATCTCTCTTGCCAGTCGTGTCGCTAAGCCAGTGCCATTTATTGCTGAAACGGGTGGCCAAAATGCCATGATCGTCGACAGTACCGCGCTGCCTGAACAAGTGGTACGCGATGTTATTCGCAGTGCATTTGCTTCCGCTGGTCAACGTTGCTCCGCGCTGCGCGTACTATTTATCCAGCAAGACATTGCCGAGCGCGTGATTGCGCTGATCAAAGGAGCGATGGAAGAACTCAACGTCGGCCTACCCTATTTACATCAAACTGACGTAGGCCCAGTGATTGATAGCAACGCCAAACAAAAACTGCTTACTCACATTGAGCACATGAGCCAAACCCAGCGTAAAGTAGCCCAACTACCATTGAATAATGCCTGCACTGAAGGTGATTTTGTGCCACCAACGGCCTTTGAAATTGACGATATCAGTTGCTTAACCCAAGAGCATTTTGGCCCAATACTGCACATAGTACGCTTTAAAGCCAGCGAGCTAGCCCAAGTGGTTGAACGAATCAATCAAACAGGCTTTGGTTTAACCATGGGGATACACAGCCGTAACGAAACCACCTACCGCTGGATTGAGCAACACGCACGAGTCGGCAACTGTTACATCAACCGCGATCAAGTAGGCGCGGTAGTTGGGGTACAGCCTTTCGGTGGGCAAGGCCTATCGGGTACAGGGCCCAAAGCCGGAGGCCCGCATTACTTGTATCGTTTCACGGAACAGCACATAACCGAGCAGCAAATCATTAGCGAAGCCAAGGCATCAGGAGCAATATCATGATCAATCACGTGACACGTTTTACCGATGCCCAGCAAGCTTGGGAACAATGGAACTTAGCCCCATTTGACCATAAGTTGTCGCAATTACAGGCTTTTAGTGCGGCTTTACAGCAAGGTAACGCAACCTTGGCTAAGGTTTGTCAATTTCACCTTGAACAAGGTAAAAAATGGTTAGCCCAGCCTCATCGCTTAATCGGCCCAACGGGTGAAACCAATGAACTCTATACCGCTGGGCGCGGTGTTGCCCTGCTCATTTTAGACAATACCGACCATTGCCAGCAAGCTCAGCAAAGTATGATGGCGATGCTCAGTGCTGCCCTGTTGGCTGGCAATGCTGTACTGCTATGCAGTGACGATATTACATTTAATAACGCTGTTAACA
Organism: Motilimonas sp. E26; assembly: GCF_021278025.1. GTDB lineage: Bacteria > Pseudomonadota > Gammaproteobacteria > Enterobacterales > CBDFNC01 > Motilimonas. The sequence continues at coordinate 182,436 of NZ_JAIBHJ010000007.1, forward strand.
ATGCCATGCAGCAAGCTCAATTACCTGCGCATTTACTGCACATTATCGCTTTCGACGCCTATCCGGTTTTACTAGGTTGTGATATTCGCAGTGCGGGTTACATAGGATCATCACAGGTTGAATTAAGCCTCAACTTGCAACTGGCTAAGCGCGACGGTGTTATCGTCGGCTTAGTATCCGAAACGGATCTGCCAGCGATGTCCCTCGCTCACGATCCACTCTTGGCGCTACGCTTTATTACTGAGCGCACGCGCACTATCAACATAACCGCGGTGGGCGGCAATGCAACCTTGCTTGAGCTTGGTAGCGCTGCCCACTAGTTTTCTTGGTTACTTGGGCGTAATTAAACTGCCTGAGTAAATGCCCAAGTATGATTTTTAAAACAGAGGTTTACACCAAGCTGTTTGAAATTGAGTTCTTGGGGCACGGAAAGCAACTAACCATAATGAGGACTATCGAATGATAGAAAATAGTTTTGCAATCACGGCAACCTTTATCGCCTACCTGATAATGATGCTAGCCATAGGTGCAATAGCCTATATGCGCACATCAAACTCAAGTGATTACTTCTTAGGCGGCCGCAGTTTAGGCCCTTGGCCTGCCGCGCTCTCTGCTGGTGCGTCTGACATGAGTGGCTGGCTGTTACTGGGCTTACCCGGTTACGCCTATGCCGCCGGTGTTGAAGCATTTTGGCTAGCAGGTGGTCTGTTACTCGGCACATGGGCTAACTGGCTGGTTAATGCTAAACGCTTGCGCACTTACAGCATTACAACTGATTCAATCACGTTGCCTGAGTTTTTATCACGTCGTTTTAATGACACATCGAAGCTGATTCAAACCATTTCTGCTTTTTTCATATTGCTGTTTTTCTTGTTCTACACCAGTTCAGGCTTAGTAGCAGGTGGGAAATTGTTTGAAACCGTTTTCGGTTTAGATTACAGCATTGCCGTCATTATTGGCACGGCTTGCGTGGTGTCCTATACCTTGTTTGGTGGCTTTTTAGCCGTATCTTGGACCGATTTAGTGCAAGGCTTGTTGATGTCAGCAGCACTACTTATTGTCCCCATTGCTGCATTAGATGGGGGCTTTGGCCAACTATCCAATGACTTGTCCGCCATCAATCCAGAATTGCTCACTTTGTGGAATGACGTCAAAGGCGAACCTCTCAGTGCCATTGCTATCATCTCTTTGGCAGCTTGGGGCTTAGGTTATTTTGGTCAACCGCATATTTTGGCGCGTTTCCAAGCCACCCGCACTAACAAAGATCTTGTTGTGGCACGTCGTATTGCGGTGATTTGGACAGCCCTTTCAATGACCGGCGCGATGCTCGTGGGACTAGTGGGCTTGGTGTATGTTAATTCAGGCACCATTGAGCTAGCCGATGGCGAAAAAATATTCATGATACTGGTTAACGCCATGTTCCATCCGGTGATTGCAGGCATTTTACTCGCCGCAATTTTAGCGGCCATCATGAGTACCGCGGATTCACAATTACTGGTTTCTTCTTCTGCATTGGCTGAAGACTTTTACAAACAAGTGGTTAAACAAAATGCGTCTACTGAAGAGATTGTTAAAGTTGGCCGCTTCGCGGTGATCCTTATCTCTTTAATTGCACTGGCTTTAGCCATGTCTCCCGATAGTTCAGTATTAGGTTTAGTCTCTTATGCTTGGGCAGGTTTTGGCGCGGCATTTGGTCCTGCACTGGTGTTAAGTTTGTACTGGCGTCGCATGAACCGTAATGGTGCGTTGGCAGGGATCATCATTGGCGGGGTAACGATCGTGATATGGAAACAACTTACTGGTGGTTGGTTTGACGTATACGAGATTGTTCCTGGGGTTATCTTTTCAACACTGGCCATTATTGGCGTAAGTTTAGCCACTGCTGAGCCTAACGAAGTGGTTAAAGCGCAACATGCCGATTTTGAGAAAAAACTGGTTGAATTTGAATAAATAACGCATTTAATTTAACCCAAAGTGGCGCCCTGTTGGGCGCTACTTTATTACTTTACCTCGCTGTGCCCCACTTCAATAACGAGAAACGGTTGCTTCTTCTACTGGAATAAAGAGCATGCCATCCATGATCTCCGCAGGTGTAACATATTGCGCAGCGCCACCGTGAAAAGCTAATTTAAACTTGCCAGAAAATATCAGGTTTGAACTGTTCGTTTCATTGAAGTCTATGAACGCATTGGGGATCCCTGCAGAGCCTAGCAAATAGTTGACCGTGTCTTTATCACGACTTATAGCAAATGCATCCTCTGCCCAAGTTTCATATTGCGGAACGTAAGGCGCATACATGCCGCCATTATCTATCACGCCCATTACATAACTAGTCATTTCAGGTTGCTGTTTTACCAGTGCTTGCGGCACCGTATGCTCAACTTTAGTAATATGAATGTTGTGCGACCAGATAGCAGTCTGTCCGCGAGTCTTAAACCAGACATCTCGAAGCCAACGTAAGTTATCTGCAGAGCGAACATCAGCCTTAGCATAATCTAAATCATTGACCTGCATTTGGGCGTGCCCTTGCATACCTTTAACGACTTGCAGCCAAAAACTGGCATATTGGCGAAAATTTCTTGGTGTTGTCGGATCATACTCCGGGATGACTTCCAGTTTAGCTTGTTGTTCAAGTACCTTTTCAAGGGCGACTAGGGCAGACATGAGTTGTTGATGTAAAGCTTGATTATGGTTGTAGGTCACATCCGGGTTGTGCCATGAGCACATCATCACTGGCGCAATAGTGTAAACATCCATTAAGTTGTCTACTGATAAGCTGCTGTCCGTCAAATACTGGTCAAGCTCTTGTAACATAATACTAGTTACGTCACCTTCTTTAACGAGGCAAGCAGGATCACTGTTTATTCTTGAATCAAACCCCGCCAGTATCAACGGTGAATTCACTTGGTCAAGATCGTTAATATAATTAACAATTTGCGATACACCTTTACTATGCCGCTGCATATACATAAAGTTTGCATGAGGCCCTGTGATGGCTTCAATTAAAGGTTGTTTGCCCGTTAAGTATTGCTCCCAAGCCACCAGTCCATCATAAAAACCCGCCTCAAATACAACAAGATCGAGTTTTCCTTCCTGATGCAACCCTTGCAAAATTCGACTTTTAATAAAATGCACGACAGAGCCATTATGAGATGGCTCGCCTAAGCTCACTAAATCATAATCTTTAACGCGATCGATAATAGGCTTTATATCGGTATTGTCTGAACTCATTTGCGTGCTGGTAATCTCACTGTATTCTAGACCAGCAATTTCTGTGAGCGTAGAGGTCGCATTCCCTCCTCCACCGCCACCACATGCAGCTAACACGATGGCACTACTTAACAGCATCAGTTTACATTTCATTTCTTACCCCCTGATAGAATACCCACAAAAAACATCATGACGTTTTTAGCGAAATAAGTCTGTGACCCACCGGGCAATAAAATCTAAAATATATAAAAGTCAATAAGTTGAAGCATTCATCACACTCACGCTCAGCCGTATGAACGAGAATGTTTTAGAACATAACTAAGTTGTTTGCGGGTATGTTGCTTAAAGGTTTCTAAAACGCAGTCGTTTTGTTAAGCGCACTGGGTTTACAGCCCTACCCGCACAAGTTGCCTTGACGAAAAAAGGCTGCAACAGTTTCACCTTTGTTAAAATAGCTAAACTTCTTCAAACTGATAGCTTTCTGGTACCACCACCACCCCTTTTTCTGAAATGTTAAACCGCTTAGCGTCTTCCGCTTTATTAATACCAATTTGAGTGTTGGCGGGAATATCAACATGCTTATCGATAATACAATTCGCAAGCTGACACCCCTTACCTACCCGCACCCCATCAAATAGAATACTGTCTACTATGGTTGCACCATCGTTGATCCTAACGTTGGTTGAAATAACCGACCGTTGCACTGAAGCTCCTGAATTAACCACGCCATTGGCGATAATTGAGTTAATAAAAATACCTTCGTTACCCGTATCAGAAGAAACCGTTCGCGCTGGCGGAAATTGCACTTCAAAGGTGCGTACAGGCCAGTCGGGTTGATATAAGTTCAAGGGGGGCACGGGCTCAAGTAAGTCCATATTGGCTTCATAAAATGAATCTATGGTTCCAACATCACGCCAATAACAATCTTTCGCGACCCTGCCTTTATCATTGCCAAATTGATAAGCATAAACACTCTCTCGATCAATCAGTTTTGGAATGATATCTTTGCCAAAATCATGGCTAGAATGATGATTCTCTGCATCTTCTATCAAAGCTTGAGTTAACGTGCTGATGTTAAAAATATAAACTCCCATTGATGCAAGGCTACGATCGGGATCGTTGGGCATGGTCGGTGGATTGCTAGGTTTCTCAACAAATGACACGATGCGCTGCTGGTTATCTATCGCCATCACGCCAAACTCTTTTGCTTCTTCTTTTGCAACCTCCATACAGGCAATGGTCAACTCTGCGTTATTCGCTTTGTGCTCTTCAAGCATTGGCGCGTAATCCATTCGGTAGATATGATCGCCAGACAGCACCACCACATACTTAGCACCACTGCGTGAAAGCAACCACAAGTTATGATAAATGGCATCGGCTGTGCCTTCATACCATTTACCACCTTTACGCATTTGCGGCGGGACCACGGTAATGTATTCACCCAGTTCAGGATTAAAAATAGACCAAGCGTCGCGTAAGTGTTTTTGCAATGAATGTGATTTGTACTGGGTCAACACCAAAATTCGGCGCAAGCCAGAATGCAAACAGTTGGTCAGAGTAAAATCAATAATCCGGTATTTACCGCCGAATGGCACTGCGGGTTTGGCACGATCATCGGTCAATGGGCTCAGTCTCGAACCCATTCCACCAGCTAAAACCACTGTTAGCGTATCTTGCATCTGTTCTCTCCCAAATATAGTGCAACAAAAATTAGCCATATTTAGAACATGGAGCAATATTTAAGCCAAAATACTACCTTTTGATTTATATAGATTTTTAAAAAATCACAGACAAGGCTGCACCATCATGAGGAGTACCGCTAAACCATTTGTGCATAAGTCGTGCACTGACTCTCTGCTAGCTTTACCCGTTAAACCTTATTTTTAAGCTTTGCTACAATATCGCTCGCAAGCACCACTCGTTGTGTTTTGGCAAGGGCGAAACCAAGACTCGCGTGCCAATTCACCCCAGCAACTGCTGCATCAAACGCAGATAAGCCTTGCGCCATTAAAGCGCCTATTATTCCCGCTAAGCAATCGCCCATACCTGCGGTGGCCATGGCTGGTGAACCGACGTGGCAGAATATTAGCTTTTTCCCCTTACATACTAATGTGCCCGCGCCTTTTAGCACCACCACAGTTTGATACTTTAAGCTTAACGCCAATGCCGCTGCTGCCCTATCTTGTTGCACGCAGTCAATCGACCAGTCGAGTAAATCAGCTGCTTCACCTTCATGGGGCGTTAACACCCAATTGGTTGCATTAAAATTAGCTACCTTTGCGATATATCTAAGTGCATCTGCGTCAAGCACCCCACGCCAAGTTGTTGAATGGTGATCGGGGTACACAAAAGGTTTCAGTACTTGAGTGGCATTTAAATCACGCCCTAAACCGGGACCTATTACCCAAACGGATTGACTGTCATGAAGATCGATATGATCTAACAACATAATTTCTGGTCGATGCGATACGCTAGCAGCAAAATAACGAGGGTCACAATGGATATACACTCTGCCCGCCCCAGCATTCAATGCGGCTTGAGTGGCTATCAACGCAGCTCCGGCCATATTCTGATGACCACCTACAACGCTGACCTCGCCATATTTACTCTTGTAAGTGTTACCAAAACGATTTGGTAGCACTACGGCAGAATTTCTCTTCCAGTCACCTGTCGATGTGATGCCTAAATTATCGAGTGTTAGCTGACCACAATAAGCAGGCCCATCACCAGTAAGTAAACCAGGCTTCCAAGCAATAAAGCTACGAGTGGCACTCGCATTAACAGCAACGGGCATGGCTTGTCCCGTATCAGCATCTAACCCACTGGGAACATCAACCGAATAAATGGTCGCAAACTGGCTATTTATCTGTTGCACCCAATGAATACACTGTGAACTTAAGGTGCTTGATAGGCCACTGCCAAACAAGGCGTCAATGGCGACATGCTCTGAGTTATCATCTAAGGTTTCAGGCAATTCAGACAGCACCCTGCCACCTGCATCGCGAAAACATTGCGCCGCACGCTCTGCATCAATCCCAGCCTTGGGCGCACCAAATGGGGCAATCAAGCTAACATTAACACCTGCGTCCAATAACAGCTTACCAATGTAATAACCATCACCACCGTTATTGCCGCAACCCACCACTATAGTTATCTTAGGTAAGGGGCTGTGTTTCCCTTGTTGATAAATAGAGGGGAAAAAGTGGCGCACAAAGCTTTCACTGGCACAAACCATTAGCGGCCAGGTCTCGCCGCCACGCTGGTTTGCCCATGCTTGTTCCGCTTGCTTAACCTGTAACGCACTGAGTACGGTGTCGTTTTTCACTGTCACTTCCCCTCTAGTCATATTGCTTAGTATAGTTACTGAACAGCGCTACGAGCTAAAATGTCACAAATACAACAACACTAAATCACAGCGCCAAACACTCAAAGCGCACTATGCTTAACATTAAACTACCAGTAAAACGAGGTCCCTATGAGTAACAAACCAACCCAAAAACATGGTCTAGCCATCGGTATTGATCGTATCGACCAACAAATATTTATGACCTTAACCGCCACGGGTAAATTAACCCACCAAGATTATGAGTTGATCACTCCCATGCTCGAGGCAGCGATAAAACAAGTGCCCAATGCCGATGTTAAAGTGCTGGCCGATATCAGTCAGTTTCAGGGCTGGGAGCTAAGAGCGGCATGGGACGATTTTAAGCTTGGCCTCAAACATGGAGCGCAATTTAGTAAAATAGCCATTGTTGGACATAAAGACTGGCAAGACTTGGCAGCTAAAGTTGGAAGCTGGTTTATTTCCGGTGAAATTAAAACATTTCATGACGAGCGCACCGCGTTATTATGGCTACATGCTAAAGCAGAATAATCAGACGGAGCCTAAATGACTCGATTTACCTTAAGTACTTGGCGCTATTTAATCCTTAGCCTTTGCTGTTTTATTGCAGCCTGCTCTGATAGCGGTCAGCAAATTAACTTAACCCGAGACAGTGTTGTTGTGGCTTTCGGTGATAGCTTAACCCAAGGGGTTGGCGCCAGTACCAGTGAAAGTTATCCAAGTATACTCAGTCAGCAACTCGGCATTACGGTTATCAACAAAGGAATTTCAGGTGAAACCAGTGCGCAAGGCTTAGCCCGTTTGCAAAGTATCCTTGACGAGACAGCGCCCGATTTAGTGATCCTTTGCTATGGCGGTAACGATCTATTACGTAAATTGCCTTTGTCCGCCTTAGCGCGCAACTTAGAGCAAATGATTAACCTGATCAAATCTTATCAAGCTGACATCATCTTAGTGGGTGTGCCTAAACCAGCGATTTTTTTAGAGCCCGTCCCTTTATATGAAGAGCTGGCCAAACGCCATCAGTTAGTCGCAGAGCTTAATGTATTAAGTGACTTGCTGGATAACAAAGCAATGAAATCCGATGCGGTGCATTTAAATAGCCAAGGCTATCAAGCATTCGCATCCGCGTTGGCCAAAAAAATACATATTATGTAACCTGCACATGGTTGTTACAGCCAAAACGTTAGTTTTGGCTTAGTCTGCTCCCTTCATCAAATCACCACAAAACGTTAACCAAACTGACTTATCTAGATAAGCTCACTGTCATATTTCCCCCTTAGTTTATAACCAAACCCAAGACGGAATTGAGTTATGAATAAGCAGGTCATCTCAGTACAACAACTGAACAAGCATTTTGCCAACAACCATGCCTTAAAAAATGTGGACTTAAGTGTTGAACAAGGGGAAATGGTTGCACTTTTAGGCCCATCTGGCTCCGGTAAGTCGACCCTTTTACGTCATTTAAACGGCTTAGTTTGCGGCGACAAAACCCTCAATGACAAACCAAGTAACGGTTATATTGAAGTGCTAGGTGTGCCAGTACAGAAAAACGGAAAATTTTGTAACACCGTGCGCGCCAGTCGCTGTCAAACTGGCTACATTTTTCAGCAATTCAACCTCGTTACCCGCCTAAGCGTGCTACAAAATGTGCTAATTGGCGGCTTAAACAGCACACCTCTATGGCGTAGCTTAACCGGACGCTTCACCTTAGCGCAAAAACAACAAGCCATGAACGCCCTTGAACGCGTTGGCCTCGCTGATTTTGCCTCACAACGGGTTTCTAACCTATCAGGCGGCCAGCAGCAACGCGTCGCTATTGCCCGCGCGTTAATGCAACAAGCCAAAATCATTCTCGCTGACGAGCCCATTGCTTCCCTAGACCCTGAATCATCTCGCATCGTGATGGACATTCTCAGTGACATCAATAAAAAAGAAGGCATAGCGGTAGTGGTGACCTTACACCAAGTTGACTACGCCGTTCGCTATTGCCCTCGCGTAGTGGCGTTAAAAAAAGGCGAAGTGTTTTTTGATGGGCCTAGTGAGCAGCTCGACCAAAGCACCCTTGCCGCCCTCTATGGATCCAAAGTCACGCCAACCAAAAGCATCGAAACAAACCAACCTGTACCACGACTCTGGGCTCAAACAGCCTAATTAAAAATAAAAAGGAAATGTTAGACATGTTAAAGCTGATCAAAAAAACCGCTATTGCCACCACCTTGATTGCAAGCGCTGCGACAACTACTGGCGTATATGCTCAAGAGCAAATGGACACCATCAACTTCGGTATCATTTCGACTGAATCGCAGCAAAACCTAAAAACCTCATGGCAGCCGTTTTTAGAAGCGATGGAGCAAAAGACCGGTTATAAGGTAAAAGCTTTTTTTGCTCCCGATTATGCAGGCATCATCCAAGGCATGCGCTTTAACAAAGTGGATGTGGCTTGGTATGGCAACAAATCAGCGATGGAAGCGGTAGACCGCGCTGGCGGTGAAATTTTTGCGCAAACAGTTGATGTAACAGGTAACCCTGGTTACTGGAGCGTGCTCGTTACCCATAAAGACAGCAAATTAAACAACCTCGCTGACGTGTTAGCCAATCGCCAAGACCTCATTTTTGGTAACGGCGATCCAAACTCTACCTCTGGCTTCTTAGTGCCTTCTTACTATGTTTTCGCAAAAAACAATGTCTCTGTTTCAGAATTTAAACGCTCAATGAACTCAAGCCACGAAGCTAACGCACTGGCCGCCGCGGCTAAGCAAGTGGATGTAGCCACAGGCAACACTGAAAACATGGATCGCCTTAAAGAGACGGCGCCAGACAAATTTGCTCAGCTGAAAGTTATCTGGAAATCACCGCTAATTCCTTCAGATCCTATCGTATGGCGTAAAAACTTACCTGAAAACGTCAAAGACAAGGTTTATGACTTCTTCATGAGCTATGGCACTACAGGTGATGCCAAAGAGTTAGCCATTCTTAAAGCGCTGCAGTGGGCACCGTTCAAAGCCTCTAGCGACCTACAACTGCTGCCTATTCGTCAATTAGTGTTGTTCAAAAACCGCATCCAAATCTCAAACGATACTGAGATTGATGAAGCGAAAAAAGCCACTCAATTGGCCGTTATCGACACCGAGTTAGCAGAGCTAACACGTCAACAAAATGCACTAACGGCAATGGCGCAGTAGTCCATCGCCAAACCAAAAGCTGAGCGTCAGCTCGGCTTTTTTAGACTTTAAGTTATCTAGACAAGTAAGGCAGTTATCATGAATTCAGCAGCCGCAGACCCTTTATCACCGCCACGTACGTCTTGGTTTACCTTGATCATGTGGGCACTCGTTATCGCCGTATTATCTTGGTCATGGCAAGGGGCAGAAATTGCACCAATGAAAATAGTCAAAGACGCCGGCAACATGGCCGAGCTTGCTGCTGACTTTTTTCCACCTGACTTTAAAAACATTTCTTATTACCTCGAAGAAATGTTGATCACCCTGCATATCGCACTATGGGGTACGTTATTTTCTATTATTTTGTCTGTGCCCCTAGGCTTAATGTGCGCTGAAAATATGGTGCCAGCTTGGGTTTATCAGCCTACCCGCCGACTGATGGACGCGGCGCGTGCCATTAACGAAATGGTCTTTGCCATGTTGTTTGTCGTCACCGTGGGACTGGGACCATTTGCCGGTGTAATGGCGTTATTTATTCACACCACCGGGGTACTGGCAAAATTGTACTCCGAAGCCGTTGAAGCCATCGACCCCGGCCAAGTTGAAGGGGTGCGAGCAACGGGCGCTAACAAGCTTGAAGAGATTGTTTATGGCGTGATCCCGCAAGTGTTACCACTGTGGATTTCATTTTCACTGTATCGCTTTGAATCCAATGTGCGCTCAGCAACAGTGGTCGGCATGGTCGGAGCTGGCGGGATTGGTGTGATTTTATGGGAAAGTATTCGTGGCTTTATGTTCCCGCAAACGTGCGCCGTGATGCTGATCATTATCGTTACCGTGAGTTTGTTAGATTTTGGCTCGCAACGTATTCGTAAACTCTTTATCTAACACTGATTAATCGAGAATTCAGATGGCACGTTATCAAGAAATCGCACTGAGTTTAGAGCAGGAAATAAGCCAAGCTTACCACGCTGGCCAATACTTGCCTGCCGAGCAACGCTTAGCCGAGCGTTATCAGGTTAATCGCCATACCTTGCGCCGCGCAATTGACGAGCTAGTAGGTAAAGGTTGGTTACTGCGCCAGCAAGGTAAAGGGGTAATGGTGCTCAGCAAGCCAGTGCGCTATCCCCTGCACGCTGGCGCTAAGTTTACCGACAACTTACTTAACATTGGCGCGGCGCCGACTAGCCAATTACTTAACTTATGTCGCGTTGATGCCAGTGAACGCATTAGCGAAGCGCTGCAAATACCGATTGCTAGCCAAGTGGTGCAACTAAAAACATTGCGCTTTATTGACGACACGCCAGTAAGCCTCGTGTTTCACCATTTTAAATTAGGTGAACATGAAATTGCCTTAGGCCGCTATCAAGAAGGTTCGGTGCATCAGTTTTTAAAACAGCATTGTCACATCACTCTTAAGCGTCAGCATACGGTTATTGGCGCGCAATTACCCAGTGCTAACGACAGTGCCTGCTTGCAAGTGCCCAGCAAAACCCCGCTACTGCGCTTACAAAGCATCAATGTTGATCAGCAACATCAGCCATTTGAATTTTCCGTTTCACACATTAGAGCTGAGCTGGTCGAGCTTAGCTTGGAGCATCCATTATGAGCGTTTCAACCCCAACAGAGACTACCAACATTAGTGCCAGACAGCATTGGCTCGCCGTCATCGCCAATGCACCGTACGAGCAACTATTACAACATTGGCAACAACTTGAGTTAGACCCGCCTTGCGAAGTGATCCGCCAACCTGAAATTGGTCTTGCCCGCATTCAAGGCCGCATTGGCGGTGCTGGTGAGCGCTTTAACTTTGCTGATACCACCATTACCCGCGCCGCAGTGCGACTAGAAGATGGCACCACTGGTTACGGCTATTTACAAGGCCGCCACAAACGCCATGCGCTACTTGGCGCCATTGCTGATGCTTTATTACAACAGCCTGAATACAACTTACGTTTACAGGCGGGGCTCATTCAACCTCTTGCCGAATTAATTCAACGCCAACAACGCCAAACCAGTGACCAAGCCACCGCCACTAAGGTGGACTTTTTCACTGTCGTCAGAGGAGAAGACGAATGAGCATTATCGCCCCCGGTTTTAGTCAGCCAGTTGAGCATAGCCAGTCGTGCTTTCGCCAAGTGCTCAAAGCCCTTAGCGAGCCTGGTCATATTGTGACCTTAGACAAGCACCTTGGCTTTGCGCCCCTGTGTGCATCCGCGACTCAAATACTGATGAGCTTATGTGACCAACATACGCCGCTGTATTTAAGTCCGCGATTAGAAGAAATAGACGGAGATGCCACCATCAATCAAGCGCAGCGCAATCTCACGTTTCATTGCAATACCAAGCCCAGCGCGTTAGTGAATGCCGATTTCGCCGTGGTCAGCCACAGTGAAGGAGTCAATATGGCAAAACTAAAATGTGGCACTGATACCAGCCCTGAATCAGGCACTACTTTATTAGTCCAAAGCAACGGCTTTGATCGCGGCCCAGAATTTAAATTAACCGGCCCCGGTATTGAGCATTCTCGCACCGTGCAACTTGGTAACTTAAGCCAAAGCTTAGTGGAATACCTGATTAATCCTTGCCACACCTACCCGCTAGGCATTGATATTTTGCTGTGTCACCAGCAGCAATTATTAGCCATTAGCCGAACCACCAAAGTGGAGTTAATCCCATGTATGTAGCAGTAAAAGGCGGTGAGAAAGCCATTGCCGCCGCGCACCAATTGCAGGCTAAGCGCCGCCGTGGTGATGTCAATATTACCGAGCTCAGCGTTAAACAAATAGAGCAGCAACTCAGCCTTGGGGTTGAGCGCGTGATGACCGAAGGCGGTATCTACGACCGCGAATTGGCCGCATTGGCCATTAAGCAAGCCAGTGGCGATCAGGTTGAAGCGATTTTTTTGCTGCGTGCATATCGCACCACCTTGCCAATGTTAACAACTTGTCAGCCTCTTGATTGTAAGAAAATGCGCGTGCAAAGACGTATTTCAGCCATTTACAAAGACTTACCCGGCGGACAGCAACTTGGTCCGACTTACGATTACAGCCATCGTTTATTAGACTTTAGCTTGTTAGCAGAAGGCGTGACGAATGATCACGAACCCGATCACGAAGCAGCTAAATCCGCCAGCGCGGAGAGCAATGCGGCGCCTTTTAGCAAGGTATTTGATCTATTAGCGCAACAAGGCTTTGCCGAAGCTGAATCGGACAGCGGTGAAATCCCAGCTGACATTACCGAGCAAGCGATCAGTTATCCTTGTTCACGCGCAGCCCGCTTACAGCAACTTAGCCGTGGCGATGAAGGGTATTTATTGTCATTAGCTTACTCCACCCAACGTGGTTATGGCCGTAATCACCCGTTTGCGGGTGAAATTCGCAGCGGCGAAGTGCCCATTGAAATTTGCCCCGAAGAGCTCGGTTTCAATATCGAGATAGGCAGCGTATTGCTAACTGAATGTGAAATGGTCAATGGCTTTATCAAACCAGAAGACGCGCCAGCGCACTTTACCCGCGGTTACGGCTTATCGTTTGGCTTTAATGAACGCAAAGCCATGGCCGTGGCGCTACTTGATCGCGCCTTACAAGCCAAGCAATACAACGAGCCGGTGGCAGGCCCCGCCCAAGATGAAGAATTTGTTTTAGCCCACGCCGACAACGTTGAAGCCGCAGGTTTTGTGTCGCACCTTAAACTGCCCCACTACGTTGATTTTCAATCGGAGTTAGAGCTACTTAGAAAAATGCAGCAACCTGCCCACGCAGAGGACTCTGCTGACAAACACCACAAGCAAAGCCAGGAGCACAATGATGCAGTCCTTTAATCAAATCGTTAGTGCCACTGAGCCTGAGCAAGACTATAACTTTGGTTATCTAGACGAGCAAACCAAGCGCATGATCCGTCGCGCCATTTTAAAAGGCGTCGCCCTACCCGGCTATCAGGTCGCGTTTGGTGGCCGAGAAATGCCCATGCCCTACGGTTGGGGCACGGGAGGCATCATGTTAAGTGCCTCTATTTTAGGTCAAGATGACGTATTTAAAGTGATTGACCAAGGCGCCGATGACACCACCAATGCGGTATCGATTCGTCAGTTTTTTGCCAAGGTATGCCACTTGGAAACCACCACAGAAACCGCCAAAGCGAGTGTGATCCAAACCCGTCACCGCATTCCAGAGCAACCATTGCGTAACGACCAAATATTAGTGTTTCAGGTACCAATCCCTGAGCCGCTGCGCTTTATCGAGCCAAGAGAAACCGAAACCAAAAAAATGCACTCGCTGGGCGAGTATGGCTCGATGCAAGTGAAGCTTTACGAAGACATCGTCAAATACGGCTACATCGCCACTAGCTATGCCTACCCCGTGATGGTGCATGGCCGCTATTTAATGGATCCCTCACCGATCCCTAAATTTGATAACCCAAAAATGCATCAATCAAATGCATTAATGCTGTTTGGCGCCGGTCGTGAAAAACGCATCTATTGCATTCCACCCTATACCGATGTGGCGAGCCTCGATTTTGAGGACCATCCCTTTAGCATTCAGCAATGGCAAGCACCCTGTAGTTTATGTGGCAGTGAAACAAGCTTTTTAGATGAAGTGCTCATCGACGATCAAGGTCAGCGCATGTTTGTTTGCTCTGACACCGATTATTGCCAAGGACAACTGGCAAAAAACGCAGCTGAGGAGGCGCTTCATGGATAATTTAGCCCAAGCATTACCCGCGCAATTCAACGACCCAGCCGAGGCGCCATTACTGCGCGCCGAAGGACTCAGTAAACTTTACGCACCCGGTAAAGGCTTTGAACCTGTGAACCTCAATTTATTTCCCGGTGAAGTATTGGCCATTGTCGGTGAATCTGGCTCAGGCAAAACCACCTTACTTAAAACCTTGTCAGGTCGACTTGAGCCACAGCAAGGCGAAGTCATTTATCAAGGCAATAGCCAAATGCCAGCAGCCAGCTTATATCAAATTTCAGAAGCGGCAAGGCGTCAGCTGATGCGAGCGGATTTTGGCATTGTCCACCAGCACCCAATGGATGGCTTACGACCACGAATTTCCGCTGGCGGTAATATCGGCGAGCGCCTAATGGAAGTGGGCGCGCGTAATTACGCCGACATTCGTCGCCAAGCATTGAACTGGCTAACGGCCGTAGAGATAGGCGCAGATCGCATTGACGACCTGCCCATTACGTTCTCAGGCGGCATGCAGCAACGCTTACAAATTGCTCGTAATCTGGTCACCCATCCTAAATTAGTGTTTATGGATGAGCCTACTGGCGGCTTAGATGTGTCGGTACAAGCGAGATTACTGGATTTGATCCGTAACCTGGTGACTGAACTTAATTTAGCCGTCGTCATAGTGACTCATGATCTCGCCGTGGCACGCTTGCTCGCTCACCGCATTATGGTAATGAAACAAGGTCAAGTCGTTGAAACGGGTCTAACCGACCGCGTGTTAGACGATCCACAACATGCCTACACCCAGTTACTGGTGTCATCGGTGTTGCAACAATAGCCACAAGAGAAGGAGTCACCTCATGGAACCTTTCATGGTTGCAAAAAACATTAACAAAACCTTCGTTTTACATAACCAAGGTGCGGCCAGCTTAGCGGTGCTGCAACAGCAAAACTTAGCCATTTATGCCGGTGAATGTGTGGTTCTCAATGGCAGCTCTGGCTCAGGTAAATCGAGCTTATTGCGCACCCTATATGGCAACTACCAAGTTGACCAAGGTGAACTATTGATCCGCCAGCCAGCTCATCAGCAAAGTGATCAAACTGAGTCAACCTGGCTTGATATGGCAACAGCCAGTCCGCGCCAAATAATCAAACTGCGCCAACAAACTATCGGCTGGGTGAGTCAGTTTTTACGAGTCATACCCCGTCTTTCAGCCCTTGATATCGTGATGCAACCACAACTTGAAAATGGCATACCACGTGAGCAAGCCAAGGAAAAAGCGCAGCATTTACTGCGTACATTAAATGTACCCGAACATTTATGGCAACTCGCACCGGCAACATTTTCAGGGGGTGAGCAGCAGCGGGTCAATATTGCACGTGGCTTTGCCGTTGATTATCCCTTGCTATTGCTCGATGAGCCGACCGCGTCACTCGACCAACACAACGCTGAGCAAGTCATCATGCTAATCAATCAAGCTAAAGCACGCGGCGCCGCCATTGTTGGCATTTTTCACGACACTTGGGTGCGAGACCAAGTCGCTGACCGCTTACATCACATGTCCAGTGGTACTGACTCAGCTGTCTATCAAAATCAAACTGAATTTCAATCAATTAGCGACCGCGTAGGATAATTTCATGATCATCACAAATGTAAAAATGGTACTGGCCGATCAAATCATCACCGGCTCATTAGAAGTGCGCGACGGTAAAATTTGCACTCTAAGTGATACGCAAAGTAGTCTAAGTAGCGCCATCGATGGACAAGGTGCTTTTCTACTGCCAGGGCTGATTGAACTGCACACCGATAATTTAGAAAAGTTTTTTACCCCAAGACCAAAAGTGAATTGGCCGGGCCATTCCGCCATGGCCAGCCACGATGCCTTAATGGTTGCCAGTGGTATTACCACGGTGCTAGACGCAGTCGCCATTGGCTACATTAACGATCAAGGCACCCGCTTGGCCAACCTTGACCGCATGTTAAGTACCATAGTCAGTACCCAGCAAGCGGGCCATAATCGCGCCGAGCATTTACTGCATTTGCGCTGCGAGCTACCCAATGCAGACACCTTTGAAACCTTTGAAACCTTAGTCAATAAATTTACCCCGCAATTTACCCAACAAGGCAAAGCCAAAAGCCCGATTGCCATGGTGTCGTTGATGGATCACACCCCAGGACAACGCCAATTCATTGATAGCGAAAAATACCGTACCTACTACATGGGTAAATATGGCTTAAATGTGCAAGAAATGGCCGCCTTTGAAGCCGAGCAAACCCAAGCTTCGCTGCTGTGGTCAGATAAAAACCGCCAAGCCATTGCCGCTTCAGCTCGCCGCCGTGGCTTTGCCCTAGCCAGCCACGATGATGCGACCGTTGCACACGCTCAAGAGTCTGCGGATTTGGGCTGTTGTATTGCCGAATTTCCCACCACAGTGGCGGCAGCTAAAGCTTCTCATGCGGCTGGCTTACAGGTAATGATGGGCGCACCGAACATTGTGCGCGGCGGGTCTCACTCTGGTAACGTGGCTGCAGCAACCTTGGCCAATGAAGGCGTATTGGATATTTTATCGTCGGATTACTATCCTGCCAGCATGCTCGATGCCGCCTATCAAGTGGCACTGGATAGCAATAATCAATACGACCTTTGCCAAGCCATTCAAATGGTGAGCAAAACGCCAGCGAAAGCATTGGCAATGGACGATCGCGGCTGCATCGAAGAAGGTAAGCGGGCAGATTTAGTGCTGGCAATGCCTAATGAAGATCGCCTACGAGTAATGCAAGTATGGCGCACAGGCGAACGGGTGTTTTAATGCACACAACTAGCCTCAGCGCAAACAATAGTGCAAGCGCTAACCACAGTGCCAAACTATTCTATCTGGTCGGCCCCTCTGGGGCTGGCAAAGACAGCTTAATCAATGCGTTGCGCAAGCAACCTTTAAGCTGTTCTTTGTATATTGCGCCCCGGTATATCACTCGGGCCCCAGATAGCACGGCGGAAGATCACATTGCCTTATCGCCAACCGAGTTCAGTGAACAAAAGCAACAAGGGTTATTTGCCATGCAATGGCAAGCCAATGGCTACCAATACGGCGTCGGCAATGAAGTTAACCGTCAACTCGATAATGGCGTCTCGGTATTGTTTAATGGCTCACGTGCACACATTTCATTGGCAAGGCAATTGTTTGGCGCTCGCCTGCGCATGATCGCGTTAGAGGTATCTGCTGACGTATTAGCCGAGCGGTTGCGCCGGCGCGGGCGTGAGTCTGAAGCCGAGATAATGGCAAGGCTAACCCGTAATCAGCATTACCAAAGCAGCTTACCGCTGGACTGTTGGCGCTTAGACAATAATCACAGCCTAACCGAGACCACTGCGCGGTTAATAGCCTATATCCAAAGCCAAACCACTGAGCAAAGTTTATCAAACCAGCAGCAACAGGAACTCTGTATACGATGAAATTTACCTTATTAGGCACCGGCAGTGTGCAAGGCGCGCCAGTTTATGGCTGTGAGTGTCAGGCTTGTCTCAATGCCCTTACCGAGCCTAGTTTGGCGCGTAAGTTGTGTTCCGGTTTACTTGAGGTTGAGGGTAAAACCTTGTTATTGGATGCGAATCATCCACGGCTGATGCAGCGCTTCCCCGCCGGTACCATTAACGCTATCTTGCTAACCCATTATCACATTGATCACGTACAAGCTCTGTTTGAGCTACGTTGGGGCTTAGCGCCCAACATTGCGGTTTATCACCCTAACGACCCAAATGGCTGCGATGATTTATATAAACACCCAGGCCTACTTGCATTTCAAGCGCCGAATCAACACGGCCAAACCTTTCATATTGATGGCTTAGACAAGCTCGCTATCACGCCACTGAATATGCAACATTCAAAACCTTGCCATGGCTATTTATTTGAATACCAAAACCATTGCTTGGCCTATTTAACCGACACGGTGGGCATTCCAGACGAGACTTGGCAAATACTGCTGGATAACTCCCCCAGCCACATTGTCATCGATTGCAATTACTCGCCTTTGGTTGAAAACAGCAACCATAACAATTTGCGCCAAGTATTAGCCTTAGCCAAGCAGCTACCACACTGCCATTGGCTACTGACTCATATTAGCCATGAGCTAGATTTGTATTTACTAAGCGCGACAGACCCCCTACCCGATAATGTCAGCGTTGGACATGATGACATGGCGTTAACTTTTAACTAAATCCAAGAGTATGATAAAGATGAATAGCAAAGTTGAACCAAGCGTAAAAGTAAATCAAGGCCAACCACTTTCCAGTGCGCCAAGTGTCCATGACAGCGCATCAATTCACAATTGCACCCTAGGCATTTGGACCGAAATTGGCGCCCGCAGTCTCTTAGACAATGTACAATTTGGCGATTACAGCTATGCCCAAAACGACGTTGACTTAGCCCTATGTGAAGTGGGTAAATTTGTCTCTATTGCGTCAAACGTCAGGGTTAACCCCAGCAATCATCCTTGGTGGCGACCCACCTTACACCACTTCACCTACCGGCCACAAAAATACGCCATGCCAGCCCCGGCAGAAAGCGGCGTTGACCCCGAAATTTTTAATTGGCGTGCTGCAAATAAGGTACATATTGGCCATGACGTATGGATTGGTCACGGCGCCATTATCATGCCGGGTATCACCATAGGTAACGGCGCCATTGTTGGCGCAGGCAGCATAGTGACTAAAGACGTGCCGGCGTGGCACATTGTGGTTGGCAACCCCGCCAAGGTGCTGCGGCCACGCTTTGAACAAGCAGATATAGGCCCGCGCTTAGATAAACTAGCTTGGTGGGATTGGCGCCATGAAAAAATCAGCACCGCACTGCCTTTATTCCAACAAGATTGCTTGGCGTTTTTAGCCCACTATGAATCAGTAGATAACCTCAGTTCTGTTTAAGCCTAATACAGCAAAATAAAGTATGTTTTACGGCAAAATTTCGTTTTCAGGGATGAAAACGCAAAGCTTATAGGGACATATTCACAGCGTTTTTGCAGAAAAACATACTATATTCGCTTATCCAAGATTCGGGTTAGATAGATAAGCAGCAAACACGGACCTGCTTTGACACCTTCGCCAAAGCGGTCGCTTTTAATTTTCCGTTAGCGCTTCACTCAACAAATCAATAAAACAACGCACTTTAGGTGACAAGTGTTTGCGGCTGGGATAAACCGCATAGACATTCACTTCCGGTTGAATAAATTCAGGGAACAACGCTTCAATTTGTTCATTAGCAAAGGCGGAATCTAAATAAAAGCCCGGTAGACGACAAATGCCCTGGTCGGCTAGCACCATGTCTAACTCGGCTTGACCATTGTTGCAGCGCATTTTTTCTTTTACATCGACACTAAAATGCTCCCCGGATTGCGAACTGAACTCCCAGCGCGTTGGATTTTTTAAATTGCTATAGCAAATACAATGGTGTTTATTTAATTCTCTAGGGTGATAGGGACGGCCTTGTTTTTCGAGGTAACCTTTCGATGCGATGACGTAAGCCTTAGTTTTAAAAATACGCTTACAAATCAAGCTCGACTCTGCCAATTGTGGTGTGGCGCGGATCGCTAAATCGTAACCATCAGCAATCACATCAATATGCTTATCACTTAAATCCAAATCCAGGCGTACATTGGGGTAAAGGTCCAAAAACTGAGCCAAAATGGGTTGCAGATAATGAGCGCTAAAACCTATCGGGCAACTGACCTTGAGCGTACCTTTAGGGTCAATACTGTTTTGTGTAATGGCGGCGATGGCGGACTCAGCATCCTGCAACAGCTGAGTACAATACTGATAATACGCTTCCCCTTCGGGTGTCAAGGCGATTGAGCGTGTGGTTCTATTTAATAAGCGAACCCCCAAACGCGTTTCCAGCTTAGTAATTTCCTTACTCACGTGGGAGCTGGAATGACCCAATTGCTCTGCCGCCGCGCTAAAACCTTGGCTCTTTACAACTTGCACAAATATTTCAATGCCTTCAAACAGCTTATTACTAGTCATATGGAAACAGTTAGTCCACTTTTACCGTATTAATCAATGAGAGTAACAGATATAGAATGAGTTTCATCAGTTCAAGACAGTTGACACCATTTTGTGACGCTGCGCAGAACATACAATAACGTCATCACATTTAGGAGCAATATCATGAAAGTATTAGCCTTTGCCGCAAGCAGTTCAAAACAGTCTATCAATAAACAATTGGCTAGTTATGCCGCCTCTTTGGTTAAAGATGCTGAAGTAGAACTGCTAGACATTAACGATTACGAAATGGCGATTTACAGTAGCGACCGTGAAAATGAGACCGGTATTCCATTAGCCGCCCAACAATTCTTCAAAAAAATCGGCGCGGCAGACGCCATCGTTATTTCATTTGCTGAGCACAACGGCTCCTATACTGCCGCTTATAAGAACTTATTTGATTGGACTTCACGCATTAACATGAAAGTGTTTCAAGGTAAGCCGGTGATCATGCTTGCTACTTCACCAGGCCCAGGCGGCGCGCAGTCAGTGCTTAATGCGGCCACAACATCAGCGCCCTATTTTGCTGCCGATGTTAAAGGGAGCCTATCCATTCCAAGTTTTTACGACAATTTCGATCTTGATACACAACAACTAACGTCACCCGAATTATTCGATAAACTTGCATCAGTAATGGCGACGTTAAATTAATCAACCCAAGTCCCCTCTAAGAGGGGAAACTAAACTTGCTATTTGAGAGCGCTTATCATTAAATAACAACCCGTTATTGAAAGTGTTAAGGCAAGTGACATAATGAAAATAAAGTTAATCGCAGTGCTCATCAGCGTGTTTGGTCTCACCGCGTGCAGCAGTTTCGTTAGTAACAAGGTTGGTAAAAATACGGTTTCAAGTAGCTTGGTTGACTTTTTATACCCCGACCCCGAAAGCCGCACTCAACACCAGCCAGAATTACCCGTGCTCACGTTACCGGTCAAGGTGGGCATCGCCTTTGTGCCACCAACGGGCTATAGCCGTAACCCCATTCATGAAAAAGACCAAATAGCATTGCTCAATACAGTTAAATCATCATTTACAGGTTATGAATATATTGACCACATTGAAGTGATCCCAAGTACTTATCTGCAAGGTGGCCAAGGCTTTACCACCCTTTCACAGGTGGGAAGGCTATATGATATCGACGTTATTGCACTGGTCTCTTACGATCAAGTGACGCAATCACTGGAAAACAACGCCGCCCTGCTTTATTGGACCATTGTTGGCATGTATATGATCCCCGGCAATCAAAACTCAGTGCAAACCTTTGTCGATACCGCTGTATTTGATATTAACAGCCAAAAAATGCTGTTTCGCGCACCAGGTGTAAGCCAACTAGAGCGTTTAAGTACCGCCATTGGCGTTGACGATACCCTTAATGACAAATCACGCGAAGGCTTTAGCTTAGCCGTTGCAGACATGACTAAAAACCTAGACGCTGAACTCGCGCGCTTTAAAACCCGAGTAAAAGAAGAAAAAGTCGCGAAAATAGAACACAGCGACGGCTACAGTGGCGGCGCCATGGGTTGGTTGATCATGCTAATGCTCCTAGTAGGAGTCGTAAGAAAATTTAGCAGATAATTGCACGCTAGCTATCACTAATACAAGAACATGAGTTT
>NZ_JAIBHJ010000070.1 GCF_021278025.1 Motilimonas sp. E26
AAAAAAATTAAAGCTGACAAAGATGAACTGATGATGTTACTCGAACCCTACATTGGCCAAGTGGTTGTCGGAGTGGAATGCATGCACTGCTGGTACTGGGTTTCTGATTGGTGCGAGGAGCAAGGCATCGACTTTGTCCTTGGTCATGCACTATATATGAAAGCCATTCACGGTGGCAAAACCAAAAACGATAAAGTCGACTCCTTTAAAATTGCCTCACTCTTGCGCGGTGGCAACTTTCCTTTGGCTTATACCTACCCCAAAGAAATGCGCGCGGCCCGTGATTTACTTCGCCGAAGAACCAAAATCGTTCGCCATGGTGCCATGCTTAAAGGCCATGTGGTCAATACCAACAGTCAATATAATTTGCCCTCCATGGAACTCAACCTGAAGAACAAATGTGCCAGAGAAGCTCTGCGAAGCAATTTTGATGATCCCATTGTCCAGCGCAATATCGATATGGATATGGCATTGCTGGATTTCTATGCCAAAGAGCTCTCCCAAGTAGAGTTTTTTATTGAAAGGCAGGCTAATTCCATGCAGCCTACCTACCTTCAGATACTGAGAACTGTGCCAGGTATAGGAAAAATACTCGCCCTCACTATCTTATTTGAAATTGGTGATATTCAGCGTTTTGAGTCGGTGCAAAAGTTTGCTTCTTATTCTAGGCTGGTCAAATGCAAAGCTGAATCGGCTGGAAAAACTTACGGTACTCAAGGCAACAAAATTGGCAATGCGCATTTGAAGTGGGCTTTTTCGGAAGCTGCAGTGCTCTATCTCAGGGGCAATGAAAAAGCCCGCAATTACCTCAACAAATTACAAAAGCGAATGAGCAAAGCAAAAGCTTTATCAGCGCTTGCGCATAAACTCGGGCGCTGTGTCTACTTCATGTTAAAAAACAAAACGGTGTTTGATGAGAAACGATTTTTAGCAGGTTAAAGTCGCGCAATAAGGTGAGCTGAACATCTAACTAGATAATCGCGAGCACGCCTTTAGTCATCTAAACCAGTGGAGCTACGACTTCCAGATCTGATGATTAATATGCCAAAGCACTAAGCTACGTAGCCTTGATTCGACACCTTATTGGCGCGCACCAATACAATCAGCAAAATCGCTTACACCTTGGCTGAGCCTGGAACTAACTGTGCTTAAAGCACCTTTGTCTTGAATAGCGCCAGCGCAGGGTTAACCGATAAATGTCTAGTGCCCCTGTCATTTCTAGGGATGGAAAAACAACAGGCAGCGGTGAGACCGCAATAAGAGAGCCTCTATATGTGTTTGCTGTAGGCGATGATCTGACAGCTGCATGACAAACGAAGTAAACGGCTTTGCTGATTGACTTG
>NZ_JAIBHJ010000071.1 GCF_021278025.1 Motilimonas sp. E26
CTGAAGGATCCCCTCATAACTCCCCCAGCGCACAGCCATATTTTCTCAGCTGTTGGGCAAAAATAATGCCCGCAGCTAGTAGTTCTTGCGTACTGACCTCGTAATCAGGCCGCCTCATAACCTCTAGTCCTAACCTGACGGTAGACAGTACATTTCGGGTTCGTATTGTATTGGCTTGAAAGTGTCTATCCCAGCCTTGCCCTTGAGCATGCAAACCCGTCAGCCAAAACATAAATTGCAGCATTAACGCTATCAACAATATGATATCGAAACGCGCTGGGCTGTTGGTTCGACTTTGACGTAAACCTAACCCATAAACAGGGCTTTTCAAGTCTCGGAATGTTTCTTCTACCTGCATGCGCTTGGCATAAAGCTTCACCAGTTGTTTTGGTGTGCGGGCCGCTGGCGGGAAATTGGTTGCCAGTACCCAAGGCTCTTTTGCTGAAGCTGAATACACTTTGGGTGATGGATGGTGGCAATTGGTTCGTGTTGAACGCTGATTTTTCCGTCCCTTCGGTAATGATTTATACAATACTATTTGGCAGTTGATTGGGTTGCCCTGCGTGAGTTTCTTGTCGCCTAGGCTCTTGGCTCTACTGGATGCTTGGCTGTGTAACTTACTGATGGGTTGCCAGTTTTGTGCGCCTATGTCCGCAAATCTTACTTTGCCTCGCACTCGGCTGAGCCAGTACCAACCATGATCTTCAACCGATTTGTACCATGGCACTTTAAAGCCAGCATCACTTACGATTAGTGGCACCACATTAGCTGGCAAAATACTGGCTAACTCAGATAAAAATCGGTCATGCGCAGCCTTAGAGCACTGCTCTTCTAAGGGAAAAGCTCTCTCATACAGAGTGACGGAGCGGCCCTGCAAAGCAACCGAAGCCCGCAATGCCACAAGTCTTTTCTGCTCACGAATATCAGACCAATCTACCAAAATAATCGGCATTGGATTACCCGAGCAGATAAAGCTAGCATGCCAGCGATAAACAGCAAGGCGCTCATGATGAAGGTGGCGGTTGCCTAATAAGCGATCCATGCGCTTGATGTTATGTTTTGCTCTGGACTTGGTGGGTAAATTGCGTCCCAGTTCAGTTAATGTGAGGGCTTTACTGTTGAGTAAAGCTCGGCATGCCAGCGTCATGGTGTTAAGGCGCTTTAAATGAAGTTCAGGGCAGAATTGGTAAAGAGAATCGTGTAAAATCTTAAGTTCGCGCATCTTTCTGTTTGGTTTTTTGTGTTTTGGCGAATTCATTAGATCATACGGAAAGATGCCATTCTACTTAAATTTATGATTTTTAATGAAATCATCAGGGGATTCCTCAGT
>NZ_JAIBHJ010000072.1 GCF_021278025.1 Motilimonas sp. E26
AACGAGCTGTCAGAAAGGGGGTTGGCGTCGTACAGCGAGTTAAATAGCACAGTGGCAGGGCATGTAGCGTCAGACTTGGCGTATGTGATTTACACCTCGGGCTCTACGGGGCAGCCTAAGGGGGTCATGTTGGCTCATCAAGGGGTGATGAATTACCTTAGCCATTGTTGTGAACAATATCTGTGTAATACGGCGACCGCCGTAGTTAGCACGCCTTTGGCTTTTGATGCCACAGTGACCAGTTTGCTCAGTCCTTTATTAACAGGTCAGTCTATCCAGCTTATCCCTGCTTCAGAAGATGGTATAGAAGCTCTTGCTAATATTATTGTGAAAGCTGATAGACCAACTTTATTTAAAGTATCTCCAGCTCACCTTGATGCCTTATTTTATGCGTTACAAGCTCGCAGGATTCCACAATATTCACTGAAGCACATTTTTGTTGTGGGCGGAGAGCAGTTGCAGTGGCGTACATTGACGCCTTGGCTAACAAGGTTACCACAATCACAATTTATTAACGAATATGGCCCGACAGAGGCCACGGTTGGTTGTAGTTCTCAAGTTGTTACTGCTGAGCAACTCAATGATGCAGGGGGAGCAGGGGTCGCCATCGGTCGTCCTATTAAGAATATGCGCTTGTATGTACTTGATAAAGCGCAGCAACTCGTTCCTCAAGGGGGAGAAGGTGAGCTTTATATTGCCGGTCCCGGTTTGGCAAGAGGCTATCTTGGACAACCAAGTCTGAGTTCATCTCGTTTTGTCTTCTTGTCACACTTGCATGCATCCCCTGTTCGCGTCTATCGGACAGGAGATACTGTACGAATGAACCAAGCTGGAGAATTGGAGTATTTGGGGCGAAATGATAACCAAATTAAATTGCGAGGCTACCGAATTGAACTGGATGAAATTGAAAGTCATTTGTCACAAATACCTGAAGTAAGGCAATTTACAGTAATGGTTGTGGGTGAGACGACGGAAAGTCAGCAGTTAGTTGCTTTTGTTGTTTCTAGTGAAGTTGAATCAAGTGCTGAGTGCATCATAGAGCGTGTTTCACAACATCTTCATCAACATTTGCCTGATTTCATGGTGCCGTCTCTGATCAAAGTATTGCCTGCTTTTCCACTTACTGTGAATGGTAAGATCGACAGGGCTGCACTTTTAAATATGGAGCTTGGCGAGCGCAATACGTATCGTGCACCGGAGTCAGAAATCGAGCGTACACTCGTTAGTGTGTGGGAAGAAGTATTAGGCGTGAGCCGCGTAGGTGTGGAAGATAACTTTTTCGCGCTGGGGGGAAATTCGTTATTGGCGGTGCGTCTAGCGAG
>NZ_JAIBHJ010000073.1 GCF_021278025.1 Motilimonas sp. E26
ACAATCACTTCGTGGCCAATACGTGGGATGGCCATCATGCCGTATTGGGTGCCGGCCCAACCTTGAGACACGCGTACCCAGCAGCTGGCGTTTTCGTCATTGTTGGAGTAACGATCCCACGGAAATTGCACCTTAACGCGACCATGCTCATCACAAAATATCTCTTCACCCTCTGGGCCGGTAACAATGGCGATTTGTGGACCATCAACCCGTGGTTTAGCATCGGGCTGCGGCTTCCATTGACGGTCGGCGGGGATCACGGTGAGCTGGTTGTGATATTGAGTGAGGCCTTCGCCGCCAGCTTCTTCAAGGGCTTGGGGCTGGGTGCCGCTGTGCTGCAGTTGCACGATTTGCCAATCACGGTTAAGGCTGACGTTAATGTGCTCGGTTAAGTCAAAGCGCAGCCCGGCACATAGGATAGGTAAGTTACTGGTGCCCGTGGCTTGTATGCTGTCGCGGGTTAAATAGTGCTGGCGTGCGGTGCTGAACATGTTACCGCTGGCGTCGTTTTTGTAACGACCGGGGTAGTCATAGTGTTCATAATCGCTGCGCTGAAAATCAAGGCCAGTGGCGTGTTGATTTTGTAAAAAATGGTAGGCTGGTTTTTTAAAGCTGTAGTCTTTTAGCTGCACATTATGAGGGCGAATTTGGCTTTGCAGGCGAAACCCGCTGATAAACGGGCCTTTAAAATAGCCGCCGGCGTTGGCGTTGTAAGGCACGGGCTGAGTGTAGGTGAACATTGATTGGGAGTTATCAGCAAAAATAACCGTGTGTTTGTCTTTGCCATGCTCAAAATAATAAAACAAGCCTTCTTCCGCGGCTAAGCGTTGCACAAAGGCTAAATCGGTTTCGCGGTATTGCACACAAAATTCACGAGTGGTGGGCGTGTATTTTTGTGCAAAGGCGTAATCGGTAATGCCCATTTCTTGCAAGATAATGCTGATGATTTCAGCAACATTAAGCTGCTGAAAGATACGGCTGTTTTGTCTTAATGCCAAACGCGCCATGCTGGCGGTGAGAGTCAGGGTGTAACGGGTGTGATGGTGGCCAGTGTCACCGACACTAAATTGGCTAACAATGCCATGAATATCACGTTGGCGCTCACCGTCTTGCCACACGGTTAAGGTGGCGGTTTTGTCGACCACATCATTGGCGCTGAGATCGCTATTACGGCTGGCAAGCTGGCAAACAAATGAAAAAGGATCCGAGAGGGATTCTTTACCGGAAAACTCAGTGATCTCAAATGTTTCGGGATCGAGGGTTTGTGCAGTAAAGGTAAATTGCAGTCCAGTTTTGTC
>NZ_JAIBHJ010000074.1 GCF_021278025.1 Motilimonas sp. E26
ATGTAGTGGTCAACTAAAACTGGCCACCTCGTTATAAGTTTTGAAGTATTCTGCTTCAGCCTTTTGTGGCGATAGCCCCTTGTTAAACTGGTGAGGCCTATAGCGATTGAAATAACCGGTAATGTAATTGTTAATCGCTTCAACACCCACTACAAATGACTGATAACCTGACCTTGGCATCCACTCGGTTTTAAAACTTCTGAAAAAACGTTCAGTGGGGGCGTTGTCGTGGCAGTTACCTCGGCGACTTAAACTTTGCTTTATACCAAACCGCCAAAGCAATTGACGATAAGTTTTACTGGTATAATGGCAGCCCTGGTCGCTGTGGAACATCAAGCCCCTTGGCTTTCCTCTGCTCTCATAGGCCATCCTCAATGCTTTCTTTGTTAGCTCGCTGTCTGGGCTTTTTGAGGTTGCCCAGCCAACAACGCGTCTTGCAAACAAGTCAATCACAACGGCTAAATATAGCCACCTCGAGCCAGTCCAAACATACGTCACATCGCCCGTCCAAACCCGATTTGGAGCGTCTGGTTTGAAGTTCCTATCTAGCAAATTCGGAATACCTAAGTGCTCTTTTTCAGCTTTAGCATAACGATGACTAGAGATTTGCCTGCTGACGAGCCCCTTCTCCTTCATCAGCTTGCGAATCAACCACCGACTAGCTTTGAAGCCTGAATCAGCGAGCAATACCTGCAACGTCCTTTGACCTGCCGAACCACAACTTTTACCAAACCAGCGCTTCAGTTCAGAGATGAGTTTCAGCCTTTTAGGGTCTAACTCATGACGACGCTCGACCCAATAACGATAGCTACTACGATTGACCTTAAATGCCTTACACAGCCGTTCAACACCCCAATAAGCGCTTAGCTCCCTTATTAACGCGAACCTTTGAGCGAGTCCTGCATCAAGAGAGCGGAAGCCTTTTTTAGGATGGTGTTATCCTCTTCAAGGCGTTTAATCTTACGCTCTAGCTCGCGTATTTTGACTTGGTCTGGCGTCATCGGCATGGCACTCGATAGGTTGCCATTTCGCTCTTCTTTAAGCTGCCTTGCCCATTTATCGACGGTTGACTTGCCTAACTCTAGTGACTCAGCAACCTCGCGAACTGAGCGCCCCTTGTCGACGATTTCTTGGGCAACTTCTAGTCGGAATTCTGGTGAATAAGTTAGTCTTGTACGTTTTGACATATTGATACCTGCTTAGTTACGGTGATCTTATCACCTCTAATCAGGTGGCCAAAATAGTTGTACCACTACA
>NZ_JAIBHJ010000075.1 GCF_021278025.1 Motilimonas sp. E26
CTATCGGTCTTGCCGGTGGATTAAGGCCGCAGGGTTATGTGCATAACCCGATGGATTGGGTTGATCCGTTTGGGTTGGTTGGATGTAGTAGTGATGCAATAACTTTGAGGAAAAATATGATCTCTAGTGGTAAGGAAGAGCCTCCATATCCACATGCCGCTCACCACAATGTAATGTCAAATTCAACGCACCCAGATGTTGTTGCTACGAGGGAACATATGGAATGTAGTGGTCAACTAAAACTGGCCACCTCGTTATAAGTTTTGAAGTATTCTGCTTCAGCCTTTTGTGGCGATAGAAAAATATGGCGTCGATATAAATGAGACGGAAAATGGTACTTTTCTTCCCACTAGTACTAGTGTAAAAAATGAGCATGAATTACCGCATATACCGCACTCTAGAGTCCATACTAACAAATACAAAAGAGAAGTTATGGAAAGAATAACGAATAATTTTAGTGAGGAAAGTATTAAGAAAGAACTTAATAAAATAACAAAGGAGCTAGAAAGTGGAAGGTTTAAAGTTTAGAAAGGGTGTTAATAAACGCGTAAAAGAATTAATTCTTTCAATTAGTGACTATACAAAAAAATGCGATTTTAAAATTTTCTGTATTGGTTTTACAGTGGTTTTTGATCAGGGGGATAATGCTGAAATTCTCGTAGGGATATGCCAAGAGAAAGAGGTCGATTCATGGGTTAGGTTGTATGGTAAATCAGCAAAATATTATGTTTGGAATACTGCTGAATATGAATGTTTTGAGGCTTTTTCGATTGGGGTGACTGACTTTTTTGAAGGGTGGGGATCTAGAGATAGGTTTTTAAGTGAGTTAAGGGAGTGGGTTAATGAAATCAGGAAAATGTATTTTGATAAAGATGTCTTCTGGTTTGTACATGATGTTGAGGATGATGATTTTTGTGGTTTTTTAATATTAACAAATGAAGATGAAAAAATAATGGCGTTAAGGATGGCAGAGTTGATATAAAAAACATACCTATTTCCTGGGTCTTTTATTATAGCGCTTATCGCAGGCTAATAAAAAACGCATCTGCAGCCATGGTTTTAGGCCCAAGCAATGGCAATACAGCTGGGATGCCCATGATAGACTAACCGCAGTCACGACCCCAGCAGG
>NZ_JAIBHJ010000076.1 GCF_021278025.1 Motilimonas sp. E26
ACAGTGGCAGGGCATGTAGCGTCAGACTTGGCGTATGTGATTTACACCTCGGGCTCTACGGGGCAGCCTAAGGGGGTTGAAGCACCGCATATTAGTGTGGTTAACAGGTTAGCTTGGCTGGAAGCGGAAAAGCCGATTACCAGTGATGATGTGTTGTGCCAAAAGACGGCCATGGGATTTGTAGATCATGTTGCCGAGGTTTTCCAAGCTTTGAATTATGGCACACCGTTGGTCGTTGTAAGTAAAGACACGCTATTGTCAATGGCGAGTTTAGGTGAGCTTATTGAGCAATACCAAGTAACGCGTCTTACCTTAGTGCCTTCAATGCTGTCTTTATTATTAGAGACAGGGACATTGAATCAAATGACGAGCTTAAAGCTTTTGATATCGAGCGGTGAAGTACTGACAACAGAGCTTGCGAACAAGGCAATGGAGGCTCTACCAAAAGTAAGACTATTGAACCTGTATGGTTCAAGTGAAGTAGGTGCAGATGTAACAGGGCATTGGCTGGAAGGCGTACAAGCTGGAGAGAGAGTGTTGATTGGCCGTCCATTAAGCAATACCTGTTTATATGTATTGGGCCAAGCTGGTGAATTAGTTGCTCCAGGAATGGTGGGGGAGCTGTATGTAGGTGGAAGGGGGCTTGCGAGAGGGTATCTTGGTCGTCCCGAACTAACGTCATTGCAATTTATTACGACCCATCCAACCATAACCGAGCGGGTTTATCGTACAGGAGACTTAGTGCGCTGGGTTGGTGATGGTGAGCTTGAGTATGTGGGCCGTAAAGACCATCAAGTGAAAGTGCGCGGTATAAGGATAGAGCTTAGTGAAGTAGAAATAGCACTGCAGAGTTTACCGAGTGTATCGGCGGCGGCGGTGACGGTACACAAGAGCCCGGCAGGCGAGGAGGGTTTGGTTGGTTACTGGGTAAATGCTGAGCCGGGTAATGCAGTGGATATTAAAGGAGCCTTGCTACATTTACTTCCTGATTTCATGGTGCCGAGTGTGCTTATGGAGCTGGAGAGTATGCCGTTGACGGCTACAGGTAAGGTAGACAGGAAAGGGCTGCCGACGCCGGATTATGAGGGTGG
>NZ_JAIBHJ010000077.1 GCF_021278025.1 Motilimonas sp. E26
GATGTATGGGAAGCTGAAAATAATATTAATAATAAATTAAACATTGAAACATTGCGAGTTCCCAATATTTAGACTAAAGGCAAACGCATGAATAGTGGTTGAGCAATGTAATGTTTTCTAAGCCGAATACTGCCGTAAGGAAGCGGCTGTTGAGCCATCAACAACTTTTGAAGGATGATTTCGCGGCACTTTATATAAAAATGTTGCTTACATTGTCAGATTGCTTAATTATTAATCATTAGTTCGCTCATCTTGGAAATAAAACATTACCACACTCGCAACAAGTTTCACGCGAGTGTGGTGGTGTCAAGTGTTTACACATAACCCCTCTTAATGTCGGAAATATTCAATACCTCGTGTTACGCAAAAAGCTATTGTATTTCTTCACCATCATTAAGGAGAAAAAACAATGGCTTCACGTGCAAATTACATGGGCTTAGCGGCCAAAGCGATGCAAATTTTGATGGCGCAAGAAAGCTATCTACGAGAGCAGTTCAGCACCTCAGATACTGTTACACTAGCGGTGTGGGAGTTAGTAAAATTGCGAATATCACAGATTAATCAGTGCGCTTTTTGTATTGACATGCACAGTAAAGAGGCAATGGCTCAAGGAGAAACTTCAGAGCGTATTATCGGTTTAAATGCATGGCGTGATATGCCATTGTATACTCATGTTGAACTTGTTTCGCTCGAGCTAGCAGAGCATTTAACCTCTGGTAAGCCGGTAGACGATAAGATTTATAGCAATGCGGTTGAGACGTTAGGTGAACAAGGGTTAGTTGATTTAACCATTGCTATCAATGCAATCAATAGTTGGAATAGAATCGTTAAAACATTCAAGCCAGAGGTAGGCAGCTATAAGCCACAATAAATCCCCCAATATATCGTTAAATTTTGAGCTGTCTCACCCCACGGGACAGCTATCCGCATTATTACAAGGCATATGGTCAGCCTCTGTCTCTGAGTTG
>NZ_JAIBHJ010000078.1 GCF_021278025.1 Motilimonas sp. E26
GTAGAATTTCTCTTTTTTAAGAAATATAGCCTGTTTTATGGGTTCCAAATGCATTACCTATTGTCTTAAAAGCGCTTTGGATTGATTGCTGGGCCCCGTTTTTTAGTCAAATCTGGCTGTGGGGGTTATTCTACAGTCTCGTTAGTGCATCAAGCGAAGCTTGATGCATCTTGCAGGGGGCAAGTCCCTGTCGGGTAAGGTCTAACTCACCACCCGTATCGAGTGTTGCGCCTATGGCGGAGCTGGTTTTTTTCAGCGAACAAGATAGGTGAAGCGTATACAGAGAATTAACTAGGCCACAGGGGATGCGTGCCGAAACGTCGGACCGCCCTAAAGCGCTGTTATCGCTCCGATAAATAGTAAGCGCATCATAAACCCCGCATTCTAATCACCTAGCACGAAGAATAAGATCAAGTCTCCAACCATGAGGAGATTTGAGATGAGAAAACGACGCACCAACCAAGAATGGCAAAACCTTATTGCGCAATCTGAATCAAGTTCATTATCTACACTCGCATTTTGCAAGCTCAATGAACTTAACCCCTCAACATTCTATGCCAAGCGTCAGCAACTCAATAAAACTGACGTATCTCTAGGCTTTGTCCGAGCAGAAGTCGTCGAAAAGACGATCAAGTATCAAGCTCAGAGTGCAACAGCTAACATGACGCTGCTCGTCAATGATGTAGAGCTGCGCATTCCACAAGGCACGCCAGCGGCCTATCTCGCAGAGCTCATCGGTGCGCTATCATGAAACGCATGCTCAGCGCACCAGAGATTTATCTGCATCGTGAAAGTGTCGATTTTAGAAAGTCCATCAATGGCCTCGCGGCGATCATCGAAAGTGACACTGATTTACCCCTGGGAAGCGGTGCCCTGTTCCTGTTCACCAACAAACAGCGCGACAAAATCAAAGTGTTGTACTGGGATAAAACAGGCTTTGCTCTTTGGTACAAGCGCCT
>NZ_JAIBHJ010000079.1 GCF_021278025.1 Motilimonas sp. E26
TAGGGCGTGTTGATCTTTCGCGATGGATTTTTGAGCAGCATGGTAAAGGGTTATAATTTGCTTCGCCAAAAGTAAAACTATAATCCAATACCATGCCGAGACTAATGCTAACTGATCAGCGGTGGGAAAAGCTACTTCAAGTGATGATGAGCTCTGGCCGCATTTATAACAAGCCTGAACATAGAATGACCTTTGAAGGTATTCTTTTTCGATTGCGAACAGGTATCCCATGGCGCGATCTACCAAAAGAGTTTGGTGATTGGAGCGCAGTGTATCGCCGTTTTAACCTGTGGTCTAAAAAAGGCCTGTTAGATATATTATTCAACGAGTTATCAAGAAATGCAGACTATGATTGGGTGTTTGCTGATGGTTCAATAGTCAAAGCTCATCAGCATAGCGCAGGAGCAGCGACGCAAGATAGTGAGTGTATAGGAAAGAGTCGCGGCGGTAATTCAACAAAAATCCATTTGGCCGTGGATAGTGGTGGATTACCAATTTATTTCGAGCTATCAGAGGGCCAGAGGAATGATATTGCTCGTGCTGTGAGTCTCATTGATCACCTTAAAGAGGTGAACGTATTTATCGCAGATAAAGGCTATGACAGCGAAGCTTTAAGGGCATACGTTGACTCTAAAGGTGGCAAAACCATTATACCGAAACGAAATTATGGGCAAGATATTGATAAAGAAAGCATGGATTGGTGCCTCTATAAGTATCGGCATTTGGTTGAAAACGCTTTCGCGAGGATTAAACACTTCCGAGCAATATCAACGAGATATGATAAGTTAGCAAGAAATTACGCCAGTATGGTATCACTGGCGTTTGCTATAATGTGGCTGCCTATGTACTGCTGAACAAAATCTATACAGCAAAGATCAACAGACCCTAG
>NZ_JAIBHJ010000008.1 GCF_021278025.1 Motilimonas sp. E26
CAACCTTGGCAAGGTTGCGCTCTACCAGCTGAGCTAGTACCGCATCACAATTAACTCATACTTTTAGAAAGTCACAACCAAGGTTGCGTCTCTCAACGAGGCAGCTGAGTCACTACTGCATCATAACGTAAGCGCTTTGTTGAAGTGCTTACGGGGAGCGGATTATAAGGAGCTTTGAAATCAATGCAAGTATTTTTTTTACTACAAAAACCGTTCGCTCACAAAACAATCAAAGCACAGCCTAAAACGTAAAAAAGTGTTTCTTGTAATGCACTAATTCAGCAATAGATTCACGAATATCATCAAGGGCTAAATGAGTACCTTGCTTTTTAAAGCTTTTAACCATGTCAGGAGCCCAGCGGCGCCCTAGCTCTTTAATTGTACTCACGTCGATATTGCGGTAATGGAAAAACGCCTCTAAATCGGCCATATGTTTAACCATAAAACGGCGATCTTGGCCAATACTGTTGCCACACATCGGTGAGCTACCAGCAGGAACCCAATCTTTTAGAAAGTCTAACGTCATCGCAACCGCATCCGTTTCGCTCAATGTACTTTCCTGTACTCGTTTAACTAAGCCTGAACCTGTATGCGTGTTAGTACACCAATCATCCATTTTATTCAGTTCAGCTTCAGATTGATGAATAGCAATCACCGGACCTTCAGCCAGAATATTCAACTCACTATCAGTGACAATAGAAGCAATTTCAATCACCTTGTGTTGCTCGGGATCTAAACCCGTCATTTCTAAATCGATCCAAACAAGGTTATTTTCATTCGTGCTCATCATTGTCTACCTGTATAAATGCAGTAATTTAATCATAATATCTGTATCATACGCCCTTTCAGTTTCGAGACAAACCAAAGGTATCAAGTGACCAAAAAAAAACGCTTAAGCAATAACCAAGCAAGACGAGTCAGAGCTAACCAAACCAAGCGCTTAAAAACCACTGAAATCGAACAGTTGGACGAGTCGCTCCTTGGTCAACCGATTCAAGGCGTGGTTGTTAGTCGTTTTGGTCAACATGCTGATATTGAAGATGAGCACGGTAACATTCAGCGTTGTAATTTACGTCGCTCTATTAAATCTTTGGTGACGGGCGACAAAGTGGTTTGGCGTCCAGGTAATGAACAACACCAAGGCTTAAATGGCATCATTGAAGCGGTGCATCCACGAGAAACCGTTCTCACAAGGCCTGATGTATACGATGGCATTAAAGCCATTGCCGCCAATATTGATCAAATAATTATTGTCTCGGCAGTTCTCCCTGAGTTCTCAACTAACATCATCGACCGTTATTTAGTCGCCTGTGAAGAAACAGGTATCGAACCTGTTATCCTGTTAAACAAGGTCGACCTACTTGACGATGACGCTTTTGCTGAACTAGATAAAACACTGCAAATTTATCGTGATTTAGGCTATGACGTATTCCTTAGCTCAGCTCATGAAAAGTCAGGATTAGACAATATTCAAGGCTTACTTAAAGACAAAACTACCATTTTTGTAGGTCAATCTGGCGTCGGAAAATCATCATTGGTCAATGCACTAATGCCTGAAGTAGCGGCCACCATTGGTGATGTATCAGAGAACTCAGGTTTAGGCCAACACACAACTACTACAGCACGCTTGTATCACTTCCCTAGCGGCGGCGATTTAATTGATAGCCCAGGAATACGTGAATTCGCCCTTTGGCATTTAGAGCCACAACAAATTTTTGATGGTTTTGTTGAGTTACGAGCCCTTAATGGCTTATGCAAATTTCGTGACTGCAAGCATAAAACCGACCCCGGCTGCGCCGTTGTCGCCGCGGCAGAAAGTGGTAAGATCCACCCCATGCGCTATCAAAGTTATTTACGCATCACCGATGCCATGGCTGAGAATAAGCCAACTCGCGTGATCCCAGAGCATAAACGTTAAAATAAATCGGTGGCAGCGGCGCAAACACGCATCGCCACACTCATTATTTGAATTAGAAGTAGGACTATCCAGTGTTAGATCAGCTAAAAATTGCCGGCCAATACCTTTTACCTAAGCATTTACTGTCGCGCTTACTCGGCAAACTTGCTAGCGCCGAAGCGGGCGGTTTAACCACCTTTTTGATTGAAGCTTTCATCAAAAAATACCAAGTAAATATGGCTGAAGCCTTAGATAGCAACCCAAGTAATTACAAAACCTTTAACGACTTCTTCACCCGTGCGTTAAAAGAAGACGCTCGCCCTATTCTGGCCGATGAAAACCAGTTATCGATGCCTGTCGATGGTAAGGTGAGTCAAGTGGGTCAAATTACTCAGGGCCGTATCTTCCAAGCGAAAGGCCATGACTTTAGTGCTCGCGAGCTGCTTGGAGGTTTTGATATTGACGTTGCGCCATTTGATGAAGGCAGCTTTGCAAATATCTATTTAGCCCCAAAAGACTACCACCGCATTCATATGCCGGTGGCAGGGAAGCTCGAAAAAATGCTGTTTGTACCCGGCGACCTATTTTCGGTTAATCCTCTAACCGCTGAGAATATACCTAATTTATTCGCGCGCAATGAACGCGTGGTCGCAATATTTTCTACCGACAAAGGGCCACTAGCCATGGTGCTAGTCGGCGCAACCATTGTTGCCAGTATTGAAACCGTGTGGGCAGGCACTGTGGCTCCCGCTAACGGTAAGCAAGTACAAGTTTGGGATTACAGTGAACAAAACATTACCTTAGAAAAAGGTGAAGAAATGGGCCGCTTTAAGCTCGGTAGCACCATTGTTGCTCTATTCCCGAAAGATACAGTAACGTTTTCAGAGCACTTGACGCCGGGCGCACCAACGCGCTTGGGTGAAGTGTTTGCAAACTATCAATAACTTAAAGCTAATCGAGCAGGAAAAAGCAGTGCCAAGTAAAGGATTGTTATCGGTACACATAGCAGTCATTTTACTTGCAGGCACCGGGCTATTTTCACAACTGGTGCCCCTACCTGCCCTTGATATCACTTTCTATCGCTGCCTCGTGGCTTTCGTATTTTTAGCCTTAGTATTAAGTTTCACCGGGCAACGATTTCGTTTAAGAAATAGCAAAGACTATCAAACCGCAATAATTTTGGGTGTGTTAGTCAGCTTCCACTGGGTAACCTATTTTTATGCCATGCAATGGTCAAGTGTGGCCGCAGGCATGATCGCCCTTTACACTTACCCCGTTATTACCGTCCTCATCGAGCCGTTGCTGTTACGACAAAAACCCAAGCTAAATGATGTTATTTGCGCCTTGATCGTGTTGCTGGGCATAATACTGATGCTGCCACTGCAAAATCCACTTAGTGACGCAGGTCTGGGCATTTTATTGGGTGTGTTTTCGGCTATGCTATTTGCCGCTCGCAATTTACTCTACAAGCACAAATTTTCGCAGTATAACGGCCCTCAGACCATGCTCTATCAAGTATTAGTTGGCTGCATACTGCTGTTACCTTTACTACTTGTTAATAATCAAGGAATGAATTGGAGCCTACCAACATCATCTAGTCTGCTGTTACTATTGCTGCTAGGGACCCTATTTACCGCCTTACCTCATACGCTGCTAGTTACGTCTTTACGCTACTTAACTGCATCAAGTGTGGCACTTATCTCTTGTTTGCAACCTCTATATGGCATGATCTTAGCTGCACTTATTTTAGCGCAAATGCCAACTTGGCAAACATTGTTCGGCGGCGCCCTCATTCTTTCGGGCGCCCTTTATGAAACACTAAAAAATCGTAACCGCTAACCCACTCTCACTTTAAAGCAATAATTAGCTGGTCTATTATCAGGTTGCCAAAAATGAAAAGGAATTAGATTTGAAATCACTCTTCGTCTCATTACTACTTTGTCTGACTCTAATTTCTAACGCTTTTGCCGCTTCCCCCGATAAGGCGTTATTGCAAGATAAGCTTGACGCCTTAGCAAGTGAGCCGGAATCAAGTGAAAAGTTAAGCTTGCAAGACGCTTATCAAAAAACCATTGATTACCTTGAACAAGCGGAAACATTTTCGAGTAAAGCGCGTCAATACCAGAAAGTCATGGATGATTTTCCATATCAATCAAACTTGCTACAAAAACAGATCGATGAATTCAAGCCTGAGCAATATGCAGACCCAAGCAATTGGTCAAAAACCGCACTTGAAGAAGAATTGGCAATGCGCACCTCGCAATTATCAGGCTTAAAACGCAAACAACTAGACAAGCAACTACAAGCGGAAGAAATCGAGCATCAACTATCAGGTTTTCAACCTAAAATAGATACGCTGCGAAATGAATTAGTCAGCTTACAACACAAGCTAGATATTCAAAAATTCAGCGCGCAAGACGATCCTATCTCACAAGCTTTACTGGTACAGAGTCAGGTTCATGAGGCGGCTTTATCAAATCAAATTTTAGCTCTCGAATTAGGCCAGCTTAGTGCCAGTAACCGTAATGAGCTATATCGCTTAGAAAGTACTTTACTCAACCAAAAAATTACCGCGCTTCAAGAATAC
This sequence comes from Motilimonas sp. E26, assembly GCF_021278025.1. GTDB lineage: Bacteria > Pseudomonadota > Gammaproteobacteria > Enterobacterales > CBDFNC01 > Motilimonas. The sequence continues at coordinate 4,485 of NZ_JAIBHJ010000008.1, forward strand.
AGCATCACACTACAGCAAGGCCTTAGCAACATACGCAAACAAGCTACCGAAGATGCCATCGCAAAGGGCGAAAAAATCGCCCAAAATACACAAATTACCTCACCACTATTGCAAATGTTACTCGAGGAGAACCAAGGCTATAGCGAGCAGCTCAATGCTCTAACTCAAGACATGGAGGTTACCTTACAAACACAAGCCCAAGTGGCTAAGCAGATGGAGGAAATTAACAATGCTGTCAGCAATATTCGCGAACAGGTTGAGTGGCTAAAGGTGTCTAATGCCTTTGGTGAGAATCTTAGAGCACGTCTTACACAATTGCCGAACCCTCCTCCATTAGAGGCAGCCGAACAAACAATTGTAGAAGCGCGACTAGCCAAATATGCCTATCAGCAAGCTTTGGACCCTCTACAACATTTAAACGAAGCAGCCAGCACTTTTCTCGAAGATAGCAAAGAAACCCTCAGTAGCACCGAACAAAACGATCTTCATGCCCTACTCGGCGTGCGTAAACAACTGTTAACACAACTGCTATCAGTAAGCGAAAACTACATTTATGAACAAGCTAAATTAAAAGTCGCCTATAGCCAAATGAGCTCTAAACTAGGCCAAATTCGCGATATCGCAAGTCAATACCTATTTTGGACCCCCAACACTAAAGCCATCAATATTAATTTTATTGCCGATACGCTGGCATCAATCGCTTGGCTATTCGCGACTAACAACACGCAACAAATACCATTTGCTATCCAAGAAGCGGTAAGCGAATACTGGCTGTTGTACATAGTTGGTTTTTCACTACTACTATATTGCTGGTACTTATCCAATCGCTTTTTCCGTCCTTACCTAAAGAGCAGTGCCGATCAAGTAGGTAAAGTAACAAGGGATAAGTTCAGCTATACCTTTAACAACGTCTTACTTTCAGCTTTATTAGCACTTCCAGTACCGCTACTCATTGGTAGCATGGCTTTTTTACTCGACTCTAGCTGGCAGTATCCTTTTGCGCAAAATATCGGTAATGCGCTTTATCCTTTTGCTATTGGTCTGTGGTGTTTTTTGCTGGTAAAAAATATGGCAAGAAAAAACGGCTTGTTTATTGCTCATTTTAAATGGGCACCACAACGAGTTGAACAAAACTTTAGCTACATCAGAACAATGGCATTTATTGCCCTACCCTGCTTAGGATTTTATAACTTCACCACCGGCTTTGAAGAGTTGGTGGTTTATTCCAGCTTAGGCCGTCTAGCATTCATTACTTTAAACCTCTCTCTAGCTTGGTTTTATTGGCAAATCTATCAAGAAAAGTTGCCATTAACTTATAAAAATAAAAACCGCAAAGATCCTCATTTATTGCATCACGTGCTTTGGCCTATTTTAGCTATAAGCCCAATAGTAAACGTACTAGCCACGTTAATGGGCTATTTCTACACAGCCCATGCACTGCTAAAACAGGTACAATTTTCAGTGCTTGTTGGCATGGTATTTTTACTTAGCTATTTTTTAATTCATCGTTGGATGTTCATTCAAAAACGCCGCTTAGCCTTTGATCGAGCAAAAGCCAAACGAGCAGAAATACTGGCCCAACGCGAAAAAGAAGATCAAGGCGATTCAGGCAAGAATGAAGGCATATTGGAAAACATTGAAGATACAGTGATCGATCTTGAAACCATTAGTGCACAATCTTTAGGCCTATTACGCACCGTATTAACCCTCAGCTACACCCTACTGCTTATATATCTTTGGGCACAGATTTATTCTGCTTTTTCATTTTTAGAGGGAGTAACGATTTGGAGCTCATCTTCCAGCATTAATGGCATCGACACGCTCAATCCAGTCAATCTGCAGGATGTCATTTTTGCAGTATTTTCTATTTCAATTATGTTTGTAGTGGTGAAAAATTTACCCGGCGCCTTAGAGTTATTAGTCCTACAACATTTTGATTTAGCCCCTGGTACCGGCTTTGCCATTACCACTCTTACCAAATACATCGTTATTCTCGTTGGAGTGTTGGTCGGCTGTGCCTTTCTCGGTGTTGATTGGTCGAAAACCCAGTGGCTGGTTGCAGCATTAACCGTTGGCTTAGGCTTTGGTTTACAGGAAATTTTCGCCAATTTTGTTTCTGGTTTAATCATCCTGTTTGAAAAACCCATTCGCATCGGCGATACCGTCACCATCCGCGACTTAACCGGCACCATCGCCAAGATTAAAACCCGAGCCACAACGATTATCGACTGGGATCGAAAAGAAATTATTGTGCCTAACAAGGCCTTTATCACTGAGCAATTTATTAACTGGTCACTTTCCGACCCTATTACTCGAGTGATCACTAAAGTAGGCGTCGCTTATGGGTCAAACACCCAACAAGTAACACGAGAGCTTTATGCCGCAATAAATGACTGTACTTTAGTGCTTGAAACGCCCGCACCAGAAGTTTTCTTTGTCGGTTTTGGTGACAGCACATTAAACTTTGAGACGCGTGTTTACGTTAATGAAATGGCACATCGAATGCCCATGGCCCATGAATTATATAGCGCGATAAACACTCGCTTTAAGGCCGCTGGTATCATTATTGATTACCCGCAACTCGACATTCATATTAAGGATGGCATGCCCGATTTTGACCAAAAAAAATAAACCAATGTTTAGCTAAAGAAATGTGCATCACAGCAAGCTAAGCCTACCTAATAATTGGTAGAGTTTATCCCTGAGCTACTATAATTAAGGTCTGCATATGAAACTATCGAAGAAGTTAATCAACACGCTAGTTTGTTTCAGCGTTCCATTACTTATTTTAGCGCTACCCAGTGAGCTAATGCCCTTGCCTGAGCTCACCTTGGTACAACACCGCATTATCGCGATTTTTGTGCTTGCCGCTTTGCTGTGGATCTTAGAGCCTGTGCCTGTGTTCGCCACTTCCATTTTGATTATTACCTTAGAAGTCGTCATGGTTTCAGATAAAGGGCTCAACTTTTTCAGCCATGATTCAGCCACCACACCCCTTGGTGAGTTACTCAGCTACAACAGTATTTTTGCTAGCTTTTCATCACCTATTATCATCTTGTTCATGGGCGGCTTTGCTCTCGCTATTGCCGCCTCAAAATTTGATTTAGACACCAACTTAGCCCGTGTATTACTTAAGCCCTTTGGCCGGCAAATACATTTTGTCATGCTTGGCTTAATGCTCATCACAGCCATCTTCTCCATGTTTATGAGTAATACCGCCACGACTGTCATGATGTTAGCCATTCTAGGGCCTATTGTTGCAACCGCACCAGTTGGTGACTTAGGCGCAAAAGGGTTAGTACTTGCTATTCCCATTGCGGCGAATACCGGCGGAATTGCCACACCAATCGGCACACCTCCGAATGCCATTGCGCTGCAATATTTACCCGAAGGCGCGGTTACCTTTGCTCAATGGATGATGGTAGGCTTACCTTTTGTTCTGATCCAACTCACACTCGCGTGGTTTCTACTGCGTTACATGTACCCAGCTAAAGAAAAAGAACTTCCACTAAAACTAGAGGGCACATTTTTACAAACGCCGCGCGCTTGGGTGGTCTACCTCACATTTGGCTGCACGATTTTATTGTGGTTAACGACGCAACTACATGGCATGAATGCATACGTCGTTGCCATTATTCCCCTCGCAGTGTTTACTTTAACTGGCGTTATTAACAAGCAAGATTTAAAGCTGATTAACTGGGACGTGCTCTGGCTTGTAGCGGGCGGGATCGCCATGGGCATGGCCCTTGACACAAGTGGCTTAGCCGTTAAATTAGCCAGCAGCATCGACTTTGCCAGTATGAGCACTTGGTTAGTAATTATAAGTTTATCAGTGACTTGTTATATGATGGCGAACTTTATGTCTAACACTGCTACCGCCAACTTAATTATGCCCATTGCCGCTGCGGTAGCGACCACCCTGCCAGCAGCAGCCCAAGGTGGCGGCATAACACAGCTGTTAATGGTAGTGGCATTTTCTTCCTCGCTGGGTATGATTTTACCCGTTAGTACACCACCAAACGCCCTAGCTTATTCAACCGGATTTATTGAAACCAAAGATTTACTCAAAAGCGGCGGCATTGTAGGTATAATCGGGCTAGGATTAATGTATCTTGGTCTATATTTATTCTTTTAGCGCACGCGGTTTTCCCCTTACTTACAGCTATACCCAAGCAACTCTAGCCACATATATTTTACCGTTGTTTGGGTCACTTACTATGTTGTATCTATGGTTAACCAAATCCTTTACCTTAACCAAAATTGTCTGTTTATTTCTGCTATTTAACACCTAGCAAGGCTTCGCCGCACTAGTTGATCAAGACATTAAAACCTTTAGTCAAAGTCTTCATGGCTTAGCACCTCTGGTAAAGCGGCGCAAAACCGAGTTCTTACTCTAGTACCAGTCAATGGCTGTAGCATCACCACAACACACCTAGCTGAATACATACGCCAGCTTGGTATCGAACAACAAGTAGCCACACAACACGGTTTTACTGATATACCCACTTGGTTAAATATTGGTCACAGCATAGCAAGTGCTTGGCTTAGCTATCACTTACATAGAGAAAAGCTGAGTGCTTTTGCCGCACATTACATTGAAGAGTACACCCAACAAACAGAGCTAACCACGCAACAGCAAGCAAATATGGAAGAGATGATCCGAGCCGAAACACAATTATTTGCCAGCTTTCAACCGCAATACCCAGATATTGAAGTAGTCAAACGTAACCAGCTGATAATTGAACAAACAATTAGAGAATTACAACAACTTGTTAAGTAAAGCATAATAAGCCGCATAAAAATGCCAAATACATGAATAAGGCAACACACTCATGTTAGACATCGTATTATTCTAAATCTACTATATATAAATCTTAACTCACTCAATATTTGCAGAATCATTAACTTAGTTAAAACCTTTAAATAAAAATAAATAGAAGGATTTTAGGTTTATGGCATTATCAATAAAACAAAAATTGCTGATTGCCGTTACGGCCATCATTTTGGCTATAACGGGCTTACAGATTTGGTTACTTAGTAGTCAAATGACCAATCAAACACTGACTTCACTAAAAAGCCATCAAACCAGTTTAAGTGAATCAGAAGCCAATGGCATTGCATTCTGGCTAAACACTAAAAAACGAATTTTAGAAGCAGCAGCCAACACCATAGCACAAGGCCAAAGCCCCTTACCTCAATTACAAAATGCCGCCCAAGCCGGCGATTTATCTCTTGCCTATTTAGCCACTGTCCAAGGTGAGATGATAATGAGTAATCCAGAAGAGACGCTACCCGAAGGGTATGATCCTCGAACACGTGATTGGTATAAACAAGCGCAAGCTGCCAGCCAAACGATCGTGACCCAGCCTTATGAAGATGCCAGCAGCGGTGAGCTGGTTATTTCACTATCAAAAGCATTTACTAATGGCGTTATCGCAGCGGATGTTTCAATAGACGAAGTAGTGAAAAACATTGAAGGGCTTAAGCAGGTTGGTAGCTTTGCCATGCTGACCAATAAAGAAGGGGTTATCGTTGCCCACCCTGACAAAAGCCTAACCCTAAAAAATATCACTAACTTAAACCCAAAACTGTCTCAAAGTGAGCTAGCGCGAATTGCTAGCGAAACCACACTGAGCCCAGTATTAATTAACGGCCAAGAAAACTTTATCAATGTTCAAGCTATCGCTGATTCAGATTGGTACTTCATTGTTATTTCAGAAAAAGAACATGCATTACAAGCAGTAGGTAAGCTGATATTTGATTCAATGATCACCAGCATCATTCAAGTATTAGTCATCGGTGCCCTTGCCCTGTTCCTATTAAACAAGTTATTACAACCTTTAGGACAACTTGTAAGCGCCCTTGAAGATTTAGCTTCTGGTGATGCAGACTTGACTAAGCGAATAGCCTTCGCCCGTAATGATGAAATAGGCATGTTAGGTAAAAGTGTTGATGCATTTGTCGACCGCTTACACGTAATGGTCACCGACATCGTTGGTACCTCGGAACACTTAGCGACCGAAGCGAAAGCAGCAAGCACCGCGGCCCAAGTCTCTAGTAAAGAGCTGTCGGTACAACAAAGCGAGATATCACAAATAGCGGCGGCGGTTCATGAAATGTCTGCTACCGCCACTGAAGTCGCTTCGAACGCAGAGCAAACCGCCAGTGCAGCGAAAAGTTCAGCAGATAGCTGTGATGAGGGAAAACACATCATCGCACGTAACCAAAGCTCAATTGAAAGCTTAGCAGCAAATGTTGAGGATGCAGCAGGTATTATTCAAGAGCTTGAAAAAAACACTCAAGATATCAACGTCATTCTATCGACGATTCAAGGCATAGCCGAACAAACCAACTTATTAGCCCTTAACGCTGCGATTGAAGCTGCACGAGCTGGTGAACAAGGCAGAGGCTTTGCTGTTGTAGCCGATGAAGTACGAGTGTTATCACAGCGCACCCACAGCTCCACTGTTGAAATTCGCAATATGATTGAAACCCTGCAGCGCAACACTCAAAACGCAGTAACCACCATGAATGAAAACGAGGGCTTAGCTAAAATGGGCGTTGAAGATGCCCATGCAGCAACTAAAGCATTAGAGCGAATTACCGAAAGCATTACACATATCAGTGATATGGCGATTCAAATTGCTAGTGCAGCCGAGGAGCAAAGCTCTGTAACAGAAGAAGTAAGTCGCAATACCCAAGCCATTAAGGATGTCTCAGATCAATTAAGCCATGAAGCAGAAACCTCTCTAGCTCGTGCCCAAGAGCTTAATCAAATTTCAACTCATTTAAATACCCAAGTAGGCAGTTTTAAGGTTTAATCTGGTTATCACTGAGTGGCGTGCATTTTAATGCCGCCACTTAGAAAAGTTTTACAAACTCCCACCTAGCTCAAATTAAACCGAGTTCACTGTTTATATACTCAACATACATCAAGCAATTAAAGTATGTTATGAGACATTACGCCATAGTATGTATTCACAGCGATGCGAACCTACTGCTCAATATGCAACTTAGCTTAAGCAGCTTAGCATCGCATTTTCATATCTTACTGTTTCGTGACGTGCAGCAAGCGAGTACTCATTTAACAAAAGATCAGCCTATTGCAATGCTGATCAGTGAACTAAGCCTACAAACACAGGTTTTTTTAGTCGCTCAAACGCAATTGCATTCCCCACCAAAATGCTTGGTATATAACCCTAATGATCCCGCATTATTGATTAACCTTATAAATCAGGGCAGAGTCGACCAGGTTCTCACTGCCGATCAAGTAAACCTGGAAACAGTTAAACGACAACTAAGCCAATTTTTGCAACAGAAAGATGAAATGCTGGCTCATTACGCTGATGTGTTAGATACCACTCAGCTAAAATCGGCTTCTATTCCACTGCAAGGGCAATTTTTAGATTACAGCCTGTATTCAGATAGTGAGTTATCTAACTTAGTCATCAACGCCCTATACAAAGTATTTAGTAACAATGATGAACACCATGTTTGTCGGAGATACAGCAAGAACCATTTGCTTACCCGAGAAGGTGAGCATAACAATGCCCTTTGGTTCATCGCCGATGGCGAAGTGCAGTTAAAAAAACATATTGCGGCAGGGCAAGAGCAAGAAGTCACCATAATGCGCGCAGGCTCTATGGTCGGCGGCATGTCCTTTATTACCGGTGAGCCCGCTTTTACTACCAGTATCACTTTAACGGGAACCGAAGTGATCAAACTAGAAAAAAGCCAATTCGCAACCCTAATGAAATCGAACAGTGAACTACTTGGGCCATTCACCCACTTATTACTCAGAAACTTTAATCGCCGCTTACAAAGTAGCATCATTACCAAGTTAAAATTACAATCCACCCTGCAGTCACTTGATGCCGCTCATGCACAGCTAGTTGAAACCGAAAAAATGGCTGTACTTGGGCAACTAGTAGCAGGTATCGCCCACGAACTAAATAATCCCGTCGCCGCAATACTGCGTGGTGCCGACACCTTAAAACTAAAAGTCCCCAGCTTAGTCTCACAAGAAATTAGCGCCAACTTACGCCAGCTCGGCGCGGCTACGTTAAACAATGCAATGAAAATAACGCCCTTATCAACTGCCATTACTAGACAAAAAACTAAAGCTGCCATTCCGCTGTTTGGCTCAAATGCCTTGGCGCGCAAAGCGGTGCAAATGCAACTCGACAGCCCCGAGCAATTTGCTCAACATTTCGCCCCCCTTGGGTCTGAGTTAGCAGCAACCATCCAACAACTCGATACCTATTATTTAGTTGGTAACTTTCTCCGTAGTATTGATGTTTGCGCTAAAAGAATCGCAGACCTAGTAAAAGGGCTTAAGCATTATGCTGGTCAAGATATCGAGCAAGCCGTCTTTTCCGATTTACATGAAGGGTTAGAAGAAACCTTAGTGATCTTTGAAAACAGGCTAAAATCTTATCAAGTGATTAAAGAATATGGTGAGCTACCTCAGGTTCAATGTCACCCGATCGAATTACAACAAATTTGGACTAATTTGATCGCCAATGCTATCGACGCCACTCAAGGTGAGGGGGAGATCAAACTTCACAGCTACACCATAAGCAAACAGCAAAAAGATTTTGTGTGTATCAGCATTGAAGACAATGGTATTGGCATTCCTGAAGATAAAAAGGCGCGAATTTTTGAGCTTAATTACACCACCAAACGAGAAGGTAATTTTGGCCTAGGCATTGGCCTTACCGTTTGTCAGCAAATTGTAAAACGCCATCATGGCGAGATAAAGGTCATTAGCAACAATGAGGAACAATCTCACTTCACTCGGTTTGAAGTGTATTTACCCGTAATCAACCCCGATATTAAGCAGCGTTCCAGAGCGGAAAATGAGCAGGAGGCGTGATGAATAAGTACGTTTTACTATGTGTTGACGACGAGCGCGAAGTGCTCGACAGTGTATTAGCCGACCTTGATACCTTAGGTGACTTGTTCGATATTGAAGCTGCGCAAAGTGTCGAAGAAGCAAGAGAGCTATTAACTGAAATGCAACAGAACCAACAACAATTAGCATTAATACTCTGTGACCATATGATGCCCGGCACTCAAGGAGTCGACTTTCTTGTTGAGCTTAACCAAGATAAAACTCATAAGGCAGCTAAAAAATTACTGCTTACCGGCCAAGCAGGGCTTGACGCCACAGTAGAAGCTGTCAACCATGGCGGCTTAGATTTTTACATCGCCAAACCTTGGCAAGGAGATGAGTTAGTTGCCCATGTACAAGAGTTACTTACTGATTTTATATTAGAAAATGAGCCTGACCTGATGCGCTACGCCCGCGGCCTTGACGCTGAAAAAATATTTAGTGCAATCCATGCTAGGCGCCAGAGCCTATAACTACCGCTTAGCAGCAGGGAACCAAAAAGGCCCCCTAAAAATGGCTTAAATTGTAATCAGTTAACTTCTGCCAATGCTCAACAATCAAATTGTTGAATTCGGCTGATAAAAGGTATGATAGCGCGGATATGTCCAGCGAATTAAGTATGAAGATGAGTATCCCGTTCTTTTTTGAAGCCGCAGAAAAGCGATTAGAACTACATTTAAAGACAACTACTAACACAGCTGAGAAAGTTAATTTATTGCAATACACAGATGATTTCTGGCAACATCAGCTTAATCATTGTGGCGCAACAATTCTTACTCAGCTAAAAAATCAACACTGTCATGCTTATGTCTTATCGGAATCGAGCTTATTCGTTTTTCCACATCGGCTAATATTGGTGACATGTGGAAATTGTCCATTAGTGCAGACGGCTACCGCCCTGATTGAATATTTTGGCGTTGAAAACATCACTATCCTAGACTTTGAACGCCAACAAGAGCAGCAACCACAATATCAACTAAGCCAATTTGTACAAGATGCCCAGCAGCTGCATGCCAAGCTAGGTGGTGCAGGCCATAGTCAAAATAGAAAATTTAGATATTTCACAGCGACAGCAGCACACTCAACAGCAACCAGCGAGAAACTACAGTTATCTAAACTAAAAGGGCCACATATTGCCGCTATTCAGAAAGGCCTGTTTAACAAATCAGAGCTACAACACAAATTAGGATTAAAGCAATTTGCAGCAAATTATCACCTGAATGATTGGTTATTTGAACCAATGGGCTATTCAGTGAATGGGCTTAATGGTAAGCAGTACTTTACTTTGCATTTAAGCCCAGAGGAAGAGTCTAGCTTTCTCAGCTTAGAAACAAATGATCGCCAGCTATCGCAGCGCTTATCGTCTTATTTACTGCAGCAGTTTTCACCACTACAGTACAATACCACCTTAGCTAATTTGCAACGGCACACAGTGGCAGTAGATTAAATACCCATTCCACTTAAAGTGTTCATTAGATTACGAATTGCTTGACTAAGCTGGGGATGAGCTTGCTCAAAGTTAAGTAACTCTACTTCTAGCTGCTCTTCAACTTGTTGCTGAGGTGAATGACCCGTTTGAATGGCGAGGGATATTTCATCCGCTACTTGCCGTAAATTAGCTGCTGTGCACTCATCGGCTGGAAAAGCCTGCTTAATAGCTTGATCCAACTGCTCTAGATCTTGCGTTAGTTTTTGTTTCATCTTCTAACTCCTCAACCAGATATTGTTTCTATCATAGCTGTCAAATAGAATAAAAGTCTGCGACTATTCACAATAATAGGATTCACCTCAACTAACAAGACAGAGTGCGGTAATGCCCACACATTTATGCTCTAACTCATGCTTAAATATTAGCTAGAAACGCTATCATATACCCTTTAATTAGCTTCATTTGATCAATCGCCATAAATAAAACTATCAACATAGGTCAAAAAACATTGTTTATTTGTTTGAAAATAATCAAAAATAGTAGGTTCTTACCTGAGGGAGAACTTGGCTTTCCCTTTACTTTGTTCGATGAGTCCAGAAGAGAGCACTAAAGTGAGCCTGACATCAAAACCATCTGCAGATCGTCCCCACTTTGTAAAGTGGTTAACGCCACTGGTGATCCTCGGACTCATGCTATTACTTAGCCTGTTTTTCTCGATATATCAGCTTAACTACAATAAAACCTTACAAATACAAAACTACCAATTTCAAAATAATGCAATGGCGCAACGCTTAAGTGTCGACTTAGAGCAAGGTAATGTCGGTAATGCTGTTAACCAAACCAATAACCTAGTCCAAGATAAACGCATTACCAAGATGGTTATTTTTGATCAACAACTCAATCAAATCCATTCTTGGCCTTTTAGTCAAAAAACACCGCCGCCAAACTTAAACCAAGATACGTCATTGCTGCAAAAAGACTACTGGCTAAAACAAGATATTGTTTTTAATGACAGGATAAAAGGCTATCTATACACGCAAATTTCTTTTGAGGATGCATTATTTCATGCTCAGAAGAGCCTCTACTTTGGTTTTGTGCTTAGTTTATTATTTACTTTCTTAAGCATGTTTTTTATTTCCTGTCATCAACGCTTCTATCGCCAATTTGTTCAACAGTTGGCTTTCCTGATGCGAGAGTTTAAACCTAATGCTGGCACCCACCCAAAAGCACACAAATACTACCCACTGGAAATGTTTCAACAGGATTTTGAAGCATTATTACAAGAAGTTAAAACCAGAGAAATGTATCAAAATGAAACCGTGGCTCAACTAGAGAAGCGTAAAGCCTTTGCTGAAACCATCATAGAAACGGTGCAACATAGCTTAGTGGTACTGGATAAGACTTTATGTATCAAACGCGCTAACCAAGCTTTCTATAATTTAATTGAAGATCAAGAAGATGATATTATCGATCTATTCTTGCCTGAGTTCATCCCGCAAATTTTGGAACAAAAAAATGATCTCGAGCTCATCTTTAGTGGTGAACACAATCAATACAGCAACCAGTTGACGCTGACCGTCAACAACAAAACAAAACATATTCGCTTTACAGCTACCCGCCTCAATCAAATAGGCCATGCCAGCCAATTACTGCTAGCATTAGAAGACATTACCAGCGAAATAACATCCGCGAGACAAACTCAGTTAGCCGCAAAAATGTTCCAAGCGAATCGCAACGCCGTATTGATTTTAGACCGCCGTAATTTTGTGCAAATGAGCAACCCAGCCATGCTCAAATTACTTCAGCTGCAGAATAAAAAAACGAACCAAGAAATCAGAGGAGAGCTACAACAAATTATCCCTGATCCGCTCCAATTAAAGATACTAAACAATATTCTCAGCCAACCGAAAAATTGGCAGAGCAAAGAAATGTTAACTATCAATAATGTGAAAATTCCATTCGAAATTAACTACACCGCGATTTTTGATAAAAGAGGAGAAAAAGAGTACAGCATTTTACAACTTATCGATCTGCGAGATAGCTATCAAATAGAGCGACTAGAGAAGCTAGCCTTACATGATGAACTAACTGGCCTACCTAATCGCGCTCACTTGATGCAAAGCTTAGAGCGCACTCAAATAAACCATCAACATAAACAGCAAAACTACGCTGTCGCCTTTTTAGATTTAGATGGCTTCAAACAAGTTAATGATACCTATGGTCATGATGCGGGTGACTTGTTACTGCAACAAACTGCCAAACGCCTGCGTGACAATATTAGGCAAACCGATCTTGCCGCACGACTAGCAGGCGATGAATTTGTACTGGTATTAAAACATTGTCATAGTATTGAAGTGTTACAAAAGCTAGCACAAAAACTTTTGACCGCACTCACCCAACCTTGTCGTAAAGGAAAGGCTGAGTTTTCTGTATCTGCAAGTATAGGTATATTCTTTGTAACCCGTGATACCTTGCATATGGACATCAACCAGCAACTGAAGCTGGCCGACGAGGCCATGTACCAAGCGAAACAAGCGGGTAAAAATCAGGTTATTATCCGCTAATCAGATACAAGCAAAGGATAACAGGCTACTCTTATTCGATATGCTCATCATCGACTTGTTGGCCCTTTATTTTTTGAATCCCCCAAATATAAAGAGGGAATGCAATAATCATGACTCCTGCAGTAGCAAGCCAATCTAACTCAGGATCTGAAATAAAGCCTTGTCCAGCATAAATAATGACTAATACCGCTAGCCAGTAAGCAATGCGTAAAACTTGTCCGAAGTGAGAATCTGTTACTTTTCTTAATCGCATAACACCTTCCTATGCACGCTCAACAGGGAACGCTATCACTTGCTCAATATGCTCAGCACCTAAAGCAAGCATAATTAAACGATCAACCCCCATCGCCACCCCAGCACAAGGAGGCAAGCCATGCTCTAAACCCGCTAACAATAAATAATCAATTGGCATTTCAGGCTTACCTGTTATTCGGCGCAGTGCATTATCCCCCTTGAAACGCGCCAATTGCTCTTTTGCGTCAGTTAACTCATGAAAACCGTTAGCAAGTTCAATCCCCTTATAATAAACCTCAAAACGCTCTGCTACCCGGTTATCAGGCTCATGCAGTCTTGCTAGCGCGGCTTGAGAAGCGGGAAATTGATAAATAAAACAAGGTTCATCTTGGCCAATCTGTGGCTCAATCACCATACAAAACAGTAATTGTAACAAGGTGTCACGACTGTTTTCATTGGCAGCAATCTCGCTAAAACCTTGTTCACTCGCCACTTGTTTTAGCTCAGCCAAGTCAGCTGCTAAGGGGTCAAACTGTAAACATTGCTCAAAAACTTGCTGGTAAGTTAAACGTGTAGCAACATCACAGTGTAAAACGAGGCGTAATAGTTGCTCAACTTCATCCATCAGTTCAAGGTCGTCAAAACCAGGCCGGTACCATTCCAACATAGTGAATTCAGGGTTATGAAAACGCCCCGATTCTTCATTTCGAAATGCCTTACAAATTTGGTAAATTGGGCCAGCTCCCGCTGCTAATAATCGTTTCATATGAAACTCGGGAGATGTTTGCAAATACAAGGTTTCGCCTACGGCCGCTCCTGGACCAACATATTGACTTGTAAAAGGAAATAAATTGACGTCGGTAATGCTTGCTTGACTCATGGCTGGCGTATCGACTTCAAGTACATCTCGCTCAGCAAAAAACTGGCGGATTTGAGCCATTATCTGCGCCCGCTGTGCCAACGCCGACATCGATGTAGTTGGAAACCAGTTCATCCTTTATCCTTATATATATGAACGCCAAATCCGATCGTCAAACTAATGTGCGTGCTCATGTTCGTGTTCATCTAGGCTGACACCAAATCGCGTAAATAGCTCAGCACTTGGGCTTTGCTCATCTTCTGCGCCAGCCAAATAGCGCAAGTGCTCCCAAGTCAAAGCATAGGCTAACGCTAAACGTTGCTTACGTTTCAGCTTAAGGGTAGAAGTGGGTAACACTTGGCTGCCACTATATTGTTGCAGCTCTTCAATGGTATTAACAAAGCGCAATCCCTTTACTTGCAACCCTTGACGCACACGCCAAGACTGTTGCTCAAAATGCTGTAACACTGACCAAAAACGATAGCCTGTTTCTGCATCATTCAACTTAGCCGCTTGCTTGATATCATGTTCAAAAGAGCCTGATACTTTACCTTCTTTAATCAAATAAGCCGCTAGCTGCTCTGCTAAAAATGCCTTACCGACACCAAAAATCAGCTCTTGTGAAACGCTCGAGCCGTCTCCCATTGAATCAAAAAATTCCTGCCATGCTGCCATTTTGGTTCCTCATTCTATTTTTTTCCGCAATATTGCGCTGCTGTAAGGCCGCGCGCAATTGTGCGGGGCCCGTCACCTGATCAACAAACTGCTTTAATTGTACTTTAGTTTTTTCAAGTTGTTTAAGCTGTTGCTTTAGCTGTTGTTCAACAGGTGTATTACTATGGCCAAATCGTCGCCAAGCCCACATTTTAGGAGTATCCGCTATCAATGTCTGCTGGTAAATCTGACTTAATTGCACACCTTGTTGTTTTAGCCATGTAGCAAGGTCGTTAGACGTAACTTGATCAAAGGTGGTTTGAGTATCGCCATGTGACTGATACAAGCGTAACAATGTGAGTACATCGCGGTTTTTTTTCGCGTCAGCTAATTGTTGCATTAACACTTGTTTGACTTGCTTGTTTGTTTCATTTGGCTCTTTATCAGGGTGTAATAAGCTAGCTAAACGCTTATAGATTTTGGCGATTTTTTTATTTTTAAACAATCTGTCCGCCAGCTCAGTGTCATCCTGTTTATTTGCTGTGTCTTGGCTTTCACTGTCATGGGAGTCTTCAGCTTCCTTCCCTTGGTTGCAGCCATCTAAAACTGCTTGCAAGCCATCGGGTTGCGCCATTAATTCCAGTAGTAAGCCGGTATCAAATCGTGTCTCAACACCCGTTAGCTTTACGAGTAATTGCTGCAAATTAGCTAAGGTCTGACCATCTGGAATGCCACCTTTACGCTGACAATATCCCAAAAACGTTTCAGTAAGCTCTCGCCATAACTGTTGCTCTTGATCTTGAGGAATAAATACATGCTCACCCAATGTCGTGATATCTTGTATTAGCCAAGTAACTAGCGTCTGGTGCTCTTGGTCTACTAAGCTTTTGTCGGCAACAAAACCAATTAAATGGGTGAGTTGCTGACACTTTAGTTGCAACAAAGCTTGCTCAGCGGGCCCCAGTTCCTCCATAAAGCCTTGATAAATCAAATCGGCATCTTGCCCTAATTGCTGCTGGTGTTGAGCAATTTCAGATACTTGCTGAAGTAGCAATGGCACTTCTGGATCACTAAAACCGACCAATTCAGTGCTATTTTCAGGTATCGAAAGGGAGGCAGGGGCTTGAGGATCCACAACATTGGGCATAGTAAACTGGGCTTAACTTGCTGAGAAAAGGTACGTAATGGTAACGGAGAACTAGGTAAGACAAAAGCTTAGAGCAATTAAAGAAGCGCCGCCACTGATAAGTGGCGGTGTAAATTAGATAACTTAGGCAACAGCTGGCACAACACGATCACTGCGTTTTAACATGGCATAACCTAAACCTGTCACTAAGGTGCCCGCTGCTATCGCGACCAAGTATAATAAGGCTGGACTAATTGCACCTGGGATCAACAACACAAACAAACCACCATGAGGCGCCATTAATTTTGCGCCAAACAACATAGATAACGCCCCCGTTAATGCGCCACCAGCCATGCAACAAGGGATCACCCGCATTGGATCTTTAGCTGCAAACGGAATCGCCCCCTCAGAGATAAAGCACAAGCCCAAAACAAAAGAAGCTTTACCGGCTTGTAGTTCGTTATCAACAAATTTCGATCTCGCTATAAAAGTGGCTAAGCCCATGCCAAGTGCAGGGACCATGCCCGCCGCCATAATCGCAGCCATCGGTAAATAAGTTTGCGAAGCCAATAAGCCGACACCAAAGGTATAAGCCGCTTTATTAACGGGTCCACCTAAGTCAAAGCACATCATCGCCCCCAATAACACACCTAATAGAACGGCATTAGTTGAGCCCATATTATTCAAAAACTCAGTTAATCCCGACATCATGGCGGCAACAGGTCCACCGACCACATAAATCATTACTAAGCCAGTAACTAGCGTCGCTACTAAAGGAATAATTAAAATCGGTTTCAATGCTGCCATCGAATCTGGTAACGAAATTTTTTCCGCTAAAAATTTGGCACAATAACCCGCTAAAAAGCCAGCCACGATCCCGCCTAAAAAGCCGGCCCCAATACTGCTGGCCAACATGCCACCAATCAAACCTGGTGCCAAGCCTGGGCGATCAGCAATAGAAAAGGCAATAAAGCCAGCCAAAACGGGGATCATTAACGCAAACGCCGAACCACCACCGATAGTCATTAACGCTGCGGCCAATGTCCCTTCTTCTTTGAATGCCTCAATGCCAAACACAAACGAAAGAGCAATCAGTAACCCCCCCGCAACCACCAGCGGCAGCATGTGTGATACACCTGTCATTAAATGCTTATAAACACTGGACTTTTCATTATTACTGTTATTTTGAGAAGAGCTAGCGCCAGCTTGATGTTGGTATACATCAGCTGTAAAAGCTTTTTTAATTTCTTGCTCGGTTTTTTTCAACGCCAGACCAGTGCTGGTCTTAAATAGTTTTTTACCTTGGAATCGAGCCAAGTCCACTTCAATGTCGGCAGCAATAATCACGAAATCAGCTTGGGCAATATCGTCTTCTGTCAGTTGATTTTTTGCCCCCACCGAGCCGCGGGTTTCAACTTTAATCTGATGACCTTGCTTTTGGCCTTCAGCAAGTAAGGCCTCTGCCGCCATAAAAGTGTGAGCGACGCCTGTAGGACAAGCCGTGATCGCAACAATACGAGCCTGATTATTCATCGATGTCTTTGCTGTGTCGTTGTTTGACACCACAATTTGCGATTGTGCTAGCGGCTTGGCTTGCTCTTTTGCAAGGGCTAAGTAAGCGTTGGGATCTTCAAAACAAGCCTCAACACTGGATTGATAAACATTTTTACCAACGAAACGAGTTAAATCGAGCTCAACGCTCGCCGCAACAATCACTAAATCAGCTGCCGCTATCTGTGCTTGAGTAAGCGGAGCAACCTCACTGACTTGGC
Organism: Motilimonas sp. E26; assembly: GCF_021278025.1. Classification (GTDB taxonomy): domain Bacteria; phylum Pseudomonadota; class Gammaproteobacteria; order Enterobacterales; family CBDFNC01; genus Motilimonas. The sequence continues at coordinate 22,016 of NZ_JAIBHJ010000008.1, forward strand.
TATGGCACTCTACACTGACTGACCAATTAAGAGTTTTGGCAGCTTGCTCTAACAGTCCTGCCGCGATAAAGCTGTTGGCGATACCATTATGGCAAGCGGTAATAATTACAATATTCATATTCATTATCCTTCTATGACCAGATCCATCGGATCAACCAATTTAACTTGTTCTAGTAATGGCATTAATTGTGATAAATCATCAATCCCAACCCCCACTTGACTAACGGCGAGCGCGGCTAACGCAGTAGAAAAAGATAAGGTTTGCGATTTTGGCCAGGCATTTAGCTCACCCCAGCATAGCCCGGCAACTAAGGTATCGCCTGCTCCCACAGTGCTGACTAGCTCAACCTTAGGCGGTAATGCGGCTAAGCAGCCTTTTTCATCAAACCACAATAGGCCTTGCTCACCGAGAGACACCACCACATTGCGACAGCCTTGTTGCTGCAAAGCTTGACCCGCTTCAGACAAACTGGCTATATCGATTAAAGGGAGTTGAGTGAGCTCTCGTAACTCAGTCTCATTCGGTTTGACTAAAAAGGGTTGGGCTTGGATCCCTTGTGCAAGAGCTTGCTGACTACTATCGAAAAATACTTTACAGCCTAATTGGTTTAATCGAGCCACTAAGCAGCCACACTGACTTGGCGAAACCCCTTGAGGTAGACTGCCTGAAATGACAAAAATCCGATGGCTGTCAGTCAGCTTGATCAGTTTCGCGACTAATGCTGCAAACGCGACATCATCAATTTGCACACCAGGAAAGTTAACATCGCTTACCTGACCATCTTGCTCAACCAGCTTTACGTTGATTCGAGTTGCACCTGGTACTCGAATAAACGCATCTTCAATCCCACTGCGTAGAAACAAGTCAGCGAAAGGGGCATCATTTTCTTTCCCCAAAAAGCCAGTCACTGTAACTTGCGCACCTAGCTCAGCCAACACCTTAGCCACATTAACGCCTTTGCCAGCAGGGTGAAGCGTGGCTTGCTTAACTAAATTGACTTGGCCAAGTTTTAGCTCTGCAAGTGAGCCGGTTAAATCCAGAGCCGGGTTCAAAGTAACAGTTACAACAGATAAATTAGTGTTCATGCATGCTCTCCCCTAACCCTTGCTCGATGGCTTCACCTAACGCAGCCAGTGCTGCTTCAGCATCATCACCGTCAGCGGTAAAAGTTAAACGATGACCGCACTTAACCCCTAACGTCATTAGCTTCATTAAACTTTTGGCGTTTGCACTTTTACCTTCACTATCCAGATTAGTAATTTGGATGGTGGCATTAAATTTTTTCGCCACGCTTACTAGCAGCGCCCCCGGACGAGCATGTAAACCATGTGGGTTCTTAACGGTAAAGGTTTCACTGATACCTTTAGCTGGTGCTTGAGTAAGCAATTGAATAATTTCTGATTCTGAGCCATTCAGCAGTGACTCTAGGGAGCGCGAGGCGATTAAATTAATTAACAAAGATAAATTGTTAGCATGTAAATCATTGCAACTGGCAATACAAAGTAAACCTAACAAAGGCTTTTCAGCTTCGATTAAGGGTGCCTGCGGTGTAACAAATGATATCGCCGTTTCAGCCACGCCAGCCTTAGCACTGCTCAGCCATAACCCCTGTCCTAAATAAGTAGGCTCGTTAGTGATGACCTCTGCAACAAAAGCTTTATCCACATAGTGTTTGTTCTTGAGTAAACCGGCAGCGACTGCGCTAAGCTGCAATAAATCCGCAGCGTTAAATTTTAGCTTAATCAGATCTACTTCAACATGGGTTTGCAATTGTTGCTGCCCACTTAACAACTGAACCAGCGCACTCTCATCTTTAGCTTGTTGTAATGCAGCCTCAACACCATCAGCGCTTAACACCTTAGTGAGCTGTTTTAAGATCGCCAGATGCTGATCAGACTGAGCAGCAATACCGATGGCTAAGTAGACTGTATTGCCATCTCCCCAGTCAACACCATCAGGAAAGTGATGAAGTAAAACGCCCGTTTGCTTAACCTGGTCGCGGGTATCTGTCGTGCCATGCGGGATCGCAATACCACTACCCAAAAATGTCGAGCTTTGTCGCTCACGCGCTAGCATGCCTTCAATGTAACCCTCAGCGACATAGCCCTGCGCTATGAGTCCTTTTGCTATGGCCGTGATCGCTTGCTGTTTATTGTCAGCTTGCTGCGCCATCACTATGTCTTTTTGGCGAATAGATAGCATTGTCCACCTACCTTGTCGTATTTGCTGATAAAGGTGAAACGATTCAGCAAATAGGGAAAAAATAATTCAGCTGGTATTATTTTACCATCAGCTGAATCGGTTCAGTTGACATACTGAAACGATTCAGCGACAATTGCAACCACTTTTTATTATAGAATCAAAAAACATGTTTATTTTTTTGATTCCCGTTGGGATGTGTTCATGATGAAGTTAGAGCAAATCGCAAAATTAGCGGGTGTATCACGTACTACCGCCAGTTATGTCATTAATGGCAAAGCACAGCAGTATAGGATCAGCGAAAAAACCCAACAAAAAGTCATGGCTGTCGTTAATCAACATAACTACACACCTAACTACGCAGCTAGCTCACTACGAGCAGGGAATAGCCGTACGTTTGGGCTCATTATTCCTGACCTAGAAAATGCCAGCTATGCCAAGCTAGCCAAGTTACTTGAACGAGATGCACGAAAGCTTGGTTACCAGCTTATTATTTCGTGCTCAGATGATGATATCGAAACAGAAATACAGGTGGCAGAAAACCTACTAAGTCGACGTATTGATGTGCTCTTAGTCGCCAGTTCACTGCCTGCGGAGCATCCCTTCTACCGTCAAGCTCTCAACAAAGGAATTCCCATCGTTGCCTTAGACAGAGCCATGGATGACGAGGTATTTGCCAGTGTAATTAGTGAAGACTTAGAAGGCGCGTTATCCCTTTGTCAGACCTTACTAACACCCCATACTCGCTCAATCGGCTTAATTGGTGCCGTGCCTGAACTAGTCGTATCAAAAGAGCGACAACAGGGTTTTGATAGTGCCATTAAGCAATGCCCACAAAAGATTAAGGTGCAATATTCCTATGGCGATCATTTTAGCATTGAACAGGGCAAATTATTAATGCAAACATGGATCGATCAACAGCAAATCCCCGATGCAATATTAGTCACCTCTTATACCCTGTTTGAAGGCGTGCTGGATTGCGTGTCTGCCTACCCAGAAATATTGGCAAACACTCGCTTTGCGACCTTCGGCGATCATCGATTATTAGATTTTCTGCCAATGAAAATTCAGTCCTTACCATTACAGTTAGAAATAATTGCCGAAAAAGCGCTTTGTTTAGCGATGCAGGCCAGTAAAAGCGATTATCAAGTAGGTATTGAAATTGTCCCTCGGCGGTTGATTACGCGGGGGTAAACCCCAAACAAGCTAAACTAAACGCTTGATTACACGAAATTAAGTTTCTGACAAGTTTTGTCCTTGGTAGAAGCAATATGCGGATTGCTGCTGCGGTTTAGCACTATACATAGCTTGATCTGCTGCTTTAAGTAGTTCAGTAAACTGCTTGCCGTCATAGGGAAAAATACTGATGCCAATGCTGCAGCCGACAGCCAGTGGTTGCCCTAAATACTCAATCGGTTGCGTCAGTGCTTCCATGATACCTTGAGCTTTATTTCCAACTTCTTCTTTCTTAGATATCAAATCCAACCAAACCACAAATTCATCACCACCGAGTCTGCCAAGTAAGTCAGACTCCCTAATCAGTCCTTTCAATCGTTCAGCGGTCACCGTCAATATAAAGTCGCCAACATCATGGCCGTGGGTATCATTAATTTCTTTAAATTTATCGAGATCGATAAATAGCATCCCTGCCATTGAATCGGTGCGACGATCCCGTGCTAACGCAATCTTAACTTGGTTTTCAAATGCTCTGCGATTGTAAAGTCCAGTGAGATCATCATGCTCCGCTAAAAAACGTAATCTCATGTGTTGAGATCTAAGCTGGCTAGTTTGCTGCTCAACCTCATATTGTAGTAAGTCTCGTTTTATCGTGGTTTTTTCTAATGAACCTTTCATTTGATTGAAATATTCAGCCAACTGAGTAAATTCATCTTTTTGGCTTGGGCACAAGCGACTACTTAAATCCCCTTTTGCTAAATCGTTCATACCATGATGCAGCATAGTAAAGCCCACTTTGAATCGTCTTAATGTAGCGTATGCAAATACCGCTAGAACGATAGCTATTATTAACAATGTAATGCCATTCAAATAAAGTAACTGCAAGGTGACCCGCTGCGCCTCATTAATGGCTTGTTGGTGTAAACGGTACAAATCTTCAGTCATCCCTTGAATGGTCATATTAAATCTAGCTTGAAGCATACTTTTAGCATGAGGTTGCTCTAGTGATCGCCCCAACCGAGAGCTTGCCACGTTCATTTCTAATAACGCTCCTATAGTGGCATTCATTCGTTGTAAATTAAGTAACTCCAATGGCTGTAAATCTGACTGGATATGAGTTAGTACTAGCTTTTCAGCTAGCGCTTGCTGGGTACGTTGCGCCTGCTCAAAACCAGATTGATCTTCGTATTCATGAAACTGCCAAAGGTGGCTACGCAAAATATCTAGATTTAACTGTAACTGCATAATATGTTGCAGCTCTTTATTTACTTCAGTTTGATGTGAATGGAGTCGAAACAAAGAAAAAATGACAGCAAAAATCAAACCCATAGAGAGTAGGGATAAAATTAATAAACGCCGAGAGATGATTAAATTCACTTGTGCTCCAATGGCTCATCTAATAACGCTAATGACTTGCCGTCTAAAAACATAGCACGAAAATTTGGCACTTCAGCGCCCGTAATTAGTTGCCGATCTAGTGCCCAGCGAGCTTGAGTATGAAGATTTGATAGCAGAGAATTGCCTAAAGACAAACGAAATAAATAGTCTTGCCAAGACCAATTTAACTGACGAAAAGAAATACCTAATGTTTCACTGACGAGCGTTTGGCTTTGCTTAGGATGCGTGATGAGATAAAGGTTCGCCTGCTCAAGCGCCGCTAGAATGCCTGAGATTGCTTCTGGCTTTCTATGCTTACCAGCTAAACCAATGAGATTAAAAGATAAGTTATAAACGCCACGACTTGGCAGCTGCTCAACTTGCTCTGGCACCGTATTGGTAAGCTCATAACCATACGGCTCCCACACCGCAATGGCATCCACCTCAGTCAGTAGCAACGCCTCCACTAACTGGGTTGGTTTATAATAAACACGCTCCACCGAACTCGAATCGATACCGTTTAAAATGAGTAAGCTATCAAGAAAAAATTCACTAGCACTGGCTTTAACTACCCCCACTTTTTGACCTTCAAGTGAGGTTAAATTTACAATCCCTCCCCCCTTTAAAGTAAGCAGTTTTACATCATTGTCTGATTCAACAAATGAAGAAATCAGCCTAAGTTCAGGCTGAGTGAAGCTATTAAACATAAATACCGTTTCGGATGCTGTCGCAAAGTCTACTTCGTGATTAAGTAACATTTCCATGCATTTATGACCGCCAAAACAGGGCACTAAAACGACCGCTAAATCTTGTTGTGAAAATAAACGCTTACTCTGTGCAATAAAAAAAGGTGAAGAAAGCGGCGTTTGTGAAACAGCAATACGAATAATTGGCGCATTAGAAGGTTCACGAAGCGAATCAGAGCCAATAGCACGCCCATCAACCAACCACCACAATAGCGCTGTAAGCAAAACGATTCCCAACAATGTTGTGGCGACTTTTATCATCCGTAAATTCTGTCTTGATTCATCAATAAACTAGAGTGTAGTCAGAATTCCCTTTATGTTCCCCTTGATAGAACTATTAATTGAAATTATCAACCACAAGTTCTATGTCAACGCACATTCTCTGCCTCGACCTTGTTCATAAATGCACCAACAACAAACCGTCACACAGATCACAGAGTAAAGATAGTTTAATCACTAAAGGCCGATTCATGATTCAAGTTATGTTGATTTCAACTAACTTTATTTTGTTTTCTTTGATTCTGAGAGCCCCGATAAAAAAACTTTAATCAATTGTTTTGAAATAAGAAAAATTCATCAATTTCGTTCATTTCAGAAACAGTTTTTGATCAAGATCATCTCTTAGCGCAAGGAAGAGAGGATCATCAACAAATATAAAGTAATCACTCCTTAGGAGGTCAATGTGGAAATCATAAAAACGGACGTTGCAATTATTGGTGCAGGAGGAGGTGGTTTACGCGCCGCCATTGCCGCGGCAGAAGCGAATCCAGAATTAGAAATTGCTTTGATTTCTAAAGTTTACCCAATGCGCAGCCATACTGTCGCCGCCGAAGGAGGGGCCGCAGGCGTAGTTCAAGAGCACGATTCTCTCGACAACCACTTTAACGATACCGTCTCTGGCGGCGATTGGCTTTGTGATCAAGATACTGTCGAATACTTTGTCGAAAATGCCACTCGACAGCTTACTCAGCTAGAGCATTGGGGTTGTCCCTGGAGTCGTAAGGAAGATGGTAAAATCAATGTTCGTGCCTTTGGCGGAATGAAAATTGAGCGCACTTGGTTTGCTGCCGACAAGTCTGGCTTCCACATGCTTCACACCTTATTTCAAACTTCAATAAAGTATCCCTCAATCAAGCGATTTGATGAGCATTTTTGTCTCGATTTATTAGTATTTGATGGCAAGGTACAAGGGGCTGTACTACTTGATATTGCAGAAGGGATTACCCGTGTGATCCATGCTAAAACCGTGATTGTTGCCACCGGCGGTGCAGGCCGCGTTTACACATATAACACCAATGGTGGCATAGTTACGGGTGATGGCATGAGCATGTGTTACCGTCACGGCGTCCCACTACGTGATATGGAGTTTGTGCAGTATCATCCTACCGGATTACCTGGCTCAGGCATTTTAATGACGGAAGGCTGCCGCGGCGAAGGCGGCATTTTGGTCAATAAAGACGGCTATCGCTACTTACAAGATTACGGCTTAGGGCCGGAAATACCCGTAGGTAAAACTAAGAATAAACACATGGAGCTTGGCCCGCGCGATCGCCTTAGCCAATGCTTTTGGCAAGAACAGCAACAAGGCCGTGTTATATCAACTAAGCGTGGCGATGTCGTTCACCTTGATTTACGCCATCTTGGCGAAGAAAAAATTAACGAACGCTTACCTTTCATCCGTGAATTAGCAAAAGCCTATGTCGGTGTTGATCCTGTTCATGAGCCCATTCCTGTTCGTCCTACTGTGCATTACACCATGGGCGGTATTGAAACCGATGCTAAAACTGCAACCCGCTTACCGGGCTTATATGCTGTTGGTGAATGCGCCTCCAGCGGCTTACATGGTGCCAATCGTTTGGGCTCAAACTCATTAACAGAACTGGTTGTGTTTGGTGAAGTCGCAGGCCAACAGGCCGCTAAATTCGCGCAAGAAAATAAGCACAGTGCAATAGCTAAAGTGCGGGATGCGGCAAAAGCAGTTATTGATAAAGCAGAAGCCTTATTACACAGCGAGGGGACTGAGAGCATAGCCAATATCCGTCGAGAAATGGGCGATTGCATGGAGGCGGGTGTCGGTATTTATCGCACTGAAACATCGATGCAACAAGCAATAGACAAATTAGCGGAACTAAAACAGCGGTATAAAAACATTAAGATCAGCGACAAGTCTAGTGTCTTTAATACCGAGCTGTTATACGCCATTGAGCTAGGCTACCTACTTGATACTGCTGAAGCTATGGCTCATAGCGCTATTTTACGCAAAGAATCCCGTGGCTCTCATCAACGTATTGACGGTTATGAAAAACGCGATGATGAAAACTATCTGACCCATTCACTGGCTTTTTATAACCCAGATAAAGCCCCCACTATTGACTATGCCAGTGTCACCATCACAAAAAGCCAACCAGCTGAGCGAGTTTATGGCGCCGCCTCAGACGCGCAAGATGCAGCTAAAGCAGCAGAGGTGAAGCATGACTAACCCAATAATCGAAATTGACATTTTACGTTATCGGCCAGAGCAAGATACGACGCCGTTTATCCAAACTTATAGCATTCCATACGACGAAGAAATGTCGATCTTGGAAGCCTTGCAATATATTAAAGATGAACTTGATGGCAGCATTAGCTTTCGCTGGTCTTGTCGGATGGCAATTTGCGGTAGCTGCGGCATGATGATCGATGGCGTACCTAAGCTGGGTTGTAAAGCTTTTTTACGTGACTATTACCCTAATAAAATCAAACTTGAACCACTGGCCAACTTTCCCATTGAGCGGGATTTAGTCGTGGTGATGGATGATTTTATTAAAAAACTTGAAAGTATTAAGCCATATATCATTCCAGCCCAAGAAAAATCCATTGATGATGGTGAATACATTCAAACCCCAGAGCAGATGGCTAAATATAAGCAGTTTTCCATGTGTATTAACTGCGGATTATGTTACTCGGCTTGCCCACAGTATGCCCTTAACACTGAATTCACGGGGCCAGCGGCGTTAGCTTTATTGGCACGTTACAACCGTGATTCACGCGATGCCGGCAGCGCCCAGCGCATGGAAATAGTGAATGCGGAAGAAGGCGTTTGGGGTTGTACCTTTGTTGGTTACTGCTCGCAAGTGTGTCCAAAAGGTGTCGATCCGGCGGCCGCCATCCAGCTATTTAAAGTCGAAAGTGCCAAAGATTACCTGATTGGTATGTTTAAACCAGATTAAAGGGTGGTGACATGAAGCGCACTTCAAACAAACGTAAACCCTATCAGCGCGAGTTAGCCGTTGTTAGTTCGGTTAGTATGCTTAGAGCAAAGAGCACTGTATATGGGTAATACAATGAGTAAAAGTAAACCCTATCAGCGTGAGTTAGCCGTTGTTAGTTCGTTAGTATGCTTAGAGCAAGGAGCACTGTATATGGGTAATACAATGAGTAAAAGTAAACCCTATCAGCGTGAGTTAGCCGCTGTTAGTTCGGTTAGTCCGTCTCAACTAAGGAATACAGTATATGAATAATCCAGCAAGTAAACGTAAACCCTATCAGCGTGAACTGCCCGTGGATTGGTGGTTGAAACATGCTTTCTATACTAAATATATGATTCGTGAAGGAACCAGTATCGCCATCACTATTTACAGCTGTATCTTGGCATGGGGTTTATTACGACTATCCCAAGGGCCTGAGGCTTGGCAAGGATGGCTTAATGCTCTACAGCACCCTATTGCCGTCCTGTTTCATATTCTCGCTTTAGCATTCGCTCTATATCACACGGTAACTTGGTTTGATTTAGCTCCAAAAGCCGCCGATATTTGGCTCAAAGGAAAGAAGCTAGATGATAAATTCATCGTCATCGGCCATTACGTAGGCTTTGTCTTAGCAACCTTGGCCGCTCTGATAATTATTACGCTATAGGAGGCGTTATGAGTCATACCGATTCAACTAAATTAAAGCGCTCTCACGAGCCCGTATTTTGGGGATTATTTGGCGCTGGTGGCATGCTCACCGCCTTTTTAACGCCAGTAATGATACTAATTACCGGTATTTTAGTGCCATTGGCTATTATTAGCCCAAAAGCACTTAACTATGAGCGTGTACATGGTTTTGCTACCTCTTGGTACGGTGCGGCTATTTTATTGGTACTGATCGCACTACCACTCTGGCATACCTTACATCGTATTTTTCACGGCTTACACGATATTGGTGTTAAACGGGGGCGAGATTGGCAACAAGTGATCTGTTATGGCGCCGCTTTTGCTATCTCAGTTTTTGTCTTTACCTTGCTACTTCAGATGCTTTAATTAACACAAAGCTCAATTACCTCCTTTTACACAGTAAAGTCCAAGGCTTTGGGCTTTACTGCCGTACTTATCATGTCAAAAATAAACTATAACCAACTGTTTAAAATATAGTTTTCAAACATTAATTTAATTTAATCTCTATAGGTAAGTTTTTTTGCGCTAAAAACTAAGCAACTTTGTTTTTAGGGTATATGCTATTGAGAGTGGCCAATAAGTAGTAATGAAATTATGAATGATTCTCAAGCTAATGTTTTTACTTTTAACGTTAAGGCAGACACTGGGCAGGATCCCCTTGCACAACCGCATTCTCAAATGACTAAACGCTTAAGTGCGCTATATGAAATCTCTGAACTTGGTAAAACTGTGTTGCCATTAAATCAGGTTTTTCACGCTTTCCATCAAGCCCTAAAAAAAGCCCTTTATGCCGATAACATGTTATTAGCACTGTATAATTCTGAACGTAGTCATATCCATATACCCTATTTCGTTGATCAGGCTGACGAAAATAGCGAATTTACCGGTTTGATACCCGCGAGAGAGTTTATTGAATCGACCTTGGTTGGCTATATTTTTCGCCGCAAGCAAGCTTTTCTAGCGGATAGTGAAAAACTACAAAGACTGAAAGAATCCGGTGCTATCACCTTTCGAGGCACGCAAAGCGAGAGCTGGCTAGGTTTGCCTTTAGTATTTCAAGATGAATTACTAGGTGTGTTAGTGCTACAGAGTTACGACCCTGCAAAACTATATAAAAATGAGGATTTAGAATTTTTAAACTACGCAGGTAATCAGCTGTCAGCGGTCCTAGGCTATCAATTGGCACAAACATCACACAACGCTTATGTTGAGCAGCTTGAAGATCTAATTGATTGGCAAATAGATGAAATAAAACATATAAGCAAAAAAGCGGTGAAATTAGAAGCCTTTCAAAAGGCAGAAACGAGCCCGAGAGCAATGAAGGAAAAAGTAACGCATTAACGCTCGCCATAAAGCAATCAATAGGCAATAAAAAAAGCGGAAAACATTCCGCTTTTTTGTTGTCGCCAAGAAATTACTTAACACGACCTACATATTCAGCTGAACGTGTATCAACTTTAATCACTTCACCAATCTGAATGAATAAAGGAACACGCACCACTGCGCCAGTAGCAAGTGTTGCAGGCTTACCACCCGTTCCAGCTGTATCGCCTTTTAGGCCAGGGTCGGTTTCGGTAACTTCAATCTCAACGAAGTTAGGTGGGGTCACCGCAATCGGGTTATCATTCCACGTGGTAATAGTGCAGATGTCTTGCTCTATTAACCATTTCCCTTGATCACCTACCGCTTTCGCATCTGCAGCGACTTGCTCAAACGTGTCATTGTTCATGAAATGCCAAAACTCACCATCGTTGTATAAGTAAGCTAGGTCATAATCCATCACGTCAGCCGCTTCAACTGACTCGCCTGATTTAAAGGTTTTTTCTAATACTTTACCTGACAGTAAACGACGGATACGAACACGGTTGAAGGCTTGGCCTTTACCCGGCTTTACAAATTCGTTTTCGATGATGGCACATGGCTCGTTATCGAGCATTATTTTTAGGCCGCTGCGAAAATCACTGGTACTATATGTTGCCATTTTTTCCTCTTAGCAAAATCGAGTTACGCAAATGCCGCAAATAATAACCCGAAATGACCTCCCTGTGCAGGGGCATTGGCAAAAAGAACTGGCAAATGCGATCAAAACCCCCTCTGAATTGATCAAAATCCTAAATTTGAACGAAAAGGATTTTATTGAGGGCTTTATTGCACGCCAATCTTTCCCAATGTTAGTGCCGATGCCCTTCGTCAAAAAAATGCAAGTGGGGGATAAACAGGATCCCCTCTTGCGGCAGGTACTGCCCCTTAAAGAAGAATTACTCGAGGTTGAAGGCTTTGGCCCCGATCCCCTTGAAGAACACAATACCGCAGTGCCTGGATTGCTGCATAAGTACAAGAGCAGGGTATTGTTTATTGTAAAAGGCGGCTGCGCTGTGAATTGCCGTTATTGCTTTCGTCGCCACTTTCCATACCAAGACAACAGCCCGAATAAAACTGAGTGGCACACTGCGATCGATTACATTCGCCAGCATACTGAAATTAATGAAGTCATACTCAGTGGCGGCGATCCCCTCATGGCCAAAGACGAGCATATTGATTGGTTGTTAACTCAGTTAGAGCAGATCCCACACCTTACTCGAGTTAGGTTACACACTCGCCTGCCCGTGGTTATTCCTAGCCGTTTAACCGATGCATTACTAAGCCGACTACAGCAAAGCCCTTTAAAGGCGGTCATGGTGTTACACATTAACCATGCTAACGAATTAGACCAAGAGCTAACCCGAATGCTACAGCGTACACGGCGTTATGGCATCACCTTGCTGAACCAAAGTGTGCTGTTAAAAGGCATCAATGACACTAGCGCCGACTTAATTAACTTAAGTGAAGCTTTATTCACCGCTGATGTGCTCCCTTATTACTTACACCAATTAGATAAAGTAGCTGGTGCGGCGCATTTTGAGGTGCATGAAGATAAAGCCAAGCAACTGGTAAAAATGATGTTAAATGAACTGCCAGGTTTTTTGGTACCGAAGTTAGTGCGAGAGGTAGCAGGGGAAAAAAGTAAAACGCCGTTAGATTTGTTTCATCCTTAATATAAGCACATTTCTTAGGAAAGTTTTATAAAAAACGCGCTAATAAAGCGCGTTTTTAATGAAGCCTGAATCCAACAGCATTAACTAAACCTGAATATTAATATTCTGACCAATCGAACTTGACGGATCCGGTTTGGGTGCTGAGCCTGATGACTCAGCGGTTGCTGACTGGATAAGCTGCAACGCCTGCTGCCCTTCGGCTTGCTGCTGCTTTTTACCAATGGCTGCCTGCCATGCTTCTTGGCCTAAACCAGAATTTCCTGATACTTGCATGTCGCCTCCCCATTACTATGCGAATTTGCTAGCTGATCTAAATAGTTACGGTTGTATATTAAAACCATTCAGTCAATTTAGATGCTCATTCAGCTTGTTGTAACTTAAGTATATACTAATGCCATTACTCACGGCTTAATATAGATTATGACACACGAACAAATTTTAAACAGTATAAAAGAGAATATTCAGCTAATTTATCGCCAATCCGTGGATGCGGACCAGTCTATCGAGGCACTTAAAGAGCAGGATAAAGCCAAGTTTACTGCAATATTTGGCGACAACACGCCATTTACCACGCGGTCTGCATTGTTTTTAGTACATGTAGAAGAGCTAGCAGCCGATTTATTGGCACTGCAACAAAGTCGCTCAGATGCTGAATTTGAACGAGACTTACCACGTTTAGTGAAAAAAATTGAGCTAATGTTCAAAACACTACAGGGCTTTAAGCAAGGCTTGCGAGGGTAAAGTGGATTGCGCCTTGTTACACAAGGCGCTAATAACCCTTATTTGTGATTGTTACCTATCATCTAAGGTAACCAGCATTTTTTCGAATAACTTCTCTATATTCTGGCTAGCTGTTTGGTCTAGCTTGATCCCTACCGACCATAAACCAGACTCTTCTTTTTGATTACAGACCACACCCAACAGCTTGAACAATTCACTCTTATTGGCATTCTCAACCATAATGGTCATTTGCTGCCCTTTAAAAGCCGCATTTTGTACAGGATCTACCAGCCTTACTCGACAGCCATGCACCGAAATATCGAGCAGTTGACCCGCCATCATTTGCGTACCACAACGTACCTTCGCTAACAACTTTGTTGCCATACGCCGTTCAGCTCGCAGTGGTTGCTGCTGTACTATTTTAGGGTAAGACGCCACCAGCATTTTAATAGGCCGAGTCACTGTGGGTAATATTTGACATTTAAAGGCCACCACAGAGCCAAGATCATCTTCCGCTAATACCCGTACGATTAATTCATATCCTTCTCTAAGCACATCATATTTATCTCCCCAACGACTAGGATCAGGGTATTGCAGTAACAAAAAATCACCCGCTTGAAAACCAATTAGTGGCAGCTTCATTTTTGAGCGAACGCCTGCTGGTGTTACCGCTTCAACATGGAGCATCATTCCGGGGCGAAGAAAAGCGAGATCATCAATTTGCGTCATGCCATGATTCCATCATATAAGGCTTAAAACTCTTTTAGCATGTCTCTTGAATATGCTTCGGTCTTGAGCTCAACATTGAATTGCTGTGCTAACTTATCAAGCTCATTGATTAGAGGACGTAAATCATCCAAGGTAATAGTATTGTCATCCAATTGCCAAAGCTGCTGTGAACCTTGATAGGAAAAATGCAGCGCCAACATCGCTTTATAATTCCCTTGCTGCGCCGCTTGTTGCACTTTACGTAAGCGTCGGTTAATTAAATTAAGCTCATGCTTTAAGTCCCAAACATACATGATTTCATGCATATAAGGATGGGTTCGAAAATGGCGAAGTAGTTGCAGAACGAGCCCCCCGCCTAACACAACCCCAATTAGATTTAGCATGAAGTGGGTTTCAGAGCCGTCGGAAAAAAAGTAAATTAACACAGTCGAAATAGACAAAGCTGATACGGTAAGCACCGCAATACACGCGAGGATCACCCGATTGAGTCGATGGCGATATTGAGCTTTATCGATATCCATTAATTTCATTATTCATTCCTTAGGTTTCAACGCCATCATTTTAAAGGGAGAGAGAGCAAGCAACAAGCTTAACCCACTACTAGATGCGCATCAGGTTCACCATCCTCACTTAAAACCAACTCATTCAATTTACAGCCCACTCACAATAATATGCCTAACATAACAACGCGGGAAACATTAGCTACGAATGCAGGCTTATTGAACCAACATCAGGGAAAATTAACGGGCTTTTTTGCGCAATTGATAATGAAAGGTTATGCTAGCGCCACTTTTTTTTGGAACCCTTTACCATTATGGCAATGCTGCACTATACCCCTCCTACCGACCCTTGGTTAGAAATTTTATTTCAAGATCGCGATATCATAGTGGTGAATAAGCCAAGTGGACTGTTATCTGTTCCTGGACGCGATCCTAATCATAGTGATAGCACTTGGCGCAGGGTACAAGAGCAGTTTCCTGACGCACAAATTGTACATCGTTTAGATATGGCAACATCAGGTGTGATGGTGTTAGCCATGCACAAAGAAGCTGAGCGAAACTTAAAAATGCAGTTTATGAACCGAGAAACAGAAAAGGTTTATTATGCGAGGGTTTGGGGACACCTAACAGAGAAGTCAGGCGAAGTTGATTTACCTTTAATTTGCGACTGGCCAAATCGGCCAAAACAAATTGTCTGCTACGAAAACGGTAAGGCATCTAAAACCTACTTTGAAGTTGAAAGCGAAGATCAGCACAGCAGCTTAGTCAAGTTGACACCAATCACCGGACGCACTCACCAACTTCGAGTACATATGCAAGCGATTGGCCACCCTATTTTAGGCGATTATTTTTACGCGACACCTGAAGCCTTAGACATGTCTGATCGGCTCTTGCTACATGCCACATGGCTTAAAATAAAACACCCAAGAACGCACCAAAGCATGGAGTTCAGCTGCGAACATGGGTTTTAAGATAAACCTTAAATTTAAGCCTTTATAAAATAACCTTAGCTGTGCGGCTGTGCCGCACGAAGAATAAGCTACAATGGCGTTTCAGGACTTAAATAGCGCTCCAAACTTCTTCGCCACTGCATTTTGAAAAATCCTTTGAAACCTTATCAGAAACACAAAAAATTCATATGTTGCTTCAGAACAAAGAAAGAAAATAAATAGCCATCGCGCTTTTTTGAGTTGTGTTTCAGATTAATACGACAAAGCTATTTCATTATTTTGTTAACTAATTTAAGTAATTAATTTCAGTTAAGCACTACGTTTTACCTGCTGAATAATAATTATATACTCCTGTTAGCAAACGCTTTTTCCGATATAATTTACTCTTGTGCTCTTATAGGTTCAGTTATGAAAATAATTAAGTGGCTATGCCAATCCGTGTTCATCTTCTGCAGCTTTCCCCTTTGGGCGCAGACAGAGCTCACCATACTAACCTCCCATGAACCTCCGATGAATTTTGAACAAGATGGCGAAATAAACGGCATTATCACCGATTATGTAAAGCTGTTAATGCAGCATGTGGATATCAAAAATGAAATTCAAATAGCCCCTTGGGCCAGAGTGCTTGAAGCAGGAATGCAGCAGCCGAATACATTAATTTTTAGTGCAGAGCGCAATGCGCAGCGAGAAGAACACTTCTATTGGATAGGTCCGGTAATGGCAAAACGTTGGTACTTTATCGCACGCAATGCAGCATCTTTTCCATATCAACAGCTGGAACAATACAAACATGTTGATAGCATTGGCGTACTACGCGCTGATAACCGCGAAACTTGGCTGAAAGCACAAGGTTTTACTAACTACTACCCCGTGAGTAATTTAGAACAGGCTTACAAAATGCTGATGTCTGAGCGCTTAGACTTAGTACTAACAGGCGATATCGAGCACGCTTATATGCTCTCCCATCACCCTGAATATCGCTCTTTAGTGACAGTATTTTATGTTAACACCGCCTACAGCTATCTGGCGCTATCCCATAACACACAAGCCACAGTCTTAACGCAATGGCGTGACGCTTTTGAGGAGCAAAAATTTAGCCCTGAATTACAACAGATTCAACAAAACTGGAGCAAAAAACTAGGGCAGGAATTACAACTAAACAACGGCATGTTTGAGTTCAGCAATTAAAACCGAAATAATGCATCGTAATATCCGCATTTTAAAGGTTAAAAAGAATGTTCAATTAATCTGTTGTAATAAGTTGTAGGTTAAAATGAACGCTGCTTTATACCGAGATCATGTCATCGCTCTCCAATCTTGCTACTCGCAGGCTAAATCTAACACTAACCAGCTAGCCAAGTTAGCTGCGTTACAAACTGCGCAACTGAGTGAGAAGATGTCTCAACAAGCTGAAATAGCTTGTACAAAAGGCTGTTCAACATGCTGTAATATAAGAGTTCTTGCTTTCCCACATGAAGTCATAGCGATATATTTTTACATCAAAACAGAGCTTAGTCGCGAGCAAAGTGAAGCCCTCATTACCCGAATAAAATCAACTGCAGCAATGCTCAAAAACATCACAACCGAGCAACATGACACAACCAATATCGAATGCCCCTTATTGTTCAATGACGCCTGTTCAGTTTACCCGGTAAGATCTCTTGCTTGCGCAGGCTACCATTCAACATCCCTCTCTCAATGCCAAAAATCTTACTCCGATCCGACAGACTTAACTGGCTTTATCCCCCAAGTCAGAGAGATTCAAATCGCGCAGGAGCGTTTGACTCAGGCGACTTATCAAGTACTGCATCACAATAAAGAGCCATTACACAAAGTAGAACTGATTAGTTCCTTAGGAAAGCTATTGGCGTCGCCAACTTTGATCAATAAATGGCGTAAAGGCAGAAAAGTTTTCACACCATAACATCAATAATACGGCCATTTTTCAAGTATGTAGTGTGTTGCTAGACAATCACCTGACTAAAGAGGGCTGACTGTAATCCAATTTTATCGTTCAAGCGTATAGTTTACTATGCCTAAACAACTTCGAAATGCAGATCAGGTAGGCAGATCCGAGAAACGATAAATCCGCCTCGTCTTGGTTATCAATTATTGTTTTAGTCATCAGTTGAGCCTAAAGTAAAACTGGAACAAAACACTTGCTCTCCCGAGTAGGATAAAATGAGATTACTTATTACACTATTTACCATCGGCTTACTTAGCGCCTGTGCCAACATCGAGCAGCAAAATTTTGCTACTGAGAATAATTGGTATCAAGTCGGTACGATAGACGGACAGCAGGGTCACCTAGAAAAATCATCTAATGACCTAAAAAGTTGGCTAGCTCAGGAGAGATCAATTTAGCTGACTATAAAAAGGCTACCAAGAAGGGCTGGATAGTTATTGTGAGTTATCCAATGCTTATATTCTTGGCGTGACAAGACAATATTATCAAGGTGTGTGTGAAGATCGGCCTAATGGTTGGAAATTTCGCGAAAATTGGATCAGTGGCAGGCATTCAACAGCGGCAGGTGTGAGGTAATTTTTCATTAATGAATAAAAAAGCCAGTTTAAACTGGCTTTTTGTTAAAATGAGTTGTCGTCACTCTCGGCATATTTCTTTTGGCGCCTTTTTTCGCGCTCTAGATTAGCTTGAATTTTTTCTTTCTTTTTACGTTTATGATCTGCAGCATCGTGAAATTCTGCATCGTCATAATCATCATCGTAATCGTCGTCGTTAATGAATGTTTTACCCATTACCTAAGGCTCCAATATCAATTGCAGGGCAATAAATAACGTTAGCCTGCAATGAAATAAAGTGAATATTTTTCATCCTGATGAAAAATATTTTTTAACCCAAAATGATTGGCCTTAATTAGCGCCTAAACCATTAATAAAAAATAACAAAAACTAATAATAATCAAACCATTAACATATCAATCCTGGCTCCAAAGTTGAGTTTTATTGGCATCAAATTCAAATTCTTTATTCAACCACCCTAGCACTTCTTGCGCCATCGGATGATTAAATTGGTCATATCGTGCTTTCAATGCGGTAACTTCTGCATCTGATAACTGCTTAAAGCCTCTATCGGCAAATGTCGCAACATCGTTAAGTAACTGCTGAGCTAACTCTGTTGGCGCTAATTCTGATAAAGCTTGGCGCAAAGCTAAATTAGGCTCATATTGATCTCCCTCTGCGTATAAACGCGGCAAGGTATGTAGGGCAACTTTAGATAATTGGGGCTGATTCATTGGGTTAACAAAATGCCCTCGGGTTAAGTCTGGCATACTGGCTAATCGGTCCTGAAAGGCACGCAAAAATAAATAGTGCCAATTTTTCATGTCATTAACTGGGTAGTTGTCCCAAATCACGGGTTTTCTACCTAATTGATCAGCAACTCGTATTAGATGCTCTGGCGGATACGATACCGACCACACGCTGGGGCCAGTCCAAAACACATCAAATTTTGCATCTAGTTGCTGGCCAAGATCTTCTAAATAGTCATCCGGTTTTGCACCAAAAATTCGTTCTAGAACAGGATCGTCAGAGTAGTAGGTTGGGCACATGATGATTTCCTGTGCCTGGCTCTGCTGGGCAATGAAATCACAAATTTCACCTTGATTAATAGCCAACTCAGGCACGTCACCACGCATATCATCAAATAAAATACACAGAATATCCGCACCGATAGCATTAATTTCGGCCATCTTGATAGTGAGCGCTTGACGCGTGTTTTGATTCCAGCGCTGGTAAACCTCATACGGGCTCAACGCAATACCAAATTTAAGCCCCGCTTGTTGATAACAAGTGGCAAGTTGCTTTAAGTGATTAAACTCCTGAACGGTCCAAGGTTTCTGCCACTCTTCGCGCAACTTTAGATCAAACTTAGGACCGTAAATATAAGCGCCGTAACCTTGCTCCAATAAAAAATCACTATATTGCTCACGCGTTTGCCAAGACCAAGGCTTACCATAAAAACCTTCGATCACGCCGAGGTTAAACCCTTGTTGCATTATCCTATCCCTCGCTATTCGTTTCCTTCAGCATAAAACAAAAACTAATGAAAAACTAAGGGGCTAGCTCACAGGTTACCCTTATTGATTGGCATGAACCTGAACTTACGCCTAAGTTAATAATCAAAAAACCAATAAAATTAACATTTATGCGAAAATTACTCGTCATCGCCTGCTCCCTTGCATTACTTGCTTGCCAATCCAGTAATAACGCCATAGAGATGCAGCAAGCCACAGATAATGATCTCAGCTCACCCCTCACTTGTTCAAAAATAGATATTCCTAGTCAATCAGACCAAACTATCTGCCGCGATGGTTATATCGTAGGCTTTAACTACCTAAATAGAGTTGCAGATTGGGTAAGTTACACCTTAACCCCTGAGCGTATCTCTGGCTTTGTAAGTATCGAATCCTTTAGTAGCGATGCTTCCTTGCCGGTTTCGGCACAGGTTACGCCCGCAGATTACATCGGATCAGGCTATGACCGTGGACACTT
This sequence comes from Motilimonas sp. E26, assembly GCF_021278025.1. Lineage (GTDB taxonomy): Bacteria > Pseudomonadota > Gammaproteobacteria > Enterobacterales > CBDFNC01 > Motilimonas. The sequence goes on from NZ_JAIBHJ010000008.1 coordinate 41,875, forward strand.
AGCCCCAGCCGCTTCAATGGACTTTACAGTTGCCTCTGCCAAGCAATCTTATTTAATGAGTAATATTGCTCCGCAACTGGCCGAATTTAACCGCCAAGGCTGGGCTGAACTAGAAGCTTGGGAGCGCCAATGTACTCAGCAAGTCGGCGCGCTAAAAGTTGTAACCGGCCCGTTATACAGCAAGCAAGACAATCAGTGGATGAATAACAAAGTGCGCATTCCCTCGGCCTACTTTAAAGCCTACTTAGCACCACAAGCAGCAAACACTAACATGGCATTTATTATCCCTCATCAGCGCTTTGATCTATCTGAAATTAACCAGTTTCAGGTCACTATGTATCAATTAGAGCAGCTATCTAATTTGTCCCTATTTCAACCATTCAATACCAATAAAAATACCCTGCTTAGCTTATGCCAACTAACCAACAAGACCGCACCTGATCATCAAGCTTTTAGCTGCCAAGATAAGTATTACTGCAACGAAATGACAAGCTGCCAAGAAGCGCAGTTTTACCTCAATAGCTGCGGCATTGATCGACTTGATAATGACAACGATGGCTTGGCCTGTGAGTCACTCTGCTTTTAAACAAGCGAGTAAACATTTGGAGCAGTTCACAATTGTATTATTTTTGTTCATTTAGGGCGGCATTCAAGGTTTCAGTTTGACCTAAATGTGCCAAACTGAAATCTGCTAACATATTGAGACATATAACAATGACAAACTTATCCTCTCCCCTTTGGCTCGGTAAGCAAGACCGCGAAGAAAGTGAGCTGGCAATTCGCTGGCACAACAAGGTGACTAAACTAGCTGTAGACGATACACCAGGCACCTGCTTAGTTGGCTTCCCTTGTGATCTAGGCGTTCGCAAAAGCAAAGGTCGCCATGGCGCAGCAAAAGGCCCAGAGGCGATACGCCGAGTCCTTGCCAATCTTGCTTGGCACTTAGACACCCCCGTTTACGATGCAGGCAATCTAGATTGTGAGTGGTTTGAACTAGCAAAAGCGCAGCAAGATTTGGGCATTATGGTGAACAATATCCTCAAACAAGGACACTTCCCCATCATTTTAGGAGGTGGACAAGAGCTTGCGTTTGGCGGCTATCAAGGACTAGAGCAACACCTTGATGCAGGACAAAAAATTGGCGTGATTAACTTCGATACCCATTTTGATATTCGCAGCGATCAAGATGGTGGCTCATCTGGTAGCCAATTTTTTCAAATAATGAAACGGGCTAACCAACAACAACGCCATTTGAGTTATCTTTGCTTAGGTGTGAGCAAAATAAGTAACAGCCAAGCTCTTTTTGCTCGTGCGAGAGAGTTTGGCGTGCAATACAAATACGATACCGATTTACATTGGAATAATATCGATACCATTAAAGCAGGGCTGCGTTCATTTATCAGTGAAGTGGATGCCATTTATGTTAGTATCGACTTAGCCGTGCTACCCGCCTACATAGCGCCTGGTGTCAGCGCTCCCGCAGCCTATGGCATGCCTTTAGAGTTACTTGAGCACCTGCTAATTACGATCAAGAAAAATGCCCGCAGTAAATTGAAACTGGCTGATATATGTGAATATAACCCAAATTTTGATCAAGATAACCGCACAGCAAATGTAGCGGCACGCTTAATTAGCCAACTCGCAAAATAAATAACCGCAAATGTAAAGATAGTGTCATATAGCCCACTTAATATAAGGAAGCTTAATTTAGACTTAGCGAACTTAGCTTATGTGGGTTGGAAAATTGGTTTCATATCCCAGACGGAATCTAGATTTCAGTGAAGGCGTAGTAATCAGTTATGATATCCGATCTGGATTAGTTTCAATCAGGGACTTCTCCGGTGAATGTTGGCGCGGCCAATTACACCTTATTTCATTGTTGTAATATCGTTCTGGAAAAACAATAAAGACTCCTTTCAAGCACAAACGGCACTGGTAGCAATCGCTATCGCTGCCGTTTTTCTTAGCTTAATCATCCTCTATATAACCTTGGCATCGTTTTTGCTTAGTGTTATTCAGTAAAAGAAAGAGCTATTCACACTTGTGTTAACGCTCATAGGGTAAACAGGGGATGTCACATGAAACAAATCATCACACAATTTTCAATGAACGTACAAATTAGCTTGTTAATGGCTTGGTTATTACTGGCCAGCATATTTATTGTGTTACTACCAGACGGTTTAGCTCAGTCATTGAATATGCTGACACTGCGTAGCCAACTTAGTCCCTATTTAAGCATCGCTATTATTGTTAGCGCCTCATACTTCATTGCTAAGTTATTGCTATTCATACACTTCAAACTAACTAACAAAACCGAACAAGAAGAGCAAAATAAGCGAATGATGAGTATGATTAAGCGCTTAGACTTTGAAGAAAAGGCCGTTCTGCGGGAATATATTATCCAACGGAAGAATATGTTGTCATTGCCATTAAACGAGCCAGCGGTGGCAAATTTATTGGAGGCGGGTGTATTAGTACCTGCCTTATCAACCCAAGAAATCAACGGTGAACGCCGCATTGTTAAATTATCAATTAACTTGGCCGCCCGACCTTTGTTAACTCATAAACTACTTGGATTACCACAAGGTAAAATGACTGAGGCTGAGGTAGAGCTGTTGAAATCGGCACGCCCTGAATATGCCCGTCAAAATTTTATCGGTATGCGTAGCTAAATTAACTCTTCCTCTGTGAGTTAGTCAAAAAGGCGCCAATTGCGACGCCTTTTTGACAATAGCATATCAGGCCAAAGCCATAGCAAGTTGATTAAGCCACCTACAAAACCAAGCTCACATACAAAAACAGTATCAAGCCTGCCCAATAACGAGATCCGATTGCGGTACACAGCTACAAGCGAGAACGACACCCGATTCAACTTCATCAGGGGTCAAAGCTGAATCACTTAGCCGCCTAACTTCCCCTGAATGTAGCTGCACTTTACAAGCCCCACACATACCGCCGCGACAAGAAAAAGGTAAGCTCAATCCCGCTTGCTCTGCCTGCTCTAATAATGTCAGTTGATTATCGCCCTCAACATACGTATCCCAACTATCAAACAAAATATTGACCTGTTTTTTGCTACCACCAAAACTGGCTTTCTGACCGAAGCTTTCATCAAAATACTGCGCTTCGGGTAAACCTAACTGCAGTAATGATTGTTTTATTTGCTCCATAAACATATTGGGGCCGCAAACAAAGGTCGTACGCTCAGAGAGATCGGAGACAGTGGCTAATGCAGCTTGGTTTATGTGTCCGTAATGTAACTCAGCTTTTGACCCAGCTATTTCTTGATGGGAATCGTGTTGAGTTTCACGGCTCAAAAAGTAATGAATAGAGAGTTTAGGAAGCAGCGAGCTAAAGAAATTAAGCTCTTGGTAAGCGATTAAGTCTTTTACCGTTTTCGCGCCATGGATAAAAACAATATCCCGCGCTTGATGTTGATCGGTGATTGCTCTGAGCATGGCCAATATAGGCGTTATCCCCACGCCAGCTGAAATCAATAGTAGAGGCGCTTCAGGCAAAGCCTTTTGTAGGTGAAAACTACCTGCGGGTGCTATTGCACTAATACTATCACCAACATTTAAATGATCATGAAGCCAAGATGACACCATTCCATCGGACAGTTTTTTCACTGTGATGCTCAATAAATCAGGGCGAGTTGGTGTTGACGACAATGTGTAAGTGCGCTTATAAGGTTTATTATTTATCACCACTTCAACATTGATGTACTGGCCCGCTAAATAACTAAACCTTGGCAATGTTGGACAGCTGAAACGGAAGGTTTTTACGTCATGACTTTCTTCTGTTACAGCAACACATAACAAGGGTTTAGCCTGTTGCTTTGGCCAATCTAAACGACTATCAACACTGCTAATTTCACGCACTTTAGGCGCATGATTAACGTATTCAACGGGCTGATGATATTCCAGCACTTCTACGGTATCAAATACCGAAATTTTACCACTGTTAAGCGCCAGTAAATTTTGCCCAAAATACACCTGCCCATCATCCCCTTTACGGTATTTTTGTAACGTGTTTAAAGGCTCATTAACAAGGCTTTTTTCTCCAGTGAGGGGATCTAAGGTGGTAAAAACACAGCGAGAACAAGGTTTCACTAACGCAAACTTCACTTCACCAATCTGGATAGTTTTCCAACTATCTTCAGCAAATGCGCTGCAACCTTTTATGACTAAATTAGGCCGAAACTGATCCATTAGCACAGTTTCATCTGCCCGTTCATTCAAATCGGCCAACGACGCTTCTGAAATCAGTAATAACGGATAGCCATCAGCAAAACTAACTTGCGTTTGATGACCTGAAACCAAACGCTCACTTTTCTCGCCAAAAAATAATAACCGACAAGGCATGCCGAGATAATCGCTAAACCAAGTATCGTAATTTTTATGGCACCACTGCCCTTGTACTTTTGTGCCCCATATTTCCACCTCTGTGTACAAATGACCAAACTCATTTTTGTTTATTTCAAGTGCTGGCATGTCAGGGGCTCGCACATGAAATCCATTTTCACTAATAGCACTATGAACTAAGGCTAACCGCGGATGAGTGCGTGCGGTGATAAACTTCCCTTTGTTGTCTACTAGCACAAAGCGCCGATCAAAAATAAGACCTTTTTCTTCAACAAAAGAGTGATTTAAATGAATACCTGCAGTCGATTTTATTGGGAATATGGTTATCTGACTGAGTTGCGGTGTCGTAGTGAGAGTTTGAGAAGTCATCAGACCTTCCTTTGTCAAATTTTAAGGCGGGAGGCTAAGCCAGTAAAACTGGCTTAGTTAAAGCTTGGTTACTGAGTGCGCTCTGCTAAGTAGCCAGCATAATCTGGAATTTCAATCTCACACGGCTTATTCATAAACTCTGAATTCATTAAAAAATTGGCGCTAGATTTATTGGTTGCACAGGGAATATTCCATACCGCAGCTAATCGCAATAGTGCTTTAACATCCGGGTCATGTGGCACTGCATTGAGGGGATCCCAAAAAAAGATCATCACATCAATCTCTCCCTCAGCAATAAGCGCGCCTAATTGCTGATCGCCGCCCATCGGACCTGACAATAAACATTTCACTGGTAGGCCCACTTCCTTACTTAACAATGTCCCTGTCGTGCCGGTGGCAAATAAGTGATGTAATTTCAGCTGCTCAGCCTTGTCACTGGCCCATGCTAATAAGTCCGCTTTTTTGTGGTCATGAGCGACAAGAGCAATGCGTTTATTACTCGCCATAGTTCGAGTGGTATAGTTCACCGTTAACTCCTTGAGACAGCCTAACAATTAAGAAAATTTAGCTGCTTAGTTATATTCATCATTGAGTTTCTGTTAGTAGCGTTAAAGTGACCAGCTACCAACAAGAGAGCTCTTTATATTTGCTTGATACAAATCAATTTACCCGTGAATAGTAAAAACTTCTAGTGCTTGTCACGCTAAGTTCGCTCAAATTGTGCTAAAACAATTTTTCTTTGATGTGATTATCGCAAAATGCCAATCCACTAACCGTGTTTAGAGTATGCAATGATAAAAAGTAACCAGCTATTAGTGCAAACCTTAGAGCAGCTACCTCAGTTGTTTATCGCCAACCCTGAGATCAAACTAATGGGGTTGTGGATAGATGAAAGCAAAACCCCCCACTTACTTCATGCGTTATATCTAGAAAAAGATGATATTTCCGAAGAGTTGCCCTATCGCGCGCAACTTGCCATTGGAGAATGGGACAACACTGACAACAGCGAAGAATTTTTCATTGAAGCCTTGACCGCATCACGTCTAGCGGAAAAGTTGAAAAGTTTTATCGATCCAGAGCGGTTTGTATTTTTTGAAGTGCCAAAAAGCATCACTATCGATGTCGTCAACATGTATCCAGACCCGATGATGTATAAATTGTTTCCTGAATTAGGCGAATTTGATGCCACATTAGAAGCACAGGATTTAGCATTAGCGCGAAAACAAGCCAGTCAAATACTAAACAATTTGCTCGAACGTTCAGATATGACTATTTAAGCTAAAAACCCGCATAAACAGTCTTTAAACTTATCAGTAAAATTTCAGCAAAATTTGCGCCAGATAGGTGAAGGCTGGTACATTATCTAGCCAAAGGGATCAGAGTAGCCGATGTACTCGGCTAAAACTAACGAGTGAATAATATGCAGTACCAAACGGATGACCTTCGCATTCGCGAAACTAAAGAGCTTCTACCCCCCATTGCCGTATTAGAGAAATACCCAGCAACAGAAAAAGTGTCTGCAACGGTATTTCAAGGACGAGCTGCCATTCAAAATATTCTCAACGGTCAAGACGATCGCTTAGTTGTTGTTATTGGCCCTTGTTCAATTCATGATACCCAAGCGGCAGTTGAATATGGCAAAAAGCTACTAACATTACGCGAAGAATTAAAAGACAATCTAGAAATTGTTATGCGCGTTTATTTTGAAAAGCCACGCACCACAGTTGGCTGGAAAGGGCTAATCAACGACCCATATATGAACGACAGCTTCCAAATCAATGACGGTTTACGCATTGGCCGTAAATTACTACTTGATTTAAACGAGCTTGGCATGCCAACGGCAAGTGAGTTTTTAGACATGATTTCACCACAATATGTCGGCGATTTAATGTCTTGGGGCGCAATTGGCGCGCGCACCACAGAATCGCAAGTGCACCGCGAACTGTCTTCTGGTTTATCTTGTCCAGTCGGTTTCAAAAACGGTACCGACGGTACGATAAAAGTGGCAATTGATGCAATTGGTTCAGCCAGTGCACCTCATCACTTTTTGTCTGTTACTAAGTTTGGCCACTCAGCGATTGTCTCCACAACAGGTAACCCTGATTGCCATATTATTTTACGCGGTGGTAAAGAGCCTAACTACCGCGCCCAGCATGTTGAAGCTATCTGCAATGACTTAGCGAAAGCAGGGTTACCAGAAAAAGCCATGATCGACTTCAGCCATGCCAACTCAAGCAAGCAATATAAAAAGCAACTTGAGGTATCTAGCGACGTTGCAGGCCAAATAGCAGCAGGTAATAAAGCAATATTTGGCGTGATGATTGAAAGCCATTTGGTCGAAGGTCGCCAAGATCTCGTTGACGGCAAGGCCGCAACCTATGGCCAAAGCATTACTGATGCTTGTATTGGCTGGGACGACACAGAAACCGTATTACGCCAATTAGCGGATGCTGTTGCAACCCGTCGTAACGCCTAAATATCATCCTATTTAGTCACACAAAAAAGCCAGTTGAGTTTACCTTAACTGGCTTTTTTAGTTAATTGGAGTTATAACGGAAAACAAAAACCGCTCAAATAGATATATCTAGGAAATCCCCAATGGTACGTTTGGCGACCATTAATCATAATAGCGTCTCCCACAATCCTTCAGGAGACGATATGCAAAGCTTAAATTTGTTTTTTCTGTGCCTGCAAATAGGTTTTGTTGGCGCCACCAGTTTCAGTATTTGGCTACTTTGGCGGTTTTTAAAGCGACTTTAAGCAACCTTGCTGTACATAGCAACAAGGCTGTTTTGCTAGACTAGCCTTTCGCTAATATTTGATTTAAGCGAGTAAACCCTTGCTCTAAATCCGCAATCAAGTCATCGGGATCTTCCAAGCCAACATGCACTCGCATTAACGGGCCAGCGGCTTGCCACTGGGTAGCACTACGTAAGCCCTGCACGTTATTCACCGCGAGAATTAAACTTTCAAATCCCCCCCATGAATAACCCATTTTGAAATGATGCATGCCATCTAACAATGCGGTTAGGGCTTCATCATTACCGCGATTTAAAACAAACGAGAATAGACCATTACTGCCGGTAAAATCGCGTTTAAAAAATTCATGGCCGGGGCATGTAGCAAAGGCGGGATGGCGCACATGATCCACTTCTTCACGCTGCGCTAACCAATTAGCCACCTTAAGTGCGTTTTCTTGATGCTGACGCATGCGCACGCCAATAGTGCGTAATCCTCGCATTGCCAAGTAGATATCATCAGGCGAGGTACACTGCCCCATAATATAGCTATTTTCACGAAGCTGTGGCCAATGAGCAGCGTTGGCTGTTGCTGTTCCCATCATCACGTCAGAGTGACCAACGATGTACTTAGTGGCAGCTTGAATGCTGATATCAACACCATGAGCAAAGGGGTCAAAGTTGAGCGGAGAAGCCCAAGTGTTATCGAGCATCACAGTGATGTCACTTTCATGGGCGATACGAGCAAGGGTTGGCACGTCTTGCACTTCCATGGTCAAAGAGCCGGGTGATTCTAAAAATAATATGCGGGTGTTAGGTTGAATTAGATCGCGAATACCTTCGCCAATCATAGGATCGTAGTAGGTAGTACTTACACCCAAGTTAGCCAGCATCTTGCCACAAAAATCACGGGTTGGCTCATACGCAGTGTCGACCATTAAAATATGATCGCCCGATTTAACAAAAGACAAAATAGCATTACTGATAGCGGCAGTACCCGATGGATATAAAGCGCAACCAACACCGCCTTCCATTTCAACCATTGCCTCTTGGAAAGCAAAAGAAGTGTCAGTGCCACGACGGCCATAAAACATCACTTGGTTCGCACGATTGCGAGTCGCATGCTTCATTTCTGCAACAGAATCAAATACAACTGTAGAAGCGCGTACTAGTGGCGGGTTCACCACCCCTTTAGTCCATTTTTTGGCTCTGCCGGCAGAGACTATCTTGGTATCTTTTTTCATTAACTTTGCCAATCCTTCGAGAAATAAAAACTATTCTCGCATTTTTTATACTCAACTGGCAAAGTTCACGATAACAGCTGGCAATCAATATCAGCTAGGTAAACTAAACAGAAAAAGGATATATACCCGATCAACCTAGAGATGCTTGATTTCAGCAAAGAGATACACGCGCTCAGGGCAAGGCATTATTGATGAAATGTTCGGATGGGAATAATGGCTCAACAGCACAGTATCAGTTGAGCCAGCCAGTTAGATTTCGTAGTTTTCACGACTGGCCAAATATTCGACACAAAATGCGTCAATGGCCGCTTTATCAAACTCACGCAGACCACTTAATACCATTTTCTTTGACCCTGTACCGACCACTTCGTCACCGGATTTCACATCGAAAATAAGATAGGCAACTCCACGCTTACCATTAACTTCTAACTTACTCTCAGCTAGCTCTAATTGCGGCGGTTGCGAAAAATTAACATGTGATAGGTTAAATTCCATGCTCTCATAAATAACCAATGGCCGCTCGGGGTTAAGCATAACATTGTGTTCGGCCATTAAAGGTACCAATATATGAGGGAAGTTATGACCAGAAAATTCAACATAGTTTCGTGCCATCGCTTCAATCACAGCTGCGTCGTTATTAATCGCCCCTTCGCGCTCAACGCCTAGGTAAACCTTATCTTTATCATCGGTCACGTTAAACTGATTTTCAGTTGTGTCAGGAAAATTTAACCAAACATCTTTGCCAACCATACCCGCAAAGTTAAACGCCATACGCTGGCTTAATCCGTATTTCGCTAATACCATCGAAAACAGCAAATCGCCAGGCACACAAAAACGCTTGTTACTCGGGTCGTGCAGAGGATTAAAATCACCAGCAACGCCTTTGGCAAAATGACTAGCCTGTTCAGGTGTGATCAAAACTTGTTTGTTGTTCTCGGTAAAAAATTCGGATAAAAACATCGAAATGACACTGCCTTGTACTGGTAAAAAACAAAAAATAATAGTCAAACTATTAACGAAGGCGGATTTATACCAATTCTTCGGCCAACTGTTAAGCAAAAATAAATAAAACCCCTTGCTCGCGCCACTAATATTGCTTTTTTTGCCGTTAAGCTTAATCTTGCAGACCTGAGCCACGGTTGCCTAACTGGCATGGTATAAATAGCGTATTATTTTGCTTTGCTTAGTCACATAGCCAATATCCTCTATTTCTGTGATCCACTTTCACTGCTAATCTATAGTTAATAGCTATCTGCTTAAATAGCCGTAGAATATCGAGTGAGATTTAACTAAGGTGAGATAAAAATGAAAACAAAAAGCGGCGCTAATCAATCACAAGGGTTATTGCTATTTCATTTAACTCAACTGCAAAGCTTTGCTATTGGCACCTTGAAGGTACAAGAAATTGTACCTTATACAAAACTAACGAGCATACCTAACTCCCACTCAAGTGTATTAGGTGCGGCCAATTTCAGGGGTAAAACCATCGCAGTCATTGATATGGCAAAAGCGATTGGCTACCCTGCTATCGCCAAAGAAGATCGACAAGACTGCGTTATCATCATTACTGATTGCAGCCGTCAACTGGTTGGTTTTCTAGTGCGCAGTATTGATAAAATTATTGAATGTGATTGGAAGAAGATAGCCCCTCCTAACAAATCTCTCGGCAAGCATACTTATGTTACCGGAGTCACTAAAGTGGCAGATAAGCTTGTCCAATTAATGGATGTCGAGCTGCTACTTGATCAAATTTATCCGCATAAAGACAATGAAGATTTACCTAGCCTTTCACCAAAAGAGCAAGCCCTACTAAAAGCACAAAATATTTTAGTGGTTGATGACTCGTCCGTTGCTAGAAGACAACTTGCTAGCGCGTTAGATGAAATGGGGGTACATTATTTTGTTAATGAGAATGGCCATGATGCGTTTGAACAAATGAAAGCCCGAGCTGATAAAGGGGAGCCCATCGATATTCTGGTTAGTGACATCGAAATGCCGGGCCTAGATGGCTATGAACTCGCTTTTGAAGTACGCAGTGAACCCAAAATAGCCGATTCCTACATCATTTTACATACCTCACTATCAAGCGAAATCAGTGTTGACAGAGCCCACCAAATTGGCGCAGATGAAGCCTTAACCAAGTTTGATGCCGACGAACTCATCCATGCCATTTTACGCGGTGCAGAAAAAAATCAAGCTCGCAAACAGCTATAAACCAATTATTTCAGCAGGGGTATCCAATACTAATTTAGTCGCCGCAGCTTCCCCTAACCATTCTTTAGCTTTTTGATATCCCCCTGATAGCACAGGAGGGCGGTTAGACAAATTGTGGGCGTCAGTGGCAATAACAGTGGCGCTCCCTTCGACTAATAAGGCTTTACCACGTGCTAAGCTGCGCTCACCAAATACCCCGAGTAACGAGCCAGCGGTAATTTGCATTAGACAGCCTTGCTCGATAAAAGGCTGTAGTTTATTGGGCCGCTCCCAGACGACACGATTTCGTTCCGGATGCGCAATCATCGGAATAATATTATTACTAAGTAGCCAAGCCGTTAGATTGTCACTGCCAGGTGGGATATGGGCATGAGGAAATTCTAACAGCAAGACAGATTTACCTTGGTATTGACCAATAAAGGGCAATTTACCTTGCTTAGCCCAGATCATAATCTGCGGATCAAGTCGCACTTCAGCGGCTAACGAAAAAGAAAACGAGTTAGACGCCGAAGCTAACTGGTCAGCAGCAGCCTTAATGCTGGCAATATCATTTTCGAAACGGCCCGGCTCTATATGTGGAGTCATTACACTATGAGTAATTCCATCTTGCTTGGCCATCTCTAGCATCGCTAAACTGGTGATCACATTAGGTGCGCCATCATCTATTCCCGGCAAAATATGACAATGTAAATCAATCATGCTCAACCCTTACTTCTAGGATCTGTTGATCTTTGTTGGTTAATTTTTGTTCGAGAGGGGACTCCTTGTCTAAAAACGTTTTGAGCAAGGCAAGCAGTGTGTAGCTTAGCATTCTAAGTAAATACTGCTCAACGATGGCAAAACGCTTTTAGCCGAATCCGTAGGACAACGCTTGTTGGTCATTTCTACTGCGTTAGCGCCTTTTCGCGTAGTTTACTATGCCACAAAGGTGCTGGCCACAACGAACGTTTTGTCTAAATAATCAACAAATCGCTGAAAAAACCAACACAAAGAGCAGCGACCTGTTTTATCATTCAAGCTCGACATATTTGCCATACACATTCGCAATAAAACATATAAAAAATAAGCCTGATCGCGAACAATGCTACCAGGCTTTGGGGATATTCATCACTAAATTTTGCGCATCTGTATATCGGCAGTTAAAGCCGTTTACGATTAACCTTTATAGAAGTTTTCGTAGCAATAGTTGGTCGCTTCAATAAAACCAGGTACGCTACCACAATCAAAACGACGACCTTTAAATTTGTAAGCCAACACGCAACCTGATTTAGCTTGCTTGAGCAACGCATCGGTAATTTGAATTTCACCACCTTTACCAGGCTCTTGGTTTTCAAGAATATCAAAGATATCTGGAGTCAAAATATAACGGCCAATAATCGCAAGATTGCTTGGCGCTGTACCCGGCTCAGGCTTTTCTACCATGTCATCTACACGGTATAGGTCATCTTTAATCATTTCACCAGAAATCACACCGTACTTGTGAATTTCGTCGGCAGGCACTTCTTCTACAGCGACAATACTGCAACGGAACTGCTTGTACAAAGCAACCATTTGCGCCAACACGCCATCACCTTCATTGATGCATAAATCATCTGCGAGCACGACAGCAAAAGGTTCGTCACCGACTAATTCTTTACCGGTTAAAATAGCATGGCCTAAGCCTTTCATTTCACTTTGACGAATAAAGGTAAACTTAGCTGTGTCAATAATATTGCGGATATCTACCAGCATATTCTCTTTGCTAGTGCCTTTGATCTGATGCTCCAGTTCATAGTTCATGTCAAAGTGATCCATTAACGAGTGTTTACCACGACCCGTTACGATACACATTCCTTCAATACCCGCTGCAATGGCTTCATCAACACCATATTCGATCAAAGGTTTGTTCACGATAGGCATCATTTCTTTTGGCATTGATTTTGTGGCAGGTAGAAAGCGCGTGCCATAGCCAGCCGCAGGAAATAGACACTTATTGATAGTAGACTTCATTAAATTATCCCTAATATTACAATTCAGAATTAAAAAGCTGGCCCTTAATCATTGCTAAGGGCATAAATTTATTAAACAGTTTGCGGCTTTTGCTTAACTGGACTTAACTTGGTCTTTTCGGCATAACCGTAATATTCATGATAATTACCATGACCGCCGTACTTAGCTGCTTTTTTAAGATTTAGGCGATTAAGAATAACACCATCAATTTTGATTCCTTGCTGCACAAGCTTAGCCAAAGTTTGCTTAACCACACCAGTACGAGTGTGCTCTGCACGTGTTACTAAAATACAAGAATCCACCTTTTGTGACAGCAAATAAGCATCACTTACCGCCAAACAAGGAGGGGTGTCTAACACTATTTTTGAATAACGTTGCTTGAGCTTATCGAGTAGCATAGTAAAACGCTCAGATGCGAGTAGTTCTTGTGGGTTTGATGGCACTAAACCAGCGGACAATATATCCAACCCAGAAACCTCATCTTTAACCAAACACTCTTCAAATGTATGAGTTCCAGCTATCAAGTTAGCCAACCCTGGCTGCGCAGCCGATAGCTCAAAACGGCGACCAATCGTAGGTCTACGTAAATCACAATCAATAAGAATGGTTTTTTCCAGTTGCGCTAAACCAAAAGCTAAGTTAATGGCCGAAGTCGTTTTACCTTCATTTGGCTCCGACGAGGTCACAATCACAGACTGATTATCATTATTCATATTCGACAACATATAACTGGTTCGAATGGTACGCACCCCTTCAGAAAACGCACGTTGCTTTTCATCATAATACAGGTAGGTAGAAACCTTGTTTTTCTTCGCTTTCACCAACGGTAATACGCCCAGTAGGCTGACCCCTAAAGTGCTTTCAACTTGCTTAGCACTAACAAACGTATCATTTAACGCTTCTAAGACAAAAGCCACGACACAAGCAAAACCAAAAGACACGACAAAAGCCATAACAATAATTAACTTTCGATTTGGAGCACTTGGTAATAAAGGAGGGTGAGCCTCATCAGTAAATCGCGCAATGGTTGAGCCAAAATCACTAGAAGCCGATGTCTCTTTATAGCGATTTAGAAATAGATCATACAGCTGTTTATTTGAGTCAACTTCGCGCTGAAACTCTGAGTATTTGGCAGTTTTAACCGTCAGGTCTTGAAACTCTGCTTTACGGCTTTCAATTTCACTGCGAATGCTATTTTCAGCCTGTCTAGCCGCGGTCACTTCCGAACCGATCCCTTTAACCAACTGGCGTAATTCACGATCCAAGTTGACTTTAGCACTTGCCAATTCAGCCTCTGCTGCTTTCATTTTCGGATGCTTCGGACCATAACGCTTCGTCAAGTCTGAAATTTTACGCTCAGCCTCTGAAACCGCCAATTTGACATCACGAATGACAGGATGATTGCTAATTTCAGGAATTGCTGATACTTGCGTAACATTTCGTGTGCTGCTTTGCGCTAAATTATATAAAGATTCAGCGGCAACACGGCGATCTCTCGCAATATTTAACTGTGAAGTGAGCTCATTCAATTCTTGAGATGCAAGCCCGCCAACACCAGCAATATCAACTAACCCCTCCTGTTTTAAGAAGTTTTGTAATTTAGATTCTGACGCCTGTAATTCAGCTTTTAACGTAGCAAGACGGTCATTCAGCCAACCAGAAGCTTTATTGGCAACTTGCAACGTTGCATCTAAATTACTTTCTATATAAACATTACCTACTTCATTAGCAATCTGAGCTGCCAATTCAGGGCTAAAACTATTAAAGGTGATATCCACTAACTGCGTTTTACGTACTGGCGCAATAGAGAGATTTTGCTTAAATTGCCCCAATACTCGTTGCTCTAAACGATATATATTTTCTTCAGTGGATAACTCATTCACTGTGTTTGGCGCTTTATTTAAGAATGGCAGCAAATTAGATATTGCTGCCGAAAAATCGAATTGCTTTTCTTTTTCCGCCAACTCGGGGTTAAACTCAGGATGATTAATAAGATCCATCTTTCTAATCACAGCTAAAGCAATACTGTCTGATTTTAAAATTTCAAACTGAGTATAAAAGTATTCATTAATCCGCGTATCTAAGCCATATACTTCTTCAACGGACACAGCTTTTGCTTGTTTCGATTCAATTAATAACGTTGCCGTTGCGGTATAAATCGAAGGTTTAGACTTCGCAACAAAACTAGCAGCAACCGTCACAATGAGTGAAAAAAACAAAATACTCCATTTATACTTTAACAACGTTAACCAAATTTGTTTAATATCGATCAACTGTTCCATTTGAGGCTTGTCTGCCGCAGCAGATACTTTCTGTTCCATTTGATTTGACCTGCTTAAATTTAAAAGAAGCTTTGTTCTATGGTAACAATGTCACCAGGCATGATGTTGGTATCTAACTCGACGGGTTTAGGCTTTTGATCAGGTAAGTCACTGCTAGAAACATAAATATTACTTTTCGATGCTCGCGGAGTAAAACCACCAGCCAAAGCAACAGCTTTATTGACCGTTAATCCCGGCTGAAAAGCATAGCCTCCCGGTTGTTTTACTTCACCATTGATAAAAAATGGGCGATATTCAACAATACTGACATGTACACTAGGATTAATGAGGTAATCCCCTTCTAATCCCTTTTGAATAATATCTTTTAGCTTTTCTATCGTTAAACCTTTAACCGTAATTTGCCCTAAGAAAGGGTAGTTAATCCGGCCACTATCACTTAACAAGGTTTCCATAGTAAGCTCTTCTTCACCGTAAACGAGAATAGAAATAGTATCTCCCGCCCCCAGCTTGTATGTTGCATCAAAGTTGTTTGCTTGCGCCTGTAAAGCAAAAAGCATTACCAGCCCCGATAGAAAAAACGAAAAGAATACTTTCATTATTGTTACATCACCATATTTACAGAAATAGAGAACACGTTCTTGTCATAACCGATATTAGCTGCGGTTGAATCTTTCTGGGTAACTCGATAGCCTAAGCCGATCTGTAGCCAACGGCGAAGGTCGTAGTTAAGCGAAATTTGATATTCATCAGTATCATCTTTGCGAGCTGAACCACTATAATCATCCTGAATGTATGACCAGCTCACGTTACTCGATAGACGCTCTAACCAGTAATGTTGCCAAGCGGCTAGATAATATAGCTCTTCAATGTAATCACCAAATTGATCGGGATCTTTCGCTTTATAACGTGTAGCAAAATCAAACTTAGAATATTCTTTGGCTTGCCAAGTTAGGCCAACATCCCAACTAAAACCATCAAAAGACTCACGGTTCGACGTTTTAAAATCTTTGTTTTGGTAACCAACTTTAGCTACACCCGTTATCGTTGCTGTCGTATCCCAAGTCGTTCCAATATACGCGAAATGGTCGTCAGAGTCCCGAGAGATGCCTGTAGTATCAACAGCATCATAACGTTTATCATTTTTCAACAACTCAAATATCAAACTAGTTTTAGGGGCTACGCGGTAATAAAAAGCACCGCCATAGCGCATCTCATCAAAATCACGGAACTGTGTGATACCGCGGAAGTTGCTGTAGCTTTTGTCAAAATAGCCTAAGTTAAACTGCAAACGCCCGGTCGCATCCATGCCGCCAAAACCATAATGGGCATTGGCATAATTAGTCTTGTAACGAATAACCTCATCAAGTGCGTTACCAGCACCATCTGAGATACCCGTACCACGCTCTTCATGCGTAGCGTTAAAGTTGTAAAGCAAGCCAGCACGGTTTCGCTCGTTAAACTCCCAATTACCACTTAAACGTAATAAGTGGTCGGTGTAATCATCATTATGCGAACTGAAATAGTTACCTTGGCTTAAGCGATAAAGCAAAATATATTCATTATTGCCAGGGTTCATTTTAACCATTACACCAGGATCAATCACGTTAGCCCAGGAGCTTTTTTCATTACGCCCCACATTAGCTACGTTATCATCATGCTTTAACTCAACATTAACAAAAGGCAACACCTCAATCCCGCTTTCCGTTACATAAGGATTTGGAGTTACCTCTGCCATGACAGATGCTGAAGTCAAGGCTGCTAAGCTAAAGCAAACCGATGACATTTTTACTATCGGATGTAATTTCATCTATATTTTTAGTAAGCTGTTTTGCTTACAAATCCTTTAAAAATAGTTAAAAACACAATTTTAATATCCAACCACAGTGACCAACGATGGATATAGTCAAGGTCAAATTGAACTCGTTTCTCCATTTTATCTAACGTATCCGTCTCACCACGCCAACCATTAATTTGCGCCCAACCAGTGATACCCGGCTTCACCTTATGACGCAGCATATAGCGCTCAACCAAAACACGATATTCTTCATTATGGGCAACGGCATGCGGCCTTGGCCCAACAATTGACATAGAGCCCTGTAATACATTAATAAACTGTGGCAGTTCGTCCAAAGAAGTACGGCGAAGAAAGCTTCCCAGAGGTGTTACGCGAGGGTCATTTTTAGTTGCTTGTACAACTTTTTCGCCATTGTCCATAGTTGACATAGAACGAAACTTCCAAACTTTAATTTTCCGGCCATCTAAACCATAGCGATATTGCTTGAAGATGATTGGGCCGGGTGACGTTATCTTTACTGCAGCAGCAATAGCAACCAATAAAGGTGAAATTAAGGCTAAAATCATACTTGAGAGAACAATGTCTTCAAGACGTTTTATCCAACTAGTTAAACCGTTAAACGGAGTATCAAATACACTGAGAGTGTGAATATCACCAACAGAATCCCAACGCGAGTGCAACAGGTTATAGGTAAAGAAGTCAGGCACTAAATATGTACAAGCAGTGGTATCGGCAAATTCTGATAAGAGATGCGCAATTCGGTCTTTAGCGTGCATAGGTAATGCAATATACACTCGCTCAATGGTACCTTTTTTCGCCAGCTTTAAAGCTCTTTCGGCATTGCCGCGTAGACGAGCAGGTAGCTCTTTATCTAACCTACTGGTATCCCTATCGTCATAGAAGCCCAACACTTTAACGCCTATTTCAGGATGGCGTTGCAGATTATGAACCAAAGAAATAGCTTGAGGGGTAACGCCTATCACCACAGCATTACGAACGTTTAAACCTTTACGGCGAATTTGCGCGCGATAGAAACGCAACACCACTCGCCATGTAAGCAAACCACTCCACGTAATTAAAAACCACCAGCCAATAACTAAGCGTGAGTAGTCGATGCCTAACTTAGAGAAGTAAGCCAGCAACATAAGTAAGGAGCAAACAATCGCCCAACTGAGTGTAGTGAGCATCGCTAGGTAGCTAAAGTTACTGCCTCGCCATGAACGATATAAATCAACGCTTTCAGACGTGATTGTAAATCCAACTGTTGCTAAAAGCGCCACCGCAACATAATGAACATTAAACCCCTGTTCATGTAGAGATAAAGAAATAATCAAGGCGAGGGAAATCACCACGATATCAACCAGACGATAAAAAAAACTAGATGATTTACCAAGTGTTCGTATATGGCCTTGTGCGCCCATTTTTATAATCCTTTATAACAAGATACCTTCACAACACGTGAAAAAAATTCATATTCTTGAGAGAGCGTACAGCAATAAGTTGTCTTTTTTGTTGCAGTGCTTTGTGAGGTGCATTTATTTTTCGTTCTAACTTTCCAATCAAAATATGGTTTTGTTAGCATTTTTTGAAACCGCTATACTAATCAACTTGACAGCATTGCTCAAGGCGTTTTTGTTATAAATTCACAAATTTTATACTTATGCATGACACACTTTAAACCTCTAGTAACACAATCAGTCAATTATGATAAATTCGCTTGCCAATTAGATGTTATTAACGTTAATCGATTCATGCTATCCCACACATTTTGCCAATGCTGAGCATCACCATATTTACTGAAGTGGCATGACCTGCCATAGATATCAACCAGCTTATTTACACCGATTCTGCTTCAAGAAATTAATAGCCATCATGATAACGAAGCTGAACTATGTGTCAAAAATCGAAAAAAAGACCAAATAAAGTCAAAAATAACAATAAGATAAGATAGGGCAAGCCAGATTGTTACATATTTTTTACAAGCATATAAAACTTGCTGACGATATTAAGCATTAGAAAAAGATGGCAATTAGCCACGTATCCCTAGAGTGTGTTGATGGTGAGAATGTCTCTATTGCGAAATATCCCCCGCTCAACAGGCTGAGCATCACTCAAAATAACAGACCTATGATGTACGCCAAAGCTCTCGAATATAATCAAGCTAATATGGTGGTCACTTACATTCCAAGCCTAGGTACCCCCCCTTTGATGCTAGATAATATAAATCGTGATATCGTAGGTGCAAAGCAACGTCTGCACCTAAAACCAATCCCTAACTTTTAATGGCCAAGGTTGATGAATGACAAAGCACAAGGTTTCGGGAACTAGGTCAAAAAAAGTAGAGGATTAGCCCCTTGGGTGAAACTTATTAAACGGATTGAACAAGGTCAATAGAGAATAAATATGAGCTTATTTGCCCGCCTTAACGGCATGCTATTTGGTGTTATATTAATGTGCTTTTTGAGCAATTTAATTACTAACATTCAAGAAAGCCAAAATTACCTTGAAGAGCAATTAGACTCACACAGCCAAGATGCAGCAACGTCACTGGGGCTGTCTTTAAGCAATATCATTGGGCTTGAAGATATTGCCATGCTAGAGACCACTGTTAATAGTATCTTTGATTCTGGTTACTATCATTCCATTAAGCTGTACAAAATTGATGGCACACCACTGGTGATCAGAGAGTATCCGACTCAAGTGGAAGGCATCCCAAACTGGTTTATTTCACTCTTTCCATTAAACCCACCAACCAATCAAACTGAAATCAATGATGGTTGGCGTATTGTCGCCACCATGAAAATTCAAAGTAACCCAGGTTTGGCTTACTATCAGTTATGGCAAATGGCCAGTAATACTTTTATTTCATCCGGTATCATCTTTGTTTTGGCGCTCATTACGGGCTGGTTTTTACTGCGTATCATTTTACGTCCTTTAAACGCCATGGAAGCAAAAGCCAATGCAATTGCCGACAAAGACTTTAGCCCTATCTCGATGCTACCCAAAGCGCGAGAATTGCGCGTAGTGGTAGATGCATTTAATCGCATGGCTGCAGCATTGAAACGTAACTTTGATGAAGTTTCGACCTACGCAGAAAAAATGCGCCAACAAGCATTTATGGACATTTTGACTGGATTTGGTAACAAACGTAGCTTTATGTCAAAGCTGGCACTGGAGTTAGAATCAAAAAAGAGCGGCAACAGCGGCCTAGTAGGACTCTTTCAGCTACAGGGTTTGCAAGCACTAAATGAACAACACGGTTACCAAGAAGCCGATCGCCACCTAAAAGCCCTATCAATGAAATTAAAGCAGAGCTTCAGTGAGTATCCACACTCATCTTTTTTCCGTTTGCAAGGGGCGGAATTTGCAGTGATTATGCCCAACACTGATATTGGCATTTTGGAGCAAATTCAACCGCTACTCAACCAGGCTTTAAAACAAGCCAATACCAAAGTGGCAGGCGCTTTTGTGCGCTATCAAGAAGGTCAACAATGCGGTGAAGTATTGGCTCAGCTAGACAATCAAATCAGTCACTCACTACAAAATGGCTGCCAGATCAGCGTAGCCAGTGACGAACGTCAAGCAACCCAACGAACAGATTGGCGAGGTGTTATTGAAAACATCTTAGCTCATCAACGTATTCATCTCGTTTTCCAGCCCATTATTGATAAAAACAAACAAGTACTTTATTACGAAACTTTGACGCGTTTTGTTGATGAGCAAGGCAAACCACTCAATACCGGTGATGTTTTCTCAGCGGCTAATCGCATTAATAAAACCATGGCG
Source organism: Motilimonas sp. E26 (assembly GCF_021278025.1). Taxonomy (GTDB): domain Bacteria; phylum Pseudomonadota; class Gammaproteobacteria; order Enterobacterales; family CBDFNC01; genus Motilimonas. Next base: position 62,656 of record NZ_JAIBHJ010000008.1, read on the forward strand.
CTAGATAAAGCCATTTTTCTTCAAGTACTAAACACATTAAAGCAATCTAGCCAAGTCAGTCTTTCTATTAATCTAGCTGGTAGTTCACTAGCCGATGAAGGCTTTCAAGAGTTTATTTTTAATGAACTAAAACAAGAAGCTAAGTTGGCAAGCAGGCTAATAATGGAAGTCAGCGAAACCAGTGCCAATCACTTTCTTGTTGCCCTAAAAGCATTAGTTGTCGGCCTGAAGCAGTCAGGAGCGGCGCTCTCAATTGATCGGTTTGGTACTAGCTTCACCTCGTTTAGTTATATTCAGTCCCTCAAGCCTGACTATCTCAAAATTGACGGCAGCTATATTCGCCAATTAGAGCAACATAAAGATAATCAGTTCTTTTTGAAAACCTTAGTTCAAATAGCCCACGGTATTGACACTAAGGTAGTTGCGGAACACATTGAAACTCAAGCAGAATTGGATACAGCGCAAGAGCTGTTAGTTGATGGCTTCCAGGGCTACCTAGTAGCTAAACCGGGAGCATTGACGAATTAATGATAGCTAAAAGCCTTGGGCTCCTATTGGCCAGTCTCTAAAACCATATTGCTAAATTTGTTACTTAAGGACAGTTGCAACAAGGCTGTGCATTCTCTTGCCTCAGCAATACAAGTATCAGTTAAACCTTGGGCACGCACACGCAATATCTGGGCTTGGATGTTATGTGTCTGCCATAATATTTAGCTCGCGTATTATCGCAACAGCAGCACAGCGACAATTGCTCTTAAAGCTGGCAATAATAGTGATATTAGCTGGCCCCCTCTGCAAGCCCAACGACTACTTACGGCCCTCCCTTTACTTAACTATAGCAATATCGCAGCCTAGTTTGTCACAAATATAGAGCTGAAAAACATAAGAAAAGCACTATGAATTCATCAATTTAAACTAGTATAAACTGAAGGATTTACTAGAATATGATGACAACCTTGGCGAATAGCAGGCTGTTTCACAACTTTAAGCTAAGCTGTACCCATAAGCAGTGAGTGAAATGTGGGCTTAAAGGGCAACGAAATGGACAAGAATAAGCACTAATCGATGTTACTCGGTTAACGTCTACACAAGCGGGAGCTTCATAAGGAATAAAATAATGTTAGTATCTCAATCTAGCTACTCAACTTAATAAGCATATGCATAATAACCCCATAGATTTACTAAAGCGCGCTGAGCTTATCTGCCAAAAACGCAGTGTAAGGTTTACTCCGATCCGTCAGAAAGTGTTTAGCATTATGGCCGAGCAGCCCGGCTCAATTAGTGCCTATGATTTATTAGACAAATTACGCGAGACAGAGAAAAGTGCCAAGCCACCGACTATCTATCGTGCGCTAGACTTTCTGCTTGAGCATGGTTTTATTCATAAAATTGAATCTATTAATGCTTATATTTTATGTCCACACTTTGGCACTCATCATCCGATGCAGCTATTAATCTGCGATCAATGTGGTGTGGTCATCGAATTACATGACGAGAAGATTGATGATGCTTTCTCTGAGCAAGCGACGTCTCACGGGTTTAGTATTACTAATACAACTTTAGAAGCGCATGGCAACTGCAGTGACTGCCAAAGTAACGAGATAGCTTAACGATTAACACCAATTAATAAGAACGCAATTATGAATGTAGATTTTGTAAACCCTTTTCTTAGCTCTTTGATGAACGTATTACAAACGATGGCTCAGCTTGAGTTAAAGCCAGGTAAGCCAAAACTAAAGCAAGACAATATCGCTCGCGGTGATGTGTCTGGACTAATTGGTATGGTCAGTCCCGAAACTACGGGTTCATTTTCGATTAGCTTTGATGAGCCTTTAGCTCTTGAAATAATGAAGCGTATGCTCGGCGAAGCGCCTGCTGCAATCGACAGTGAAGTTTCGGACATGGTTGGCGAAATAACCAATATGGTAACTGGAGGGGCAAAACGCTTACTCGCGGAAAAAGGCTATGATTTCAACATGGCAACACCAATCGTTGTATCTGGTAAAGCTCATACTATTTCTCACAAAACCGATGGTAAAAAAGTACTGATGCCGTTTACTACCGAATACGGTAACGCCACCTTAGAAATTTGTTTTGATAAATAACGGCTCCATTGATTAGCCTTAAACAAAAATGTAAGCAATAAAAAAGCCGCTAAAAAATAGCGGCTTTTTTGTTAACTAACAGCCAATAAACTTGGCCCGTTTAGCTTATAGATCGTCAGAGTGTGCAGATAGGTACTTAGCTACGCCTTCTGGAGACGCCTGCATACCTTCTTTGCCTTCTTCCCACTGTGCAGGACAAACTTCACCGTGTTTTTCGTGGAAGTTTAGTGCATCAACCATACGTAGCATTTCGTCAATGTTACGACCTAGTGGAAGGTCGTTCACTACTTGGTGACGAACAACACCGTTAGTATCGATTAAGAAAGAACCACGGAATGCAACACCAGCTTCAGGATGCTCAACATCGTACGCCTTACAGATTTCGTGTTTAACGTCAGCTACTAGTGGATATTTAACTGCACCGATGCCGCCATCTGCAATAGCAGTATTACGCCATGCGTTGTGAGAGAACTGTGAGTCAATTGAAACACCAATTACTTCTACGCCTTTGTCTTGGAAATCTTGGAAACGTTTGTCGAAAGCGATTAGCTCAGAAGGACAAACAAACGTGAAATCCAATGGGTAAAAGAAGATAACGGCAGCTTTGCCTTTAGTGAATTCTTTTAGGTTAAAGCTATCTACGATTTCGCCATTACCTAGTACTGCTGCAGCTGTAAAATCAGGTGCTTCTCTTCCTACTAATACCATTTTTATTTCCTCTTTTAAAAGTTTGGATTATCAATGAAATACACCGCAAATGATGACTCACACCGCGGGATTTTGCGAATCGTTTAAAGCAATTAGATTAATAGCTAAAAACTATCAAAAACCACTTTAAACTGTCATCAACACTATTGATAATCAATAAATTTGACCGAGCTGTCAATAGTCTCATCAAATTTAGACCAGCTTTACAGTTTGTGCTGAAATTATCCTTTAAAGCTGAGTGATACACGCGGAGTAAGCTTAGTGACCAACTCATAAGCAATAGTGCCTATCGCACGAGCGACTCTTTCAACAGGGAGCTCATCTCCCCATAGGATCACTTCATCACCCATCTTGTCTGTTGCGTCTGGCCCTAAGTCTACAGTCAGCATATCCATTGAAACCCGTCCAACCACCGGTGCGATGCGACCATTAACCCAAACTGGCGTGCCTGCGGGGGCATTTCTTGGGTAACCATCACCATAACCAATTGCCACAACGCCAAGTTTAGTATCTTGCTTAGCTCGCCATATTCCACCGTAGCCAACGGGCTCGCCGGCTTGATGGTTACGCACAGCAATCAAGCTAGACGTTAATGTCATCACTGGACGTAAGCCATAGGCACTAGCATCGCCTTGATCAAATGGTGATACGCCATACAAAGCAATGCCGGGTCGGATCAAATCACTATGGGCTTTTGGCCAAGCCATCACCCCGGCAGAATTTGCCATCGATTTGTAACCAACAACGTCTTTAGTTAATTCATTAAACAGAGCGATTTGTTGTTTGGTTTCAGGTCTTTCAAGCTCATCAGCACAGCTAAAATGTGTCATCACATTGACCGGTTGTGATACTTGCTCACAGTGACTTAAACGTAATAAGCTGGCTTCGAACTCTTCCGGATGTACGCCCAGACGGTGCATCCCAGTATCAATTTTCAACCAAACCTTCACTGGTGATTCTAATTCAGCTTGCTCCAACGCAGCTAACTGCTCGTCATTATGCACCGCGGTTTGAATATTATTCGCCACCAACACAGGTAAGTCACTGGCATTGAAAAAGCCTTCTAACAATACAATAGGCTTAACAATCCCGCCCGAGCGCAGCGCTAACGCTTCTTCAATACGCGCCACACCAAATGCATCCGCATTAGCAACGGCATGGGCAATTTGCACTAAGCCATGGCCATATGCATTTGCCTTAACCACCGCCAACACCTTAGCATGGGGAGCCATTTTCTTTAGCTGTACCAAATTGTTACGTAAGGCACAAAGATCAATTACTGCTGTCGCCGCTTTCATTCTTTAATATCCTGTTACCATTACCAGCCATTTCATCGAGAGGGGTAACCTGTTTCGCTTAATAGTCATCATCAAAGGCTGGTCCAGCATAATTATCAAAACGAGAAAATTGCCCCTGGAACGTTAATCGTACTTTACCAATGGGGCCATTACGCTGCTTACCAATAATTATTTCCGCCACCCCTTTTTCGGAGCTGTCTTCGTTATAAACCTCATCACGATAGATGAACATAATTAAGTCGGCATCCTGCTCGATAGAGCCTGATTCACGTAAATCTGAGTTGATTGGGCGTTTATCCGCACGTTGTTCCAAACTACGGTTGAGCTGAGAAAGAGCAATAACGGGACATTTTAATTCTTTCGCTAAGGCTTTTAACGATTTTGATATTTCAGCAATTTCCAAAGTACGGTTATCGCTTAATGAAGGTACCCGCATTAATTGCAAGTAATCCACCATGATCATTGAAACGCCGCCATGATCTTTAGCAATTCGCCGCGCCCGTGAGCGTAATTCTGTCGGCGTCAATCCTGAGCTATCATCAACAAACATATTACATTTTTCGAGTAATAAGCCCATGGTGCCAGATAAGCGCGCCCAATCATCATCATTAAGCTGACCAGTACGTATGCTACCTTGATTAATACGCCCTAGAGAGGCCAACATACGCATCATAATTTGTTCTGAAGGCATCTCTAACGAAAAAATTATTGCTGGTTTGTCTTGCGTCATCGCAGCATGCTCTGCCAAGTTCATGGCAAAGGTAGTTTTACCCATCGACGGACGCGCCGCGACAATAATCAAATCAGAGGATTGAAAACCAGCGGTCATTTTATCTAAATCAGCATAACCGCTTGAAACCCCTGTCACCCCATCTTGCGGGTTTTTAAATAACTCTTCTATTTTATCGACCGTTTTTTCTAGAATACTGTTTATGCCTTGCGGACCCTCACTTTCGTTGGCCCTTGATTCGGCAATTTTAAATACCTTACTTTCGGCAAAATCGAGTAACTCATCACTACCACGGCCTTCAGGATCGTAACCCGCTTCCGCAATTTCATTGGCCACACCAATTAATTCACGAACCACCGCACGCTCGCGCACAATGTGAGCGTAAGCGGAAATATTCGCAGCGCTAGGCGTGTTCTTTGCAATCTCAGCTAAATAAGCAAATCCACCCACGTTGTCTAGCTGTTGATCACGCTCCAATAACTCAGAAACCGTGATCAAATCAATCGGCATACTGGCATTAGTTAACTTTTCCATTGCTTGAAAAATAAGTCGATGGGGCCTCGAATAGAAGTCTTTGTCCACCACCGCCTCGGCCACTCGGTCCCAAGCTTGGTTATCGAGCATAACGCCACCAAGTACTGACTGCTCAGCCTCAAATGAATGGGGCGGTACCTTTAGAGAGTCAACCTGAGCTTGGCCACTGGATTTTCTGTCAAATTTATTTTTTTCAAAAGGAGTGCGTGATTTTGTCATAAGTCGATCAAGGCCATTATTGAGGAACTGCATTATCTAAAAAAAGCATTAAGGATGAAAGCATAGCTGCCATCTTCTTCATATTTATCCACCATGCAGTAACGAGAAAAAGTAAATCGTACTAATTATCTTACTGTTGTTAATTTATTTGCAGTATAGCTATTCAGCTTAGGTTCAGCTGTGCAAGGTTAGGCTAACAGCATAACGACAAGGAATGCCCGCTATCTTTCGTGTAAAGGAATATTCAAACTCTCACTTATTGTGATAAGGCTTAACTATGCAGCTACAACTTCGTAATTTAGATTTGAACTTATTAACGTTATTTGTCACGGTGATGGAGCAGCAAAACGTTTCAAAAGCAGCCAAAAAATTGAATATGTCACAGCCAGCCATGAGCCTAGGCTTAAACCGCCTGCGCAAAAAATTTAACGACGACTTATTCTATCGTAGCGGAGGTGTGATGCAGCCAACTACATTGGCAAAAAGCTTGTACCAACCGATTAATGACGCATTAAAAACCATCGGCCATGCTCTACCGCAAGATAATCTCAGCGATAACCAAGCCGCACTTGAGTTCAACTTAGCCATGCAACCCGCTTTGGAGTCGTTACTGTTGACCAAAGTATTGGTACAGCTGCAGCATGAATCCCCCAATGTTCGACTTAAAAATCAATATAACATTGACTTAGAAGCCCTTAAATATAACCGCTTAGACTTCATCGTTGCGACTCAGCAATACCAAGGCGATGACCTGTACAGCGAACTGTTAGCCACTGAGCCTCTCGTATTAGCTCACAGCAACGCTCACCCGAGAATGCAAAAAGGGATGAGCTTAGCGGCCATATTAGAGGAAGACTTTGCCATCGTCGATCCTGAACTAGGGCTGAGTAATAACGATCAGATGAAAGTCAAATATCAAATAAACTCATATCAAGCGGCGCTATCTTTGGTTGCGCAAACTAATCTACTTACTTTAGTGCCTAAATCTTGTCTCGACAACAGCGAAACCAAGCGTTTAATTAACTGGCAATATACCCCTTTTAGTAAGAAAAATATTGATATTTATCTCACTTGGCTAGCCTTACGTAAACACGACAACAGCCATCAATGGTTACGAGAAGTACTAGTAAATTACTCGAGATCAAATAAGCTAAGTGCCGTTTCAGCATAACAGGCAGGAACTGCGTTACCTGAAATAAACTGGTAATATAGCCGCGGTTACCGTTACTAAAGTTAATTTTCATGGACAACAACCGAGTTATTTTAAGCGCGGCTAATTGCTTAATCACCCCTTTAACGTGTGAAGATGCACACTTAATTCACGCCTATCAGGTGCGAAATCGACGCCACCTTGCCCCTTGGGATCCGAGCCGTAGTCAAAGCTTTTTTGAACTAGCAACATGGCAGAAAGTACTAACAGCTAATCAAGAAAATTGGCAACGGGGAAGCGCTTTTCATTTTGCTGCAATAGATGAAAAAAGTGGTGAAATGATAGCAAGTATTAACTTTTCTGCCGTCATGCGTGGTGTATTTCAAGCTTGTTACTTAGGCTATTCCATCGATCAAGCCCATCAAGGGCAAGGAAAAATGCAAGCTATTTGCCAAGTTTGTATTAACTACATGTTCGACCAACAAAACCTACACCGAATCATGGCAGCACATATACTAGACAACCATCGAAGTGAACGCTTACTGCTAAAATTAGGCTTCGAGTATGAAGGGTTAGCAAAAAAATACTTAAAAATTGCTGGGCAATGGCAAGATCATAAATTGTATGCCTTGATCAACCCACAGCATCACTGAGTATTGCGACCCTAACCCCGCAATATTGTACCTATGGCACAGAAGTGCTAACTTGCCGTAAAATTTGACCGCGAGAAATACACTCCATGACTAAAAACAAAAAACTCCCAACACCATTGATTGTCATCGCTTTGGTCATTTTAAGCTTATTACTCTGCGCCAGCATCATGGGCGAAAACGCCCGTTCAGAGCAGGTAACCAAAGATTATTTTAATGCAATTGCCAGCATGAAATACAACCAAGTTGAGCATTACCTAAGTGCAAACGTGCAAGACCAAGAGCAGGAATTCGAACACCTTTTTGCCTTAGAAACCGCACTGCAAAAACATTTTAACTTAGCAATGAACCAAGCCTACCTAATTGAAGCGAAACAAGAAACTTACTGGCTACCTTATTTCACAACAAACGAAGTTAGCGTAGCAGTTAAGTTTTCTTCTATAGATCAAAATAATGAGCCAGCCAATACGCACTACCTATCCGCACTGGTTAAGCTAGTAAGAGAGTCTGGTCGCTGGCGAATTAAGCAACTGAACCTCCCTGCACTAATAGAAGCGGATTACTTACAAGCACGTGACATGCTGGCCAAGCAACAGATCGTTGAAATAAAGCCTAACCAGTTGCGACTCAACCAAGCAGAGCTAACACTGGATACCCTTGATGCCATTGAACAGAAACTATGGCTGTTTCAACTTAATAGTGCCTTAGAAACCGTGGCCAAGGTAAGACCTGAATAAATCGCTTCGATCACAGTTTTTTATGCCATGATAAAAAAGAACAGATCAACTGCTTTTATTGTAATGAACTTATCTAGCCACTATTTAAAAAGAAAAAAGCAGTTCAATAAACTACAGTTACTGATTTAGCAGCAAAAAAAACTAGACAAAAGGCAGTATTAACCTAATTCTTCTTGCTATGCATTTGCGCCAACCTTGTTCCTTTGTTAACTTTAGCTGCATATTCGTAAGGAAAAATCAATGAAACTGGCTACTACAGCAAACCTAATCAACACTCTACAACACGTCGTTAGCGTCGTGGTTGTCGTCGTGGTTAGCATTTTGCCGTAGCGGGTTTTAACAATTTAAACCCCCTTCGGCGCAGGCCCAAGGGGGTTTTTTTATGCCATAAAGAATTGATAGCAAGAGAGGCAACAGATGAAGATCAGCGGCGCACAGCTCGTAATAAAACTATTAGAACGTCAAGGCATTACGCAAATTGCCGGACTTCCCGGCGGTGCAGCTCTGCCACTCTATGATGCACTACCCGGGAGTAACATTAAGCACGTGTTAACCCGCCATGAACAAGGTGCAGGCTTTATTGCCGAAGGCATGGCACGCGTATCAGGCAAAGCGGCTGTTTGTTTTGCTAGCTCAGGTCCTGGTGCCACTAACTTAGTCACCGCCATCGCTGATGCTCACTTAGATTCTATTCCGGTTATTGCAATTACCGGTCAAGTGCCAAGTAGCATGTTAGGCACCGATGCCTTTCAAGAGATTGACACCTTTGGCTTAATGGCGCCTATTACCAAACATAACTGGCTAGTGCGCTCTGCTGAAGAATTGTTAGAAGTGATCCCAGCAGCCTTTCGCATTGCCACTTCAGGCCGCCCTGGGCCAGTTGCTATCGACATCCCTAAAGACGTGCAAAACCAAATTATCGAAATAGATGAGTTTCCAGCACCAGGTGAGGCAATGCCCTTACCACAGCCGACCTTAGCGCAGCTAAAAGAAATGGAAGCCATGATCGCAAAAGCAGAGCGACCAATGCTGATGGTGGGTGCTGGCGTGATCCAATCAAACAGCAGCGAAGCCGTAGTAGCGCTAGCTGAAAAGCTCAACATCCCTGCCGTATCCACATTTTTAGGTTTGAGTGTATTCCCCCACGGTCATGAATTACACCTTGGCATGCTGGGTATGCACGGTTCAAAAGGCAACAACATCGCCCTTGAAGAATGTGATTTACTAATTGGTGCTGGCGTTCGTTTTGACGATCGCGCCACCGGAAAAATCAGTGAGTTCTGTCCACAAGCCGCCGTGTTACACATTGAAATTGACCGCAGTGAAATCGGTAAACTAAAAACCCCCACTCTTGCCGTTCATGCTGACGTTGGCGCTTGCATTAAAGCACTACTTGCTAACTGCGAGCCGCAACAGCGTGTAGAATGGGTTAGCCGGATCAAGTGGTTAAATGAAAACCATGGTATTCCACTGCCAACTAAACAAGACTTATCTAACCCTTACAGCCTGATCAAAACAGTGGCAGAAATTGTCGGTGACAACACCAACGTCCATACGGATGTGGGCCAACATCAAATGTGGACCGCACAAGTGTATCCGTTTGTACGCGATCGCCAGTGGAGCAGCTCTGGTGGCCTAGGCACGATGGGATATGGCCTACCAGCCGCGATTGGCGCTGCCCTAGCGGATCCTGATCGCATGGCACTATGTATCAGTGGCGATGGCAGCATCATGATGAACATTCAAGAAATTGACACGGCAGTAGAGCACAACTTGAACGTAAAGGTAGTGGTAATTAACAACTCACGCCTTGGCCTAGTTCGCCAGCAACAAGCATTGTTCTATCAGGAAAACTTTGCCGCAGTGAATAACAAACGTACCGCTGATTTTGCCTTAATGGCGCAAGCCATGGGCGCAAATGGTTTTGATTTAGGCAAAGCGACCGATCCGTTAGCCATGTTAACCGAAGCATTAAACACCCCTGGGCCCGTACTGATTAACGTGCCAATCTCAGAAGATGAAATGGTATTTCCCATGGTACCACCAGGCGCAGCCAACAAAGATTTAATTGAGGAGCGTAAAGCATGAGTGATTTTAGCCAATGTGCCATTCTAGAGCTTAAAGTAAACAACCACCCTGGTGTAATGTCTCATGTCTGCGGCTTATTTGCCCGCCGCGCATTTAACGTAGAAGGCATTTTATGTATGCCGATGCAGGACAAAAAGCACAGTAAAATTTGGTTATTAGTGGGAGAAGATCAACGCCTTGATCAGCTCACTCAACAAACCCTAAAGCTTGAAGACGTACTGGAAATTAGCCAGCACTCATCAAGCCATCCAGTGTTTGCGCAAATGATGGAATTTGTCGAATAACGATTCAGACTCCAGTACAGCACGGGGTGTCCGTGCTGTATTTATTTACTTTTTACTCAAACAAAAAGATGTAAACCCAAGCCCCAAATCAGTGCTCCTAGCACCAGCCACATCACTTTTAACTTCAGCACACGCAATGCAAACAAACCGATGATCACCACAACCATATCAAGTGGCATCACCACAGCACTAGTAAATACAGGCTGATACAAGGCCGCCAATAACAACCCGACAACGGAAGCATTGATCCCCGCACTAGCAGCGGCGAACCAAGCTTGTTGCGATAGCTGCTGCCAGCTTTGCATAAATGCCAGTACCAATAAAAAGCCAGGAAGAAAAATAGCTAAAGTAGCCAGTACCGCGCCCAACAAAGGCGAAGCATTTAAATAAGCACCAAGAAAAGCCGCCAAGCTAAACATCGGTCCCGGCACCGCTTGCGCCGCGGCATAGCCAAATAGAAAAGTGTCTTGGCTGATTTGGCCTTGCAAGCCTTGCTCAAGTAGCGGTAACACCACATGGCCGCCACCAAATACTAAGCTGCCCGCTTGATAAAAATCATTCAGCAGTGACAGAACCGAGCCATAACCACTGAGCCATGGCAACACCGAAAACAGCACAGCGAATAACCCCAATGGCAGCCACTTCACAGCCACCCGCTGACTCGTCACTTTATTATCCCCCCTACCTTCTAGCTTATGCCATTTAAAACAGATTAACGCAGCGGCAATAAACACCACAAATTGCGTTACTACGCTGGGAAATAACAATAATGCAGCAGCGCTCAATGCCGCCATTGCAGTTAATAAACGCGTTGCACAAAAGCTGCGATACATATTCAGCACGGCGTCAACCACCACCACCACCGCTAGCAGTTTTAATGCGTGTATCAAAGCATTTAGCCAATCAGGTTGCTGGCCTTGACTAAACAATGCCAAGCCAAATAACAAGCAAAATGAAGGTAAGGTAAAGCCGACAAACGCTGCAATGCCGCCCAGTAAACCCGCTCGTTTTAAACCAAGGGCAAAGCCCACTTGGCTCGACCCCGGTCCCGGCAATATCTGACTGAGCGCCACCAACCCTTGATAATCTTGCTCGCTGAGCCATTTCTTTTCATCGACAAAGGCTTTTTTAAAATAGCCAATATGCGCCGCAGGGCCACCAAAAGAGTGAAGACCGAGCAGGAAAAATGAGGTGAAAATGTCAAAGATGGATTTCATAATAACGACTGCCTATAAAGTTAACAGCCGCATAATAAGACAGTTTTATGACAAATCAATAACAAGCCAAGTAGGAGCAGAGCTTGCTCTGCGAATATCACAAATTCCCTGAGCAAGCTCATGTCCTACAAAAACACCAATCAACTAGCTCAACATACAAGGAGCGGTATTTATACCGCGAAAAAAGAAGACGTGGATTCGAAATTTGTCTCTTTCAAAATCCACCTATTTCTCTGTAAAATCGCTGCAAGTACATCTCTGTAAGCTCAATTTTTTCATCCCTGAAAAAGATGTTTTACTGCGAAACAGGTGGATTATTCATTTAGCACCCATATCGAATTCGAACTATTGTAAAGCTACTCCCCCGCTAACGCCTTCTCAATCAAAGGCACTAACGGCGTAGGCAAAGTGATCTTACCCGCCAACACAAAGGCATGTGCTTCTGGCGACATTTTTTTCCACGTGCGTTGCAAAATACCAATCCATTTTTGCTCATCATAATCTGGCTTAGTCGCAGCAAACGCGAGCATGTAATGCTCAATAAATACCAAGCTAGCAACATCTTCCACCAGCTGGCTATCGGGATTTTTCTTGATTTGTTTCTTCGCCACGGCAGCATAAACGCGCTCACGTGCCGCGTCATCATAGCCCACTTGCTGCATCAGCTGCGTCACCGAGTCGGCGTGAAACAGATACAAGGCACTGCGCCATTGATGATACCCTTGCTTATTCATCGGAAAATCACTGCGCGGTGAGCACCAGCGTTTAATGTGCTGCGCCCGTACCGCAATTTGCATTAACTCATCGGTGTCAGGGGCAAAGCGCGCCAGCATCTCGGTCATACGCTGCGAATACAGCAGCTCTTTCGGCCAACTTTTTCCAGCTGATTCTTCTTGATTAGGATCTTGGCTATTGGCTTGATCAATTAACTCAATCACTTGGCTAAACATAGGGCATCTCATTTATCTACAATTCTAGGTATTTTATGCAGCTAGCCAAAATTAAGCTAGTTTGCTAGATATATTTAAGAGGCAGAATTTACACCCAATACAAAGGAGAGTTAAAGTTAGCAGCGGCCATCACTTTTTATCATACTGGGCTGAACCAGGCTAATGTTTGAACTTATACAGTTCCTCACACTATTTGTGTATAACTACAACAACTATCTCTGCTTTCTTCAGTAACACGAAAAATAGTTTAATAACGACTTCCAAATCCTAACTACGGGTAGCTATCAAGTTTTTAAATGAACTAAATTCAACTTAAAATTGAATTTATATCACTTTTGTTCATTAAGCTGCTCCCATTAAACTTCTGTGCACTGTTATCGCTAAATAAAAAGAGAAGTAGTTAATGTATCTTATTGAATTTGTGTCAAATCATCTTTACACCTTCGTTGCGCTGGTGGCCACAGGCATTTTTGCGGGCGTGCTAGCAGGTTTACTCGGGGTTGGCGGCGGTATCGTTATTGTGCCTGTGCTTTTTTTCTTGTTCCAAGGTTTTGGTGTATCGCCCGAATCAGCAATGCTTATCGCAACCGCTACGTCCTTGGCTACCATAGTCCCCACTTCGATTAGCTCGATACGCTCACATCTAAACAAAGGTAATGTCGATATTGAGCTGCTCAAGCGTTGGTCGGCGTTTATTTTGCTTGGCGTGTTAGCGGGCAGCTGGCTAGTTACCCGAGTGAATGGCGAACTACTGGCGCTATTATTTGGTGTGATTGCGATCTTAGCTGCCCTGAATATGTTATTTCGCACTGGTAAATCGGCTTTGTTTACCCAGTTGCCGAGTAAAGCGGGGCAAACCGTGATGGGCGCAGCTATCGGCTTTTTTAGCGCTATGGTCGGCATCGGCGGCGGAACTATCTCGGTGCCACTACTCACCTTATATAACTACCCGGCTCATAAAGCTGTTGGCACAGCCGCAGCAATAGGTTTGATTATCTCTTTGCCCGGCGCGATGACCTTGTTAACCTTGGGCACAGCGCCAACTGATGCGCCAGTGGGAACTTTTGGCTTGGTTAATCTGATTGGCTTTATTTGCATCGTGCCTCTCACCGTGTTGTTTGCGCCGCTAGGGGCGTCGTTGGCGGCTAATTTAGATGGGGCTAAATTGAAAAAAATCTTTGCTTTGGTGCTGCTGGTAACTGGGGGCAGAATGATGGCGCAGTTAATGCTCTAACTAAAATCCGCACTTACTAAAAAAGATCCAATCCCTTAAAGCATGGGTGACGGTTAAAGGGATTGGATGGATTACCAGCTGGGACAAATAGTAACCCTTAATTTTGCTTTACTTATTAATAAGCTCATTGCGCACAATCGCGGCGCCAGCACTTAACGCCTTGAGTTTAGCTGAGGCCACTTGGCGCGATAACGGTGCCATGCCGCAGTTGGTACAAGGATAGAGCTTGTCGGCATCAACAAACTGCAATGCTTTTCTTAAGGTTGCGGCCACCTCTTCTGGGGTTTCTATCTCATTGCGAGCCACATCAATAGCCCCCACCATGACTTTTTTACCGCGGATCAACTCAAGTAACTCCATCGGTACATGGGAGTTGTGACACTCAAGGGAGATAATGTCGATATTAGATTGCTGCAATTTCGGAAACACGGCTTCGTATTGACGCCATTCGGTGCCCAAGGTTTTCTTCCAATCCGTGTTTGCCTTAATGCCATAGCCGTAGCAAATATGCACAGCGGTTTCACATTTTAAGCCTTCAATGGCACGCTCTAGGCAGGCAATACCCCAATCGTTAACATCATCAAAAAACACGTTAAATGCGGGCTCATCAAATTGGATAATATCCACGCCGGCGGCTTCGAGCTCTTTGGCTTCTTGGTTAAGAATTTTAGCAAATTCCCACGCTAGCTTTTCGCGGCTTTGATAATGGGCATCATACAAGGTATCGATCATGGTCATCGGCCCAGGCAGTGCCCACTTGATCGGCTGATTGGTTTGCTGGCGTAAAAATTTGGCGTCTTCCACAAACACAGATTTGGGCCGAGACACAGGGCCTACTACCGTTGGCACACTGGCTTCATAGCGATTGCGAATGGTGACAGTGTGGCGATTTTCAAAATCCACCCCATCGAGGTGCTCAATAAAGGTGGTGACAAAATGTTGGCGCGTTTGCTCGCCATCGCTAACAATATCAACGCCAGCGTGTTGTTGCTCTTGCAATGATAAACGCAGCGCATCTTGCTTGCCGCTAATTAATTCATCACCTTGCAATTTCCAAGGTGACCATAGCGTTTCAGGCTGTGCTAACCAAGTGGGTTTTGGCAAACTGCCGGCGGTAGAGGTAGGTAATAATGTTTTCATAATTTTTGCTGCCTGATTAAGTGAGAAGTTAGGCGTAATTGGCCGACCATTGCTCAAGAATGTTTTGATACGGTTTAATAAAGTACTGCTCAGCAAATTTACCCTGCTGCTTTGCCAACTGGCTGCGTTCAACGCGGTCATAAACAATTTGCGTCAATGAATGATCTGGATTGTTTAAGTTAGGCTGATAACACTTACCCGCAACGGCATTGGCATTGTAAATTTCAGGGCGATAAATTCTTTGAAACGTCGCCATGGTGCTAATGGTGCTAATGAGCTCTAAGTTGGTGTAATCGTTTAGTAGATCGCCGACAAAATAAAACGCAAACGGGGCGACACTGTTGGGTGGCATAAAATAGCGCACCTGCAAGCCCATCTTTTTAAAATATTGCTCGGTTAATGACGATTCATTGGCGACATATTCAAAGCCTAAAACCGGATGCTGGTTTTCGCTTCTGCGGTAGATTTTTGTATCCGACACACTCAGGCAGATCACCGGCGGCTTGTTAAAGTGTTGCTGATAGGTGTTAGAGCGAACAAAGTGCTGAAACAACTTACCATGCAGCTCACCAAAATCATCCGGCACGCTAAAGCCATTGCGCTCTTTATTATGTTCAAGCAAGCGCACACTAAAGTCATAATCACGCACATAAGATGAAAAATTGTTGCCCACGATGCCTTCAATACGGGTATCGGTTTGATGATCCACTATGCTGGTTTTGAGCACTTCAATAGACGGAAAGTGTTCACCGCTACCTGCCACATCAATATCAACAGAAATAATGTCCAACTCAACGCTATAGCGTTCACCCTTGGGGTTATCCCAATGGGCCAAGGCATTAAAGGTGTTATTGATCATCGCCAAGGCACTGCGTAAATTTTGTTGGCGGTGCTCACCGCGCGCTAAATTGGCAAAGTTGGTGGTGATGCGCGTATTGTTAGATGGGCAATAATGCTCATCAAGGCGAATGCTTTTAATGGTAAAAGTGAAGTCTTTGTTCATCGTTTTTCGTGTCCCGTTTGCGCCCTTTGCACGGGCAATCCGTGTTTAGTTCGTTTGGCCTCACTTGCGAGTCAGCCCAAAATTGACTTACATCAATATTTGATAAGTGATTTATACGTGTAAACATGCATGAATAAAAACGATTTAATTTCAGAATTAAAGTGAGATAAATTCATGATAAAGGCGGTGCGCTTGAATGTGCTGCAGTTGTCTGCCTTTAGCTTGGCATTTTAATTGTGGCTGCTAATGCTGGTTATTTATAAAGTTGTAATGAAATTTATTCGCTCTGCCTGTTGTTGGCGCGGTAAATAAAATGCAAAAGCCTCGCTTTGTTCACATCAGATTGTTATTTCATTGAGATATTACGGGGACAAATTGGGTCTCGGTAAATACAGGTTCGCGTTGTTTTCCTGTAAGTGACGAGTTAGCTTAAAGAGGTGACATGCGGGACCTATACGGAAAACCGTGTAAAACACTGTTAAGCTACTAGTAGTAGAAAGGAATTGGAGTAAGAAATGGAAAAGTCGAAATAAAGTCCTTTGTTCCTGCAAAGGACTTTGAATGCTCAAAGTTGGTCCGAGCACATACAAAAACTGAATCTTACAGAAGAGTTTGGCTCCAAGGTTACTGAATTGGTTGAGCAGCCATGGGGAATGCTAGGGTTTTGCGTGATTGACCCTAGTGGTGTGTTGTGGCGTATAGCCCAGAACAAATAGCTTAAAAAGGCATTTAACGAGACTACAACAGTGGGTTATGATCTGCTTCGCTATACGGTATAACCCACTTAAATTATGGGCCCCCGTTGTAATATTCAACCACACTCACAAGGAGTGCAATATGAAAAAACTAGGATTACTTACACTGGGTGCTTTATTTAGCTTTTCGGCTTTTTCCGCTGAACTTTCTGAGTCGGCTTTGCAAGGTGACTGGCTGGTTAGCCATTTTCAAAATGAGTCCGATAACGATAATACGTTATGGCAATTTCAGGGCAATCAATTTATTCAAAATTTGGACGGTATGAAAGTTGCCCCAGATTCATACAAGGTATCGCCAGGTGTGATCGATCTTGGCTACGCAAAAATTACTGTGACTGAATTTGATGGTGAAAACATGGAGGCGGTGATGGCTGGTTTCAAATATAAGTTGATAAAGCAGTAATACAATAGGCAAGAACCGATGTCACGAGAGTGAGAGGATGTCATCATTTTTTCGCTAACCCACATTCTCCAGTTTCTAAACGAAGTATTTAGGTGAATGTCCAAGCTTTTTCTGCGCGATAAGTCGCGATTTCTGATACGAATATCTGCCGCGGGAAAGCGGCAGTTAAGCCATCAACAGCCTTTGAGGAAGGCTTCACGGCGTTTCGTATCAGAAAATGCAACTTATCTATAAGTACGGCATCAATGCGCTTTCCGCCATTACTTGCCCCAAAACCACCAGACAATCAAAATAATCAGCGCAAATCCTATCAAATTAACCCACATATTAGCGCTCCTCTTGTTGTACGAGTTGTTTTGCTTTAGGTGAAAACCAGCGTAGTCGGTTGGCATTACTCACTACCGTCACCGACGATAAGGACATGGCCGCTCCTGCAATGATCGGGCTAAGTAACCAGCCGGTAAATGGAAACAGCAAGCCTGCCGCAATAGGTATGCCGAGAGAGTTATAAATAAAGGCACCCCAAAGATTTTGCTTAATATTGGTCATGGTGGCACTGCTGATAGCAATCACATTGGAAATGCCATGCAACGAGCTGCGCATTAAGGTGATATCGGCGCTTTCAATGGCCACATCAGTACCAGCGCCAATGGCAAAACCGACATCGGCCTGCGCCAGTGCGGGCGCATCATTAATACCATCGCCCACCATGCCAACCACCTTGCCTTGGGCTTGCAAGCGCTTGATCCATTCAAGCTTATCCTCGGGTAGCTGATTAGCATGAAAGGCATCAATCCCCGTTTGCTGGGCAACTTGCTCGGCCGTGGCCGCGTTATCACCGGTTAACATCACCACTTCAATGCCTTGCTGATGAAAACGCACGATTGCCGACTTCGCATCCTCACGAATAGGATCATTAATAGCAAAAATAGCTTCTACTTGATCGCCTAAGGCTAAAAAGACCAAGGTGCTGGCCTGTTGCTCCTCAAGCTGCGCCAAGGCTTCACGGCAATCAATATCAAATTGCGCCATCAGTTGCTCATTGCCCAATAACACCCGCTGGCCTTGAAAGCTCGCTTGCACGCCAAGGCCCGTTAATGAGGTAAAGTCGGTGACGGTAACCGCGTCAGCCTTGATTTTTGCTTTATCCGCATACTCCAACAAGGCCTGCGCCAAGGGATGATTCGCCCCTTGCTCCACAGCGGTAACAATTTCTAATAGCGGCTTATCTTGAGAAAACGTGTGGTACGCCATGACCTTAGGCTTTCCTTGGGTAATGGTGCCGGTCTTATCCAACACCATCACATTGATTTCGCTAGCACGCTGCAAGGCATCACCATGGCGAATTAAGCCGCCAAATTCCGCCGCTTTGCCCACGCCTATCATGGTCGAGATGGGGGTCGCTAACCCCAGCGCACAAGGGCAAGCGATGATCAGCACCGCCGTTGCAGTCACTAGCATATAGACCAAACTGGGTGCAGGGCCAAAATTGTACCAAGCCAATGCAGTAATGATGGCAATAATCATCACGCTGGGCACAAAGATAGCCGACACGCGATCAGCCAAATGACTAATGGGCGGCTTAGAATTTTGCGCTCGGCTCACCATATTGATGATTTGTGCCAGCACGGTTTCACTGCCCACTTGCTTGGCTTCAAGCACAATACTGCCCGATCCATTCACCGTACCAGCAGAAACATTATCCCCTACTTGTTTCACAACGGGGATCGGCTCTCCCGTCAACATGGCCTCATCTATACTAGTTTCACCCTCAATCACAACGCCATCTACGGGCAGCTTTTCGCCAGAGCGCACTCGCACGAGATCACCAATAACAACGTGCTCTACCGGGAGTGAAACTTCTTCACCATTGCGGATCACCCGAGCGGTTTTTACCCGTAAATCCAATAAGCGTTTAATCGCCTGTGAGGTGCGCCCCCTCGCCTTGAGCTCTAAGGCTTGCCCTAGATTAATCAAACCTAAGATCATCGCCGTCGCTTCAAAGTACAAATGACGTCCACTGCTTGGCAACCACTCGGGCGCTAACACCACCAGCATCGAATACAACCACGCCGTACCGGTGCCCAGCGCAATTAAGGTATCCATGGTGGCATTACGCGCAGTAAACGCACGCCAAGCGCCGGTAAAAAAATGCTTGCCGCTGTGCCATAAGATCAAGCCAGTTACCACGCCTACCACCAGCCAGCTAAGCTGCTCGCTGGTAGTGTTTACCTGCATTGAGCCACCCAGTAAACCATACAGCATCAGCGGGATACCTAGCCCTAGCCCTATCCAGCTTTGCTTGATTTTACTGCGATATTCTTTTGCCTCACGGGCCTCTTTTTCTTGTTCGGCCACTTCACTATCAAAGATTTCTTTACCGTCATAGCCTGCGCCTTGGATGGCTTTGATCAAGGTGTTGGCATCATAAAGGGAGCTAATACTGGCGGTGCGGTTGGCAAAGTTAATGCTAACGGAGTCCGACTCTACCTCAGGTAAGGCATGCAGGGCTTTTTCTATGGTATTGACGCAGCTGGCACAGGTTACGCCGATTAATGACAAATTAACGGTTTGGGTATAACCCGCTAGAGTATTAGCCACTTTTTCCTCAACCGAAGGTTCAGGTGTTACTTTTTCGGATTCTTCTTCCTTGATTGCTGGCTTGGCGCTGCAAACCGCTTTAGTGGCTTCACCTTGCGGAGCTTGATTTTGCTGCTGATAACCCAGCTCGACTAGGATCTGCTCTATATAACTTTCACTTAAGCGGCTCTCAAGGGTTAAATGCTGCGCCGCAATATCTAACTTAACCTGAGCCAATGGATCGTCTTGTAAGATCCGCTTGGTAATTTTATTGACACAAGACTGGCACGACACCTTAGCCGTGTTGGTTTCATAATGCTGCGGCGTAGCTAGCTGAGCTTGATAGCCCACACCGTTAATGATTTGGATCACATCGGCTGGGCTTAATACCGAGCCCACCACGGCAAAGGTCTTAGTCTCATCAACCGTGAACTCTACATTCGCGTCACGCTCAGTGAGGGCGCTGCGAATTTTATTCAAGCATTTCATGCGATTAACGCCCGCCAGCGTAATGGCTATGGGATTATTTGTCATGATCTTGCTCCTTTACATCTAGTGCTACGCCCTGCTGCGACCAATTGGCAATTAAGCAACAAATCGCTTGGCCGTTAGGCGCCATATCAGGCTTAGTGGCCCAATCGGCGAACGTGGTTTCCATTAACTCAAGATGGCGCTGCAACTGCGCTATTTTGTCTTTAGTGTCAGCAATTTTATCACTGAGCATTTGCCTGACTTTAGGACAAGGCGAATCCTCACGTTGCGAGTGTTCAATAATGTCTGCAATCTCCTGCAGACTAAAACCTATGTTGCGCGCATGGTTGATAAAAATAAGCCGCTCTAACGCCGCCTGATCGTAACGCTTATAACCATTGCTCGGATCTTTAGTGGCACTGAGTAATCCCTTACGGGTATAGAAGCGCACGGTTTCTGCCGTGACTCCGGCCGCTCGGGCAATTTCATTGGTAAGCATGATGTATCTCCACCTAGCTAATACAAGATGATATAAGCATACAACCTAGGTGTAACACATAGGTCAAGGAGATATTTTATATGGAGATATGATATCTGGTTTTTCAGAAAAGAGTGGCTTTGAATTCAAGCGAAAAGCGCTTAAACAAAGTAACCTGATAGGTAACATCTTCTGCTACAAAACGCCGTGAAATCTTTCTTATGATAACTTTACTTGTTCATCGGGAAATCACTGTGCGGTGAGCACCAGCGTTTAATATGCTGCGCCCGTACTGCAATTTGCATTAACTCGTTAGCGTCAGGGGCAAAGCGCGCCAGCATGTCGGTCATACGCTGAGAATACAGCAGCTCTTTCGGCCAACTTTTCCGGTGAACTCTTCTTGGTTAGGATCTTGGCTATTAGCTTGATCAATTAACTCAATCACTTGGCTAAACATAAGGTATTCCATTTATCTAATATTCTCGGTATTTTATGCAGCTAGCCAAGATTAAACTAGTTTGCTGTAATGCCTAGGGGGAAACTTGACCGCCATTTCAAAAGAAAATGCCGAGCATTATAACTGGGGTGAAGAATGTGATGGCTGGCATCTTGTTAAATCCCAAGCTTTAAGCGTTATCCAAGAGCGCGTGCCGCCCGGCGGCCGTGAAATACGCCATCTACATCAACATGCCGAGCAATTTTTCTACGTGCTGTCGGGTTGTGCAACGTTAGAAGTTAACGGTGAAACGCATCAACTAACCGCCCAGCAAGGGCTTCATGTTCCCAGCAATACGCCCCATCAGTTAAGCAACCTAGGTGAAGTCGATTTACATTTTATCGTTACTTCTACTCCGCCCAGTCATGGTGATAGGATAAATCTGGGGACCTCCACCACTTTGACCGCTGCGGACAAACCATGTGAGTAAATAATGAAAAATCACCTTAAAATCACAGCCGATCTCGAAGATGATGGCACGGTGGGATTAACCGCAACCGTTTCATTTGAGGAATTTTCTGGCTCTGGCGAAGCTTGGTTTAATATCACTGAGGTGAAACAGTTTATTTCTGAATTAGAGCACTTCGCTCAGACCTCTGAAGCTCATCCAGAGCTCACTGGCGGTATTTGGGATGGCGAAGGTAATTTACTGCATAAGCTACTTTCACTGCACTTTTACACCTTTTCTCGTTTCCGTGCAGGTGTTTTGGTGACGTTAGCCAGTCATCCATATACAGGCTGCCGCCCAGAAGAAGTGGCCAGTGTGCAACTTGAGCTAAAACCGGAAACTCAGGCCATTATGCATTTTTGTGAGCAGCTAAATTCGCTTTTATCAAACAAGACCAGTGAGGCTAGGCTTATCTGTTAGTTGTCACGAAAAGCATGTGCTACAACTGTAAGCATTAGATCCCCAATCACCAGACATGTAGTCGAAAAGACTGGCTCCCATAATCCAAGTAATGGGCCGTCAGGTTTATCGCAGCATGACTGCAGCTCCTACGCGTCGATTAATTAGGTGAGTAGAAAAGTGCAAAATCACCACATATTGCAGATGAGTTAGCCATGCGGCTTTCCTACCTCTGGCACAAAATAGCTTAAGAAGCGTTACTGTAAAAAAGTTACTGTAATTTTATTTACAGTAACTCAGCCTACTCACTCAAAGTATGAATGATCTGATTACTGCTGCCGCGCCATTTTAAGCTCGGATCGGCGAGATCTTGCTCGAATGGGCCATCGATCAGCACGTCCACCAGCTCCACCACTTTTTGCTGCGCTGGGCTTAAGTTGCTTAAGGTATAGCCCGTCCAGCACCAGATATCTTTGCCTTGGGTACGCGCTTTTACTTGCTGCACCAGATCTAAAATCGCATCAAGGTTATTCGGGTGCAACGGGTCGCCGCCGGAAAGGGACAAGCCACGGCGTTTGATCCTAGGATCGTTAAGATCATTAATGATCGTTTCCACCATGGCTTGCTCAAAAGGCTGCCCAGCATCACAGCGCCAAGTCGCTTGGTTGTAGCAGCCCTTGCAGGCATGCTCGCAACCCGACACAAACAAGGTACAACGGGTACCAGGCCCATTCACAACATCCACGCTGTAATACTTTTGATAATGCATCAGCTTAGCTTAAAGGTGCTTAACGCGACGTTGCACTTCTTCTTGCTTGCCGTCGTTAAATGGCCTTGCGTCAGGGCTACCTAAGTAACCACAAACACGGCGCGTCACAGATACCGTTGCGGGGTTATGATTACCGCAAGACGGACAAGTAAAACCTTTACTGGTACAGTCAAATTCGCCATTGAAGCCGCACTCGTAACATTCATCTATCGGTGTATTGGTACCGTAATAAGGCACGCGTTCAAAGGCATAATCCCATACGTCTTCTAACGCTTCTAAATTATGCTGCATGTTCGGGTATTCGCCGTAACAGATAAAACCACCATTGGCGATATCGGGGTAAGCCAACTCAAAATCGAGCTTATCAAATGGGTTAACCTTTTTTTCCACGTCTAAGTGGAAGCTATTGGTGTAATAGCCTTTATCGGTCACACCTTCAATCACGCCAAAGGTTTTGGTGTCTAACTTACAAAAGCGACTGCATAGGTTTTCACTTGGTGTGCTATATAAGCTAAAACCATAGCCTGATTCATTTTTCCATTGATCCGTTGCAGCGCGCAGGGTTCTCACTATATTTAGGGCTTTTTCCCGCAGTACTTCATCGTCGTAGACATGAGTGTCGCTGCCGTATAACCCTTGCACTGTCTCATGTAAGCCAATGTAGCCTAATGAAATAGAAGCGCGGCCATGTTTAAAAATCTCACTAATATCATCATCAGGCTTTAACCTCACACCACAAGCTCCTTCCATATAAAGGATCGGTGCCACGCGGGCTTTTACCCCTTCTAAGCGGCTAATGCGCGAGTCTAATGCCGCTTTGGCAATGGCTAGACGCTGGTCTAGAATCTTATAAAAACGACGCTCGCTGCCTTTCGCTTCAATAGCAATGCGTGGCAGGTTTAAGCTAACCACACCTAAGTTATTGCGCCCATCATGGATCATTTCACCATCTTCTTCATAAACACCTAGAAAACTACGGCAACCCATTGGTGTTTTGAACGACCCGGTTACACGCACTATTTGCTCGTAATTTAAGATATCGGGATACATGCGTTTTGAGGCAGACTCTAATGCCAGTTGCTTAATATCGTAATTAGGATCCCCCGCTTGATGGTTCAAGCCGCCTTTAATGGCGAACACTAACTTTGGAAAAATAGCCGTCTTTTTGTTTTTACCTAAGCCAGCAATGCGATTTTTTAAGATAGAAATTTGAATTAAGCGCGCTGCCCAGCTAGTGCCCAAACCAAAACCGAAGGTGACAAACGGCGTTTGGCCATTAGCGGTATGTAAGGTGTTCACTTCATATTCCAATGACTGGAACGCATCGTAACATTCTTTTTCGGTGCGACTACGAGCAAAGCCTTCAGCATCAGATATTTGCCATTGCTGCGCTAACGCGACGTTTTTCTCATAGCTGGCCTCAACATACGGCGCTAAGACTTCATCAATGCGATTGATAGTAGTGCCACCATAAATATGGCTGGCTACTTGCGCAATAATTTGCGCAGTGACTGCAGTTGCGGTCGCAATAGACTTAGGTGTTTCAATTTCTGCATTACCCATTTTAAAGCCGTGAGTCAGCATGCCTTTTAAGTCGATTAGCATGCAGTTAAACATCGGGAAAAATGGCGCGTAGTCTAAATCGTGATAATGAATTTCACCACTTTGATGCGCTTTGACGATTTCTTTGGGCAACATATGCTGCGTGGCGTAGTGCTTTGCCACAATACCAGCCAATAAATCACGTTGGGTTGGGATTACCTTGCTGTCTTTATTGGCATTTTCATTGAGGATCGATGCATCACTTTGCTCAATCAAGCCGCGGATTTCTGTTGCTAGGCGACCTTTTTTCTCACGTACTGAATCACGATCGTGGCGGTATTCAATGTAATGGCGCGCCACTTCTTTATAGTCACTGGCCATTAACTGGTTTTCAACCGTGTCTTGCAGTTCATGAATGTCCACTTCATAGCGCTGTGCCAATTCTTGCTCGACATTTTCTGCGATGGTTTGAGCATAATGTTCATCGGGCTCTAACACGTTTTCCATGGCGCACAGCACCGCAGCTTTAATACGATTTAGATCAAATGGCACGCGCGCGCCATCGCGCTTTATGACGACAGGTTTCAAGGCGGAAACTCCTAACAAGAGAAGGCCTCACACTAAATGTGGGCAAGATGTATTTAAGAAACACTAGATATTGTGTATTAGGCGTAAAATTGCTGTTTAGCGTGTTGATCTAGATCAACTGAAAAAGAGGATATTTCTGGCTTTTTACTATTTGAGATTAACGTCAAGTTTGACAATTGTTTTTGTTTTTTGTCTTGCATTGATGCCAAGGCTTTTCGCTCTTGGCTTCGCAAAATATCAAGCAAAATTATGCTGATTTAGCGTATTCTTTTTACGCTATAATTTTACCTATTCCTGTTCAGTTTGTTTCCATAAGATATGACAGAACTTTTCATCTTGGTCTTTACTAATAAGCAAACGTGCATAAATATCGGTTAGGGCATCGTCTTCATCCACCAATCCAACAACTACTTCTGCATAATTATCTTCGTCTACTTCAAAACCAACATGCTCATCCCAGTCAAAGCCAACGGCTACTAAATCGGCTGCACCTTGCTCTTCAAATTGTGCCGCCAGTAAGATCATGTCTGCAGGGTCTAAATTGTCACAGGCTAAATCTAAGAAAATTTCGTAGGCGGCATCAATCAGCTCATCTGGCGTTAGTTGGTTTTTGTCTGTCATATTAATCCCCTTCAATAAAGGCGCATTAGACCATGACAAGGATTGCAAAGAAACAAAAATACCACGTCGAAATGGTGGCGAAAAAATTTTTAAAAATAATTTTTTTTACTTGAATTTCTGTCAGACCAGAGCCCACAAGCTTGTCGCGAGAGGGGCAAAAACACTTAGCGTCAGTTTGGCATTTATGGTCAATTTGTTGTCTATTTTATTTGGCTTTCTCGCCTATACTATTCTTAGTTCGTCACACAGGAGGTTATTATGATAGGTAAAATAGCAGCTTATTCACTGGTGGGTCAATCTATACAACATGCTGGAATTATTACGTTTTTCAACCAGAAAACCGATGAAGTGACGATCCGAGATTTTGATGGCAACATCTGGAATGGCTGGGGTTTTCAAATAAAACTCATTCAACCAGAAGAGACCGAAACTGAGCCATCTATAGCAAGCTGAACTGACGGTGGAGACTCAATGCAGGCAGTGTTATGCTGCGCTATCTGTGTCCATTAATACTGACAAACCATGAACAAAATTATTTATATTGCCGACCCTATGTGCAGCTGGTGCTTTGGTTTTAGCACTCAGCTGCAGCAGTTAAAACAACAGCTACCTCACTATCCATTTGAACTTGTCATGGGCGGTTTGCGCACAGGTGAAGACGCGCAACCACTAGACGCCTCCCTCGCCGAAATGCTTTCTCATCACTGGCAAAAAGTTGAGCAGTTAACAGGACAAAAAATTAACCCTGAAATACTTAATCGGGTTGATCAATTTGTTTACGATACCGAGCCTGCTTGCCGCGCGGTCACTTTATTAGGTGAAGCCAGCCCAGCCCACCAATTTGACTATCTACTTGCGGTACAAACAGCTTTCTATCAAGATAATAAGGACATTACCCAAGCCGAGGTACTGGCAGAGTTAGCTAGCCCTTGGTTAGAGCAAGACTTCTTTTTAGAGTTATTCAATAGCCCCGCCATGATTGAAGCAACACAACAGGACTTTGAACTGTCTCGCCAATGGCAAGTGTTTAGCTACCCGACCTTAGTGTACTCAACTGAGGATAGAATGATTTTACTGGCACAAGGTTATGCCACTGCCGATGCCATTCGCGAAGGTATTGAAAATATTGAGCAAGGCTTAAAGAACGAAAAAGCGGATGACAAAACAGAATAAAATCTGCAAAACAACAAAGGGGCTAACTGCCCCTTTGGTCTTATCACAATAAACGCTATCAGTCTTATTTTGCCTTAAACTGATTACTTAAAAAATCATACTGATAGCCAATTGATGAGAGTTTCTGCTCTAAGCCATCACGAGGAATATCAAACAACCCGACCAAATCTTCTAAATCTTCACATTCGATGCGTAGCTGTTCATTTACAATGCTAAGTAGAATGTGACTATCCATATTATGAAATCGACTTAAATCCATCACTTTACCTCCTCTTTCTATAGCGCTACTTTGAGTTTAGCTTAAATTAGAAAAAGCGATAAAATAGCCATTGCCTAATCAGTGCCACGTTTTAACATCGCAATCGCAATACCGCCAATCACCAACAAGCTAGAGATGGTCAAGGGTAATGTCCATGATTCATCCAATAACACGATACCAAGTATTGCAGTAATAATGGGCACACTAAGCTGATACAAGCCCGCTTGCGCTGCTGGAATACTCGGTAACAACAGATACCATAATGTATATCCTAACCCTGAAGCCAACCCGCCAGATAAACAGGCCAACACCATGCCGTTAATCGATAACATTTCGGTCCAATTAAACCAAGGTAGCAAACTTAAACTCAGAAGCGCTGCCCGACTGAAATTTTGCCTTGTCATTACTACCGGGTGTTTTACGCCTTTGCCTAGCCAGGTGTAAACACCCCAAGCAATACCAGCCAAAGCCATCAGTAAGGCAGCGGAAAGACTTGGCGCTGATGAACTGGGCAGTAACAAATAAGCGAGCCCCACCATAGCTAATAACATCCCAGCCAGTTCAAAGAGATTGGCAATATAACCTTGGCGAAAATTAATTAAGAATAGCGTCAGCTGAACCAGGGCAAATAAAATTAGCGCACCGACACCGGCATCTAGCTGAACATAGGCAAATGAAAAGCCAGCCGCATAAAATAATAATGCCACCGCTCCTCCCCAGCTTCCTGAGGCTTGTTCCTTGCCTAATGAAGCAAATAAGAAACTTAACCCCCATAAAGTGAAAGCCCCTGAAATAAGGCGTAACACAGTAAATTCAGCGGCAGCAATTTCACCACTAGCAAGGGCAAAACGACAAAAAATGGAGTTAGCAGCAAACAAGGTTAAAGTTAGTAGTAGCTGAAGTAAGAATTTTATTTGAATCGAGGAAGGCATAAAAAAGGGCTATGAACTTAAGCAAAAAAGCCATCATAGCCCGTTAACAAAGAGATAAACAGTAAAGGAGCTTACTGATACATATCCTGTTACTTTAAAGAAGAATAGTATGCCGCTAAATCAGCAATATCTTCATCGGATAACGCTGCCGCATTAGCTTGCATCACCGCAGCCATGCCGCCATTGCGCTCTTTAGACTTATAAGCTTTCAGAGACGAAACAAGATAAGCCTCATTTTGCCCCGCTAAATTTGGGTACACAGGTACGGCAGCAATCCCCTCTGCACCATGGCAAGCAACACACGTTGCTGATTTGGCTTTACCGGCTTCGGCATCTCCTGCTGTCGCAAGCGTTGGCACACACGCCAATAAAGAAAGCCCGATTAGTAGTTTTTTCATTTTATTTTCCTTCACATTGCTCTGGTATTTACGGCCAAATATTTAATCATATTAGCAGTTTATATATAAGCGATACGGACTAAGATCAAATAAACTTAGACTACGCTCATCCAGTCTAGTCAGTACGTTGCTAAGGTGATGTTTGACCAAGCTGACTCACTTAGCCAAGCTTAGCCGCAACTTGTGCTAGTCGATAGCATCAAAACGAGTAAATTCAGCAGCAAATTAAAGCGAAGGAAGAAGTTAAACCTCCTCAATACGATAGATTTTCTCTAGTTGTTTTTTGTTCGATACGGCGACATCTAAATCTCTCAGTAAGCCATCTTTAATGGAATAAACCCAGCCATGCACGGTTAACTCTTGCTCTCTTTGCCATGCTTGCTGCACGATACTGGTGTGGCAGATATTTTCTACTTGCTCAATCACATTCAGTTCGCATAAATAGTCTACGCGTTGTTCTTGAGTCATCTGAGAATTGAATTTACGACGATGCTTTTGATAAGTATCTTTAATATTACGCAGCCAATAATCAATCAAACCGTGAGAAGTATTTTCCAGTGCCGTTTTAATGCCTCCGCAGCCATAATGGCCTGTGACAATAATGTGTTTAACTTTAAGTACATCCACTGCATATTGGATCACAGACATACAATTTAAGTCCGTATGTACCACTAGATTAGCAATGTTACGATGAACGAAAATGTCGCCAGGAAGCAACCCCAATAATTGATTAGCCGGAACACGACTATCAGAGCAGCCAATCCATAAGTACTCTGGCGCTTGTTGCGCAGCTAACGTTTCAAAAAAAGCAGGATCTTCAGCCTTAATTCTCTCAGCCCAATCTTCATTATTTTCAAGCAGATGCCCTAATAAATCCACATTTCGTTCCTCATCTCTACTTTCTTCGGCCAATTTAGCGCACCTAGAGTAACCAAACACTGATACAAAGCAAATAATAAATCACAGCTTAAGACTACTCGTTTTAATGGAATGATTTTTAAACCATGTTTGCCATTCTGGCAACCAAAGCCACAGCAGTACCGCGGCCATTGTCATGGCATCAGCAAACCATCCATCCAATAAAATGCTAATCAGAGTTAAACCGGCAATAAGGGTTCGATTAAAGTGTTCGTTTAAGCGCTGACAGTTTAGATGAGACATATTATCCTCCGCAGCCATCACCAGCTTTTTGTAAATACTACAATTTAAAAAGCATGAACTATTCCAAGTTGCTTATTCCATCGCAATTAAATATTAAAAACCCTACTTGAGGCAGTGTTATACTTGATAGAAGAACAAATAAGACCAAGGAAGTCCTTTGTGTAATTTAACCCGCATGCTCAGCATCATACTATTAGCCCCTGTCAGTTACTTGACGTTAGCTGACGACCTCAGTGTAGAAGAAAAAAGCCCTTGTCTGTATGAAAGCCAAGAAAGCACCATGCTGGACAAAACCTATGACTACCTAAATTCAAAGCTTTGTGAACCAGCTCTTTGGTTCGATGATTTCTTTGTTGATGAGCGCGTAACACAAGACTCTAGAGCGGGCACTATGGTGCGCTGGTATAATGACTTTAAGCAAACCGAAGGCGAAGGCTTTACATATAAGACACGACTCTCTGCTCGAGTACACATTCCCAAAGCCACTAAACGATTAAAGTTAGTATTTGAAAGCGATGCTGACGATAAAGTTGCCGATCTCTTTCCTAATAGCAGTGACGACACAAAAAATACGTTCGGTTTACGCTATGACTGGTTTGTTAAAGAACGCTCCAGTTTGAATTTTAAAGTCAGCTTACACCCAGGTATTGAAGCACGTTATCGCTACACTTACCCATTCACCGCTGATACTTATGGCCGTATTACACAAAAAATTTACCAGAAAAAAAGCGATACAGGCAGCAAGACTGACCTCGATTTAGATCACAAAATCAATGACACTTTTTTACTGCGCTGGACTAATTTCGCCAAGGTAGAAACCAGCTTTAATGGCGCAGAATTAGGCTCAGGCTTAACTCTCTATCAATTTATCTCTGACACTCAAGCTCTCAGCTATGAGGCAAGTGTTCAAGGTAAAACGAAACCTTATCACTACCTTTCTAACCAACGACTGGCGGTTAGGTATCGACAAAGTATTTTCCGAAAGTGGTTTTTTTATGAGCTCACCCCTGCCGTTGAGTGGCCCAAAGAAGAAGAACTAGAACGACACGATGAAGTTTCTATCACCCTAAGGTTAGAGGTGCTGTTTAACAACATCTAGGTCTGCACAGCAGTTAGTTCAATAGTTAATACCTATTGAACTAACTGAAATAAACCAATGTAAGCCTATCCCATTTTCCTCTATGCTATAGCTAAGTTAATAAACATTGAGAGGAAATTTTATGTTAGCTGTTATTTTTGGTCGCCCAGGTTGCCCTTATTGCGTACGTGCAAAAGAGATTGCTGAAACACTCACCGAATCACGAGATGATTTTAAATTCCGTTATGTTGATATTCATGCTGAAGGCATCAGTAAAGCGGACTTGGAAAAAACCGTAGGTAAACCAGTAGAAACCGTACCACAGATATTTTTAGATCAAAGGCATATCGGCGGTTGCACCGAATTTGAAGCCTACGCAAAAGAAAACCTAGGCCTTTATCAAGAAGACTAATCGAGTGGTTGATACCTTCCAAGCGCCACTTTGGTGTGCTAATGCACACTTACAAACGTTATTGCCGACGTTTCTCAATCGGCAGTTTCGTTTGCCTTTGCAACATCAAACCTTAACCACGCCCGATCATGATTTTTTAGACCTGATCTGGACCGAGCGTCCTCAGGCTGACTTTAATAAGCCGATTGTGATTATTTTTCATGGTTTAGAGGGGTCAATCAATTCACCTTATGCGCAAGGGATGATGAGTGCACTCAAGAAAGCAGGTTGGATAGGCTTGCTGATGCACTTCCGAGGCTGCAGTGGTCGGCCAAATTTACGCGCCCGCAGTTATCACAGCGGAGAAACCGCAGACGCTCGTTTTTTAATCAATTGGCTGCAGCAACAATATCCAGCCCATCCTTTAATGGCGATAGGTTATTCCCTTGGCGGCAACATGCTGCTAAACCTACTGGCAGAGCCCCAAGCATCTGGCCTGATAGCGGCAGTATCCGTTTCGGCGCCATTGCGGCTTGATTTATGCTCAGCGAGACTGCAACAAGGGTTCTCGCGTGTTTACCAGCATCATTTATTAAGTCGCATGAAGAAAAATTTAAATAATAAAGTTAGTACAGGCGCCTTGGCCGAGTTTCCCGTCCCCAATACTGCTCAGCTGACAACGTTCCACGCTTTTGATGAAACCATTACGGCACCATTACACGGCTTTGCCAGCGCCGCAGAGTATTATCAAAAATGCAGTGCATTTGATAAGTTAACGGACATCAACACACCATGCTTACTTATCCATGCTAAAGATGACCCCTTCATGACGCCCGAAGTTATTCCACGGCCAGATCAAGTTTCTGCTTTAGTTGAACTGGCGATCAGTAAAAAAGGTGGTCATGTTGGCTTTGTTCAAGGTAACATCCAACGCCCCACATTCTGGCTAGAACAAACCATTCCGACATGGTTAAGCCAATTCAGCAAGAGCACAATATGATCATTCCCTACCAAGATATCAGCGCCGAAACATTAGAGCAATTGATTGAACATTTTGTCCTACAAGAGGGCACGGAGTACGGTGAACAAGATATTAGTTTGGCCGAGAAAGTTCTGCAAGTGAGAGCACAGCTTGAATCAGGCCGAGTCGTCATCGTTTATTCCGAATTACACGAGTCCGTAAATATCGTACCAAAAGACCAAGTTAGTGAAGAAAATTCAGCAATGTTAAGTTAACCATTTCCTGACACGTTTTTTTTACATACACTGCTTATCTATTTGTTATCTCATTATTGGATAAGGTTCTCCCATGTCAGCCACGCATCCCATTATTGCCATTACCGGTTCATCAGGCGCAGGCACTTCCACCACAACCTTAGCCTTCGCCCAAATTTTTCGTCAGCTTGGCATCAAGGCCGCTTTTGTGGAAGGGGATAGCTTCCACCGCTATACCCGCCCTGAAATGGATGTTGCAATCCGTAAAGCCCGTGAACAAGGTAAGCATATAAGTTATTTTGGCCCACAAGCGAATGACTTTGAACAACTAGAACATTTCATGAAGGAATACGGCGAAACGGGCACAGGTCGATTCCGTCGCTATCTACACACATTTGATGAAGCTGTGCCTTACAATCAAATGCCAGGCACCTTTACCCCATGGCAAGAACTCGAAGACAACACTGACTTATTATTCTACGAGGGCTTACACGGCGCAGTCTGCGATGGTAATACAGATGTCGCTCAGCATGTGGACTTTCTGATAGGGATGGTGCCAATTGTAAATTTGGAGTGGATCCAAAAATTAGTGCGCGATACATCTGAGCGCGGCCATTCTAGAGAAGCCGTAACAGACTCAATTGTTCGTTCAATGGATGACTACATTAATTTTATTACACCGCAGTTTTCACGCACACACATTAACTTTCAGCGCGTGCCCTTGGTGGACACCTCTAACCCCTTTAGTGCTAAGAACATCCCATCACTGGATGAAAGTTTGCTGGTGATCCGCTTTCGCGGTATTAAGAACATGGACTTTCCTTACCTGCTCTCGATGATTGATGATGCGTATATGTCACGTATGAATACCATCGTCGTACCAGGCGGGAAAATGGGCTTTGCCATGGAGCTAATACTAACGCCGTTAATCCGTCAACTAATGGCAACGGGTAAAATCGCCTAAATTAACGGGCTCATCTTAGACGAGCCCACTACCTATTTACGCGGTTTTAACTTCAAAGCGAGCATTGATCTCTACTGTTGGTTCAAGCATTTTAGCAACCGAGCAATACTTTTCCATTGAGG
Source organism: Motilimonas sp. E26 (assembly GCF_021278025.1). GTDB lineage: Bacteria > Pseudomonadota > Gammaproteobacteria > Enterobacterales > CBDFNC01 > Motilimonas. Next base: position 95,946 of record NZ_JAIBHJ010000008.1, read on the forward strand.
CGTTAATCGCTTTGTCGACTAAACTCGCGTCAACGTCAGTACCCGTTACCGTGTATAACAAATCAATTTTAGTGAAAACCCTCGGTGCCGATTCAGCTCGCTCGGCTGTCACACCAACTTCGCAACCTTGGATTTTCTGCTTCGCGTCCTTTAAATCTGAAACGATATCTACAGAGCTACAGCCAGCAATCGCCATTAGTACTAACTCCATTGGGCTGGCTCCGTCGGTGCCGCTGTTGCCATCCATTAAAACTTGATGCCCCTTCGACGATTGACCAACAAATTTTAAGGCCTGCGACCACTCCACTTTAATTTGCATATATTTCTCATTTACTTATTGTGACAATAGGATGATTAAGCTTGGTTTTTTTCTTAAACATTGAGCTAGTTCAAATCGACAATTAGATCAAAATCAATCTAAAAAGCTGATCCAGCGCTAATTTTATAACTTTATCAATCAAGACTTGCAGCATGATTACAAGGCTTTTATGCTATCATGCGTTAACTAAAATAGCTCACTGCTAATGATGTCTTGCTGCAGGTGCAACCAGATTGAAGCGGTAAATATAAGAATAGAGGAACACATATGGTACTTGGTAAACCTCAAGCAGATCCGACATTAGAATGGTTTTTGTCGCACTGCCATATCCACAAGTATCCTTCTAAAAGCACATTGATCCATGCTGGCGAAAAAGCTGAAACTCTTTACTATATCGTAAAAGGCTCGGTTGCTGTGTTAATCAAGGATGAAGAAGGCAAAGAAATGATCCTGTCTTACCTTAACCAGGGAGACTTTATGGGTGAGTTAGGTTTGTTTGATGAATCAGAAAACCCAATTCGTACCGCTTGGATCCGCGCAAAATCTCCATGTGAAGTGGCTGAAATTTCTTACAAGAAATTCCGTCAGTTGATTCAGGTAAACCCTGAAATTCTAATGCGCCTTTCTAGCCAAATGGGCTCTCGCCTACAGGAAACCAGTCAAAAAGTAGGCGACTTGGCTTTCCTAGATGTAACTGGTCGTATTGCACAAACTCTGTTAAGCCTAGCTAAACAGCCTGATGCAATGACCCACCCAGATGGCATGCAAATTAAAATTACCCGTCAAGAAATCGGCCAAATCGTGGGCTGTTCTCGTGAAACTGTCGGTCGCATTCTGAAAATGCTGGAAGAGCAGAACCTCATTTCAGCTCACGGTAAAACCATTGTGGTATTCGGTACCCGTTAATTCGGCACCCATTAACTTGGGTTAGCCAATACTAGCAAGGTGGTATAAAACGAGGCTTAAGCCTCGTTTTTTTATGTCTGGCATTCACGTTGTTCGCTTTTTGGCAAATTTCATGCATAAAAAAACCGGCCTAAGCCGGTTTTTAAGAAGTAAGTGTAAAACTTACTCTGCAGCTACTACTGAAACTTTAACAGTTGCAGTTACGTCGCTGTGTACTTGGATTGCGATGTCGTATTCGCCAGTGTTACGTAGAACACCTTCTGGTAGACGAACTTCGCTCTTCACTACTTGTACGCCAGCTGCAGTAATTGCATCAGCGATATCACGAGTACCGATAGAACCAAATAATTTGCCTTCTTCACCCGCTTTAGAAGCGATAACAACCGCTTCTAGTGCGTTTAGCTTCTCGCCACGTTGCTCAGCAGCTGATAGGTCTGCAGCAATTTTAGCTTCTAGCTCAGCACGGCGTGCTTCGAATTTCTCTGTGTTTGCTTTGTTTGCAGGAACCGCTTTACCCTGTGGGAAAAGGAAGTTACGAGCATAACCAGCTTTAACAGAAACTTGATCACCTAGCGTACCTAGGTTAGCAACTTTGTCTAATAAAATAATTTCCATGTCACTTCCCCTCTTACTGATGTAAGTCAGTGTATGGTAAAAGAGACAGGTAGCGTGCGCGCTTGATTGCACGAGCTAGCTGGCGTTGGTATTTTGCACGTGTGCCAGTAATACGGCTAGGTACAATTTTACCACTTTCAGTAACGTAGTTTTTTAAAGTCACTACATCTTTGTAATCGATTTCGCTTACGCCTTCAGCAGTAAAGCGACAGAACTTACGACGACGGAAATAACGTGCCATTTGCCTGATCCTTAAATAATTTTCTCAATGTACTGAGCATGTAAAACCAATTCACCATTACCACTTTGGTTTTTATGGCTAGCGAGAAATCCACTCACCTTAATTTTACTGCCCTTCTCTATTTGATTTGAAACCTGTGTTGCCATCTCGCCCGCCACTACTATGGGCATAATGCAAAAGCATTGGCGAATTAAGTTGGCTTCTGTCTGCCGCGATTCATGTTTCATTTTAAACTTACAATGAACAATGCCTGCCGGACTTTTAGTCAACTTAGGAGAGCTAATTAACTCACCGCTTAGTTGCAAACAGTTTTCTGACACAAATTACTCTTCGCTGGCAGCCTCTTGAGGAGCTTCTTCCGCTTGCGCTTGTGGAGCAGCAGAATCAAAAGCTGGACGAGAATCGCGTGATTGACGCTCTTCTTTAGCTTTAGCCATTGGAGAAACTTCAGTGATAGCAGCTTTAGTACGCATGATCATGTTACGGATCACAGCATCGTTGAAACGGAAAGCAGTTTCCAGTTCGTCGATTACAGCTTGCTCAGCTTCTACGTTTAATAGAACGTAGTGTGCTTTGTGTAGCTTGTTGATTGGGTAAGCCAATTGACGACGGCCCCAATCTTCTAGACGGTGAATAGTACCGCCATTGTCGGTGATCATCGCACTGTAGCGCTCGATCATGCCGTTAACTTGTTCACTCTGATCAGGGTGAACCATAAATACGATTTCGTAATGACGCATTTACTTGATCCTTACGGGTTTAATCAGCCTCTGTGTGCGGCTCAGTCTGGTACCGTCAGAAGCAAGGAACAAAAGGGTGATGACTGATTTAAGGTCGCAAATTATACAGAGCAACAGGCAGATACACAAGGGAAATAAACACCTTGTATAAAAGCTTTTTTTTGCAGATAAAGCCTTCTAAAATAGGTAAAACTTTCGATTTCATGGTAATCAATGCGCGCGCTTTTCGTTTTATTTTTTTGCAGTTTCTCTTCGCTTGCGATTGTTCCTCCCGAATATGATGATCCCATCGAGCCTTGGCAATCATCTATTGAATTTGGCTGGATGTATGACAAAGGCAACAAAACCACTCACGCATTAAACAGCGTGCTCATCATAGATTACGATGCCGATAGCGATTTAACCGGACATATTGAATACAACTTTGACTACGCAAGTGATGACGGCGTGCCTTACACCAAAAGAGGTCGAATACAACTACAAGGTGATTACGCCCTCTCTGATGAAGATTATATATTTTTACGCGTTGATCTTAAAAAGCATAAATTTGCCAGCTTCGCCAAAGAACAAACTTACTCCAGTGGATACGGTAAAACTTTCCTTGACGAAAATGAGCACAAACTTAGCCTAGAAATTGGTCCTGGTTATCGATACTCAGAGCCACAAAAAACACTACAAGACCAAACTAAAAAGAAAGAAGGGATTGTTCGCAGCGTTATAAAGTACCAACGCTCTTTCACTGAGAGCATCAAGTTTTATCTTGATACATCACTCGAAACCGGCAACAAAAATACCATCTCCAATATTGATGCAAAATTAGAGAATAAAATATTAAACGACCTATCCTTGGTATTTAGCTTCAGCAATACCTATACCAAAAACGTACCAGTTGGCGCAGTTAACAACGAATTCACCAACAAAATTAATGTTCGTTATCTATTTTGATGTCAATTCACTGTCTCAACAAATAAAGCCAATCGATCTAGCAAGCATTATACCTATATGAGGAATACCACCTCAAAGCAAAGCTCTCCCACCACAGTAAAACCATGCTCTTGAGCAGAGCAATACAAAAAGCTAGTGCATTGATGTACACAGGCGGCTAAGGCCAATATAACGTGCAGTGAACCACAAGCTACCTTGCGCAAAGTAAGGATTAGGCTGGCTAACTTATATTTTGACACTTCTCAACTATCCCCCGCTAAAGAACAAAAAGTTTTTATTCGAAACAATTTGACAAAAAACTTTAGCCACCTATAGTAATAAATGTTTCGAAACGAAACAAAATTACAAATAACTTAAATGAGGACAGACCATGACCAAACCTATTTTTTACCATGCTGGTTGTACGATTTGTGTTGAAGCTGAACAACAAGTAGCCAAAGCATTGAATGCTGAAATTGTTCACTTAGGCGAACAGCCTGAGCGTTTATCTGATGCGGAAGCAGCAGGTATTAAATCTGTACCAGCAGTGCTGCTTAATGGTGGTGTCTTCCACATTAACTTCGGTGCTTCACTGGCAGATCTCAAAGCTTAATGGGCCATTGGGCAGCAGTTTGCTGCCCTTTTTTATTAAAAGAGGGAAAGCGACAATGAAAAAATACCTAGTGACAGCCATGGGATTGGTATTAAGCGCAGCGGTCTTTGCTGACGGTGATCATCAAGGTCATATTATGAGCAAATCCGATGCTAAAATAGCGAGTGAATTTGACCTGACACACTCAAAAATCATTAAAAACGCGGCCTCATTAACTTTCCAAGCGGAAGTAACAGATAAACTGGGCCAAACCAAACCGAAAGCAATCGGTAAATTGGGTGGCTCAGAAGTTTACAGCTATGTATGGCCAACCAATCTGGATTCAGAAGCGGTAGGCTTTGAGAAAGGTCAAGGGATCTTAGCGTTAGCAGTAACCGCGCACCCAGACTTTGATGATACACCAAAGTTTGATGAAAACTTAGATGGCGATAAAGCCAATGATGGCAACGAATGGCATTCACACTGGGTAGTTTTAACCAAAGATGAGTCTTGTGGCGGCGGCCTGAAAGTGAAAGATATTCCTGAAGGTCAAACACCTGCGTTGCCTGCGACTTGGCCAGGTTTGCCGATTTACATTGATAGCCCTGGTTACACACCTGAGTTTGTCAAAAATGAAGTATCGGTAGAAGTACCAACGAAAGATCTTTCTTTCCAAGAAGACTTCCAGTTTGATGCGGTAACAGCGGTATTGCAAGTGAACGATAGTGTACATAACCCGCTATTGTGTGTCACAGCGGTGAACGACGTAGCCTCGGGTGATTTATCATTACCGGGCAAAGTGGTTACTAAAAAGTAAGGAATAACTAATGTCCGTTCACGTATTTGATACTTATGCTTATACCGCCGCAGGCAAGCGTTTGCATTTTGATGTGCTGCTGCCTACACGAGATGCGGAATTAGCATTAACTATCGCACAAAAATGGTTGTCTGAAATAGGTGAAGAAGGCGCTGAAATTCGCAGTGGTGGTTGCTCGTTTTGCCATAGCGCTGCTTCACTACCTGAATACGATGACACCATTAAAAAACAAGGTTACGCCATCTATAAACTAGAAGGTTGTCCAGCTTAACAGGTGTGACGCTTTATAATAATAAAGCGAGTAAAGTGACAATGGGGGTTAAGCCCCATTGTCACTAACAACTTTTAACTGGTGCTCGCGACAAATTAATTCACCAAATTTACGCGGTAATTCTTTTTGGGTCAGCTGACACAGAAAAAGGGTTTGGTTTTTAGGGGCATGGTGAATACACGTTTTACACAGCCCAAAGCTAACATTTCTTGTTTCGTTTTGAATATCTATCAACAAGGCTTCTAATTGTTGCTCTAACGTACTACTTTGATCATTTGAGCAACGTTCAAGAGCGTGTCGTAAACTCGGAGGAGGCATAGTTTGGTCAGCAATGTCCTTACCGGCATCGGTCAAGCTTAAGTGATAAACCCGTTTATCTTGTGCGTCTTTCGTCTTAGTTAAATAACCTTTATTTTCGAGTAATGTAATCGATTGTGATGTGGTTCCTTTGGTGGTACCCAAGAAATCTTTGACCGCAGCTGGTGTATCACTAAATAAGTTACAACGACTCAAGTAGTAAAGCACTTCCAAGTGCACAGGATGTAAGCCATGACTTAATCCAGCCTGCCTAACTTCATTGCGAAATAAAGTACTTAACCGCTCTAATAAATCACAAGTTTTAATCGTATTTGCCATGGATACCTGTTTTAAGTTTTTAATCGAAACAATACTCCGTTAGTATAGCACCATGATGGTTATTGACACCAATTTGCATCTGAACTAAGCCCGTCAATGAGAGGAATGTCGTCATGTTATTGATTCTTTTCCTTGTAACTATTCAGGTAAAGGTCTGATTTTTGGAACCCCACATAAATGCTAACAACTAACGTAACTGTGCTGTCTGGCACTATCCAGCCATTAACAACAAGCTTAACCAGTGCGATCAAGAAAGCACCAATTATAGAGCCAACTTGGTTGTCTGAATTGGGACTCGCCAACGATCAGCAAGCAGACACTAAGCATCACGGCGGTGTTGATAGAGCGTTACACCTCTACCCTGTAGAGCATTACTTGTCATGGCAGCGCAGCTATCCAGAACGAAATTGCTTTAAAGCTGGAGCGTTCGGTGAAAATTTATCGGCGCAAGGGCTGACTGAAACAGAGGTCTGCATCGGCGACGTGTTTCAATTAGGCGACGCAGTGATAGAGGTCAGCCAACCGCGCTCGCCTTGTTTTAAGTTGAATCACCGCTTTGCCATTCCTAATATGGCTTTATTACTTCAAGTAAATGGCTTAGCGGGTTATTTACTGCGCGTTTTACAGCCTGGGAATATTACGCCAAATACACAACTGAGCTTAATTTCGAGAGCCTTTCCCAAGTTGACCGTGAAAGAAGTCGCGTGGCGGTTCTTTAATGACCCATTGAATGAGGCTTTTCTACAGCAACTAGTAGCGTGCAGTGCGCTTTCAGAAAGCTGGAAGGTTAAAGCACAGCAGCGCTTAGAAACAAGTAAAGTGGAAGACTGGAACAGCCGCTTGTTCGGCTTCAACTTAGGTTAACCAGCAGGCTTCATTAAGCTATGTTGCCGATGCGTTTTTTGGCTAATCAAGCATCATACCGATGTGAGGGATGCCGTCTTCTAGATAAGGCTCACCGACTATCTGAAAACCGTGCTGCAGGTAAAAACCTTGTAAGTGGGTCTGTGCGCTAAGATAAAAAGGCAGATTAAAGTGAGCCTTTGCAGCCGTCACGCCTCGCGCCATCAATTGATGACCTAAGCCGATACTTCTCGCAGGCATCGCCACAATCACTCTACCAATAGAGGCTTGCAGATAGGCAGTATGGGGCGGCAAAATACGTAAATACCCGACCACCTCATCACCTTGCCACGCGGATAAATGCAACGTATCTGGATGACAATCTAGCCCATCTAAGTCTTGATAAGGGCAATCTTGCTCAACCACGAATATCGCCATCCGCAGTGCTGCAACTTGATACCACTGGGAGGCAGTAAATTGTGAAAAGTGGCTAAGCTGCCACTTTATTTGGTGTGATAAGCCCTTATTCATAAGACCGGTTTACTTAGCTTGATAACCCGCGCGCTGGCGCACCACTTCAAACAAACAAATACCGGTCGCCACCGACACGTTTAAGCTTGATACCGAGCCCGCCATTGGCAAGCTAATTAGCTCATCACAATGTTCACGTGTTAGTCGGCGTAAACCCGCACCTTCGGCGCCCATTACTAGGCCAACAGGGCCAGTAAGTTTGGTTTCGTATAAAGTTTGTGTTGCTTCACCCGCCGCGCCATATAACCATACACCGGCTTCTTTTAACTCACGCAACGTTCGCGCGAGATTGGTAACCTGAATAAGTGGAATACTTTCCGCTGCACCACATGCTACTTTGCGCACCGTGGGTGTTAAGCTTGCTGATTTATCCTTTGGTACGACGACGGCATGCACGCCCGCAGCATCCGCACTACGCAAACAAGCGCCTAGATTATGAGGGTCGGTAACCCCATCTAAAATCAATAAAAAGGCAGAGCCATCGTTAGCTTTCAGGATGTCATCTAAATCACCTTCGTTGAGCACCGGCGCTGCTTTCACGCGTGCAATAATGCCCTGATGCTGACCACCATCGGTTTTATCATCCAATGCTTTACGCTGCATGAATTGCACCGACACACCCAAGCGTTGTAAACCTTGAATAATCGGTAACATACGTTCGTCTTGGCGGCCTTTTAGAGCGTACACTTCAATGATACGCTCAGGGTTATTTTCTAGTGTCGCCTCTACGGCATGAATACCGTAGATTAATTCAGATTTGCTCATTTCGTTTTCTTCGCTTTATTTTTGTTTTTAGCCACACGCTTAGACTTTTTAACTGTCTTTTTCTTTTTCGGCTTACCGGATGCTAGCTCAATGCTATGACCCTTGCCTTTACCTTTGCGCCTGATAGGTTTATCGGTTGTCTTTTCAGTCGTAGCTTGCTCGCTGGCAGGCCTATCTTGCCCTGCACTGTTTTGCTGTCTATCGCCCCCGCGCTTACTGCCGCCACGAGGTTTTCTACCGCTCGGCTTGGCTGTATTGTCGTCGCCTTTAGTGGCATTGGGTTTACGGCCAGAGCGACGACGTCCGCCTTCTTCACCTGCTAATTCAAAATCAATTTTCTTATCGTCTAAATTGACTGACAGCACCTTAACCGACAAGGTATCACCGATACGGAACACGCGACCGGTGCGCTCACCCTGCATCACTTGTCGACCGGCATCATACTGATAATAATCTCCCGGTAAAGAAGTAACGTGAACAAGGCCGTCGATGTGCAAGTCATTTAAACGAACAAAGAAGCCAAAGTTAGTCACCGCCGCGATGGTGCCTTGCATTTCATCGCCAACGTGATCTTGCATGTACTCACATTTCAAGAAGTCCGCTACATCGCGGGTAGCATCGTCAGCACGGCGCTCGGTCATTGAACATTGCTCACCCAAGATTGGCATATCTTCTTCAAGGTAATGGTAACCGCCAGTATCGGTCCAACGATGGCCAGGGTTTTTCACCTCTTTCGCCAATTGGAACTTAATGGCGCGATGTAAGATCAAGTCAGGGTAGCGACGAATAGGCGAGGTAAAGTGCGCGTATTCTTTAAGTGCCAAGCCAAAGTGGCCGACGTTTTCATCTTGATACACGGCTTGCTTCATTGAGCGTAGCAGCATGGTTTGGATCAGCTCAGCATCAGGGCGCTCTTTTATTTTATCTGCCAAATCAGCATAGTCGCGCGGCTGCGGCTCTAGGCCACCACGTAGCTCTAAACCTAACTCACTTAAAAAGCTTCTAAAGCCGGTCAGCTTTTCTTCACCCGGCGTTTCATGTACCCGAAATAACGCGTGAGCTTCCATTTTTTCAATGTAACGCGCCGCCGATACGTTGGCTTGGATCATACATTCTTCGATGATCTTATGGGCATCATTGCGGTGCAAAGGCACTATCTGTTCAATTTTGCGTTGCGAGTTAAAAATGAAACGGGTTTCTTGGGTTTCAAACTCCATGCCACCACGAATATGACGCGCACTTTTCAGTGCTTGATACATCGCGTGTAGCTCGTGCAAGTGTTTTACATGGCTTGAATACTGCTCACGTAAGGCTTCATCGCCGTCTAAAATATTTGCCACTTTGGTGTAAGTAAAACGCGCATGGGAGTTCATCACCGCTTCGTAAAACTTGTAACCCGACAAACGACCTGCCGCAGAAATGGTCATTTCACATACCATACACAAACGATCAACTTGAGGGTTAAGTGAACATAAACCGTTGGAGAGCTTTTCCGGCAACATAGGAATAACCTGGTCAGGGAAATAAACCGAGTTACCGCGATTTAACGCTTCTTTATCTAAAATACTGCCATGGCGCACATAATAGCTAACATCAGCAATGGCGACCCATAAACGCCAACCGCCCGATGGTTTTTTCTCACAATAAACCGCATCGTCAAAGTCACGGGCATCTTCACCGTCTATGGTGACTAGCGGTAAATCACGCAGATCGACGCGACCAACTTTGGCATGCTCAGGCACAGCATCACCAAATACGTTTAGCTCTTTATCAATACCATCTGGCCAGCTGTGCGGAATATCATGAGTGCGCAAAGCAATTTCTACTTCCATCCCTGGCGCCATATTTTGGCCAAGAATTTCAATTACCTTACCAATAGCATTAACACGAGGACGTGGGCGAGTGGTGATTTCAGTCACTACCACTTGGCCGTGACGAGCGCCATTTCGCACCTCGGTAGGGACAATAATATCTTGCGCAATACGGCTGTCGTCAGGTACCACAAAGCCGACACCATCTTCCAAGAAGAAGCGCCCTACTACTTGTATCGGAGTGTCATCCAACACACGAATTAAACGCGCTTCGGTGCGACCGCGAGCGTCGACTTTTACTGGTTGAACCAGCACGTAATCGCCATGAAATAGCGACATCATTTGTTTTGGCGGTAAGAATAAATCAACCCCGCCTTCTTCTGGTTTAACAAAACCAAAGCCATCTTTGTGGCCAATTACTTTACCCTTTACCAGTTCTAATTTGTCCGGTAAGGCATAACTCGCATTGCGACAATAGACCAATTGACCATCGCGCTCCATCGCCTTTAAACGGCGGCGCAATGCAATGTAATCATCATCGGTGCTTAATTCTAATGTTTTAAATAACTCATCTCGAGTGGCCGGTTTGCCAAGCTTTTCAAGCAGGTTCAAAATAAATTCACGGCTAGGAATGGGTTTATCGTATTTCTGCGCTTCGCGCGCTTCAAATGGGTCTTGTGACATGTGCTCTTCTCCTCGAAGGAATACCTGCCAGTATATCCGAATCCCTTGTTTTTTGAATGAAAAATACGCGAAAACAGAAATGAATAAAAGGCAAGAAAATATAGTAAGTTTATTTCAGGATAAAACCTTTACCAACAGCTAATCTTAATAGGGTAAAGCATTATATTCCTTATTGAGGGAGCAGGACGCTCCCTATTTTTTTGTTCTTTATTTAAGTAACCTGAAGCAAATTACGGTGCTATTCGTTTCGCTCTTGCTACTATGTTAGCGGGCATTTTCTGACTCAACTGCTTGAGAATTTTAGCTGCCTGCTGGTAGGTTTTCTTATCACCAATAATTGCATGATGTAGTAAACGATAAGCCTCTTCATAATCTTTCGGGCTACCATTACCTTTTACTAATAAATCAGCCCATTGCAGCTGCGCCGGCAAAAAACCTAAACCAGCAGACTCTCGTAACAATGGCATCGCCTTAGCAATATCGCGCTGCACTAATGTGCCTTTGACATAATATCGACCAAGCTGCTCTAGTGCCGCAGGTAAACCTTGATTGGCCGCTTGCCACATAAAATAAACGCCAAGCTCTGGATCTTTGTCGACACACACGCCCCACGCCAGCATATCGCCCCAAAGAAATTGATAACTAGGCTCTTGCACCTTAGTCGCATGAGCTTCAATATCTTGCACCAATTGGCACTCATCTTTCTTTACCCGAGCTAAATGCTGATTTTTATTAATCAACACTACCAACTCATCTTGGGTGTACAATTGCACTACTTCATAATCTTGCGCGGCTTGCAGGGTAAAAATACTACAGCAAAACAACCCTAATAAATACTTATACATAAATTAATCCTTACGTCCTCAGTCAAGTATATCGGCACCGCCTTGGTAATCTTAACCTTAAAACGGCAATAGCATGCGTTCAGTAGAGCTGACTGCAAACACATCACAAGTAACTAATGCAAGTAACTAATGCAAGTAATAAGCCAACAAAAACTTATTGATAATAGATATCATTTGCATTATTGTTACAATATAACATCACAACACAAGTAAGAGACGATGCAAGCAAATATCCACCCCGACTACGACTATGTTATCTTTCACGATACTTCCGCAAATCACTCATTTTTGATCCGCTCAACTTACAAAAGCGATCAAACCATGCAGTGGCACGATGGCAAGCACTATCCAGTTTGTTACCTAGATACTTCCAGTGAATCTCATCCTTTCTACACAGGCAAGCAAAGCTTAGTTAAGTCTGAAGGGCGTATTGCCAAATTCAACCATCGTTTTGGTTTTACAAAATCAACAGGTAAGGAAAAATAATGCAGGTACTTAGCTCATTAAAATCAGCCAAACAACGCCACCGAGACTGTCAGATAGTCAAACGACGCGGACGTTTGTATGTCATTTGTAAGAGTAACCCAAGATTTAAAGCAGTGCAGGGCGGCACCAAAAAACGTAAAGGTTAATATAATCAATAGGTTTACCGCATCACGAAGCGGTAAACCAAGCGTTAACTGAAGAAATCAAGCGCGGCTGCTGAACTTACGCTCTTCAACGTTAATCTTAATTTTGTCGCCTTGCGCAATGTGTTCAGGCACTTGCACCACTAAGCCAGTTGTTAACGTGGCAGGCTTAGTACGAGCGGTTGCAGAGCCACCTTTTAATGAAGGCTCTGTTTCAGCAATCACTAACTCAACGCTACTTGGCAAATCAATCGCAACTGGCGCGTCGTTCACTATGATGGCTTGCAACCCTTTCGTTTCTTCATCAATGAACAACAGTTCATCTTCAATGTTTTCTTTATTGAAGCTGTAAGATGAGTAATCTTCGTTATCCATAAATACATACTCGTTACCATCAGCATAAGAAAACATCACCGGACGGCGTGTTAAATCGGCTAACGTCAACATTTCTGAATCTTTAAACGACTGATCAAGCTTATGGTTAGTCCCCACGCTGTACATACGCATACGATAAATACTACCGCCGGCGCGCCCTTGAGGCACAGAGCGCTCGATATCACGCACAATATAAGCATCGCCATTAAACTCAATGGCCATATTTTTTTTGATTTCACTCGCTTTAGGCATTTTACCCAACTCCTAGGATTGTAATTTGGCGGATATATTAATCAGGATTTTGCTTTGTGGGTATAAATTTGTGCAAGCTTTATGGTGATTTTTCATCGTTAGATGACAAAACACATCATTTACTCGCGCTAAAACTCTATTAGCCGGTGTGACGGTAGAAATAGTCAACCGCCTACTAACAGCATTCGACACTGAATATTCCGCGCTGTAAGCAGTTTAGCGCTGACGCTGTGAAGTACTCGACTAATCAACACAGTACAAGGGATCGTCAGAAAAATAACCTTAGTCGATATAAGCCAACTCGACATCATTATTGGTCAAGCTCTCAATTCTTATGCTCTAGCTATCTTAACTAACCCATAAAAGTCACTTTAATGTATTCTTAGCCACTCATTATTGGCAATGAGAGAAAGCAATGGATCCTCAAACACTGGATAGCTTAGCTGCAGCTTATACTGCAGCCCCCTCTTCTGAATTAGCTAACATTTTAGTTAAAAGCTACATCGAAAGCGCTCAGCTAGAGCAAGCAAAACTCTACCTTGGAGATATTGATACAAATTTAGCTGAAACAACGTTAATTTCACTGTGCACAGCATTCGCGCAAGATAAAGATATTGAGCACCTTAGCAAGGTAGCGGCCAAGCTCGACAATCATCGCTTTCAAGTTTATTTAGATACCCTTGAGCAATCCGAACACGGTTATTTAGCAAAAAACATCTACCAATCTCTGCGATTATCACACCCTGAGTTGAAAACAGCAGCGCGTGATCAGCATTTCCAATTGGTCGATGAAAAAATTAAACTCAGAGTGATCGATACACCCAATACGGCCGAGGTGCTATCGCTAACACACCATCGTCAACCAACAACCAATTTTAGTGATGTTGTTGGCCTTGAAGCGATTAAAAAACAAATTAACAAGAGAATCATTTTACCTTTTCAAAAGCCCTCCATCTTCCAGCGTTTTAAGAAAAAAGTAGGTGGCGGTGTATTATTGTACGGACCTCCTGGCTGCGGTAAAACATTACTCGCTAGAGCAACAGCCGGTGAATGTAATGCCTCATTTTTTAATGTTGAAGTAGCAGACATTCTAGATATGTATATTGGCGAGTCAGAGCAAAAGCTTAAAGCGACTTTTGATAAAGCCCGCCAAGAAAAGCCCGCCGTCATCTTTTTTGACGAACTAGAAGCACTGGCCGGAAAGCGAGAGCATGCACGTAACAACGCCACCAGCAACACCATCAGCCAATTTCTAACCGAACTCGACGGCTTTTCACAACAAAATGACGGCATACTGGTGTTGGCGTCAACGAATGTTCCTTGGGCGATCGATTCGGCTTTTCTCAGACCGGGACGCTTTGATCGGATGTTTTTCATTCCTCCTCCTGACGCTGTCGCCCGAGAAGCCATTCTCAAACATCATATGACAGATCGTCCTATGACAGCGGATATTGCGTTTAATGCAATCGCGCAGAAAACATCGGGCTACTCGGGGGCTGATCTCGCCAATTTGATTGAGATGGCTGCAGACGAAGCGATTGACGAAACCATCGAGACTGGCGAAGAAACTGAAATAACAATGAAACATTTTACTCAATCACTCGGACAAAGCCGTGCGACGACCACTGAATGGCTAACCACAGCAAGAAACTATGCTCGCTATGCCAATGATGGAGGCCGCTATAATGATGTCCTAGATTTTATTAAAAAGCATGGAAAATAGAACAGATTATGGAAAGCTATAACATTGTTGATGAACCTAAACCTAGTTGGGGTTCAACCTTTGTACTTGACCCCATCGCAATCCTTTTCCTATGCATTTTTATTCCCGTACTTTGGTCACCACCTTTAGCTGCAACGTATTGGTTCCCCTTGGTTTGGATGGTTGCAAATGGAATTTTCATGGGCAGCCCAACCATTAAAAAGGAGCTGCTGATCGCCGTACTAGGAGGGTTAACCCTATTAGGGCTACTCATTGGTTTTGGAGCCATCGCGAAACAAGATGGAATGGGCGTAATGGTATTTCCATATTTTAGGATCTTGCTCAAAGCGGCATTATTTTTATGCTTATATTACATCGCATTCATCCAATCTGGTCCTTACGCTCTCCATCAATACATCTACACACAGGGGCAGTCAAATGAATGATTACTACTTTGACACCGCGCTTCAAAGCTACAACCAAGGGAGACACGCCCACTCGGTAACGCTTTTAAAACAACTTCTTGGCGAGTCACCTGAGAAAGCTGTTTACCATGGATTATTGGCGGCTAACTTGTTAGCGATGGGCCGTATTCATGCTGCTGACTATGAGTTAAAACTCGCTCTCAACCTTGATCCTACTAATGCATTTTTCCACCTAGTCGCCGCGCGGGTATTCCTGTTTAAAGGGAAAATAACCGCCGCCCTTGAAAGTTGCGATCACTCATTGCAACTTGAACCCAATGACCATAATGCCTTACTGCTTAAAGGGGAGCTTTATGGTCGACTAGAAAAGCGCCGCTTGCAATTATCGGCACTGCAAGCTGCTGCTAACATAGCGCCTGATTCAATCAGCATCATGATTGCTTTTGGGGAATATTTTCTAGACACAGGTGATTATAGATCGGCCAAGGAATACGCAGAAGAAGCCCTTAACAGAGATGCTCAAGACCAAGATGCTAACCTACTAATGGGTGAAATAGCACTCGCATCAGATAATATTGAAGATGCTGACTATCATGCTAAATTTGCCATTATGCAAAACCCAGAAAACCGCCAAGCACTTAATTTGTTTGCGCAAATTAAAATGCGAAAAAGTGCTGTTTTTGGCTTATGGTGGAAACTAAATAATTACTTGAGCAATATGTCTAACCTGTCCTCCGGGCTAATATTGATAATTGGTTTTTTAAGCTTTAATTTACTCTCACAGATCGCGCTAGATTTAGGCTATTCGACCGTCAGTTTTTTACTTTCCTTAACGTGGCTTGGGCTGGTGGTTTATTCATGGGTGGCGATCCCCTACTACCATAAGATGCTGAGAAGAGAACTTGAAAAGTTTCAGTTCAATCCTGATTACTAAACCAGGATAAGCCCAAGGGAGTAGAGAGGATATCCTCTCTACTCCCTTGGGCGCTAACTGCTGTTTAACCAGAAACTAGAGCACGGTTGTCTAAAAATTACTTACTTCCAATGGTCCAGTAGTCGTAATAAAGCTCGTTTTCATCAGCGATTTGCTTAAATGAGTGGCTTAACTCAAATAAAGACTGCAATGCTGTAATATCTATCTGTTTCGACAGGCTTGTCATAAAATAAGTACTGCCATTTTCACTTTTTTCTTGGCTAATTGCTGTCACCAACATGCCTTGCGCCTTGGCTTGTGCCACAACAGCAACCAAAGAGTCTTTATTACGCGCATAAAAATAAGAACGCACTTGCTGCTTACCCTCAAGCTTCAGCCCTTGCGAACGCAGATTGGCAAGAATACGCAGATCGGTAGTTTGCTGAACTTGTTGGGCAAAAGACAGATAAGCGGGCTCAAGCTCATTTTTCTCATCAATCGACAACACGTTTAGCTCTCCCCCGGCAATCGCTTGGGCAAAAATACTATTCACCGGATGGATCACCGAGAAATGATTGGCGCCCTTCACTAAAGCGGTTTTAACTTTATTGTTCGGCTTCCCTTGTAGTCGCTGTTGAAAGTCCTCAATGCTTCCAGCATTACCGAATTCACCTTCAATGATATAAGTAGGTTTAGTGATATAAGACAGGAAGTTATTTGGGCTTCTTAAGTAAATTTCTTTATCGTTCCAAACAAAATTGGCACGCTTTTTACCATAATGATTAGCCGTTGGCCCAAGTGAAATAACGCCAGCGAATATATCCGTCGCTTCAGCCACCAACAATGCCAATGTCCCGCCGGTACTGTGCCCACCAAGGTAAACCCGCTCAGGATCAATATAATCTAAACTTCTAAGATACTTACCTGCACTAATTACATCGTTGACTTCACCATAAAACTGCTCGACCACACCAGGATTTCCTTTAACACCACCTCGCAGTGTTGGAAACATCATGACAATGCCATAATCTCGATAAACTCTGGCAGACTGTTCATTGTCCACATCGATCTCGGTCCACAGATAATCACCCGGCGAACTGGTCGGGAAACCGCCTGTTAGCCATATAATCGCCGGCCGCTTTTCATTTGTGGCCAATTTCGGTTGGCTCAAATAAGCAGACATCTCGCCCAGCTCGGTTGGATACTTAATGATGTTAAAAATATCAGCAGGTGGCTGAGTCATTTCCTCTGTGATCTTTTCTTGCTTGTTCAACACAGTGACATGTCCAGCGCGCGCTGAAAGCAAGTTTTCAGCCCAAGCTGAGTAGGTAAAAAACACCAACGCCATGGCTATAAATGAGTATCGTATTTTACTCTGCATTTTCTAATTCCTTTGCCTTAATAGACTGGCTAACTCAATCTTTATTGGGATATATTAATCAAATAATTGAGAAGCAATAGTAAAATTAAGGTATAAGAACACACTAAGCGCGAACTAGCCATATACCACTATTAAACTAACTTGGGTGAAATAAATTAGAACTAAGGGACGTAAGCCTTGCTCAAAATATTGATAGCTCTGTTTTGTTTACCAGAGCATTCTTCAGCATAAATATATAAAGCGAATCTATAACAAAGCATTTTTGCAAGGAATTCAGTTTGAGAAAACACGTTTTAAACCTGCTATGCTGTTTTCTTGGATTAGCGATCCAAGCAACAGCAACAGCAAATAACAATTCATTTATCGAGGCAATCACCCTCGATAAGCGAAAAGAGATCAAGATCGAAACGCACGGGGAAGTTATCACCTACGATACAGCTTTTGATGTGCCAGTGACGCTTGATGCAGTTGATAGCTATGCACAAAAACACCAACTAAGCATTTCGCTAAAAACATACAAAAGGCAAGGTGGCGGCTCCGGCTGCGGTCACTCTCCCGCCTGTGTCATTCTTTTACCTTTCGCAATAGTAGATTTATATTCAAGTGAAACTGTCAGTGTAGTCACCTTCTCGGATAAACAAAGCCAACTTTTCCATGCTAAATATGAACCTCCTCTGAATCTATTAAGCAAACTTGAAACAGAGCCTGTATTCACCCCTGACTTCACAATAGAGACAAGTAAGGCTTTAAATCGCATATATATCAGTCATTTTGATGAAACTGAACGGACACGAGTTATTAATCAGCTTTACCAAGCGCTACCCAAATTTAACGACATGAATCGCCTATCAGCCTTTAAATCGGACGTACTTAACATCGCTTGGCATGATAATAATAACTGGGGTACCAGTGCCTTCCTAGGGGCTAAGCGTGAACTTGAAAAAACGACGATTTACAACGCCAAACAAAAAACCGCAATCGCGACTCTAGCTTGTGACATTGCGAAAAAATATGAACTATACGAGAGTCAGCCATCCGCTAACTGGTTGAGTACAGGTGGGAAAAAATCGCTTTTATCAAGTAGTACAGACATAAAATCATTAAGCGCAAGTCAGGCAATTTTAGAATGCATTGCAAACGAAAAAAATTTTTCAGCCGCACAGTTAAAGCAAATAGAAAACTTACTTAAAGTGCAAATTCAGAGCTTTTGTGATGATTCTGCTATATCTGACTATGGTTGGCATCGTCACATAGATGATTTTTACTCGGAATATTTACCATTAGCGCCGCTGTCTTCATTTGAGTGTGACTCTCGATTATTTCAGGTATACCAGCGTTGGTACCAAGAACAATCAATTACACAATCTGACTACGAATTCTTAGCCAAAGTACATAACATAAAAAGTGCAGATGTAAGAGAGAAAATGGCAATATCAGACCCAAGCGTACTAGCCGCAAGATTAGTTCTTTCTACGGATAAAACATACGATGCACTCAGGGTGTTAAAAGAAATTAAAAAGCTCAGGCCAACACTTGATCAGCATATATCCCAGCTGCTAGCGCATCTTTATGGCATAAATCTATACAAGGTAGATTCGATGGCTCTATTGCCAGCTTCAGATGACGATATAGATAAACAAGCGGAGATCTTGAGCTTATTAGCCAGTCTTCCAGACACCACGAAAAAACAGATTAAAACAGTAGCTCTAAGTGAGCCTTATTCTCAAGCGGCTTGGGATATCGTTATTAACAATAAAACACCAGCAGATGTCATTCCACTTTTACTGAAAAAAGAAGCAAGTAAGACAAAAATAAATACTGCATTTCGGGTTTCAGATCAGGTTAATGAACAAGGTAAGCCTAGATATGCTGATTTGGTATGGCTTGCTCTAAACCTTAACCCAACGCTTGGTGAGCAAATTATTGAGCAATACAAAATTGCGCTGGAGCAGAAAAAAGCCAATGAACCAAGCTGGCTAGAAAAAAGTAAAAGTCTGCTTAGTACTGTCGAGCAAAAAATCAGCACAGAGTTATAAATAGCGGTTTAACATGGCCCAACTAAATATGAATGGTTAATTGCCCTTTGATTCATTGCACGTACAAAACAACTGAGTATCACAACACTCGCCCTTGGCCGCTATCTATATTCGTTTCTAGCTTAGCGGCTAGCTTCGTTTCTAACATCGCCACCCAGCTGGCGCCTTGTTTGGCGGTGGCTTGTTGTTGCTGGGCTTTTTGCGCAAATTGCAGCGCTTTTTGATACTGGTTTAAATCATACCAAGCTTGAGTTTTCGCTAGCGCTACCTTACCGGCCACACCGTTGGTTGGCATGGTTTCAAGCACACTAAGCGCCTGCTTAGGCTGCTGTAACAAACTGTATAACGCCACCTGTTGTAAATAATGTTCAGGCGAGCCCGTCAGCTTAGCAACTTGTCCCCATACTGTAGCAGCACGTTGATATTCACGTGCTAGTTGCCAATAACCAGCCAACTCTTTGAGGGTACTGGTGTTATAGGGCAAAGTTTGGTTTTTTAATTGGCTGGCAAATAAATCAGCGGCTTGATAGGGTAAACCGGCATTGGCGCGCAAGCGAGCCAAGTTTTTTAACTCTGCCGCTGAGCTCAACATGCCCGCTTGATAGGCTATTTCTAAGGTGCTTAAAGCGCGTTTTTTATCATTCATTTGCAAATAAACCGAAGACAGCTGCAGCCACCATTGTTTATTGCTGGGTTCATGCTGGCTTAACTGAGTCAGTATTGTTGCCGCTTTGGCATAATTTTTTTGTTGGTAGTAACCCGTGAGCAATAAGGTGGTGGCAGATTTATTAAACCCTTTGCTGAGTTTAATGCCCCGCTCTGCAGCCTTGACCACACCTTGCCATTGCTCAAGTTGATAGTGAGCCTGTGCCATATTGAGATACAGCGCCGCATCGCGCTGCGAACCGGTCACTTGCTGATAATGTTTAAGAGCCGATTTAGCCTTAGCTTGTGATAAATATAAATCACCCAACATGCGCTGGGTTTGTGATTGCTGATCTTTCGGCAAGGCATTTTCTGCCACCGCTTGTGACAAGCTGGTTATCGCTGCCGCTGGCTGATTGAGCAGCCAATGAAGATTGCCTTGAAAACGTTTAATATAAGCCAGCTCAAAACCCGCCTTGGGCTGAACGGCTTTGATCACCCTTAGCGCTTCACCGTATTGCTCTTGCTGGTAAAATTGATAAGCCGGTTTAACCTGTTTTGCCAGCGCCGCGCTTAAACTTGGCTCACTCGCCAACACGGGAAAGCAAAACAAACCAAGCACTATCATTAGCCATTTCATCATTTAACCCCAGTTGTTGTTATGCCGGTATAAACCAGGTTGAGAATGCCTTTACGGCAAAAAATGCAAAACGTATAGGGACATATTCACAGCGTTTTTGTGGTGACAACATACTCGTTCACTTATCCAGAATTCGCGTTGCTTAAGACTCTAACTTAAATTCAAAACGCTGCTGTTGCTGCGTTTGTATTTGCGCTTTACCGTCAACCATTAGCGGTTTAAACCTCCAACGTCGCATTACTTTTTTCACCGCTTTTTCAAAAGTTCGCTTCGGCACGGCTTCAATAATACGCACGTTAATCGCTTTGCCTTCTGCACTAATATCGTAAGCCACCACGACATAACCTTCCTTACCACGACGCTTTGCCTTAGCAGGATACATGGGCTCAACTCGGTGTAAAGGCACAGCCATGGCATCGCCATTACTTGCAACGGCTGGAGCCGCAACAGGCGCGCTGACCGATTCTGCCATTACACTCGGCATATTAATTGCCATCGCACTCACGCTGCTGGATAAGCTTAATGCAGGGGCGGTTAACTTAGCCACTACTGGATTAGGGGTGGCGGGCTTAAGCTGCTGCACGGGCACTTGCGGCGCTAATGGTTTCACCTCAGGGGGCGTTGGTTTTTGCCGTGTCTTGCGCTCGCTTTGCTCCTCGGTATCAGTCATCACCAAATCGAGATAAGGCGTGTCTTGCGACTTTGGCAAGCTACCAAGGTCTTTGTGGATCAACCCCGCCATAAATACAAACAAGGCAAAAGCCATGATAGGCGCGCCAATCAGCGCTAACACAAAACGCATTTAAGGCTGCTCCGCCGCAACGGAAATCTGTTTGATCCCTGCCGATTTTGCTGCATCCATTACCTTCACCACCACGCCGTGGCGAGCGAGCTCATCTGCTTGGATCACCAGCCCTACTTCACCGCGCTCGGCAATGATCCGCTCCAGCACTGAATGTACTTTTTGCACATCCAACTGTTTTCTATCTAAATAAATCTCACCATTTTCCTTCACCGCAATAAACACACCGGCATTTTTTTGCTCGCTGGCCGAAGCCGCTTTCGGGCGATTCACTTCCACGCCCGACTCGCGCACAAAAGAGGTGGTAACAATAAAGAAGATCAGCATGATAAACACCACATCTAACATCGGCGTCATGTCTATTTGCGCATCTTCTTCCGGTCTAATTCGTCTTCTTCTCATAACCTACTCGTTCACCGTGGCCAGCTGCTGTGAAAACTGACTTAATAACACTTTTGTACGCCGCTCTAGGCGTGAGTACACCAACAGTCCTGATAACGCGCATACCAAGCCGGCTAAAGTCGGAATCGTTGCCATTGAAATTCCCGATGCTAATAGCTTGGGATTACCGGTGCCATGTACCGCCACCACATCAAATACCTGGATCATACCGGATACAGTTCCTAGTAATCCTAACAACGGACAGACTTTGATTAATGCTGATAACAGCGGTAAATGACGCGTCAGTGCCAACTCAGCCTGCCCTAGTAACGACTGGCGAATATGCACCGCCTGCCAAGACTGCCACTCGTTGCGTTGTTGCCAGCGTGCAAATAAGCCTTGCTGCTCTATTTTAAAACTCAGCCATAAATAATAAGTCCGCTCGAGCATCAAGCCCCAAAGCAACACCAACACGCCAGCAATGGCATACATCACCACACCACCAGCACGCATTAATGCGGCAACAAGGTCGATGGAATTTACAACCTCATTCACCTTAGCTAGCCTGTAATTGCGGCGCTTTCGCCATGGTTTTAGCTGCGGGGCTGACATCCGCCACTTGCGCTTGTAACTCGGCCTGCTCAGCGATCAAACCGATACTTTGCTGCTCTAACAAGATAATCAAACGGTTAGCACGGCCATGTAACACACTATGGATAAGTAATAACGGCAAGGCTGCCACTAAGCCCATCACTGTGGTGATCAGCGCCATCGAAATACCGCCTGCCATCAACTTAGGGTCGCTGGTGCCAAACACGGTAATCGACTGGAAAGTACCTATCATCCCCGTTACCGTGCCCAGTAGTCCCATCATTGGCGCCATCGCGGCAAGGATTTTTAAAATGCTGTTGCCGCGCTCTAGCGCGGGCACTTCACGCAAGACCGCTTCATCAAGCTTCAGCTCAAGTACTTCGGTTGAGCGATGTTGGTAGGCTTGATAAACCGCCATAATACGGCCTAATGGATTATTACTATTAGCGTTAGCGGTTTTCATTTGGCGATGAATTTGCAGCGACACGCGACTTAATCGTACCAGTCGTACCAGCGCTATCATTAAACCCAGCACTAACACCGCCAAAATGCAGTAACCAATCACCCCACCTTGAGTAATGCGCTCTGAGATAGTGGGCGTTCGCGCTAACATGGTCAACAAATCGCCTTTTGCCGGATCGAAATAGAAGCCTTGCACCGATGGGGAATTAACTTGCCAATCTGCCAAGGTATTCGCCACGTCACCGCCAACGGGTTTGGTTAAATGCTGCAACACGCCTGTTTGCTCATCACGAACTAAATAGGCGCCCTGACTCACCAAGTTAAAACTGCCTAAACGCACCACCGTTTGCTGTTGCGTGATGCCGGATGGGTCAGCCACCGCTGCTTCGAATTCCACCACCTTGGCAGACTCGGTCATGTCTTGTTGCAACACAAACCAAAGCTGCTCTAGCTCCGTGAGAGAAGGCAGTGCTTTACGTTGTGATAACTCCGCCACAAAAGTTTGCCTCTCAGGAAACTGAGTAGAAATAATGGAGCGAGAAAAATCGCTAGCAAATTCACCGGTCATCTGGCGCACCACACCAAACACTTCACCGAGATTGTCCGTTGCCAAACTTAAGTCTTGCTCTAATTGCGCGAGTTGCAGCTCTTGTTGATCAAACTGCGCGTTAAGTAGGTCCGCCTTGCCTTTAACTTGATCAAACCTTGCTTGCGCTTGAGCTAACTCGTTGCGCCAATGAGCTAAATCACCTTTAAAATCGGACTCGCGCTGGCTGTTAGTTTGCTGGTTTTTCGCTTGTTGCTGTTTAACTTGCTGTAATAAATCATCAAGTTGATTAGCACTAGCCAGCGAACTCAGCAGTAGTGAAAAGGTTAAGAAGATATATTTCATTGTGATACCTCCGCGATCAACGGCAGTTTAATCAAGTTAGGTATCTCGGTTTTTTTGGCGATGGCGATGGCTTGTTTGACATCTTGGGCGTAGGCGTTATCAACACTTAGCCATTGTTGCTGATTTCGATCCCAGGACCACACGGCTTTGCCATCAAGGGATAAGGCAACAAACGCGACACGGCCGAGGTAAAAATACTGCACAGTACGGGTGGTGCCATCTAAGGCTAACTCGCCTTGGTATTCGCCCATTTTACTGCCATATTCCGCTTCAATTTGGTAGGCCGTTAAAATGCGACGGTATTTTTCTGCTTCAGAAATGTCAGCCTTGTTCATCATTTGTTGCAGCTGACTGATGCGCTGCTGGCGCTCATCCAGCAAAAACGGGGCATCCAACGCCACAAACTGTGCAAGGTTATCCAGCATTTTTACCATTAACGGCACTAACCCTTGGCGCGTTTCTTTAACATCAATAATTTGCTGCTGGTATGAAGCCACTTCGCTGGCTTGATCTTGCACCAACTCAGTCAAGTAAACATTGTATTGCTCAAGTTGTTCGGCCTCGGCTTGCAGCTGCTTTACCTTTTGAATAATCGCAAGTTTATTATCATCAAGCTGATCGATAGTGTGCTGAGATTGACGAGCTTGCTGCTGGTCGTTGAGGGCTTGTTGTTGAACTTGAGTCACACTTGCGGCCAGTGCAGCTGTCGAAAACAAGCTAGCACTACTGACCACCAGCAACGCAGAAAGAAAACGATTGGGGAACAAAACAACCTCTACCAGCAAAATGGATGATAACAATTCGCGTATGATAATTAATATCATTTAATTATTCAATGACAATTTGCCGCAGCTGATTCTAGCAAAAATATGGCTAAAAAATAAACAAAAAAGCCGCAGCAGCGGCTTCTCTGAACAAGGTCGATTGCCAAGTCACTTCAAACTACGATTAGCTTTCGACCTCCGACAACGACTCAGCGCTAGACTTATCAGCTAACTGCTTATTCTTCTGCTTGAGGTAAAAATAAGAGACTAACAACAGGACACCGCCAATCGCCATAAAGGCCACCACTTTTTGTACCAAGGCGAACCCAGCCATGTCCCAGAAGATCACCTTGATGAAAACAAAGGCAAACAGCGCACTGGCCAGTTTAATTAAGCGCTGGCTTTGCGGGTGTAAACTCAACATCATCAACCAACAGCCATGTACCACAAGGGCAACCGAGCTAAATGGCGCAAATACTTCTGTGCCAAAGCCGTAACCCGTTAGTAGGTAGCTCGCAATAAAAAGCCCATGCCAAAGTAATAACCAACTCAAATAACGTGGTCTTACCAAACGTTTGAATGGCGTATAAAATAGCAACCAGCCCAACCCTAACAAGCCCAGTACATCAAAGGCCGCATAGCTTAATAAATTATCTCTCACACCAAACAAGGCGAATGCTTGTAAGCCGATCAACAACGCCATTGCCGCGACAATAACAGCAAGGGCCAAACGCCAACTGCCGCGGATGGTAGCGTGTAAAGGCCAACGACTTAAATCAAGCACAAGACAACTCGTAGCCACTAATACCGCAAGTGCCATCCAGTGGCTAAAATAGTAAGTGAGTGCCGCTCCTGCTAGCGCTATATAATAAGGTTTTAATGGATAAACTATTGCTAACGGCTTGAACCGGCGCAGGTAACACTGTCGACTTGGGTAGCAATAGCTGTAAACCATCAGCGCTGCCAGTCCAATAGCTAATCCCAGCACACCATTAAAGTGCCCCATAAAGACTAAAGAAAAATTAAACGCACTCGCAATCAATGCCAGCAACATGCCTAAGCTACGTAATAATAGGTGACGGATTGGTAGGTGCAGCAAAAAGGCAAATAAAGCACAACCCCATAAGCTAAGCCAAAGCACATCTGGCACTTTGGTTGCCACATACACACTAATGGCAACCAATAAGGCAAAGTAATAAGGCACACTCTTTCTTAATAAAGTGAGTGGTTGATGGGCAAACAACCAACCGCGCCAATGGGTCAATCTTGCTCGTAAGGCGCTAAATACCAACGCACTCAAACCAAGTGCCCACCAGCCATTAGCGTTACCGTCAAACAAACTCATCACCATGGCAATGTTTGCGAGCCAAACCAGTCCAATTATCAGGTAACGAAACAACACATGTCGCATCGGCCAGTGCAGCAATAAGGCCAATGCTGCCCCGGCCCAAAAGATCAAGGCTGACCATTGCGGCAATGTCACGCCCCACACCATTAAAATAACTACTAACAATGCAAAATAATAAACGCTGGCCAAACGCGCTCGATGAAACGGTGGGTAGCGCTTTAACCATAAACGCAACGGCCGTTGATAATAGCGCAGCGCAGTAAACAGTAAGCTAGCCATCACTAACCCTACTGCGCCTTGCCATTGGTGTGCCCACAAACTCAGTGACGCACTGAGTAAACCAATCGCGATAAATCCCAAAGCAACACGGCGCAACAACAACTCACGCAACCAAGCATGCAGCGCTAAGGTGATAAACACCGCGATCCAGCTAGATATCGCAATATATTCAGGCCACTGACAAACATAATAAAATGCTGCAGCGAGCACTAAGGTAAAATAATAAGGGGCCACGATATTAAGCGGCTTAAGGGGCGCTAACAAACGTAATCTTGCGCGGCATCGCCCTATATTTTGCACAATCGCAACACAGGCTAATGCGCCAATCAACAAGCCTGCCCAACCTTGCCATAAGTCGAACGCAATCCCTTGAGCCAGTGAGAGCAACACGGCCAGCGCCAAGAGTAAGACAGCTTCAATGCGCAACGCTTTAGCTTTACGCCAGTAATCTAATGTTAATGCCAGCGCAGCACTCGCCCAAGCCGCCAGCGCTACCCATTCAAACGCCACCTTGCCCACCTTAATAGTGAGATAAGCAGGTATAGCCAGATAAACAATTAAGTTTACCCCCCGCGCAATTGGCAGCAATGAAGAGCTCGGCAAGTAGCGACAATACACCCGATAGGTTAACCACATTAAGGTAAACAAACTGATGCGCGCGAGCTGGCCCAGTAAATCTTGCTCGATAAAACGCCAACTCCCTACTTGCTGCACACTCAATAGCACTTGTATCAACAGTGGCAGATACGCCAGCCAAGACAAAGTTTCTGTAACAGGCAATACTTGACGTGTGGTGCGCCAAAGCAATAAAGGAATGACTAATGCCGAGGCCACCATCAAATAAGAAGGCTGCCAAATATAACAACTGAAATAGACAAACAGCGCCACTAGCAATGACAACAGCTCTGCCATTCCCCAAGTAACACTTCGTTCAGCTGTGCTTATATCTAAAGCGTTTGCGCTCGTATTATAAAAACGAAGTAATCGCTCACATCCGCTAACAATCACTAATGTAAAAGCAAAATTAAGCCAAGCTGCACTAACGGCAAATGAACTAATAACAAATAATGGCGCAATTGCCTCATTCGAACCCAGCAATAGGCGGATACAAGAATAAGCCGTGCTGAATAGGCCAATTAATAACAACACATAAGCTTCACTGCGCACCATTCCATAACGATGACGCAGCCCCAACCACAGCAGTAAAGCCCCTTCAAGGGACCAGATAATGCCCTGAAACTCATTAGAAACCAGTATTAAAGCGGCAAAGCCGGCCAGCACGCCTGCAAATACCAGACAAATATGCTTAACCTCGTCGAGCTTACGCCAGTAACCAAATAGGCCAAGAAACAGCACACTATTAAAAGCCAGTAATTGCCCACTCCAGCTATCCACTTGCAACATAGCCAAAATAAAAAAGGCCAACTGTGCCATGGGTAAACCGAGCAAGTGCTGGTCAACTTTCAGCTTGCGTAGCTTGGCAATCCCCGTTAAGGCGTACAGTAAAAACAACAAGTTGAGACACAACAAGGCGAATAAACTTTGCCAGTTGTCAAGTTGCGCATGAAAGTCCACGAGCAGAATAAAGGCTTCGGCACTGGCGATATGTGTCATGCTAGCCAAGGTTAATAAGCCATGCCAACGCAGTTGCTGACAAACCCGCCAAGCAAACAATGCTTGTAATAAAATATAGGGTAAATACAAGGCGGGATAGTGCTGCTCAACGCCAAACACTAACGGCGAAAACGCGCCGCCGAGCAAAGCAATCACAGCCACTACCTTTGTTTCCAACTTTTGCGCTAAGCCATAGCC
The DNA here is from genome assembly GCF_021278025.1 of Motilimonas sp. E26. Classification (GTDB taxonomy): domain Bacteria; phylum Pseudomonadota; class Gammaproteobacteria; order Enterobacterales; family CBDFNC01; genus Motilimonas. The sequence continues at coordinate 123,815 of NZ_JAIBHJ010000008.1, forward strand.
TGTTAGCGTAACAATAGCCAACCAAATGAGCGCCGAGAAGGAACCGATGAGCCCGAGATAGGGTCCAGCAAAATAGCCACACAGATAATTAAGAATAATAGCCAGACCAACGAGTCCAGATCCATACTCAGACATGTCTGGCTTTTTCTTATAAACCCATAAGCCTGCCGCAAGAATGGAATTGGCAAACAACACCGCAACTGCGATACGCATGCCATCGCTAAATACATTATTCCATGAATATTGCAGCAAATAACCAAACCCTAAGGTTAGCGCAGCAATGCCCGCCAAAGTCATTAAAAACACCGGCCCCAAACCACGCTGCTGATAATGCTGGTAAAAACTTTTTAGCTGTCTGGATACTTTCGCAATCGGCCCTAATAGCGAGCCAAGCCATTCATGACTGGCTTGCTCGATGGCATTTTTATGCATGCTGCGTGGCAATGATTCAACAGGTTCAGTTATAGCCTCAGCAGCACTATCGCTTGCCGCTAACCTCGTGGGCTTTGGAACGAGTCGAGCTACTTGCTCTTGGCTGGCTGCTTGCTCTGATAGAGTGTGAGGCTGAGCTACAGGCTCTTGGTGAACAGGCGCTTGTCTAACAGGTTTGATAGCGGGCTTTATCGCGCTATCGTTAGGCTCGGTTAGCGATTCTTTGCGAACTGAAGCTGGAATGACTGATTTTGACTCGGCATCCGCAGACTTCACCGCGGCGCTACGCTCAGCCTGCTCCTTACGCGCAACCAATCGTGCTAATATCGCATCTTGTTCCGCTTGGTCTTGCTCTGCTTGTCTTGCCTGCTCACTAGTATTAGCTGAGCCAGTATGACTTGGCTGGGGCGCAACCTTAACCTCGGCGCCCTTAGCGGTCATCGTTGCCACTTGCTGCGGCGTAACATGCTCGGTTTCATCATAAGTAGGCAAGTTGCTGCTGCCAATCTCTGATGGCTTGACGCCTGTTGCGTGAGCATTAATGGCTGGCGTTGATGATAATGGCTCAGGAGCCAACTCTTTATCTGCTGAAGACTTATACGCTTTAGACGCTGCAGAGGAACTCAGCTCAGGGGGCGCTTTTGCCATCTCTGCTTTAATTTTAGTGAGTTCGGTTTCAGCCTGATTGATACGATCAGCTAAATTAATTTGATTGTGCCGCAAGGCTTGCAGCTCGTTTTCTAACGCCGTGATTAAATGCTTCAATGCTTACCTTACTCGGCCAACACTTGCAAAGTTGGGTAATTAACCCAAACTGAGGCTAGTTTAATGGCCGATAGCTCTATCAAGAGAGAATGAATGGCGCATAATAACTATTAAATCAACATTACATCAACACTAAGCGCTTATAATACAGTGTAAAATTTAACCTAAGTCAAAGTTAATACAATGATTGATAGGCGTTTTCACTTACATCAATGATTCTTATCGCGTATATGATCCATATAGATCATCATCACGTATTTCAATGTGAGCTGGAGCACAGTAGAATACCCAAGCCTTCAATGCACCGTGACTGATCCAATAGATTATAGGTAAAGAGCATACTCACTATGGCTAATAGCATCGCTGAACGAGACATTAACCAAGCAACCGTAGGTATTATAGGTGCGGGTGTGGCAGGTTCGACTATTGCCCTGCGCTTAGCTGAGCAAGGCATAAAAACCTTACTGATTGAACAAGGTGACGGCCTAGTGAATGGCCCACCAATGTGCCACCTTCATGCTGGTGGCAATTTATATCGTGAAATCAGCGATGAGCAATGTGTTAAGTTACTCAATCAATCTATTAATACTTTAAGAATATACCCCCATTGCGTTAATCAGCGACCCACAGTCATTGCCGTCCCCAACCAAGACCCCGGTGAACCAAGTGACTTAATGCCACGACTGTATTTACTGCGCGACGAGTACCAACGCATTGTCGCGCAAGACCCGCGCAACCAATTACTTGGCGACCCTGAACAATATTTCACTCTGTATCAGTTTGAAGACATGCAGCGCTTAGCGCAACTGGCCACGCCTGAGTTTCCAACATCTAACGATGACTGGATGATCCCTATCGCCAAACAAGTGGATCTCTCCCAATTAAAATATCCACTGGTATTAGTGCAAGAGTATGGTTTAAGTTCATTACGCATTGCCGCGACAGCAACCTTGGCCTTAGCTAAATTAGACCAAGCACAAGTATTAACCCAAACTAAAGTACTGTCTGTAAGTCAGCATAACCAAGGCTGGCAAATTGAAACCCAAGATCAGCACGGACAACAAACATACCAAGTTAATTTTTTGGTTAATGCTTGTGGCTTTCGCACCGGCCAAGTAGACGACATGGCAAAATTTAAACGCCAGCGCATTGTTGAATTTAAAGCAGCCTACATCGCCCGCTGGCAAACGCCCAACGCGGTTTGGCCTGAGGTTATATTTCACGGTCAGCGCGGTACACCAAAGGGGATGGCACAATTAACGCCTTATTGTGATGGCCATTTTCAGCTGCACGGTATGACCAAAAATATCACCTTGTTTAAAGACGGTTTAGTGCAGTCTGATGACACTAGTTCGCAACCTAAGTTGCCGAATGCGTTAGTGAACAAAATTGTTAATCATTGGCCTCAAGATGTACTGGTGTCTCGCACCGAACAAGCGATTGAGCATTTATCTCAGTTTGTACCTAGCTTTAACCAAGCTGAATTTGGCGGTAAACCGCTATTTGGTGCGCAGCAAATTCCGGGAGATGATGCCAACTTACGCGCTGCGGCGGTATCATTTGAGCAACATAATTATGCTCGAGCTGAAATTGTTAAGGCGTCATCAGCCCTGACAGCAGCGGACCAAATCTTGGACAAGCTCGTACAATTAAAACTGGTCACCCCCAAGCTCGAAGCATCGCGAGAAGCACAATTTCCAATCACATTACAATTAGGCATGGCTGAAATAACACAATTAGCGATAGAGCTTGCTTTACACAGAAACTACCCTGCTGCATTAGCATTACCCTATCACGCCACATCCAGTAAGGATAAAGCCGTTGTTACGCAACAAAAAACATTGTCCAAGCCGATTACAGGACGTATTGGAATTGAAGTAGCCAACGCCAGTTAAACCAGATAAAACGCCAACAAGACTGCACTTTTTGCATTAACATCGGCTTTTTATGAACTTTTTGCTAAAATCGCGGACTCAACTCAGAGTTCGCTTTTTTTTGCCCTACTTTTAGCCGCGAATATTGTTCATTTTTAACGTTTGGATTGTTTATGTCATTTAGTGCATTGAAGAAATTACCACTCATTATTGCTTTACTCGTCCCTACCAGCTTTGTCCATGCAAGTAGCGATATTATTGACTTTGCTCGCCAGTTTAAAGGTACCGAGTATGTTTGGGGTGGTGCCAGTCCCTCAGGCTTCGATTGCTCCGGTTATATAAAATATGTATACAACGAGTTCGATATCAGTATTCCTCGCGTGACCCGTGCTTACCACACCTTGTTTGATCGTGAAGTACCGTTAGAAGAAGCGCAAGTAGGCGACTTGATTGTATTTACCGGCACCGATGCAAAAATAAGGCAGCCCGGCCATGCAGGTATAATTAGCGAAATTGATGAAGGTAAATTGATGTTTTTACACAGTTCTTCCTCAAAGAAACATTTTGGTGTATCAGAGACCAATTATTATAAAAGCGGCTACCCAAAACGATTTTTAAAAATAATTCGCATGACGGATAACGAATCAGATAGCTGATGAAAACCTGCTTTTGAATGACCAAAAAGCAGCTTCGGCTGCTTTTTTGCATTATAGCCTGTTACCATATTGGTCTTACTTCATGACCGTGGCCAACATGCTACTTAATACCTTCACCCAATTGCCGCTCAGCGTGCGTTTTATGCTACTTTCAGCCCTTGGCTTCTCACTTATGTCGGCCTGCGTTAAATTAGTGAGCCAATATCACATTCCGGTGTTAGAAATTGTTGCCGCAAGGGCGCTGGTATCAGTGGTATTAAGCTATGGTGATGTCAGACGCAAGAAGATCTCGATATGGGGTAATAATAAAGGCTGGCTTTTTGCTCGCGGTGGCGTTGGCGCATTAGCGCTTATTTGTGTTTATTACTCTATCAGCACCCTGCCACTCGCAGAAGCCACCCTATTACAATACTTACACCCAGTGTTTACCGCAGTACTCGCGCTGATATTTTTAAAAGAGCCCATTCTACACTCCACCAAGCTATGTATTTTATTTAGCTTATTAGGTCTTGGCATTATGATCAGCCCCGGCCTTGGCCTTGATCCCGCCGCTGGTTTACCTTGGTTTAGTATCGGTGTCGCCCTACTTGGCGCTTTTGGTAGTGCCATTGCCTATGTCATTGTGCGTAAACTAAGCCGATTAGAAGATAGCTCAGTGATCATCTTTTACTTCCCACTCATCGCCTTGCCGCTATCACTGGTACTACTCGGCGATGATTTCGTCATTCCATCGCCTGAAGCCTTAGTGTTATTGCTGTTTGTCGGTATTTTTACTCAAATAGGGCAAGTGGGTTTAACCAAAGCAATGCAATCAGAGTCTGCCAGTAAAGCGACCGCTTACTCTTATATACAAGTCTTATTCTCGATGTTGCTAGGTTGGTTTTTGTTTAGCGAACTGCCGTCGATTTGGAGCTGGATTGGCGGTAGTTTAATTATGCTGGGCGCACTGATTAATGTGTGGTGGAAGAAGTAACACCGACTCTAACAGCAATGTTTACACGGGTAACATACTATTTCGTTTAACCAGAACTTGGGTTAATTTAAATAAAAAGGTGCGATTATTCAGCACCTTGGTTTTACTCAGACTGGTATAGAGCTAACACACATAAACCAGTTTATAACTTACCTTCACTGCCACACATGCGGATCTTATCTATAACCATTTTTTTCATTGCCGCTTTGCCCGGAGTAATATACTTACGCGGGTCATTAGCATCAGGATGCTCTGCAAAATGATGTTTCACCGCATCAGAAAAAGCAATCTTGAGTTCTGTCGCCACATTAACTTTACATACGCCAAGATCAATACAGTGACGAACCACTTCATCAGGAGAGCCAATAAAATTGAAAGCTAGCTCACAAGCAAAATGGTTTCGTTTTTTTCGTAAAATCTTTTGCTTCAAAATAAATTAAAGCAATATTTTTCAATTGAAAGCAGATATTTATTAAAGGAAAGTGTGGTAATACTAACTTATAGAAACAGAAAAATGAAAGAGGGGCATGAAAGAATAGAAACCGTAGCATTTCGAACTGCGATCTCCGCGAGATCACATAATCAGAGCTTGGCTAAGTTTATGACCAGAATAAAGCAACAACATCAACTGATTAGGCAAATGGTTAACAATGGGTGAATGAGGGGATAGGCACGATAAGAGCAGCTAACAAAAAATAGAAGAAGCGAACGGTCAGGGAAGAATTAATCGACGATTTTTACATCCCCCCTAGAGCGGTCAAATATTCAATATAATCAGGTGGGATGCCACTGTCGGTGATAAGCATGGCAAGTTGCTCAGGGCGAGCAATCAAATCAAGCAAAAGCTTTGCCTATTCAATTTTGAAGAATCCGTGATCGCAATAACCTGTTGTGCGGCTTCAACCATTTTTCGATTGATATCAGCTTCACCTTGATGCCGTGTCGTGATCTTGGCTATTTTATCAAAACCGCAATGAAATCTACCCAATAGTAGTGAAGATTAACAACCCGAATTATCAATTTTTAGCCTGAGATGTGTTATTAATTTCTTTGACAAACGGTTGGAGATAGCTATACGTTCAATACCAAGCTGCTTAGGTACAGGTACAGATAAAATAAACCCCAAACTGAATCGTTGGGGCTTATTCACTAGCCACATACTGCTAATGCAGAAATGGAATTAGCCAGTATAAATTAAACGAAGTCCACGCCTTTTTGAATGTCACCTTTTAGGGTGTCTAACATCTCAGTCAATGCCGTTTGTTCAAATGCACTGATGTCGCCGTAAGGAAGTACTTTCTCTACGCCGTTTTGACCAAGTAATACAGGTTGTGCGAAGAACTCTGCATGCTCGCTGCCAGCATCCACATAAGTACACTCAACAACACCTTGCTTACCGTTTAGCGCCGCCACTACTGACAGACCAAAACGCGCTGCAGCTTGACCCATAGAAAGAGTTGCAGAGCCGCCACCGGCCTTAGCTTCAACCACTTCCGTACCCGCGTTTTGAATGCGAGTTGTTAGGCTAGCGATTTCCTCATCAGAGAATTCAACACCTTGGACTTGTGAAAGTAGCGGAAGGATAGTAACACCTGAGTGACCACCGATAACGTTAACTTTAATATCCGTTGCTTTTAAGCCTTTAGCTTCAGCGATGAAGGTTTCAGAGCGGATAACATCTAAAGTAGTGATACCAAATAATTTGTTTTTATCGTAAACGCCAGCATTTTTTAGCACTTCACGCGCAATCGCAACGGTCGTGTTAACAGGGTTAGTGATGATACCGATACATGCTTTTGGACAAGCAGCCGCTACTTTTTCAATCAGGTTTTTAACGATACCCGCGTTAACATTAAATAAGTCCGCGCGATCCATACCAGGCTTACGTGCTACACCAGCAGAAATAAGCACTAAATCAGCACCAACAAGTGCCGGTGTTGGATCTTCGCCAGCAAAGCCTTCAATCGCAACATCAGTTGGGATATGGCTAAGGTCTTTTGCAACACCTGGGGTAACAGGTGCAATATCATATAATGATAATTCTGAGCCAGCTGGTAAATCATTTTTTAGCAAAAGAGAAAGGGCTTGACCGATACCGCCCGCAGCGCCTAAAACAGCTACTTTCATGTGGTTGTCTCCGTTATGTGTAGGTGAGGATTCATTCCTTTTATTATGCGAGCAAAGTCTATGAGATCCACCTAAAAAACACAATCTGTTAACAGAGCTGAAACCCTAAGTTGTGAGCAAATAGAAAAAACCCAACCATAACTTACAGCTTTTTTAACATCTCGTTAGCATTTAAGCCCATTTTAACAACCAATCCAGCCTTCTCTGCTAGCGAAAGTACTTCATAATAATCCGATCGTATTCCCCTGTAGCCTTGATTTGCTTTAATGCTTTATTTAAACCCCTAAGCAGGCGCTTATTCGACTTGTTGACCGCAATCCCATAACCAAGACCAAAATATTCCACATCAGTGATCTTTTTCCCAACTATCTCAAACTCGCTATTTGTTGGCGCTTGTAACCAAGCATCGGCGACAGCAAAATCCACTAATACTGCATCAATATCACCCAAGCGAAGGTCAGCAAAAGCTTTTGCATAAGTGGCATAAGGCACTGTCAGCGCCCCTTGCATGGATGGCTCTTCAACAAGATAGCGCTGTTGTTGGCTACCATTTTGTACACCAATGGCTTGATTTTTAACGTTAACCGCTCCGTCATATGTGCCTTTTTTGGCAACAAACACCGCACTACTATCGTAATAAATATCCGTAAATGCCACTAAAGCACTGCGCGCTTCGGTGACATTAAGCGCAGCAATTACGGCATCATAATTACGAAATTGCAAAGCCGGTATCAAACTATCAAATGCTTTATTATGAAATACACACTCAGCTTTTAAGTGGCGGCAAAGCGCGTTAGCTAAATCGATATCTAAGCCAGCGAATTGCCCTACATCATCTAAATATTCGAAAGGTGGGTAACTGGCCTCAGTAGCAAATTGAATCCGACTAGCAGCAACACTCTGAAAACTTAAACAACACAATAACAACACTCGCCACATAACACTTCACCCTTTCTTCAAATCCACTAGCGCCTGACTCTATTCTAGTTTAGAATCCCGTTTTTTAGTCAGCGGTGACTTTAAACAGAATCAAACTCGACATATTACTAAATTTTCGAACAATTACCTGTTAAATGTATTTTTCAGCCTTAATATGAACTGCAACAACCTATCTATTGAGTCTTTTAAGTTTATTTGGTGATACCGCTCTCTTTTAGCCTTTCTAACTAACCATATCACTTGCTAGAAAATGATTTTTTATGCAAGATATTGGTTTATTTTTGACTGATTATGTATTTCTAATGAAAAACAACGACAAGCAAGATCGCCTTATTGAAGCATTTAAATCTCTTTTAAAAGAAGAAACGTTCGGCTCACAAGGTGAAATTGTCAGCGCATTGCAAGCGCAAGGCTTTGATAATATCAATCAATCAAAAGTATCTCGGATGCTAAACCGCTTTGGCGCAGTGCGCACTCGCAATGCTAAATCTGAGATGGTTTATTGTCTACCAGCTGAATTAGGCGTACCGGCTACCAGTAGCCCGTTGAAGAACTTAGTCAGTGACATCGATTACAATGACGCATTGGTTGTGATCCGTACCAGCCCTGGCGCCGCGCAGCTAATTGCAAGATTGCTCGACTCACTCAGTAAAGCAGACGGGATTTTAGGGACCATTGCAGGCGATGATACAATCTTCATCACTCCCACTAATACGAAAGAAATTCAACGCACTGTGCTTACTGTCAAAAGCTTGTTTGATATGCGCTAAGAACCATTAGGCGCTTTGCTTATCGAATAAAATAAGCTCATGAGGCATAACCGCTAAATCCACAGCTTGCTGTGCAGTAAAATGCTGCGCAACCTGACACTCAAACTCTTGCTGTGCGAGTTTTACATATACTTTTGAACTGGCGCCAAGAAACTGCACATCACTCACCACGCCCGCTCCCGTATCATTAGCCGTTAAGCTTATTTGTTGCGGCCTGATAAAAATATCGTAGCTGGTCGCATCTGATTTATGGTGAGCAACAGTACTACACACTCTACCCAAAGGTGTATTGACGTGGTGCTCATCAATCACAGTGGCGGGTAAATAGTTGCCACCACCAAGGAAATCAGCAACAAAACGAGTAGCTGGACGAAGATACAACTGATCCGGCGTTCCTACTTGCACAATTTTACCTTGGTCTAGTACCGCCAGTTTATCAGCAAAAGCAAATGCTTCTTCTTTTGAGTGAGTAACAAATACCGCACTTACCCCAGCTTTTTTTAAAATCTGTCGAATTTCAGCAATCAGTTTCAATCGCACCTGGCTGTCAATATTAGAAAAAGGCTCATCCAGCAGCATTAAATCCGGCTGATATGCTAGCGCTCGTGCAATCGCGACACGCTGTTGCTGACCACCTGAAAGTTGATGTGGGTAACGTTCACTCAATTCGCTAAGATTCACCAAATCCAGTACTTGCTTGGCACGCTGCTGCTGTTCTTTTTTCGGCAACTCATCAATACCAAACACCACGTTATCCATCACCGTCATGTGCGGAAATAAGGCGTAATCTTGGAAAATCATGCCAATTTTGCGTTGCTCAGGAGGTAAGTGGAAACCTGTTTTATTAACCACTTTGCCATTGATCATTACCTCACCCGATTTCAATGGTAGTAATCCGGCGATGGCTTTAAGTAACGTGGTTTTACCACAACCACTTGAGCCCAATAGACAGAGGATCTCATTCTCTTCTAGCGTGACACTCATATCCGACAAAATATCGAGGCCGTTGTAGCTACAATGAACGTTTGAGATAACCAATGCTGACATAGCTAAGGGTGTCCTTTTAAAAACTTTTAAAAAAGAGGGGTGATAAACTCTATTAATGCCGCTCAATAGAGCGACTCAATATGATCAATGGCACTAAACCCACTAAGATAATCACTATCGCAGCCAATGCGCCATGCTCGATCATCTCATCAGAAACAAACTGATAAACATATGTCGCTAATGTTTCAAAGTTAAATGGCCGCAAAATAAGCGCCGCCGGTAATTCTTTCATTGATTCAATAAATACCAACAACACAGCTGTAAAACAGCCTTTACTAATCAATGGAATATGAACTTTTCGCACCATTTTTACCGGAGAGTGCCCTAAAGTACGCGACACCATATCAAGTGAAGGTGGAATTTTATTGATGCTACTTTCTACCGCCCCCACCGCGATAGCAGTAAAACGCACCAAATAACCAGCAATCAACGCCAGCATAGTGCCACTAAATAATAGCCCAGGCCCTTGTCCACCAAAATGCTCAACCAAGTCATTTAAACTATGATCAAGCCAACCAAAAGGGATCAATATACCAATGGCTAACACTGTGCCCGGAACGGCATATCCCATTGAGCTCAAGCGGGCGGGAATATCTGAGCCTCGTTGCATATGTAAACGGCGAAATAAACCGACCAGAATAGCGATGATACAAGCAAGTACAGCAACCACTCCAGCAATGAAAAAAGTATTTAAGCTAAATTCAATAAATTCAGCGGTCCAAGAATCAGTAAAATATTGTGTAGCAAAGTAAACTAACATCGAAAATGGAAATATAAAGCCGAGTGTAACTAAAGACCAACAAAACAATGCCGCCAACCACTGCTGCCATGGTTTCATAAGCAACAAATGCGCGCGCTCTTGCCCCATATTTTTTTGAAAAACTTTTTGTTTGCGTCGGCTAAAACGTTCCAATGCTAATAACATTACCACTACTACTAACATTAGCGTCGATATTTTGGCCGCGGCATGAAGGCTACCGTAACCTTGCCAAGTATCAAACACAGCACGAGTTAACGTATTAACAGCAAAAAAGTTCACGGTTGCAAAATCGGCTAAGGTTTCCATCGCAATTAAAGATAGCCCGACTGCAATGGCAGGTCTTGCCAACGGTAAACTAATACGGCAAAAAGCTTGCAACGGCGTTTTGCCTAGCAGCTGAGCCGACTGCATTAAGGTAACAGATTGCTCTAAAAAAGAAGTCCGTGCGAGTAAATAAAGATAGGGGAAAAGCACACTTGCAATAATAACAATGGCGCCACCTAAGCTACGGATATTAGGAAACCAATAATCACGCGCGGTTTGCCAACCAAAAACATCGCGCAACACACTTTGCACGGGGCCTGCAAAATCAAGTAACTCGGTATAAATACCGGCCACAATATAAGCGGGCATCGCCAAGGGCAACATCAGCGCCCATTGCAAATATTTACGTCCAGGAATATCACACATGGCCATAAACCATGCCGCAGGGATAGCCATCATAAAGCTTAAAACACCAACCCCTAAGATCAACAAAACCGTGTTGTGGATATAATCCCACATCACGGTGTCCATCAAATGCTGAAACAAATCTCCAGCGGGTTGTAAGCCTTGATAAATAATGGCTATAACAGGAAAAACCAGTAGCAGGCCAATGGCCCAACTACTGGTGATCCAAGATAATGATAATCTTGAGTACATCTATTCACTCAAGGGACAAAACCCTTATAAATCGAATTTAACTTCGTCTAATAATTTTAGTGCTACTGGACGCTGCTTAGCAATTTCAGCCAGTGGAATAGTGTCCGATTTAAATTCACCCCAAGAAGATACTAATTCAGAAACCGCCACACCCGGCTTAACTGGGTATTCAAAGTTAACTTCTGCGTATATTTTTTGTGCAGTATCATCAGACAAAAACTCCATCAGTTTAACTGCATTGTCTTTGTTTGGCGCAAACTTAGTCAGTGAAACACCACTGATATTTACATGAGTACCGCGATTAGCTTGGTTAGGAAAGTTAATTTCAACGGCATTTGCCCAAGCCACTTGCTTCTCATCATTTAACATTTTGCCTAGGTAGTAGTTATTACCCAGTGAAACATCACAAAAGCCTTCTTTAATTGCTTTTACTTGATCGCGATCGTTACCTTGTGGTTTACGTGCTAAGTTAGCCTTAACCCCTTCTAACCATTTTTTAGTTTCCGCTTCACCGTTAGCAACTATCATCGAAGAAATCAGTGCCACGTTGTATGGGTGCTTACCGCTACGAGTACAAATTTTGCCTTTAAACTTTGCATCGGCTAAATCTTCGTAATTCAACTCAGGCTGTTTACCTAAGCGATCTTTAGAAGAGTAAACGTTACGAACACGAGTAGTTAAAGCAAACCACTGATCAGCTGGGTCGCGATATTGGGCAGGAATATTACCTTCTAGCGCTTCACTTTGCACGGGTTGAACTAAGTCTTTTTCTACAAGCTCAACTGAACGGCTAATGTCGGTCGTTAACACTAAATCAGCAGGGCTTAACTTGCCCTCACGCTCTAAACGCTCAATTAGGCCATCTTTAGCAAATACTATGTTTACTTTTACCCCTGTTTCTTCGGTAAATTTTGCCATAATTGGCTCAATTAAAAACGATTGGCGGTAAGAATAAACATTCACTTCTTCTTTTGCTGCCCAAGAAGAGGCTGATGCTAAAACACTGCTTAAAACGACTGAAGCAAGAATAAAGCTTTTTTTCACTTGATAACTCCTAACTGAGTGTAATGATAACGATTACTATCAAGGTTATTATAAACAAATTTTAATCCCTGTCACCTGATTTGGATAGTAATCATTTCTATTTAGAATATCTTTTAGGAATAAGCATAGATAATAAAAACAAAAAAGCCCCGAATCATCGGGGCAAAGGTAGACAACACACAACGGAAGCTACAAATTAACGGCTTGGACGTACCGTTACAAATTCTGGGTAAGCATCAACGCCACAATCATGAATATCCATACCCGTCATTTCTTCGTCTTCTGTGACACGGATCCCCATGGTTTGCTTCAAGATAGCCCAAACAATGAATGAGGCGATAAATACAAAACCAAAGATAACTGCTGCACCAAATAACTGAGCAGTAAACGACGTTTCTGCATTTGAGAAAGGCACAACCATCAGACCAAACAGGCCACATACACCATGAACAGAGATAGCGCCAACTGGATCGTCAATTTTAACTTTGTCAAAAGCAACGATACTAAACACCACAAGGCCTCCAGCAAACACACCAATAAGAGCGGCAAATAATGGGCTTGGCGATAGAGGATCAGCTGTGATAGCAACAAGACCGGCTAAAGCACCGTTCAACATCATTGTTAAATCAGCCTTACCCCATTTTATTTTTGTTACTACTAGCGCAAAGATGGCACCTGTTGCTGCTGCAGCATTGGTATTCACAAAAATTTTGCCTACTGCTGTTGCATTCTCAGCATCAGAAATCATTAACTGCGAACCACCATTAAAGCCAAACCAACCCATCCAAAGGATAAATGTACCTAAGGTAGCCAGTGGCATATTTGAACCAGGGATCGGATGAACTTCACCATTTTTGCCGTATTTACCACGACGAGCACCAAGTAGTAGTACGGCTGACAATGCCGCTGCCGCACCAGCCATATGCACAATACCAGAGCCAGCAAAGTCAGAGAAACCCGCAGCAGATAGGAAACCACCACCCCACGTCCAGTAACCTTCAATTGGGTAAATAACACCTGTTAGTACTACGCTAAAGGCAAGGAAAGACCAAAGTTTCATACGCTCTGCTACTGCGCCCGATACAATCGACATGGCCGTAGCAACGAATACCACTTGGAAAAAGAAATCCGATTCTAGCGAATGGTCGGCGCCATCTGCTTGACCACCAATCAAGGCACCAAAAGAAGGAATGATGCCACCCTCAACATTATCGACATACATAATGTTGTAACCCACTAGCAAGTACATGGTACAAGCAATGGCGTATAACGCGACGTTCTTAGTTAAAATTTCGGTGGTGTTTTTTGAACGTACTAAGCCTGCTTCGAGCATCGCGAAACCCGCGGCCATCCACATCACCAATACACCTGACATTAAAAAATAAAAAGTATCTAGCGCAAAGCGCAATTCAATCACTGTGTTTTCCATGATCCTATCTCCCTTACAGTGCTTCGTTGTCTAACTCACCAGTACGAATACGTACCACTTGAGTTAGCTCATAAACAAAAATTTTGCCGTCACCGATTTTTCCGGTATAGGCTGCGCCAGTAATAGCCTCAATAAGGCGATCGACATTTTCTTCACTCGTCGCAATATCAAGCTTCACCTTAGGCAAAAAATCGACATTGTATTCTGCGCCACGATACAGCTCGGTATGCCCCTTCTGACGGCCAAACCCTTTTACTTCTGTCACGGTCAAACCATCTACGCCGACTTCTGCCACCGCTTCTCTGACATCATCCAATTTGAATGGCTTGATAATCGCACTGATCATTTTCATAACAACTCTCCCTAAGCATGTATTTTTAATTTTCTTATACTAGGTATTACAAACTCCGTGCCAGAAATTAAAGCCAAACAATTTCAACAACTTAAATATAATTGATAAATTCAACTGACCTTTACGCACCAAATTAAAGCAACATAGTTTTAACAATGCGCTCTATCGGGGCAAAATGAGGATTCAAGGACATCAAAGTTGGAAAAGGTTACAATATTGCAGGTTTGGACAGGTTAGAGAGACTAAGTTTGGATACGATAAAAATATCAGAGCGCGTATTTATTCCATTTAAAGAAATAGAATTTACCTTTGTTCGCGCCCAAGGAGCAGGTGGACAAAATGTAAATAAAGTTAGCACCGCGGTGCAACTAAGATTTAACTTCTTAGCGTCCAATGCCCTTCCTAATAGTTATAAAGAGCGTCTGCAACAAGTTAGCGATCATCGTATCACTAAGGGTGGTGATATCATTATCAAGGCGCAAAACAGTCGCAGCCAAGACTTCAACAGACAAGACGCGATAGAACGGCTAGTGGAATTAATTAAAAGCGCCAACGTAGTGCAAAAGCGCCGCATTGCCACTAAACCTACGAAAGGCTCCAAGACCCGCCGTTTACAAGGAAAAACCGTGAAAGGAAACGTGAAGAAACTGCGCGCTAAGGTCACTTTTTAATAGCCATGTTTAACCGGCTCAATTTTACAAAACAGAGTAGTAGGGAAAAGAACCTAGTTACTGAGTTAATTGAGTTGCTTATTGCGGGCAGTTCACCCAGTTTTCTACGAAAAGGTTGAGTGTTTAGTTTATCGAATTAAGGCTAATCAAAAACGCTTAGTAGCCAGTTTGAATAAATCTTTGATAGGAAATTAATACCTGCTCGAAATCTTCTAAACCACACAAAGCTAAACTTTCTTCATCATAAAAGCTCATATCATCGGGTAATTCGTCGTTATCGGATAGCAGGATGTTGGCGACAACCCTGGCTTCTTCTTGATTAAGAAACAAGGAAAACTCCGCGCCTAATAATTCAAACTGCTCCACCCCTTGGGTTTGGAGCAGCTGAATTTGGTTTAGTAAACGAGATATGCAGGCAAGATCTATATTTATCTCTTGCTCTAGCCAAACTCCCAAGGCTTCATGGCCCATAGAAAAATGACTTTTTATTGTGTTATGTAACATGTCGCGTTTAAATTCAAACTCCAAAATCGAACCTCATATTGTCAGTCGTGCTCGATGATGGATTCTACCTTAGAGCTTGAACTTAGTACTCAACTTTTAACTACTGGTAAACCAGAAAGTCTCGTCCTAAGTCAGCTCTGGTGTTATTTATTATATTTAAAACTGTCTAAGTTTTGTCAGCGTTTATTTTAGTTTGTCGCTGTTTTTAATGCTGCTTCTTTGCTTAATACATGAGTTGGAACCAACTCATAAGCGGCTTGTGGCTTAAGTACCACAGCTGATTTGCTAGCAACCATTAACATTTGCTTTAAGCGACTGTCTTCTAATGGTTTTAGTAATAGACCTTGAATATCAAGTAAGCTGTTAATGCCAAGTAGCTCACGTTGAACATCAAAGTGCGTCACTAGAACACGAATATCTGCAACGGCTGAGGTTTCCCCCATACGGATACGTTTTACTAGTTCGATACCCGCAGTGTCATTCAACAATGCGTCAATCACTAGTAGGTCAAAGTCCTGTAAAGCAAAAGCCTGCTCTGCAGCTTCAACGGTTGCTACACTTTCAACGTAAGCAACATTTAAATTTTCTAGCTGTGCAACCATAGCATCACGGTCGCTGTTATTACCTTCAACTACCAATACTTTCAGGTTAGTTGTTACCGCTTCTGGCTTATTTACTAGCGGCGTAGGCTGACCTACTTCAGCACCTTCTAAACGAGCAATGTAGCCACGCTTAGGGATGGTTGAAATGTTCAAACCATGAATGCTTAGGTTACCAATGCTTTTACGCAATTGTGAAATGTGTTGGTTGATCGTGTGGTCGGTAACCAGACGGCCCCATACATGCTGCGCAAGATCTTCACGTGTGACAACTGTGTTTAAATTCTTACACAGAAAGTGCAGTAGCGATGTACGTAATGGTCCTAAGTAAACTTTACGATTACTATGGATCAGGCTGTTCTGACTCGTATCTATGTGGTATTCACCCACAACAAGGCTTTTTTCTAGCATAATGACACCCATATAATTAAAAAAATAAAATTGTGACTGACAACATAGTTTTATCAAGACTTTGTAAAAAAATCCAGCCGTGTATGCAAATTAATTGACTTTAATTTAATCAAATCCCTGCAATCTAACTAATTTGTATCGCTATCTTATATTTATCCAATAAAAAACCCTCCTAAGAGGGTTTTTTTTGGTGTTTTTTACTTTTTAAGCGATTTAAACGGCTTGTGTAAAAATTACCTTCTCAGCTTTCTTAGTATAACTTGGAAGCTGATCAAAGTTTAGATATCTATACGTATCTGCCGAAGTAGCATCTAATTGTTTGGCATATGTCATATATTCATCAACTGTTGGTAACTTTCCGATAATCGCTGCAACCGCTGCCAGCTCAGCTGAACTGAGGTAAACATTGGCACCGGTTCCCAAACGGTTAGGGAAGTTACGTGTTGAAGTCGATACAACCGTTGAGTTGTCAGCAACGCGTGCTTGGTTACCCATACATAAAGAACAACCAGGCATTTCAGTACGTGCTCCCACTTTACCAAAGATGCTGTAGTAACCTTCTTCAGTCAATTGTGCTTCATCCATCTTAGTTGGCGGAGCCACCCAGAGGCGAGTTGGTAGTTGACCAGAGAAGTTATTAAGCAATTTACCTGCGGCGCGGAAATGACCAATGTTAGTCATACATGAACCGATAAACACTTCATCGATATCCGTGCCTGAAAGCTCGCTTAACAGTTTCACGTCATCTGGATCGTTAGGACAAGCTAAGATTGGCTCTTTCACTTCGTTCATGTCGATTTCGATAACAGCAGCGTATTCAGCGTCAGCGTCAGCTTCCATTAGTTCTGGATTAGCAATCCACTCTTGCATCGCAGTAATACGGCGCTCGATAGTGCGTACATCACCGTAACCTTCGGCTAGCATCCACTTCAGCATCACGATGTTTGAATTTAAGTATTCAATGATCGGCGCTTCATTTAGCTTGATAGAACAACCCGCGGCACTACGCTCAGCAGATGCATCAGACAGTTCAAATGCTTGTTCAACTTTTAGATCTGGTAAACCTTCAATTTCTAGTACACGACCAGAGAAGATGTTTACTTTACCTTTCTTCGCAACCGTTAATAGACCGTCTTTGATTGCGTAATAAGGGATAGCATTAACTAGGTCACGCAAGGTGATACCTGGTTGCATTTCACCTTTAAAGCGAACCAATACTGATTCAGGCATATCCAATGGCATTACGCCTGTTGCAGCAGCAAAGGCCACTAAGCCAGAGCCAGCAGGGAAAGAAATACCTAATGGGAAACGAGTATGAGAGTCGCCACCAGTACCAACGGTATCTGGTAATAGCATACGGTTTAACCATGAGTGGATAACACCATCACCTGGACGTAGCGATACACCGCCACGGTTCATGATGAAATCAGGTAGCGTATGATGCGTGTTTACATCAATTGGTTTAGGGTATGCCGCAGTATGACAGAAAGACTGCATAGTTAGGTCAGCAGAGAAACCTAGGCAAGCCAAATCTTTTAGCTCATCACGTGTCATTGGACCCGTAGTATCTTGCGAACCAACGGTGGTCATCTTAGGCTCACAGTATTGGCCAGGACGCACACCTTCAACATTACAGGCTTTACCTACCATTTTCTGCGCTAATGTGTAACCCTTGGCTGAAGCGGCAACATCTTCAGGTAATTTGAAGATATTTGTTGGACCTAAACCTAAAGATTGGCGTGCACGATCCGTTAGACCACGACCTATGATTAATGGAATACGGCCACCAGCACGTACTTCATCAAGAATAATGTTGGTCTTCAACTCAAACGTAGCAATTTCTTCGCCCGTTTCAGCATTTTTTACCACGCCAAGATGTGGGTAAATGTCAATTACATCACCCATATTCAAGTTGCTAACATCCATTTCAATCGGCAGTGCGCCTGAGTCTTCCATAGTATTAAAGAAGATTGGAGCAATTTTACCACCGATACAAACACCACCCGCACGCTTGTTAGGCACGTGTGGAATGTCATCACCCATAAACCAAAGCACAGAGTTAGTGGCTGATTTACGAGAAGAGCCAGTACCAACAACATCACCCACATAAATTAAAGGATGACCCTTAGCTTTAAGTGCATCAATTTGCTTAATTGGGCCTATTTCACCGGCTTGATCAGGTTCAATACCTTCGCGCGCGTTTTTCAACATTGCCAGTGCATGTAATGGGATGTCTGGACGAGACCATGCATCTGGTGCAGGAGACAAGTCATCAGTATTGGTTTCGCCAGTTACTTTAAACACTGTACCAGTAATTTTTTCTGCCACTTGCGGCTTTTTCAAATACCACTCGGCATCAGCCCAAGACTGCAGCACTTGCTGTGCATACGCATTACCTGCTTTGGCTTTTTCTTCTACATCGTAGAAAGCATCAAACATCAGTAATGTGTGAGATAACGCTTCAGCCGCAATAGGGGCTAATTCGTCGTTATCTAGCTGACTGATCAAAGGCTCAATGTTGTAGCCACCTTGCATAGTGCCAAGTAACTCAGTAGCACGGGCAGCAGATAAAATAGGAGAGTTGGCTTCGCCATTAGCAACCGCAGCTAAAAAGCCTGCTTTTACATATGCCGCTTCATCTACGCCAGGGGGTATACGATCGGCTAGTAATTCAAGAATAAACTCTTCTTCGCCAGCAGGTGGCGTTTTGATTAGTTCAATTAGGGCAGCGGTTTGTTCAGCATCTAACGGCTTAGGAACCACTCCTTGGGCAGCACGCTCTGCGACGTGTTTACGATAAGCTTCAAGCACGACTCGTTCCTCTTTTTAATGTATATCACCTATTTTCGGTGATTTTTATCCTTTGACGGGTACATTGCTGTTAATGCGATAGATCGACTTAAATAACGATTTAAAAGCAAAAATGCAGGCAATATGACCATTTCGAAGCAGCAAGAGTATATAAGATTCAAGTAAAAATTAAAATTTAATACGTCAGTAAATTATTTCATTTATGTTATCAGGTTATTAAAATGCGAACTTAAACCCACTCAGGTATGTCTCCATGAATTTTTTGCAATTAAACGATAATCAATTGATAAAGCAAGCAAACTACCTTAATGGGAGGTGGCAAGTTAGTAACAAGTTCATAACAGTTAGCAACCCAGCTAACGGGGTAGAACTAGGCACGATACCAGTGATTGATAAGCTCGCCCTAGAACAAACCATTACAGCGGCACAAGAAGCATTTGATACCTATTCAAAAACAAATAGTTACAAACGAAGTGAGTGGTTACTCAAATGGTATGATTTGATACTTTCCGCGCAGGATGACTTAGCCAAAATACTGACTCAAGAGCAAGGCAAGCCATTAGCTGAAGCTAAAGGTGAAATACTTTATGCAGCCTCGTTTATTAAGTGGTTTGCCGAGCAAATCAATGCCGACTACGGCTTAACCTTAAACTCACCCGTGGATAACAAGCAGTTTCACACTCACAAGCAAGCCATTGGCGTGGCGGCATTGATTACGCCATGGAATTTTCCCGCCGCGATGATCACCCGCAAAGCCGCTGCCGCTCTTGCCGCAGGCTGTAGCATTATTATCAAGCCTTCCGAACTCACGCCGTTTACCGCCATCGCCTTAGTCGAGTTAGCCCACCGTGCCGGTTTTCAAAAAGGTGTTATCAATCTTGTTACCGGCAACGCACCTATGATTGGCGATGCACTGTGTCACGATCAACGAGTCAAAAAGCTTTCTTTTACAGGTTCAACGCCTGTTGGGCAAAAGCTATTTGCGCAAAGTGCTACTAGCTTAAAGCGTTTATCACTTGAGCTTGGCGGCAATGCGCCCTTTATTATTTTTGCTGATGCTGATCTTGACGCTGCTGTTGACGCCTTAATGATCAGTAAATTTAGAAACAACGGTCAAACTTGCGTCGCCGCTAACCGTATTTATGTCGATCAAAATTTACAACAGGCATTTTTAACTAAGCTAAAGGCAAAGTTGCCATCGCTCACTGTCGGTAATGGCATGGATAAAAATGTGCAGCTCGGTCCGCTGATAAACCAAGCCGCTGTCGATAAAGTACATGACTTAGTGGCAAGCGCTATCAGTGCCGGCGCTAAACTTGAATACCAAGCTGACTTAAATGAATCAAACAGCCCCTTCTTTCCTGTCACCTTGCTGGTCGACATCACCCCCAATATGCCTATTGCCCAGAAAGAAATTTTTGGTCCGGTGTTAGCTGTGCAATGGTTTGATGAAGAGACCGAGGTGATTACACGTGCTAACAGCACCGATGCAGGGCTGGCAGCTTACTTTTTCAGTGACAATATCCACCGTTGTCAGCGGGTTGCTGGCGCATTAGATTACGGCATGATAGGGATAAACGATGGCATGGTTTCAAATGCCGTTAGCCCGTTTGGCGGCATCAAACAATCAGGCTTAGGCCGAGAGGGAGGCCACACTGGCTTAGCTGAATATCAATATATTAAAGCCCATTGTTATGGCCAGTTAAGTTGATATAGTCAAAAGCCCCCTCTTCATGGGGGCTAAACTGTTAAAATGAGGTTATATTTTCGAACCTAAGAAGAAATAAATACTACTATTACCACCTTCAGCAAGCCCTGTCGCTAAGGTGATCGGTCCAAGACCCGTATCAACCGACACGCCTAAACTCCCTGCCGTAATCATGTTGTCAAAGCGTATGTCGCGACTGCTTTGCCAAACATTACCCTGCTCGATCGAAGCCGAGAAATACATGGGCAACCGCACTGCACCAAAATTATTATCTAGAATGCGATAGCGATACACCACTGAGCCAAAGACTTTATAACGTCCAGAAATTTCGTTGCGTAACAGGCCTGATAGATTTTGAAAACCGCCTAGATCCTGCATCACCGCGGGAGTCTCAAGCTTAGTATTTACGCCACCATATATAGCGTTTAGCTCTAGTACATGGCGTTCCCAACTTTGTACATTCATCCAATCTATTTGTCCTAGCCAACCGTCGTCTTTTTCGCCATCGCTACGCTCGGTGATCCATTGCAGTTTTGTCTCCAACACACTCCCTTGGCTTGGGAAAAAAGCGTTATCTAAACTATCATATCCGAGCAAAATATAAGGGCCATAGAAGGTAAAATCACTGTCCAGACTAGAGCCGATAAACTCCATATCTCCCTCCTCAACCGACCAGCCAGCTTCTAAAATAGAGCGCGGAGAGATATTTAGACCAAGGGATGTATCAAAGCCAAGGGAGCTATATTCCGTTTGCCAGTATTTGATGGTGCCACCGCTAGTATTAGCATCAGGAAAAAAATAGTTTCGCTGATCCTGCTGGTACACAACCTCAGCATCCCAGTAGTAATTTTGGGTTACATTTAGCGGAACATGCACTTCGCTCGATAGCCAAGTTTGCGTTCCCATAATGACGCGGTTGCGCCACTCTGCGCCATGTGAAGTCAAATCCGTTAAGGTATAAGAAAGACCAAAGGCAATTTTTGAGTTTTCTGCTTGTGTTTCCTCTATCCCCAATAACATATCGAAATAACCCGGTCCCCAAGGCTTCTCTTTTGCCGTCACTTTAAGCACCCGCTGACCTTGGTCGGTTACAAACTCATAATCGACCCGCTCAAAAATACCTTCGGCATAAAGACCTTGAATATTTTTTTCTAATCGCAGCTGATCATAAGGCTGATTTGGTTTTACTTTTAACCGTGCCCGAATCGTGGCTTCCGATAATTGGGCATCGGTTTCAATATCAACGCGATCAACAATAAACATATCACCTGACGGTAAACCCGCTCTGATATTCAACTTTCTAGCAGTGTATAAAGCATAATCATCCGCCGATACAGAAAGCCTTTGCAACTGCCCCAATTTAGCCTGCGCAGCTGCAACGCCTAATGGTAAAATCTCCGCCATACGTTCAAATTCACCCGTTCCAATTTCACTAATAACTGGTTTGAGTAAAATATCTTGGTCAGACATTAAGGCAATCTGCTTTCGCGTACTTGACTGCGTCATGTAATTGCTGAGCTGATCTAAAATAGTGAGGTAAGAATCCAACTTAACTTTACCAACTAAAGGAGAACCAATATCTACCGCAATAACAATGTCAGCCCCCATATCTTTTAGTACATCGATAGGTAAATTATTCACTATGCCGCCATCTGCAAGGTAGTGGCCATCTATTTCCATCGGTCTTAGTACGCCAGGCACCGACATACTGGCTTGCATCGCATTCACTAGATTACCTTGCTTGAGTACATAGGGTTCCATTTTTTCCAAGTCAACCGCCAAAGCGCGATAAGGAATGGGCATATCATCGAAACTATCAATATTAGTTAAGTTTAACGTCGACTCTCGCAGCAGGCGTGCCATGGTTTCACCTTGGATCACGCCATGAGGTAACGCGATACCGCTGCCATCAAAGCCAATGTCTGATTGCAGTAAAAACTGCTCATTTTGCTTTTTTTTGCGATAACTTAAGTTTTCGCGAGCAACCTTGTCAGAAAAGCCTTGATTCCAATCGGTTGCAAACATGCGCTGTTCTATTTCGGCGGCACTTAACCCTGATGCATACATACCCGCCACATAAGCGCCCATTGATGTGCCCGCGATATAGTCCACCGGAATATTAAGCTCTTCCAACACTTTAAGCACACCGACATGAGCAGCCCCCTTGGCACCACCACCACCCAATGCCAAACCTACTTTTGGCCGCTCAGATGCGAGCACCACAGCACTAGAGCCAGACAGCAGTAAAATAAATAATAACCGAAGCATGATTTTCCTTAAGTGAAATGGTGTTCAAAGAGCGATGGCAATTATACCTATCAGCTATATTAATGCCCTAACCAATGTGATTATTTTTCCTACAAAAACGCCTTAAATATATCCCGATACACTTAGCTTATCTAAACTAGCCAAGGCCAAAAAATAAAGCCTATTAGCAACCAACTAAGAATGGCTTAAGCACTCTGCAGAGTTAACGTTTCAAATGCCTTAAATATTAAAAAGCCCGATACAGCAAGCTATATCGGGCCTATATTTAATCAACGCTTGGCACTACGGGCGAGGGATAAACCCTACTGCGTCGTATACGGCTTTTAGGGTCACTTCAGTGCGCGCCGAAGCTTTTTCCGCTCCTTGCTTCATAATGCGATCAAGCTCAGTTTGATCTTCTCGTATTTGATGAAAACGCGCTTGAATCGGCTCGATCATCGCCACCATCGCCTCGGCGGTATCTTTCTTGAGATGACCGTACATTTTATCTTCGTAGTCCGGCACTAAATCCGCAATAGTGCGCCCTGTTGCAACAGAAAGCAGCGTGAGTAAGTTAGACACACCCGGCTTTTCAGTAGTATCAAAGTAGATTCGAGCTTGCTCATCAGAATCCGTTACCGCGCGCTTGAGCTTTTTCTCAATTTGCTTTGGCTCGTCAAGTAGCATGATGTAACCACCCGGATTCTCATCCGACTTCGACATCTTTTTAGTCGGCTCTTGTAAGCTCATCACCCGCGCACCCACTTGTGGAATAAACGGATCAGGCACTTTAAACACCTCACCATAGAGGTTGTTAAAGCGGGTTGCAATATCGCGAGTCAGCTCAAGATGCTGCTTTTGATCTTCCCCTACCGGCACTTTATCCGCTTGATAAATCAAAATATCTGCAGCTTGCAGCACAGGGTAGCTAAATAGCCCCACATTCACATTGTTAGAATGTTTATCTGACTTATCTTTAAACTGGGTCATCCGGCTTAACTCACCCATTTGGGTATAACAATTAAGCACCCAAGCCAATTGCGCATGCTCACGCACTTGTGACTGGACAAATAACGCAGATTTTTCAGGATCAATACCACAAGCGGTATAAAGAGCTACGCCATCTAATACACGATCACGTAGCGCCTGAGGATCTTGACGCACCGTAATAGCATGCAAGTCGGCTAGCATAAAGAAACAGTCATGATCCTGCTGTAAAGTTCGCCACTGATTGATAGCACCTATATAGTTTCCTATTGTCATGCCACCGGTTGGCTGAATGCCACTTAATACAACTGGGTTTGCCATAAAACGTTCCTTTATTTTTTACTGTTCTTGCTGATACATCGCTTAAATTAAGCGTTAACGTTGCAAGCTAATGAATTCAATAACTCTGAAATATTGTCTAATACTAAATCCGGCTCAGATAAACGAATATCTTCACCGTAGTTATACCCGTAGGTTAGGCCTGCCACTGCCATGTTAGCGGCCTTTGCTGCGAGAATATCATTTTTTGAATCACCTACCATCAAGGTTTCTTCAATCTTGCTACCTAGTACTTCACAAGCATGAAGAAGCGGCGCGGGATCAGGCTTACGCACCGCCAAACAATCGCCCGCAACAACCAAGTCAAACAACCCAGTGAGGCCATAGGCAGACAAAATTGGCGCCATATATTGGCCCGGTTTATTAGTTACAATAGCCAGTTTGTAGCCCACTTGTTTTAAGCTGATTAAGGTCATGCGCACATCTGGGTATAATACCGATTTTTCACTTAAACAAGCTGCATAATGCTGCTTAAATAGTTGATGTGCTTGTTGTAATTCATCAGCACAAATATCCGCAGAAATGTCTGTAGAGCCAGACAGCGCCCGCTTGAGTAATACGTTTGCACCATTTCCAACCCAGCCTTTTACTTGCTCTTCTGGAAACGTTGCTTTAACCATGGCAGTTAGGGTTTGGTTAACGGCTTGTGCCAGATCTGGTGCACTATCAAGCAGCGTGCCATCTAAATCAAATAATACCGTATTTATTTGTTGATAAGCGCTCATGATCCAACCTTGGCGAGTTCGCCACGCATGTCATTTATAACAGCTTTGTAATCGGGTTGATTGAAAATAGCTGAGCCAGCTACGAACATGTCCGCGCCTGCTGCGGCAATTTCGCCGATATTATTCACATTTACACCACCATCAACCTCAAGGCGAATGTCAAAGCCGCTGGCATCGATTTTTGCGCGAACTTGGCGCAGTTTATCAAGAGTACTAGGAATGAAAGACTGACCACCAAAACCAGGGTTAACCGACATCAGTAAGATCACGTCTAATTTATCCATCACATAATCAAGATAATGCAGTGGCGTCGCAGGGTTAAACACTAAGCCAGCCTGACAGCCATGATCTTTAATAAGTTGAATACTGCGATCGATATGCTCTGACGTTTCTGGATGAAAAGTTATAATAGACGCGCCAGCTTTAGCAAAATCAGGGATAATACGGTCAACTGGCTTAACCATTAAATGCACATCGATTGGCGCCGTAATACCGTGGTCACGTAACGCTTGGCACACCATCGGGCCTATCGTCAAATTAGGTACATAGTGATTGTCCATCACATCAAAGTGCACAACGTCGGCACCAGCGGCTAATACATTGTCTACCTCTTCGCCGAGACGGGCAAAGTTTGCAGATAAAATTGAAGGGGCGATCAAAAAGTCTTTCATTTTATTATTCTCATGGTAGGGCTCGCGGGCATTTTACCTAAGGCAGCCGATTCAAGCTAGTGCGGATTATTTGTGCAAGGTAATCTGACTGGATTTAGCCACTAATCATCACAATGAGGAATAAAAAAGATGGCATCTGACGAACAAAAAACCAGTATCAAACAGAGTTTTAAAAGTGCTTTGGCCGCGTTATTTGGCATTCAAAGTAGCAAGCAACGCGAGCAAGACTTTAAGTCTCACTCTCCTTGGCGTTTTGTTTTGGCGGGTGTTATTGCGATTGCCTTATTACTCGGCACGCTATTACTCGTGGTGCAGTGGGTACTAAGTTAATGTAGGTGAAGTCATTTCTATTAAAACAACGCCAATAGTTCAGCCACTTTATTACGCAGACTAGCTTTGCTACTGATGGTTCGCTTAACGTGGACAACATTCAATTGCGCACCATGATACAGCTCGCGCGTTAATTCAATATCATGATTGCTCACTAGTACGGGAATATTACGCGCCGCGGTTTCACGACTTAATCGCCCGAGTACAGCTTGATCATCCAAGGTAAAGCCATTAGCCGCATATGAAGTGAAGCTAGCACTAGTACTCAAAGGCGCATAAGGCGGATCGCAATAAATAACATCGCCTGATGATGCTCGAGCAAAGGTATCACTGTATGACTCACAGACAAACTCAGCTTGCTGCGCTTTCTCAGCAAAAAACCACAATTCAGCAGCAGGAAAATACGGCTTTTTATAACGGCCAAACGGCACATTAAAACCGCCCTTTTTGTTATAGCGGCACAAACCGTTGTAACCATGCCGATTAAAGTAAAGGAACATTAACGCCCGTTCGAATTTATCAGAACATAGGTTAAATTGGTTGCGCAAATCGTAATAACGATCGGAATCATTAAAGTCAGCAGAAAAAAATTTTTCAGACTCTTTAATATAATCGTCTGGTTGCTGCTGCAAAATTTGATACAAGTGAATC
Organism: Motilimonas sp. E26; assembly: GCF_021278025.1. GTDB lineage: Bacteria > Pseudomonadota > Gammaproteobacteria > Enterobacterales > CBDFNC01 > Motilimonas. The sequence continues at coordinate 150,558 of NZ_JAIBHJ010000008.1, forward strand.
AGATCTGGGTTGATATCATTGAGTAGGTACTGCTTGTAGTCCGTATTTAAAAATACTGACCCAGCCCCTACAAAAGGTTCTATTAATCGCTCTTCTTGTGGGAGGTGGCGCTTAATGTCTTCAATTAAGCCAAACTTGCCCCCTGCCCATTTTAAAAAGGCCCGGTTTTTTTTCATTATTATGGTCGACCTTTAATCAATCGCTTCTTGCTGGATCTGTTTGTAGCCTTTGGCCCAAGGCTTGAGAGTGCGTAAATTAGTGGGTAATGAAGCAATGTCATTCATCGCCGCACGGCGTGTCTTATAATCACCATGAACCACTAAATAGGCGGTTTTACCCTTACGGCTAATTTTAAAATAGGTCGCGGTTTGTTCAATATTATGTTCTTTAACAAAAGCTTTTAACACCGGCAGTGAACTAACCGCAGCCAGTTGTAAACTATAATGTTGGCTGGGAATTTTTTTAAGTTCGGCCGTTGTAGTTAAACGAAAGCCTGATTTAATCGCAGCGGTAGGCGCCACCGTTGTTGATGGTAGCGGCGCAACGGTCACTATTGGCGTTTCCTGCTTAGATTGTGCAGCTAATTCTGTTTCGGGTGTAGTCACCACGTCTTCAGCAGGTTGAGTCAGCACTTGCTCTAACTGTTCAACAGATTGCACGGTCACCTCATCAGCACTTATCTGCTCATCAGTCAAAGCGCTTTGTTGTTGCAACTCAGCCTCATCGCTGATGCTATTGGCACCTAACTTTTCAATCACTTGTTCTGGTACTGTCACGCGCTTGCGAGGATCCTCCAGACTTTCCAACTCTAACTCGGAATGTTCCACTTCACTCGGCAGCGGAGCATCATCTTGCCAAGAGGTAACGAGTTCATCAGGCGTTAAAGGAGGTGTACTTGGCTCAGGTGATGGCTCAGTTCGCTCACCAGCCGTGATTGAATTGACCGGCTCATCAAGCAACGCCATTGCTAAAGATTCATTATCCGAAGGCGTACCTGCAACTTCGTCGCCAGCGCTTGGCACAATAAAATAATAAAAAGCCCCAGACATCAGTAGCGCCGCCAATATCATTAACGCAATAAGAGGTAACTGAGAGTTACTTTTCATTTTTCCTACCTCTACTGGCGTTTCGTTAACAATGACGTCAACCAAGCGTTGTAAATTTGCTGGAAGCCCACCACATGCTTCAATCTGTCGATGGATTGCCGCATTATTTTCAACTTTAGCTTGATAATCAGCTCGCTGCAGTATACTGCGTACAAATTGGTGGCTTTCTTGCTCAGATAAGGACGGGATATCTATTTCAATCGGTGGCGTGTCTGTTTTACCAACTAATAGTGCAGCTTGCTGTTCACACCAAGTTGGGTCAGCAAACAACAGCACGTTAATTTTATGATTAAAGCCTTGAAAGCGGTTTTCTAACAACAGTAACCATAATTCACTAATCAAATCTTGCGGCAGAAAGTGTGCATCATCAATGACCAGCAGTATATCGGAGCTCGCATCGCCCAACATGCGAAATAGGCTTTCACCTAAATTATCTTCAGGATTAAAGAGCGGCTTAGATACCAGTTGTGATAGCAAACCATCACGTGCTTTGTTAGCTCTGATGCCGGGAGAGCAAGAGAGTAAACTCTGATTCGATTCGATATCAAGGCTCAATAAACGTTGGATCAGAATTGTTTTTCCAGATCCATTTTCACCCGATATAAAGGTGATGTTTGAATTAAAACGAATAAGATGTTGCAGTCGCTCTAACAACTGCAACTGAGAGGGGATGTCAGCCAGTTGGATATGTTGATCCAGCATGGGCTATCTATTTACCTGTAATAATGTTTCTCAGTACATCTTCAGTAACATCTGCGAAGATATCTGATTTACCTATATCAGTAGGTAAAATTAAACGTAATTGACCATTTAATACTTTTTTATCAATCTGCATATGATGCATAAAAGTATCAAAGGTCATATCAACAGGCGCTGATACAGGTAAATCAAAGGCTGCAATTAAATTGCGTATACGCAGCACTTGGTCTTGATTGAGCAAGCCTAGTGCTAATGATGTCTCTGCGGCTAAAACCATCCCCGCAGCCACGGCTTCACCATGTAACCAATTACCATAACCTTGTTCAGCTTCAATCGCATGGCCAAAGGTGTGACCAAGATTGAGCAAGGCTCTCGCCCCTCTTTCTTGCTCATCTTGACTCACAATTTCGGCTTTTATTTCACAGCATCGTTTAATCACATGCACTAAAGCATTTGCGTCCAATGCTTTCAGTTGTGCTTGATTTTGTTCCAGCCAAGCGAATAACTCATCGTCATAAATAATACCGTATTTGATCACTTCAGCCATACCAGCCGCAAATTCACGGGCAGGTAAGGTTTTCAAACAATCAATATCAATGGTAACTACTGACGGCTGATAAAAAGCCCCTATCATATTTTTGCCCAAAGGGTGATTCACTGCGGTTTTACCACCAACAGAAGAATCAACTTGGGACAATAAAGTGGTTGGAACTTGGATAAAGCCAACGCCACGCTGGTAACAAGCGGCAGCAAAACCGGCCATATCACCCACTACGCCACCACCAAGCGCTATCACACTAGTATCACGCGCATGACGCTTAGACAGTAACCCATTGAGTATCAATTCAAATGAAGCTAAAGTTTTAAATTGCTCACCATCGGGCAAAATAACTTCATCGATCGAATACTCAGCTAACGTTTGCTTAAGCTGCTGTAAGTAAAGGGGCGCTACCACGTCATTAGTCACAATCATTACTTTTTTGGCTTTTATAGCAGGAGTAAATAATTGCGCTTGTGCTAACAAACCTGCACCGATATAAATCGGGTAACTACGTTCGCCTAAATCAACGTTAAGGATTTCCATATCTACTCAAAAGTCCAATAGTTTGATAATTTGATTTGCCACAATTTTGGCGCTTTGCTCGTCAGTTTTCACGGTGTAATCCGCAATTTCTTCATAGAGAGCATTACGCTCGTCAGCTAGGTTTTCTAGCACGTCGCGTGGGTCATCTACTTGTAATAAAGGTCTACGTTTATCTCTTTGAGTACGAGCTAACTGTTTATCAACCGTAGTTTCTAGGTAAACAACTATGCCACGCGCTGATAAACGGTTACGATTATCTTTATTTTTTACTGAACCACCACCAGTCGCAAGAACAATGCCTTGTCTCTGAGATAGGTCGTCAATCGCTTCCTCTTCGCGCTTACGAAATCCTTCTTCGCCTTCCACATCAAAAACCCAAGCAACATCTGCGCCTGTACGTTTTTCAATTTCTGTGTCTGAATCGAAGAATTCAAGATGTAACATCTGTGCTAGATGTCTGCCAATTGTACTTTTGCCGGCACCCATTGGGCCGACCAGAAAAATATTTCGTTTCTCTGCCATGGTCCTACGTTTTTTCTATATATAGCTGTTTAAACGTCAGCACGATTCGACTGACCCGTATAACCTGTAAATCTGTGATTAAGACGGTGATTATCTCAATTGTCGGGGGGGGTTTGCAACCATTGAAAAAAAATGAGGCCACATTTTATCATGTGGCCCCACTTAAGTGCTTATATTACTCAGAGAATGCGTCTTGAGTAATAATTTTTGGTGTCACGAAAATCAGTAATTCTCGTTTAGAGTTTTCTTGGATCGTATTTCTAAACAGAGCACCGGCCCAAGGAATGTCACCTAACAATGGTACTTTTGTAACTGTATCTTTAATTTGTTGCTGATAGATACCACCAAGGACGATTGTTTCACCATTATCAACTAACACCTGTGTGCCAATCTCTTGCGTGTCAATAGAAACCGCTTGTCCTACTGCTGTTGCAACCACCTCACCCTTACTATCTTGGGTAATAACCAAATCCAAAATAATTTTGTTATCAGGCGTAATATGTGGCGTTACATTTAGGCTTAATACCGCTTTTTTGAAAGCTACTGATGTTGCACCACTTGATGCTGATTCAACGTATGGGATCTCAGTACCTTGTTCGATATAAGCCGTTTTTTGGTTCGCTGTAGTAATACGCGGGCTTGCAATAATTTCAGCCTTATTTTCACTTTCTAATGCGGAAAGTTCTAAGTCCAAAATCTTACCGTCAGCCAACTTAGCCACCTGAAATGCTATTGAGCCAGCACTGGTACTCGCCACAGGTAGGTTCACATTTAACCGATCGGCTAAGCTCGGAGCGGAAGGTGTACCATTCACTCCAGATGTCGCACCTGTACCTTCTAAGCTACCTGACGTGCTACCGTTTGTATTTGCTTTTGTCACCCCCCAACGAACGCCTAACTCTTGTTGCACGCCGTCGGTCACTGTCACCATTCGAGATTCAATCAGCACTTGCTTAACTGGAATATCCAGTATCTCAATCATGCGCTTAACGCTATCAATAACATCCGCTGTATCTTTGATAAGTAAGGTATTAGTACGCTCATCAATTGACACACTACCACGACTTGATAACAAACTGGCATCGCTACTCGATAGCATGCGTGAGATATCGCCCGCTTTAGCGTAATTAATTTGCAAAAACTCAGAGTAAAGCGGTGCTAATTCACTCACTTCTTTCTGGCTTTCAAGTTGCGCTTTTTCCTTCGCGGCAAGTTCAGTAGCAGAGGCAACCATTAATACATTGCCTTCCATACGCTTACCTAAGCCTTTCACTTTTAGGATAATATCTAACGCCTGCTCCCAAGGTACCTCGTCTAAGCGTAAGGTAATGTTGCCTTGAACTGAATCAGTTGTTACTAAGTTGAAGCCATTAGTATCAGCAAGGATCTGTAATACAGTACGCACTGAAATGTCTTGGAAATTAAATGAAATTAACTTGCCTTGATAAACTGTTTTCTTCTTATCACGCTCTTTTTTCTTAACATCAATGACAAACAAGCTATCAAGCTGATCGTAACGGTATTCAAAATCACCCGCGATATCCATTTCAAAACGCGTTTTACCATTTGCGGTAAAGGTTTCAACAGTTTTAACAGGAGTAGCAAAGTCAAGAACATCCATCACGTAAAGTAAGTCATCACCAATATGAGTACTTTGGAACTCAGCAAGTAACTTAGTACCACGCTTACGGATATCTACTGCAATGGTTGAGTTATCTAACTTAACTAATAACTGGCCGTTACCCGCCTCGCCACGTTTAAAGTCGATCGATTCAACACTGTTGACGAACCCTTTTGGTGTTCCTTTTACTGCGGTAGATGTCACCAGCGTCGGTTTAGCAACGGGAACAATCGGTTTTGCCGCTGGCTTGGTTTGCTTAACCGGCTCAACTTTAATTGGAGCAGGAGTTGGCTTAACGGCCACTGTTTTATTCGACGCGCTCGCTGGCACGTCAACAGCTGATTTAGGTGCCGGAGTAACACTGGCTAATTTTGCACTAGCAGCTAGAGCTGAAGCCGTTGCTGCTTTGGTTTCATTTTGGCTAACGGCAGCAACCACAGCATCTTGCTGAACAGTAGTTGATTTTTTCTTCGCCGACGACACATCACCAAAGCGTACGGTGAGTTTATTGTTGTCATGTTGTAAACGGTAAGGCATCAACTGACGTAAGCCGATAACGACCTTAAGGCCATCAGCTGTACGCTCTGCTTTAACCAACTCGACACCATCTTTATCAACGGGCACAGGGTTGAGCTTCAACACAGAAGAAGCATCTTTTACATCAATGACTAACTGGTTAGGCCGATAATGCAATTTATCTGTATAGCGTAATACAGGCTCACTAAACTCAAGTTCAAGTTCAACCTTGCCTGCCATCAACGAGTTTACGTTAAGCTTGTTTAATTGTGGCTCAGCGTAGCTTAGGCCAGAAAACAGCGTAGCCCCTAAAATGGCGGCACTTAGCTTGGCCATATTAAATTTTAATTTATTGGTGCTCATTAAGACTTCCCTGCTCTCTCTTATTCTTCTTCGCCAACCAGTGTGAGTTGCGTGGCACGTTCACCCCAACAACCTTCACCATCTGGTACCAACTCTAACAAGTTAATTTGATCTTTTTTCACGGATAGAATACGACCGTGATTTTGACCCATGTAATAACCCGCTTTCACTCTATGTAACTCTCCGCCACTCACTTGTACCAGTGCCCAAAGCTCCTTATCTAATTCTATCGTGCCGCGCATAAATAAGTTATCCGCAGAAAAATATTCTAGTGGCTGCTTCTGTCTTGACAGGTTAGGTTGAGGACAGCTACTTGGCGCACCGGGATTGCCCGATGCTGTTTCTGGTTTAGGAATAGAGAATGGCTTACGTTTGGCTGCGCCAATATAAGGCTCTATCTCTATTTCCTTAATTTCTGGTATTTTGTCATTAACAGGATAACTTTTTGACTTAATATTTGCCACATAGGAATTGAGATCTTCATCATTAGCTTGACAACCAAGCAATGAAACACCGAGAGCCACTAACAGGATGCGCTTCATTTTTTCGCCTCCTTGTAAGTATAGGTCTTAGCCGTTAATTCAACATTAAGAGTCTCATTATTAATTTTTTTTATATTGATATTATCCAATATAATAATCCGCGGTAACTTAGCTATATCAGCTGAAAACTGACCGATTTGATCATAAGTCCCGACCATTTCGATACCATAAGGTACCTCAACCGAGAACTCTTTTTCTATTTCAGCGGAAGGCTTAAAACGTTTAAATTGCAGGCCATTATCACTACCAATAAAGTTTACATTATCAAGTAAGGTGGACACCTCGCTTTTACTTGGTAGCTTTTTAACAAGCTCTGCTAGTAAACCTTCAATCTCAACCATTTGCTCTCGATAAGCCTCTAGGTTAGAAGCTAGGGCAGCTTTGGCTTCAAACTGGCGTTTAATTTCGATCTCTTTATTCTGAGCTTGTTCCAAGGTTTTAAGTTGGTCGCTAAACATAAAGTAATAAAAGCCGCCAACAATAAGCCCCGCAATAATCACTAAAAAAATACCTTTGAATAAGGCTGGCCAACTGCCAATATTTTCAAAGTCGAGTTCATTGACATTCATTATTGAGCGCCTCCTGCTACTGATTCCTTGGCTACTTGGCTCAACACTTCAAAGTCCATGTCAAATTTAAACAGCTTAATTGGTTTACTTTCTGCAGCATAGATACCACCTAAAGATTCGTTACCTAAACGACTCGACTCTTCAATATTCCTAAACATACGAGAAATACGCGATTGAGATTCACCTTTACCATCAATGGTGATTTTAACGTCATTAAAAGTCAGGCTTTCAAGAAAAACCCCATTAGGCGTAATGTCAGGTAATGAATTAAATAGGTCCGTAGGCCAATTACGTCGCTCTTGTAACTGTTGAATCAAATTGATGCGCTTCTCTACCGCGGCTTTTTTTTCTTTAATATTTTTTATTTCTTCAATTTGTCGGTCAAGTACAGATATTTCATTATTTAAAAATGCATTACGTTGGTTTTGGGTATCAATTTCACCGTCTAAATAGATTTTACCGCCAAACATTAATGCGCCGGTGACCAAGCAGACTAAAAATAGTAAACCATAGAAATCTTTTTCTTTGCGTTTTCGCTGCTCTTCGCGCCAAGGCAATAAATTTATATTTGACATGGTGTAAAACTCCTTAAGGCAAGACCTAAGGCCATCATGTATTTAGGCCCATTCATGGCCATTAGTTTTTCATCCGCTGAATTAGCAAAGCTAAACTCTGTAAAAGGATTTGCCAAAATCAAAGGTATCTCTAATTCTGATTCTATTTGACTCACTAATTCAGGTAATAAACTACCACCCCCCGTAAGCACTAGCTTGTCAACTTTAGAAAATCCACTTGAACTACAAAACAGCTGAACGTTACGACGTATATGCTGAATTGCAGAAGTTATAAACGGAGCCAACACATCTGAATCGTAGTCGGCAGGTAGAGTATTAGCGAGTTTATCTTTCTCTGCCTGCTCTAAGCTCATGCTGTAAAAATTCGCAATGGCTTGAGTATAATTTTGACCGCCATAGTTTTGTACCCGCGCGTAAACCGTTTCGCCTTTGTTCATCATAGCAAACGTCATCATCGACGCACCTATGTCAATTGCAGCTACAACTTTTTCTTGCTCATCTTCCGTTAATACTAACTGGCAAGCACGACCTAAGGCATGGGACTCGATGTCCATCACTTTTGGCTCTAAGCCCGCATCTTCTAAACAAGAGGCCTTAGTAATAATAGTATCGGTACGAGCAGCGCTAATTAGAACGTCATTTCGTGAAGGGTCAGCTAGATTCTTATTTAATACTTCAAAATCAATGCTTATCTCATCAATTGGAAATGGAATAAGGTGTTCAGCCTCAAGTTCAATTTGCCCTTCCAGCTCCATTTCATTTAAATCGGCATCCATCTGAACGACACGAGTATAAACATCGGCCCCAGAGACCGCCGAGGCAGCAAATTTATATTTGGCAGGAAAGTTACGTTTGACCTGTTTGATCACCTGCGCCACTTTATCAACTTCAATAAGTTGACGTTCAGACATTGCACCTTTAGGCACATTCATTTCTGCAACACCTTCAACTTTATAGCTTTTGCCTGATTTTGACAGTGCAATAGCTTTCACAGAATGCGACCCTAAATCGATTCCGATCATAGCGTAGGTTTGCTTTTTCCTTAATCCTGATAACATAACGTCCCAGTTCTATCTTGATAACTAAGTGAAAAGTAGCGTATTTTCGCCGTTATAATAAGCGCAAATATAATATTGTTCCAATGCTTTAAATCACAAATCACTGTTTAACTGCAAGATATACAGGATATACTAGCCACTCTTTTGTGTTTTTTGTTAACTAGGTAGGAATTTTCATGTGGAAATGGTTTAAGCGACTTCTCCTTCTCACGCTATTTTTTGGGTTTGCTGGCGTCGCTGCAATTGTGGGTATGTATTATTACATCAAGCCAGAGCTCCCTGACGTAAAAACCATTACCGAGGTTCAGCTGCAAACTCCCATGAAAGTATACAGTGCAGATGGTTTACTCATTTCACAGTTTGGTGAAAAACGCCGTATCCCACTCGCTATTGAAGATATTCCTCAACAAATGATAGACGCCTTTCTCGCTACCGAAGATAGCCGCTTTTATCAGCACCCTGGCATAGATCCTATTGGTATCGTCCGAGCGGCTACCGTATATATAGCCAGTGGCCATGCCAAACAAGGCGCAAGTACCATTACTCAGCAAGTTGCACGCAACTATTTTTTAACCCGAGAAAAAACATTAATACGTAAAATTAAAGAAGTTTTCATCGCTCTTCACATTGAGCAACTACTTACAAAAGAAGAAATTTTAGCGCTGTATTTAAATAAAATATCTCTGGGCTACCGCTCTTATGGCGTTGGCGCTGCAGCACAGGTCTATTACGGTAAATCAGTGGCAGAGCTAACCTTGGCACAAACAGCTGTGATTGCCGGTTTGCCTAAAGCTCCATCTAAATTAAACCCTATCTATTCGCCAGAAAACGCACGTTCGAGGCGTGCCGTGGTATTAATGCGAATGCTAGAAGAAGGGTACATCACTCGATCTGAATATGACGAGGCTAATGCTGAACCTATTACCGCCTCTTATCATGGTGCAGAAATTGAGCTTGATGCTGCATTTGTTGCCGAAATGGCGCGCCAAGAACTGGTGGCTATGTTTGGTGAAGATCAAGCTTACAATCAAGGCTTAAATGTTTATACGACGATAACGAAAAAGCCCCAATTAGCCGCCAATGATGCCCTGATCAACAACTTGATTAATTATGATTTGCGTCACGGCTTTCGAGGCCCTATCGAAAAACTATGGGACCAGAGTAAAGGCGAAGCCGCTTGGCCAATGCAAAAGATCTTTGAACACTTAGCTGAACAGCCTTTTTATAATGTACTAAGTCCAGCGGTCGTCACCCAAGTAAATGAAAAAGAAATCGAAGTTCTTGTTCAAGGCGGCAAAGCTGGCACTATTAATTGGGATGGATTGAAATGGGCTCGTCGTTTTGTCAATGACAAACGGCAAGGCCCACCACCTAAACGCGCCAGCGACATCGTTAGTGCTGGCGACATGGTTTGGGTGAGAACTGAAGAGGATGAGCTAATATTATCCCAACTACCTGACACATCAGGCGCTTTAGTTGCGTTAAACCCTCAAGACGGGGCTATTCAAGCGTTAGTCGGGGGATTCGACTTCAAACAAAGCAAATTTAACCGTGCCACTATGGCCAAGCGCCAAGTAGGTTCAAATATCAAGCCTTTCCTTTATTCTGCCGCCTTAGAGAATGATTATACCCTTTCGACCTTAGTCAACGATTCACCAATCAATCACTGGGACGCTAGCTTGGGTAAAGCCTGGCGGCCGAAAAACTCACCAGCTGTTTACGATGGTCCAATACGAATTCGTGTTGCGTTAGCTAAATCTAAAAACGTCGTATCAGTACGTTTGATCCGCAGCGTTGGCATTGGACCTGTGATAGAACACCTCAGCAAGTTTGGCTTTCACAAAGAAGATTTACCGCCATACGAAACCTTAGCATTAGGTGCTGCAGAATTAACGCCACTTGAGGTAGCAACAGCTTACGCCATCATCGCCAACGGCGGTTTTAAAGTGTCACCTTATGTTATCGCTCGAATAGAAGATGCATACGGCAATTTAATTTATCAAGCTGCTCCTGATTTGGCATGTAGCTCCTGTGGCCCAGAAGTAGCGATAGAAGGCGGGGCAGAGCAACAAACACTAAATGAAGACCAAGGGCTGGCTACTTTTGACGAACAAATTCTGACGCTCAATGAAACTGAAGGAACGGCTAACAAATCTGAAAAAGTTGACCTTACAGCCAATTCATCTGAACCTTACCAGGCCCCCAAATCAAAAATGGCCAAGCGCGTGATAAGCGGAGCAAATGCATTTTTGATCCGCGAAGCCCTCAGCAGCGCAATCTGGGGTGGAACGCAAAACGGTGAACACTGGAATGGCACAGGTTGGCGCGCGGGGAGAGCCTTAAATAGACGCGATATCGCCGGTAAAACCGGCACCACCAACGAATCTCGTGACGCTTGGTTTTCCGGCATGACCCCTTACTCAGTCGCAACGGCATGGGTTGGCTTTGATAACCATAGCCGCGTACTTGGCTATGCCTCTTACAATGCCAATTTAGGCAACCAACAAGTCACTGGTGGCGAGTTTGGCGGGCGTACAGCGATGCCAGCTTGGATAAGTTACATGGCAACGTTTTTAGAAGACCACCCCGAGCAAAAGAAACGCGTACCGCAAGATATTGTAACAAAGACTATTGATTTAGAAACAGGATTACTCAGTCGCTCAGGAGGCACGAATACTCGTAGGGAATATTTTGAAAAAGGGACCGAGCCAACCCGTTACGTACCTGAAAATCAAAATGATATTTTCACTAATCCTGATGAAGAAAGCGAATTGTTCTAATATCACTTAGTTCAAGATTAGAAAGCGCAGTCCTACTGCGCTTTTTTATTTATTTTTTGTTTAATAAGCTTACCTAGTTCATTAAAACAAGGTCTTCTGACACTGTTTTTACGATATAGAAGTACGATTTCACGAGCGGGTTTCGGGTCAAAGAATGGTATATAAAACAGTCCATCTTTGCTTCGACCTTTAGGCACAGCCAAACGTGGCAATAACGTGATACCAATACCGGAGCTCACCATATGTCTTAACGTTTCCAAACTCGTCGCTTTAAACGTTGAATCTTCATCTGCCCCTGCGGCAAAACAAAAACCCATTGCTTGATCGCGTAAACAATGGCCATCTTCAAGCATCAGCACCCGCTCACCTTTTAAGTCAGCAATATCAACCTGCTCAGCGTCTTGCCATTTATGCCCCGCAGGCACAACCAACTCTAATGACTCTTGATACAAGCTAATATGGCCATAGCCTTCCATATCCGGCAGCAAGGCAAGGATAAGACAATCAAGCTCTCCTTCCTCAAGTTGACGCAACAATACATGGGTTTGATTTTCATACAAGTAGACATCTAAATCTGGAAATGCCTGACGCATTGGCGGCACAATCGCGGGTAACAAATAGGGCGCCACCGTCGGGATTAATCCCACATGAAGCGGCCCATTCATGGGCTCACTATAAGAGCGTGCCGCTTCTTTAATTTGTTTTACTTCCAGTAGTACTTTACGCGCTTTAGCTGCAATATCTAACCCCGCTTGAGTGAATAAAACCTTACGCGACGAACGCTCCATTAGTAGCACGCCCAACTCATCTTCGAGCTTGCGAATTTGCCCGCTCAGCGTTGGCTGACTAACAAAACACTTCTCTGCCGCTTTACGAAAATGCTTCAACTCCTCCAATGCAACCAGATACTCTAAATCTCTAATATTCATTTCACCCACTCCAAGCGCCAGACATTGACGAGTTTATCGTTAAAAAACCCACCGACCTCGCATAAATTGCCAATTCATCAGTGTACACATACCCGAGTCTCTTTATAAATATTTATTTAGTGGGTAACATGCTGCCATATTATTTATAAAAACGTGACCTTCACGTTTTAACACATTAAGGGAGAAGATGATGTGTTGGCGTAAATTAGCTATTTTAACATCTGCAATACTTTTAAGTGCCTGTGGCGGCGGTGGCAGCACCGATCTAAGTGGTGGTAACGACGGAGGAACCACTCCTAGCACTGAACCTAGCACAGAACCTAGCACTGAGCCTAGCGTATCGCCATCAGATGCTCCAAGTAACAAGGTTACTCTTACTATCCCAGGGGAAGTGTTAGAGTTAGATAGAAAAAACAATACCATTCCTTTTCCATATACGTTGGACTTAATTCCTTCTTTTGATGCGAAATATAGTATGGAAATTACTGGCACCGCAGTCATGGGGGAAGATTACGATATTGATCCTAAAAAAGAACTCATATTTTCTGCCGGGTCTAAAACTGCCACACTTAATTTAACCACTTACCAATCTTCCCAGCCAAGAGGCGGTCGCACCCTAAAAATCCGTTTCTCTAACGACGAAGGTCAAGAAGCAACCCAAACCTTCATCATATCTGGCGATGTGCGTCTTAATGACACAGGTATGGCCAGCTATTCTGATGAAACAGATTACAACCTGCCTACTGAGCCAGCCTCACACCCAGGACAAGATGCAAGTCGCGGTTTTGACGTCGTAAACGTCGATGATGCCAAGGCAGATGCGCCTTACTATAAAGATGGCTCTGAGCGTAGCGCTGGTAACCCTTATTACTTAGGGCAAGCAGGCTTTAGATATACCAAGCTAGACTTTGCAGGTAATGAGCTAAATGCAAATGCAGCAAATTGGCGCTGTGTTAAAGATGAAATTACTGGCATGGTATGGGAACGAAAGGCCCCATTTAATGCCATTTTCACGGCCCCAGACCCTGCAGCAGAACCCCCAGCAGCAGGAGAACCAGATAAGCGTAAAATTTACTACTTTTCTACCACGCCAAATAACTTCAACGCAGTTAACTTTACTTTCCCTTGGCTAGATAACAATGCTATGACAAATGGTGGTAAAGCTGGTTGGTTTAGTGGCTTTGACGGAGGAGCACTACCAAATGAGGCTCCTTACCAACCTGCAAACTCAATTTGTGCGTATGAACAACGTCCAAGAGATAATGAGATTTATTGCTCTACGGAAGACTATGCTCGTGAAGCAAGCCAGCTTGGTGTTTGTGGCTTTACCGATTGGCAATTACCAACAGTAGAGCAATTTAGAAGCGTATTCAATTACCAAAATATTGCTAATGGTGAAAAAGATATTTTGGATAAGTTCTTCTTCGATTGTGCTAATGATGATTGTTTAGTTGAAAATGCCGCAACGAATTTATATTGGACAGCAACATCCTCAGCAGAGCAACCAGGAAGCGCAATGTGCTTCAACTTAACCAATGGTAAATTACAACTTTGTTCTAAGCTTGAATCAAACAAGGTCATGATTGTCAGACGTGACGACAAATCACTGGTCAACAACAACCCAACACCTAGCGCTGAACCAACGCCAGCACCTTAATAGGAGGAGTAAAACAGATGAAATATTTAATTAATACCTTCCTGCTTGCAAGTGTAACAGCGATGAGCGCTTCATCTTTTGCAGCGGATACTTACTGTAATAGCAGTATCAAAAAAGACTATGTACCAGCGCATTTCGTTTCATTAAAAAATGGCACAATCAAAGATACTCGCACTGGGTTAGTTTGGTCTTTATGTAGCGTTGGTCAAACATGGACTTTAGATCAAAACGGTAGAGAAACCTGCAAGAACGCCCCCACGTCTTTCCCAACATGGAAGAACGCGCTGGATGCTGTGGTAGCTGAAAATGCTAATCCAACTTGGACGGTTAATGATTGGCGCATGCCAAATATCAAAGAGCTAGACTCGATTGTAGACAGAAGTTGCTACAATCCGTCGATTAATCAAGATATATTCCCTAATACCTATCCCGTTAATTACTATTCAAGCACGCCATATAAAGGCTCTGATGATAGTGTTGCCGATAGTAATTATGACCATATCACATCACGCATAATTAGCTTTAGAACGGGACTCGAGAATCCAATTCGCCCAGAAGGACAGACTCGTGAATCGTACTCAATTAGGCTAGTTCGCTGCGGTGAATGGCCAGTTAGCGATGCCTGTAAAGCTAAGTAAAACGTCAAAGCCCTTCAACTGAAGGGCTTTTTTAATACGGGGTAAAGAAATCCCCCTCGTTACATACAGATTTACAATACTTAAAGCATATAATTTTCAGGCAATTCAATCTGCGCCACACCCGACGCCACAGCAGCTTCTGCTACCGCTCTTGCGACCTTAGGTAACAACCTCGCATCCATCGGCTTAGGGATAATATATTCGCGGCCAAAGCTCAATTCAGAAACACCACTGGCGTCTAATACCGTTTGTGGAACCGGCTCTTTGGCTAGCTCTCTAATGGCATGGACAGCGGCTACTTTCATCTCATCGGTAATGGCTTTAGCACGCACATCCAGTGCTCCTCGGAAGATAAAAGGAAAGCACAGCACGTTATTCACTTGGTTAGGAAAATCACTGCGGCCAGTGGCCATAATCAAATCATCACGTACGCTGTGGGCAAGCTCAGGTTTAATTTCAGGATCAGGGTTTGAACAAGCAAAGATCACCGGGTTAGGCGCCATTAACGCCACCGCCTCAGCAGGTAGCACATCTGGACCCGATACACCCACAAACACATCAGCATCCGCAATCACGTCTTCTAAGGTGCGTTTATCTGTGTTGTTAGCAAACAGTTTTTTATATTCGTTGAGATCTTCACGTCGAGTGTGGATCACGCCTTTGCGGTCAAGCATGTAGATTTTTTCACGCATTGCGCCACATTTTATCAGCAGCTCCATACAAGCTATCGCAGCCGCACCGGCGCCCATACACACTATGGTCGATTCCGAAATATCTTTGCCTTGAATTTCAAGCGCGTTAATCATCCCCGCCGCAGTCACAATTGCCGTGCCGTGTTGGTCATCATGAAACACTGGAATACTACAGCGTTGGATCAGCGCTTTTTCAATTTCAAAACACTCTGGCGCTTTAATATCTTCAAGGTTAATGCCACCAAAGGTATCGGCAATATTAGCCACGGTATTAACAAACTCTTCTGCGGTGCGATGCTTCACTTCAATATCAATCGAGTCAATTCCCGCAAAGCGTTTAAATAATAGCGCCTTACCTTCCATTACAGGCTTAGAAGCCAAAGGGCCTAAATTACCGAGCCCCAAAATAGCACTGCCGTTAGTGATTACCGCCACTAAATTGCCCTTGCCGGTATAGCGATAAACCTCATCTGGGTTCATGGCAATTTCTTTCACCGGCTCAGCCACACCTGGGCTATAAGCCAATGCGAGGTCTTTTGCTGTTTCAGCGGGCTTAGTTAATTCAATACTGATTTTGCCTGGTGTTGGCAAAGCGTGGTAATCAAGAGCTTGCTGGCGCGCATCTGTCATGATGATAGGTCCAATATCCTGTTTTTAAAAAATAAAGAGTTTGATGAAGAAAGTGTGATGATAGTCAAGTATTGACCCAATTCCCAGCAAAAACAATGCCGAGTGAAGCAAACGCTAAAATAGTGAACAATTGTTAAAAAATAATCGAGCCAAATAAATTTTGGCCATAAAAAAAGGCGCCATCGGCGCCTTTAATCAAACTTTTTGCAGGCTTATTTTTTGCCAAGTACTGCAAAACGTTTTTTGAACTTGTCAACACGGCCACCAGTATCAACAACACGTTGAGTACCAGTGTAGAATGGGTGACATGCACCACACACGTCTAGTGTTAGATCTTTACCAACTGTAGATTTAGTTTTGATCACGTTGCCGCAAGAACAAGTTGCAGAAATTTCTTTGTATTCTGGGTGGATACCAGCTTTCATAGGGATAACCTCTTTAGGCCGTGTCGCCATCTGATCTATTTTTCAGATACCACACGTTATGGATAAAGTGCATTTAGTGCACGCGAATTTTAGGGGGCGAATAATAATCCATCAGTTACACACGAGCAAGCATTGCTTTGCGATATTTACACTCTTATTTTATCCCGCTTACCGTTACACTAAGCCTTTATGTTGTTCAGGCTGGTTAATCATGATTTGTACTATTGCCTTACCCGTTCCACTGCGTCGCAGCTTTGACTATTTACTGCCAGAAGGCCAACAACCCCAAACAGGCTGTCGAGTTAAAGTGCCGTTTCGCAGTGGCGACAAAATAGGCTTAATCATTGACGTTAAGACCACCAGCGAGTTTGATTTAAACAAGCTCAAAGCGGTGAGTGGGATTTTGGATGATGCGCCAATCATCACGCCGCAATTATTGCAATTATTTCAATGGGCCAGTGCTTACTATCATCACCCCATTGGCGACGTTATTGCTCAAGCTATCCCTACCTTATTAAAGCAAGGCGAGCCCGATAGCCTTAAACCGTTATCGGCATGGCAACTCACGGCTGCAGGAGAGAAGGCAAAACAACAAGACTTTAGCCGCAGCCCAAAGCAATTAGCCGCATGGGCCTTGCTTAAGGGTAAACCTCTTACCAGCGCAGAGCTCACCGCAGCAAACGTCACGTCCGCCACACTCAATGCATTAGCGAAGAAGAACTTTGCCGAGAAAATCACTCAACAACCGCAGTATCAAAATAACTGGCCTGAGCAATTTGCCCTGCAGCAACAAAAACCTGAACTCAATACCGAACAAGCCATCGCCGTGGCCGCCATCAATAATAAATCGGCATTTGGCTGCTATTTGTTAGAAGGAGTCACCGGCAGTGGTAAAACCGAGGTTTACCTTAACCTAATAGAGCATGTGCTTAAACAAGGCAAACAAGCATTAGTGCTGGTGCCTGAGATAGGGCTGACACCACAAACGGTTTCACGTTTTAAAGCGCGCTTTAATGTGCCCATTTTTATGGTGCATTCCGAGCTGACCGATCGCGAGCGCCTTGATACTTGGCTTCACGGCCGCGCAGGTAGTGCCGCCATTGTGATTGGTACTCGTAGCGCCATTTTTACCCCCATGCTGAAACCCGGCATTATCATTATTGATGAAGAGCATGATACCTCGTTTAAACAACAAGATTTTTTTCGTTACCACGCTCGCGACTTAGCGGTGATGCGCGCCATGCGCGAACAAATTCCCATCGTGCTCGGCTCTGCTACCCCTTCCCTTGAGAGCTTAAACAACGCCTTAAGCAATAAATATCATCACCTGAGCTTAAAAGAGCGGGCGGGTAATGCCCAGCATGCCCGGCATTATTTACAGGACATTAAAAACGTACGATTAAATTCCGGCCTATCGCCGCAATTGATTGAGTTAATGCATAAGCATCTCAAACAAGGCAATCAAGTGATGCTGTTTTTAAATCGTCGTGGCTACGCCCCTGCCCTGCTATGCCATGAATGCGGTTGGCTAGCCAAATGTCAGCGCTGTGATGCTTTTTACACTTGGCATCAAAGTGATAATGCAATGATTTGTCACCACTGCAATAGCCATCGCCCAGTGCCGCACCAATGTGAAGATTGCGGCTCAACGCAATTACTTGGCGCAGGCGTTGGCACCGAGCAACTTGAAGAAACCTTAGCGGAAGTATTTAGCCAATATAAAGCGGTGCGAATTGATCGTGATAGCACCAGACGCAAAGGCAGTTTAGAAAACTACCTCGATGGCATTCAAAGTGGCGAATATCAGATTCTCATCGGCACGCAGATGTTAGCCAAGGGCCATCACTTTCCTGATGTTACCCTAGTAGGCATTTTAGACGTGGATAGCTCGCTGTTTAGCTCTGATTTTCGCGCCGCAGAAAAACTCGCGCAATTATTCACTCAAGTGGCTGGACGAGCGGGTCGTGCCAGTAAACCCGGCCAAGTAGTCTTGCAAAGCCACCATCCCGATCATTATTTACTGCAAGATCTAGTCAATAATGGCTATCAAGACTTTGCTCGCAGCGCCCTTTCCGAGCGTCAAGATGCACTCTTACCGCCTTTTTCATTTCAAGCTTTGTTTCGCGCCGAAGCGACTTACGCCAATATGCCGGAAACATTCTTACAACAAGTGAAGCAAATATTTAGTGGCTATACCGAGCAGTATAAGCAAATAGAATTAATCGGCCCAATGCCAGCAATCATGGAGCGTCGCGCTGGCAAATATCGCTTTCAACTGTTAATTCAAGCGCCCAATCGCGCCTTAATCGCCGGCCTGCTCAGCTCATGTATGGAACAAGTTGAGAAATTAAAATCGGGCATTAAAGTGCGCTGGTCATTAGATATCGACCCCACTGATTTTATTTAGTTCGTTAGGCGAGGTTATCGGCGTGCTAAGCCCATTTCCGTTCTGGTTTTCATGGCCGAGACACGTTAAAATCTGACTCTCAATTTTTAATAGTCTCAGATATATCGGCGGTCATACTGAATGAAAGTGCAACTTCAACAACTACTCGAGCAAACAGTCGCATCCTTAAAGCAACAAGGCATAATCCCTGCAGATGCACAGCCACGCGTTCAAGTAGACCGAACCAAAGATAAATCTCACGGTGATTTGGCCACTAACCTGGCCATGATGTTGTCAAAAGCGGCAGGGAAAAACCCACGTGAACTGGCGCAACTGATTATTGATAATTTACCAGAGTCTAGCTTAGTGACTAAAGTCGACATCGCTGGCCCGGGTTTTATCAACTTTTTTCTTAATCCGCTATGGCTGGTTGAACAAGTTGAAGCTGCGTTAATCGACCCACGTTTAGGCATCGAGCCAATAGCTGATCCCCAAACCATCGTGGTCGATTATTCATCGCCCAACCTCGCGAAAGAGATGCACGTAGGTCACTTGCGTTCATCGATCATTGGCGATGCCGTCACGCGCACTTTAGAATTCCAAGGCCATAAGCTAGTACGCCAAAACCACGTTGGCGACTGGGGCACACAATTTGGCATGTTGCTAGCCTACATGGAAGAGCTACAAGCCAAAGGCCAAGAGATTAATTCAAACCTATCTAATTTAGAGGTGTTTTACCGCGCCGCCAAGCAACGTTTTGATGAATCAGAAGCATTCGCTACCCGTGCACGTAACTTAGTGGTGGAACTGCAAAGCGGTGATGAGCACTGTAACCAGTTATGGCGCGAGTTTAACGAGGTCAGCCTGTCACACTGTCAAGAAACGTACGACCGTTTAGGTGTAAGCCTAACCCGCGCAGATGTACGTGGTGAAAGTGCTTACAATGACGACCTTAACCAAGTAGTCGTCGATTTAGACCAAGCTGGCTTATTAAAAGAAGACCAAGGCGCCAAATGTGTGTTCCTTGACGAATTCAAAAATAAAGACGGTGATCCGCTACCAGTCATCATTCAAAAGAAAGATGGCGGCTTTTTATATGCCACCACCGATTTAGCCGCGATGCGCTACCGTCAGCGCGAACTCAATGCTGACCGTGTATTGTACTTTGTTGATGCGCGCCAAGGCTTACACTTCCAACAAGTCTTTACCGTCGCGCGTAACGCCGGTTTTGTAAAACCAGAAACCAGCTTAGAGCATATGCCATTTGGCACTGTTATGGGCGAAGACGGCAAGCCGTTTAAAACTCGCTCGGGCACAGTAGCGAAACTGGCTGATTTGCTGACCGAAGCGCAAAACCGTGCTTACGATTTGGTGAAGTCGAAAAACCCAGACATGGCTGAACAAGATCTGCGTAATATTGCTGACGTAGTGGGGATCGCCTCGGTGAAATACGCCGATCTATCCAAAAATCGCACCAGTGATTACATGTTCAGCTTTGACCAAATGCTTAGCTTTGAAGGTAACACTGCCCCTTACTTGCTATACGCTTACACCCGTGTTGCTAGTGTGTTTGAAAAAGCAGAGGTGAACGCAAGTGAACTAACTGGCAGTGTCCTATTAGAGCACGAAAAAGAGCTCGATCTAGCCAGTAAGCTGGTGCAGTTTAATGAGGTGATCACTAGCGTTGCACGTTTAGGTTACCCGCATTTACTGTGTAACTACCTATACGAACTCGCAGGTTTATTCTCAAGTTTCTACGAAGCGTGTCCAATCCTGAAAGCAGAAACTGAAGCACAAAAGCAAAGCCGTTTGAAATTGGCTTGGCTAACTGCAAGAACGTTAAAACAAGGTTTAAGTTTATTAGGCATTAACACGCTGGAGCGTATGTAATGGCAAGGGACTACGTGCGCAATCAACCGCAAAAACGGAAAACTAACGCTAAGCGTAGTCCCGCAAAATCGGCGCCAACGAGCCGCTTGCCTATCGTGGCAATCGTTATCGCTGTAATCGCTTTATCAGGTTTTGGCTACTTTCTTTATACTATTAGTGGTTCGGCTGATAATGCAGAGATAATAGAAGTGATTGCAACGCCAGCTCCAAAAGCAAAAACACCAGCTGAAAAACCGCTACCAGAAAAACCCAAAGAAAAATGGGATTACATCGAACAACTAGAAAATAAAGAAGTAGAGGTTGATGTGCCCGCCGATCCGCCACCAGCTATTCCTTATCAAATGCAATGTGGCTCATTTAGATCCCTCAACCAAGCCGAATCATTGAAAGCACAAATCGCTTTTCAAGGTTTAGAAAGTCGAGTGCGGAAATCAGAAGGCAGCAGCGGTACCTGGTATAAAGTTGTTTTAGGACCCTATGAACGCAAACGCTTAGCGCAAACCGACTCTCATAAGCTTACCCGGGCCAAAATTCGCAACTGTCAAATTTGGCAATGGCAAGGGCCCCTGCCAAAATAACCCCAACAAACCTCACCTTGTGTGAGGTTTAGTTTTTTTAGCCCGAAAAACAGCCATAGTGCTTGAAAAGCGTGATCCTCTCCCCCATCTTAGTTTTATCTTGCAAGTTAACTTGCGCTTGAATACTGATGAGGTATCCCGTGACTACGATAGTTTCAGTTCGCCGTGGTAATAAAGTTGTAATAGGTGGCGATGGCCAAGTATCCCTTGGTAATACCGTAATGAAAGGCAACGCACGTAAAGTTCACCGTTTATATAATGGCCAAGTACTGGCTGGCTTCGCCGGTGGCACTGCAGATGCATTCACGCTTTTAGAACGTTTTGAAGCCAAACTACAAGCCCACCAAGGTCATTTAGAGCGCGCCGCGGTAGAGCTAGCCAAAGACTGGCGCACCGACCGCATGCTGCGTAAGTTAGAAGCCCTACTAGCCGTAGCCGATAAAGACAAATCCTATATCATTACCGGTAATGGCGACGTGGTGCAGCCTGAGCATGACCTAATTGCGATTGGCTCGGGCGGCGCATTCGCACAATCAGCGGCCCTTGCTTTATTAGAAAATACCGAGTTAGATGCCGATGTGATTGTAGAAAAAGCTCTTACTATTGCTGGTAACATCTGCGTCTTTACTAATACTAACCAGACCGTTGAAGTGCTGGATTACTAACCCATTTTGTCAGCTCTCTGACACCTAGACAGGATTAATATTATGTCTGAAATGACCCCAAGAGAAATTGTGAGTGAGCTAGACGCTCATATTATTGGTCAAGATAAAGCTAAGCGCGCCGTTTCTATCGCTCTTCGTAATCGCTGGCGCCGTATGCAATTAGACGCGGATATCCGCCAAGAAGTCACACCAAAGAATATTTTAATGATCGGCCCAACCGGTGTGGGTAAAACCGAGATTGCGCGTCGCTTGGCTAAATTAGCAAACGCTCCCTTTATAAAGGTTGAAGCCACTAAGTTCACCGAAGTGGGCTATGTAGGTAAAGAAGTTGAAACCATTATTCGCGACTTAGCCGATGTGGCACTCAAGATCACTCGCGAACAAGAAATGGAAAAAGTAAAATTTCGCGCGCAAGAGCAAGCTGAAGAGCGCGTGCTAGATGCCTTGCTGCCGCCCGCTAAAACCACGTGGGATGAAACTGACAAGAAGGCCGAAGATAGCCATGCGCGCCAAGTATTCCGTAAAAAATTACGCGAAGGCCAACTGGACGATAAAGAAATTGAAATTGATGTGACCGCACCACAAGTGGGTGTTGAGATCATGGCGCCTCCGGGGATGGAGGAAATGACCAATCAGTTACAAGGTATGTTCCAGAACCTATCAGGCAATAACACCACTAAAAAGCGTAAGCTTAAAGTGAAAGAAGCATTAAAAGCGCTAGTGGAAGAAGAAGCCGCTAAGCTGATTAATCCTGAAGAACTAAAAGAAAAGGCGATTTATGCCGCCGAGAATAACGGCATTGTGTTTATCGACGAGATCGACAAGATTTGTAAGCGCGGTGAAAGCTCTGGCCCAGATGTATCACGTGAAGGTGTGCAGCGCGATTTATTACCATTAGTGGAAGGCTCAACAGTAAGCACTAAACACGGTATGATCCGCACCGACCACATTCTGTTTATTGCTTCTGGGGCTTTCCAAGTGGCTAAACCGTCTGATTTAATTCCTGAGCTACAAGGCCGACTACCGATTCGTGTTGAGTTAGAGGCTTTGAAAGCAAATGACTTTGTCCGCATTTTAACTGAGCCTCATGCCTCACTAACCGCGCAATATGTTGCATTAATGGCAACGGAGGGGGTAAAAGTAGAGTTCACCGAAGAAGGTATTCACCACATTGCTGATGCAGCTTGGCGCGTTAATGAAAAAACCGAAAACATCGGCGCTCGTCGCTTACATACTGTAATGGAACGCTTAATGGAAAGTTTATCGTATGAAGCTTCAGAGCGTGATGGTGACAGTATCGTAATCGATAAAGATTACGTATTTAATGCTCTAGACGATCTAGTTGAAAACGAAGACTTAAGTCGCTTTATTCTCTAACTAACAACCATAACAAATAAGGCTGCTTTGCCGCCTTATTTGTTAACCCCAACTCAGTTTAAACCGCCCACAGCATATTATTTCATTTATCTAGAATCTGGGTTATTGAGCACTAACACAGCCCCTACTTCAACAGCGCCTTGACATAACGAATTGGAATCGCGTAAGAAATACCACTCGGGTTAGTGATCGCCGCCTCCCGCGAACCTTGAATAAACACTTTGTTAATAACACCGATCACCTGCCCCGTATCCGTATTATATACAGGGCTGCCACTGTTGCCAGGATAGGCCGTCGCGTCCAATTGAAACACCTGATAAGGCTTGCGCAGCTGCTTCAGCATTTGTGGCGTTAATTGCGCGCTGCTAATTTGTGGCGTTGCTATTGGGGTAATAGCTGAAATAATCCCAGTATGTGTCGCTGCATATAGCCCTAACACGGCGCCAATCGGGTAACCCGTAAACGCTATGCTCTGTCCTTCTTGTATTGCTTTATCATTACCTAAACGTAATGGCGTTAGCTTGATCCCCTCAATTTTAAGCACCGCTAAATCATGAACTCGATCTGAGGCAATGACCTTAGCATCATAAACTTTAGGTTGACTGCCCTTGCCAACAAAAATAACCAGTTGTTCACGCTTAGTTGGATTGAGATCGCTCGGGACGACATGATAGTTGGTCACCACTAGAGATCCGTCACCGACAACAAATCCTGTACCACTAAACACCGAACGCGGACTACCAGTAGGATGATAGCTACCGACAGCCACAATAGAAGGTTTAATTTTGGCAATGGTAGTGACAAGATCTGCCCAAGAAAACGCACTATAGCAAGCTAAAACCAAAGCCAAAAGTAGCCTACCATTGATAAAAATGTTCATCCTAATAACCCGCTTACCCAACATAATAGACTAAGTTTAGTTGATTGCCCTGAGCAAGAATTGAAATTTACTCCATACTTTTATCATGCAGTATCAGGAGTATTATGCACATGGAACAACCAAAGCTACGCGATCAACATTATCTTGTGCCTATCTTTGCCGGTGGCGGTACACGCTTGCCCGCTCATATCGGGATACTTCAAGCATTAACCGATCTTAATGTGCGCTTTGATCATCTCGTCGGAGTATCGGGTGGCAGTATTATCAGCTCACTCTACGCCAGTGGCCTTTCACTAACAGCAATCAAGAAAATTGCTCTTGAAACCGACTTTGAACAATTTAAAGGTTTTTCTATCCTTAGTTTGCTGAGAAATGGTGGTCTTTGTTCTGGCGACAAGTTTGAGGCTTGGTTAGATGAAAAGCTGCAAGGAAAATGCTTTAAAGATCTGCCGATCAAGCTGCATGTGGTCGCAACCGATGTTCGCTCGGGCACACCTGTGGTATTTGATGCCATTAATACGCCGAATGAAAAGGTGTCTCGTGCAGTTAGGTTCTCGATGTCTATTCCACTGATATTTGCTTTTAAGCCTTATGAAAACCACCTAATGGTCGATGGCAGTATTTTGTCTGAAGATGCCCTACATCAAGATTGGGATGACAATGGCACGCCTGTGATTTGCTTTCGATTGCGCGGCGATGGTGATAACCAACCAATTAATACCAATAAAATTTTCCCATTGGCATCCTATATCTCACTCTTGATACGCACCTTTATGACCACCATTTCGCGCGAGTATGTGAATGAAAAGTTTTGGCATCGCACTATAGTAGTCAACACGGGTAATACTTCTCCGGTCGACTTTCGTATGTCGATGGAAGATAAAACCAAACTTTATGCTATTGGCTATGAAACTGCGCTCAGTGTCGTACCGATAAAAGTTTGGCAAGAAGCAGGAAAACTAAACCATGGCCTTGATTCAAATAATATTCCCTACACCATTTAGGGTAAAATAATAATCATGATTGCACTTGGTTCAGCCATCATACAGGCTTACCGTGTTGAAATATTTGTATTTACAGAAATGAATTTTGGAGCAATAAATGAAATTACGTCTAGTAAGCCTCTCTGTCGCAGGACTGCTATTAACGGCATGCGCTAATACCCAAGCCACGAAAGTAACCACCGCTGATGTAGTGAATAAGCAATGGCAACTAGTCAGTGTTGACAATCAAGCGGTTACTCCAATGGGGAATAAGTTGCCGAAAATCCATATTGATAGCACCCTCAAAGCAACTGGCGTGGCGGGCTGTAACAACTTCTTTGGTCAGGCCCAATGGCAAGACGGTCAATTACGTATTGAAAAAATGGGCATGACGATGATGATGTGTCCACCACCACTGGATGAGATAGAGCAAGGCATAACAGCAACACTCAGCGATTGGAGTGCTGTAACATTAGATAAAAATACACTTATTTTACAAGGCGCAGAGCACACCCTTGTTTATCAGCAAGCAGAATAACCCATGTTTCGACCTGCAGGCTAGGTTTGACAAACCTAGCCTGCTTGGCTTCTCGCCATCGCAATCAAACGATTTAACATACGACGTAATAACAAAGGCACCGACTCAGGGCCATTTAACTCAACAACTTCTGCTATCGCTAGCGCCAAACGAGGCTTAGAAGAGCGCCCTATCGCTTTATCTATCACTTTGGTGATGCCCAATTTATCCAGATCACTGGCTTTTAATTTGGCTTGACGTAAATAAACGTCACTAAAGCCATTATTAAATAGGAAGTGCTCAATGTCTTTGTCCGGCAAAAAGGTCAGCCGTTCACGGAGCCCTTCTTGCTCCAATAAAGCCTTTGCCTGGCTACTGTATTTTTTACCCGCATCATCACCATCGGTTAACAAATGCCATTCAATACCAAAATCTTTTGCCACCTTAATTAATGGCGCTAAACCGCACTGTGCAAATTCAACAATGCGCACACCTTCTGCAGCAAAGCTATAGCCACAAACACGCGCAAGCTCAGTCAGCAACCATAACTCTGTTTCCCCCTCAACGAGCAGCCAGCAACGTGCTAACAAACTAGCCGGGCGATTAATACGGACGTGAAAAGCAATGCGTCGAAAATCATCACTGAGAAAGTGATTTTCATTAAGAACATAAACATGTGTTTTATCAACATTACGCACTAATCGCACAATATCATTGAGCTTAAACGTACCGAGCAAATCAGATGAATTAGTAGTGACCAACTTTTGCACCGGTAATTGTTCAAGAAAAGCCCAACTGGTCAGTAAGTTAATAGGATGAAGGCGGGCTTCTGGATCTTCCAATAACAAAATTGGGCTGCTACCTCGGCGCAATAAACTAGGGCCTCGGGCACGTAAAAAAGCCCCTAACATCACCAGTAGTGCAGCCCGATTGTGCTTACCCGCGGTCACCTTTAATAACTCACTAAAATCATCTATAGCGCGAAAAGAGATCGGTTTAAGTCCCATTTCCCGCACTTTTCTCGGCTGAGTGGGTCGCTCCGCATACGTAAAACGTGGCGTAAGATAATGCTCAAATAGAAAACGAGTCGCCATCACGGCTTGCTTTAATTCACGTTCGGGCAATTGTTGCGAAGAGGAGTGTAACCTTAGTACTGTTTTTTCAATCATCATTTCTGACTGAACCCGCTCTGAAGTTTCAGGTAAATCTACCATCCAAGGCTGTAGACTGGATTCTTGACTGATGCGCAGCACGGGGTAAAACGACATGAGCTGCTTAGCGAGCTCATTCAGATTATCAAGGGGTAAAATTTCACCTTGGCTATTCAGAAAATTTCGCTGGGTTGAAACTTGATTGTCGGGATCGAGTATCCCTTCAATCTGATAATAAATACGTTTCTTATATTTCCCCCCCCCAATCCAAAGAGGAGCGATTGAACGAAAACGAGCCCGTTGATGCTGACCAATGCAAGTTTCTTCAAAGGTAAGGACAATGGTAATTTGCCGGCTAAGAAACTCCGTTTCAGGAGAAATATGAAAATCTTCTAAGTGAAACTTGTATAAGCGCTGGGCGCTGTTTAAAAGTAAACTTAAAACATCCAATAAACTGGATTTACCCCATGCATTCTCGCCAATTAACACGCGGGTTTGTGACAAGTCGAGCGACAGACGTGCAATCCCTCTGAAACCAACAATTTCAATATGTTTGAGCAAGCGCACCTCAATTCAGTATTTTATATGTTTCTTATAGCTGAAAATGCCCTCGACCGTAACACTTTAAATCAGAATCTGCGATACGAAAGACTTAAGGTCGCTCGATACCATATTGATTAACCAATGAAATCAGCTTAGTACTTTGAACTTTGCCTGGTAAAGCAACTTTAGCTCCCGCTTGCATCACTTGGACTGCCTCATTGACCCCTTGACACTCAGTAACCACCACGTTGATATTATGTTTCAATCCCTGATTTTTTCTTAATAGATCGATGATGGATTTACCGCCTAAGTGATAAGTTGATAGCAACATAGACAACTGAGCATTTTGTTCGTCTAGTAGAAAGTCGTCTGCCGTTTTATAATGTCTAATCTGTATTTTTGATTGCTCTAACCAATGGGAGAATTCATCAGGCAGATGCTGGTAACCAAGCAAACCTAGATTCATGGTTGATATCGAAACTTCATTATTAAGTGATGCAGGTATTTTAACGAGGGGAGCTGGTTCAAAAAATTAGGGATAACCCATACCACAATAGGATCATTAACTTGAAAAAATACTATAGAGACAGCGTGTTAGCTAAGAAACTTATTGTTGGCACCGTACTTTGTAGTTCGATTATCACGCTATTACTCACCAGCTTTCATCTTTATACTCAGTATGCTCGCGATATAGATCAGCTTAGCCAGTCAGAAAAAATCATTCAAAACTCACTGCTTAATAGCTTAAGTGAAAGTGTGTGGGACTACGATAATAAGCTTATTCAGCTGCAGTTAGAGGGCGTGCTTAGCCAGCCTTATATTGAGCAGACCTATTTAGAATTAAAGGACGGTCAAACTTTTCATTCTGGCTCTTTAGAGCATGATTGGACCAAGACATACGTATTCCCGATTATTCATGAACAAAAGGGCAAGCGACGCGAACTGGGCACCCTTACAGTAACAGCAGACTTACACAGTATTTATCAGCAATTAATTAACTCTGCGGCTCTGACATTATTGTTTAATGCGATTAAGACATTTGGCGTGGTGATGTTTATGTTGTTTCTGATTGAACGTTTAATCGGTAGGCATTTACTCCGTATTGTTTCAAGTTTAGATAAGATAGACCCTGAACAATCACTGACCAGTATAGAGCTAGGTCGTCCAACAAAGCATCTTCCAGACGACATGGATAAATTAGCCGAAGCCATTAATGCGATGCAACAAAGGATCCATGACGCACACCATGCCCGCTTGATAGCCAGCCAAGAAAAGGCGGAACTACAAGAAAAAATTATCAATCAAAACCAACAACTCGCACAGCTAGATCGCGTATTTACTATGGGCGAAATGGCGACTTCTCTCGCCCATGAACTCAACCAACCCCTCGCCAGCATTACTGGCTTTGCAGATATTTGTAAACGCTTAGTCAGCCAAGACAAAATAAACCATGAAATGGTTGAGAAAACATTGGAAAAGGTATCCAGTGAAGCCATTAGAGCATCAGAGATCATTAGGCGAACAAGAGAATTTGTACGTGATAGAACTCCTCAACGAGGTTGCTATAACATTTGCCCATTGGTTCTGGAGTCTATTGCCATGCTGCAAGACATGGCGAGCAAAAATCAAGTTCAGGTAAGCTATCAACCCATAACCGAATCAGCCCAAATTGAAGTAGACAAAGTGCAACTTGAACAAGTACTTATTAACTTGATTCGTAATGCTATTGAAGCCCTAAGCCAACAAACAGATGGCCATATTATTATCAGCCAAGAGGTTAAAGAAAATATGGCGTTGCTTCACATTGCTGATAACGGCCCAGGACTTGCTGACAAAGTCATGCAAAACTTATTCAAACCATTTATAAGTACCAAAGAGAGCGGCATGGGTGTAGGTTTATCTATTTGCCACAGTATTATTGAAGCTCATGGCGGTCAGATAACGGTAACGAGTAAGCCCTATCAAGGTGCTTGCTTCACTATTCAACTACCCACAAGCCAAAACAAGGAAATTTCACTCTAATGAGCCAAGATTGCCCAATTATATATATCATCGATGATGATGAATCGATTAGAGAGATGCTTGAAATGATGGTCGCCAGTGTCGGTCATGAATATAAAAGCTTCGCCACTGGCGCTGAGTTTCTGGAACAGTTTGAAGAGCGACATGGTTGTATCTTATTAGATATACGCATGCCAGGCATGTCTGGCATGGTAGTGCAAGAAAAGCTTAATGAGCTTAATGCGATGCTGCCCATTATTTTCATCACCGGACACGGTGATATCGCTATGGCCGTGGAGGCAATGCAGAATGGTGCATTTGATTTCATGGAAAAGCCATTCCGTGAATTTGAGCTCCTAGAAAAAATCACCAAAGCCATTGCTCAAGACAAAGAGCAACGCATAGATTTAACTAAGCGACATGAGATCCAAGAGCGTATCGAATCACTCACAAAACGCGAGCGAGAGATCATGCAATTAGTCGCACAAGGACATGCGAATAAAGTGATAGCTATCGATTTAAATATTGCCCAAGGAACGGTGGAAATTCATCGCTCGCGCATCATGAGTAAAATGAAAGCTCGAAGCTTAGCACAGTTAATGCGGATGTTAATGGCCGCCGGCGAATTGCAAGATGATGAATAATGCCTAGCTCAATTACTAGTCAGCAATATTACATAGGTCTTATGTCTGGTACCAGTTTGGATGGACTTGATATCTGCATCGTTGATTTTAGCGACCAAAAGGTGAACTCCCTTTATGGCAAAACCTTTCCTATTCCCACCTGGATGAAAGAAGATATTTTAGGAATATGCCAAGGGCAATCATTAACCTTGGCGCAACTTGGCCAGCTTGACCATAAAATCGGTCTGTTTCACGGTAATTGCGTCAATCAAGCTCTACAAGAAGCCGGGTTGTCCTCAAATGACATTAAAGCCATTGGCAGCCACGGCCAGACCGTTTATCACCAACCAGACTCTGAACATCCATTTACCATGCAAATAGGTGATGCTAACCTGATCGCGGCAATAACAGATGTAGTCACGGTAGCAGACTTTAGACGAATGGATATGGCCTATGGTGGCCAAGGTGCGCCACTAGTGCCCGCCTTCCATCAAGCGTTATTTAGTCACCCTAAGCAAGGGCGAATAGTGCTTAATATTGGCGGCATTGCTAATCTGACGGTTTTACTCCCAAACGAACCGACTCTTGGCTACGATACAGGCCCCGGTAATATGCTACTAAATGCCTGGATATCAACACAACTTAAGCAAGAATATGACAGTGGTGGGGATTGGGCCGCATCTGGGAATATCATTCCGGAATTACTTGATACATTTTTAGCTGACCCCTATTTCAATATTGAACCACCTAAGAGCACGGGCCGAGAGTTGTTTAATCTAGCTTGGTTAAAATCACAGCTAAAGCCTGAATATAGAAGTGAGGATATTCAGCAAACATTATTAATGCTAACTGCGCACTCAGTGGCAGAACAAGTTAAACGTTTTGAACAAGCAAAAGAGCTATTGATATGTGGAGGTGGAGTACATAACACCGCTCTCATCAACACCTTGAAGGCATTGTTACCTGAGCATGTAGTTCACTCAACTCAAGCAGTTAATATTGACCCAGACTTTGTCGAAGCAATTGCTTTTGCATGGCTAGCGAAACAAAGAATTGAAGGTAGGCCAGGAAATCTCCCCATAGTCACAGGCGCACAAAAAAAAGTGTGCTTAGGAGCAGTTTATCAGCCTTAACCATCTTTAATGGTTAATCCTTTGCCTTTGGTTATCAACCAAATAACGATGTGTAGAATAAATAACCCTCCTCCTGCCACAGCAAAAAATGTGGCAGCTATGGCTTCAACAGAACGTTTGTCATCAAGCCATAGCCAAGTCGCGAAACTTAACAAAAATATCAACGCAGTTTGTACCATACAGGCATGACATCGGCCTAACTTCTTTAAAAACCAGTCATTACAACGCTGACAACTCATAAGAAAAACTTTATCCTATTATTGAATTAATTATTTTCAAGGAAAGAATCAAGGCATGAAATTGAATCACAACCTATGGATATTACTCGCCTGCTTAAGTGGCGGCGCCCAAGCTGAGAAAGTTTATACTTGGGTTGATGATAATGGTGTAGCTCATTTTTCTCAAGATAAGCCAAAGAATGTTGACGCCAAGCAAGTCAAGTTTGTCGCGCCACCGCCGGTGAAAGATTTGCCACCAATAACAAACTCGAAAAATAACTCAACAGCTACAACTATTATTTCAGATAATAAGTCCAATAATTTAATTTCAGGAAACTGGATTACTGGGACAGAATCAATTAGAAAATCGACATTGATTCTTAAACCAAATAAACAATTTAGCTACCAATCCCTAAATGACCCTAAAAATGCCGTCGATCTTATTGGTACTTGGCATTACGAAGAAGGCTTTTTGCAATTAAAGGTTAACAAGAAAGTGATCACGCGACGTGGAAAAAAATCTGAAAGCTATAACAATCGAGATATCGATGCCCAGGTTCTTCAACTAGACAATAATAAGATGAATATTATTATTGAAGATGAACATTTACATCTATCACGCTTCTAAAAAATCATCCAACTAACAAAAACCACTTTCGAGTGGTTTTTGTTTGATGTGAGTTTTTTCTTCAAACGTAAAAAAGCCCGACTCTTTCGAATCGGGCTTTCTACTGCTCACTATGAGCTTATTTGGCGCTTGGCGGTGTCCT
>NZ_JAIBHJ010000080.1 GCF_021278025.1 Motilimonas sp. E26
TCATAGTCAACCTGCTGGCCATCCGGTAATTGCCAGCGTTTAACGCGACCAAGGGGGTCGTAGTCATAATACTGGCTAGTCCAGCTTTGATGGTTTTAGGTGGCTGTCCGGTATTTTTTGTCTAAAACACTGTGGTTTTCCTTGCCTGACACCAAAAAATGATGTTACATCTGCATAAAAACTTTCTTCTGAATGTCATAGGTTAATGATTCTGGTATACCTAACAGATATTCTTGCAAAATGATGCAGTCATTTACAAAGTCCCCACATTCATCACCATGAAACACCACTTTAATTCTTCTTTCTACGTCCTTTATGGAGGATTTTCCTGATTCGTTAGATATGAATTCAGAATCGAGTAGAGCTTCTTTTCCCTCTTTGTAATACACCTTGAAAAACCAGTTTGGCCATGAAAGCTTGATACAATAATCCTTTTTGAATGGGATTGTTTCCAACAAAGAGCTATAGCCTTTATCGTTAATATACATATCATCGAATACTTTTTTCAACTGCTTTATGTTCGTTTCAGGACTTCCTTTTTTAAGTAGTGTATATAAAGTAAATGACATTTTATTCTCCTAGTTTCATAGCGTCGACTTCTTCTAAAACATCTCCACTTACATCATATCGAAGAATCTTTCCACCCCTGGCGCTAATATTTTTTTGCACCGATTTTGATATCCTAGTTGTCCGTAAGCGCATCATAAACCCCGCATTCTAATCACCTAGCACGAAGAATAAGATCAAGTCTCCAACCATGAGGTGATTTGAAATTATTCACCAACAAACAGCGCGACAAAATCAAAGTGTTGTACTGGGATAAAACAGGCTTTGCTCTTTGGTACAAGCGCCT
>NZ_JAIBHJ010000081.1 GCF_021278025.1 Motilimonas sp. E26
CACTGAATCGGAGTGCTTACGCTTTGTTGTGACCTTGTAAGCCAGGCGTTGTGTGACCTTAAGGCGTAAGCGACGCATAATTTTACGAACAAGATAGCGACCAACTTGATAGCCTTCTTTGCGCAATCTCTTTACCATTTCACGGTTCCCCAAGCTGCCACGGCTCTTTTCAAAAAGGCGTCGGATACGTCGATATAACTTCAACGTATCCAAGTTTATGACTGTTGCAGGGCGCTTAAGCCAATCATAATAACCGGACTTGCTTACACCCAAAACACGGCAGAGTAAGGCCACAGGGAACTGGCCAGACTGTTTTTTAATGAAATTAAATTTTACTTCATTTCTCTTGCAAAGAAGGCGCTGGCCTTTTTTAAGATTTCTTTTTCCATGCGTAATTCTTTGTTTTCTTTACGCAATCGCTTAAGCTCATCCCGCTCAGACTCTTCTAAACTAATACCTTGGCGCTGGGCTTCAAACTTCTCTTTCCACTTGTAAAGAAGGCTAGTACCGACGCCAAGTGACTTAGCCGCTTCCGCAACACTGTAACCTTGCTCAGTCACCATCAAGACAGCCTCATCCTTAAAATCTTGAGGATAGCTTTTATGGGATTTTTTCAGGCTCATATCATTTCCTTAATCTATTGACGTTATTGTCTCAAAATTAAGTGTCCGATGGGATTAGACCAGAACA
>NZ_JAIBHJ010000082.1 GCF_021278025.1 Motilimonas sp. E26
GCTGGATCACCTCCTTACCAAAAGCGACGTTGTCTTGTTGACGAGAGTCAATGAGTGTTCACACAGATTGTATGATTACATTGGGTAAAAAACATCGGGTCTGTAGCTCAGTTGGTTAGAGCGCACCCCTGATAAGGGTGAGGTCGGTAGTTCAAATCTACTCAGACCCACCAAATCTTCGCAATACTGCGTTATTAAGTTCGTCGTTTAGCTTGCTAAACTTCCTCACTTAATGCTTTGTCTTGCTTGATTTGGCCACTATGCCATCCTCCCAGGTGGTTTAGGGTTCGATGTTTTAGAAGATATTTGGGGCTATAGCTCAGCTGGGAGAGCGCCTGCCTTGCACGCAGGAGGTCAGCGGTTCGATCCCGCTTAGCTCCACCAAATCTTCATGTTCGGCCAAGATAGGCCAAAGTTAAGTTTAAGCAATTTAACTTTGGCTTTTTTTAGCGATAAAGAAAGCCCGCTCTTTAAAAATTTGGAAAGCTGATAAAAGTTCATTGAACGTTTTTGAAACGCAAGTTTTGATGATGTTCAATACCGATACTTCTTAGCAATAAGAAGTTATCAAGCAAACAAAATGATAACGC
>NZ_JAIBHJ010000083.1 GCF_021278025.1 Motilimonas sp. E26
CGATTCAGTGGCTGACAACCTACTAAATCAGAACTTCAATCCCACAGCTGCCAACCAAGTTTGGGCAGGCGATGTGACTTACTTAAAAACAGGTGAAGGCTGGATGTATTTAGCCATTGTGATGGATTTATATTCGCGTCGCATCGTAGGCTGGCACATCGACAAGCGCATGACGACGGATTTGATAAGTAAGGCATTAATGAAAGCTTACAATCTGCGACTGCCACCTCAGGGGCTGGTGTTTCACAGCGATCGTGGCTCACAATATACCAGCAAGCAATTCCGTAAATTGCTAGCGAGCTATGGAATGAGATCCAGTATGGGGGATGTGGGTGCGTGTTGGGATAATGCCGTTGTAGAGCGCTTTTTTGGCAGTTTAAAGCACGATTGGCTATTCAAAGTTAATCAGCCAACAAGGGAGTTTATGAAGCAAGATGTGGCCGCTTACATGAAGTATTACAACTTAGAGCGACTGCACTCAGCCAATGGTGATCTGTCACCAGTGGAGTTTGAAAATTCTCAACTAAAGGTGTCCAGTTTTGGTTGACCAGAACA
>NZ_JAIBHJ010000084.1:0-337 GCF_021278025.1 Motilimonas sp. E26
AGTTTTAGTGTCGCCCGGGTGGTGAAATTGGTAGACACAAGGGATTTAAAATCCCTCGCTTGTAAGAGCGTGCCGGTTCAAGTCCGGCCCCGGGCACCATTAGTTCTAAAGTCTAACTCAGCTTCTAATTGAGTTAATTATGATGCGGTACTAGCTCAGCTGCATTGTAGAGAGACGCAACCTTTGTTGTGACTTATCTAAACTATGAGCTAAATGTGATGCGGTATTAGTTCAGCTGCATTGTAGAGAGACGCAACCTCTGTTGTGACTTATCTAAACTATGAGCTAAATGTGATGCGGTATTAGTTCAGCTGCATTGTAGAGAGACGCAACCTCT
>NZ_JAIBHJ010000084.1:437-513 GCF_021278025.1 Motilimonas sp. E26
GTTGTGACTTATCTAAACTATGAGCTAAATGTGATGCGGTACTAGCTCAGCTGGTAGAGCGCAACCTTGCCAAGGT
>NZ_JAIBHJ010000009.1 GCF_021278025.1 Motilimonas sp. E26
TTCATTAGATCATACGGAAAGATGCCATTCTACTTAAATTTATGATTTTTAATGAAATCATCAGGGGATTCCTCAGTGCCGAGCACGCCATTCATAGGAGTCCGAATTTCATGACTCATGGCGGCAAGAAATTCACTCTTGGCTTGGGCGCTAGCCTCTGCTTTCTTGTTGGCTATTTCTAATTCTTGGGTGCGAGCTAAAATTCTGTCATCTAAGGTTTGCTTTTCGTACTCTAGTTGAGCCTTTGAGTAGGCTAAGCTTTCTGCTAAATGGTTGAAAGCACTTCCGAGCTTGCCTAGTTCATCTTGGCCCAAATTAGGTAGCCGATAACCAAAATCTCCTTGTTCTAACAGTTCTGTGCCTTGGTGTAAAATGGCTATTCTATTAAATAAGTAACGTTGTAAGCCCCAGTACAAAGCTGTTATAAGCAGGATGGTCATGCCGGCAACCATACTGAGCATTAACTGCTCAGTATGAGCAAAGACAGCGTTAAGCTGTGCTTTATCATGGAGCAGATAAATATTCATTGACTGGTTAGCCACCTGTATCGGTTGACTAATAACATGTATGTCGTCACTGGCTAAAAAGGGCTTACCTTCTTGGGAAGGGGTAGAGCTAACAATAACAATGTTGCTCTGATTGGTGATCAGGGCGTCAATGATTGCTGAGCCTCGGCTATTTTGCTCTTTTGTTAGCTGTAATAAAGTGTCTTCGCTGGCGGTTTGCCAATCAAATGACAATACGACCCAGCCAAGTTGGTCGCCTTTTTGTATCACCGGTGCCATGATCCATTGTTGCAGTGTGTTTTGTTGTGATAGCCAAGGATCGACATTAGGGTTACTTATGAGGGGTTGGTGGGCTGAACTATTGGGAAATAAAGGGTGGCTTAAGCTACTTTTCCCTAGCCAGGTGACGGTGTTAAAAACGGAGCCAGAACTATCTCGATTACTTGCAGCAAGAATATCGGCATCCATGTCTAACACTAAAATGTAAGTTAAGTAAGGATACAGGGCGACAATATTATTGAGTTGGGTGGAGATATTTTGCGGTTGATGACGTTGCAGGGCATCTTGTACGTTGGGGTTTTGCGCAGTAACAATGGCGTTGTGTATTAAAAACTCAGCTCGATCGTTAAATCGTGCTTCAGCCAAACTTAAGTAACTGTGCAATAACTGTTGCACTTGTTTATTATCGACCTTTTTTACATTCTGAATAATGTAAAAGCCCATAATAAGCATCACCGAAAGCACAACTGCGCTAATCAGCAACAATAATTTAGTGACTAAAGACATATATTCCTTTTATTCATGGATAAATAATTCGGTAGGAATATCGAAAAGGATCGATTTAATAAATAGTTAGAATTATTGTAGTTGAGATTTTTGGCGCTGTGGAAGTGGTGGCTTATATAAACAAATAATAAATTGGAAGCGGCTCACTTGTCATAATTATTGGCGCTCAATAAGGATGCGACCCTTATCCCCATAAGCGCGAATCCTTAACCGATTATGAGCAAGTGAGCTCTATTTACATCGCAGCAGAGAGTAACCGTAAAATCTCTCTGTTTGTCAAAATCCAGTGTAGCTGAGAAAAGTAGAATATCTGTCGTTTTTATTGATGTTTCACTTGTCTGTTAATTTTTATCCCTTTGTTTTAGTTGCTTTTATTCTTTTTTCATTAACTATAATTCATACATAATTCATGCTGAATCAATCTAATCGCTATTCTTATTGGGGTTGCATGGCATTTGGTTGTTTCTTTTGCCTGTTGCTATCTGTGGGTAATTGCTGGAGTGGTGGCGCGGCATCAAGTAAACTAGCTGCCTAGTCAGGAATTTAAGGATACATGATGACGGAGCAGGTTGATCAAGCGGCCCATGATAACGCTAAGCATGACGAAACGACGCATTTTGGTTACCGAACCATAGCCAAGGCTGAAAAAGCCGATAAAGTTGCTGAGGTGTTTCATTCAGTGGCGACCAAGTACGATATTATGAACGACTTTATGTCATTTGGCATTCATCGTATTTGGAAGCGTTTTGCTATTGACTGCTCAGGCATTCGTCCTGGCCAAAAGGTACTTGACTTGGCAGGTGGTACTGGTGATTTAACGGCTAAATTTTCTCGCGTGGTGGGAGAGCAGGGCCATGTTGTACTCGCTGACATTAATGATTCAATGTTAAAGGTGGGGCGGGCCAAGCTACGTGATCTTGGTATTGAAGGTAATGTTGAGTATGTGCAAGCAAATGCAGAAGCGTTGCCTTTCCCTGATAACCATTTTGACTTGATCACTATCGCCTTTGGTTTACGCAATGTCACCGACAAAGATAAAGCTATTCGCTCTATGTTCCGCGTGTTAAAACCGGGTGGGCGTTTGTTAGTTTTAGAGTTTTCTAAAACAGACCAGCCAATACTCAGTAAGCTCTACGATTTTTATTCCTTCAACTTTCTTCCTGCTATGGGCAAGCTGGTGGCTAATGATGCTGACAGTTATCGTTATTTAGCCGAAAGTATTCGTATGCATCCTGACCAAGAGACCTTGAAAGGAATGATGGAAGACGCTGGTTTCGAAGGCGTTGAATATTTTAATATGACTGGCGGCATTGTTGCCTTGCACCGCGGTTATAAGTTCTAGGAGTAAGCTATGCCTTTATTAAGCCTGATCAGTGCCGGTGTTGAAACCGGTATTAATTCACTGCAATTATTGGATCGGCAAGGGCAAGCTCGGCGAAAAAAACTCGCAGGTAAGGTATTTTCTATAGAGTTGAAAGAGTTACCTAGCCCTTTCTACTTTGTTATTAGCTTGCAACAAGTTGATGTGCTGGGTGAATATGAAGGCCAGCCAGATGTGCTGGTTAAGCTTTCAATTTCGGCATTGGATGAGTTAAAAGACAGCGCTAAAACCACTTCGCTCATTAAGCAAGAAAAACTCGAAGTTGAAGGTGATATTCAGTTATTGCAGCAGTTTGCGCAGTTGTTGACAGAAATGGACATTGACTGGGAAGACGAGTTATCACGTTATTTGGGTGATGTTTTCGCGCACAAACTTTGTTATGGGCTGTTGCAAGTTAAACGCTTAGCTGGCCAGCAACTTTGCCGATTACAGCATAATATTGGTGAAATCATTACGGAAGAATACCGGTTGGCACCGGGACCACTCGAAGTGGCTTATTTTTGTGATGAAGTAAGCGCCCTTGAAAAACGCACTCATGCTACCTCGGCACGGCTAGCGCAATTGGCAGAGCAAGTAACTAAATGATGAAGTTTGCAGAGATAGGTCGTTTTTATGCGATCGCTAAAACTTTTTTAAAATATGGTTTAGATGAGTTAGTCCCCTACGAGCACCTACCTTTAGGCAGCCGTTTTGGTCGCAAGGCTTTGTTTTGGATTGAGAATGAATTTCCAGACATGGCGCTGCCGGAACGCTGTCGCTTAGCGCTGCAAGAACTCGGCCCCGTTTATATTAAGCTTGGCCAAATGCTGTCTACTCGGCGTGACTTATTACCGCCTGAGTTTGCCGAGCAGTTAGCTTTACTACAAGATCAAGTGAAGCCCTTTTGCGGCGATCTGGCTATTGAGCAGATTGAGCGCTATTTAGGTGACAAAGTTGAGAATATTTTTGATGACTTTGATGCCACTCCCTTGGCTTCAGCTTCCATTGCTCAAGTACATACTGCCACCTTAAAACAGGATGGCCGCGCGGTGGTGGTGAAAGTTATTCGCCCTGGCATCGGTCAAATTATTAAGGCGGATGTGCAATTAATGAAGTTACTGGCACAGATTGTTGCCAAATATGCCCCTGAAGCAGATCGCTTACGTCCGGTTGAGGTGGTTGAAGAATACGAAAAAACCATCATAGATGAACTGGACTTGATGCGTGAAGGCGCTAATGCTATTCAGTTACGGCGTAATTTTGAGGGCTCGAAAGAATTGTATGTGCCTGAAATATACAGTGATTACTGCACTCATAAAGTGTTGGTGATGGAGCGAATTTACGGTATTCCTGTTTCAGATATCGCGGCACTGGAAGCGCAAGGCACTAACATGAAGTTATTGGCCGAGCGCGGTGTTGAGACCTTTTTTGCACAAGTGTTTCGTGACAGTTTTTTTCATGCAGATATGCACCCAGGGAACGTTTTCGTTTCGCGTGAACATCCCGAAGACCCGATGTGGATAGGCATTGATTGCGGTATTGTTGGCACACTCAATAAAGAAGACCAACGCTATTTAGCGGAAAATTTCTTGGCCTTTTTTAATCGTGATTACCGTAAAGTGGCTCAACTACATGTTGATTCAGGTTGGGTACCCATCGAAACTAAAGTAGAAGAGTTTGAATTTGCGATCCGCGCCGTGTGTGAGCCGATTTTTGAAAAACCGTTATCAGAAATCTCATTTGGTCATGTATTACTTAACTTATTTAATACTGCGCGTCGTTTTAATATGAAAGTGCAACCGCAATTAGTGTTGTTGCAAAAAACGTTATTGTATATCGAAGGCTTAGGCCGTCAGCTTTATCCTCAGCTTGATTTATGGAAAACAGCTAAACCATTTCTGGAAAACTGGATGATGGAGCAGGTAGGCCCTAAATCTGTTATTAACGCGGTGAAAGATAAAGCACCATTTTGGGCTGAGAAGTTACCTGAATTTCCCGAGCTAATTTATGACGGGCTAAAACAGTTTAGAAACCAGCAACATCAATTAAACAAAATGCAGCGAGCTTTTCATCAACATAGCCGTAACATGGCAAAAAGTCGATTTTGGGGCATATTGGGCGGCGCATTATTAGTGGCTGGGGCTGTGCTATATGGTGAGCAAGATACACTGGCAAAAATAGCGGCCGTCTTAGGGGGGCTGGCTTGTGTTAAAGCTTATTTACACACCGCAAAAGAGTAACATTGTTTGGTGCAACTTTAGAGTAAACTAAGCATAAGAGAGCGTTATTGCTCAGTGGTTTTAAACTTATATTAATCATCTAACTTTATAAACGGGATAACATTATGGGTGGCATTAGCATTTGGCAGTTACTGATCATTGCGGCAATAGTGATTTTATTATTTGGCACAAAAAAATTGCGTAACATGGGTGGCGATATTGGCGGGGCGGTAAAGGGCTTTAAAAAAGCCATGAGCGATGATGACTCTGCAGATAGCACCAAAAATTTGGCTGATCCAGCACAAAAGAAACAAGCAGATTTGGATCCAAAAGACGAAAAAAGCAAACAAAAAGAGCAGGATTAACCCGCTATGTTTGATATCGGTTTTTGGGAAATCGTCCTTATTTCAGTGATTGGTTTGATTGTATTAGGCCCTGAGCGTTTACCTGTTGCGATACGAACGGTGTTGCATTGGGTTCGCACCGTGAAAGGGACTGCCAATACAATGAAGAATGAGCTTTCCCAAGAGTTGAAGATTCATGAGTTACATGAAAATTTGCGTAAGGCTGAGCAACAGGGGTTGAAAGATATTTCACCCGAGTTACATGAATCAGTAGAAAGCTTAAAACAAGCGGCAGAGTCAGTCACTCGACCTTATGCTAAAAATCCAGCTGCTTCGGATCCTGAGTCGAGTGTGGTAAATAATGATGTCCCCCCGTCTGTTGACATAAAGGGCGACGAGCAGGAAAAGAAATAAATGTCTGACGTAAAACCAGAGCAATCTGCGGCGCCATTAATTAGTCATTTAATGGAGCTGCGTAACCGCTTGTTACGCGCTGTGATGGCGGTGGCGGTGATTTTTCTTGGCCTAGTCTACTTTGCCAATGATATTTACTATTTTGTTGCTGAGCCTCTGACCAGTCGCCTTCCTGAAGGCACCAGTATGATAGCAACGGATGTTGCGACACCTTTTTTCACGCCCATTAAATTAACCATAGTGCTAAGTATCTTCTTAGCAATGCCGTATTTGTTGTATCAAGCTTGGGGATTTATTGCGCCAGGTTTATATCAACACGAAAAAAAGCTGGTCGCCCCGTTAGTATTTTTTAGTGCGGTGCTATTTTATGGTGGTATAGCGTTTGCTTACTATGTGGTTTTCCCCCTTGCGTTTCAATTCTTTACCTCGGTAGCGCCCGAAGGCGTCACCATTGCTACCGATATTAGTAGTTATTTAGATTTTGTTCTTAAATTATTTTTTGCTTTTGGCCTAGCATTTGAAATCCCAATTGCAACCTTGTTACTTTGTTGGACTGGGGCCACGACGCCAGCCCAACTTAAAGCTAAGCGACCTTATATTGTGGTGGCTGCGTTTGTGATTGGTATGTTATTGACGCCGCCAGATATCATTTCACAAACCATGCTAGCGATTCCTATGCTGTTGTTATTTGAGTTAGGCTTGCTGTTTTCTCGTTTTTATGTGAAAGCACCAGCAGATGATGGGAGTGAATCTGCATGATCGATATCGGTATTAATTTAACCAACAAGCGCTTTGATAAAGACCGGGGGCAAGTTATCGCACAAGCCCAAGATGCGGGCGTAACAGGAATGATAGTTACCGGTACTAATTTAGCCGAAAGCCAAGCCGCAGCTGAGCTTGCTGCTGAATATCCCGGTTATCTTTATGCCACGGCAGGGGTGCACCCGCATGATGCAAAAAGTGTGTCTGAATCAACATGGGCATCGTTACGTGAATTATGGGCCTTGCCTCAAGTTAAAGCGGTGGGGGAGTGTGGCTTAGACTACAATCGAGATTTTTCACCTCGACCAGTGCAAGATAAAGTATTTGAGCAGCAGCTTGAGTTAGCGGTCGAGCTGCAATTACCGGTGTTTATGCATGAGCGTGATGCAAGGGCTCGATTTATTGATATTCTCAAACTTTATCGGGATCGCTTACCTGCTGCCGTATTGCACTGCTTTACAGGTGAATTAGATGATTTAAAAGCTTACCTCGATCTTGATTTACATATTGGCATCACCGGCTGGATTTGTGATGAGCGCCGTGGCTTACATTTACATCAAGCAGTTAAACTCATCCCAGGTAACCGCTTGATGATAGAAACAGATAGCCCGTATTTATTGCCGCGCACGTTGCGTCCTAAGCCAAAATCGAGCCGTAACCTACCGCAATATCTGCCTCATATTGCGCAAACTATCGCAGATGCTCGAGGACAGAATATAGCTGAATTGATTAAACAAGCCACAGCGACCAGCGAGCAGTTTTTCTCTCTTTAAGTTTTCGTTTACTGCTTGAATAAGTGTAAAGCCATAGTTAATGCTCTGATTTAAGCTTAAACTCGCCGACCTGAGAGCGCATGTTAACAGCAACCTCATTTAGTTGACCCACCGATATTTCTAATTCTTGTGCTGCGGTACTGGCTGTTTTTGCGATATCACTGATAGCTATTATGCTTTGGTTAATGGCTTCGGCAACGCTACTTTGCTCTTCTGCCGCCGTCGCGATATGGGTGTTCATGTCGCTGATGACATCAACCGAGTTAACAATTTTAATTAAAGCATCTCCTGCTTGAATGGTATGATCATTGGCATCTTTAACATCATGAGTGCCAAGCTCCATTGCCGTGACAGCCTCTTGTACTCCTGATTGTAATTTTTCAATCATAGATTCAATTTCTAACGTCGATTTTTGTGTACGTTGTGCCAGCGTTCTTACTTCATCAGCTACAACTGCAAAACCTCTGCCTTGTTCACCGGCACGGGCGGCTTCAATTGCAGCGTTAAGAGCCAGTAAGTTAGTTTGTTCAGCAATACCTTTTATTACTTCAAGTACCTGCCCGATATTTTGGCTCTCTACATTCAACCGATTGATGACGACGGATGTTTGCTCAATTTGTGCTGATAATTTTGACATGCTTTGGATGGATTTTTGTACTATCTCGTTACCGGAAGTGGCCGTGTTATCAGCCTCTCTTGCCGAGTCTGCTGCCGAGTTGGCACTTTGTGCGACTTCTTGCACTGTGGCCGTCATTTGGTTCATTGCGGTGGCTGTCTGTTCGGTTTCATTTTGTTGCAATGACATTCGTTCGTTAGTTTGTTGAGTAAAGCGGCTCAGCTCATCACTTGACTCATTGATGGTCATTGCGGCTTGGCTAATGCCGTTTAAAATTTTACCTAGATGTTGGATTACCCCAGTCAGATCTTTTGAGATTTGGCCTAATTCATCATTGTTATAGACCTTAAAATCGACCCTAAGGTCGAGCTCTTCTCTGACTGTTTTAAGTGTACTTAAAATGTTGGTGATAGGCTTCATTACGCTACGGTTAACCCAAATCCCCAGTATAATACTGGCTAATAATGCGCAAATAGTCAGTGTGATAAACCATTTAGTTGAGGTGATGTAAGCCTGATGCGCAGCTCCTCTTTCTTCTTTTGCCACATGAAGTTGTAGGCTAATTAATTCAGATATTTTACTGCTTATGGGATCGATGACTTGGTATAAAGGCATAATATCTTGAGTGAGCTGTCCGGAAAGGTTGCCATTGAATGAGGCCAGTTTACTGTGGAGGTGTGTTATCGCATTGTTGGCTGGTGTAAACAACTTATCGGCTTCTTGTGCGAGTTGCTGCTCTTTGGTTGTTAGTGTTGTTGATAGGTATTTTTCCCAGCGTTGTTCAATTGTACGTGTTGCTTTTTGTAGGGCGAGAGCGGCTTCTTGTGCACTTATGCCCCCTGCGTTGGCTTTGTTAATGGCATCGATAACCGAAACGGCATATTCATCAGCAATGATTTTTAAGTCTTCGAGAGGCACAACTCTGTCGTTATATAAACTATTCAGGCTATGGTCTATTTTTCCCATTACATTAACCGCTAGTATGCTGATAGAAGCGAGCAATAATAATGGCACGAGTAAGGCCAAAATCATTTTGTGTTTAATTTGTAGATCCATGCTCTTTCTCCCTGGCAGGCAAGTTGCCTCTGTTTGTTGAGTATAGCGATGTTCATTTTTTTTATGCGAATTGGCGTCTGTTTGCTGCTGGGAGGTTGGGGGATTTTTGGGTTGATTAATATTTAAGATTTTGATTTTTTTTGTTTTTTATGTTCGCGTTATATCAATCATAATTTAGTCATTTTTATATGGCGCTAAGTTTATCCAGTCTTGCGGGAGGCTGATTTCGGCAAACTTAAATTTACTAATGCTATCAAGTCGAAACGCTTGAGGATGACCATTTTCTTCGGCTTCTAGCCACTCGCCTCGATCCGACTTAATGCGTAGCGTGTGAGGAATCACAAGGTGACAACTTTGATCTATCAGCACCAAGTGTAAAGGTTGTTGTTTAAGGCACGCCAGCTCGAGGTAGTCATACTTATCACATGCAATGGGCTGGTAAGGATTGAGTTCACTCATTGACACGTCCTCTATCTCATCGTCACTTAAAGCTTGATTCGCGCCTAAGTATAGCGGCTTCTAAGCTAGAAAGTGTATGGGAGTTGTTGGTGGATGCACCTATTTTACAGCTTAGCTGGGTAATAAGCTATCAACTACGATAGAGGATCTTAATTAGGTGAAAGCCAAATTTGGTTTTGATTGGGCCGTGCACTTTGTAGAGCTCTTGCTTAAAGACAACATCATCAAAGGCTTTAACCATAGTGCCTTTACGGAATTCGCCTAAAAATCCTCCTTTTTTGCCTGAAGGGCAAACAGAGTGAAGTTTGGCGAGTTTGGCGAAATCGGCACCTTTGTCGAGCTG
Source organism: Motilimonas sp. E26 (assembly GCF_021278025.1). Taxonomy (GTDB): domain Bacteria; phylum Pseudomonadota; class Gammaproteobacteria; order Enterobacterales; family CBDFNC01; genus Motilimonas. The sequence continues at coordinate 9,639 of NZ_JAIBHJ010000009.1, forward strand.
TTGTTTCAGCTTTTCACATTTATCACGTTGCTTAACTAAGATATGGACGGCGCTGGCTTTCATGCTGGTGTTCCTGATATGAGTGGAAGTGTGCATGTTACCTTAGCTAGGTAGGGAGGAAAAGCTCACCTAAAGGGATAAGGGTAGGTGAGCTTAGTGATATTAATAAGATCAAGATAATAGCGCGGCGGTGATTTTTATTGGGTCGCGATAGCTAGTATCTCAATAGTGTGGGTTCTTTCTATTCCACTTCTAGTTCAAATGAGAAGAACTCGCTAGTACCGTCATCGTTATCGCTAACAAGTGCGCCAGAGATTTCCTCTTTGTCACTTTCTACAATAGCAATAGACTCAACTTTGGTGATGATTGGCTCACCTATTTCGTTTAGCAATGGTACAGAGGTAGCGGTTAAATCAATGTTTTGCTGCTCTTTTTTGAATGCTTTTAATGGAATAAGGCCGATAAAGCTACCCAGAATTTCACCATCGTTATAAGCATCACCTGTTGCTTCAACTGAGGCTGTGTAGACAAGTGATTTACCTTCAACCCAGAATTCGCCACCAGATAGCCCAGCTTCAAAACCTGCCACGGTCGGTAGCGTTACGTTAAAGGTTTTTAGCTCAGTTACTTGAGTGATTTTACCAACCATGTAATCAACTAGCTCTGCTTTATCTAGCATAAAGATCAAATTGCCGCCTGAGTTGCCACGGTTAAAGATGAACGCTTTGTCTTTGGCAATGGCTAAGCCTTCGATGTTCAACTCTTGGTCACCACTAAAACCACCTGCTTGGTATAATTGAGCGTATAAAGGCGCAAGTGATGTCTCAATCTGTTGCTTGGTGTTTTTGGCGATCATGTAACCCCATTCACGCACCTCCGCTTTGCTGCCTGAGCCCAAAACAAGGAACCAGTCTTTTAACTCGTGCTCTACCATTGCCATTGCTTCATAGTCAGGCTTAACTGCTTTGACAATGCGGCCGTCTTCGGTCATTGGATAGTCTTTGATTAGGTGTTTATCTTTAATATTAAAGCGTTGGTTGAGTTTAAATAACCAAGGTGAGTCATCACCTACCGCATATAGTGCTTTACCGTGAGAAACTAAACCAGAAGCAGAGGATAGTTCGGTATTGAGCACAGATGGGCCTAATTCTAGTGACAGGTTATCCATTGATTTGGCATTAACTTGTGCCATAGCACCTACTGCTAACATAGCAACAACAATCTTGTTAAACATTACAACTCCTTGATTAATATGAGGCGAAAAATTATTAAATAGTCTTTTGTGACACTTTTATGACAAAATAAATTCTAAACTGAATGTATCTTCCCGTTGCCATAGGGTCAATTTCAATTTTACTAGAATGAGATCTATCGCATTCAAATGGGATTAAATTCCCAAATATTGTCGGGGTTTTTCTCTTGAATAGCAGCAGTTTAAGTATGGAGCACGGCAAGTCATGGCAAGGGAATTGTGGTCGTTGATAGTATTAGCTGGGTAGAAACGCGAGTGATTGATGCTTGTAACATTAATCCTATGGGCTGTCAGTTCACCACTATGGTTGGATAAATTTAAGCCGTTTTTCATCTCTGCGCTGAAGTTTTCGAAAATACGTTGGCCGCTCAGTTTGCTTAGGTAACTCAGCTTTTTAGTCGGCGTATGATTTACTTATAGTCGTTTTAGTAGTAGGTCATCGCGTTGATATAGATCGTGATGAAAGCTAACCGTTTCACCACTTACGCTCACGGTCCAGTACATTAGAAATACATCGATGGGCCGTTTAATGTTAACTCGTGTCCGCTTTTCACTGGCGACAACATGGGCAATGTTTTGTGCTGACCAATTAGCATCATCATTGAGTAATAGTCGCGCTAGCTCCATGGGGTTTTCAACTCGAATACAACCATGGCTAAATGAGCGTTGTGCTGAGTTAAACAAACGTTTTTGCGGAGTATCGTGTAAAAAAACAGAGTGCCGATTAGGGAAAATAAACTTCACTTGTCCCAGGGCGTTATTTTTCCAAGGTTGCTGCACTAAGTGATAGGGAAAATTTCGTGCCGTATAGGCCTCCCAGTCAATTTCTGTTAACTCAACGGGACGGCCATTATTTTGCACCACTTGGTACTGTTGCTTTATTAGGTAATCAGGTTCATTAAGAATCTTATGCCACATTTCTTTTAAAATACTGCGCGGTACTGTCCAAGTCGGGTTGAACTCAAGATATTGCAGCTGCGATTTAAATACTGGAGTGGCATTGAGTGGAGTGCCTACCATTACTTTAGTTTGCCAGTTTAATTGACCGCTTTGATAAAAAAATAATTCAAATCCGGCTATATTGACGATGATAAACTCTTGGCTGAGATCAGTTGCCAGCCAGCGTGCTCGCTCTAAATTGATTTTGATCTTTTCTGCTCGCTGTTGATAGGGGATATTTAATGCCGCTAATGTCGCGGGGCCAATCACACCATCTGTGTCGAGATCATGGTGCTGCTGGAATTGCTTGATCGTTTCTACCCATGCAAGGTGATACGTTTGTTCACGTTCTAGGGCGCTTTCAAAGGCTTCATTAGTGATTTCGGGAAAGGAATAACCAAGTTGCTGCAAACGTTTTTTAAGCAGCGGGATGGCAGGGTGAAGCATTCCAGGCTTGATTGATTTTATGTCAATTGTGATCACTTCAAATGGATAGCGCTCAGCGATGGCACGGTAGCGTGCTAATGCCTGCTTAAGTTGACCGTATAAATCATATTGTGGGCGTTGCTGCTCGAATAGTTCGGCAATGGTTTGCTGTTGAATATGCTGCAATAGTTGCACCGAAGTCGCATTATGCTCAAGTGCGGCTGGATCATAATTCCAAGTAGGGTCAAGCTCTGCTGGGTTGAGTTTGCCATTATGGAGGTGATGGGCAAACGTCAGTACGGCATCGCTGAGCAATATATCAAATTGCGCTGCGCTGCTTTGGTCGTTGGGCTCGAGTGCTTGTTGATTCGCTTGTTGTAAATTTAAGTGCAAAGATTGCAGTGTGGCGAGATGATAGTCGTTAGGGTTTAACCCGTCTTGGTCAGCTTGCGCAAGTAGTTGGATCACTTGACCTGCGTATTGCTTATCGCGCCAGAGTATTTGGTATTGCTGTGTTTGATAAATAAAAGTGAGCAGGGGCATTTGACCGAGGGACTGGCCTAGCAGTTGGGGATTGGCGGCCTCTAACAAAGGGTTGATCAAACCAGCAATAGGTGTCGTCGGTATCTCGGTAGGTATTAAGGCTGCAGGTGTTTGATAGATTTGCTCTGTAGCCTCAACATGATTAGAAAAAACGAGAAAAGCCAAAATACTGAGTGACAGTTTTCTGCTGATACCTTTCATTGTTGACCTCGACAGCTGAAAAGATCTAAAACGCCTCGGTGACCGACAAGTACACAGCATCATCGTCATTAGATTTTGCGTAATCCACGCGTAAATTAATTCGTTGTGATTCTAACACCATGTAGCGAATTCCTACGCCATAGCTTGCAATAGCATCATGCTCACCAAGGCTGTTAATGGTTTTGGCATGCTCGCCAGCGCCAGCAAAACCAACAAATCCTAAGTTCTTCCAAGCACGCCATCGTAATTCAGCTTGGCTGGAAACACTGGTTTTATCAAGGTAGTTGGTGGCAGAAAATCCTCTTAGGCCGATGGTGCAGTAATCCCACAGCGGGGCATTACCTTTTTTGTTACAGCCTCTTGCTTCGAATGCAAAAATTAATGGCGTGAGTAATTGCTTATAAAAACGATAGCGTATTTGGTAGGACTGGTATGTATTGGTGCTACCAAGGGCTTGGTCGTTAAACATGGCGTCCAGTTCAAAGCGCTGACCATTATAAGCGTTGGTTTGATTATCGCGGCTGTCGTATTGTAGTAGTGCACCCGCTCCAATGGACTGCGTTTGTGATGCAAATAGCCAATCTTGGCGGTCTAATGAGGTAGAGAAAGTTTGCTCGTTCTCAATCCATTTCGCTTGTATGCCGAGGTACCAATTATCAGCAACACTGCGAAGTAGCTGAGTCTTGGCAAAGACACCATTGATTTGCCAACCCACTTTAAAGGGGATATTGGCAATGTTTTCATCAAGTAGGTCAAGCTGTAGGTCGGCATAAGCCAAGGTAGCGTTAAAGCGCCATTTATCTTGTTGCCAATAATTCTGTTGGTTAATACCAATGCCATAGCTTTTGTTGTTGGTGTACATGCTAAATAATTGTGTCACGTTTGGCGGCTGCTGTTCTTTTTCTTGTTCAGTTTGTCCATAGTAATAAGCCGCAACGCCAACAATACCTGAGCCTAATGTAGGGTCTGACAGCGGGATTGGAACCGCGATAAAGTCTCCTTTTTGCACTTTTAGTTTGTATTTTGATTCACGTGCGTTCTCAGCCCATTCTGGCGTAAAGGAATCAAGCCCATAGCAATATACCCAATCAACTTGAAGATGCATGTTTCAGAGTGCCACCGTGTTTTCAATACTAGGCACGCTAATGCAAGAATGTAGGCACCTTTTAAATTAGCGTAACAACGTAGTGAAAGCACGGTGGTGCTCCCAAAGGGCAAGTTTTACAGGCGTTTATGCCGCGTGATTGATTTTGATAAGGGGAAGCCATTACCTGCAATCAATACCTTGCCTAAACGCCTGTAAACACTTGCTGAAATCAAGCATCTCCAGGTTGATTGGGTATAAGTATTACTGTTGTCTTCGATAGCCCAAGCTGGACGGCTGAGGATGGATAAGGTGACAACGAGCTGGGTGATGAGATTAAAGCGCAAATGACATTCCTTGAAATACGAGCTCCGAGGGTGAATAAGCAATATACCTAAGCAACTTTAAGGCGGGTCTATTGGCTGGTATTAGGAATATCATAACGCTCTAGAGTGAAACAAGTTTTATCACGTGGTTAATGAGATTGGTGGGATATTTATTTTTACTCGGATTAGAGTCACTCCATATCGTCTACAGTAAGCTCGCTATTTTTCGATACAAGGCAATGGCTTGTTGCTCAGTGAGGGAGCCTTGCGCCGAGCTTTGCCCGGTGGATGCGCTGACTTTGACTGAATCGGTCGCGCTGGTTTGATTTTGTTGTGCTAGACGCTCAGCCTCTTGGGAGAGAGCTAAAAATTCTTTTTGTGGTGAAGGCGCTAAGGTTTTTGACGCGACTTGGCTTGCTGCTGCAGGTTGCACCCCTGAAGCAGGAGATATATTCAGACTTTGTACGTTATCTATCTGCATGTCTCAGCCTCCACACTTTATTATAGCCTGAAAATGCTCGTTGCAAATGTATGGGTCGATTTTCTTACTGCGATGCTAACACTGGATACACAGAACTGGAGGCTGGGCTATGTGAGCGGTGGCAAAATTCTCATATTAGTGGCAACTAAAGCCCATCAGGCTAGACGGGCTTAATTTCAGCATGCATTGATACGCGTTTAGGTAAGGCTCTGAAGCATCCAGCTGCTAGTTGATCGGCTATATACTACGAGCTAAAAATTATACTAGGGTTAAGGGTTTACAGTGGGCTAATTGACATATCAGGAATTTATTAGCACACTGATTTTTTAACGTTTTAAGCGAAGTGTATGTCAAAACAGCATGGCAATATTAGCGTTATTCAGGGAGCCGGCATGCTGTTGGCTACGTTACTGGGCTCGGGAGTATTATTGGTGCCGGCGCTAGTGGCGACTGAATCGGGTGTTTATTCTTTGTTGGCTTGGCTGTTAATGGCGTTTGCCATCTTACCTATCGTGTTTACTTTTGCAGCCCTAGGTAAGCGTTATGCGAATCAAGGCGGCACTGCACACTTTGTGAAATTGGCATTTGGCACTAAAGCGTCAGCGAGCTTAGCTTGGTTATACGTCTCTATTGCGCCGATTGGGCCGCCCGTTGTGCTGATCACTGGGGCGGCATACTTAACTCAGTTATTTAATTGGTCACTCGCGACAAGCATATTGATTGAGCTGCTAATGTTAGTGGTTATTCTGTTGCTTAATGTATTGAAGTTAACCACTTCGGTGCGTTTTCAAACCCTGCTTAGCTTTATTGTTACAGCGATTATTATTGCCATTTGTGGTGTGGCGTTGTGGCAGTCAGAACAGCCGTTACCTGAGGGAGAATTAATGCCATGGCAATTAGGGCAATCAATGGCAACGATCTTTTGGTGCTTTGTCGGCATTGAAGCTATTTGCCATGTTTCTAATGATTTTAAACGGTCTGAAGTTGATTTCCCACGTGCGGTTTTTCTGGGGGTGCTCATGGCTGGATCTATCTATTTTGTGCTCAGTATTGCTGTGCTTAAATATAGCGCTTATGGCTCTGAAGCTAAAAACCTGCTCTCTGTCTTATTTGTTGCGCAATCCGCGTTGGGTGATTGGGGCCATAGATTAATGGCTTTAGTGGGCTTTATTGCGTGTTTTTGTGCGGTTAACTTATACGTGTTGAGTTTTGCTAGAATGCTCGCAAGTATGGCCGAACAGGGCTATGTCCCTAAACGGCTGGGACAAACTAATGCAAATTCAAGCCCAGCACTTGCCGTGTTAGTGGTGGTATTGCTGATTGCTGCTGTACTGGGATTGCGCGCATGGCTAGACTGGTCGTTTGCTAGTTTACTGGCGTATGCTAATGCTGTTTTTGTCTTGATTTATTTAGCGGCGGGGCTAGCGGCCATTAAATTATTATCAGGGATAGGGCGATATTGGGCTTGGTTCACCACCTTGTTTTGTGGTGGCGTTGCGTTGTTGATGGGCGTGGATGTGCTGTATGGTTTGGCCGTATTTTTTCTGACTTTTGTCGGTTACCACTTGCAGCAAAAGCGCCTCGCACGTAAACCGGCGACCGCCTTGTAATCACTGATAAAATCCTGCCTTTATGATAATGTGTCGGTATTATTTAGCGCTTTAGTAGCAACAGGAGTAGCCGCGTGTCGATTAATTTTGTTGGTGGATTTCCCCATCGTCGCCCTCGTCGTGTCCGTAAGCATGATTTTTCTCGTCGTTTAGTCGCTGAACACACCTTAAGTGTCAATGACTTGATTTACCCCATGTTCATCGTAGAAGGTAATAATCGCCGTGAAGCGGTGGAGTCGATGCCGGGTGTCAGCCGTGTTTCTATTGACTTATTGCTTGAAGAAGCCAAAGAGCTGGTGGCCTTAGGAGTGCCAGCTGTGGCGCTATTCCCTGTCACGCCAGCAGGACTAAAAAGTGAATTGGCAGAAGAAGCCTATAACCCCAAAGGTTTGGCACAAAAAGCTGTTCGCGCTTTGAAAGCCGTGTTCCCTGAGTTAGGTGTGATCACCGACGTAGCACTGGATCCTTTCACTATCCATGGTCAAGACGGCATTATTGATGAGCAAGGCTATGTGCTAAATGATGTCACCACTGACATTTTAGTTAAACAAGCTTTATCTCATGCAGAAGCGGGTGCAGATGTAGTTGCGCCATCGGATATGATGGATGGCCGTATTGGTGCCATTCGTGAAGCACTAGAAGCTGCTGGTTTTGTTAATACCCAGATCATGGCCTATAGCGCCAAGTATGCTTCTCATTACTACGGCCCGTTTCGTGATGCGGTCGGCAGTGCCGGTAATCTAAAAGGTGGCAATAAGTCGACCTATCAAATGGATCCTGCTAACAGTAACGAAGCGTTGCAAGAAGTGGCGATGGATTTGCAAGAAGGTGCCGATATGGTGATGGTTAAACCGGGTATGCCTTATCTTGATATTGTACAGCGGGTAAAATCTGAGTTTGGCGTCCCCACCTTTGCTTACCAAGTGAGTGGTGAATATGCGATGCATAAGGCGGCCATTATCAACGGCTGGCTAAAAGAGCGAGAGTGTGTACTTGAGTCGCTATTGTGTTTCAAACGGGCTGGCGCCGATGGTATTTTAACTTACTTTGCTAAAGATGTAGCGACTTGGCTTAATGAAGCTAAGGCGACGGAAGAGGTTGGCGAATAAGCTAACAGATGAACTTAGCCCAAGTTGAAATCTTCTGCCGTGTGGCAGAGTTAGGCTCCATTGCTGAAGCGGCGCGTTTACTTAACAGTAACCGTACCCGCCTAAGCATGGCGTTAAAAAGCCTAGAGAAAGACTTGGGCGTTGAGTTGTTCATTCGCTCCGGTAATCGCTTGGAGCTAAGTGAAGCGGGCAAAACGATTTTGCGTGATTGCGAAAACTTAGTCTCCACCGCCGATCGTATAAAAAATATGTGCCGCGCGAAAGAAGATACCTTTGCTGCCGAAATCTGGATCGCTCGTGATGATTCATTGCCCGGTGATTTTTGGCGTGATACTTCCTTAGCGTTAAGTAAAAAGTATCCCGCCACCTCATTCAGTCTAGTGCAAGCTTCTAGTGGTGATTTGGCGTCGATGATCGAGCTTAAGCAGGTAGATTATGCTTTTGGCATTGACTACGTGTTAGATGATATGCCGAGCTTGAAATATCAGCGCTTAGGCAAAATACGCATGATGTCGGTGTGTCGCAGTGAGCACAAGCTGGCAAAAATGCGTCGAGTGGAAGACTTTGACTTACGCCGTGAACTGCAAGTTTGTTTGGCCTATTTGAACCTTAAAGAAAACCCCGAATTAGCACCGATGGCAAGTCGCTTTATCGGCTTTAATAGCTTTGAACACATGCTGGATGCGATTTTACGAGAGTCGGCTTGGGGCGTGTTGCCCGAGCCTTTAATTAAGTCGTATTTGCGCGAAGAACAGTTAGGTGTCATTCGTCACTCTTATGGTTTGGTACAAGAGGAATTTTGTTTATTAACCCCTGATTTTAGCCAAACCCACCCAGCAATGGAGTGGTTAGCAGAGCAAGTTACGGAATACCTATTTTCTTACTAATTACACGAAATACACACATCTAATTGATTTTATTTACTTATTTTATAAGGTAGAGCTGTGCTCTCTTTATTTCAATTCTGACACAATTAACCTTAATAAATCGCCCGTAAAAAATGCTGTCACTCAGCGTCAAATATATTGACTCTATTTTTATTGGTTAAGCTTTTGATTTATATGTATTAATTTCAATGCTGTGTTCTTCGTGTGGATTTTTTCTATTTCTCCTTTTGAAAAAAAACACATTTGAGCAGACACTCATGTCATCTTATGGTTTCGGGGGTTATATGAGTAACAGCGCAAATAAAGAGCGAAGTTTGCTGGTTTTATCGGCATGGTTGGCGGCTTTTTTTGCAATCTTGTCTATTGTGTTTGGTCTAATGCTGGGTTCTTTGGTTATTGCATTCGATGGTTTTTATTCCTTAGTCAGTGTTGCATTAACATTATTATCTGTACTAGCTGTCAGAATTATTGACGCTCCTCGAGACAAGGCTTTTCCTTTCGGCCGTGCCATTTTTGAACCTTTAGTGCTGATCATCAAGGGCAGTGTCATTTTTATCTTATGTGCCTATGCTTTTTACGGTGCTATGGTGTCTCTTTTCGCCGGTGGTCGTTTAATTGATGTCAATATTTCACTGCTAATTGGTGTGATCAACACGATAGGCTGTTTTGTTATTTTTGCTTATATGAGCCGAGCTTCTAAAGCAGAAGAGTCAGGTTTACTTGAAGCTGAAAATGCCCAGTGGAAAATGGATGGTTACTTGAGCTTAGCTGTATTGATTGGCTTTGTTATTTCAGCTTTACTGCAGTCATCGCCCTTTGCTAAGTGGGCCGTTTACGCTGATCCGGTGATGATGTTAATGGTAAGTTGTTACTTTATACGTATGCCCCTGAATATGGTGCAAGGTGCGGTACGTGAAATATTGCACATGAAAGCGGACGATAGTTTAGAGAAACAAGTTGACCAATGTGTGCACAGTTTAGATGCAAAAAGCCCAGTGAAGTTTCGTTTGGCTGGTTTAACTAAAGTGGGACGTGAATTACACATTCAACTTGAGTTGGATGAGCAAAAAACCAGTCCAGGTTTGCAGTTACAGCAAATTCAAATGGCGCAGCTAGAGCTGGAAAAAAAGTTAGAGCGATTGCCATTTCGTTCGCAATTGAATTTAGCGTTAACTTAATACTAAATCTGAGCGATAAAAAAACCTGCTGCGGCAGGTTTTTTTATGTCTGAGTAAATCAAGCAAGCGAGTTTAAAAGGGCTGTTCAACGAGTGTTAATTGTAACCCTGCTTTTAATTCTTGCTCTACTTCTATCTCTAACTCTGCTGCTCGTAATGCGTGCTCTGCTAGCCAACCTGAAGGTAAGCTAAGAGTCCATGCGCCATCATCATCACTTAAGGTGAAATTGGGGATAGAGCCCTTGGTGCGACGCATGCAAAGAATGATGGCAAGCCTGAGTAATCGACATAAACTGACGGCCTGGCTTAAGTCTAGGGCATTTTGCTGAGCAAACATGTCGAGCGCCAACTTGCCTCTTTGGTTAAAGAGTAAAGCTGCAAGCAACTGTTTTTGTGCAGGGGTAAAACCGGGTAAATCGATATTATCAATTATGTAAGCAGCGTGCTGTGGTGCTTTTTTATACTCAATACATAGGCCTATTTCGTACAAGGTCGCTGCACTCGTTAGCATGGGTAACGCCACTTCATCGTCTAATTCGATGACTTTAGTGATGGCTTTATAAAGTTGCACAGCCGTCTTTTTAACATGTAGTGCTTGTTTTTGATCGATTTGATAACGACTTATTAGGCTTTTTAAGGTGCGTTCACGCACGCCTTGATATTGAGATTCACCGATCATTGAGTAGACCAAACCTTCACGCAGCGCACCGCCAGCTAAGGTCATCGAATCAATATCAAGATATTCAAAAATAGCGATTAAAATGGCTAGTCCGCTTGGAAATACGGCTAAGCGCTCACTGGATAACCCTTGTAACTTTAACTTGCCGAGTGAGCCGCATTCAATGCTTTGTTGTTTCAGTTCAAGTAGCTTGTCTAAGGTGACTTGTTCATTAAGCCCTTGGGCTTTTAAAATGTTTTGCAGTGACTGCACGGTACCAGAAGCGCCGACACAGTTTTGCCAACCGAGATTAAGGTAATCTTGTGCGACATCTTTTAGTACTTGTTTAGCGCCGTTGATCGCAGCGTTAAAGTTAGTGTCGTTTAATTTTTGATCTGGGAAGTAACGTTTTAGCCAAGTAACGCAGCCCATGTTAACACTGTTAAGCAGTAAGGCATCACAGGCTGCCCCTATCACTAACTCGGTACTGGCACCGCCAATATCAATGACTAAACGATTACCTTCACCACAGCTAGTCTGTGCCACGCCTTGGTAGATGGTGGCAGCTTCTTCTAGTCCAGAAATAATATCAATTTTATGGTTGAGTATGGTTTCGGCTTGTTCAAGAAAGGTGTTCACGTTTTTGGCTAAGCGTAAAGTGGCAGTACCGACAATGCGAATATTTTCAGCTGGGATATCTTGCAGTTGTTCGGCAAATAAACTCAAGCATTGCCAACCTCTTACCATCGCGTCATGGCTTAGGTTAAAGTCATCATCTAGGCCTTCAGCTAAGCGTACTTTACGTTTTACTTTGGCTATGGTGCGAATGGCATCTTCGACTTCGCGAACCACCAACATGTGAAAACTATTTGAGCCAAGATCAATGGCTGCGTAAAGAGGAGATTTACTGCTCACTTTGTTCACCTACAAAATAGGCTGGCTTAAGCTTATAAGCCAGCAATGGGCAAACTCAGGGTTTAGGCCTTAGGTTTACCTTATGGTTTTCTGCGATGATTGTGCGATCTGTTGCCTGACTTGTCTCTAAATTTTTGCGTATTAGGTGATTTTACTTTATGAATACGCAATGGAGGAGGCAGATCGTCAATCAGTGCATCTTCATCAAACTCACTGACCGGAATTTCAGTTTTAATGTATTCCTCAATGGCTGGTAAGTTAAAGATGTATTCTTCACAGGCTAAACTAATAGCAAGACCACTTTCACCGGCTCGGCCAGTACGACCAATACGGTGTACGTAGTCTTCTGCATCATCTGGAAGATCATAATTAAATACGTGAGTCACAGATGGAATGTGTAAGCCGCGTGCTGCCACGTCTGTTGCCACTAAAAAGTCCAGTTCACCTTTGGTGAATTGGTCCAGAATTTTTAAGCGTTTTTTCTGTGGGACATCGCCAGTGAGTAGTCCCGCACGATGGCCATCGGCAGAAAGTTGGCCCCAAACCAGTTCGCATTTATATTTAGTATTAGCAAAAACGATGGCTTTATCGGGCCATTCTTCTTCGACTAACGTCATAAATAAACGCATTTTTTGATCATTTGACGGGCGGAAAAGTTCCTGTTTAATCCGCGTGCCAGTCATTTGCTCCGCTTCTACTTGCACATGAATGGGATCGTTCATGTGCTCAAAAGCCAGTTCTTGCACACGGAAAGACAGCGTGGCAGAGAACAGCATGTTTAATCGTTGTTTAGGATCCGGCATGCGACGGAACAAATAACGAATATCTTTAATGAAACCTAAATCAAACATACGATCGGCTTCATCTAATACAACACATTGGATTGCGTTGAGAGAGAAAACGCCTTGTTTGAAATAATCAATAATACGGCCAGTGGTGCCAATTAGCACATCCACACCTGCTTCAAGTTGTTGGCGTTGGCTTTCGTAGCCTTCTCCACCATAAATTAACCCCATGCTGAGGTTGCAGGTTTTTGCCATTGATACTGCATCATTGTGAATTTGTACTGCAAGTTCACGGGTGGGAGCCATAATAATCGCGCGCGGCTGATTTTGTTTACGGCCCTCTGCTGCAGGGTTTTCTAACAGGTGATGGAAAACGGCCGATAAAAAAGCGATTGTTTTGCCGGTGCCTGTTTGTGCTTGTCCGGCAATATCTTTGCCTTCAAGTAGTACAGGCAGGCTAAGCGCCTGAATCGGGGTGCAATTGTGGAAGCCTTTCGCTTCTAATCCAGAAATAACTTCAGCGCGTAATGCAAAGTCTGAAAATTTCTGTTCTGTTAAGTGTGTTTTGCTCATGTGCGTTAGCATATCAGGTAAAGCTTGCAATAAGAAACAGGATCTATTCAAATAAGACGACTCTTTGTGGATAAAAATCCATCAGAAGCTAAATTTTTTTGGAGTAAGAAATGAGTGACAAGATAGTTCAACTGACAGACGCAAGTTTTGATGCAGATGTTGTAAATGCCAACGGACCGGTATTGGTTGACTTTTGGGCAGAGTGGTGTGGCCCATGTAAAATGATCGCGCCGATCTTAGACGAGATTGCCACTGAGTACGAAGGCAAACTGACTGTTGGTAAATTAAACATTGACCAAAACAGCGCAACTCCACCTAAGTTTGGTATTCGTGGTATCCCCACGTTGTTATTATTTAAAGATGGTGCGGTAGCGGCAACAAAAGTAGGCGCACTATCAAAAACTCAGTTAAAAGAGTTTCTTGAGCAAAATATCTAAGGCTTATTAGGCCTGCTTTAAACACTTTAGTAGCTTGTTTTATATGCGCTTAATAGTGTTTTTAGTGTGATATGGGGCACGCGGTGCCCCCTATTTTTGGTGAATTAGTAGACGCATTGCCGTTTTAGTGCTAATTTATTCAGCGTTAGAAAAATTCCAAACAGCTATTCTCATACGCAATAACCTGTTTATTAACCCCTTAATTCAAGTTTCTCACATTGAAAACCCCACAACTATGAATCTTACCGACTTAAAACATACCCCCGTACCTGAGTTAATTAAACTTGGTGAATCGATGGGGCTAGAAAACCTAGCTCGTTTACGTAAACAAGACATTATTTTCTCGATTCTCAAAGCGCATGCAAAAAGTGGCGAAGACATTTTTGGCGACGGTGTGTTAGAAATCTTGCAAGACGGTTTTGGCTTTTTGCGTAGTGCAGACAGCTCTTATCTTGCTGGCCCAGATGATATCTATGTTTCTCCAAGCCAAATTCGCCGTTTTAATCTGCGTACCGGTGATACGGTAGCAGGAAAAATCAGACCACCTAAAGAAGGTGAGCGTTACTTTGCTCTGTTAAAAATTAACGAAGTAAACTACGACAAGCCTGAAAATGCCCGTAACAAGGTATTATTTGAAAACTTAACGCCAATTCACCCCAATGCGCGTTTGCGTATGGAGCGTGGTAACGGCAGTACCGAAGACATTACCGCTCGTATTCTTGATTTGGCATCGCCTATCGGTAAAGGCCAGCGTGGCTTAGTGGTTGCACCGCCAAAAGCGGGTAAAACCATGTTGCTGCAAAATATTGCGCAGAGCATTGCTTTTAACCACCCTGACGCTGTGTTAATGGTGCTTTTAATTGACGAACGTCCTGAAGAAGTAACGGAAATGCAACGCCTAGTGCGCGGTGAAGTGGTTGCTTCTACCTTTGATGAGCCTGCTAGTCGTCACGTGCAAGTGGCTGAAATGGTTATTGAAAAGGCTAAACGTCTGGTTGAGCACAAAAAAGATGTGATCATCTTACTTGACTCAGTAACGCGTTTGGCTCGTGCATATAACACCGTTATTCCTAGCTCTGGCAAGGTATTAACTGGTGGTGTTGACGCCAATGCATTACATCGTCCCAAGCGTTTCTTTGGTGCGGCGCGTAATGTTGAAGAAGGCGGTAGCTTAACTATCATTGCAACAGCCTTGATCGACACGGGCTCTAAAATGGATGAAGTTATCTACGAAGAGTTTAAAGGTACTGGTAACCTAGAGTTACATCTGAACCGTAAGATTGCTGAAAAACGCGTTTATCCTGCCATTGATATTACTCGCAGTGGCACGCGTCGTGAAGAATTACTGACCACTGCTGATGAACTTCAGAAAATGTGGATATTACGTAAAATTGTTCATCCTATGGGTGACATTGATGCGATGGAATTCTTAATCGATAAGCTTTCGATGACTAAATCTAACGATGAATTCTTTGATGCGATGAAGCGTCAGAAATCGTAATCGTTAATAGGGAGGTTACCTTTGTGACCTCCCTTCTAAAATGGCTTTTTAACTGCGGCCAAAATTTGTAATTCGTTTATTTTAAGCGCACACTCAAATGGTAAATGCCAAAGTAGGATGTGTTTAATGGCCTTCGCCAAATGGATGCGGCTGACGGTCTGGTTGTTTAGCTTCCCCGTAATTGCTCAATCCAGCAACTTCACCGACAATAACGACGAGACCTTTGTCATTGATGAGCGTCACGTTGCTTTAATTGAACAAAGCTATCAACTGAAAGATCGCTTTAATTCTCTATTGCCTTTGTTACTGCAAGGTGATTTAGACACAGTAAATGCTAACTTAATTACCCTACCTCGCGCGCAATACGAATACCTACTCTTGCTTATCTGCCAACAAGCGATGGTGACAGACCATATCGACGAGAAAATTCGTAATTGGCTAGTCGAGCTGTCGCAATCTCGGCCGCACGTATTACTCGAAAAACGTAACGAAGATTTTATTGTTAGCGAGCCTGCGTTCGATTATCCCGCACTGGCTCGGGCTGCGCTGCGTGGCTGGCGAGTCAAAAACCAGCATTTAGAGTTTAAACGTCAGTTAAGTCAAGGCTTGCTGGACGTGAAGGCCATTTTTAACAGTAATAACCCCTACATTGAAGACCAACAAGAGTCGCTGGTGAAAGTGTTGCCAATGCAAAACCCAAAGCGACTACAATGGTTAGAGCGAGAGCTTGAGAGCAAACATGTATTTTTTCCTGACAATTTAGTGATAGCCAATATTGCGATGTTAAATGGCAGTGAGGCTTTTTATCGGCGTCTTTGGCAACGTCCTGTGGATCAACACAGTATGAAAGCCGCTTGGTGGGTTAAACATAATTATCCTTCGGAGCATGCATTTGAGTTGCTTTGGATTGCAGCGCAAAACGAAGAGTTAACAGAGCATGCTTGGCAATTAATGGCAGAGTTAAAGCCGATGCCTCCCCAGGCGGAATCGTATTTGATGGCGGCTTTATCCAGTGAAGACATGGGTGAAGTAGCGGCACAAGTGTTGGCGCAACTCACCGATCATAATATTTTGTCTCGTCTGGTGCAGTTAGTAACCGAGGGCGACCCCGCCAATACTGATACCCAAAATGCCTGGCTTAGTTTATTTCTCAATACTTCCCCTGAAGCAAAACGCCTTATTAAACAGCTGTTTGAACTAGATGAAATCCGCAAAAACTATGGCCCTGTACCACAGCGCTAGTCGCCAGCTTTTTCTTTTCAAGTAAAGCAGACTATTTACGCCGTTGAATCGTACTAGGCTGCTTATCTCAAAGCATGATGAATGTTTCTCCGTTCGCATCTTGAAGGCCTAGGTTGCTGCGTTAGCTTGCTTAGTACTGAAAACACGGCGGCGCTCTGAAACATGCATCTTCAAGTGGATTGAGTATAATACCCGTCTCTGACAAACAGGTTTGCCCCATATGAAATATAAAGACTTACGTGATTTTATTGCTTTATTAGAGCAACAAGGCCTATTGAAGCGGATCAGCCAGCCAATCGACCCTAATCTTGAGATGACTGAAATAGCGGATCGTACGTTAAAGGGAGGCGGCCCAGCATTATTGTTTGAGAACCCAATTGGTTACGATATGCCTGTATTGGCGAATTTATTTGGCACCACTGAGCGGGTTGCCTTGGGCATGGGGCAAAAAGATGTTACCGCATTGCGTGATGTCGGCACTTGGTTGTCTTATTTAAAAGAGCCAGAGCCACCAAAAGGGCTAAGAGAGCTATGGGAGAAAATCCCAATTTTTAAGCAAGTGCTTAACATGCCGGTGAAAAAGCTCTCTAAAGCACCTTGCCAACAAATCGTATTAACGGGCGACGATGTTGATTTAACCAAAATACCTGTGATGCGCTGTTGGCCTGGCGACGTGGCACCCTTGGTGACATGGGGTTTAACCATTACCCGAGGACCAAATAAAAAACGTCAAAACTTAGGTATCTACCGTCAGCAAGTATTAGGTAAGAACAAACTGATTATGCGTTGGTTGTCCCATCGTGGTGGGGCGCTGGATTTTCGTGAATTTCAGCAGCAAAACCCCGGTCAGCCTTACCCTGTGTCAGTGGCTTTAGGTGCCGATCCTGCCACCATCCTAGGTGCGGTTACACCAGTGCCTGATACCTTGAGTGAATATGCTTTTGCAGGCTTATTGCGCGGAGGCCGCACCGAAGTAGTTAAAAGTATTTCAAATGATCTAGAGGTTCCCGCCAGTGCTGAGATAGTGCTAGAGGGATACTTATACCCTGACGAAATGGCGCCAGAAGGGCCCTATGGCGATCATACGGGTTATTACAATGAAGTGGATGAGTTCCCGGTCTTTACCGTTACCCATATCACGATGCGAGAAAATCCGATTTATCACAGCACCTACACCGGTCGTCCGCCCGATGAGCCGGCAATTTTAGGGGTGGCATTGAATGAGGTGTTTGTTCCTATTATTCAAAAGCAATTTCCTGAAATTGTGGACTTTTATTTACCGCCTGAAGGTTGCTCATATCGCATGGCGATAGTGACAATTAAGAAGCAATATCCTGGTCATGCTAAGCGAGTGATGCTAGGCGTTTGGTCATTCTTACGTCAGTTTATGTACACTAAGTTTGTGATTGTTTGTGATGATGATGTCAACGCTCGTGATTGGAACGATGTGATTTGGGCAATTACCACGCGGATGGATCCGACGCGCGATACCACGCTTATTGATCATACGCCGATTGATTATCTTGATTTCGCCTCACCTGTGTCTGGCCTAGGTTCAAAAATGGGCTTAGATGCCACTAACAAATGGCCGGGTGAAACCAATCGAGAATGGGGTGAGCCCATCGTCATGGACCCGAAAGTCACAAAGCGCATTGACGACATCTGGCATGAGTTAGAAATCGACACGCCGTTAAAGCGTGATTAATTTTATGAGATTGTTAAATGTTTAAAGCCAGATTGCTGCCTGATGGGGTAGAATTTGATATCAACGAGCATGAAACCATCTTAGCGGCGGCCATTCGCCAGCAGATCCCGTTTCCCTATCGTTGTCGCACGGGCGGCTGTCAAAGTTGTTTGTGCCAACGCACTAAGGGCGAGGTGGAATACGGTGCCATGGAGCCTTGGCTAACAGATGCAGAGCAAGCCAAAGGCTGGACTTATGCCTGTTTGGCTAAGCCATTAACGGATTTAGAAATAAAGCTTTAAGCTTTAGGAAATGTTATGAAATCATATAGTTGTAAATTGGTAGAACTGTCACAGTTCACTGACTTTGTTTATAAGCTGGTATTAAAAACCACTGAGCCAGCTGAATTTATTGCAGGCCAATATTTGACAGTGGTGATGGGTGAAAAGGACAAACGCCCTTTTTCAATTGCTAACAGCCCAACAACTGGCTTAATTGAGTTGCACATCGGTGCCTCTGAGCATAACCCTTATGCGATGGAAGTGATTGAAAAAGTAAAACAAACAGGTGAGCTAACAGTAGAAATTGCGGCAGGTAAAGCTTACTACCGAGAAGAATCTACACGTCCAGCAATCTTAATTGCCGGTGGCACAGGCTTTTCTTACGCTAAATCAATTTTGGAATACAGCCTAACCACCGCCAATAAACAGCCGATGTTTATTTATTGGGGCGCGCAGCAGCCAGAGCACCTTTATTATCATCAAGAGCTAGCAGCATTAGCAGCGCAACATGAACATCTGACCTATATCCCTGTAGTAGAAAATGGCGCAGTTGCAGGTGGCAAAACCGGCCTAGTACATAAAGCCGTTCTTGAAGACTTTGTTAGTTTAGAAGGTTATGACGTTTATATTGCTGGCCGCTTTGAAATGTCAGGCGCAGCACGTGAAGACTTCCGCCAACAAGGTATTGAAGAGGCGCATCTGTACGGTGATGCGTTTGAATTTATTAAATAATATTTTCTCTTCTTAAACATCTAAAACCGAGCAGATCTAGCTAAGATTGCTCGGTTTTTTGTCACATTACTGTCACAAAAAGTGAAACTTAATGTAAACTGTTTTCCTTAGCATTAGCGCTATTTTATTATTATCACTATAAAAAGGAAAACCATGAACTTTAAGGGCACCACAACATTATTAGCTAGCAGCCTGGTTTTGGCATTTCAAGCAACGGCGGCAGCTCCCACTGAAGTTTCTCTTGACTCCGCGCCTAAGCCAGCACTAATAGCACGTCACGCTTCTGGTGTGTTTGATGCTAGCGCTGCTGAAATTGTTAGCTTTGACAAGCTCAGCCAACAAATTTTTGTGGTCAATGCACAAAGCGGTGCAATTGATGTATTTGATGCCAGCAAGTTATCGAGCCAAGCTAAAGTGGCTGATGAGCTGACCTTAAACAATCTACCTAAAGTGGCTACATTAGATGTTAAGCATGATGTGGCTAATAAATTGGCAGGCGCTGCAAACAGTGTGGCTGTTTCAGGCGACTTACTCGCAGTTGCGATTGAAGCAGGTGACGGTAAGGGCAATAAGCGTCAAGGTCGTGGTTATGCGGCGTTTTATAAAATTGGCAGCGATAAGAAAATCACTTTTATCAAAGCTGTTAGAGTGGGTTTTTTACCCGATATGATCACCTTTACCCCAGATGGCAAAGCCGCTTTAGTGGCTAATGAGGGAGAACCGTCTGGTGATTATAATGTCGATCCTGAAGGCTCTATATCGTTGATTAAAGTTAATAATGGTCAGCCAAGTGAAGCCCTTGAGCTGGCCTTTACTGACTTTAATCAAGGCGGTAAGCGTGCTGCTGAAGTACCAGCTGATTTAAATGTGTACGGTAAAAGCATGAAAGGTGTGGCATCGAGCTTGGCGCAAGATCTTGAGCCTGAATATATTTCGGTGACCAAAGACAGCAGCACGGCTTTTGTCTCACTGCAAGAAAACAATGGATTAGCGGTGGTTGATGTAGCCAACGGCAAAATCAAGCAACTGATTAGCTTAGGCTACAAAGATTATAGCCAAGCAGAAAATGCCCTAGACTTGAATGATCGCGATAATATTGAGTCAATCAAAGGTACGGTTCTTGCAAACGGTAAAGCCAAAATCAATATCCAGCCTTGGCCGCATGTGGTGGGGATGTATCAACCCGATTCCGTGGCCAGCTACACCGTTAATGGTCAGCACTTTGTGGTGACCGCTAACGAAGGTGATGCGCGTGAATATTTCTTTGATGCCACTAAAGAAGAATGTGAAGCCCAAGGCGGATTGGACTGGGATGAAGATGACGGTTGTTTATCATTCAATGAAGAAGTTCGCGTTGAAGACTTAGTTGGCAAAGCACAGTTTAGCCCTGAGCTAGCCAAAATGACAGGAGAAGAGCAGTTAGGTCGTTTAAAGATCACTAATACCTTAGGTAAAAATAGCCAAGGCCAATACGACACTTTCTACTCTTACGGCGCCCGTTCGTTTTCAATTTGGACTGCAGATGGTAAGCAAGTGTTCGACTCAGGCAGCGACTTTGAGCGTATTACTGCCGAGCGTGTGGGTGAAAACTTCAACGCCAGTAATGACCGCGCGCAAAATCATAAGAAAAATGACCGCTCAAGCGCCAAAGGACCTGAGCCTGAAGCACTGACGTTAGGTGAAATTAATGGCCGCACTTATGCCTTTATTGGGTTGGAGCGTGTTGGTGGCTTTATGATTTACGATATTACCACGCCAGCAGAAGCAAAATTTGTTAGCTATACCCTTAACCGTGACTTCACTAAGAATCCAACAAAAGAAGCGGCGGGCGATGTTGGGCCAGAAGGCATGGCGTTTGTTAGCAAAGGTGATAGCCCAACTGGCAAACCATTGCTAATTATAGGCAATGAAGTTAGTGGTTCGACCTCTGTTTACGAACTGAGATAAGCCTCTGAATTTGCGAGTAAGCTTAAAAAAGACGTCAAGCCACCTTAAAACAGGGTGGCTTTTTGTTATTAATTTGACTTTTTTGTCTCGCTCAAGGCGAGTTTATCCCCTATACCTTAAGTCACAACTGAATAAAGGAATGTACGCATTCATACTGCTCGGTTTGCTATTTAAAAGCTGATTGGAGTGATGTTGTTGCTTAAGGTTTCCGATGAAAAAAATAATCTTTAACGGCCAGACCTATCCGCTCGATCCTAGTCATTCTGTATTGGATAACCTGCTAGCTGCTGGGTTAAAGATCCCTCATTCTTGCAGAACGGGCATTTGCCAAAGCTGTATTCTCCAAAAAATATCTGGAGAAGTAGATAGTGAAGCTCGACAGGGTTTAAGAGAGGCGCTTGCAATGCAAGACTATTTTAAAACCTGTTGTGCATTTTGCGATACAGATATTGAAGTCACTTCTGGTAAGCGTGCAGATTTTCTCGGGCGAGCGGTGATAACGCAAAAACGTCTACTCAACAATAAGGTGTGTTTGTTAGAGATTGAGCCTGCCAATCCTATTTATTACCACGCAGGGCAGTTTTTGAATATTCGTCGTGATGACGGCGAAACACGCAGTTATTCCATTGCTAGCCTGCCTTCACGAGCAGGTGCATTGGAATTTCATATTGAACGAATGAAAAACGGTACCCTTAGTAATTGGCTATTTGATGAAGCTCAAGTGGGCGACTGTTTGGAAATTCAAGGGCCTTATGGTCGTTCTTTTTATCGCACTACCCCCAATAACATGAACATCTTACTGGTGGCCAATGATTGTGCTTTGGCTCCCGCTTTAGGTGTCATTAGAGATGCTCTTGATTCTGGCTTTAAGGGACAAGTGTACCTTTACCATGGCAGTCATAACCTTGATGGTCTGTATTTTCATGAGCAGTTAATGACCATGGATGAAGCGGTCGATAATTTTCATTATCGAGCCTGTATTGATGATCAGACTCGGGTTAGGGATGAGCTACCAGCAGGCTATTTTCAAGGTAATATGGCACAATTAGCTTTGTCGCGCTTTGCCCATTTACAGGCGTTTAAGGTATTTTTGTTTGGTGAGCCGACAATGGTTCGAGCAACCAAAGAAGCAGTGATAACAGCTGGCGCGTTGATTGAAAATGTATTTATTGATCCCTTTGATTATCGAGATTTGAGAAAAATTAAGCGGCCAACTAAGGCCGCATAATTTAGTTAAACCCTGTTGGGCTCATTGTTTAAGTGTTCCACTTAGTAGCGAATAATATCTTGCATTGGGTCATAGTCGCTGTTACTTAGACTGCGGCTATTTGGATTAATGGCCGAGCAGTAGCCAATTAATGGCAAGGTGGTCGGCGAGCCTAAGCGATTGAAAAAATCTTCTACTTCTATTAAGTCAGTGCCACTGGCATTGGCTAGTGCTTTTTTCACTACGGCCAGTGCGCGTGGGCGCACTTCACTTGCTGCAATACGATTGCGTTGACCCCAACCGATAATGTAATCATCACATTTAGGGTCGGTGATGTCAGGAACCTCTAAATACGCAACATCACGATCAACATTAAAGTGTTTTTTCATCATGCTTTCTTCAAATAGCATGGCAAAATCTTCTTCGGTTTTGTAGTAGGCGTATTGGTCATTAGCCCCTTCTCGCTCAAGTAATGAACCGACCTCTGCTGCGGTGTAGGTTAATATTCTTGCTTGTTGGTCTTTATCTTTAGATTCTTCCCCACCGTAGAGATTGAGAGAGATTGCCTGCATATCGGAATTGGTTAGTTTATAGGTGCTAACAAATACTTGGTCACTCATTTGGGGAGTGTCGCGGTCATGATAAATTTCTGACAACTTTTTATCGGAGGGGGTCAAAGTAACCATAAAAGAGTCATGATAAATATCACGGGCATGGGCTAACTCATGAAATAATAATCCCGCAAACTCAGGTAGCGCCGCACCTAAACTACGCTCCGTTTTATCACTTAATGAGCCTGGCGCAGAGATAGTTGTATTGTTAAAAACAAAACGCTCGGTGGCTAAAAATTGGAATTTTTTCGCATATGCTGCGCGATAATCATCCTCTTTCTTAATAGTGGCTTTTTCGGCATTGGTTAACCATAAATAGTCTGGATCAAGATAGATAGCGCCTGAGTAAGGAGTAAAATAAGATGGACGAACATCAGAGCTAATTACAATGGCGCGCACACTTTGGAACAGTGGCATGATGGTATTAGGCATATTGTTATCCGTTAACATATCGCGAAAACGGTTAATCATCCAATCATCAGACACGACTAGGCGATTCATTATGTCATCAATCGTCGGATTGGGGTTCTCGTTATAAATAAACGACAGCTCGTTAAGGGAGCATGAGTCCGCGCGGGTTTGTGCTTTAACACACTTTACTAACGTGCTGGCATGGGGGCTACTGGATATCGCTACTTTTAATTCGGCCGTTGGCTCGATGGGGGTAGTTGGATTGCCGCCATCAACAGGCTTACCTGATAAATTAATCGGATCTCCGCCACCGCATGCTGTGAGAGAAAGCGCTGCAAATAACAGCCCAAATTGATAAATTTTCATTGCCACGGATACCTGTGAATAATAAATAAAATTAACGTCATATTTTCAGGGTATTTGGCTCTCTGTCAACCAGTGGAAAGTGTTTTGATGAGGTAGAACAAGTTTCAGCAGTTTAGATAATAAAAAGCTCCGTCAGCGTGACGAAGCTTTGTGTAGCAATAACTATATCCAAACTACTTGGAGTTGCA
This sequence comes from Motilimonas sp. E26, assembly GCF_021278025.1. Taxonomy (GTDB): domain Bacteria; phylum Pseudomonadota; class Gammaproteobacteria; order Enterobacterales; family CBDFNC01; genus Motilimonas. The sequence goes on from NZ_JAIBHJ010000009.1 coordinate 33,212, forward strand.
GGTAGGCGGCAAGTGAGCAACTCCCATGAGCATAGATAAACTATGTGATTGAGGTGAACGAGCTTAGCCAACTCCGTTGCAGCTTCAAGTAGCAAGGGTATATACGGGCTAACAGCCTGGGCCACATTCCATACACATTTGCGTCATTTCTGGTCCCAAATGTAATTTCGAGTTGAGGTCACGTAATGCCGTTCTTACGCCTTCTTCTATTACTGGGTGGTAGAAAGGCATATCGAGCATTTGTGCCACGGTCATTTTATTTTGATGAGCCCAAGCCAGTAGGTGTGCTAAATGTTCGGCATTAGGTCCGGTCATTTCCGCTCCTAAAAAACGCCCTGTACCGTTTTCGCCGTACACTTTTAATAGGCCTTTGTTTATTAACATCACGCGGCTACGGCCTTGGTTTTCAAAGCTCACTTCACCTGTGGTAAAGCAGCCACAACTGCCAAGGCGCTTTTCAATCTCACGGTAGCTTTCACCGACCATAGCAATTTGTGGGTCACTAAACACGGCAGCAATTGGCGTGCGACGAAGGCCGGCGCGAATATCTGGAAAAACACCGGCATTGTGGCCAGCAATTTTGCCTTGATCGGCGGCTTCATGTAGCAATGGAATTTGATTGCTGGAATCGCCTGCGATAAAAATGTTCGGTATCGAGGTTTGCATGGTGTATTTATCAGCAAGCGGCACGCCTTTTTCATCTAGTTGAATGTCGAGCTGATCCAGGCCTATTTTATCTACATTAGGGCGACGGCCCGTGGCTGCAACTAGGTAATCCACTAAGGTTTCTTGCTCGACCCCTTGCTTATCTGTGTATTTAATATAAACCTTGTCGCCTTCACGCTGCACTGTTGAAACGTTAGCATCAGCATCTAAGTAGAACTCATCGGCAAAGGTTTTATAGGCGTAAGCCATCACATCGGGATCGGTTAATGGGCCCACTTGGCCACCAACACCAAACATGATCACTTTCACGCCTAAGCGATGTAATGCTTGGCCTAGCTCTAAGCCAATCACACCTGGACCAAACACGGCCACCGACTCAGGTAAATCGTCCCAATTGAATACGTCATCATTTACCACCAAACGATCGCCCAAATCATTCCAAGGGGCCGGCCAGCTAGGGCGAGAGCCTGTTGCGATAACAATGCGTTTTGCTTTAATTTGTAAGTCATCACCTACTTGTAAGGTGTTTTCGTCGACAAACTTAGCGTAACCTTGAATTTTATCTGACTCGGGAATGCTATCAACGGATTCCAGTACAAAGCCAACAAAGCGGTCGCGTTCATCGCGTACACGTTTCATTACTTCTTTACCGTTAATATTTGGCTTGCCTAAGTGAACACCAAAAGCGGCAGATTTTTCATATTGATGGGCATTTTCTGCTGCGGCAATCAATAGTTTACTTGGCATGCAGCCTACCCGCGCACAGGTTGTACCAAATGGACCGCCTTCAATAATGGCTACTGAATCTGTTGACTCTTTGGCTGAACGATAGGCTGCTAAACCTGCTGTGCCACCACCGATTATAGCTACATCTAACTGTTTAATTTTCATAACAACCTCATAAGTGGAATTTGTTTGCCTGAATTCACTGCCGATTAAATAAAATCAGGGAAAAAAGCTAGATTAGTAAAGGGCGGGTTTACCGCCCTAAGTGTTGCTGATTAAGCGAAGTAAGTCGCTAGCTCATCACTCCCACCTATGTGTTTACCCGCGATAAACACTTGTGGCACTGTGGTGCGGCCACTGATGGCTTTTAGGGTGATGCTGCTAGCATCTTTACCCAATACAATCTCTTCAAATACTAAGCCTTTTTCTTTTAATAGTGCCTTAGCCTTAGCACAGAAAGGACAACCTGGCTTAGTGATAACGCTGATGGCTTCTGGCGCTTTGGCATCGGCATTAATGTAGTTCAGCATAGTATCAGCGTCTGACACCTTGAACGGGTCGCCAGGCTCATTTGGCTCGATAAACATTTTGTCGATGATGCCGTCTTTAACCAGCATCGAGTAACGCCAGCTGCGCTTACCGAAGCCAAGGTCATCTTTATCAACAAGCATGCCCATGCCAGCGCTGAATTCACCGTTGCCGTCTGGAATAACACGGATGTTTTCAGCCTCTTGGTCGGCTAACCATGCGTTCATGACGAATGTGTCGTTAACGCTAATACATACGATTTCGTCAACGCCATTTTCTTTTAATACGCCCGCTAGCTCGTTGTAGCGTGGTAAATGCGTTGATGAACAAGTTGGCGTAAATGCACCTGGTAGTGCGAACACTGCCACTGTTTTGCCTTTGAAAATTTCGTCAGTAGTTACGTCAACCCAAGCATCGTTAGCACGAGTATGAAATGTAACTTGAGGTACTGATTGGCCTTCTTTATTGTCTAACATATTGTGTTCCTTGTATTTCGTAAAAGGTTTGTCGTTTTGATGAAGCTATTATGGATAATAGTTTGGTATTTGAGAAATGGTTTAGAACAATGGGTTTAATAGCTATTGGCTATTAACTTTAATTTTTCGATAGTTTTGTTTTATTGTTTGGCCAGTAGGACGCAATTACGATTGTGGCCCTTGGCTTGATAAAGGGCGTCATCGGCTTGTTGGTAAATAGTTTCTTGGTCAATATCTTGATCAAAATGAACAATATTTACTCCGACGGAGATAGTAATAATATCGTAAGGTTGGTTACGAACATGGGTAATTTGCAATGCTTCAACAGATTCCTTTAGGCGATAGGCAATGTCGGATATGTCGCTATCGAGAACGGCTCCAGAAACAATCACGGCAAACTCTTCGCCGCCAAGGCGAAAAACATAATCACAGGCACGGTGAAGATTGCTTTTTAGTGCTTTCGCCAAGTCGATCAATACTTGATCTCCTTTCGGGTGGCCATAAGTGTCATTAAAGGCTTTGAAATTATCAACATCGATGATCATAAATCCAAACAGCTTATTATCTCGCTTAGCTCTGGCTAACTCCTTTGGAAAAATCTCATTGAAATGACGGCGGTTAAATAAACCTGTGAGTTCATCAATGCGAGTGATGTTTTCAATGCGTTTTTTGTCAGTAATGTCTTGCTGGATAACACTGAAACCGATCACTTGATGACCTCGTTTGAGTGGTGAGAGAAAGGTTTGGGTAGTGAGCTTTTGATTATTCTTATAACGGTAGCTGAATTCACCTTGCCAATGTTGCTGCTGCTGTATGGCGTTAAAAAAGCTGTCTTCTGTTTCTTCTGAATTGATGTTGTCGTATAACAACCTGAAGTCACTGTTTAACAGTTTATATTTGGCGATACCTATGGTTTGGCAAAAGGCATCGCTGACATCAATAATATTTTGATTGGTATCAATTTTTAAATTGAGTACATGGTGGTCAATGATATCCAAGTAGTTGTTTATTTTTCTGTTTAAGGCGCTTAGCTTGCGGTTCCAGTAGATGAATAAGCTCAGTAAAGCGAATAATGAGAGTGCAATAGGCCACAGCTTGCGATAGTCGCCTTCATATAGGTATTTAATATTAATCCATCGATTAAATATTTCGTCGTGCTCAGTGGGTTTGATATCGCGAGTTGCGATATCAAATATCTCGCGCAGCAGTGGTTCATCATTACGGGTGGCGACGCCAATAGACCACTCTAAGCCTGTGGCTCCGTTGATCTTTACATTACTGATTTTACCTTGTTGAATTACATGGCTTACCGAGGCCACAGTATCCAAGAAAGCGAAAAGTTCGCCACTGGAGACCATCTCAATGCCTTTCTCCACATTACGGACCTCAACAATGTTAGCCCTAGGGTACTTTTCTTTTACTAACTCAATAAGCGAGTAACCAGCAACAACCCCAATTGGCTCCCCCTCTATCTGCCCTAGGTTACCAATAAAGTAGGGCAGCTCACGGGTTACCACCACTACTGGTAGCTTCATAAACGCTTCGCCAAAATCTAAGTATTTAACTCTACTTGGTGTTTTAGCGGCAGCTGAAATGATGTCACATTCTCGTTGTCTTGCTTTGGCTAATGTTTGCGTCCAGTTGCGCGAGGGTATCAACTTAAATTGCTTGCCAAGCTTTGCTTCATAAAGCTTGATAGTATCAGCCACGATACCTTGATGTTGTTGCTGTTGATCTATCCATTCAAAGGGAGCCCAGTCTGGGTCAACACACATGGTAATCCAAGGCTTATGGCTTAGATAAGCTTGCTGCTCTAAGGTAAATAGCTCGTTATTAAACTCAATATCTAAACCCGCTTTTAAGCTGTTCTCAATCAGCTGCGAGTTGTGTTGCGCATCATTGGTACTAAGCCACTGTTTACGTAGGGCTATGTGTTCCTCTGGTGCTATATTGATTAGCGCTTTGTTTATAATGCTCGTTAGTATAGGGTCTTTGTGGCCAATACCGACGCTGAAGTGGTTATTGAATGGAGTAAAGCCGTGCAAGCGTAAGTTTGCTAAACCTTGCGCTTGGATGTGATACAGGCTAACAAACAACGTGCCTAAAGTAGCATCTACTTCGCCAGTAGCGGCTGCTACCAATCCTGCGCTCACATCTTTATAGCGTTTTATGTTTATTTCGGGGTAACTTCTGGTGATTTCTGCCTCATCCGAGTAGCCTTCAACGAGTGCCAATGTTTTACCATTGAGCTGCTCTAAGGTGAAATAGGGGGCATCACTTTGGCTAATGATAGCAACGGGGGAGCTAAGAAATGGCTGGCTAAAATTAAGGTAGTGCTGGCGTTGTGGGGTATTAATAATACCTGAAATAAGGTCGCAATTGCCTGCTTGAGCTTCATCAAGTGTTGCTTGCCAGCTATCTGTTGGTTTAAGAAGGATATCCAGCTTTAAGCGTTTACTGATCAATTGAATATAGTCGGCAAAAAGTCCCTGATGTCGGCCTTGCTCATCAATTTTATCGTAGGGCATCCAGTCGGGATCTGCACATAACGAAAGAATACCTAATGTGCTTAAATAGTCTTGCTCTACTTGGGTTAAATTAAGGGCGTTTGCTTGGGATAGCTTATCGAATTCACCGAGCCATTTTTTTCTTAACGCGATCAGTTCACTTTCTTTTATCTCGGCCATCGCTTTATTGATGATGCTATGGAGTAACGGCCAATCTTTACGCACCCCTATGTGTAGGGTCTCGGCTTTACCTTCAGAAACATCAACGCTGCCCGCGACAACTAAGCTTGCCAGTAAATGCTTTTCGATTAGGTAGTTGACCGTGGCTAAATTATCAATGTATGCATCAGCTTTATTGGTAGCCACTGCGCGTAAAGCTTCCACCGGAGAGGCGACGTTAAGCAGCTTAATATTCGGGTAGTGTTTAGCAATAAATTTAGTGGAGTAATAGCCCGAAATAACCGCTAAGGTTCTATCTTGTAGTGCGGCTAAATGAGATAGATGAGCGTTATTTGGGGAGGTAACAATGACGGAATGAAGCTCAAAATAAGGCTTGCTGAACAATAAAAAATCTTGCCGCTCAGGTAAATCGGCCACCACATGCATTAAATCGATTTCTTTCGCTTTGGCTTGTTCCAGTAATTGAAACCAGCTATAACCATTAACGTAGTCGAACTTAGCTCCAATTTTATCGGCGATGATATCTAGATAATCAATGGAATAGCCTGCCGGGGTTTGATTATCCACAAAATCTAAAGGGGGCCAGTCGGTTTCGTTCGACACTCGGATCACTGGGTGTTCGGTCAGAAATGCTTCTTCTTCAGGTGTCAGTTTTAAATCATTAGCATAGCTAGCCGAGCTGCTAATAAAGCAACAAACTAGCAAGGTGAATTGAGTGAACCTGACTAAGTAAAACAATAAATAAGCACCTAAAAGGTAAAGTAAAAATAAACCGCGCTGATTATTCAATATACACACAATAATTGATATAGACAAAGTTCACACTTTATTGTGACAAGTAGATTAAGTAAGGTGTGCTGGCGAGTTGCGTTTGATTAGTTAAGGTAGGGGAATGTTAAAAATAGCGATAAATGGTTTTGGCCGTATTGGACGTAGTGTATTAAGGGCGTTATATGAAAATAATTATACCCAGCAAGTTCAAATCGTCGCGATAAATGAATTGGCTACACCAGCAGCGATGGCTCATTTGCTGCAATATGACTCCAGCCATGGCCGTTTTGAGCAGTCAGTCGACTTTGATCAACAACATCTTTATGTTGCAGAACATTCGATAGCTATCTTTCATCAAGCCGATATTCAGCTACTACCATGGCACGATTTAGACGTTGATATTGTGCTCGATTGTACTGGTAAATTTGGCAGCCGCGCCGATGGTTTAGCGCACATTCATGCGGGGGCAGGCAAGGTGTTATTTTCACATCCTGGGGCGGCAGACTTAGATCACACCATTATTTATGGCGTGAATCATCAAAGCTTAACCCAAGCCGACCGCATCGTGTCTAATGGCTCGTGTACCACAAACTGTATTGTGCCAGTGATCAATTTACTGCATCAAGCCTTTGGCATTGAGTCAGGCACTATCACTACTATTCATTCGGCAATGAACGACCAGCAAGTAATTGATGCTTACCACTCTGATTTGCGTCTCGCACGTGCTGCCAGTAGTTCAATTATTCCTGTTAATACCAAGCTAGCTAGGGGAATTGAGCGTATTCTGCCTGAGTTTGCCGATAAATTTGAAGCGATTGCAGTGCGGGTGCCTACTATAAATGTCACCGCGATGGATCTGAGTGTTAGCTTAAAAACACAAGTAGACGTTAACGCGGTAAATCAGCTGTTGCAGCAGCAAACCAGCTCGTTTTATAAAGGTATTGTTGATTATAGCGAAGCTGAGCTGGTCTCCGTTGACTTTAATCATGACTCTCACAGTGCCATTATTGATGGCACTCAAACTCGCGTAAGTAACGGTAATTTATTGAAAACATTGGTTTGGTGTGACAATGAATGGGGCTTTGCAAATCGTATGCTAGACACCGCGCTGGCGATGCACTTTTCGCCATTGAGTGTAAATGAAACCATAGTTTGACATAAATAAACCATGCAGTGACATAAATAAATTAGCCCTTAAACGCCATCGATTAAGGCACTATATTTATTGAATATAAAAAGTGCCCGTCTTGTTAGTCTATTCAAAACTCGATAGTGGTTGGTGCAGGTTGCTCTTGTGGTAATAAGAAACAATCGCGAGTGGAATATTCAGAACAGCTTCATCCTTAAAATCTTGAGGATAGCTTTTATGTGATTTTTTTCAGGCTCATATCATTTCCTTAATCTATTGACGATATTGTCTTAAAATTAAGTGTCCGATGGGATTAGACCAGAACAACATCACCCAGTATCAGGAGTTGACGGCCTGTGCAATTGCATAATGAAAATATAAATTCTATGTGTTTATATCCATAATATATATTGATATTTAACTTTTTTCATCTATCACGATCCTTATAATAACGCGCTCCCTAAAATCAAGAGCCGATACCAATGGATGGAAGAAAACTCTACGACTTTTTCTCTTTAACGGCCCCGGAAAGAGATAAAGCCTTTGAGCAAGTCATTAAGGAAAATTTTAGTTTTAATGCGTCACTTAACTTCAATCAACTGTCACGGGATGTGGCACAAACAGTAGGTGTTAACCTTAAAAGCACCCGCAAACTAAGAGGTTTTAAGACCTCAAGTGCGCTGGCAAAACGACTCAATATACTGCCCAGTAAACTCAACGCGTGGGAGATTGGTAAAGCCAAAGTGCCTGCCCATGAGATAGCACGCTGGAATGTCATTTTTGCTGTGCATCCCTATCTGCTATTTAAGAACACGGCCTATCAGCCACTTATAAAGCTGGATGTGATATCCGATGAAAAATCTCTCAAGCTGCAAAATGGATTGAGCAAACTCGGCTTTTCCAGTTTTGAAAAGCTGGCTAAGTATGCACAAAAGCATGCAGAATCCTCTAACCAGTTGCCTATGTGTCACCTCGCGTTAGTAGAGAAACGACTGGATAACTATAGTGAACTGGATATTGAAGCTGAGATCCTAGAAAGATTCTATGCTGCATACGGCGCAAACCTGAAGCGGCTAAGAGGATGTATTGGGCTAAGTCAGAAGCGCTTAGCAGACACTCTTTTCATTGGTGAAGAAAGGTACAGGCGGATTGAAAAAGCACAAAACACACCTAAATTTGAGCATGAACTGGTGCTTCGTACTCAGCTAATTTCTAATATCGTCCCCGTTATCTTAATGCATGACACCTTGTACGGTGAGTACTGTGTCCGTTTTTTAAGCCGCTATGCCTATATAAAAAGGCTGGCTCCTAGTGATATGGTGCTAAACGATTTACTAATTATGATCGATGATTTTTTATCGTGATAGGTTTTAGTGGTGTAAAAAATAGTCAATATTTACAAACATCATTAAGGTAAAATTCGAGCTTTATATGTATAAAGGTATAAGGCTCGAATTTTACTATTTAATAGTCTCTATGGAACTTAGCCATTTTGCTTATCTTCAGCTTCCTTATTCTGCTTTTCCGGACTACAACCGATAGAAGCGTCCCATTTATCCTTTCCATCAGCGCCAGGATCATTACGGTTGTTGTTTTCCACATGTCTGTCAGCTTCTTTTTTATCAGCTACGCAATATCCACTACTATTAGTGTCATCTTTTCTGTGTACCCACCAGCCACCACCATTAACCACTTCTAGTTGCGTTTCGTTTAAAACTTTCATTGTATCTCCAAATTTAACTATATTAGCCCCATCACTTTTTAAATACCGCCTGGAGCATTAAGCGATATCAATAACTACTCAATTAGGTGTTTGTTTCAGCAGACTTCTTACATAAAGCAATAAAATCAATTTTTCGGTCTGCAGAAGCAATCGTCTCCGGCCTGTGGGCTACTATCACTCGGGTAATATTCAACCCTTTTATGTTAGTGTTCACTTTCTCTTCATTATTTATATCAAGATGACTGGTCGCCTCATCCATGAACAATATTCTTGGTTTACGATAGAGGGCTCTTGCCAGAATAATCCGTTGTTTCTGACCGCCACTTAAACTTGATCCCATATCACCCACCAGAGTGTTATATTGCATGGGCAGATTCATAATTTCGTCATGCACTGCTGCCAGAAAAGCACTTTCCTGTACTCGTGCTATGTCAGTCTCAGCATCGAAGCAGGCTATATTTTCAGCTATGCTGCCAGCAAATAATTGGTCTTCCTGCATAACGGCCGCAATTTGTTGCCGATATCCAGGTAGCTGATGTAAGGGGGTACCATCTATTAATATTTCCCCTGCACTGGGAGTAAACAACCCCATCAGACACTTAATAAGAGTGCTTTTTCCACACCCAGATGAACCTGTAATTGCGACAGTCTCACCCGATTTAATATCAAGGCTGACATTGCTAAACACGGGCTGATCCATTTCACCATACGAAAAGCTCAGATTTTTTACCGAAATATCACCTTTAATTTCTGACTTATCCTGCATAAGGAGCTGATTACCCCTCTCTTTTTCAGAGTAAGCAATGTCAGCGAGACGCTCTAGGTGTAGGCCTAGCATTTTGAAGTTAATAAATTGATTTATAATGCCATCCATGCGGTCAACAAACTGGTTTTTATAGGTTAAAAAGGCGTATAACATGCCCAGTGACATCGTATTTTCCATCACAGCCATCGCGGCGAGATAAATCACCAAAAAATTTTCCAAACCAAATAACACGGAGTTAATATTTCCATAAGTGATATTCCATTTGGCAATACGTATATCGGCATTCATCGAATCTGCCAGACGGTTCTGCCAGAGATTTTGCCTGTCCCCCTCTTTTTGAAATAGCTTAATGGTTTGTATACCGCGTATTGACTCCATAAAAACCGAGTCATGCTTTGCACCAGCATTGATAGACTCTTCAGTCAGGTTTCTTAGGGGACGATAAAGCAATGCCCGTATTGCGCCATAAATCGCCACTACCAGTAATACAACTAGCGCTAGCTTTGGGCTGTAGACAAACATGGCTGTCAGGGTAATAACGGCCATCAGACCGTCGATAAAGGCAGAAACAAGCCCACTGGTAAGCATGCTTCTGATAGCCTGCAACGAACCAAAACGGGAAACAACATCGCCAATATGTCGCTTTTCGAAATAATCCAGCGGTAGAAAAATAAGATGGCGAAAAAGGTTAGCTGCCATTTGAATATTCAACTGACTAGAAAGGCGCAATATTACAATCTGACGTATCCAGCTGGTTGATATCCTAATTAACATCATCAGCACAAAACCTAATGTAAGCACCAGCAGGAGATTACTATCACTTCTCAGGATCACATCATCGACTACCGTTTGCATATAAAAAGGTGCGATTATGATAAAACCCTGAAGGAAAATAGACAGACATAGCACCTGTACCAAATTTCGTTTTATGCCTGTTATACTGCTCCAAAACTGAGAGATGGTGAGTTTCTTCTTTTCCTTTATCTGTTTAAATTCTGAAGTTGGCGAAAGCTCCATAGCAATCCCGGTAAAATGTTTACCCACATCTGCCAATGCTATTTTTCGTTTTCCTGCTGCCGGATCATGAACCGTTATACTGCTTCTCCCTACCTTCGCTAGTACAATAAAATGGTTCATATCCCAATGCAGAACACAGGGTAACTGAAGCTCCTTTAGCTCACTTAACTCTAGGGTTAATGCCCGACAAGATAATCCTATAGTTCTTGCCATTTCCATAAGTTGTTTAAGATTTAAACCATGAGTTGAAACACTGAACTGACGGCGCATAGATATAAGATCTTTATCGTAACCATAATAGGCCGCTATCATTGTCAGAGATGCCAATCCGCATTCTGCAGCTTCAGTCTGGCGCACAACTGAAAGTCGTGAGTGACCAGATAGCTTCAGCTTATCAAGTGCAGATTTAGCAAACATTTAATAAAACTCCCTATTTAAGACCGGAAAGATAATTAACCAAACGAATAATGTATAAAACCCTCAATTTTTGTATTTTTTAAGAAGATACTAATAAGGAAAAAGTTTTTATACCTAAGTATCGTTAAATAAAAAGTATATTTGATTAAATGTTAAATAATTATCAAAATAAAGCTCAGTAAAAATCTATTAATTAGAATAAAAAACCAAATAGGTGAAAATTTATTATCAAGGAAAAAAGCATTAGAATCCTACCTAATAAAAACCTATGAAAAGCATAGATTTAACAAAACCAACTTAGTGGTAACACTGAATGCACTATGGGAATAACTATGTTCAGAGAAAAAGCAGTTCAGCACGCCTCCCATCGCTTGCATGGTGATGTGGTCGTGTTACCCACAATTTCTTCATTACTTCTTACTTTCGTTATTTTGCTCTTTCTAATTGCTATCGTTTTGTTTCTGGCGAATGGCACCTACCCAAGGAAAGTGACTGCTTTTGGTGTTATTGAGCCTGATGAGGGCTTAAGTAAGGTTTATGCTGAGCGCACAGGCACTGTTCGAGAAGTGAAGGTCAGGATTGGTGACTTTATCGATGAAAACAGCCCACTAATATTAATAAACGGCGATCAGTATTTAGGTGACGGGAGAGCATTGACAGAAAGCCTGCTCACATCACTCAGAGAAGAACGAAAGAGCGTTATTGCCTCCATAGAAAGGGCCAGAGTTCGACACCCAATAGAAATATCCAATATAGACAATGACATTTTGTCTATTCAGTCTGAACTGATGTTTATTGAGGAGCAAATCGCCGCACTTGATCAAAGATACAAGATTACTCACAAGCTTTACCAAAGTGCAGCCAGCCTCGAGAAAAAGGGCCACATATCTACTGAAGCCCTCTCTCTGCAACAGGAAAAAGTTTCGATGATCCGAAGCGATTTAGCGGCACTAAAACGCTCTAAATCGGTCAGAGAGTTTGAGCTTACAGAGCTGAAGGGGAAGCGTCAGCTGATGCCCGGCACACAGGAAGATAAAATAGCAGCCCTGCTGCAACAGCAACGAGATATTGACGAAGAAATTTTAAAACAGGAAGCTATACAGAGTTATACACTCAAAGCCCCGATTGCTGGGATTGTCACGGGGTTACAGGTAAAACCCGGTCAAAAACCCCCATTAAATAGCCCTTTGGTAACGATTATTCCTTCTGACACTACCTACTCTGCACAAATTTTTGTTCCTGTAAGAAATGCCGGTTTTTTGAAAAAAGGGAAGGACGTCTCAATTCGATATGATGCTTATCCGTTTCAGAAATTTGGTATTTACGACGGCAAAATTGAGAGTATTGAGCGAACCGTAATCATGCCAGAAGAAGCTAGAAAGCACTCAGTACTATTAAATGAACCTGTCTATAGGGTTCAAGTAAAGCTGGCCCAACAATGGGTTGACACCTTTGGCGAACAAACCATGCTAATGCCAGGAATGACGCTCGAAACGGATATCAAGCTGGAAGAGCGTAGCTTGTTGGAGTGGCTGCTTGAGCCTATTTTTAGCTTGAAAGGGAGACTTTAGGTTCGGGTGACAAAACACAACAGTGTGTGGCTCTCACAAAGGGCACAATAACGACCCGAACAGTAACTCAGGTAGCAAATGTAAAGTCCGTCAAGGAATGAATTGTCAGTCGCGAAAACCCATCTAGGCAATAGGTTCATATTATCCCTGGTTACACGCGTCTGACAAACTGGTACTACTGTACTTTTCTCTCGCCCGCCACGCTATTTGCCCTAGTTTCAACGATGAACATATTGTTGTTGGTATACTTGAGTTCCAACCTAGCCTGCTGGTGATGCAATTGCTTAGTCTGCATTGGGGAGAAGTTAAAACGGTTCATATCCGCTTGGTGCTCACCCGCAAACTCCAGTGGCTGTGAAGAAAATGAAGAATGGCTAACCACCTTGTGACCTGCAGCATTATCGAGAGCAATGGTTACCTGTGCCGATAGTGGCTCCCTTTGGCCCAGAATACCGATACTATTCAGTGTGCGGTATAACTGTAATAAAATTACAGTCTCATTATTTTGTTAAGCGGTTAGCGTTCGTTATGTCACTCTATGGTTACATTTTATGTCATCGTATGGTTGCTAAATTTACGTAACCTATTGATCTTAAAGGTTGGCTTATGACGCTCCTTGGCTCATCACCTATCCATACAGCTTCAAATGTTGTGAAGCTCGCATTTTGAAGTTGCGGTTATATCGTATCTCAACGGGAATTAAGTGCTGACCCGTGCGGAATGGGGTTGCTTTAATTTAAACAGCTGGGTGACGCTTTCCAGCTCACCGGCAAGTTGCGCTAAATTACTACTGGCTTCAGATGTTTGTAGTGCGCCTTGACTACTTTGCTCTGCCGCAACGCCAATATTGCTGATGCTACGGGCAATATCGGCGGTGACTTGCGATTGCTGCTCGGCAGCGACGGCGGTTTGCATGGCATGCTCATTAATTTGGTTCATGGTTTTCGCCACTTCACTTAATGCCTGCTGCATTTCTTTGGCTTTACTAAAGGTGTGCTCTGACTGGCTGGCACTGGCGCGCATTGAGTTCGATACACTGGATGCTTGGTTGTTTAACTCGCCAATGACCACTTCGATATCTTTAGTGGAAATCTGTACTTTTTTCGCTAACTCTCTCACTTCATCGGCCACCACAGAAAAGCCCCGTCCTTGCTCGCCGGCTCTGGCCGCTTCAATGGCGGCATTTAGCGCAAGTAGGTTAGTTTGTTCAGCGATGGTTTGGATCACTTCTAGTACTTGGCCAATTTTTTGGCTGTGCAAATTGAGATGTTCCATATCATCAGCTGTATCGGTATTTAGTTTTAAGGAGTCAGCCATTGAGGCTAGTGTGTCATTAATCGCTTGATCGACATCGTTGAGATGGCGGTTGATATCGCTAATTTCTTCTGCGGCCAAATTAGCATGATGATTGATCTCATTGGCTGCCGCATTCATTTCTTCCATTGCAGTAGCCATCATCTCAATTTCTTTAGTTTGTTCTGCTGCTGAAATGCGAGTTTGATTTGATACCACTGATGTTTCTTCGGCTTTTTCTGACATTGTTTTACTGGCGATAGCTATTTTACTGAGTAAGTCAGACAGGTTTTGCTGCATTTTTCCTAGGCCGGAGTAAACACTGCTATCTTGCGGATTAAAGGTAAAATTATAAGTGAGATCGCCATTGGATATATTGCTGGTTAAGTGCAACATATCACTGGGCTCGCCGCCCAGTGGCCGAGTAATGCTGCGTGTGGTTAACCAAGCAACCAATAAAATAATTAGGCTTGATAGGCCCATAATGTAATAGGTACTGTTGGTAAGTTTGGCTACAGCAGCCATCGCTTCTGCTTCATCGATCTCGGCTAATAAAGCCCATTGGATTTCACCAAAACGCACATCTCCATAAGCAGATAAAACCGCGTTTTGATTGTAATCTTGGATCACCGCGAAACCTTGCTCTCCGCGAAAGCTGGCTTGGGTTGCTGCGGTGTTAACGCCATTGTTGGCAACGGTTCCAGCAAATGACGCTTTAATGCTGCGGTTTGTAGGATCGAGGAAAGAATCGGATCGCATTAAATTATCTGGGCCGACTAGGTAGGTTTCTCCCGTGTCGCCTAGTCCTTCACGCAGCTGCATGATGCTATTTATTTCATCAATAGAAAGCTGTAGCGCTAGCACATATGGTTGATTGTTAAGCGTAACTTGAGTTGCAATAAAAGAGGCTGGCTCATTATTGCTTGGGCTATAGGGAGCAAAATCAACAATCTGAAAGCTTTTCTGTTGGGTGGCCTTATTAAAAACCTGTGCTAAGCCAGAGGTGCTATAGGGCCCGTTGCGCATATTTGTCTGGTAGTCGGCTTCTTTTGTGACCGAATAAAAAACTAGGCCTTGCTGATCAATGAGGAATAAGTCGTAGTAATGTTTCTTGAGTATAAAAATTTCAAGTAACGCATGATAGCGGTTGATGTACTCTTGTGCACTTTGACCTTGGTTTTCTTTTTGTAGATTACTCAATAGGCTACTAAGTACGGCAAGATCATTCTGCTTATTATCGAAGTAATTTTTTAACTGTACTTGTTTGATTTTCCAAAGCCCAGATAGCTGTTCATGAGCTTGTGTTTTTAGGGCTTTAGCTGCAATTTGCTCGACGATGAAACTGCTTAAAATAGCAGGGATCAAACCAATGGCTATAAACAGCAAGCCTAGTTTATATTTGAGCTGCATATTCTTTGTCCTGAATTGATCAAACCTTTGTAACTTTAGTATCAATTTTGTTGTTCGTTTAGCTTAATTCGATTAAATCCTACTGATAGAAATAAAGTGTTTTAACAATAATAGGTTAGGCTTAATTTATTTTTTCGGTGTGAGTATCGAACAGGGGGAATTGAGCCTCATTTGAATTGGCTGAGTCGCTTCCAAAGGTTGTTTATGTATCGGTTTTATTGGTTCGACTCAGCTGTGTCAAAATGGGTCTATTTATGGCTGTGAGAGATCGGCTATTACAATTGTGATTTTTTACCTTTTATAGCTAGGGTTATTTCGTTTTGTGTAGATGGTGATAACTGGCGTTTTCTTGTAAGGTGTTGTTTTTTAATCATATTATTTTTTATTTTGGGTGTAGCGTTATTACATTGTAATTTTTGTTTGGTATTTATAGGTATTTTAACTGGGGTTTTCCCTTATATTTAGCCTCGCAGGAAGCAAAAAGATGTTTAACAGGATGTTGAACGTCGATGTCGGACAGGATGTTTGACAATCAAGGAAGAAGTAAGGACAACTGCAGGATGCAGTAAGGGACACCTCCAGGATGGAGAGAGAAAGCAAATCAGGATGATTTGTTAGGTTATGGATAACCGAGAAATGCAACCAAAGGATAGGCTGCTAACATAGTCAAAGTGCAGGGAGCACCATACATCACGGAGTAGATGTTATGACTATCAGGGGCGATGTTGAAAAACATCGCCCCTTTTCTTTGCCTGAAATAGGCAGCTTTGATACTAAAGCTGCCTTGTCGCCACAAGTTAATCTTTGCTATACATACTTTCGGTCATGTTAGCGTAAGCGGCTGTGAATGCAGCTTCCTGAAATTTTTTCAGGCCCGTTACGGCAAAGTCGATAGCAATTGGGTTACGCTTTATTTGTTCTTTGATAGTGTTACCGTTAATAAACTCAACGGTTAAGCCATCAATAAGTTGGATCGCTGCTTCAATTTT
Source organism: Motilimonas sp. E26 (assembly GCF_021278025.1). Lineage (GTDB taxonomy): Bacteria > Pseudomonadota > Gammaproteobacteria > Enterobacterales > CBDFNC01 > Motilimonas. The sequence continues at coordinate 49,381 of NZ_JAIBHJ010000009.1, forward strand.
AAAACCGACAGCGCCGCCAGCAAACTTGCCTTTTTGCGGGCGAGATTTAATCACCACTTTCTCAATCTTGTAGTCTTCGACTAGTTTTGCAAAATCAAACTGAAACTTTTTAAATAGTGCCTGATCAGCATCGTCTTTTAGTAAAAATTTACGTGTGCGACATTCCGGTAGCTCAAATAGCCCCTTATCGAGTGCCAATAGTGAAATAACAGCTTCGCTGCCCTGAATTTCAACGCCACAAACTCTCATTTGGATACCCCTTAATAATTTTCGTCTTCATTATACTCAAATATCATGCAAATGCGCGATTTCAGCTTGGTTGTTTATGTCTTAAAGGTCGGTAGCGATAGGGGTCTTAGCGAGTAAACCTAAGAGCTCGGCGGAAAAGATAAAAATAACAGTTGCAAATGATAATTAATATCATTAGTATCTATCTCGTTGTCCAAGCACTCCTAAAGCGACGAGCTAATCATGGCTTAATGTTCTAGGCAAATGGCACGACATTGCTCACATTGCTTCCAGTTTGCCGACTATTCTTATAGTCGGCTTTTTTTTACTTAAATTTCAAATACAAAGAAAGTATCTAAAGTTATTTACTTTGTAAATGATATTTATTATCATTTGATTTGTTGGCACGGCAGATTTTTTTAACAAATATCTTTTACAGGTTTTTGTATCGCTTTCTGTTTTAGTGCAAGCACGACATTGCTCACATTGCTTTTTCTCAGCGTTTCGTTGAGTTTGGGGGCTACTTGCATGATGGCTTCTGTCATTCACTATCCAGCCAGAGTGTAAGTAGTGCCCACCTCTTTTCTTTCTGTCATTTATTCCACGATATATCTCACTTTAAAACCGCCTTCACTTTAGATTTTTCAGCTGAATTTTAATGAGTTTTACAGAGTTTGAAAAAATTCAAGAAATCTTTTCCACAATTATTATATTTTTATGCTTTATTTTAGGAAGTAACTTTAAAGGTTATTATTTTTATTTTTCAGTCACTTATCTTTTTGTACTAGTACTTTATTATGTAAATGTTACAGATGAGACGTTTTTGTGAACAGAGATATCCACAGGCTATCGCTATTGAAAATAAAAAAAACAGGTTCAAACATAGAGCCTAGGCGGGGCTTGTGGCATCCTAGCAACATCATTTTTCAATAGACGCTTTTTATGCCGCAGATACCTGAAAATCCTTTCATCCTTGTTGATGGTTCTTCTTACCTTTATCGCGCTTTTTATGCGCCGCCTCATTTAACAAATTCAGCCGGTGAACCAACCGGGGCGGTATATGGTGTGGTGAATATGCTGCGCAGTTTATTGAACCAATTTTCGCCCAGTCATATTGCGGTTGTGTTTGATGCGAAAGGTAAAACATTTCGCGATGAAATGTTTGCCGAATATAAGGCGCAGCGGCCATCGATGCCAGATGATCTGCGCTCTCAAGTTGAGCCTTTGCATGACATTATTCGCGCTTTAGGCCTACCTATCATCATCCATGAAGGGGTTGAAGCGGACGATGTGATTGGCACATTGGCGCGCCAAGCCAGTGCAAAAGGCATCAATACCTTGATCAGTACCGGCGATAAAGACATGGCGCAATTGGTGGATGATCATGTGCTATTGATTAATACCATGACCAATACCGTGCTTGATCGTGACGGTGTGGTGGAAAAGTTTGGTGTCGGCCCAGATTTGATCATCGACTATCTCGCGTTAATGGGCGATAAGGTAGATAACATACCAGGAGTGCCGGGGGTGGGTGAGAAGACGGCCATCGCTATGCTGCAAGGTATAGGTAGCATGGATGAAATTTATGAACGCTTAGATGAGCTGCCCGCTCTGGGCTTTCGCGGCTCAAAATCGATGCCAGAGAAAATGCGTGTAAATGAAGCAGAAGCACGTATGTCTTATACCTTAGCAACCATTAAAACGGATGTTGAACTGGCTGAGCGTTATGAAGATCTCAGTGCCAAGCCTGCCGATAAAGATAAATTGATTGAGCTTTACGGAAAAATGGAATTTAAGCGCTGGTTAGCGGAAGTGCTTGATGGGCCTGTGGTATCAAATTCGGCAACGCCAGCAGAAGTTGAAGAGCTGGTTTCTGCGGCTACTTTAGATAGCTCAAAATATGAAACAATTTTAACTCAAACTCAGCTTGATACATGGCTAGCTAAATTACAGCAAGCCCCCCTATTTGCCTTTGATACAGAAACCACCAGTGTTAACTACATGCTCGCTGAGCTAGTTGGGTTTTCATTTGCTGTCGCCCCCGGTGACGCCGCTTATCTTCCGGTGGCACATGATTATCCCGATGCGCCAGAGCAGTTAACACTGGATCAGGTGTTGTCGCAACTTAAGCCCATCTTGGAAGATGCAAGTAAAGCAAAAGTGCTGCAAAACTTAAAGTACGATGCCAGTGTGTTGGCGCGATACGATGTGACTTTACGCGGTGCTGATTTTGACACTATGTTGGAATCTTATGTATTTAACAGTGTGTCTAATCGCCATGACATGGATAGCCTTGCACTGAAATATTTAGGCCATAAAGCCATTAGCTTTGAAGATGTAGCGGGCAAGGGCGCGAAACAGCTCACTTTTAATCAAGTGCCATTGGAAACCGCTGCGGTGTATGCTGCAGAGGATGCTGATGTTACTTTACAGTTACACCAAACCTTATGGCCTAAGTTAGAGCAGCAGCCATCACTGGCCAAACTATTTCATGAGGTGGAATTACCACTGGCCAATGTGCTATCGACCATTGAGCGCACGGGGGTGTTGATTGATTCTGATTTATTAAACAAGCAAAGCCATGAATTAGGTGAAAAAATTATCGCCCTTGAAGCCAAGGCTCATGCTATTGCCGAGCAACCGTTTAACTTAGGCTCGCCGAAACAGCTACAAGAAATTTTATTTGAGAAAATGAAATTACCGGTGGTGAAAAAAACCCCAAAAGGGGCGCCTTCTACGGCGGAAGAAGTATTGCAAGAACTCGCATACGACTACCCACTGCCAGCGGTTATTTTAGAGTATCGTAGTTTAAGTAAACTGAAATCTACTTATGCCGACAAGTTACCTAAAATGGTCAATTCTGCAACGGGACGAGTACATACGTCTTACCATCAAGCTATCACCGCGACTGGCCGTTTATCGTCGAGCGATCCTAACTTACAAAATATCCCGATTCGTAATGAAGAAGGTCGCCGCATCCGTGAAGCCTTTATTGCTAAGCCTGGCTTTAAGGTAGTGGCAATCGATTACAGTCAAATTGAACTGCGGATCATGGCGCACTTATCCCAAGATGCTGGCCTGCTGAGTGCTTTTGCTGATGGTAAAGATATTCATAAAGCAACCGCTGCCGAGGTGTTTTCGGTGTCGTTGGATGATGTAACCACTGAACAGCGTCGCAGTGCTAAAGCGATTAATTTTGGCTTAATCTATGGCATGAGTGCGTTTGGTTTAGCTAAGCAGCTAAATATCGGTCGCGCCGAAGCGCAAACGTACATGGATCTCTATTTTGAACGCTACCCTGGTGTCTTACGTTATATGGAAACCACGCGCGCTAATGCGATGGAAGATGGTTTTGTGGAAACCTTATTAGGTCGACGCTTGCATTTGCCTGATATTAAAGCACGCAATGCGATGCGTAAAAAAGCCGCTGAACGTGCAGCAATCAATGCGCCGATGCAAGGGACTGCGGCTGATATTATCAAGTTAGCCATGATCCACGTCGCTGATTGGATTGAGCAGCAATCTGACAACTCCATTCAAATGATCATGCAAGTACACGATGAATTGGTGTTTGAAATTGCAGAAGATAAATTGGAGCAATATGTTCCAACATTACAACAGCTAATGGAGCAAGCGATGACCCTCGATGTGCCTTTAGTGGCGGAAGCTGGCATAGGTGATAACTGGAATCAGGCACACTAATAAACGCTCAGTTCGCTAACGCTGGTTGGCGAACTTGAAGTTGTGATTGGGTGCGGGTGAAATTTAATGTTTTAGATCAAGTGATGTAAATAAATTACAAATTAGCGCTTTAAATGTTCAACCCCTTTAACTATAGTTTTAGCTGTAGGGTACAGAGGGAAAGGTAGTCAATCTAAGATGCTTATCTAAGATTTTATCTTTCAGACCTTTTATTTCACTTATTGAATAAAGCTATATTAAGCGCCTTGGTAATTTACCAAGGCTTTTTTTTGCCTAGAAATTAGCTTTATCTGCATTCAGGCAGATCATTTGTTCACTCAAAACGGTGTTAAAGATACGGTATTGTTAAATAATTACAGTCTTATCGAAATAAGACTGTCGTTATTCTGATGATCAAAAACCAGTATTCGCGCAGGGCAAACGCATGAATGATTTTGCAACGATAAGTGACGTTTTTAGACGAATATCTGCCGCAGGGAAGCGGCAGTTAAGCCATCAACAGCTTTTGAAGGATGATTTCACGGCGTTTCGTATAATAAAATGTGACTTGTTTAAGGATGTGCTCAAATATTGTACATTCATGTGTCCGGCCTAAGTATTAGCGGATTTATTCTGCGTCTTTGAGCTCTGGCTCTGCATCTTCAATGGCCGGGCAGTACCATTGATTGAGCTTAATCATTAATTTTTCTAAGCCGATACCTTTGGTTGAAGAAAATGCTTCAACTTCTACATCACCTTCAAATGTTTTTGCTTCTTCACGCATCCGTTTTAACGTGGTTTTTCTTAGGCCTTGTTTGAGCTTATCGGCTTTGGTCAACAAACAAAGTACTGGTAAGTTACTATCAACAGCCCAGTAAATTAAATCTTGGTCAGAATCTTTAAAAGGGTGGCGAATATCCATTAACACCACTAAACCTTTAAGTGACTCGCGTTTTTGTAAGTACTCCCCCAGTGCTTTTTGCCAGTTTTTTTTCATATCTTCTGGTACTTTCGCGTAACCGTAGCCGGGTAAGTCGATAATACGTTTGTTTTCAGCTAGTTCGAAGACGTTAATTAACTGAGTACGGCCCGGAGTTTTACTGGTGCGCGCTAAGGTTTTCTGTCTGGTTAGGGTGTTCAGCGCGCTGGATTTACCTGCGTTAGAGCGACCAGCAAAGGCGACCTCGATACCAATATCGTCGGGCATTTGGCGAATATCAGGCGCACTTGTAATAAAGTGGGCAAGGTTGTAGTTCATGGTTTGCTTGGTCAAAATGCTTACTCCAGCGGGAAAGTTTTACGTATTGATTACTTTTTTTTAAAATTGTGTAAAATATGCGTGTTCATAAAAATAATGATTGTAGCATGCACGGATAAGCATGTGATCTGGAAGCTTAATAATAAAATTGGATTGCCATGAAAAACATAGCGCTAGCTCTAGTAGCAATGATCGGGTTCAGCGGTGCCGCTTTAGCACAAGGTGATGCTGCTGCAGGAGAAACTAAATCAGCAACATGTGTTGCTTGTCACGGGGCTGATGGTAACTCACCAACAGATATGTACCCTAAATTGGCAGGCCAGCATCCCAAGTACCTTGAAAAGCAGCTTAAAGAATTTAAGCTGGCAATGGAAACGGGCGGTGAAAAAGGCCGTAATAACGCCATTATGGGTGGTATGGTTGCTGGCTTAACCGAGCAAGATATGGCTGACTTAGCTGCTTATTATGGCGGTAAAAGTATGTCTCCAGCGACCACGCCTGAAGAGGTAGTTGAAGCAGGACAAAAATTATACATGGGCGGTGATGCTGCTCGTGGTATTCCTGCTTGTACTGCTTGTCATGGCCCTCGTGGTGAAGGTACTGAATTGTCTGGTTTCCCGAAAATTTCAAGCCAGCATCCTGCTTATATCAAATCACAGCTTGAGCTATTTCGCAGTGGTGAGCGTAATAACGATATGAATGGTATGATGGGCGACATCGCGAAAAAGTTAACAGACGAAGATATTGCTATCTTGTCTAAATATATCGCAGGTCTGCACTAGGCAATTGTCACGGGCCAAGTGATTGGCCGTTAGTGAATGCAATTAGCCGCACTATTAACTGTACCAGCCTTGTTGCTTGTACAGTTTTTTGTGTTTCTGGGGTTTAATATTTTTGAATTGAGTTTGCGTTGCTTAAGGCTTTCTATTTGTTACTTTTTAGTAGATGCAAAACCTGTTTAAAGTCGGTGTTATTTTGTTTCAGCAAAACGAGAAGGTAGCTTACGACTGCCATATTAGCTTTTATAGCCAATAAAACCATGTGTTGGATTGCCAAGCAATGCAACTAACCAGCTAGAATTTTATGATGCAGCCGTGATGCTGCTTCAAAGTAGAGAATAAAATATGTCACGTCAGAAGAAGACCCGTAAAGTAAACGCTAATGGCCCAAAAATGGGTGAGCGAATTAAAGTCAATCAAGAAGAAGCAAGGTTACAAAAGAAGCTGCAAAAGCGTAAAGGATTAAAAGCTGGTAACCGTAACGCAGAAGAGAAGAAAGCGGTCACATCCGCTCAAACAAAAGAGCCAATCGACCCTCGTGCCGGCAGTAAAAAGCCAATTGCTTTAACGCCTGAGCAAGCCGTTGAGTTAGCGCCAGTAAAACTAGCTCAGCATCAACCAAAAGCAAAATTGGTCAAAGCTAAGCCTAAAACAACCCTTTCTCCTGAGAAAGAGCTGGCTAGACTTGAAGCTGACGAACGCTTAGGTAGCTTGCTTGATAAAATAGACGAAGGTGAAAAAGTCAGTAGCAAAGATCTGGCTTGGGTAAACCAGCAAATGGAGCGTCACCAAGTGCTACTAAAGCAACTTGGCTTGCTAGACGAAGATGACTCATCGCGGGATGAAGATGAAATGTTAGATGCGTTCAGCAATTTAGATGATAGCTGGCTGCAAGATGTTAAAAATGAAAGAGAAAAGGACTAAATAATGTTGTGGTGGATCCTTGCTGGTATTGGCTTAATCGTCATCATTGGTTTATCAGCTTATGCCGGTATTTTATTACGCAAAGTAAAAGATCAGCAGTTAGCCTTAGCTAAGGCTGTTGAAAAACGAAATAACACGTTAATGGACAGTATTACCTTAATCGCTAAGGCCATGGTGCAAGGGCAGTGTAATTTGTCAGAAGGCGCTATTAGATTGACCGTATTACTTGGCGAGTTGAAGTTAGCCAAGCCGATCGATTTTGATCAGCAATATCCAGCGTTAAATAAGTTGTACCAAGTGGTTAAAGACATGCCAACCCATGAAGTACGTAAAGAGCGCAGTAAAAAAGAAATTCGCCAACTTGATGAAAAGCGCGAAAAAGCTGAGCAGCGCTTAGAGCAAGAGATTATGGCTGAGATGCAGCAGCTGCAAGAGTGGCAGCTACCCTAGCAAGCTATCGTGGTTTTCAAAAAGATAAAAACGGCAGTGGGGCCCTCACTGCCGTTTTTGTATCTGTATACGCCATCACATAAAGGCTGACAGGATCTAGCTTCAGTAATTTATCTCTAAAGAGATAGGCCTTATCTACACTTTTTTGTTCTTGCTCAGCTTTGCGTTTAAGTGGCTATGCCATACTTTGTCACAGTTTTGCTAATAGGATGTAACAAGTGGAAAAATTGGTTTGGGATCAAGGGATCATCGAGAAATATAACTATAGCGGTCCGAGGTACACCTCATACCCAACAGCGCTCGAGTTTGATGAAGCATTTAGCCATGATGATTTATTACTCGCGGCGCAGCGCTATCCTACACGCCACTTATCCTTGTATGTGCATATCCCGTTTTGCCATAAGCTTTGCTACTACTGTGGTTGCAACAAGGTCATTACACGTCACCAACATAAGGCCGATCAATACTTAGACTATCTTGAAAAAGAAATTCGTTTTCAAGCTCAGTACTTTAAAGATAGAAAGATCAGTCAGCTACACTGGGGGGGCGGTACGCCAACGTTTTTAAACCCAGCACAAATTAAACGATTGATGGCAATATTGCGTAGTGAATTTACCTTTTTGCCTGACGCCGAAATGAGTATTGAAGTTGATCCTCGCGAAATTGAGTTGACCACCATTGATCTGTTAGCGCAACAAGGCTTTAATCGCCTGAGTTTAGGTATTCAAGACTTTGATAAAAAAGTACAGCAAGCCGTAAACCGTGAGCAAGACGAAGGCTTTATTTTTCAGTTGCTCGAACGTGCCAAAGCGAATGGCTTTCGCTCAACCAATTTAGATTTGATTTATGGTTTGCCTTATCAAACCAAAGAGAGCTTTGCGCGCACATTAACTAAAGTGATGGAAATTGAGCCTGCGCGCCTGACCACCTTTAATTATGCTCACTTGCCGAGTCGTTTTGCGGCGCAGCGTAAGTTAAAAGAAGCTGACATGCCTAGCGCGCAAGAAAAGCTGGATATTTTGCAATACACCATCGAATACCTAACAGGGCAAGGTTATGTTTTTATTGGCATGGACCACTTTGCCAAGCCTGATGATGAGCTTGCTCAAGCACAAAAGTCGGGTGTCTTGCATCGTAACTTTCAAGGTTATACCACCCAAGGCAATGCTGATTTATTGGGATTAGGCGTTTCATCAATCAGCCAAGTGGGCGACTGTTACTCACAAAATCAAAAAGACTTAAAGGCTTATTATCAGCAACTTGATGAACAGCAGCAGGCACAATGGAAAGGGGTTGCCCTGAGCCAAGATGATTTAATTCGTCGCGCGGTGATCAAACAATTGATATGTAATTTTAGTTTGTCGTTTGCCAGTATTGAGCAAGAATTTGCTATCGATTTCAAACAGTATTTTGCTGATGATATTAGGTTACTCACGCCTTTTATTGAGGACCATTTAGTGTCGGTGACTGATGCCGCGATAAAGGTTGAGGCTAAAGGGATGTTGCTGATCCGCAATATTTGCATGTGTTTTGACCTTTATTTACGTCAGCGTGCTCGTCAGCAACAATTTTCTCGTGTTATCTAATCTGTAGACTATACCCAATCAACTTGAAGATGCATGTTTCAGAGCCAGTTTTCTGGCTCTTATTTTTATCAAACAAAGCAATGCTTTCGTGCACTTTTATAGGCAAAGCCGTAAAATTGTTCCCTCGCTATCATTTTCTCATTGAGCGCAATTGTGATTAAAAAATACTGCCGTTCGCTTTTTCCTAATAACCAAATTGATTCTGTTTCATTGGCTTTATTGTTTAGTTGCTTTGTCGTCGGGGTGGCTGGCTCATTCACTATTCCGACCATGAGTCTGTTTATGAACGATGAAGTTGGCGTGCGTCCGGCGTTGCTCGGTGGCTTTTTTGCAGCGCTGGCTATTTCTGGTGTGTTAGTAAGCCAAGGTATTGCATACTGGTCTGATAGTGGTATAGACCGGAAAAAGCTGATCCTCATATGTAACTTAATGGGGGTGATCGGCTTTTCCATTTTTGCTTTTAGTCGTGACTATTATGTGTTGCTTGCCAGTGCGATGTTATTTATGAGCACCTCTTCGGCCGCACTGCCACAAATGTTTGCTTTAGCGCGAGAAATTCTCGATCGCCGCAAACAAAATGCCGAAAAATTTAGCTCAGTATTAAGAGCGCAAATAGCCCTAGCTTGGGTAGCGGGTCCGCCTTTAGCTTTTTTTATTGCCGATGGTTTTGGTTTTCGTTTCCTATTCTTACTCGCCGCCTTGATGTATGTCTTGTTGACATTGGTGGTGTTAGCTCGTTTACCGAGCCTTGAGCCTGTGCCCCCTAGTAGCCATGCAAGCGATAAAAAAATAAGTTTATGGCGTGATAAAGACTTGCTGTTGTTATCGGCTTCTTTTGTATTCATGTATGCCGCAAACAACATGTACTTAATTAGTATGCCGCTTTATATCGCTAAAGAGTTACAGTTGGCGCCTGAGTTAGCAGGCATGATGATGGGTGGTGCGGCGCTACTTGAAATTCCAGTTATGTTGATGGCGGGAACCTATGCATTACGTTTTGGCAAGCATAAGCTAATTTGTTGCTCGGTGTTGGCGGGCACGGCTTTTTATATTGGCATTTTGCTAAATGAAAGCTTATGGGGATTTATCGCCTTACAGTGTTTTAACGGCATTTTTGTCGGCGTTACTTCCGCGCTTGGAATTTCTTATTTTCAAGATCTAAAGCCAGATAAAATCGGCCAAGTAACCACACTTTATGCTAATTCTATTAAAACAGGTGGTGTTTTAAGTGGTGTGATGGCGGGTTTTATTGCTGATAGTTTTGGGTTCTACTCTGTTTTTATAGCTTGTACCTTGTTAACCTTGCTGGCGTTTTTCACTGTATTAAGGGTTAGGCATGTTTAAACACCTTGTGATCGATATACAGTCTATTGTATGTTGCGCCCTCGCCTGACAGGAAATATGCCATGCCAATTCTAGACAACAAGGATCTCGTTCACTCTGCTTATTTAGAGTTTACCCGCCAAAGCTGGGCTGAGTTGCGAGATAACGTTCCACTGACTTTGTCTGAGCAAGACTTGGCTAAGCTGAAAGGGATAAATGAAGATATTTCACTGCAAGAAGTAGTGGATATTTATTTACCTTTATCGCGATTACTCAACTTGTATGTTGAAGCGAGACAAAAGCGCAGCACGGTACAGGGGCAATTTCTTGGCGTAACCGATTTCCACGTGCCCTATATTATTGGTATTGCCGGTAGCGTGGCCGTTGGGAAAAGTACCACTGCACGTATTTTGCAGGCTTTGTTATCGTGTTGGAGTGATCATCCTAAAGTTGCGTTGGTCACCACTGATGGTTTCTTGCACTCAAACCAAGAGTTAGAGCAGCGTGGCTTGATGGCGAAAAAAGGCTTTCCTGCCAGTTATGATATTCGCAGTTTAGTTAAGTTTGTGTCTGACATTAAATCTGGTCAGCCGAAGGTGACAGCGCCGGTTTATTCCCATTTACAATACGACATTGTTCCGGGTGAATATCAAGTAGTTGAACAACCCGATATTTTGATTTTAGAAGGACTTAACGTGTTGCAAAGCGGCATGGATTATCCTGACCAGCTACACCGCGTATTTGTATCTGATTTTGTTGACTTTTCACTGTTTGTACATGCTGAACAAAAGCAGTTGAAAGATTGGTATATACAGCGTTTTCTGAAATTTAGAAGCGGTGCTTTTACCGACCCCAATGCATATTTCCATCATTATTCTAACCTTTCTGAGTCGGAAGCCAGCAAAACGGCGAGCCGGATTTGGGATGAGATCAATGGCGTTAACTTAGTTGAAAATATTAGTCCAACTCGTGAACGCGCCAACTTGATTTTGACCAAAGGTGAGGGGCATCAAGTTGAGAAAATTTGGCTGCGTAAATAGCCTAAGCTGAACGTGAGCTAGACGCCATTCTTGTAAAAAGTGCTTTTATCACCGCACAGTTTTGACTTTTATCCTCTTTCGCTATCTTGCTGCTTGCAGCCTTTCTTGCTGTAATATTGGACTCAATTGTCATTAAAAAGTAAACGTCAGCAAGATATACTGCGCGTTTAATGGCGATATTTTGCCGTGTCACAACGGTTATTGTTTTAGACTGCAAGGAAGGTTGCTGTGAGTAATTCAGTTCAGTTTTTGGTTGATGCCAATGGCGTGCGTCAAGCTGTTGTTATTCCGATTGATTTGTACAATGAGCTGATTACCTTAAAGCAAGAAATAAAAACCCTCAAACCCGCACAGCAAGAAAGTTATCACTTCCAAAGTAAAGATGCCCTCGCCAATGGCTACCCGAAAGGCCCTGTGACTAAGCCGAGTTTTGTCGTGTTACGTGGCTCTACCGCTAACTTTTCAAATGTTGGCTCGTTACGACCCGCTATTAAAAAATTACGTGATGAGCTGCTCGCTCAGGGCACGGTGGTGCAACAAGGTGAGTTGTTATTGTTTGATAAGGAAGTAGAGTTTACTAGCCCCAGTATGGCGGCTTGCTTTATTGCCGGTAACGCGCGCAGTGGGTTAGATGCTTGGGTTAATAGCCAGGGCAAAACATTAAAGCAATCTGGCTACGGTAAGAAGTAGGCTCTTAGGGCATTATTGTTTATAGCTTTGGAGCAGCTCTGCGAGTGCGCGCTGGTAATGGGCTTTTGCCGTCTCTGGCGCCAGCCAATCAAACCAGCAAACACCAAGATACAGGCTATTTATTTGATAAACAAAGTAATCTAAATCAAGGTCTGGTTTAAATAAGCCGAGGTTAATTGCCTGCTGAGCGCATTGCTTAAGGTGATCGCCCCAAGTTTGCTGTTGTATTTTTAGCTCGTTTTCTATTGCCCCGCCGATATCATCAAACCCAACCACAGCACCAATAAAGAAACAGCCGCCACTGAATCTATGGTTCCATTGGTACCAGTGCTCACAAATACTGATTAAGCGCTCGATAGGGTGCTCTAAGTGTCTTGTCGGTCTTATCACCCGTTCATTAAACACCAGTTGTGCATATTGCAGCAGATCGAGTTGCAGTTTTTGTTTTGATTGAAAGTGGGCATAAACCCCGCTTTTTGACATGCCGCGGGCTTTGGCTAGATTGCCTATGGTCAAGCAATTAAGGCCTTGTTGACTGGCAAGATCTAGCGCAGTGCGCAAAATGGCCATTCGAGTGACCGTGCCTTTTTTCATCTATGCCCCTCAGTTGACTTAGTTGAACGCGTATTTTTTGGTGGCTAAAATTACGTAATGATTGTTAAGCAATGATTGTTAAGTAATAGTGCGTTCGTGCGCTTTTTTCAATAAGGCTTTGCAGTTTACATTTTGATTAACTGCGATGGCAGGGGCCGCTTAGCTTGTTTGCGAAAGCAGTACTTCAGGGGGGAAGATGATATCAATTTTTAGGCCCGGCTGATTGTCACTTAAATGGATTTGGCCTTGGTGCAAGCTAACAATGGCTTTTACAATTGATAACCCCATGCCAAAACCGCTACTGTTACGGCTCTTGTCTAAGCGGTATAAGCGTCTAAATACCCGATCAAATTCTTCTTCAGGGATGCCGTTGCCATTATCCGCTATGGTAATGCCGTTACTCGCAATCGTTACGTCGACTTGAGTTCCGTCGGGACCATACTTAACGGCGTTGTCGACGAGGTTATAAATCGCCCTAAACAATAAATTAGGATCACCAGTGAGCTGGCAAGTGTCGTGGACTGTCAGGGTGATTTTTTGCTCTTTATCTTCAGCAATAGGTTGGATCAAATCTTGTACATCTTGGCATATCGAGGCTAAATTACAGGTTTTATGTTCGGTGCCTGAGACGCCTTTCTCTAATCGCGACAGCTCTAACATGGCATTAAAGGTATCCATAATGTGATCAAGCTCTTGCAGTAATAAATTGCGCCACTCTAAGTCTTCGTCCGTTAACGATTGCTGGCTAAGGCTATCTTCGACACGGATCCGAAGGCGCGACAGTGGGGTGCGCAAATCATGGGCAATGTTATCGGTCACACTCGATACCGAACCAATAAGTTCGTCTATTTCATCAAGCATTTGGTTGATTTGCATGGCGATATGATCAAATTCATCGGACTCATCGCTGATAGGCAAGCGTGCTTGTAAGCGGCCTGCTTTTACCTCTGCGGTTAAGCGGTTGATTTGCCTTACGCGGTGTAACACGCGTGAGTTAAAGATAAAACCAACCACTAAGGTAAAGATCATCCCCGCGCCAAGGGCGCTTAAACTAGCGGTGCTAAAGCTTTGATCTAGCGCATCTTGGCTATCATCTATCAGGCCAACCAGTAAGGTGCCAAAGGGGGTTTTTAATCGCGTGGCCATTACTTTCTTTAATTCCATTTCACCTAAGTAATTGGTGGCAAGAATGGGAAAGTGTAAAACCGCAGGGTAGTGGGGAATATTTTGCGGCAAGTGGTTAAGGTTGCCAAATACTTGGTTGTTGCGCCTTAAGGCGAGTACCATATTATTGGTTTGTGAAGCACGCTCCACTACCGATTGAATAAAGCTTTGTGTGGTCATGCTGTTAGCATTTGCGAGGGAAATAAAACCCTCTGCAGCTAATGTTAACCTTTGATTTTGCTCTCTTTGCTGTCCAGCAATGGAAAAGTGATAAACCATCGCCAAGATACCGCCACTGATAAAAAGCACCAGTAGGGTAAAGGCTAAGGTAAAGCGCCAAATAGAGGTGCGAGTAAAAATACTAAGGTGCTCGGACAACATAGCCAGCACCGCGAACCGTATGGATCAGTTGGCTTTCACCTTCTTCTTCTAGCTTTTTACGCAATTTGGCGACATGTACGTCGATCACATTGGTTTTTGGATCAAAGTGGTAATCCCACACCGATTCAAATAATAAGGTGCGTGAAACCACCTGATCTTGATGCTCGAGTAAATAACGCAGTAGCTGAAACTCTTTCGGCTGCAGCTTTACTTCACGCTGACCACGCATGACCTTGTGACCCACTAAATCCATCACTAGGTCTTCAATACTTAACTCAGTAATTTGTTGTGGCTGATGTTGCTTGCGTTGCATCAAGATTTCAGCGCGAACTAATAGCTCTTGAAAAGAAAAAGGTTTAGTTAGGTAATCATCACTGCCGGCTTTTAACCCTTTTATGCGCTCATCAACATGGCTTAAGGCACTTAAAAATATAACCGGGGTTTGATCGCCTGTGGCACGTAAGGCTGACAGAAGCTTAAGTCCATCCATTTTTGGCAGCATGCGATCAAGTACAATTAAATCATACTCTTGTGTTGTTGCTAAAAATAAGCCATCGGGACCTTCAATGGCGGTATCAACTGTATGACCTTGTTCTTGGAAGCCTTTTTGGATGTATTCTAAGGTAGTTATGTCGTCTTCTACGGTGAGGATTTTCATTTAGGTCCTTGGAGTGCAGATCGCTTATTTACGGTAAACTGGGATGAGATCTTGGGTTGAAATATCAACTAACCAGTTTTGTTTGCCTTCTGGCGTGGCTAACTCAATTTCAAATAAATTGATGCCCTTTTTGTTCTCTAGCTCGGCATCAACAAGAAAGCCTGGATGCTGCGATTGCACTATTTCCAGTGCTTTTATCATAGAAAAGCCTGTTTCTTGAATTTCTTCAATGGCAGTAATGTTTTTGTTGTCATTAAACCAACCTGTCATAGCCGTTTCTTTACCACTGATGAATAAAGTGGTTTGAGCATCATATACCAAGTGGCGCTTCACGTTATTGGCGAGATCGATCACTTCTACTTGATAAACTAAAACACCTTGTTGATCGTCAAGTTCAAAGTTGGTGATGACGCCGCTGTATTGCTCGGTCACTTTTTCTAGAATTTGCTTAGGGCCTTGTTGATGACGTTGTTCTATCAATTGTGCGACCGCTTCGCTTTCGTGAGATTCAGCAAGGGCTCCAGCGCTAAGCAATAATGCTGGGCCGAGTAAACATGCTGCAAGAAGATTGTGTTTCATTGTCTTGCTCTCTTGGTAATGGCTAACTATCTGTCATTGTAGCTAAAAATGAATAAAGCTTGGCTATGCGTTATATTAATCATATTTCATCTAAAGATATGGGGGCTTTTTCACAGAGTTCAATATACCCAGTCAACTTGAAGGTGCATGTTTCATGCATCTCCAGATTGATTAGGTATATACCCAAATATACTCTCGCTGAACAAGCATCTTGAAGTTGCTTGGGCATATATTCAAACCAGCTGGACGAATATATGAGTGTTTAATAACTGCTGCTTCAATGAGGCAGATATTCGTACAAGAAAGCGTCACTGTCGCTGAAAAACTATTAGAGGTCTGCCTTGTCCAAACAAGCCTTTAAAACTGGTTGAGTTATACAAAAAAACCAGTTTAATTTGATAGAAAAAGCAGTCATCCTAGCGCTATTTGTTATATTATTACGTTCCAATTTTTAGAGCTATGCATCCATGTTAGTGATCTTAAGTATTATTGCCTTATTTATGGGGCCATTTATTTGTCAATCTATACAGCAACGTAAGGGTTGGTTTTCGCTATTAGATGCGTTTATTTTTGTCACTATTAGTGGCTTAGTGCTGTTTCATATTTTACCAGAAGCCTTATATCACGGTGGTTTGGTTTCATTTGTTTTTGTTGCCTTGGGTCTATTTGGCCCAGGCTTGGTCGAAAAATATTTCCATGGTATTGCTAATCAAGCCCATAACTACACCTTACTTTTTGGTGTAGGCGGATTAGTGCTACATGCGGTGACCGATGGCGGAGCGTTGGTGGTTGATGAGTCTCATACCGCTTGGTTATTGGCGCTAGGGGTTATTTTGCACCGTTTGCCTGTTGGGTTGACGGTGTGGTGGTTATTACGGCCACAGTATGGTCGTATGTTGCCGATTGCGGTGTTAACAGCAATGTCTTTGGCTACGTTAGCGGGAAGCTATTTTGGCAGTCAGGTTATTCCGCATATGAGTAATGAATGGCTGGCATGGTTCCAAGCGTTGGTCACAGGGTCGATTTTACATGTGGTATTTCATCGCCCCTATCAAGACAAAAACAAAGCGATGGACGAAGTGCTGGAAAAGCGTATGGCTGGCTTAGGAACCTTATTTGGTTTGTTGTGTTTAGCGGCGGTGCTACTTCCTCATTGGCTCGGTTATGTGGCACACAATCATGTGCATATGGACTCTATTTGGGATCGTGCCCAAATGTGGCAAGGTGAAAGCCTGAGTGGCCATGGTCATGAGACAGCGCTGGCGTTACAGCGGTTTATCAGTTTGGCATTACATAGCTCACCCGCCTTATTACTGGCTTATGCCATTACTTATTTACTCAACTATTTGCGCATGCCAGCCCGATGGTTAACCCAGCTTAATCGTCATCCGGGCTCGACTGACAGCATAAAAGGGGCTTTTTTAGGTTTGTCTGTGCCTATTTGTGTACCGGATGCAGCGCGGATGTATCAGAATTTACAGGCGCAAGGCTCTAGTCAAATTTTTGCTTTGTCTTTTTTAATCGCCGCGCCCATTCTGAGTTTTGATGCGTTATTACTTTCTTGGCCATTGTTGGGCTCGCAATGGGTAATGCTCCGGTTGGTGTTGGCACTGTTGTTGATCCTGATTATTGGCGTGTTGGTGGGACGTTGGCTGCAAAAGCAGGAAGACATGTCTCATTCTCAAGCTGTTATGGAAGTGAATCAAGCCCAAGGCTCTCGCTTGTTAGGGGCGATAAAACACAGTTATGAACACTTAATTGATCACACGGCTCCTTGGATTATTGTGGGTTGGATTGTAGCAGCAACATTGGCGCCAACGCCGGGATGGCAGATGTTCGCTGAGCACTTATGGTTGCAAATTTTGCTGGTTATTGTTTTGGCCTTACCGATGCATTTATGTGCCACTGGGCTAACACCTGTTGCCGCCGTTTTATTGTTGATGGGCGTGTCACCGGGAGCGGTGCTTGCGTTGTTATTAGTAGGCCCGACGATTAATTTGTCGCTGTTTAGCTTCATTGAAAAACTACAAGGCAAGCGTGTGGCGATTACCTTGTTTGGGTCCATTGCGGCTTTTGCTTTTATGGCCGGCTGGGTGTTGAATCAATATGCAGAAGTAACCGTGTTGCCTTGGTTAGAGCATGATCACAGTTGGGCGCAGGATTGGTTGGAATATATTAGTTTGGCGGTAATATGCGTGTTGTTTGCTGTGTCTTTATTTAAGCGCGGCGCAAGAGCTTTTCTAGCTGAGTTAATACCTGCTAGTTTATTAAAAAAACACCAACATGAGCATGCCCATCACCATGAACACCACCATCATTAAATTTATCGTTGTTGCAATCGCGTTAAGCCTATTTTCGCCTTTGTCACTGGCCAGCAAGGTTGATAAGGTGCTGGTGATAAAAAGCGCGCGCACTTTATATTTATTGGATAATGGTCGGATTTTACAAAAATACGATATCTCTCTTGGGAAACGTCCCGAAGGCCATAAAAAATGGGAAGGGGATAAACGTACTCCAGAGGGACGCTATACGTTAGATTACCGCAATCCGGAAAGTAACTTCTTTCGCTCAATCCATATCAACTACCCGAACGAAAAAGATTTGGCTTATGCCAACCAGAAGGGTTATGAACCTGGTGGCGCCATTTTTATTCATGGCTTACCCAATGGTAAGGGACACCTTGAGGATGAATATAAAGGTCGGGATTGGACCGATGGCTGTATTGCGGTACTGAATGATCACATGGCAGAAATTTGGCAATTAGTGCCTGATGGTACCGAAATTGAAATCAGACCATAACGGTTTTTTAAAACAGCTCTCCCTGTGGTGGCATTTGTTCACCACTTTTATTCTCAGCGGCCAATGCTCGCTCAGCTCTGATTTTTCTTATCATTCTTTGACGGCATAACCGAATTATATTTCGCTGCTCAGTTGGGCTTAATTGTAGCCAACCAAATCTTTCTTCACGACTGCGCATGCAGCCCATGCAATAGCCGCGGTTATCTGTTTGGCAGATCCCGCGACAAGGGCTTTGTATTTGAAAAAATTCTAACTGTTCCATGCTCTGAAGATAGCAGTGTTTGCTGAAAATATGAACGATTTAATGTGTTTTGCAATACAAAAAAGGTGCCGACAAAGGGCACCTCATATCATTTAATGCTAGGTAAATTCAGGTAATCACTGAATTATTTTTTAATACCTTCGATATGAAACTCAAGCTCAACCGTTGCTGATTGTGGCCCTAAGTCCATTGGGATGCCGTAGTCTTTCATCGTGATAGTGGTGGCCCCTTCAAAGCCAGCGCGGTAACCGCCCCATGGGTCTTTACCTTCGCCAACTTTAGTTACGTCAATTACTATGTCTTTGGTTACACCGCGCAGTGTAAATTGGCCATGTAGTTTACCGGTTTGACCATCTGTTGAGTCAAACTTGGTGCTGACAAACTTAGCTTCTGGGAATTTGTCCACTTCTAAGAAATCTTTACCGCGGATATGCTTGTCACGCTCAGCGTGGTTAGAGTTTACGCTCTTCGTGTCGATTGTTACTGCAATCTTAGCCGCGCTTGGGTTTTCTTGGTCATAGCTAAAGTCACCCGAGAAAGTGTCAAAACGACCCACTACCCAACTGTAGCCTAAGTGATTTACTTTAAAGTTGACCGAAGCATGGGCACCACGGGTGTCGATCGCATAGTCTGCGGCTAATGCCGGCGTTGCAGCAGCAAATAAACCAGCCGATAAGATGGCAGCAGTAAGATGTTTTTTCATTATTGTTTCCTTGTTTCTGTAGAGTTCACCGGCTTTAACATCCGGCTGAGGGTAGAGTCTTTATCAATAAAGTGGTGCTTTAAAGCCGCCAGTGCGTGGCCTGCGCTGAGTACGAGTAGGCTCCAAGCTAAAATTTCATGTATATCACCAGCTATTTCTTCCTGCTGGGGTAAACCCGATAGTAGTGCGGGTACATCGAACCAACCAAACACAGAAATAGCGCGCCCGTCTGCGGTGGAGATAAGATAACCAGAAATCATCAGCACAAACAATATGGCGTATAAAGCAAAGTGGCCTAGTTTAGCGATGGTTTTTTCCCAAGTTTGATGATTGGATAAGCCTTTGGGTTTGGGGTTAGTTAGACGCCAAATAATACGAAATACCATTAACGCGAATAAGCAGATACCAAAACTTTTGTGCAACATAGGTGCGGTTTGATACCAGTCAGAGTAGTAACTTAGATCAACCATCCAGTAGCCCAATGCGAATAAGCTGAACACAGCTAACGCAACTAGCCAGTGAATGATGATCGTCACCCATCCATAACCTTGAGTTGAGTTCTTTAACAACGGCTTGTTCCATTTATCAAATAATAACGATTCTAATTTATATCATGGCTGAAATTGTTTTAGAACAAAAGCAGAATATTTGGAGTGAAAGGTTCTAAAAAATAGGATGTTTATTAAGGCCCTTTGGGAACGCCACCGTGTTTCCACTACCTTGTTATGCTAATTTAAAAGGTGCCTACATTCTTGCATTAGCGTGCCTAGTATTGAAAACACGGTGGCGCTCTGAAACATGCATCTTCAAGTTGATTGGCTATATGAGGGGGCTAGTATGAATAAAGTGCTTTTATCATCAGCCGAGCTTACGTACTGATAATAAACAGACCATAATCAATTTTTTTTGCAAAAAATGATTCTCAATTAAAGGTAGAAAAGCAGATTTAGCTGCTATCTTTGATATGCGAGATAACGGTAAGAGGAATTTATGTCTAGGACTTTAAACATTACTAATGGTGATTGCGCAGTTGATGCAATGCGACAAGCTGGCATTATCGGTGATTATCTGCCTTGGCGTGATTTATTACATGAGGGGCCGGTTCCTCATGGTCTTTCTCTTGAAGCCTTATCAGGCGTACGAGCCGAGTATATAGCGCAAATGGGGTGGGGAGATTATGACCAGGTGCTCAGTAGTTTCCGGACCCGTGATCAACAATTACAGCGCCTTAACTATTACAAAAAAATCATTCTTTGGTTTGAGTTTGATCTATACGATCAACTGCAAATGTTGCAGATTTTAGATTGGTTTAACAAGCAGCCACAGCTAACCGTTGAGATCAGCGTTATCTGTGTTGATAAGTATTTATCAGAATGCTCCGCGACCGAGCTGGTTTGTTTGCTCAATGAAGAGCAGCCCTTATGTTATCAAATGTTAGATGTTGCCAGTTATGGTTGGCAGGTGTTTACCCAAGAAAACCCTAAATTGTTATCTTCTTTGTTAAATTTAGACACCAGTGCACTGCCTTACCTTAGTGGTGCAGTAAGGCGCTTGCTACAAGAATACCCTTCTACCTTTAATGGCTTGGGCTTGGCGCAACAAATAGCCTTAAAAAATATTCAGCAAGGTTGTTCGGATCCAAAAGAGCTGTTTAGACTTTATCAAGTTGAAGAAGCAAGGCGATTTATGGCTGATACAGTATTCTTTCAACGTTTATTGTCTTTAAATGCGGCCAGAGTCATTCATTGGCCTAAACCAAGTTGGGAATGTCCGGTTAGTATCACTGAGTTAGGTGAGCAGGTGTTAACGGGTCGTCGCCACTTATTAGATATCATCGAGCTGGATTATTGGGTTGGTGGGGTTCATTTAACCCCTGACAATATTTGGTTATGGGATGATAAACTTGCATCCCTGGCTAGGCGCGGCTTTTCACAGCAACCCAGTTTTTAGTTGAGGTAGTGAATCATCAATTTGAAAGGCTTAAATCTGCTTTTTAAACACTTCTATTTTAAAGTCTAAGTCCAACATGAGCGGTTGACTGCTCAGTTGTTGCTTTTGCGTTGCCGTTAACTTGTAAGCAAAAGGCGTCATTTCTAGCAAATTAGCGATGTCTTGGCTTTGCGTTAATGTCACGGGGTAGGTTAGTTGAACTTGCTCTACTACTATAAACCCTTCTATTTCTGATGGCGCCTCACGGTGAGGCTTTGGTGTATCGTAAATAGCTTGCTTTAACTGGAATAAATGCCTTGGTCCTGGACTGACACTGATAATACAGCCGTCATTTTTTAATACTCGTTGTAATTCATTGGCATCAGATGGAGCATAAATACGAGTAATGCAGTCAAATTGCTGCGCGGCAAAAGGCAAGTCAAAGGCACTGGCGATGCAAAATTGAATCGATTTAGCGCGTTTGGCGGCATAGCGGATCGCAGTTTTTGATATATCCAGACCATGCCAATTTATATTGGGATTCGCGTTTACGGCGAAATATTGGCTGTAATATCCCTCACCACAGCCCAGATCGAGGGCCTGAATATTCTCTTGCTGGGCGGCGCTTTGCTGATTGATTAAGTCTGCTACTTGCTTTGCTAAAGGTTGGTAGAAACCGTTATTTAAGAAATCACGACGTGCCTGCATCATTGCTTTATTGTCGCCAGGGTCAATGGAATTCTTTTTCTGCACCGGTAATAAATTTAAATACCCTTCTTTGGCAAAATCAAAACAGTGATTTTGCGGGCAACGTGCGCTGCTATGTTCGCGAGAAAGGGGAGCTTGGCATAACGGGCAAATAAAGAGCATTAAATTGACCTAGTTAAATCGGCATATTATAAAGATTTTTGCCCCTTAAGCCAGTGGTTCCTATTGTTGCTAGGCACTACGTTGAGGGCCAGAAAGGCAGTATAAAGGAGTGACTGAACGAGCAATAATGTTATGATTAGACTTTACTTTCTCACTTGCTAGGCTGTTTTATGGCAACTATTTGGTATTTAGAATCCTTACATCCTGATGAGCTGAAATCAAAGCCAGCTCCTGCTGACTTACCTTTAAATTTAGTTGAGGTAGAGGTCGCAGAATATCAATACAATC
The DNA here is from genome assembly GCF_021278025.1 of Motilimonas sp. E26. GTDB lineage: Bacteria > Pseudomonadota > Gammaproteobacteria > Enterobacterales > CBDFNC01 > Motilimonas. The sequence goes on from NZ_JAIBHJ010000009.1 coordinate 71,567, forward strand.
GTTTTTTATACCAGCTAGTCGGGGCCGCATGGCAGTGGACTGATAAGTTAAACTGGAGTGACTCCGATTGGCGCAAACATGTTGAGTCGGGCCAGTTAAGAACTTGGGTTTTATATTATTCGGGCGCTCCTGCGGGATATTTTGAGTTGCATAAAGAGGAGGAAGACGTTGAAATTCGATATTTTGGCCTTTCACCACGATTTATTGGTAAAGGCATAGGTGGTTATCTACTCAGTGAGGCGATTGCTCAGGCTTGGGCTTGGCAGGCGCAAAGAGTATGGGTCCACACTTGCGATTCAGACCATCCTGGAGCATTGAAAAATTATCAAGCGCGCGGCCTAGCCTTATATAAAACCGATATCGAGCCCTAAATGCTAAGCTAGGCAGCGTTTACGTATGATGAAGAATAAGGATATTCAATTGTTACGTTTAGTTGTGTTATTACTGATAGTTAGTTTTAGTTTCGTTAGCTTGTTGGCGCAAGCTAAATACAGCGAATTTATGCCTGTGGGCGATCCAGATCAAGCGACCCCTGCGCAAGTTGAGGGGGACGGGTTTGTTAGTTTACAGAAAGTTGTTCGGTCGTCTCCTTTTGTCGCCAGAATTAATTTCGTTGGCGATGAAAACCTAGCAATGGAAATGATGTTTGCGTTAGTCGAGAGTGCATCAGGTAAGGTGACTTGGTTGCAGCAACGTCGTACTAATCAGTATATGTTCGAGGTATTCCATCCTACTTTAGCTTTTGATACACAGCGTTATCAGCTAAAGGCTTACCGAGTGATTAGGCCGATTTTGCTTGCCAATTTGACCGAGCAAACGAGTACAGATAGCCCCCCTTCAGCAGCGCCAGTGGTGTCGACGAATACTAAATGTCAGATAACGAGAGCGCCACAACAAACGTTTTGGCAGCTGGCTAAACGGTTTTCTCAGCAGCAACAAATGAACATTTATGACGCCATACTCAGTCTCTATTACAGTAACTTGTCTGCTTTTTCGGGCCATAACATTCAGCGATTAGTTGGCACATCACTAGCTTGCCCAACTGAGGAACAACGTAAATGGTGGGCCGGAAAGGGCCGTTCAGCGACTATTTACCAAGCCTTATTAGAAGGTGAACCTTATAATAAGGTGATAGAGCTTAATGATATTCCTCAATGATTTACTAAGCTAACAAGAAGTAACTAGGGTCTGTTGATCTTCGTGATTGTTTTTGCAGCGAATTGTTGGGTATTTATACAAAACGTTCGTTGTGGCCAGCACCTTTGTGGCATAGTGAACTATGCGAAAAGGCGCTAACGTAGTAGAAATGGCCAACAAACGCTGTCCTACGGATTCGGCTAAAAGCGTTTTGTCCATCGTTGAGCAGTATTTACTTAGAATGCTAAGCTACACACTGCTCGCCTTGCTCAAAACGCTTTTATCTCGAACAAAAATTAACCAGCAAAGTTCAACAGACCCTAGGGTTTTATTCGGGGTAATTATGTCTATCATTTTACAAGAATTACAAAAACACATTAAGGTTGAGTTGGCTATTATTGATAGCTTAATAAGTGAAAGCCCTAAGGATGCGCTAGCTCGAGTTGTTTCATTAGTTGAAGATATGCGCCAAACCCGAGACGATCAGGGCTATGTCGCGGTCTTACTAAAAATGGCTGAAGTATATTGGCATACTATGGATTATCAGGCTGGGCTAAGGGTTTGTAGCCGTGTCGAATCACTTCTCACACCAGAGTTAGAGTTTCAGTTTTTAACTCAACTGCAGCACCGAATTGCTACCTTAAATTGGGGGCTAGCGCGCTATCGCTCGGCGCAACACTATTGGAATCAAGCGCTAGAAAAGTCGATTTTACATAATGAATTTGAGTTACAGCTGGAAGCGTTAATTGGCTTGGGCAATGTGTGGCGTATTACGGGAAATTTGGCCCAATCCGAATCTGCTTTACAATTTGCCCTCGATGCTTCCATTTTACGAGACTATAAATGGATTGCGGGAAAATCTTCTATATTGCTGGCATGGTCTTTGTTTTTGCAGAAAAAATATGTCGAAATGCTACCAATTTTAGCGCGCTGTAATGAATTTTTAGCAGATTGCCCCGATCAAACATGGCATGCAGAAATACATGACTTTAGGGGGTTAGCTTTACTTTATTCTGGTCATCCAGAGGAAGCAGGAAGCGAAATTAAGCAAGCTTTACAAATCGCGACAGAAAATAATTTGGCTTGGATGTCTGCCCATGCCTCTGTTTCAAGTGCGAGGGTGGCGAAAAAACAAGGCCAGCTTAGTCAAGCTAATGATTATCTGGAAGCTGCTGAGCGGCTAGCGCAAGGTTTTGACCAAGGTGAATTACTGTCTCAGATTTGTCTGGAACGTACTGAGATTTGTCGACGCTTGGGCCAAGATAAAGAAGCCTTACAACATTACCGAGATTATCGACGTTATGATCTTAATTTAATTAGAGAGCAGTCGCTGTCAAAAGGCAGTGATGAGTTTCTGTCTTCAAGGGGTCAACTAGATCTGCGCTCGAAGCAGCTAATAAAGAGAATGAATGTCGGGGACTTTGTTAGTCAAATTCAACACTACCCGCAAATGCGGCAACGTGGCGCTTGGCTATTTAGTTGTCGAACTCGATTGGATGAGCCTGATTTAGTGGTGTTTGAGATCGAATTTGCCAGTGAGCAACAGTGTGATCATGCTGTGCCTTTGTTGCATAGTTTGTTACAAGAAACGGATCGAGGGGTGATTTGGGGCATGCAAAGCATTGCGCTTTTAATGGCTGCCAATTTGTCTGAGCGAGAGTCGTTACGCCTGCATATCGAGCAATTGCTTGTTGCATACCCTTGGTGGCGAACTGTCAAAGCTGAAGTTGCTGCCACTGTTACTATGTTTAATGTATCTGATTTTCTGAGCTTGGCCGCATCAACACAAGGGGGTGAGCAATGACTTGTTCAATGAGCGCGCTCAGCCAAGCTAGCCAAGCATTGGCAGAGGGTGATAAGGCTAGAGCCATCGCGCTTTGTCAGCAATATATAGATGAAAACGCCGACGATGCGAAAAAGAGTTCATTAGGGCTACGGACTTTATCGGACATTTACTATGGCTCTGGAAAAATTGAAACAGCTATTCACCTATTGGAAACCGCACAAGCCAAGCTAATCAATTCTGTAGAACAGGGCGAGCTGCTGGTGGTACAGAATCATTTAGCTCAGCGCTATGCCGATGATATTCGCTTTGAAGACGCTATGAATACTTGGCTGGCCATGTCTGCTGAAGCAGCAAACATGGGCGATATTGATCATTTTGTGGAAGGCTTGATCGGCGTTGCTCAGTTACTTGAAGTAGTGAGTGATCATCAGCGCGCTTTACAATTTTATAATAAGGGCAGAGATCATTATGAGGGCATTCAATCAAAACAGTTAAAACTAAGAATTAACCTATGTGAAGTATCATGTTTGATTGCGCTTACTTTGTATGAAGATGCGCGTCAGTTGCTGACTGAGTGTGAAACCCAAGCGTTGTTAGATGGCCAATTTGCGGATGCATATATGGCGGAACTATTTGTTTACCACAGCCAAATTTGTCGTGGCATGGGGCAAGTCGATATCGCAATAAATTTACTAGAGAAAGCCAAAACTTCCAGTGACCGACACAAACTCAAATGGATTAGTAATAAAATTTCGCTTGAGCTAGGGCTTTGTTATAGCTTGATTGGACGAGCAAATGAAGCCATCTTATTGCTTAAGCAAACGTTAATTGATATCGGTGATTTGAGTTTGCCGATGCTTAAATGCGAATTATATGAAGCCTTAAGCCTCGCTTATGATGAAAATGGTGAATATCAACAAGCGCTTACCTGTGAAAAACAGGCTCATGCTATTGCCATAGAGCTGTTAAGTAAGGTGCCGGTTAGTGAACTAGGATTACATTGTTTACGCCGTTTTAAACGTTGGGAACCGAAACTGGATTTTGAGAAAACACGTTTAGAAAACGCGGCGTTGAAAAACCAAGCCTTAAGCCAGCAAGAGGTGGTGAGTCAGCTTGAAAAAGACGTTTATATTGACCCGTTAACGCGATTATACAATCGTCGTTGGTTGGATGTTACTTTTAGCGAGCGAAAAGGTGCTTACGCGATCTTAGTCGCAGACGCGGATCATTTTAAATCGGTTAACGATAAGTTTAGCCATCAAGTCGGTGATACCGTCTTGCAAGAATTAGCGCTTATTCTGCAACAAAGCGTACGCTCAGGTGATTTTGTTGCTCGCTACGGTGGAGAAGAATTCGTTATTCTATTGACGGAAACAGAAGCCGACAAAGTTGTAAGTACAGCCGATAGGATCCGTAATCAAGTAGAGCTGTATCATTGGCAAAACATCATGCTGGATAGGAAAATGACGATAAGTATAGGCATTGCCATAAAAAGTGAGCAAGAGACGGTTGATGTGGCATTTGAGCGTGCTGATAAAGCGTTATACCAATCAAAACACGATGGTCGTAACCGCGTTACCTTTGGTAAACAACCAAAAAATTGAGTAGGTAAAAAAAATGGGACCGCAGAAGGGTGGGCCCCATATGACAAAAGGATGCAAAGGGTTGAGTGATTAAACGAATAAAAAATCCGCTCTCTCCAGTACTTTATAATCATTACTTGATTTCGGTTCAACTCGCTAATAACAGCTAAAAACATCGGAAAAGCCGCGGGTAACTCATTGTTTGTAATGAATGCAAATATACTGCTTTGTCTTTATTGAGTTTTTTAACAATCGAAGTATTAAGCATAGGCTAATATTCGGAGACATTGCTGGGCTAAGGTTAGTTTTATTTTTCACAGCACTTAGCACCTTGTTGTTACATTACGCTATATTCTGAATGAAAATTCTTATAAACTGCTCGTTTTTGTTACTCTATAACATTGATGAGCATGCCTTCTATTCTATCTCGACTGCCCCGATTTCATTTGATGGCCATTTTCATAGTGGTTGTTATCTTTGTTGCTGTGTTTATTGCTTGGCCAAGTGGCGATGCGCCACCCAAGGCTGATGGTGTCGTTAGACCTCTTGAGCTCGATATGGACCGTATATTAAAGCAACAAACGGACATGGTTGCGCAAGATCCTAATGAAGTAATAAAAGCCCATGCTGAATTCCCTGATATGTCTGGCGTGTCAGAGCATTTTGTTACGCTACAACCGGGCGATACGGTCGGCAAATATTTAAGTGAGCTAAATGTTTATAGTGCATTACCTGAATTGTTAGTGGCGGATGAAAAAGATCTGCGTTTAGGTAATGTGATGCCAGGGCAAACCCTCAACATTACCTTGGATGCAAAAGGCCGTTTATCTAAGTTAGATCTTGGTATCGACATTGCTAACAAGCTGACTTTTACCGCGACCGAGGATGGTTTCAGTGCCGAGCTATTTACTGACCCTGGTGAATGGTCTGAACGGGTGATTGCGGGTGATATTCATGGTTCATTTAATATTAGTGCGAATAAAAATTCTCTCAGCATGAGCAGTATTACTCACATTGCAAAATTACTTGAAAACCGACTTAAGTTTAGAAACTTGCGCGCGGGCGACAAATATTACGTATTGGTTAACGAGCAACGTGTGAAAGGAGAGTTTTACCAAGATGAAGTATTAGGTGTAATAATTAAGAGCCGTAATACCACTTATAGTGCTTTTTTACATGATGATGGCAACTATTATGATCAGGCCGGTAGTGGTTTAAATAAGGCTTATCGTAAAAGTCCTCTCAATGGTAAGTTTCGCTTGAGCTCGCATTTTAACTTAAAACGTAAGCATCCGGTGACGGGTAAAATTCGTCCGCACTATGGCACGGACTGGGCGACACCTATTGGCACGCCAGTTTACTCTATTGGTGACGGTGTGGTTGAACGGGTTGAAAACCACCCCTTTGCCGGAAAATACCTAGTATTGAAGCATGGCCGTAAATACACCACTCGCTACCTACACTTAAGCAAAATTTTAGTGCGTAAAGGTGAGCGTGTTTCGATGGGACAAATGGTAGCGAAAACGGGGAATACAGGACGCTCAACGGGAGCACACTTGCATTTCGAGTTTCATATCAACGGTCGTCAAGTTAACCCATTGAATGTAAAACTGCCTTTCGCGACAGAAATGACGAACAAGAGATTGCAAGACTTCAAACGTAATGTCGCTGCAATGAAGAAAAAAATGGGCGCTTAAAATACCTTTGAGTGCCTGAGGTGGCATCTAATTGTCGCTGGTAAGGGCATCATTTTACTGGCCCAATTGTTATTTATTTGTAATTTAATGCAAATTTTAGCCGCTAAATAGATCTCACCTGTAACATATCTTATACCTCTTTAGGGATGTTTAAATAGCCAGTTGATTTATATCAACTGGCTATTTTTTATTATTACTACATTGCAGCCATAAGCAGAAAATATTGAGGCAGCAATGGACAAAATGAGACTGGCAGTTATCGGCAATGGCATGGTGGGACACCGTGTTATTGAAGAGTTAATCGAAAAATCCCCGCAATCCCAATTTGATATCACTGTGTTGTGTGAAGAGCCACGCGTGGCTTACGACCGCGTGCATTTGTCGTCTTATTTTTCTCACCATACAGCAGAAGAGCTTTCGTTGGTAAAAGAAGGTTTTTATGAAAAGCATCAAGTTAAGGTGTTAATTGGCGAGCGTGCCATTACCATTAACCGCGCCGAAAAAGTCATTCATACACAAACGGGGCGTGCGGTTTATTACGATAAACTAGTTATGGCAACGGGCTCGTACCCGTTTGTGCCACCGATCAAAGGCAACGAAAGCAAAGACTGTTTTGTCTATCGCACCATTGAAGATTTGAACGCTATTGAAGCCTGTGCCCGTCGCAGCAAAAGCGGTGTAGTAGTGGGTGGGGGGTTACTTGGCCTGGAAGCCGCTGGCGCTTTAAAAGCATTGGGCATCCAAGCTCATGTGATTGAATTTGCGCCTGTATTAATGGCAGAGCAGCTGGATGAGCAAGGCGGCAAGATGCTGCGCCGTAAAATTGAAAGCCTAGGCGTACAAGTTCACACCAGTAAAAATACCTTAGAAATTATTCCTCAGGGCACGACCGCCCGTAATACCTTGAAGTTTGCCGATGGTACTGAGTTAGAAGTGGATTTTATCGTGTTCAGTACCGGTATTCGGCCGCAAGACAAGCTGGCGAAACAGTGTGGCCTTGCCACTGGTCGCCGTGGCGGTATTGTGATTGATGATCAGTGTATTACCTCTGATCCTGATGTATTTGCAATTGGTGAGTGTGCTTCATGGCAAGAGCAATTCTTCGGCTTAGTGGCACCAGGCTACAAAATGGCGCAAGTCACCGCCGATACCTTGTTAGGTAACGACAACCAGTTTGCTGGTGCTGACATGAGCGCCAAACTTAAATTACTGGGGGTCGATGTCGGCAGTATAGGTGATGCCAATGGTCGTACACCGGGTTGTCGCAGTTATGTCTACAGTGATGAAAGCCAAGATCTGTACAAACGAATTATTGTCTCGAAAGATGGTAAAAAGCTGTTGGGTGCGGTGCTGGTGGGTGATGCTTCTGATTACGGCACCTTATTACAATACAAGCTTAATGATATCGAATTACCTGAACACCCAGATAGCCTAATTTTACCGTCTCGCGATGGCTGTGGTGGTGCTAAGTTAGGTGCGGATGCCCTGCCAGAGAGTGCGCAAATTTGTTCTTGTTTTGATGTTAGTAAAGGTCATATCGCGGCCGCGGTGGCTGACGGCCATACCACTATGTCAGCAATTAAAGAAGTGACCAAAGCAGGTACAGGTTGTGGCGGTTGTTTACCACTTATTTCACAAGTGCTGAACGCTGAATTAGCCAAACAAGGTATTGAAGTTAAAAATCATTTATGCGAACACTTTGAATATTCGCGCCAAGAGCTATACCACCTAATCAAAATTGAAGGGATTAAAACCTTTACTGAGCTGCTGGCTAAATACGGTAAGGGCTACGGCTGTGAAGTCTGTAAGCCGACAATTGGCTCGTTGTTGGCATCATGCTGGAACGAGTATGTGCTAACGCCAGAGCATAATGGTTTACAAGACACCAATGATATCTTCTTGGGCAATATGCAAAAAGACGGCACCTACTCGGTGATCCCACGGATGTCAGCTGGTGAAGTGACACCAAAAGCCTTATCTGTACTGGCGCAAGTCGCGCAAGATTACGATTTATATACCAAGGTAACAGGCGCACAACGCATTGGCTTATTTGGTGCCCGTAAAGAAGACTTACCGGCCATTTGGCAAACTTTACTCGATGCAGGCTTTGAAACTGGCCAAGCTTACGCCAAAGCATTGCGGATGGTGAAAACCTGTGTCGGTAGCACTTGGTGTCGTTTTGGTGTGCAAGACAGTGTTGGCCTCGGAGCGCTACTTGAAAACCGTTACAAGGGCATTCGCACCCCGCACAAGATGAAATTTGGCGTGTCTGGCTGCACCCGTGAGTGCGCCGAAGCACAAGGTAAAGATCTTGGTATCATCGCCACCGATTCGGGCTGGAACATGTATGTGTGTGGTAATGGCGGTATGAAACCACAGCATGCGGTGTTATTGGCATCTGATCTCGATCAAACCACCTTATTGCAATACGTTGACCGCTTCATGATGTTCTATGTGCGCACCGCCGACAAGCTTACCCGTACTTCGGTGTGGCTGAATAATTTAGAAGGTGGCATTGATTACCTGCGTGATGTCATCGTTCATGACAAGTTAGAAATTAATCAACAGCTTGAAGCCGATATGAGCAAGCTAATAGCGAGTTATGAATGTGAATGGGCAAAAACATTATCGGATAAAGATCAGCTAGCTCGTTTCGCACACTTTATTAACTCAGATTTAAGTGATGACAATGTGCAGTTTGTGCCAGAGCGTGGCCAAAAACGCCCCGCCTTTATTACCGAAAAAGTACCAACTTACCGTATTCAGCTGGATAACGCATTAGAGGAAGAAACTGTATGAGTAAGAATAACAAATGGTTCAGCGTGTGTGAGTTAAGCAAAATCTATCCTGCCACGGGGGTATGTGCTCTCGTCAATGATAAACAGGTGGCATTGTTTCGCCCTTATAACGATGAGCAAATTTTCGCCCTAAACAATATGGATCCGTTTGGTCAGGCGAATGTGCTATCACGTGGCGTTATTTGTCAGCATGGCGATGCGTTGTGGGTGGCATCGCCATTAAAGAAACAGCGTTTTAACTTGACTGATGGATCATGTTTAGAGAATGCGGAAATAGCCGTTCCAGCCTATCAAACTCGGGTTAAAAACGGGGTGGTTGAGGTGCTGGCATAGCCAAAAGCTGACATAACCACAGGGCTTTCCGGTTTTACTAGCACTGTGCTGGTGGTTTGAAAGCCTTACATTATGTCATTTTTTTTAATTATTAGCGCAAGGATGATTTATGTCATACGTTAAACCTGCTGAATTTGTACAAACCATGATAGATGCTGGCGAAAGCAAAGTGTTTATGTCAACGCGCGACACCATTATTCGCGGCACCATGGCGGGGGCTATTTTAGCCATTGCTGTTGCTGTTGCGATTACTACCGCCGTGCAAACCGGCATTCCTATTACTGGGGCACTGGTGTTTCCCGTTGGTTTTGTGATTTTGAATCTAATGGGCTTTGACTTATTAACTGGTGTATTTGCGTTAGCGCCGTTGGCCTTATTTGAACAGCGCCCTGGTGTGACTAAGGCCGGTGTTTTACGCAACTGGTTACTGGTGGCGTTGGGTAACTTGATTGGCGCAGTCAGTGTGGCTTTTTTAGTCGCGTTAACTTTTACCATGAATTTCAGCATGGATCCCGGTGCAGTGGGGCAAGCGTTTATTAAAGCCTCAACTGCCCGCTCATTAGGTTTTGCGGAACACGGCTTAAACGGTTGGATCACTGTCTTCGTGAAGGGGATTTTATGTAACTGGATGGTGTGCTTAGGGGTCGTGGGGGCCATGGTATCAAAATCGGTCAGTGGCAAAGTGTTGGCTATGTGGTTTCCTATTTTTATCTTTTTCGGTTTAGTATTTGAGCATGCCGTGGTGAATATGTATTTGTTCCCATTAGGAATGATGTTAGGCGCTGAATTTACCATTGTGGATTGGTTAGTTTGGAACCAAATTCCAGTAACCTTAGGCAACTTAGTGGGCGGTCTAGTGTTTACCGGTTTAGCGTTATACGCCACTCATGGTAAAACGCTGCCTGCTCGTAATCTGTAGTTTAAAGAACTGACAGCAACAAAAAGGCGCCGAGGCTGTTGCCTTAGCGCCTTTTATTTTGTTGCAGCAGAGCCTAAGAGGCGATGCGTTCGACTTTTTGCAACCAGCCTTCAGGGGCTTGGACATAGCCTTTTTGCATGTCGGTATACAATTTGTAAATGCGTTGCACATGCTCACCAACCTCACCATTACCAACAGTAACAACGCGGCCATCTTCAAAAATATAAGAGCCAACGGCAGAGACTACGGCAGCGGTGCCAAAACCACCTGCTTCAATAATTTCACCTGACTCTATATCAGCAATAAACTGATCTAACATGATGGTTTCTTGGCGCACCTCACAACCCAATTGCTCGCCTAATTCCATGATGGATTGCGAAGTGATGGATTTTAAAATTGTGTCGGTAAAGGTCGGGATGATCACGGTACCATCTTTCAGAATATGGAAGTGATTCATTGCGCCAGCTTCTTCAATTTGCTGATTATTGGCATCCAAATACAGCACTTGGGATGCGCCAAATTCAGCAGCTGCCTGGCCTGCTCGCAACGATGCCGCATAGTTTCCTGCTGCTTTTGATGCCCCAGTGCCACCTGAAACTGCGCGATGGAATGTTTTACTGATCAGCAATCGTATGCCCTTGTTAACACCTGCAGCGTAGTAAGCACCACTTGGGCTTAACACTACGCAGAAAGTGTAGCTTTTGCTGGCGCCAATGGAGAGACGGTCTTCTGTGGCAAAAATAAATGGACGAATATACAAACATGCGCCTTGCTGCATTGGAAACCACAAGCGATCAACGTCGATTAAGGCATTAATGGCATCAATTTGCATTTGTTCATCGAGATGAGGAATGCAAAGGATATCGGCAGAGCGATTCATTCGCTCGGCATTTTTATTGATGCGAAATGTGTAAATTTCACCATCTTCATGCATGAAGGCCTTGGCCCCTTCAAAAATTGATTGGCCATAATGCAGCGCCATTGCTCCTGGCGCCATTTCAAATGGCCCGTAAGGCACAATGCGTGGATCACGCCACTCGCCGTCTCGGTAATCCATGAGAAACATATGCTCGGTTCTGAGGTTACCAAAGCCAACATTTTCATCTGGCTTAAATGGTTCGGTGCGGCGCTCCGACGCCGATTTTAAGTTGTAAGTTATTTCCATCACAGACCACCTTGATTAGAGAGATAAGCAGACTAGGTAGCGATGAGAATAATGTCAAGAGGTTGCACACTTTGTCTTATTCAAAAGGTCTTAAGTCGATAATTATTGTTCTATCCATAGCGCTTTCATCTGTAAACTCACATTTTTCTACTATCTTGATTTTTATGTTGGTAGGTGTGTTGTTGCATGGTTTAAGGTGTAATTTTTGTTCGTATAGCTGCGTATGAAGGAAAAATGATGCTTAGTTCGTTAAAAGCAAAAATGGTGACGATGGTGCTACTTGTGTTATTGGCGACTGTCGGAGTTTTGATTTCAGTAAGCTACTTTAAGGCGGCGACCCAGAAGTTAGCATCTATTGAAAATGAAAGCCACAACCAGCTATCGGCTTACGCATTTGGTATTGCGAACTGGTTAGACAGTAAGCGCAGTGCGATTAAAGGTATGCAATTAGCCGCGGAGCGCATGCCTCCCGACAGAGTCTATTCTCACCTACAACAAACGTTGCTATCGGGTGATTTTATCCTGACCTACTATGGCACGGAACAAGGAGAGATGTTCCGAAATGATCCAAAATTAACCAGCCCTGAAGGATTTGATCCGAGAACACGCAGTTGGTACAAGTCTGCAAAATCGACAAATGATGTTGTTATTAGCAAGCCATTTGTTAGTGTTACGGCGCAAAAAACAGTGGTGGCGGTGGCCACATCAGTGAAAATTGATGGGAAGTTCTACGGTGTGGTAGGGGCTAATTTGGCCTTGGATAAATTATCACAAGATGTAGCAAAAATACCAATGATAGGTGACAGTCAAGCAATCTTGGTGGACGGCTCCGGTCTGATTATTGCGTATCAGGATCATCAGTATAATTTGAAGCAACTAAGTGATGTATCGAATAATTTAACCCATAGTTTAGTGAGCGAACTGTCTCAAACTAATAATGTGGCGGAGCTAGAAGTTCAGGGTATGCAAAGTTTAGTTTTAGCTCGTAAAGTACCCAATACAGATTGGTATCTAGTGTCGGTGCTAGATAAATCCCCCTTACTTGCACCATTAACGCGTTTACTCTATGAGCAAATCGGCATGGGTGTGATAACGCTTATTCTCGTTGCGTTAATTGTTTCTCTAGTTGTTGGTCGTTTGCTTAAAGAACTGATTGATGTGTCAAATGCGTTGGCTGATATTGCTAATGGCGAGGGCGATTTAACTGCTCGAATTAATACTAAGAGCCAAGATGAAGTAGGTAGGCTAGGCGTTAATTTCAATGCTTTTGTAGAGCGGATCCATGTGATGGTGAAAAAATTATCGCAAGTGACTCACGCGCTTAATGAACGCGCCGTTTCAACTGCTAATGTTTCTGAACAAACGCCCATGCGACTAACTCATCAGCAAGATGAGATAACTCAGGTGGCTACAGCGGTAACGGAAATGGTTTCCGCGACAATGCAAATCGCGAGTAATGCTGATAGTGCTGCAGAAAGTGCTAATTTATCAGTTCAACTCAGTCGAACAGGCTTAAACCAAATGGAAAAAAGCCAACATTCTATTCTTGCCTTATCTGAAGAGGTGAATACCTCGGTTGCGATTATTGGAGAGTTAGATCAGCACGCTAAGGAGATTAGTAGTATTATTTCGACCATTAGTGATATTGCTGAGCAAACTAATTTGTTGGCGTTAAATGCTGCCATTGAGGCCGCCAGAGCGGGTGAGCAGGGCCGAGGGTTTGCTGTGGTTGCAGATGAAGTTCGGATATTGTCTCAGCGTACCCATAAATCTACCAATGAAATTCAAGCCATGATAGAAGCATTACAGCAATCTACAGAGCAGGCTGTTTCTGTGATGAAAGGTAGCTATGGCATGTCGCAACAGAGTGTCGATGATGTCAACTTAGCAGGTGAGAGCCTAAGAAATATTAGCCTTTCAATCACTGAAATCAGTGATATGGCAACGCAGATAGCTACTGCGGCGGAAGAGCAAGCAAAAGTGACGGAAGAAATTAGTCGCAACACAGAAGCTGCACGTGAAGTGTCTTACTCGTTAGCAGATAATGCCAAAATGAGGTGGAGCAAGCACTATCGCTTAAGGAGCTGGCCAGCACTATTGAGCTTTCGGTGGGAAGGTTTAAAGTTTAATTAACCCAAGTTCTGGATAAGTAAAATATACTTTATTCACTCGTAATAGACTTAAGCAAAACCGAAGTTAATTAGTATGGCTTTTTCGGCAACCTGTACTCAGGTTGCCTTTTAGTTGAAGCTAGAATCTCTGCTTATGGAACTACAGCACCTTAAGGCTCTTTATCCACAATGTTTTTGTTTCACCTGTTGTAAAATTTAGCTTGGGGGAAAGGTAGATATCTTGCACATTACTTAAGTTTAATGGGATGTCTTTTGCGCTCTCTGGCGCCCAACTAGGTTGTTTAAAATCACTGGCATGCAGCTGTGTTGTTACCCAGTCAGTGGATGCCGGGATCACCGTTTGGTAATGTGCGTAAGAGCCGTCGCCCTTGGCACCAAAATCAGACTGAGAAAATTTTACCGCGACATCTGATTCTGCGCGGTAGGTTATTTCTACTCGGTCTACCCCTGTTAGTGGTGTGGCTGTGGCACAAACCAACTCAACAAATGGCCAACCTTTGCCTTCTTGTTTTTTCGCTAAAGTAAACTGTACTTGAATCTGTTCATTTTGAACTAATGGCTCCGAAGCGTTGAAGCTAGAGCCAAAGCTATCTGTTGCGGCGTTCCACTTAGCGGTATGAAGTAAATTGACGCCCTTAATATCATTGGCAGCTTGCACCGAGGGTGCTGTTAAAGCGCTGTACAGGATTGTGAAAAATAAAAATCTTTTACTTGGAATCGATGCCATCATGAGCAAAAACCTCGTTATATTAGTGGTTTTTGTAGTATTGGTTTTCCGATTTAATATGTCATTAAGCATACAGTTAAAGTATGGGCTACATCATTCTATAGCGCTTAAATCGCTAATATTTGTGAGATGTCTCTTTTTTAATTGTTTGGGGGACTGGCAATAGGAAAAATCTCATGAGCTGGCGTATTGCTTTGTCGCAATACGCCAGCTCGAATGAGGTTGACTAAATTAACTTGAATCTTGTTGGATAAGCGAAATAGCATGTTTTCCTGCAAAAACGCTGTGAATATGTCCCTATACGCTTTGCGTTTTCATCCCTGAAAACGAAATTTTCCGTAAAACATGCTTTATTTGGCTGCTACTGGCTTAAACAGAACTCGGGTTAAACTAATGAGGTTAGAACGCGAGTCCTTGCAGTTTTCCCGCTTTTAGCTCGGCGCGGCTGGTGGCTGTTTCGCTTTGTAATTTTTGCTCATCGGCTTCTAGTTCAGCTTCATTGCCGACAAAGTTGCCCAAACTTGAGTCTAACAACGCGGCTTCAATCCACTGGCTGAGCTCAGCAGTTTGTTGTTGCAGTGTGTCTTCATCAGCAGAAAATTGCTCACCTTTACCCATGTCATGTAAACCCGCAATGGCACCACTAACAAAGCAGCTCACGCGGTTGCTGGCAAAATGCAGTGAATTTTTGTTGTTCGCTTGGCTTTTGTCGATCACACTTAGTAGGTAAGCGGCGTTTACTAAGCGTTGCAGAGCGTCTGCTTCATTGGCGGGGATACGCGATTTGTCTTGGTGGTAATCGAGCCACAGACAAAACATAGTGCCGGCATTAAAGTCCGCGTCGGTGATTAAGGCGCGACGTTCAACCAGAGTGGTTTCAGCTAGTGCGGCATGGCCAAACATGACTTGTGAGACTTGATGAAAGTACAGCAGTAATGCGATATCAAGCGCGAGTTTAATGCTCGCCTCATCAGCTTGGTCTGTGTCTGCAAACCATTGCGTTAAGCTGGTTTGATCTTTTTGTAAGCGAGACTTAGCAATTTTGTTCTCATTAGCGCAAACCGTTAAATAGCTTAACTCTAAGGCGATTGATAGGCAGCTGGCGGCCAGTGTTAAGCTATTTTCGAATTGGTAGTGTTGTTCTTTCGCTGACTTAACAATCTGATGTATCCACGCTGGCGTACTTTGCGGTATTAGTTCAATTGCCCATTGCTCTGGTGCCAGTTTATGTTGATTGAGTTGCTGGTTAAAAAAACAAGTCTCGTTATAGCTTTGTTTGGCAATACGATGGGCTAAGTCTAAACGAGTGCCGCTTAAGGTTGGATACGCAGCGGCAAATTGGGTTAAATCGGGAAAGCTAAACATGGATGAGCCTATAAAAGATAAATACCGCGCTAGCATAGCGCGGCTGATTTATTCGGTACAGCTTAGCTGACATTTTTATACTTCTTCTGGTGCTTGCGGCGTGTTTGCTCGGCTATTACGCTTGGCCTTAATCAATTTACGTTTTCGGCTATAGAAGTGCGCATGTACACCTTGGCGCATAAATTTAAAACTGTTTTCCAGCAAATCGACGCCAACCAGTATCAGTAATACCAGTAGTGTGATTATCAGCGCTTGACGCTCAAAACCGATACCTATCATTAAGCCAATGGCTGCAAGCATCCAAATACTGGCAGCAGAGGTGACGCCCATCACTTGACCATCGCGGGACATCATTACCCCAGCTCCTAAAAAGCCAACACCAGTAATAATTTGACCATAAACTCTGGCTTGATCTAAAGAATGGGGCGAGAGTGATATTCCCACTTTTAAAAAACTGTAAGTGCCGAGTACAATTAAGCAGGCAGTGCGAATACCAACCGGCTTGCCACGATATTGACGTTCAAATCCGATTAAGCCAGCACAAATGACGCAGAATAATATGCCGTGCCAATCAAACGGGTAAATGTTAAGCAAATTGTCGGACATGGTTACTCCTCTATCTTAGGGCCGCAATATGCGACTAACCGAGTTGTGAAACAAGTATTTATTGAGTGAATTATTTTTGTGCTGAAATGAAAAATCTCCACTTAGATAATGTGATACCACTGTGTGAGTTGGTTATAAGATATTAGAATATAAAATTAGCAAGACTGATAATTTCTGATATAAAGAGAAGAGTAAATTCAGCGTAGTATGGATACGCATTTAACAATATTAGGAAAATGTGATGAGCAAGTTGTTTGACGATAATTCTTTAACGATAGGTAATACTCCTTTAGTGCGTCTAAACCGTGTCACTAAAGGGAATGTTTACGCCAAAGTTGAAAGCCGTAACCCTAGCTTTACTGTTAAATGTCGTATTGGTGCCAACATGATTTGGGACGCCGAGCAAAAAGGTAAGCTAAAAGCCGGTCAAGAGCTAATTGAGCCAACCAGTGGTAATACCGGTATTGCACTGGCATTTGTGGCGGCGTCGCGTGGTTACAAGCTAACCTTAACTATGCCTAGTTCAATGAGTTTAGAGCGTCGTAAGTTACTAAAAGCCTTGGGCGCAAACTTAGTGCTAACTGAAGCGGCAAAAGGCATGAAAGGCGCGATTGATAAAGCCAATGAAATCGCCGCTAGTGATCCTGAAAAATATGTGTTACTGCAGCAATTTGAAAACCCAGCAAACCCAGCTATTCACACTATGACTACTGGCCCTGAAATTTGGGATGCCACCCAAGGTGAAGTGGATGTATTTGTTGCTGGTGTTGGTACCGGCGGAACCATTACTGGCGTGAGTCGTTATATTAAACAACAACGTGGTAAGAATATTATCTCGGTTGCGGTTGAGCCGGAAGATTCACCGGTGATCAGTCAAACCTTAGCGGGTCAAGAAGTGAAGCCTGGACCGCATAAGATCCAAGGTATCGGCGCGGGCTTTATTCCTAAAAACTTAGACTTGCGCGTAATTGACCGTGTTGAAACGGTTGGCAATGATGAGTCTATTGAAATGGCGCGTCGCTTAATGAAAGAAGAGGGTATTTTAGCGGGTATTTCTTCTGGCGCGGCAGTGGTTGCTGCGGCGCGATTAGCTGAACTTGAAGAGTTTAAAGATAAAGTGATAGTGGTTATTTTGCCAAGCTCGGGTGAGCGTTACCTAAGTAGTGCGTTGTTTGAAGGTATTTTTGATGAGCAAGATTTAGTGCAGTAATTGCACTTTCTGCCTGTGCTAAAAAGCCGCATTAACGATGCGGTTTTTTTTAATCTATACCCTTGCGTTTTATCCCTGAAAACGAAATGTGGCCGTAATGCATGCTTTTTCTGGCTAAATAGGTCAGAGGGTGCTTAATCGTTTAGCTCAATATATTCTCGGCTTTGCTTAGACAGCTCTAAAGCGTGTTGCCAAGCGTGTATCGTTTTATCCAATGTTTGATGGTTGAACGCGATGTAAAGCTCAACTTCATAAAGGTCAATATTGGTTAAGTGGATCTCGTCAGTGGGGGTGGCATTTTGAATCAATAAATCCCACAAGGTTTTGGGGCTACAGCTAATCAAAGTAACCCGTTTTTTCAATAGCTGGTTGATAGTGCTATTGGGTGTGTTGGTTAACTTTATGTGGTTAAAACCGAGTTTTTCGAGAGCGGCTTGCTCTGGATAGCCACGAGTGACAGCAATATGGATGTCTTTATCCAGCAGGTTGATATCGTCATACTTATTTTGATCTGATTTGTGCTGACATAGTGAGACTCTATCTCGGGTTAATGGGCCTACCCACTTAAATAATGCTTCTCGTGCCGGCGTGCGTGCGGTTAGAAATAAGGCGCTGTTCGGCTCTCGTAACACCTTTTGGTAAGCTCTGGCCCAAGGTTTTATGCGTATGGTATCTGGTTGGCCTAATAATCGTTGCATTGTTCTCACTAAATCAACTGATTCTCCGAGTATTTCAAATTGATCATCAATCGCAAAGGGAGGGAAGTGTTCGGTATAAAAATCTATCTTAGGTGTTTGGTGTTCGGGTGGTAGGTTGGCATGGGCAAGTTGAAAGAATAAAATGGGTAGCATTAATATTACCCAACTTATCCTCGCGATATACTTCATTATCTTTACCCTTGCCAAACTACTTAAGGATAATAAAAGTATAAAAATACGCTTAAGTTAACAATCATTAATGTTAAAAAATGTGGCTAGGCAAGTTAATCAATATTAATTAAGCCTAAAAAAATAGCACGCAGCCCATTAATTGGGCTGCGTGCAGTCGATTAACGCCAAGCTTTAAAGCAGTTGATCAAACCATTGGTTGACGCGTCATGAGCGCTAACGCTTTCGTCATCTTGCAGCTCAGGTAAAATTTGGCTAGCTAGCTGCTTACCTAATTCAACCCCCCATTGATCGAAGCTGAACACATTCCAGATAATACCTTGGACAAAAATTTTGTGCTCGTACATGGCGATCAATTGACCGAGTACACTTGGGGTAATTTTTTTCACCATGATTGAATTGGTTGGCTTGTTGCCCTCAAAGACCTTAAATGGCACTAAGTGTTTCACTTCTTCTAATGACTTTCCTGCGGCAAGAAATTCAGCTTCAACCTGCGTTTGGCTTTTGCCAAAGGCAAGTGCTTCGGTTTGGGCAAAGAAGTTAGATAGCAATTTAACGTGGTGATCGCCTGCTGGGTTATGACTTTGTGCCGGGGCAATAAAATCACATGGGATTAACTTAGTGCCTTGGTGGATCAGTTGATAAAATGCATGCTGGCCGTTAGTGCCTGGCTCGCCCCAAATAATAGGACCGGTTTGATAGTCAATTGGATTACCCTTACGGTCGCAGTTCTTACCGTTTGATTCCATGTTACCTTGTTGGAAATAAGCGGCAAAGCGATGCATGTATTGATCGTAAGGCAAAATCGCTTCGGATTCGGCGCCGTAAAAGTTGTTATACCAAACACCAAGCAAAGCTAAAATAACCGGGATATTTTGCTCGAAATCGGCATTTAAGAAATGCTGATCCATTTCATGAGCACCGTCCAGCAGTTGCTCGAAGTTATCGTAGCCAATGGTTAGTGCAATGGATAAACCAATGGCTGACCAAAGTGAATAACGACCGCCAACCCAATCCCAAAATTCAAACATATTGTCGATATCAATGCCGAACTCTGCGACTGATTTGGCATTGGTTGAAAGCGCAGCAAAGTGCTTAGCGACAAACTCTGGCTGTTTCGCCGCTGCTAAAAACCAGTCGCGCGCAGTGTGGGCGTTCGTCATGGTTTCTTGGGTAGTAAAGGTTTTTGATGCAATCAAAAACAGAGTGGTTTCTGGGTTTACTTTTTTCAACGTTTCGGTGATATGAGTGCCGTCAACGTTAGACACAAAATGCGCGTTAATGCCTTCTACTTTGTAAGCGTTTAGGGCTTCGGTGACCATGTAAGGACCTAAATCAGAACCGCCGATGCCTATGTTGACGATATCGGTAATACGCTTTCCGGTGTAACCAAGCCATTCACCTGAGTGAACTTTTGCGCAGAATGCTTGCATCTTAGCGAGCACGGCATTGATCTCTGGCATCACATTGTTGCCGTCTACTTTTATTTCACTGTTACTGCGATTACGTAAAGCCACGTGTAAAACTGCGCGGTTTTCTGTTTGGTTAATCTTGTCGCCATTAAACATGGCGTGAATTGCGCTTTTTAAATCAACTTCATGTGCTAGTTCGGTTAGTAACGCTAGAGTTTCCGAAGTGACTAAATTTTTAGAGTAATCCAGCAGTAATTCGTCATTGAGTTGACAAGATAGCTGCTTAAATCGATCGGGATTTTGGGCGAACTCTTGTGCCAACGTAATGTTATTTTGTGCAAAGTGGGCCTGCAGCTTTTGCCAAGCTTGTGTTTCAGTTGGATTAACAGTGTTAAGCATAAAGTGGTTACCTGAATGATAAGGAAAATAACGAAATAATAGTCACTTATATGAAGTATATTTTGAAATTGTGACAAAAAAGTAAAAAGCTTGTCTCGGCCCAAGCGCAACTAAAGAGCAATCGGCACTATTTTGCAGGTGTGAGAATATAAAACTTTGATCAGCTTCACGTTACGGTTTTTTGTGTCACTAAGTATATGATTTTAATTGCTTGCCTTTTGTAACAAAGGGTTTCAAAAGTGCGCAAAAGTGTAACGTTATCGGTTTAGTCTGGGGCGTTGCGTTAACATATTGGATTTTCTGCTTGTCTAGTAAATAAAATGTGAATGTTTTATGAGTTGCTCTAAGTTTGGGCAATATAACATTTCTTAAAGGGTTGAAAAATGGATCTTTCTAAAAAAATGGCGGCCGAGTTTATCGGTACGTTTTGGTTGGTTTTAGGTGGTTGTGGTAGTGCAGTGTTAGCCGCGGCATTTCCGGAAGTTGGTATTGGTCTATTAGGTGTGTCGTTAGCCTTTGGTTTAACCGTTCTCACCATGGCGTTTGCCATAGGTCATATTTCGGGTTGCCATTTAAACCCTGCCGTCTCATTCGGCTTATGGGCGGGTGGCGAAAGAGCTAGGCCCTTATATTGCGGCTCAAGTGGCGGGAGCAATTGCTGGTGCTGCAGTGTTATATGTGATTGCGAGTGGTCAAGCCGGCTTTGATTTAAGTGCGGGCTTTGCCTCTAATGGTTATGGTGAGCATTCGCCCGGTGGTTACACTTTAACTGCGGCTTTGGTTACTGAAGTGGTGATGACTTTTGGCTTCCTCATTGTGATTTTGGGTGCGACTCATAAGTTAGCGCCTGCTGGTTTTGCTGGTATTCCTATTGGTCTAGCGCTAACGTTGATCCACTTAGTGAGTATTCCGGTAACGAATACTTCGGTAAACCCTGCTCGTAGTACAGGCCCGGCATTGTTTGTTGGTGATTGGGCGGTTTCACAGCTTTGGCTGTTCTGGGTGGCTCCTATTGCTGGTGCGATCTTAGCAGGTATTGTGTATCGTTGGTTAGCACCGAATAAAGACTAAACAACCCTTAACTAGCGTTCTTGAATCAACGAGGCCGCTAGTTTTTCTCTATCTTGTACGGCTTTTCTTTATTAATCACGATCAGATGATTACGCATGTTCTCAACCTTAATTACTTGCGGTGTTTGCTTAAATTGTTGGGTCACGAGCAAGATCACTGCGTCAAGCTCATCTTGCTGCCTTGGTAGTAAATTAATTATTAAGGTATCGCTAAACTTGCTAGCACAGGCTTGATAAAATGCAGGATCAAAGAGAAATGCAGGACTGCCAAAATCGCTAAATAAATCGCAGAGCATGACATCAGCAGGGGCCAGTTCAGTGATAGCGGCACAGGCATCAGCGGCTAAGACTTTTACCTGACATTGGCTTGGGTTGAAATAGTCATTAAACCAATCAATCACTTGCTGGCTTTGTTCAATACAAGTGTATTTTAGGTCTGGTTGCCTGTCACATAGATAGCGGATCAAGCTACCACCGCCTAAGCCTAGCTCAATAATAGACTCAAAGTGGTGGGGTAAATGCGGCAACAAAGCATGATGATAGCCAAGCATCAGTTTACTTGGCTCGGTCTTGCTCATAATACTTTGTACGACGGTATCAAGGGTTAGCCACAAGTAGTCATGGTCTTCAAATAATACCCATTGCTTATCATCTTGATGTACTAAATGGCGCACTTGGGCTTGGCTGAGACGGTTGATTAGCTCGTAATCGGATAGCAAGAGTGGCTCCTTATGCCAAGTGGCGAGATTATTGTTTTATAACTTATTGTTTATAAAGTTTAATTATTAATGTGGTAGGCAGAATATGCAATGCTAAAAACTAGCTAATTGAGCGGATATTGAATATTGCTGAAAGACTAGGCAATATAAGAAGCATTAGTCACAGGAGATATTACTTGTATCATATTTTTGAGCCTACTACCAAAACGGAACTCGATGAATATTTTCATTTCCGTTGGTCGATCTTAAACGCACCTTTACAGTTGCCAATGGGCTCTGAAAAAGATGGTTATGATCCCCATGCCTTGCATCGGATGATCCGAGATCGTGACGGTAAACCGCTGGCGGTTGGGCGGGTATATGTTACTGATTCCGATGAAGCGCAAATTCGTTACATGGCTGTAGAGCCTTCTTATCGCGGTAAAGGGATTGGAGCTTTGTTGTTAAAAGCTCTGGAACAAGCTGCGCGTGATGAAGGAGCAAAGCGCATTGTGTTGCTGTCTCGAATCAAAGCGATCTCTTTTTTTGAAAAGTTTGGCTATGTTGCTGCGCAACGTGAACCCCATCGTATGGAAGGTACGCAACTACTGCAAATGATTAAGCAGCTCGCCCCTGCGAAAAGTTTGCTGCGGGTGCCTGAATTATGCTTAGCATTAGAGCGGGTTTGGGCTGAGCAAATTCCCATTAGTGAAAAAATGGGTATTACTGTTTACCAATACACGGGCGAGCGCTTTGAAACTCGCGCCAGTTTACATGCCAATGTGAATACTAAACATGCCATGTTTGCTGGTAGTATTTATAGTCAAGCTACCTTAACCGCGTGGGGTTTGTGTTGGTTAAAAATGAAAGAGCAAGGTTTTGATGGTGAGATAGTGGTTGCTAAGGCTGAAATTGCTTATCGCCAACCTGTTACTGAACTGCCTAGAGCGGTGATCTTAAAAGATCATATTGATGGCAGTTTTGCAGGCCTAAAAAAAGGCTGTAAGGTCAAAGTCAAAATGACGGTGAGTATTATTAGCGGTGAGCAAAATGCAGCAGACTTTGAAGGCCTGTTCATTATTTTACCGAGAGAGTCCCAGTCGGAGCCGCCTCCTTTAACTGATATCTATTCAGTGGCCAATGAGTAATTGATAGCTACACAGACCTTAATCTAACCTAATCACCCGTTTTTCGGGGGCTTTATCCATTATTTTACCTTCCACATTGACCGGCGTGCTGGGGATTAACCGTTGTAGCATGTCGGGATTCAGGTAATCTTCGTTTAGCTTGCCTTTAATTCTTATCTTATCGGCTTTCATGCCCTGATATAGCGCTTCGTTGACGATTAGTTCAAAGCTTGCCTGTTGCGACCATTGCGGTGGTATGGTTAATAAATGGCGTTGCTTGATCAATTGCGCTTGCTCTAAGCGCAGACTGATCCCCCGAATAGAGAGGGGCAGTTCATCAGCGTAAGAAAGCAGATTTAAATTAAATAAATCGAGTTTGTCGATGACTAAGCTGTTGATTGGTAGCAAAAGATCTTTCGGCTCAGCCAGCTCTTCATTCTTTGTGGCTAACCATTCAGGTTGGATCCCGATATCTAGGTCGCGAGCAGTGAGGTGGTTGATATGAAGATCGGGGTAGCGCTGTAGGCTAATATCAAACAACGCAGAAAAGTGGCCATCAAAGCTATTCCCTTGGACCTGATAAAACTCCCACTTGCCACCTTTTACTCGACTTTTAAGGGTTAAGTCGGTAATGCTGGTTCCCGCGTAGTAGAACTCACGCATATTGAGGTTAAACTGGCTATTAAGTTGATCCACTTGGCTTAAATCGAGCCATTGGCCAGTGCTTAAAATGGGTAAATTTTTCAAGTTGAGATTGAGCTTATTAAAGGTCAGCGGGAGTTGTTTGTCGTAGCTAGTAAAACTAATCTCGCTTAATGCCAGTTGCTCAATCAAGATGCTGTCGAATAAAGGGGATTCGACGGGCTGGTTTACTTTTTGGTCTGATTCTGTGTTGGCTGTCAGCTGCGGTGCATTGGCTTGAAAGTTTTGTAGCCAGCTTTCGCTGTATTCTAAGTTTAAATCGCTCAGCGAAAATTGTTTCACCTTGAGTGCCAAAGGTGGCGTAACATTCATAGCTAGCTCACCCACTAACTTACCTTTCAAATGATTCGCACTAAATTGGTCAATTTCTAGCTGTTGGTTTTGCAGTTGGGCCGAGACAAAAACATTGTTCACTGCAAAGGCGTTGATCGCGATCTGGTTAATTGCTAATTCTAGATCAACAGCCCCTTTGCTGGTGAGAAGTTGGTGATCTTGAACTAATTGCCATTGATTCAAGTGCATTGTCAGATCGTGTAGTGTCACCGCAGGGCTTTGTCTCAAAGACACCGCTAAATCGAGATGATTTATACTAAATTGTTTTATTTGTAATGAGGCAATAGGTAATGGTTCAACGTTACTTGGCTCATTCGCGCTAGTAGGCTTAGGGTTACCGCTTTGCAAATGCTGTAGTAAGTTGTCGCTAATGGATAATGTTGGTCGTTCTAAAATCACTTGTTCAATAACTAGCTCACGGCTAAACCAACCTGAGCTACTCAACTGCAACCAAATTTGTTCAATTTCAGCGACGGGGTGTTCAGCTGGGGTGTGCTGTGGCAATGTGAGTTTGATGTTATTAAGGGTAAGTTGAGTCGGCTTGGAGATATTCCATTGAATATCTTGTATATCCAGCTCAAAACCTAAGTTGGTTAGTGCCCACTGCTTAATGTCAGCGCGGTAATCATTGGCATTAAACATCAATGCGGCAAGGCTAATAATCACTAATAGTAGCAGTAATAGACCAGCAACAATACGCACCATTAAGCGTGCTGTGGGGTTCATGATAGTGATTTCCTTATCTCGCTCTGCGATGAAACTAAATAATACTGAATAAACATTACCTTGTCGTGATTATGCTGCCACGGTGCGGCGCAGCTAACAATTTTTTAAGCATGGGAATAAATTTCTTTCTGTCCCAGCCAGCGTTTGACTATTTTATCAACAGTTTCTGGATATTGCTGCATAACATGCTGAGCTAATTGTTGCACTTGTGGAATTAAACGCTGATCGCGACTTAAGTCTGCAATGCGCAAGTCTGCTAAGCCAGTTTGCTTACTGCCGAGTAATTCACCAGGGCCACGGATTTCTAAATCTTTTTGCGCAATGTAAAAGCCGTCAGTGGACTCTCTTAATACCCCTAGTCGTTTGCTTGCAGTGACCGATAATGGATTATGATATAGCAGTACACAGTGGCTGGCAGTGGCACCACGACCGACGCGGCCTCTTAACTGGTGTAATTGCGCTAGTCCAAGACGTTCTGGATTTTCTATGATCATCAAACTGGCATTGGGCACATCTACACCGACCTCAATGACTGTTGTGGCAACCAACAGGTCGAGCTCTGCTGCCTTAAAAGCATCCATTACGTACTGTTTTTCGGCAGGCTTCATACGGCCGTGCACCAGACCAATACGCAATTGTGGCAGCATCAGTTGCAAATCATTGGCGGTGACTTCAGCCGCTTGGCATTCAAGGGCTTCCGACTCCTCAATTAAGGTACACACCCAATATGCTTGACGTTGCTCGTTCTCACAGGCTTGACGTACGCGCTCGATCACTTGCTCGCGCCGCGTATCGGGGATCGCCACGGTGGACACAGGCGTTCTTCCAGGCGGTAATTCATCGATGATAGAGGTATCTAAGTCGGCGTAAGCGGTCATCGCTAAGGTTCGGGGGATGGGAGTAGCAGTCATGATCAATTGATGAGGGGCATAAGGACCAAAGGTGCCTTTTTCACGCAGTGCTAAGCGTTGATGTACGCCAAAACGGTGTTGTTCATCAATGATCATTAAGGCTAAATTAAAGAATTCAACTTCAGCTTGAAACAGTGCGTGAGTGCCCACTATCATTTTACTTTCGCCATTAGCAAAGGCAGCAAGTTGCTGTTCGCGCTGTTTACCTTTTACTTTTCCTGCTAACCAACCGACTTGTATACCTAATGGCTCAAGCCATTGGCTGAACACTTTGGCATGTTGTTCGGCCAATAATTCGGTGGGGGCCATTAAGGCGACTTGATAGCCCGATTCAATCACTTGTAATGCCGCCAGAGCTGCGACCAAGGTTTTGCCTGAGCCAACGTCACCTTGCACCAAGCGCATCATCGGTACGCTTTTATGTAAATCTTGGCTGATCTCATTGACCACGCGTTGTTGTGCGTGAGTGGGTGAAAAGGGTAATTGCGCCAATAGTTGAGCCACAATAGGCCCAGCTTGTTGAATAGACGCCGCTTGATTTTGGCTGGACTTTTGTCGCAGTAGGAGCATGCTGAGGTTATGGGCCAATAACTCCTCGATGATAAGGCGTTGTTGTGCTGGGTGCTCTCCGGCATCCATCAAGTCTTGATCGGCATCGGCCGGAGGTTGATGCAGGTAAATTAAAGCCTCCTGCAAAGAAAAAGCATAGTGATTGAGCTGAGCAGGCAGTACTTCGTCTATATTATGCTGCTTTAATAGTTCAACGGCTTGATGAGTAAGACTACGAAAGGTGTTTTGCTTGAGTCCTTCTGTTGTGGGATAAACGGGAGTGAGCGCCTCTTCACATTCAAGTTGTTCGGGATCATTTAATACTTGATATTCAGGGTGGGTGATCTCATAACCAAACTTGCCGCGACGAAACTCGCCATAGCAACGCAGCCACTTTCCTTCGCTAAGTGCATTCTTTTGGCCTGCGTTGAAGTGAAAAAAGCGCAGTGTCACACTGCCAGTACCGTCACTAATTTTACAGGTTAGGATGCGGCGATTACCAAAGCTGACTTGAGTGCTTTTTATCTCGCCTAAAATGGCGCCATGTAAGCCTGGTAGCATATCTTGAATAGCAAAAATTCGAGTGCGATCTTCGTAACGTAGCGGTAAGTGAAAGAGCATATCTTGAACATTAGCTAGCCCCAACTTAGTGAGTTTTTCAGCAAGTTTGCTGCCGACACCTTTTAATGTCGTGAGAGGTAACTTTTCTAGTTTCACCGTCTGCGTTCCAAATACCTGTAAATATAAACAGATAATACAAGAACATCCGCTCTAACGTTATTAAAATGCATAAAAACAACAAAGATAGCGCTATCATTTTATAGGAGGCTTATCATTCATAAGTTTAAATAGGTGTTGATAGCGTTATCTTTTTCGCTTTATATAGATTATTTGTTCTTATTAATTATTTGTTTTTAAATGGTTATTTTTGTTTTTTTAAGAAATTGACGTGATTGGCTTTTCGGTTAACGTAATTGCAGCATAAAGCCATAGACGAATTTTGCTCAACTCTGATAATCTAGCTGCACAGTTTAGGAAATAACTTGTTTCCTCTGAGGTTTTTTGAATATTTGCGGGTGTAGATGGAGCTCTTTGAGCTCTACTAAAGACAAAGTTAGCAGATGCTAATTGAAATAAAAAAGGGAGCTATTTAGCTCCCTTTTTTATTTTCTCGAATAGGGCTACTCCCTTTCGAGTGACTAAATTATTTAGCATCAGGTACATCGTCTAACCAGTTAAAAGGCCTTATTCTGAGTGGCATTGGTTTTGCGGTAACACGGCAAAAATTGTCACAATATCTTACCAATCTCTCGAACTATTCTGCTCTGAGGCGAAGCTTAAACTTTTTAAGCTTGGCTAAGTCTTCCTCAGGTAAGCTAGAGGGGTCTAACGTTAATATACTGTTTTTTAGTGCCTCAACTGCAGATTGATCAAATTTAGCAAAACCACTGCTTTGCTCTACTGTAACATCCACATTTCCCATCAAATCATTGTTTACCATGACTGTAACCGTTGAGCCTGGATAGGTGTGACGTGCTTTCCAGTGTTGATAAATGTTTTCTTGCATTGCTTGTTGGCATTGCACTAAATCTTCGCAGGTTGTCATTGCTGATGCCGCAGGGGTCGTGATCAATGCAGCGAGAATCGCCATTGTTATTGTTCTATACATGTTTATCTCCTAATGGTTTATTAGTTTTTTATTGTTGTTTCTAACAGCAGTGTTGTTTTGACTTTAATCATAGTATGATCGCAATAACAAACTGCATCATTTGTAACAGTAGGTAACAACGAATATGAAGTTGATCATAGGTTAATTAATTCATTTTTGTTACAACATGATGGGATTAGAAAGTATAAAAAAAATAATAATAATTTATCAGGGCTTATCGGTCTTTTTGGTGATCCTATATTGAAGTTACCTCACCACGAAGACACGTAAACCTTAGCCAAATATGATGGACGTTTCTTTTAAATGGGTCATCCACGACCATCATAGCTATGCCATTGCAGTGGACTTGTTGCCACGATGGCGCTACATCACTCGTTGTAATATCAGGAGATAAAGAGTGCTAGGATTACTTAAAACATGGATGATGCCAAGAATCACCCCGATGCCAGCGAGCATGGCGAGAAAGTTATTGTCAGAGCAGCAGCTAACCCAGCTAGGCATAAAAGTTGATAAGAATTTGCCTTCCTTGCCTGATGCCGGAGAATGTCAATTTAGATCCGTTTCAGACATAGTGCATCGCTTGCAAAGCTTAATGTTATTAACTGCTCACGCCGAAGAACTGCCAAGTGCCGTGATCGATGCTTTGTATTTACGAACAGGCGCGCAACATTGCTTCACCCTTAAAGAACAGCATTGGCTTGCTAAAACCCACCTAACGCCAGCAGAAAAGCAAGTTTGTATGTGGCGCTATGAATCAATCAAATTATTGCTGTGGGCAATCGGCCACCTAGCTGAGTTGGGGAAAGCAACAGAAGGGGCCAATATTATTGAGCTATCGCGTCTGATCCAGTGGCAAAGTTATGATGAACTATTGGCAGGAGCAAAACCATTAAACCCAGTTACGCTGCTAGATACTGCGGACCAGTATTACCGAATGGCTCACCTTGGTAAGCATCAGCCTCGCGCCCTACCTGCCAATATCAGCCTGTTAATAGTGCAAGAGCGTTATACTTGCTTAAGCTGGTTGATAGGTGAATCAGACTGGGATGAACTGTGTGAGTAAATAAGTGAGAGATTAGCTGTTAGCCTTGATGTTTAGAGTTGTGTTTATATAGTTCTCTTGCTCTAATCTCTCGTTTAATTATTTAACTCACAGGGAAAGTTTATGAAATACCTACTTTTAGCGGCTGCGATGCTTTCGACTGCCGCTATCGCAGAGCAGGTTGGTGATACCGGGGCTGATAATGCTGCTCTCGAGCAACGTTTGGCCGATGAGCGAGAAACCTATGATAATCCATTTGTAATTACGGCCCATAAACCTACCTATATTTTGCTGGGCAACTATAACGATAAGCTCTCTGCTGAAAATTATGCTAATTATGGTGAGCTACAAGACGTTGAGATTAAATTTCAATTTAGTTTTAAAATGCCAGTTTGGAGTGCTCAATCTCAGTACGGTCCTTCCTTGCTGTTCGCTTACAGCCAAGTTTCTTATTGGCAGGCATATAATAAAGCGGAATCATCACCATTTCGAGAAACCAATTATGAGCCTGAAGCGTTTTTGTCTTGGCGGCCAAATTACCAGCTTGGTGCCGGCTGGAGTGTTCAGGTAGCGCAAATTGGCTTTGTGCATCAGTCTAATGGTCGTAGTGAGCCGCTTTCCCGCAGTTGGAATAGAGTTAAGGCCAGTGTCACTTTAGAGCGCGGTAACTTAGGGCTAGCGTTAGTGCCATGGCTGCGAATTCCAGAAGACCGAGAAGAAGATAATAACTACGACATTACTGACTATTTAGGCCATGGCAAAATATTGGCGGCTTATAAATGGCATGATCATACTTTTTCCATGATGAGTCGTAACAACCTAGAGAGTGGCTTTTCAAAAGGGGCGATAGAAGGGAGCTGGAGTTTTCCTTTGACATCTCGGGTTAAGGGTTACGTTCAATTTTTCTCAGGTTATGGTAATAACCTGATTGAGTATGACCAATACAACAACACAGTAGGCATCGGCATTGCGTTGACCGATTGGCTGTAAGTTGAGCATCGATCAAGAGCACGCCTCGGCGTGCTACTTGTTCAAATGTACATTTCCTTCCTAATTTTTTATTTCTTCATTTAACTCGATACTAGGGTCTGTTGATCTTTCGTGATTTTTTTTGCTGCTAATTGTTGGGTATTTATACAAAACGTTCGTTGTGGCCAGCACCTTTGTGGCATAGTGAACTACGCGAAAAGGCGCTAACGCAGTAGAAATGGCCAACAAACGCTGTCCTACGGATTCTGCTCAATCGTTGAGCAGTATTTACTTAGAATGCTAAGCTACACACTGCTCGCCTTGCTCAAAACGCTTTTAGACAAGGTGTCCCCTCTCGAACAAAAATCAACCAGAAAAGATCAACAGACCCTAGATATTGTTTGTTTTTTGAACTAAGATTATCTCATATGACAACCTAGGTTGTCTTGTTGGGAGGGCTCTAATCTGTTTGTTGAGAGCCCAAGTAGGTTAAGCTAACTTTGGTAGGTAACATGGCACAACGTATGCTTAGTCACTTAATTCAGCGGCAGCATCAGCTTATTGATGAAAAAATGTCGCAGTTAGCGCGCGCGCGTGGTTGTGATATGACGCTCGCACAGAGGACAGTATTTAATTTAGCGAGTCAACAAATCATTACCTTATCTGAACTAGCGCAATACTTGGCTATTAGTCGACAAGCAGTTCAAAAAACAGTTGCTGTATTAGTTGAGAAAAAGTGGGTAAAACTAGTGCCTCATCCTGATAATCGCGCGGCTAAAGTGGTGATTATTACAGAACAAGGCCAAATGGTCCGTCAGCAGCAGCAGCAAGTAGTTCGTGAAGTTGAGCTTCATTTATATCAGCAGTTAGGTGAAGATAAAGCTAAGTTATTACAGCAACTGTTAAATGAAGAATGGCAAATTGACAATATAGGTTGACGGGTTGCGCTGAGAGTTTGTATCGCTAGTTAATACTGGTTAATTAAGATTTTAGAGGAGATGAGTTGTGATGTATCAATTAGCCAATACTTGTCCTTTGGCCGATTTACAAGCTTATATTAATCAAGTAAATCGTTTACCAATACTTAGTGCCGAGCAAGAGCGTGAGTTAGCAGAGAAGCTGTCTAAAGAGCAAGATCTTGAGGCCGCGAAAGCGTTAATTATGTCAAACTTGCGTTTTGTAGTGATGATAGCTCGCGGCTATCAAGGCTATGGTTTATCGCAAGCTGACTTAGTACAAGAAGGTAACATTGGTTTGATGAAGGCGGTAAAGCGTTTCGACCCTGAAATGGGCGTGCGTTTAATGTCCTTTGCCGTTTATTGGATCAAGGCGGAAATTCATGAATATGTATTTCGTAACTGGCGAATAATTAAATCTGTCACCACTAAAGCGCAAAAGAAACTTTTCTTTAATCTGCGTAAGTTTAAGCGTGATTTACATTGGTTTAGTGCAGATGAAGTAGAAGAAGTTGCTGATACTCTTAATGTTACTCCTGCGCAAGTGAGAGAAATGGAAATGCGACTGTCGAGTCAAGATGTCTCATTACTACTGAGTGATGATGACGAAGAGGATCGCTACCTCGGGATCACAGAATCCTCTTTGCCTGCTGCAGATGCATCGCCAGAGTTACAATTGCTAAACTTAGATCAGCATCAACAGGGGCAAGATAAGCTGTATCAGAAATTAGCGCAGTTAGATGATCGTAGTCGGGATATTATTGAAGCGCGCTGGCTCAGTGAAAACAAGGCTACTCTCCACGAGTTAGCTGAAAAATACGGTGTTTCTTATGAGCGGATTCGCCAATTAGAAGGGCAAGCTATTGGCAAATTACGTGCTCATATTCTGGCATAGTTACTATACTTACACCAAAGTACCAAGATGTAACGGTACTTTGGTGTCAGAAGCATGCAGGCATGCTTTTTAGCATTATCAGTTAAATTTGATGCTTAATTTTATTCATAAGGAGGTGGTTAAAAAGGAGGTAATATGTATATTCAACGTTTGAGCAATTATTTAAGTCAAGCTCATATCCATTATCAGGTGTTGCAGCATTCACCCGCTTACAGCGCCAAAGAAATAGCCGAAATGACCCACATTAGCGGAATGGATTTTGCGAAAACCCTTATTATCAATGTCGATGGTATTAGTATGATGCTAGTGCTACCCGCGACTTATCGCTGGGAGCCGACTAGCTTTGCCAAAATGATGGGGGCTGAATCGGTGGAATTGCTCCCAGAAGAAGAGTTAGCGTTGCTATTTCCGAACTGCGAAGTAGGCGCCATGCCACCCTTTGGTAACTTATATGGTATCGCGGTCTATATTGCACGTGAGCTTACGTTACGTGAGCACATTATGTTTAACGCGGGTAATCACCACGAAGTGTGGCAAATGGATTATTATGATTACCATGAACTTGTTTCACCTAGGGTGATTACTGAGGGATATGTGCGTAATAATCCTTCGCGTCCTGTGCATGTACATCATGGCGGGTTTAGCCACTAGTAAGCCATGGTGTTAAGCGCCCATAAAAAAGCCAGCGTTAAACTGAGCGCTGGCTTTAGGTTTCCATCAAAAAAGCGATTTCTAATCGTTATCGATTTCCGTCCATGCTGTTTTACTCATTTGTACTTTCTGCCACCACTCTTCCGATGCGACAATTTGTCCTTCATCATCAATTTCTGGGTAAGGTAAATCTTTTTGGCGGCACAGCTTAGCAAAAATAGGGTGGCCGCCTTCAAACATAATCCGGTCACGCTCTTTTTTCTCGATATGATCTGTTTTTGGTTGGTACATACCAGCAAGCTCACGCTGGCGTTGTGCTTCGTAGAGCATCAATGCTGTAGCAACAGATACATTTAACGACTGGCACATGCCGACCATAGGAATAATGACATCTTGATCAGCTAAGGCGAGGGCTTCGGCTGTGATGCCGTCTTTTTCTTGGCCCATTAAAATAGCGGTTGGCTTGGTATAATCAATTTGACGAAAATCAACAGCTGTATCAGACAGGTTTGTCGCAATAATTTGCATGCCTTGAGCTTTTAGGGCTTTAACTGCATCGCTGATGCTATTGTGCGGCTTGACTTGAACCCAGTTTTGGCTGCCTGTTGCAGTATGGCCCGATAAACGCATTTTGGGATCATCCCAAATGGCATGAACTTCGCTGATGCCCACCGCATCACATGTGCGTACGATAGCGGCTAGGTTGTGTAATTTATGAACCTTTTCCATACATACGGTGAGGTCGGTTTGACGATGCTGTAGCATCTGGTCAATGCGGGTAAAACGCTCTGGAGTCATACTTTTTCTCTAAATTAGTGCTTCTTAACTGGGCGGTTACGATTTCGAGCCACCTTAGTTACGTCAGGCAAGACACGGATCTTACGCATAATATTGGCTAGATGGATACGGTTCTTAGTGGTGATCAGTAAATCGACTACATAGACGCGACCGTCTTTTTCATCGGTATTTATGTTATGAATATTAGAACCCGTGGCAGCGACCGCGTTGGTTAAGTCAGCCAACACACCTTGATGATTGATTAATTCAACACGAATTTCGGTGCGGTACTCGTGTTCCGTATCCAGACTCATGTCCCACTCAACCGCCATATATTTATCCACCTCATTAAGATGGTTCTGAATATTGCGACAAGTATCTAAGTGGATAACAAGCCCCTTACCTGGGCTAATATGGGCAATGATAGGGTCGCCAGGTATCGGGCGACAACAGTTTGCATACGTTACTAGCATGCCATCAGCGCCTTTGACTGGCATTTTACCGTGTTCAGTATCGGCTAAAGTTAGTTCATCGGCATTGCCAAGTAAACGACGGGCAATGACGATACTCATGGCGTTACCTAAGCCGATATCTGCCAGCATATCTTCAATGCACTCTTGCTTGGTATCTTGCAGTACCTTCGCGATATTTTGCGGGTCAATATCTGACAAACTCTTGTCGCCTAAAGCATGATTTAGCAAGCGACGACCTAAGCCGACTGATTCGTCAAAACGTAGGTTTTTCAGCATTTGGCGAATTGTATTACGAGCCTTACCTGTCACTACGTAATTGAGCCAAGCGGCATTCGGTCTGGCTCCCGGCGCGGTAATAATCTCTATCGCTTGGCCATTTTTTAGTTTACGACTAAGTGGGTAAGGCTGGCGATCTACCCGCGCGCCAACACAAGCATTACCAACATCAGTATGCACGGCATAAGCAAAATCAACCGGCGTTGCACCTAAAGGTAATTCGATAATGCGACCTTCAGGGGTGAAAACATAAATCTCATCAGGAAACAGCTCGGTTTTTACACTTTCAACAAATTCAAATGAACTGCCCGCACTTTGCTGCAACTCAATCAAGCTTTGCATCCAGCGACGAGCGCGCACTTGGGCGGTTGTACCTGAAGCTTCGCCATTTTGTTTATAAGACCAATGTGCAGCAACCCCTTTATCGGCCATTTGATCCATGTCTTCGGTGCGGATTTGGATCTCGACTGGTACACCATGAGGGCCGACTAAGGAAGTATGTAATGATTGGTAACCATTGGCTTTCGGGATCGCAATATAATCTTTAAAGCGGCCAGGGCGGGGCTTAAATAAACTGTGCATTTGACCAAGCACACGATAGCAAGTATCGAGTGAGTCCACCATGATACGAAAAGCGTAAATATCCATCACTTCATGGAATTGCAGCTCTTTACTGCGCATTTTATTGTAAATGCTGAATAAATTTTTCTCGCGACCAAGTACTTGTGCTTCAATACCAACATCTTCTAAACGGCCCGCTACTTCAGAATGAATATTATCCATTACCTCGCGGCGATTACCACGCGCACGGCGCACCGATTCTTTCAGTACACGATAGCGCATTGGGTAAAGCGCTTGAAAGCCAAGCTCTTCCAACTCGTTCTTAATATTGTGAATACCTAAACGGTTGGCGATGGGGGCAAATACTTCAAGGGTTTCATTGGCGATGCGGCGGCGTTTATCGGGACGCAGTGCGCCTAGGGTGCGCATATTATGAGTGCGGTCGGCAAGCTTGATTAGCACAACGCGAATATCTTGCACCATGGCCATAACCATTTTGCGAAAGTTCTCAGCTTGCGCTTCTTTGCGATCACGAAACTTTAGCTTGTCTAACTTACTAACCCCTTCCACTAACTCGGCAATGGTGTCGCCAAACATGGCGGCTAAGTCATCTTGCGTGGTTTCAGTATCTTCTATTACGTCATGTAACAACGCCGCGGCCAAGGTTTCATAATCAAGGCGCATTTCAGCCAAAATATAGGACACAGCAACAGGGTGGGTAATATAAGGTTCACCACTAGAACGAAATTGACCTTCGTGCGCATCCCTTGCCACGATATAAACTTGTTTTAGTTTTTCTTGTTGCTCTGGCGGCAAATACGTTGCGGCCAGTGTTTGTAAGCTTTCAAAGATATACAAACTCGTCCCCGATAGTGCAAAGGTAATAAAGTGAAGATACTAAATATTGAGTGGAATAGTGAGCTTTTTGATCAAAAAAGCACCCATGGCGGGTGCTTTATAGAGAAAGGTGCTTAACCGCGACCTTCTGCAATCGCTGCAACCGCTGCCATTTCAGCTGCGTCTTGTTCTTGTTGCTCTTGGCGATCTTGCATATCCATTGTGCTAGAAGTCACTAGGCCTTCTTCAATTTCACGTAAAGCGATCACTGTCGGCTTATCATTTTCACTGTCAACTAAAGGCTCTTTACCTTGTACCGCGATTTGACGAGCGCGACGAGCCGCAACTAGGATCAAATCAAAACGGTTTCCAATTTTATCTACAGCATCTTCTACAGTTACGCGTGCCATCTAAGGACTCCGTGGATTAAAAAAAACGACGCAAAATTATACAAGCTTAGACGAGCTAGATCCAGATCCTTTTCGCCTAAACGTGTCACTTAATTGTGTGTTAGCTTAACACATTAAGCTAACAACTCTGAAATCATGTTTCTATGCAATGCACTCTGGCGCGTTTGCGCTAAGCGCTGACCTTTAATAATAGTATCAAACTCGGCCAATGCTTGGTCAAAGTCATCATTAATAATTAAAAAATCATACTCATCATAATGAGACATTTCTGATTTGGCTTGTGCCATACGTTTGTTAATGGTTTCTTCACTGTCTTGACCACGTTGGTATAGGCGTTGTTCTAGCGCTTCGCGACTGGGCGGTAAAATAAAAATGCCTTTTGCTTCGGGCATCAGTGCTTTCACCTGACGAGCACCTTGCCAATCAATGTCCAAAAATACATCAATCCCTTGATTCAAGCTGTCTTCAATGGCTAGGCGTGAAGTGCCATAAAAATTGCCAAATACTTCAGCCCATTCGAAAAAGGCCTTGTCAGCGATCATTCCTTTAAATTCGGCTTGATCGACAAAATGATAATGCTCGCCGTTTACTTCGCCTAGACGTGGGTCTCGAGTAGTGTGAGAGACAGACACTTGCAGCTGTTTGCGATCGGAAATATTTAGTAATGCGTTGATCAGACTTGATTTACCAGCTCCACTGGGAGCGGAAACAATATATAAAGTACCTTTAAGTGACATGGTAATACTCTGCAAGGGCCATAAAGGCGGCTAAATGTAGCAAAAAAAAGGGCGCGGAAAAAGCTTAGCTTGCAGGGCAATGATATTTGTTGGTCATTGGTTTTTTGCTAATTGCAGGTTAATGAACCAGAATTTGATAAAATAGTTAATTATGGCTGTTTGTTTGCTTTTAAAATAGGTAACCTAATCAGTGCTATGTAACGTCACCTTGGATGTAAGTGATTGTAACTTAATCAGTACATCATTGTGGTCTTTGAAATTATCCAACAATAGTGGAGTAACATATGAAGACGAAAGAGTCGTTAAAAGCAGTAAATGAAAAGCTCGAATCTTTGAAAGGTAGCTTAGCCGAAGAAGCTGGCAAGCTGAAAGAAAATGGTCAGCAGTCGTGGCGTGAAACTCAAAAGCATCTAGATAACATGTCTGATAAGTTGAAAACAGCCTATGAATCGTTAGAGTCAAACTACGATGAGACTAAGCTAAAAGGGCATCTTGCGGTCATGGAAGCACGTGATAAGTGGGATGAATTAGGTAAAGTGGTTGAGCAATATTATCAGCACTCTAAAGATGTCAAAAACAAGGGTGAACAAGCATTAGATGAAGCTCAGCTGCAATCCCATTTATTAAAATTGGAGGCCCGCGACGCCATTGAGGCTAAAAGTAAAGCGGTTCGTCAGCAATACAATGAATCGCGTACTGAGTTAGAAAATTTGACCGCTAAATCGATTAAAGAAATAGATAGTTCGTTTGAAACCTTAAAGTCGAAATTTACCCGCTAGCAGTTTTAGGCGAATTAGTCTGGAATGGATGTGCCGACTAAGCTTCAAATAAATGTTCCACATCGCCGGGCTTCATTGGCTTGGCGATGTAATAGCCTTGGCCGTATTCACACCCTATTTCGACTAATTTTTTATGCTGTTGTATCGTTTCTATCCCCTCTATAATCACTTGGAAACCTAAGTCATTACTTAAATCGCGCACCGCCCTCATGAGTGATAAATCTTTTTTCGAACTGAGCATTCGACTGGTGAAAGAACGATCAACTTTGATAAAATCAATTGGATAGTCGAACAAGGCATTAAGGGAGCTAAAGCCCGTGCCGAAATCATCCATGCCGATTAAAATGCCCGCAGCGCGCAACTTATCTAAAGCTTCAAAAGAAGACTGATTTTGTCGCACAAACTCTTTTTCACTGAATTCAAATACTAAATTTTTCGGTGATACCTTAGCTTGATGGATAATGTCCAAAAGAGTATTAACAGATTCCGTGTTGAGTAAGTGCTTAGGTGATAAATTGACCGCGACACGAATGTGTTTGGGGTGCAACTTCAGTTGTTGCCATTGATACAGCTGCTTACAAGATTGACGCAAAATGTTCAAATCTAGTTGGATAATAAGACCCGATTTTTCGGCAAAAGGAATAAAGTCTAGGGCTTTGCGTAAAGTATGTTTACGGTCACTCCAGCGAGCGACCACTTCAAAGCCCATTAAAGAGTTATCTTGCAGCCGGATCATCGGTTGATAGTGCGGGATAATGTCGCCATGAGATAATGCGTTTAATAAATCTTTGCTCAATTTTGCGCTGTCTTTATTAAGTCCATTATCTTGGTGAAAGCTAACATGAGATTTACGATGTTTAGCGATATACATGGCGTTGTCGGCATCCTCTAAAATTTGCTCGACACTGGTGTATTCGTTATTAACCTGCGTTATACCAAGGCTGCACTTGCAAGTTAAGAGCTCGTGACCAAGGGACATTGGGGCTTCAAACGCGGCGACAATGCGCTGGGAGATTTCTATCACGTCTTCTTTCGCTGCTATTTTATCGAGTAGAATAACAAACTCATCACCACCAAAGCGTGCTAACACATCATTCTGTCTTATACAGCCTTCTAATAACCGAGCACTACTAATCAACACTTGATCTCCCATGTGATGACCGTAGTAATCATTAATGTTTTTGAACTTGTCGAGGTCAATAAATATGACAGCAAAAGTTTCATCAACATGACGCTTTACGCGTTTGAATGCGACCGTTAACTTTTCAATAAACAGTGCTCTGTTACCTAGCTGAGTTAAAGGGTCGTGAAAAGCGCCATAAGTCAGTTTTTCTCTAATACTTTGATATTGTCTTAACTCTTGCTCTAGTTTCCTATTTGATTGGCTGAGTTGCTTAATTTTGCTTTGTATTTGTCGGTCAAAACGTAAATTTTCTTGCAAGGAATATTGTGTTAATTGACGCTGCAAAGTTAAGGCTGACAAATGCGCACAATACACCACTAAATTTTGTATTTCTCTTTGCATACCAAAGGTATGAGATTGGCTGCAGATAGCCAGTACTCCTAATAATCTACCATCATAAAGAATGGGCGCGCCAAACCAAGAATGTTTAAGGGTGTAGAGAGGCGGCTGTTTTTGTTGTGCATGTTGCAAGTGAGCAAAGCTTAAAGGGGTGAGAAAACGTGCTTTGCCATTTTTAATCACTAGCTCAGCTAGGTAAAGATATAAAGGCGCAGTTAGTGCTTTTGTACTGGTGAAGAACATATTTGGTTCACTGTCATTCAATAGAATGACGTAATTTTCAACGTCAGGAAGATAAGGTTGTAGGGTGACTCTAAGCTTTTCAGAAAGCTTATCCATGGCTGAATTACTTACAGCTTGTAGCGTCAAATCTTGATAAGCAGAAGGACTAATTAATTGGTATTGGCCATTGGCAAGTAATGCATTTAAGCGCGCTTTGAGTATATGTTGTGCTAGCTGCTCGATAGCGGGAGAAGCAAATTCGGCGCAGATGAGTAAATAGAGAGAAGGACGCAAAAAAAGATTGTTATTTAGTAAGTTAATACAGTGCCAAGATGCTGACATGTTTAATTTATTAAGGGCGTTGAGGGCGTTGGTATTTGACAGGTTTAAATGAATTTCTTGTTCAATAATATGGCTTACCTGAGGCGATCCAATTTCAGTGTGGGCTAAGATTTGGCCACCGCCAATACCTGAAAACTGGACTAAGTAGACTTGTTCTACCTTGGCACATTGGCTTAATAAACCGAAACTGAATTGACAGACATCAGCATGCTGTTTTAAACGCTGTTGAGGTTCATAGTCAAAAAGGTGTTTTAGTTGCGCTAATAAGTGCGATCTTGAATCACTAAAATTAGTAAAGCGTGGAGAAAAATAGTCTGGCTCTGAGCTCGTTTTAAAGTTTGGGTCATCCATGCCACTACACGCCTATAAAGCCATAACGGGAGTACCTTTGAGTTTAGCAGGGATTGCTTATTGAGCAAAAACTATACAAATTTTATCGCTATTTTAGTGAAAGTGAATTTTTGTTTATGTATTTTGTTATTTTCTGTTGATCTTGATGATCTTTAGCTGGGTGATGGTGCTTAATTGCTCGCTGTTTAATTCTAGCAAAGTGAATGCACCTTGGTAGTCATTGTATGAGGCTGTGTCGATGAAATAGCTGTTGGCAACGCATACTGCTTTCTCACTCATAGTATGGCCGTGGACAGTAAAATCTACCCCAGTGATAGGGTTATTAGGCTCTCCTTTGATGCGGGTTCGTCCCCAGATCCAACGTGGATTATCTAACATATTACCTTGCCAAGTTTGCATCTCTTGCCAGTTGAGAGTGTGAGGCTGAGCATGGGCAAAACCTATGGTTTTATTGTGCCGCACCTGACAAGTAATGACACAAGGTAAGGCTTCGACTATTTCTAATAGCGCGCGTAGTTCATCGTCATCTTGGTTGCGCGCCCAATCGCCACCATTTCTAAACCATATATCAATATAGCGCTGCTGGGTGTCGTCCCGTTTTGCATGCCACCACACCTTAAGAGCATTAGACATCATTAGTTCATGATTACCGGCCACCGCATAAAACCAAGGCTGTGATGCAAAATAATGCAGGGTATTGGGGGAGTCTGGGCCGCGATCAATCAAATCACCAACACTGATAAGTGCATCCTGTGTTGGATCAAATTGCACTTGAGTAAGAGCATGCTTGAGTGGTTCAAGCTTGCCATGAATATCACCAATGGCAAACACCTTGCGTTTGTCACTAAGGTCAATAAATTGGTGTTGGAAGTGCATGATTAAGCCAGTATAAAGTCCTATTGAATGGATAAATTTAAACACAGTAAGTTGGCTGCGTCATTGGATTCGTCTTGTTATCAAAAACAAATTAGAAGGTGGGCTTGAAAGGCTCACCGTTAAGGTTAGTTTGATTGGGAAAGCCATTGAAAAATGAGACATTAGTTAAAAAATTGTAAAATTCAAACAAGTTGGACTTAATTGCTAACAAAATCTATTTCTTCACTTGCTATGCTTGTTGCTGATTCGGTTTGATGAGGTAACAAACATGGCTATATTCACTGTTTTCTTTTGTGGTACTGGCTCAAATGCCAATGACCATGGCCACCGTAACTATTTTGAAGGTGAGCTTATTTCGACCTTAGCCAAAAATGCAGTGGGTCAAGAAACATTAGATTATTTACAAGTAGACGGCGTGGGTAGCGGGAACCAAAGTGAATGGATGAAGCATACCAAGGATGACACTTATGGTAATACCCTTGGAACTATGGGTCGTGGTATTGATAGTAACATGAACCATGTTTTAAATGTTCTGCGGGGGGGCTTTGTTGATAAGGGAAACTATCAAAGGCGTGCTGAAGATATGCTGTCGGAAAAGAAACCCAGCCTATGGCAACGTTTAACTACGTCGGCATACGAAGAATGGCAAAGAGATACGAAAGAACTGGCTGGAGATCTTAAGCATGCAATGTCATTGCAGCGTGGTAACATTACCGCAGAGCGGCGCCTAAACCCGATCACTCAAGTTAATATGGTTGGCTGGAGTCGCGGCGGGGTTAGCTGTTTTGAGCTAGCAAACCGAATGGCCAAAGATCCTCAACTCAGCAATATTCCAGTCAATATATTTGCTTGTGACCCTGTTCCGGGTGGTGTGAATGCATTCAAAGATTACAAAACATTGCGTAGTAATGTTAAACAAATTGTGTGTTTATTTGCCGCAGACGAACGCTCATTTGGTTTTAAAGCGAGGATGCCAAGGCTGCATTCCAGTACTAAATATTACACGAGCTACATGCCTGGACGTCATGCCACCTTGGTTGGTAACTCGGATACAACAGGTGGTAGCTCGGGAGAAAAGCGGCTAAATGGCCCAGGTAATGTTACTCGAGACTTTATGGAAAAAGTATTGCTAGGTTGGGGCTCAAGGTTGAAACAAAGTAGCTTGAAAAATCTTAATCGGGCTGAAATTTTAGCCTTATATCAGCAAATGCAGGGTAACCAGCACTACTACCAAAACCAACACAGTCAGGTATATACAGTCAAAAACCGCATACTGTGGAGTGGGAAAAGTCGAATAGGACAAAAGCGTGAAACTTGGATGGGGTTACCCAGCCGCAGATTTCAATACCAAGGCATTACTCAAGACTTTGGCGAGTGTGTTAATCGCCATCATGCCGATGTACTCGGCCATGATATATTTGCGTTACATGGCCTGAGTAAAGCCATGCCATGTTCTATTAATGATTTAATGTAAATGCTAATAAAGCCAAGTTTTCATAACTTGGCTAGCTCGGTTTTTTCCATTAGTTAGTTCTTAAAGGGTCTGCCATTCTTGACCACTTTAGTGATTAATATTATTTAGCCGTTATACTTTGGAGTTATCAATTTTGTTGACAGGTCAGTAGCAAGCCATGCTCAAATAGCGCCATATCTAGAATAAAAAGCAGTCTTGGAATAGTGAATTGAGCAGATATAATGACGCTGCGGTTAAAAAATAAATAGCGCAGAGTGACCTAGCATGAAGATAAGCCGAAACGATCCTTGCCCATGTGGAAGTAGCACAATATATCAGCGTTGTTGTATGAATAATGCTGCTAAACAACAGGCTGACGTGTTTGATGATATTGCGCAAACTGTAGCAATGAACCCGAATCTAACCCTAGATGAGTTAAGTCGGGTGGCGCAGCGTAAAATGGCACAAAGGAACAACCAACCTCATACTGATTTTTGTGGTCTTTCACCCACACAAATGGCTAACTGGCTCTATGCCCCGTTTAACGAATTGATTGGGGTGACGATTAATACACCAGTAGACTTATCCTCCTGCCCCGTGATGCGTTATCTGGCGCTTATTTTAGATGAAGCCGTGCAACAAGGTGGCTCATTTAAAGCGACGAGTAAAGGTAATTTACCTACAAAACTGGTTAAGCAAGCCAGTGGTTTACTGCCTGAGTTTGCAGTCGCAGAGTATGAACTGG
This sequence comes from Motilimonas sp. E26, assembly GCF_021278025.1. Lineage (GTDB taxonomy): Bacteria > Pseudomonadota > Gammaproteobacteria > Enterobacterales > CBDFNC01 > Motilimonas. Next base: position 114,382 of record NZ_JAIBHJ010000009.1, read on the forward strand.
AGCCAAGTATTAGCGACTATATGGGTAGCAATGAGGACAAGTTTATAGCCCTTCATTACACGCGAGTGTTGGCTGAAATTGCTGGAATTATTTATCGTCGAAATGGCCGCTTTCAGATTAAAAAAACCGCGCAGAAGCAGTATCAAAGCCATGGTCTCAGCATCTTCTTCCAGCCCATGTTAGAGGCTGCTATTACTCAGTACAACTGGGGCTATCTCGATAGCTGGCAAGACAATGTAGATTTACGAACCTTTTGGTTATTTATGCTATGGCGACTGCAAAGCCACGGTTCTATTGATCAACTCATTGCAGAAGTATGTATCGCTTTTCCTGATCTTGTGAGCCAGTTCCCTCGCGATGCATATGACACCTCACAACAGCACCTCAGCATGCGCATTGAAGCGCGCTTTATTAATCATTTTTTACAGTTTTGGGGATTTATCACCGTTGACCCAAAGCGCTATGCAAATAAAAAACGTTTGCCAAGAAAGGCGAATATCCAACTGCTGCTGACTCAGACATTTGAGTTTAGTATTTAGCAGCAATACGTGGACATTGAGTGGGCGTAATTGCGAAGAGAAATAAGAGCCTATCGTATATTACTCAAGCACACTGTTATGAGCATAAAAGCCGTGCAGCAACCGAATAGAGAATATTCAGTAAAAACTATAGGCCTTCAGTGTGTGGAGTCAGGCTCACTTGGGCTGTGTTACTTTTGACCCTATGATGGCCCAATACTAAAAAGGAACTACCCGATGATAAAACTCTATGGCGAAGCCCAAACCTCAGCTTTCCTTGAAGAAAATCTGGCCGCTGAGCTGTACACAGAAGACGAATTGAGCTGGGTGGCCACCACAACAAACCGTACCATCTAATTGGCTATACGCAACTTTTTGCTACAAGACAACTTGTTACGCCCCTTTGCGTAGCACAAACATCTGATAACCAAACTCACCTAGGTAGCGTTCATAAATCGTAATTTCTTGCTCCATATCTGCAATGGCGCTTGAGTTTGGCATGCTTGCTTTTATTTCTGCAACTCGTGCTTTGAGCGGTTGATAGTAATCGTGCCATGCTTGTTCACTCAGAGTGAAATGATCCATCACATCAAAACCAGCTTGGCGCATTTGCCCTAAGCGTTTTTCGATGGTTTGCATATCTGGGTATTCACCTGCCCAGAACGCTATAGCTTCTTGGCTTGGGCTATCCGTTAACCATACCAAATCACTGACTATCATATAGCCACGATCAGTCAGTAATTTACGCCACTGGGTTAACGCTTGCTCAACACCCATTATGTAAGCCGCCGCTTCTGACCAGATGCAATCAAAGCTGGCAGGGGCAAAGGGCAGGTCCGTCATGCTGGCGCAGCTTAAGGTAATGCGGGTATCTAACTCCTGCTCAGCAAGGCGTTCACCGAGTTCATCCAGTGCACTTTGCTCGTTATCTACTGCCACGATCTGTGCTTGGGTGTGCCGTGCCAATAAACGGGTTGAAAAACCTTTGCCACAGCCAATATCAATGATCTGGGTTGGCGCTGTTGGCAACGTTGATAACGCTTTTAGTGTATCGGCATCGCAGCCCGGCCCCCAACGTTCTAAGCGTTGGAATACTCTCATAAAGTCGGCCATATATTGATCGTGTTCGTTCATATCTTTTGACAACCATTTTAAATGCAGGGCTTGTTGTTCATTAAAGCCTTGCTGTTTTAACCAATCCAGATGGACATCCGGCGCTAATTTATCGGTCAGTTGATGCCAGGGCCGCAGTGAGCCTTCACCCAACAAGGCGGCGAGTAAATCTCGAGCCTGTTGCTTTTGAGCTATATCTTGCTCCAATTGTTGCAAGCGGCTCTTCAGCACTTCGCGCTCTACTTTGCTGTCTAGGCAAGCCTTACATTCCTTGAGCGTTAAGCCACCGGCTTGCAGTTGCTGTAATAAATGCAGCCGCTGAGCATCTTTTTCTGAATAAAGCCGGTAGCCGTTGTCTTGGCGTGTGCCATGCAATAGGCCTTGCTTCTCATAGTAAAGTAAGGTTGATCGCGACAGCCCGACTTTTTCAGCTAACTCAGAAATGCGATACACAGATAAAACGTCCTTTCCGTTAATTTTTTACAATCGGGCGACTGGCTTAAACAGACCAGGGCGTTAATGACGATAAACTATGAAGTTATAGACAGGTCAAATGCTGTTAGCAAAAAATACCGTTCAGTAAAACGCATAGACGAGTACTCAACCTGCATTTCACACTTTTACGCGCAGAAAAGTGCGGAATTTTACATTTTTATGCGCATAAAAGTGTAATTTGGTGTCCTTTAGTATTCAGGGATTCACATCATCGCCTTGGCCAACGCGCAAAATAAACCTAAAAGTAGGATATTAATCCAATTATAATGAGTAAAATGGGAATATAGTCCCATATTTTACTTATTGGAGTTGCTTGGGCTTCAAAGTAGGACTATATTCCCAGTAATGATTAAATAATGGGAATATAGTCCCTTTTGTTGATGATATGGCTAAGCGTGATTTACACAATGTACTGTTTCCAAAGCAGCGCAAAATCCTGACTCATTTTGGTGAAGACTTGCTGTTGGCGATGAAGCGACGTGGTTTTACTAAAAAGCTGCTGTGTGAGCGTACTGGCTTTGATCATAAAACCGTGAACAAAGTCTTCGCAGGTGATCCTGGCGTTGCCATAGGCACTTACTTAAAAGTTATGGCCGTCCTTGGCATGGAAAGCAACTTTGCAGAAATGGCCGCCCATGATGAAGTGGGTATCAAGTTGCAAAATATAAAATTGCTGGAAGGTTCAAAATGAGCCGTGAAATTGTCGAAGTCTATGCCGGCTGGCAGCCAATTGAAGCGCCTTTGCTAATAGGGCTGCTTTCTTACAGCGATTCAAGCAGAGGTGGCGTGTTTAGTTTTGCTTACGATAAAGCATTTTTAACCTCAGCCTATCGCTTGCAAATTGATCCAATCCTGACGCTTCACTCCGGTGTACTCTACAACGATGAAGCCGATAAAAACTTCCGTGCATTTCTTGATTCGTCGCCTGATAGGTGGGGACGTATTTTAATGCAGCGGCGTGCGGCCATTGAAGCGCGCAAAGGCATTCGAGCAACAAGTCGATTAAACGAGTTGGATTACCTGTTGGGCGTACATGACTCTTACCGGATGGGTGGTATTCGATTTAAGCAAGCAGGCTCGGATGCTTTCTTAGATGACAACTCTGAGTTTGCTGCGCCGCCAATGGCTTCTTTGCGAGAGCTAGAGCACGCAGCAATGCAGATTGAAAAAGACGATAACATCGACAGTGACGAGTATTATCGCTGGTTGAAGATGCTGATTTCTCCAGGCTCATCATTAGGTGGTGCAAGGCCCAAAGCTTGTGTGGCAGATGAACAAGGCCACTTGTGGATTGCCAAGTTTCCCAACTTAAATGATACCTTTGATGTGGGGGCGTGGGAGATGGTCTGTTATGAATTGGCTTTGGCGGCAGGTGTTGACATGTTTCCAAGTGAGATTAGGCAGTTTTCCTCTGGGCATCATACCTTTTTAACAAAACGGTTTGACCGCGACGGCGATCAGCGGCTGCATTTTTCATCGGCCATGACTCAACTGCAATACTATGATGGTGAACAATCTCAAGGTGCCAGCTATTTAGAAATTGCTGAATTTATTTCCAATTCTGGTGCACAAACCGAAGCTGATTTAGCACAGTTATGGCGACGTATCGTGTTTAATATTGCCGTGTCCAATACGGATGATCACCTGCGTAACCATGGGTTTTTATTAACAAAGAAGGGGTGGAAGTTATCACCCGCTTATGACTTAAACCCGATAGTAGGTAAGCATGGCCTGCATCTGAACATTACCGATGCAGACAACGCTTTAGACTACCAATTAGCCTTTGACGTAAAAGACTTCTTCCGACTATCTCAAACCCAAGCCACGCAAATTTACGATGAAGTATTAAATGCGGTTAAGCAATGGCAAGCCGTTGCTAAGCGGCTGGGGATCAGTCGGGCCGAGTTAGCTATGAAAAAATCGGCGTTTAACGTTTAATGAGTCAGTGAAACTATATTTTCATTCTTAAATGGATAAAGAAGTTATAATGTCACTCTAAATCTTTGACTCACATTTCATTTGCTGTAACACACCACTTACCCTTTTGGCATTTGGGGCAGTATGGGCAAAGCCTTAATTCACCATATTTAGCCACTCATCGACTCTGCCCAAACTGCATTTATTACTTGGGTTGTATACCAATGGATTTCAAAAGGCACGTAGGCGGCAAGTGAATGAAGCACCATGAGCTTAGATGTGCTAAGGATTAGAGTGAATGAGCGTAGCCAACAACCAGCAAGTCACCAATAGCTGTTGAACCCAATTATTTGGCTTTAACTCAAATAAGTTGAGAATAACCATAATCGTGGTAGGGTAAGCAATAGCAATAAAACCCCCAAGTTTATAGAAAAAACACTGTGGAGATAGCATGATCCGCTGCCATCTCGCCCGTTTAATGGGCGAACGAAAAATGCGTATTAGCGACGTAATGCGAGAAAGCGGCCTAAGTCGTACCACCATCACGCTACTGTACAAAGAAACCGCCCTAAAGGTGGATTTAGAGGCACTCGATAAGCTTTGCGAATTATTTGACTGCGAGTTAAATCAATTATTGGAGCGCATTCCTAACTAGGTTTAAACATTTAATGAATAATCCAATGATAAGAGCATTCTGCTAGAAATGAAGAGAGAAGATATCACATACCCTGTAGTAGATCTATTTGCCGGTCCGGGTGGATTAGGGGAAGGATTTTCTGAACTACACAATTCAAATAATTCTCGAGCATTCAAGACTATCGTATCTATTGAAAGAGATGAGTTTGCTCATCAGACACTAATGTTAAGGCACTTTTTTAAATCCTACCCCAGATCATTAGTCCCTGATGACTATTATGCATATTTAGAGGGGCAAATTAATAAAAAGGAGCTGATTCAAAAAAACAGCCACAACTGGGAGCATGCCAAATCGACAGCTCTGAAAATTTCATTAGGTGAAGACACGCATGATGAAGTTCAACAGATTATTTGTGACAGACTGAAATCATCAAAGAAGTGGGCATTGATTGGTGGACCACCTTGCCAGGCTTATTCTCTGGTTGGTCGTTCTAGGATGATGAACAATCCTGAGTTTGAAGAAGACGAACGGCACTTCTTATACAAAGAATATCTCAAAATTATCATTGATCATCGTCCTCCTGTTTTTGTCATGGAAAATGTGAAGGGCCTACTTTCAGCAAAGGTTAATGGCGAATCTGTAGTCGATAAGATCGTAGAAGATCTCCGTAGCCCTCGAAGAGCTATTGAAAAAAATAAAAATGGTCTGAAATACAAGCTTTACTCTTTGTCTCAGTCTGGTGAAGTTGTCGAAGATATTGAACCAAAATCCTTCATAGTTAGGGCTGAAGAATATGGTGTACCGCAAGCTCGACACAGAATGTTTATCTTGGGCATAAGAGCTGACATAGACGTAGTGCCCGGAACGCTTGAAAAGTCTGAACCTCCTAGTGTGGAGCAAATAATCAGCAGCATGCCCAAAATAAGAAGCAGTATTTCTAGGCGAAAAGATGATTATGATGAATGGAAGGAAGCATTGCTTTGTATAAGTGAGACATCGTGGATATCCTCAAAAAAGAAGGAAGATGTCAGCGTCAAAAAGGAGATTAAGAGTGCGCTAGCAACCATACGCAATACTCCGATGGGTAATTCTTCCACGAGATACAGACCTCCGCGCGTCATGAAATCATGGTATTTCGACAACCGGCTGAAAGTGGCAACATGCCATGAAGCAAGATCTCATATGGTAAGTGACTTGCATCGTTATCTGTATGCTTCGGCTCACGCAAGTGCCTTGGATATCTCCCCTAAATTAAGAGACTTTCCTGAAGAGCTTCTTCCTGCCCATAAGAATGTCAAAGATGGTTGTGAGGGTAAAATGTTCTCAGACCGCTTCAGAGTTCAGGTAAAGTCTCGTTTTAGCACGACGATTACATCTCATATTTCAAAGGATGGTCACTATTTTATCCATTATGATCCGTCACAATGTCGGAGTTTAACTGTAAGAGAGGCTGCAAGACTGCAAACTTTCCCAGATAACTACCACTTTGAAGGGCCGCGAACTTCTCAGTATCACCAAGTGGGTAACGCCGTTCCACCTTATTTAGCCGTTCAAATAGCTGAAGTTGTCAAAGAGGTTCTAGATAAAATGCCGGGTGATTGATGACTGATATTTTAGCGAGGGGAATGCAATTAATTAGCTTACAAGGATAAGGAAGGAGCTAATAAACATGGTTTACGAGGAGAATATTATCAAGATAGCTCTATACGTCGCCTGTAATGATGGTGTTTTATCGGAGGAAGAAGAGTCACAGCTTATAAAATCATGCTTGAGAAATTTCCCAAGCATTGATCAGAAAAAAATAGATTTTTGGATAGAAAAGTTTTTTGAAGAGGATCTTTTGCTTGAAGATTACTGCGACAAAATAGCTGAATTAGAGGACAGGCTAACAGCGCTGAATATTGCGACTGAAACGGCATCGGCTGACGGTTTAGAACTTAGGGAAAATTTGGCGCTTTCTAGGGTAATGAATTACTGGGATATTCCTTGGGAGGAAATTACTCGTGCCTGAACATATTGACCTATCGCCAAACCCCAAATCCCATATAAAGACGCTATCAAGAATAGGGTATAACCTAAACTCTGCGATAAGTGACATCATCGATAATTCAGTCACGGCAAAGTCTCAAAATATCTTTATAGAGATGGATGTTGTTGATGAAAAAGCGGCGTTGGTTATCAAAGATGATGGCTACGGAATGGATGAAGATACGCTAATCAACTCTATGAGGATAGGTTGTAAAGATCCATCAGATATTAGAGGCGAGTCTGACTTAGGACGGTTTGGTTCTGGGATGAAGATGGCTAGTTTTTCTCAAGCGAGAAAGCTAACGGTTATTAGCAAGTGTGAAAAATCAAATGTTCAGAGTGCTACTTGGGATTTAGATTTAGTTGAGCAAAAGAATGCATGGAAATTAATTAAGCACACTGAGCAAGAAACAGATGGGTTGTGCTCGAAGTTTAACATTGTGCTTGGACAAGCTGGAACTGCTGTAATATGGGAAAACATTGGTAAATATTATGGATTTCCAATAGCTGAACTTCAAGCAATCTTGGGGCAAGATTTAGCCAGCTTAAAAAATTATGTTCGACTATATTTTCATAAATTTATGGAAGGTAAACAAGCGATAAGCTTTTATTTTAATTATCAAAAATTAGAGCATTTCGATCCATTTTTGAGAAATAGAAACGGTTACCAAGAAGGCCCATCACAAAAATTTAGAGTTAAAAAGGGGGGAAGTATTGAGCTGAGGGTTCACATACTGCCTCATGAATCTAAATTGACAAAAGCTGACCTCGATAGTTTAGGTGGGGCAGACCAAATTACAGCTAGTCAAGGGCTATACGTTTATAGGGCGAACAGGCTAATTATCTCTGGGGGATGGTTTGGCCTTACTAGGCTATCACAACTTGGAAAGTTGGCTAGAGTTGAGGTGAATGTACCCACCAGCCTAGATGAAGAATGGTCGACAGATGTTAAGAAATCCTCGCTTGAGATCCCTCATAAAGTAAAAGTGAAACTAAAACAGTTGATTAGAGAACCTATAAAAAGATCTCAAAAGACTTATCGTTATCGGGGGCGTTTAGAAGAGGCTAATGCGTTCTGGAAGGTAAATGAAAACGAAAGAGAGAAAAGCATTAGCTATGAAATATCTAAAGATAACACTCTTCTAAAGAAGCTGCTGGTAACTCTAGATAGAGAGCAGTTATCTGATCTTATTGAGTATTTTAAACATTTATCAGAAGAAATTCCCATTCATCATATCTATGAAAAAATGTCTTCAGAGCCCAATAAAATTAATCAGAATGATATTAGCTATGACGACTTACTAGAAGGGTTTAAAAAACTATGGAACAAGTAGCGATCGAAGATTGTACTAATACACTTCTTAGAATTTTCAACGAAGCTAAGGCATCTGGAGAAAAAGTTGATGAGGAGTTTATTGGAAAAACTATTGAACAGCTCAAATCGATGCTTCCACAGTATAAGACGTTTAGTGAGGATGATTGGAAGACGATAAAGTTTAAAATCGAGACAAATATAAATGTAGAGATTGACGAGCGCCCGATTATTTTAACAAGCCCAACAGTTGAAAGGTGGTTAGATCATAAGCGTGGAGAATTGGAGTGGGACTATTGGAAGGCCTACAAAGAGTATCTTATTGATCAGGGTCGTTCATTGGACGTTATCAAGGAAACAGAAAGAACTATTGATGAAATACTAGATTGCTCAGGAGATCCACATAAAGAGGGGAAGTGGAACCGTCGAGGACTAGTAATGGGGAATGTTCAGTCTGGTAAGACGCAAAACTATCTAGGTTTAATAAATAAAGCCATAGACTCTGGATACAAAGTTATTGTCGTATTAGGCGGTCATCTAAACGAGCTGAGAACGCAGACACAAGAACGGTTAGATGAGGGGGTAATCGGTAGAGAGTCTAAAAAGAGGTATGAAAGCGGCCTTCCTATTGGAGTTGGAAAATACAGAGATGAAAACTTAAGAGCTGTGTACTTAACAACAACAGAAGGTGACTTCAAAAAAAATGTAGCCAATAGTTTTGGCATTCATTTTTCAATAGAAGCTCCAATAGTTTTTGTTATAAAAAAATGGGCGTCGGTACTAAATAATTTATACGAATGGATCGCAGAAAAACATAGTCTAGATGTTGAAGCAGGACAAAAATTGAACTCTCAACTCTTGTTAATTGATGATGAAGCTGATTATGCGTCAATAAATACCAAGCACGAAAAAGGTGATATTACTGCAATCAATAACAATATAAGAAAGATTTTATCTCTTTTTAATCGGTCTACTTATATTGGTTACACCGCAACTCCATTTGCAAATATATTTATTGATCCAGACGAAGAACATATAAATATCGGTGACGATCTCTTTCCAGCTGATTTTATGATCAGAATACCAACTCCTGACAGCTATGTGGGGCAAAAGCACTTTTTCCAGTCTAATAATGACACTAAAGGAGATCCAGTAGTCATCGTTGACGATAATGAAAAGCTCCTACTTGCAAAAAGTAAGAAAGATACTCCTGTTGGTGTTTTGCCTGAGTCATTAAAAGAATCAATTAGGTGTTATCTGATCACAGTGGCAGTGAGGTCTCTTCGAGGTGTGCCAAAAGCTCATAATACAATGTTAATAAACATGACTCACTTAACCGTTCTGCAAGATAAAATTGCCGAATTAGTTGATGAGTATATGTATGAAATCCGCAACGCAGCCGATTATGCACTTGGATATCCTTTGGAGACTGCTCTGGTAAAGAGCGAAGCGATTTCGGAGATCCAACATAGTTTTAACAAATTCTTCGAAGTTAGCGAAACTTTTGAAGATGTTTACCCGCATTTAAAAAGAGCTATCGGAAAGACTAGGGTATTTGCTGTTCACGGAAAATCTACTGAAAACTTAGACTATTCATCTTATAAAGCGAATGGCCTGTCGGCCATTGTGATAGGGGGACATAAGCTTTCTAGAGGGTTAACCCTAGAAGGCCTTACAGTTTCATATTTTACAAGAAACTCAAAAGCCTATGATACATTAATGCAAATGTGCCGCTGGTTTGGATATAGACCTGGATACAAAGATCTATGTAAGTTGTTCATTACTGAGGAGTCTTATGAGTGGTATGAATTTATCTCGGGCGCAATTGACGAACTTTATCTTGAGCTTGGAAGAATGTCAGAGCAAAAGAAAACTCCAGGTGAGTTCGGGCTCAAGGTAAGAGAACACCCTGGTGCGTTGCTAATCACAGCAAAACAAAAAATGAATGCCGCTCATAGCCATACGCGATCTTTAGATTTGGCTGGGCGTAGACTGAGGAAGTATGAGTTTTATGTTTCAGATGAGAATAATCTGAAAAATATGGATGTTGCCCGAAGCTTAATAAGCCAGCTAATTGACGCAGGTTTAAATAGATATGACTCTAAAGATGGCTCAACAGTATTCTACGATGTTGATCACTCTATCGTTAGAGATTTTATTTCCAATACAAAGTACGTAGAAGGTGAAGTATCCGATGATTTATTATTGCAATATATTTCAAAGTTAGAAAAATTAGATCTTCCTAAATTTACTGTCTGCGTTAAGAATATTAATAAAGAAATACAAACTTGGTGGTCTCAGAAGTCCGTTCAGGATGGTGATCCAGAATTGCCAAGCGTGATTTCTTTAGACCCAAGACTGCCGGAAATAAAGCCCTCAAAAAGAAAACTGTTGAAGTCTACTAGCGGCAATACTGTTTGCTGGGAAAGGCAGGAGATCGGGGACAAGCATGATGAAAAATATTTCTTACACAATCCGGATAATGCAACAAAAGAGTCTGACTCATTTTATTATATTAGGAACTCAGAGCGTAGCCAGCCAGGACTTATTATTTATACTTTAGCCGTAGGGACGCTACCAAAGAATGCCAAAAAAGATGACGATGTTATTCTGGGTATTCCTCACAAAGATCCAACTATTAGTTACTCAATTTCTTTTCCTGTGCATGAAAATCTAAAAGGAAAATCGAAGAAGGAAATTGATCGGATATCTAGAGATGCAAAAGTTTCCTACGTGGTAAATCAAATATGGAAAGTGTTAAATGAAGAGCAAGTAATGGAGTACGAAGAAGATGACGAATAGATACCAAGATTTTTTCAAAGATAACCCTTGGGAGGGGATCGATGTAGGATCATATCCGTCATCAGCTAGAAGGTTGTATAAAGAGGATGCTAGATTTTGGGTTTCTGTTAATGCAGAAGGAAACTTTTTGTTTTTTGTAGAAGAGAATGGAAGTTTCGACTTTGATATTGTCAATAGATTAGATTGCCTAAGTATTCAATTAGATCAGATCTCAGATAAGACGCGGCTTGTTTGTACTCTTTTAGATGCAGAAATGTTTGATAAGTTCCGCACAATTGCTAAGGATGTCGCGGCATACTCGTCAGAATATGGCGGATTAAACCTGTTTCGTAGTGTTATAGCGAGAATTTACTCATGGAGTGAGTTCTTGAAGCCGTCCAGATCTGGATTAGGCTTTAGGGAGTTGATTGGATTTTGGGGGGAGCTGTTTATATTCCACAGTCATTTCGTTGAATTTTTCGGTTCCGAAGAAGCACTTAAAGCTTGGATTGGGCCAGAAAACAAGAAGCAGGACTTCACGTTCGGGGATTATGCTTTCGAGATAAAAACAAGCATTGTAGGTGATAACAATGACCTCAAAATATCCTCAATAGAGCAGCTTCAAAAGGTTACGAACTCTCTTTACCTAATTACTCTGAGGGTAAATGAGAGCCTAGGATTGTCCGGACTGACAGTGGCTGATTTGGTTGATAAATGCATTACTCTAATTGACGAAGACGATGCCCTGAAATCTGAGTTTTTGCATAAAATCGCTAAAAAGTATGGCAAGGCAAATGATGCTGAATTGGCAAGAAAATTCATTGATATCAGCATGACTGCTTATGAGGTGACTGACGATTTTCCGAGAATAGTCCCGGAAAATTTACCTCATGAGAAAATATTGAAAGCTAAGTACACAATCGATGGTAATTCGCTTGAGAAATATAAGGCTTCAAAAACATTAAGGGAGATCGTTGATTATGGAACCGCTACTACAGTTTAAAAATGAGTTAATAAATGGAGTGAAGTTATCAGCGGAGAAGAATCTTTGTTTTGATGAAGAAAAATTCTTTGAGCTTATTTCTGAATCTATATCAGAAGCAGGAATTCTGGATAATATTGAGTACCACCCATACAGAAATTCAAACAAGTATATGAAGATAGATGGGTATAGCTGGAACCCCTTGGAAAAGACCTTGAGTGGCATTATTACAGATTTTGAGGATAGTGAAGATATTCAAACTATTACCAAAACGGACTTGATTAAGTTGGGTAAAAATGTCTCCAGATTTTTAGAAAAGATAGATGATGTGAGCTTTTTGGATGCGCTTGAGGAGTCAACAGATAAGGTAATAGCTGACTCTATGAGTTTTTATTTGCCAAACGTTTTAAAGTTTAGAGTTGTTGTTCTTAGCACAAGAAAACTCAGTGACCGCGTAAAAAAGGTCGCTATTGAGCCAATAAGAGAAAAGTCAACTTCTATAGAAATTTGGGATTTAGAGAGGTTAAAGACTTTGTCTGAATCTGGAACAGAAAACGAGCCTTTCTCAATAGATTTTCTCAGTGTTTGTAATGGCCTCAATAATTTGCCCGCAAATACGGATGATGAAAACACCCTCACTTATTTGTGTGTTATGCCTGGAAAAGTTCTCAGCGAAATATATGATGAGTTCGGACAGCGTTTGCTTGAAGCGAATGTTCGAACGTTCCTAGATTTTCGGTCTTCAGTCAATAACGGTATTAGGAAGGCCTTGCTAACGGAGCCTGAGAATTTTTTTGCTTATAACAATGGATTAACGTGCACTGCAACTAATGTGGAATTTGCTAATGTTGGTGGTGTTCAAGTTATTTCTAAACTCGACAACCTTCAAATAGTAAATGGAGGTCAGACTACCGCGTCGATTTATTTTGCTCCACGAGAAAAAGGTGGAATCGGAGATAAGCTGTATAAGGATATCGACCTCGATAAGGTTTTTGTTCAAATGAAGCTTACTGTAATCCGTGATGAAGAAAAAATCGAAAATCTAAAGTCACGAATAAGTCAGTATGCGAACACTCAAAACTCTATTCAAAAGTCAGACTTAGTATCAAATCGCCCATTCCACAGAAACTTAGAAAAGTTAGCGCTTTCAATTCCTATGCCTGCGGGTGAAACAGGGTTATCTACTAAATGGTTTTATGAGCGTGCCAGGGGACAATATACGACAAGAATTCGAGCTCTTACCAAGGCACAAAAAGACCGCTTTATGCTTGAGTTTCCAAAGAACCAGAAGTTTTCAAAAACAGACATGGCTAAGTTTGAAAATACATGGCGAATGAAACCTAATGAAGTGAAAAAGGGGGCTCAAGCTAACTTGAAATTACTTGGTGAAGTAATTTCTGAAGAGTATAACAAGGATGAAACGCTGTTTAAGCATGCGTTTTATCGAGAGCTCATAGCAAAAGCAATACTATTTAAAAGTGCTGATTCAACCATCTTTAAATCAGATTGGTACAAGGACGAGAGTGGTTTTAAGGCTGAGGCGGTCACTTATACTTTAGCATTCCTGAGATATTTATTAATCCAACAGAAGAAAGATATTAATCTTTCTCGAATTTTTCAAAATCAAGATATCTCTCCTACGCTATCAAAACAAATTGAAGTCTTAGGTCAATTCGTAAGAGAAAAAATATTAGATCCGGCATTTAGAGGCGGGCAAGGTAACCCCTCTGAATTTTGTAAATCACCAAAAGGCTGGGAAGCATTTAAACTTTTGAGTTTTGATTTGGATATACTTGCTGACTCTGACGTTCACGATAGTAGCGAGATAAAAGAAAAGAAGTTGGATAACAAGAACATAAATGAAGCAGGGTCTCAAATTGAAGCTCAGACCGGCATAATAGACGTCAAACTGGAAGAGTGGAAAGCGATAGCGGCGTTTTATAAATCCAAGGGCTACCCTACTTATCACAAAAATATATCGCTGCCGGAAAAATGCTATAAGATGCATGTTGGAGGGGGGTTGCCTTCGGATAAACAGAGCGTTGAAGCGTTAAGAATACGAGAGAGTGCTTATAGTGAAGGTTTTGACTTTATTTAGCAAAAATACCCCACCACTTAAATAGCAACTGGTAACGGACATCAGTAAACCGATTTGGACGGGAAAAATAAAAAGCCCTTTATTTACAATCAAATAACAGGGCTTTAAGAATGTTGTTGGACGTGTGAAAAAACTATTCGATATTCTGGATCTGCTCTCTCATTTGTTCAATTAATACCTTACATTCAACCGATGCGTTAGTGATTTCAGCATTGATCGACTTTGATGCTAAGGTGTTTGCTTCGCGGTTAAACTCTTGCATCATGAAGTCTAAGCGTCGGCCGATGGCACCGCCTTTTTTCAAGATGTTACGGGTTTCGCTGATGTGTGAGTCAAGGCGGTCGAGCTCTTCGGCTACGTCGACTTTTTGCGCTAGCATCACCATTTCTTGCTCTAGGCGAGCAGGCTCTAGTTCTACTTGCGCTTCGGCTAGGCGGTTGCTAAGGCGCTCGCGTTGCCATGCCATTACTTCTGGCATTTTAGTGCGAACAAAGGCAGCTTGGCTGCTGATTTCTTCTAAGCGCTGTTCGATGAATACTTTTAAGTTGGCACCTTCGCTGGCACGCGCTTCTAAAAATTCATTAATGGTGGTGTCGAGTGCGGCGAGTAGCTCTTTTGATAGGGCGTCAACGTCTTGCTCTGGTGCTTCCATTACGCCTGGCCAACGCAGTACGTCGATAGGGTTAAGTTGGCCACGGCCACATTCTTCCATTACCCATTGCGCATGCTCAATGATTTGGCTGGCAAGGGCTTGATTAATTTGCAGTTCGGCAGCGTTGTTCTGTGCAGCTTCAAAACGTAAATTAACTTCGAGTTTACCGCGTTGCATGCGTTTGCGTAGTTTTTCGCGGATCACAGGTTCTAAGCCACGAAATTGTTCTGGCGCACGAATATAGGTTTCTAAATAACGTTGATTGACTGAACGGATTTCCCATACGGCGCTGCCCCAATCGCCCTTGAATTGTTTGCGGGCATAGGCTGTCATACTGTGGATCATAAGCGTCTCTTGTTAATTGCAGTGGGCGAATTATAAGAGCAAAAACGCAGCGCGCAAACCCTTCTCTGGTTTTGTCGCCTTTACTTTGATTTTAACCCTGCTTGTTTATGTATGAGGGGCTAATTATCGAAGGGTTTTTTGCTCGTTTTATATCGCTTAAACGCATGATTGATATGAAGTAGGAATGGATTAATTAGTCTGGAAAAAGTGAAAAACCTAGTCAGTGAGCTTTTGTTAGCTGTGGCAGTTAACCCCGATCCAAGCAGCTTTTTTAGCTGTATTTCTATGGTCACTCGAACGGGCCGCAATGAGTCATTCATATAAACCTACGGAGAAAATCTCAGCAAAGGTGGATCCCTTTTACTTTGGGCTTATAATGGCGGCTGTTTTTTTAATCTAGGTAATTATCTATGCGCCCAAATGGCAGAACCCCCGCTCAAGTTCGTCCTGTAACCATCACTCGTAACTACACTTTGCATGCTGAAGGCTCGGTATTAGTTGAGTTTGGTAATACTAAAGTTCTCTGTACAGCCAGTGTCGAAGAGTCGGTGCCACGTTTCTTAAAGGGCCAAGGTAAAGGGTGGATCACGGCTGAATACGGCATGTTGCCACGCGCAACTCATACCCGTAACCAGCGTGAAGCGGCGAAAGGCAAGCAAGGCGGCCGTACCTTAGAAATCTCTCGTTTAATCGCTCGTGCATTGCGCGCTGCGGTTGACTTAAAAGCCCTAGGCGAAAACACCATTACTATCGATTGTGACGTGATCCAAGCTGATGGCGGCACGCGCACGGCGTCTATCACTGGCGGTTTTGTGGCATTAGCCGATGCGATTAACTACCTCATCAACAAGGGCGCGTTAAAAGTTAACCCAATCAAGCACATGATCGCGGCTGTGTCAGTAGGTATTGTTGACGGTAAAGCACTATGTGATTTGGAATACGTTGAAGATTCAGCGGCTGACACCGACATGAACGTGGTAATGACGGAATGCGGCAAGATGATTGAAGTGCAAGGCACGGCAGAAGAAGCGCCATTTAGCCATGAAGAGCTACTGGAAATGTTGGCGTTAGCGAAAGCCGGCATTGACGATTTAGTGGCGGCGCAAAAAGCTGCACTAGCAGAATAATTAAAGGGGACTTATCGATGAAACAATATCAACGCGACTTTATTGAATTTGCTCTGAGCAAACAGGTGCTTAAGTTTGGTGAGTTCACTTTAAAATCTGGCCGCACCAGTCCTTATTTTTTTAACGCTGGCTTGTTTAATAGCGGTGGCGATTTAGCTAAGCTGGGTCGTTTTTACGCAGCAGCGTTGCAAGATTCAGGCATTGCATACGATGTGCTGTTTGGCCCTGCTTACAAAGGCATTCCGATTGCAACCACCACCGCGGTGGCGTTGTTTGATGGCTATCAAGTAGACACACCTTACTGTTTTAACCGCAAAGAGAAGAAAGATCACGGTGAAGGCGGCTCATTAGTCGGCGCGGATCTAAACGGTCGTATCATGCTGGTGGACGACGTGATCACGGCGGGCACCGCTATCCGCGAGTCGATGGATATTATCCAAGCGTGCGGCGCGTCATTAGCGGGCGTGTTGATTGCGCTGGATCGCCAAGAAAAAGGTAAAGGCGAGTTGTCGGCAATTCAAGAAGTTGAACGTGATTACAATGCGAAAGTGATTTCAATCATTGAGCTGAATGATTTGATTGAATACTTAAGCGAAAAGCCAGAAATGGCGGCGTCACTTGAGTCGGTTAAGGCTTATCGCGAGCAATACGGCATTTAATTAGCCTGTAAAGTTGTATCATCAAAAAAGGGAGGCCTCGGCCTCCCTTTTGCAATTTTATTGGTTGCGATGTACGGCTATGTCGGAGTTTATCTTTCGGGCGGCCAATCAATTTACAAATAACGCAGTAATAACTATAGCTTTGAAAAAAATAGTGATTATCAATTAGGAAAAATCGGAGAAAACGAGTGCTAGATGTGACCAAATTTGAAATTACCAGTTTTTGTCATGTTATTGATGAAGCATATATTGCGGAGTTTGAGAAGCGTATTGGCACTAGCTTGCCAGATGCTTATAAGGCTTTTCTATTGCGCTTTGGTGCTGCGTACCTGGGCCCCGCAACTGTCCCGTTAACCGATCCAGACGGAAATAACTTTAGTGACATGCCTTATGAAACAGGCGGTGTAAGCCTAGGAGTATTCTATGCTGCATCGTTTCGTGAAACAGGAAAACCCAGCAATGGATTACGGGATCGCAACTCCCTTAATGAGCAATATAGCGAATATACCTTAGATTATGGGCTAGATCCCGACTACATCCCTATCGCCGACGGTCATGCCAATAATATCTTTTTAATGAAGGTCATAGGCGAAGGGGCCGGTGGCATTTATTACTGGCTTAATAAGCGCTACTGCCTGTTAGCCCATAGCTTTGAGGCATTTTTAGATAAAATCCCTTATGAAAAAGAGCAGACTTTCGATGAATACATGGTTGAATTAAAAGAGTTTGCTAAGGGGGATCAGAAAATGATTGAGCGAAGAGCAGAGCGATGGAAGAGTCAGTACAAAGAAATGCGTGAGCAATACCAAGTTAAAGAGCAAGGCCAGCCGTAATCTTGCTAGTAAGTGTTTATTAGCGCAATAGGACAGCTATTTAAATATCCGTTAATAAAAAACCGAGGCCATGCAGGAGCATTTCATTCTGGCAGCCAATCAATTTACAAACAGCTCAGTGATAATTGCAACTTTGAAAAAAATAGTGATTATCAATTAGAAGAAATTGGGGAAGATTAATGATTAATGTTAAACCATTCAGAGTTATTAACTATTGCGATGCAATTACTGCCGAATACCTTGAGGCTTTTGAGCAACGAATAGGAGCTAAGTTGCCCGTAGATTACAAATCTTTCTTACTGCGTTTCGGCGCGGCATCGTTAAGGCCAAGTAATGTCCCATTAACCGGTCCTGATGGACATCCTTTTAGTGATAAGCCTTATGAAACGGGTGATGTTGATTTAGGTATTTTTTATGCTGCATCGTTTCGTGAGACAGGAAAACCCAGCAATGGATTACGGGATCGCAACTCCCTTAATGAGCAATATAGCGAATATACCTTAGATTATGGGCTAGACCCCGACTACATCCCCATCGCTGACGGCCATGCCAATAATATCTTTTTAATGAAGGTAAAAGGCGAAGGGGCCGGTGGCATTTATTACTGGCTTAATAAGCGCTACTGCCTGTTAGCCCATAGCTTTGAGGCATTTTTAGATAAAATTCCTTATGAAAAAGAGCTGAATGTGGATGAATACTTGGAATCGGTTAAAGATGTTATTCGAAATGAAAAAGACTATGAATGGCGTCGAAATCGTTTTTTAGAGAATTACAAAGAAATGCGTGAGCAATACCAAGTTAAAGAGCAAGGCGAGCCGTAATCTCGCTAGTAAGTGTTTTTTAGCGCAATAGGACAGCTATTTAAATATCCGTTAATAAACAACCGAGGCCATGTAGGAGTACCCCATTCTGGCGGCCAATCAATTTACAAACAGCTCAGTGATAATTGCAACTTTGAAAAAGATAGTAATTGTCAGTTAGAAGAGGTAGGAGAGGACTAGTGTTAGATGTGACCAAATTTAAAATTACCAGTTTTTGTCATGTTATTGATGAAGCATATATTGCAGAGTTTGAGAAGCGTATTGTCACTAGCTTGCCAGATGCTTATAAGGCTTTTCTATTGCGCTTTGGTGCTGCGTACCTGAGCCCCGCAACTGTCCCGTTAACCGATCCAGACGGAAATAACTTTAGTGACATGCCTTATGAAACAGGCGGTGTAAGCCTAGGAGTATTCTATGCTGCATCGTTTCGTGAGACAGGAAAACCCAGCAATGGATTACTGGATCGTGATTCTCTCAACGAGCAATATAGCGAGTATACCTTAGATTACGGGCTAGACCCCGACTACATTCCTATCGCCGACGGTCATGCCAATAATATTTTTTTAATGAAGGTAAAAGGCGAAGGGGCCGGTGGCATTTATTACTGGCTTAATAAGCGCTACTGCCTGTTAGCCCATAGCTTTGAGGCATTTTTAGATAAAATTCCTTATGAAAAAGAGCTGAATGTGGATGAATACTTGGAATCGGTTAAAGATGTTATTCGAAATGAAAAAGACTATGAATGGCGTCGAAATCGTTTTTTAGAGGATTACAAAGAAACGCGTGAACAATACCAAGTTAAAGAACAAGGCGAGCCGTAATCTTGCCATCTATATTTTATAAGGAAATAGTATGGCGTTTAAACTAACCCCCATTGCGCTATTGTTGGCTACTGGTTTAGTCGGTTTAGTCGGTTGTGGCGGTGGGGCTCACCTAGCGGCAGCAGTGCTGAGCGAGCCATTACCCCAACGGTTGCGCCAACAATCGAGCCGCCAGCGAACACTTTACGCACGAATGTAACGGTTGTTGGTGATTATTTAAGCAATGCTTTGGTATGGATGGATTTAGACGGCGACTTTTTATTTGATGCCAACGAGCCATCGGCAAGAACTAACGCGAATGGGGTCGCTACCCTTGATTACTCCGAACAATACAGCGTTAACGACTATCACTTAGTGGCCAAAGCCATCGCCGGTGAAACCGTGGATATGCGCACCGGCAAAACCGTAACGCGCGATTATTACCTCACCACCCCAAAAGGGAAAAACGTGATCACGCCATTAACCAGTTTGACCCAAGGTTATGTTGACCAAGGCCAGCTGTTGGATGATGCGGTAGCTTTGGTTTGTCAGCGTTTAGGGCAAAACCAATGTGATTTATTTAAAGATTATGTGGCTGATAAAGACCATGTGCAATTGGGCCATGCCCGCGCTTACATGAATATTATGCCCAGTGGCGCTAGCAGTGAAGTGAGCTTTAGTTTAGCGCTTGATAACGCACAACAAATTGATGACGCCCTCGCTCAATGGCAGCTAGACAACCAATTAGACAGTGACAGTATTAACTGGCAACTAGTTGACGTGGTATTAGACCAAGCCGGTATCGCACAAGTGAATACGGCGATGGCGGAAGATTACTTAGCTAATCGTGATATCGCCTTAGTTACGCTATCTGCCAGCTTAGAGAGATTAGCCACTGCCGCGGTAGAGATGGGCTTAAATCGTCAAAGCACTTCTATTTCAGTTCCGTGCGCAAAATCGGGTAGCACAGGTAAAGCGTTTCAAGTGGGTGAGGTGCCTAATACTGTCGATGGGGTTGTGGTAACAGGCGCGGAAGTATTTGATAAATGTACCTTATCGTATTTAGAGCGTGACATGGTGCAAAATGGCATGATTGAGTACAAAGGTACTTATCAAAATAGCGCTTTTGGTGGTGATTTACTCAAGCAATCGGGTCAAGTCGATTATAACCTTGCTAGCAATGCTTACGCGGAAGGAGTTGATTTCACGACAGAAGCTAAAGCCTAAAGCGTAGCAAGCTATAATGCTGCCAACAAAAACTTTGCTGCTAGATCAACAGGGATCATTAAACTGACCGTCAACGGCCAACTTTATCTGTTTAAAATAGGCAAAGATACCGATACCTTATATTACCCATATCCTCACCCTGTAACAGGCAAACATCGGTTTACTTCTGGCTCAGTCTCTGTTTTTGAAAACACCGTTGAAACCGTTTATGAAGTTGACCAATATGGCTGGTGGACCGAAATTGCTGGTCAGCGTTATCAAGTTAAAGAGTATGCACAAGAATAAGTTAGCTCGGCTATTCGGTTAATGAAAAAGTCGACGAGTTGATATTTCCTGCATTATCGGCCTCAGGTTATGCCTGAGGCCGATTTTTGTTTAAGTCTTGTGTGTTTTTAGGTAATAAGTGAATTTAAACTAGGGGTTACATTCTACCTAGATGAGACCGTAAGCCATTCATATAGTCCTGGCGATAGAAAGGGTCTATGTCGTCACAGATACCGCGATAGATTTGGCCAGTTGCACCCAACCATGTCGCATTTTGACTGCAGTACTGTTTTTTACCAATCATGTAGCCTTTATTATAAGCATTGAACGCTTGGTCATTTAGGGTATTAATACTAACGCCCCATTTTTTTGCTAAGCCCTGTTTTGAATGTTGAATAAAGCCTTTATTTGCATGCTCTTCGCCATAAGCGTGCCATGCTTGTGGGTTATTCATTTCAGGTTGCTGTTCCATGGTGTCATATGATGCACAGCCAACTTGTAATGCGAGTACCAAGACTATTAATAACGACTTCATCACGACTCTCCATTGCTAGTATTCTTTCAACTCACGAGCCACTGATTGTTACTGTCAGCCAAGTGAATAAATATTCGTTTGAGCTTATCCAATATTAGCAGGGAGAGCTGTTATCGTCCAAAGTGATAAGTTGTTTGAGGGGGCTCTAGCTTAAACGGTGTTGCCTGTTTAACCCATTGTTTATTAGTTAAGTTAATGCTTTATTACTTGAGGGGGTTGCCGTTTAAGGCTTTTAGTTAAGCCAAATCTCATTAGCTCTATCATTATAGGTTGAATCCCGTTAGCTTAGGTAAGCCTAACGGGAGTGGCTGCTTTTTAGAATTAGTAGCTGATTGGGCTATGCACTTTTTCACCATCAAGCCACCAACCTGATTCATTAATAATCAGTTCGGTGGTTTGGTTATTTTCACGGATAATGATTTTCCCTGATGATATTTGGCCGTTTATGACTAAAGGTTGGTTTGTAGGGTTGCTGAATGAAAAATGATAATTTTCCCCTTTGTAGCTCAGCTTAGCGTAGCCATTGATGCTGGTTTGGTAGTTAGCACCTGCTGATTGATAGTTTGCTTCACCAGTTAATTTGAGTGTGCTAGCAATACCGGCTAGGCCTGCGGTGTAGTTGTTTGTAAACGATAAAGTGTTAGTTTGGCTAAGTAGCTTGCCTTGTGCATTACGGGTTAACTGGCTTTGGAAGTCTTTAGTTGAATTAAACACTTCGCCACCTTGGTAAAATGAGCAATTGTTTTGTACGACTTTCTCAACAATCGCGCCTGCGCCACCTTGGGTTGCTGAATTGATTGCGCCGGTGTTAGTTTGGGTGCCGCCGTTAGTACAGTTAAAGGTTCCGATGTTCGTCTCAGCGATTTGCCAGTCTTGTCTGAGGCCTAGTTTAATGCTGTCTGCAACGGCACTGTGCAGCTCGCCTGCTAGCTGTAACAGCACCATATTGCGACCATTGTTATATGCCGAACTAAACTGGCTACTGAAAACGAGTTGGTCAAGGCTGTTTTGTATAATGTTAAGGGCTGCCCAGTTGACGCCATTAATGTTGAGATTGTTGTCTTTCAGCCAATTATTCATGGCAAGATCGACACTGGCTGCATTATCAAGGGCTATTGCGAAATCGATGCTATTATTACCATTGGGCATGATGTGCATGTAAGCACGCGAGTAGCCTAATAGTTGATCCGCCTTGGTGGCAATATAGTCATCATAAATTCGGCAGTTTTCAGCGTTAACGCGCTGGCAAATAAGCTTTTCAGCATTTTCTAAGGTTTCACCTTGCTCGACATAACCTTGCACTAATGAGGTGAGTGGTGTGATGACGGATTTTTGTTTCGGTGTGGTTAAGTAATAATCACGGGTGACGGCTTGTCCAGTACGGGTATCAATGGTGGCACCAGCAGTGGCCTTGGCGACAAGGTGGTATTCGGTCCAGTCAATATTCTCTGGGTAGGTTAGCGTTGCTTGGCCCATTTCATTGGTGGTGGCTGAAGGCTCATCGGCTTGATAAATAAAGTCGCCATTGAGATCTAACCATACTAGAGCGTTTTGTAGGTAATCATCGATCACTGTTACTTGTACGCTATTTACTGGGGTGACATCTGGCACCGGTGTTGGCGTTGCGACGCTGGGAGGTGTAGTGCCTTGGTTTGAATCGGTTGCACTTGAACCACCACCTCCGCCGCCACAGGCGGTAAGCGCTAAAGATAAGGCTAAGGTGCTAAAGACTAAGTTGTGGTTCATGTGTTACTCCATTTAAAATAATAGTCACAAAAATGTAAAAAACAGAATCTTACCTTTTAAATATCAAAAAACAATCATTTTGATATGTAAGTTGATTGAATAAGATGGAGGTCTTAATATAAAAGGCAAGTATGCTTCCCAAGAAAGCGAGCTGGATATATCTCTATGCGTTTTGTGTTGTCATCTCTGAAAACAACTTTACGGTAAAAAAATATACACAATTTGATCGCGATAAGCTTAAGTAGAGCTGAGATTGAATTGCTAGCCAAAAGCTAAAAATGGCGACGTTAATTGAGTCTTTAAAAGCGTATCGCGATAATGATTTGAAAGCCCCTGAAAAAATAACAAGGAGAGCACTTGCTCTCCTTGTTATTATGACTAAGTTATTATTTACTATGGGATAATCTGCTCTGGATAAGTTATAACACTGCCATCGCTAGCAGTTAAGCTGATAGTTAGTTTTTGGCCTGAAGCGAAGGTTTCATTAAAGTCTGCATTGTAGTTAAAAGTGACCCGAGTCGAAATGCCTGACAAGAAGCCACCTAAATCAGCGAGGTTAGTAACATCAAAGTATTCACTGCCAGTGTTGCTCGCAATTTTTTTCATTGCATCCACACTGGTTTGATCAAACGAATCGCTAGCGGCAATAATATTAACGGGAATGTTATATTGGTTAGCTTTCGCAATAATATCATCTGCACTATTGCTTGAATTATTATCAGAGCCATCGGTTAGCGCAACGATCATTGGTTTTGCCACATTAGCATTAGCTAATTGTGTAATAGCCGCATCAATACTGTCGTAAAATGCAGTTCCACCGCCAAAAGGATACCAACTTGCATGGTGAATATTGTCGGTGCGGTCAGGATGGCGGCTGGCTACAGGCGTAAAGTATGGGTCATAGATATCTGAATGCGGATTATATAGATCAATTAGTGTATGCAGTGTTGGGACATCTTTTACAAATCCAGTGGTACTGTTTATAGAATACTGAATCTCTGTATCATTGTTATCGAATAGTTGTAAATATTGCGCGATGGTGCTGTCTGTCATTGAATAAATAGTCGTTGAGAAGAGAGTAACCGCAATTTCTGCATCAGGATCGTTAGCCTTGGTCATATCAATCAATTGATGAGTAGAGGAGGCGACAAGGCTGTAACGCGTATGAGGATTCGAATCGGAGGCCGGAATGAAATTACCATTGCTATCAAGTACTGGAACACTCATTGAACCGCTAGCATCTAGAGTAATGGCAAGTGATGTTGAGTCACCAGCGATATTTTGTGAGCCGGTAATCTTTTTCGCCGCAATAGCTTGTGAGTCTAGAGAGAACTGAAACGATGACGTAGGTAAGCCTAATACGGCTTTTTTGGATTTGGAGTCAGTGATAATGAAGTTAATGCTGTTGTTGCTGGTTTTTCTAAAACCAGATAGTACAAATTTTGCATCATTCTCAACCGTTGAAACGACTTTTGAAGCATTGCTGGCTAAGAAGTTTTCAACATCACTTATTAGCTGTCGGAAGCCTTCTTTGTTTGCGACAACTTTTTCTATGCTACTAACTAAGCTGTCGGGAACAACAAAAACGAATTTACCACAAATATCAGTAATGACATCTTCACTAACTGTATTCCCTGCCACATCCCTTAACTGTACAGTGGCACCATTAAGTGGCATATAGCCGTCAGGAACATCTGGACACGAAGTATCACGAGATTGGATAGGCTTTATTGCTGCGCGAGCGCTAGTTGTCAAGCTCACGGGGACCACAAGTTGACCATCAATATTTTGATTAGTGACCGGTGCTGGCTCCTCGGAAGGTGTAATGCTAGGGGTGATGACTGGGTTGCCATCATTTGTACTTTTCGAAGAATTACCGCCGCACGCAGCTAAGGCTGAGCTCAGTAGGATTGCACTCGCAATTTTTGTTAGTTTCATGATATATCCATGTTGAGATTTTGTTGTCAATAATATATCAATATCGTGTAAGTCATAAACTACCCGTTCGGGTAGTTTTGAATTATATGTTTTGCAAATGTTTCATTATGTGCTAGTTAGAAAGGCTTCAAAATAGAGTTAGTTTATTGCTAATTAAGTAATTTAATTTTAATGAAAAGTTAACACTTAGAGAAGATTTGGGACCGGCTATACATTTGCGCTAAAGGGGGACAAAAACCTCTACGTCATTACCAGGATAAAAGATGAAATTATTTTCAGTAGTCTGTTAAACCTACCTATTATCGGTATAGTGTTGCCGATTGAGCCGAGTCGAAAGAGTGAGCAGTTTAATGATTGATGACCAAAATGTGATTGAAACCTTGTCTGAGTTAGAAGCGTTTTTGCTAGCGGTAGAAAGTGGCAGCTTAGGGCTGAATGATGTGGCAGGGGTGGCGTTAGCGACGAGTAATGCCGATGGTAAACCCTTTGTTGCGGTGCTCGATAGCCAACATCAGCTGTTGTTAGGGCGTTGGGTATCGCAAGATGTGTATGAAAATGGCAAAGAGTTGGTGCGAAATGGCCCACCTCGCGTGCATTAGGTCGATGTGTTAACTTGTAATATATCAAAAAGCTCACAAGCGTGGGCTTTGTCATTTTAAACATGAGCGAGGGTATGGCATCCAGTCAAAGCAAAGGTGCTGTCATCAAGTCTTGATACCGCTCGTCCAGTTCGATCTAAGTCTCCCCGTTAAGCGCCAAACAGATAAATCTTGTAACCTGATTCAAGCGCTATGCCTGATGTTTTCCAGCCACATTTTTTGTTAGAAATTGTAAGATTGAGAGCAAAAAAGTATCAATTAATGAGCATTTTGGGTAAATTTATCAACTGATAATCAATATCATTATTATGCCAGCTGTTTGGCATTAATTGTGGAGGGAAGTATGAAACCATTGTTTTTATTAACGCTGTGCTTTGCTTTGTCGGCTTGTGGTGGCGGCGGCGGGGGAAGTGATCCGACTAAACCATCTGATCCGCCTAGCGTGCCAACGCCAACACCGGCTCCGGTGACCCCAACCCCAGAGCAACCTCCTATTGAAACAAAAATTAGTTTTATTGAGCATGCTGGCTTTACCAATAACCAACTCGTTAAAATTGGTGATATTAGCAAGAGCAAAAATGCGTCGATTAATAAATTGGTGCAGTTTAATGATGGTCAGTCAATCATCGTAGGCCAATATCTTGCTTCAGATGACTATAAAGATAGTAAAGGCTTTTTTGCTTTAATGGATAAAGAGCAGAATGTATTAAGGCAAGAGGTCGTTTCAGGGGGTTTTGCAGATATTTGTATCCATGACTCGGGTGAATATAGCCTAGCCAGGTATGTTGAAAATAGCGCTGATTCTTCACAAGGGAAAGAGTTTGCTCTTCAGCTAGAAAAGTACACCCGTGCGGGTGAATTAGAGCATAAAACCTTGTTAACCGACCCTTATTCTGAAAACTATTACCTCCCTCCTTTTACTAAGGAGGAGTATCTGGTCAGCGAGTTTACCCTTAAAGAAAATACCCGCCCCCCGGCGCCGAACCATAAAGTAACATTTACTAATTTTATTAATTATTCCAGTCATATTGGTAATGTGGAGCTACATTGCCAACAAGAAAAATTATTGGTTTCGTATAATTACGAAGGCTTGAAATTGAGCCTTTTTGATGAAAACTATGCTCAGCAATGGAGTCAGGTGGTTTCTATTTGGGATTATTATGTTGGTAGCTTTGGTGGCCTGAGTCATATTGCTGTTGATGAACAAGGGCATATCTTTACTTTGTCCAGTCGCAATATGAATTCATTAGCTGCTTATAACCACCGATTTGGAACTAAATTTACTCCCGATCTAGATAGACTGCTGGATACGCACATTGTACTGAAACGCTACAACTTCGCGGGTGAGCTAGAGTTTGAAACGCTGCTCGACAGTGGTGAAAGTGACGTTATTGCCGATGCGTTGATTAAGGCTAATACCTTATATGTCGGCGCCAATAGTCGTCGAGATAAATTCCCTAGCGGTAATAATTATACCACCGAATGGGATATCAGCTTTTATCGCGTCAATTTAGCAGACCGTACCTATATTCATGACTTTCTCGACCTGAATAAGGAAGACTTACTGCGCGGGCTTAGTTGGTTAAACCAAGATCTTTACCTTTATGGTATTAATGGTTTTACTCAGGTTGATAGTAATAGCTGGCTCAGCGCTGGTGATGGCTTCTACAAAGTATTACCGCAAGGTCAGCTTTTGGATCCCAAGTCATTTGTTAATATTGCTGGTACCAGAAATACCTATATTAACAGTGTTGGATTACTCGACGATAAACTGATTGCGGCAGGTCGTACCGATGGGCCGCTAACCCATGATACCGATGATACTTCGTCAGCAATGGTCTACAAACAGCAGTAAAGTCGATTACGGCCATAACCCAAAATATAAAAAAGCCCACGTTAGTGGGCTTTTTTATTTCAGGCATGGAGTGGTTTATGCCACTTTATTTAAATGCACATCCATTTGTGGGAATGGAATTTCGATACCTGCTTCGTCCAAGCCAATTTTGATTTGCTTATTGAGATCAAAGTAAACCGCCCAGTAGTCTGGTGTTTTCACCCAAGGGCGAACCACGAAATTAACGGATGAATCCGCCAATGCAACAACCTCAATAGTCGGCGCCGGATCTTTTAGCACTTTCTCATGTGCTGTTACAATCCTTCTTAATACATCTTGAGTTTGTTTTAGGTCAGCTTTGTAGCTAACGCCGATCACCATATCTACGCGGCGGGTAGGCAGGCGCGAGTAGTTGACAATGTTGCCACCAAATACAGCTGAGTTTGGTACTACAACTACCTTGTTATCTGGTGTTGTTAATACGGTAGAGAAGATTTGGATTGAGTCTACCGAACCTGCAGTGCCTGCAATTTCAACGTAGTCACCCGCCTTGAAAGGACGAAATAGGATAAGTAGCACGCCAGATGCAAAGTTAGACAGTGAGCCTTGTAGTGCTAAACCAATCGCTAAACCGGCGGCACCGATAATAGCAACGAACGAGGCGGTTTGTACGCCAACACGGCCAAGGGCGGCGACGATGACAAATGCAATGATGCCGTAACGAACTAAACCAGCAACAAAATCAACAATTGTTTTGTCTAGGCCTTTAGAACCCATTACTTTAGCTAAGCCGCCAGCAACCATTTTAGCGGCGATAAAACCAAAGAATAAGATCAGTACCGCAGCGGCAATGTTTACACCGTATTCAATTAGTAGACCTTGGTTGTTTTGCAACCAAGAGCCAGACTCTTTTATGATTTCGTCCATTTAAATGGTTCCTTAATTTGGAGAAGGTTGGGGATTTATTTTTCGCCAGTATATTAGCGCAAAAAATGATATAAACAATAGGCAACAAGTTCTGCCAAGGTAATCATTTTTTATAATTGTTATGAAGCAGATTAATCATTCGGTGAGCGCAAGGTAATGCAGTACCTTGCGTTAAATAAGGCCAATGCTACCCCTGCGCTAAGTATAGCGGTATTAACTGTTGAGTAGCTGATTGCGAATAAAGCCCCACTGTTCATCAAAATCTGCGGTGGGCTTGCGTTTAAATTGAGTGCGCACGTATTGGTTTATTTTCCCTTCAGCAAATGCCAACAGCAAGTTGGCCAACATACCTTCATCTAAGTTGAAGCCCTTACCGTCACGTAAACGTTTTTCTCGTAATACTTGCTTGAGCTGTATCTCTAGCTTTTCAAACAATACTTGAATGCGCTCACGTAAGCGTTCGTTTTCGCCCAATAAAGCATCGCCAGTTAAAATACGAGTGATGCCGGGGTTACGTTCGGTAAAACTAAGTAGCAAGTGCAGTATGTGATGAATACGATTAAACGTGTCTTTTTCTTCTTCTAAGATCAGGTTTATTCGCGACAGCAGCGATTCTTCAATAAACTCGATTAAGCCTTCAAACATACGCGCTTTGCTAGGAAAGTGGCGGTACAAAGCCGCTTCTGATACACCAACGGCTTTAGCGAGCTTAGCGGTCGTGATCCGTTGTCCCGGCGCTGTTTCAAGCATTTGTGCTAACGCTTGTAAGATTTGCTCTTTGCGGTTGGTTTTATTGGTTCCTGACATGAATGTTCCTTTACCCAAACTGTTACCTAAAAGGCGTGTTTACCGATGCGTTTTAGTGCGTAATTAACTCTAAGCGACAAGCTTATTGACGGCCTGAGTGACCAAAGCCACCTTCACCGCGTTCACTGCTAGCAAATTCATCCACTATTTCAAACTGTGCTTGCACTACAGGCACAAAAACGAGTTGTGCAATACGTTCGCCAGGCTCGATGACAAACGTGGTTTTACCGCGATTCCAGCACGACACCATTAGTTGTCCTTGGTAATCAGAATCAATTAACCCAACCAAGTTGCCAAGCACAATGCCGTGTTTGTGGCCTAGGCCTGAGCGCGGCAAAATGGTGGCGGCAAGACTGGTGTCGTTAATGTGGATTGCCAGCCCTGTTGGCAACAATTGCGTATCACCGGGCGCTAATGTTACCGCTTGGTCCAAGCATGCGCGTAAATCCATCCCTGCCGAGCCGGGCGTAGCGTAAGCAGGTAACGGAAACTCATTACCGATGCGTGGGTCGAGTATTTTTAATTCTATTTGTTTCATTTGTGCTGTCTTATTATTTTTTATAATGGATCAAAACCAAACTCAATAACGCATTGGCCACGTCAAGTTTACTGGCTAATGGGATATGGATGGCGTCTGTTTTTGAAAATACCGTGAGACTATTTTGCTCCGCGTTAAATCCTTGGCCAGCTTTGGCTACATCATTAGCGGCAATTAGGTCTAACTTTTTGCGTGTCAGTTTGTCTTTGGCGTAGTGTTCCACATCTTGGGTTTCGGCGGCAAAGCCAACACAAAATGGTCGCGGCTCACTATTAGCGATATCGGCCAAAATGTCAGGGTTTTTTACCATTTTTACGACTAGCTCATCATTACTTTTTTTGATTTTGTTATCTGCTACTGATTCTGGGCGATAGTCGGCAACAGCCGCACAGCCGATAAATATATCGTGTTCAGCACTGCGTGATGTGGCGGCGTGGTGCATTTCAAGGGCGCTCATCACATTGACCACTGCTACGCCTGCTGGTGGCGTTAAGTTAACAGGGCCTGACACTAACGTGACTGTCGCACCGGCTTGTTGCGCTGCTTGGGCTAAGGCATAGCCCATTTTGCCAGAGCTGTGATTGGATAAATAACGCACTGGGTCGATTGGCTCACGAGTTGGGCCTGCGGTGATTAATACACGAATGCCAGCATAGTCTTGGTTTGGGTTAAGTTGCTGCTGGCAATGTTGGACAAGCTCATCCGGCTCTAACATGCGGCCAGGGCCAACATCACCACACGCCTGTTGACCTTGTGCAGGCCCCCAGATCAACGTGCCACGCTGTTTTAAAGTGGTTAGGTTAGCTTGGGTTGCTGGTGCTAAATACATTTGCTGGTTCATTGCGGGGGCGATAGCAATGGGCGCAGGCGTGGCAAGGCATAAAGTAGACAGCAAATCATCGGCAATGCCAGCTGTTAAACGCGCAATGGTGTTGGCACTGGCAGGGGCGACTAAAATCAAATCGGCCCACTTGGCTAGTTCAATGTGGCCCATGCCCGCTTCAGCAGCAGGATCCAGCAGGCTATCAGACACTGGGTTGCCAGAGACCGCCTGCATGGTCAACGGTGTAATAAAGGCCTTGGCCGACTGGGTCATGACCACACGGACATTGGCGCCATGATCTTTGAGTCGACGTGTCAGCTCTGCGCACTTATAAGCGGCGATGCCGCCGCAAATGCCTAATAAAATATTTTTATTATGAAGGTTCATGTTTCAGCCCAAGAAAAAATAAAGCGCAACGATAGCATAACTTAATTGCCAATTTCCCCTACTTGGATCATAGCCATCGACTAGATTTAAGGGATTAGTGATTTCGTTCACCTTAGTGTGCAGGGAGAGCAAATGGGTATTAAGCAATGGCCCGCAGCCGAGCGGCCGCGTGAAAAGTTATTGGATAAAGGGGCGCAGGCGTTGTCGGACGCTGAATTATTGGCGATTTTCTTACGTACAGGCTGCGCTGGGCTTGATGCAGTGCAGTTAGCTCGCCATTTACTGAATGATTTCGGCTCGCTGCGCGCAATTTTAAATGCTCAACAAGGGGTATTTTGCCAAGGCAAGGGACTTGGAACGGCAAAATATGTGCAGCTGCAAGCCGTGGTTGAAATATGTCGGCGCTATTTAGAAGAAAAAATGCAAAAAGAGGACGCGTTGACCAGCCCACAGGCTACTCGGCAATATTTAATGGCGAAAATGCGTGATTATAAAAATGAAGTGTTCGCTGCTTTATTGCTCGATAATCAGCATAGGGTGCTCAATTTTGTCGAGTTATTTCATGGCTCCATCGACTGTGCAGCGGTTTATCCGCGTGCAGTGGTAGAACAAGTGTTAACAGCGAATGCAGCGGCGATTATTTTAGTGCATAATCACCCGTCGGGAATTTGCGAGCCCAGTCAGGCTGATCGACGGATCACCGAAAGGCTGGTCGCAGCCCTCGCATTGATCGATGTGAGAGTATTAGATCATTTAGTTGTTGGTGACGGCGAAACCGCTTCTTTTGCTGAAAGAGGGTGGATTTAGCTGAAAATTCGACCAGATTTGAACATTGTGTTGATCTTATATGGGCTTTACTGTATAAAATGCGCCCTCGTAGTGCCTCGGGCGACGGCCACACGAGGCACTAATATTGCTCGAGCAAGAAAGTTATATTTGGAGAAGAGTGACATGTCAAGAGTATGTCAAGTTACCGGTAAGCGTCCAGCTGTAGGTAACAACGTATCACATGCGAAAAACAGAACAAGACGCCGTTTTCTACCTAACCTACAAACGCACCGTTTTTGGGTTGAAAGCGAAAACCGCTTTGTAAAATTACGTACTACTACTAAAGGTATGCGTATCATCGATAAGAAAGGTATTGATACAGTATTAGCTGATATCCGTGCCCGTGGTGAGAAGGTTTAGGAGATAGATTATGGCAGCTAAAGGCGGTCGCGAAAAAATTCGTTTGAACTCAAGCGCTGGTACTGGTCACTTCTACACGACTGACAAGAACAAGCGTAACATGCCTGAGAAATTCGAGATCAAAAAGTTTGATCCTGTAGTTCGCAAGCACGTAATGTACAAAGAAGGCAAGATCAAGTAATTGATTCTTCTCTTTTTAAAAAACCCAGCCTCGCTGGGTTTTTTTATATCCGAGATTTCTTTCAGCACACAGCTTCAAGTGTTGATTGGTTTAAGTGGCTTAATTAGGCCAATTATTTCCCCAGCTAAAGATCTGTCCCTGCAAAATAAATGACCGCTAATAAGTGATTTTGATAAGGGGAAAGCCATTATCTGCATCAATGCCTTGCCTAAACGCCTGTAACGCTTGCTGAAATCAAGCATCTCCAGGTTGATTGGGTATAAACCCTACCTCATGTTGATCTAGCTGACTTATAAGCATCATCCGCATTTACCAATGGCTGCAGTCGGTCACGAAAAATTTTTATTGGTGTGCTTAATGCTAGGGCGTGTTGATCTTTCGCGATGGATTTTTGAGCAGCATGGTAAAGGGTTATAATTTGCTTCGCCAAAAGTAAA